>NZ_VVIP01000005.1:28177-84522 GCF_009650435.1 Foetidibacter luteolus
TCAAAACAACAGCAGCATCTTACCCGTCAACAGACCGGTAACCTGCAACTGGTAACCGGTAACTGCCTTTCGGGTGAGGGATTGAAGCGGATACCCCGGTGAGGCCATCGAAGCAGGGCCTTGTGCCGGAGTATGAGCGGAAAGCCCGGCCCGAGGTACGAGGGACACCCCCAAAAATTATTTTATATACTGCTTTATACCACTCCACCCATCAGCGGGTCGGTAATGCCTTCTTTACCGGTTTCCACCTTGCCGGCATAACGTTTGGTAAAGCTGCTGTGGCCTTTGATGGTTACTGAAAAATCGTACCAGTTGTGGCTTTGGACCAGGTTGAATAACAAGGTGGCAGTGGCGCCCGGGGCAATGGTTTTGCTGCGGATGCCGGTTTTATACGCTTCGTCTTTTACCTGTACGGTATAAGCGGTTTTGCCTTTATTCGTAAGCTTTATCAACAGGTTGCCGGTAGCCCTGGAATTACCTTTAACCCGTTCATACTGCAGGGAGGTTTCTACCAGCGGGGCATTCGCTGTACCCTTGAACTCCCGGAAAAAACCATTGGGCCCATACACCTGCAGGTGGTAAGCGCTGCCTTCAAAGTTTTCGATGGCCCAGTTATCGGTCAATTTGTCTCCTGCGGTTACTGCATAGTTCCAGCAGCGCAGGGCCTCATCCCGGTAAATACCGGGGGCATATACAATGTATGGCGCACCTGCCGATGCATCTCCAAAAAGCTCCTTACCAGCGGCGAAATCTATCTCAAACATTTTTCCACCGGCATTAAGCCTGCCATCCACATAGAGTTCGTAAGGCAGGGCGCAGGAAGAGCGGGTGCCTTTTTCCTGCGCAGGCATGTACGGTGAAGATTGCGGCTGAAGGTTAATTTGCTCTATTTCCTGTGCAGCCAGATTTTTATACCCATCCGGCAGGTTTTTAAATTTGGCTTTATGTATGCTTTCAATAACCGCTTCTTTTTGCTCGAAAGGCAGGCTGCCGGTTTTTTCGCCGTTGTAAGGCTTGAATGCGGAAGTAAGGTTGCCGCATACTGTTCTGCGCCATTGGCTTATGTTGGTTTCCTGTATGCGTTTGCCAAGCTTATGGCTAAGGAAGGTTTCCAGGAACTGCAGGCAGGAGGTGTGGTCAAAAACCTCTGAACATACCCTGCCACCGCGGCTCCAGGGAGAGGCTATCAGCATCGGTACCCGGAAGCCCAGGCCGATAGGGCTTTCCCGCATGCCGTGCTGCGGGTCTTCTTTTCTTTTGGGTTTGGGCTCGTCGTCATCCTCTCCTTTTTCAACCGGCTCCTGGGGGCGCGGCGGGTGCAGCTTATCGTACCGTTTTAATTCCTGCTCCATGGTAACAAATTCCGCCGCTGTATCAATACCGCTGGAAACAAGGCCGGTATTTTCTTTAACAGGGTGCGGCGCCAGGAAGGGCGGCACATGGTCAAAGCAGCCATCGTTTTCATCGTAGGTGAGTATAAAGATGGTTTTCTTCCACACTTCCGGGTTTTGTGTAAGTATATCCAATACTTCGCTAAGGTACCAGGCGCCATACCAGGGCGCACCGGGATGGTCAGAAAAATTTTCCGGCGCCACCAGCCAGGATACTGTGGGCAGGCTTCCGTTCTTTACATCCTGCCTGAACTGGTGCAGCACATCGCCTTTGGGTATTTCAACCTGGCGTTTTGTTCCGGCATCGTCATACTCCAGCGCTGTAAGCTGGTGAAAGAAAGGGTCTCCGCTGTTAACGGTAAAAGCCTTGTTGTGTATGCTTTTTTCCTTATCAGAAAGGGCATTGTATTTTTCCAGGGTATATATCTCTTTGTCTTTTATAACCGTAACAAGGTACTGACGGGCTTCTTTTAGCTGCTGTTTTGTTTTGCGGGTTTGCCTGCCTTTTGCCGGTAGCGAAACCAGTTTTTTTTCCAGTTTTTCTATCCATTCTTTTACCACCGGCTCTGCCCGTTGCAGCCAATTGATATAACCGGTAGATAGTTTTACGTTGTATTGTTTAAACCACTCAATTGGGTTATCGGTAAAATTAGCCAGCCAGGCATCCTGTTCGCCTTCAAAGCCAACGCCAACGCTCAATTCGTTCTGGTATATTTTCCAGGATACGCCGTTTTCTTCCAGCCTTTCGGGAAAGGTTGTCCAGGAAGCCTGCCTGTTTTCATCATAATCAGTGTCTTCGTTACGTACCCTTGCCATAGAAGTGGCATCTTCCCTAACGTTGCCCGTCCAGAAGTAAAGACGGTTGGGGGTGGTGCCGGTAAGTGAGGAGCAGAAATGCTGGTCGCAAACGGTAAAGGCATCTGCCAGGGAATAATAAAAGGGTATGTCTTCCCTTGTGTAGTAGCCCATTGTCATGGGAATATCAAAGTAGTCCGGGTTGCCGGGGCGTTTGGCCTCCAGCCAGCCGTCCATTTTACCGCCATTGGCAGCATCCACCTGGTCGCCCCAGTTGTGCGGAAGGGCGCTCATCCAGGTAGCTTTGGTATTTTTTATATCCAACCTAAAAGGGGCATAGGTTTCACCTTTGTCGTTGGTTTGCAGCCACACTTTGTTTTTATTAGGCTGATTAATGGCCCGCGGGTCATTAAAACCGCGTACACCCTGCAGTGTACCAAAGCAATGATCGAAAGAGCGGTTTTCCTGCATCAGGAAAACGATATGCTCCGCATCCATAAACGTAGTGCCGGGGGCGGGATCAATAGCCAGGGCTTTTTGAACCGAAGGCGGCAACATACCTATTAAACCCGCACCGCCTGATAACAATGCAGCTTTTTTTAGAAACTCTCTTCTTGAATCCATCATGGGTTGATTTTTTTTATGCTGAACAGACAAGGGAAACGGATTAGCCATTTCATACGCACATTGCAAAAACACCTGATGCTTGTTAATAAATACCGGCAGCATCGCCGCAGGCTATCTTCAAACCTATAAGAAAGAATAAAGCGAAAAAATATCAAACGTTTGCGTAACCGCAACTTTATGAAATTGTAAACAGGGGGGATGGCCTTGAGAGGACAGAGAAAAGTTGCACGCAAAGGTGCTAAGCCGCTAAGGGAAGAGGGTTTGCCACGGAGGCACGGAAAATATGGAGTAGATTTCTGCTTTGCAGGAAGGATTGCTACAGAAGCACAGAGAAAGTTGCACGCAAAGGCGCTAAGCCGCTAAGGGAAGAGGGTTTGCCACGGAGGCACGGAAAATATGGAGTAGATTTCTGCTCTGCAGAAAGGGTTGCTACAGAAGCACAGAGAAAGTTGCACGCAAAGGTGCTAAGCTGTAAAGAGATGGGACAAGGTAGGGGTTGCCATGGAGGCACGGAGAATATGGGAGGAAGCAGAAGCTTTTTATTATTAATCAATTCACTCTTTTTCCGTGCCTCTGTGGCAATGCCTTTCTCCTTGCTTCTGTAGCAATCCATCCTTAACAAAATATCTCTGCAACATTTACGTATAGATAGTAGTTTTACCCCTTTCGTTAATTTATGTGGACAATCTGCAAAAAAGAGTGGCAACAATTTTTTGGCAGCCTTACAGGCTATGTCGCTATCATCATCTTTCTGCTGTTGATGGGGCTTTTCCTGTTTGTGTTTCCGGATACCAGCCTGCTGGATTTTGGGTATGCTTCCCTCAACGGTTTTTTTGAGCTGGCGCCGCTGATACTGCTTTTCCTGGTGCCGGTGGTTACCATGCGCAGCCTGGCTGATGAGTACAAAAGCGGCACATTCGAGCTGCTGAAAACCATGCCGCTAAGCGCTGCCCAAATTGTTTGGGGTAAAATAGCGGGGGCTTTTATGGTGGTGGCTATGGCTGTTGTGCCTACAGTTATTTATGCTTTTTCCATGCAGGCATTAAGCAGCACAGGCGGTATTGATGTGGGCAGCACTACAGGCAGCTATATAGGTTTGCTGCTGCTGGGCGCCGTGTTTACCGCCGTAGGTGTTTGCGCCAGCAGCTTTACTAATAATACCGTAGTAGCTTTTATTGCCGGGGCCTTTATGTGCTTTTTGCTGTACAACGGTTTTGAAGCGGTAAGCAAACTGCCGGTGTTCAGCAATGGGCTGGATTATTATATTGAGATGCTGGGTATCAAATTTCATTACCACAGTATCAGCCGTGGCGTGGTGGATGTGCGGGACATAGTGTATTTCGCCGGCATGATCTTTTTATTTGCCTTTGTAACACAAAGAATGTTGCTGAAGCGGTAGGTTTTTTGGTGACGGGCTTTGAGTGCCTTGTGGCGGCCTGGTTGTGTCACTCACTTGTACGGCTGGTTTTTCATGGCGGCTTTTCAGACCCGGATAGATGATGTTTCAAGCACCTGCGGTGGCAGAAACAAAGATGCTGTAAGGCTGGCTCTGCGAACATTGAATTTTGAACAAAATGACATTGAACAGATACCGCCTGTTGCACCATGCTGCGTAACGTACGAACAGTATCCCGAAGTTTCGGGACGACGCAACGATGCTACATTCCTGTTCTGTCGCCGGGCCCATAAAAATAATCTTCAACCGAAACCTGTTGTAAAAGTTTATACGTAAAATGAAGCTTGTTAAAAAAATAATACAACATAGATTCTGGTGGATAGCTGCGCTGGTTTTGTTTGCCGCTATTACCTACATTTCTACCTTGTTCAATTACCGTGTTGACCTTACCGCTGAAAAGCGTTTTAGCCTGAGCAACAGTACCAAAACCCTGCTGAAAGAAAACGTGGACTCTGTGGTTAACATCAAAGTGTTTTTAACGGGCGAACTACCCTCTGATTACCGTAAGCTGAGCATTGCCACCGCCGACCTGCTGAATGAATTTAAAGACCTTAGCGGCAACCTGGTGCGTGTGGAATTTGAAACACCCGGAGAAGGCCTGCCGGACAGCAGCCGCCTGCAGTTGTATGACAGCCTGGCCCGCATGGGGGTTGTGTTTGAACGCAGCGAGGATGTATCGGCGGCAGATAATAAGTCCACACAACAGATCATTATTCCATCGGCATTGGTGTACTATAAAAATTACCAGCCTTTTGTGATTGACCTGCGCAGCAGCCGCAAAGTGTTTAAGAATTTTAACGTGGTGAATGATGTGCCGCAGGAAGATAAGGAAGCCACGCTGAATGCCGCGGAAGCTTTGCTGGAATTTAAGTTTGCCAATGCCATTGAAAAGCTAACCCGCAAAGAAGTACCGACGGTGGCTTATGTTATTGGCAATGAAGAACCCGGGCCGCAAAAAGTGAATGACCTTATTGAAAGCCTGCGCAATGAATACAAGCTGGGTATTTTTGATTTAAAACAATCGTACCCTAACCCAGATGCCATTAACGCGTTGATTGTGGTGAAACCGCAAAAACCGTTTAGCGAAGAAGACAAGCTGAAGCTTGACCAGTACGTGATGCATGGCGGCAAGATTGTTTGGTTTGTGGATAAGCTTTATGCGGAGCTGGACAGCCTGATGCGCAGCCAGAGCGACTTTGTGGCTTTTGACCGCAACCTTAACCTGGATGACCTGCTGTTTAAATATGGCGTGCGTATTAACAGCGATTTGCTACAGGACCTGAACTGCTCCAAGATACCGATAGTGGTTGGGTATAACCCCGATAACAGTCCGCGTATGCAGCGCCTGCCCTGGCCTTATTACCCGTTTTTATCGGCGTATAACAACAACCCGATTTCCAAAAACCTGGACAGGGTGTTGCCCATTTTTCCCTCCAGCATTGATACGGTAAAAGCGCCGGGTATTGAGAAGACAGTATTGCTGGCCAGCGATACCAACAGCCGGGTGCTTAGTTCGCCGGCGATGGTAAGCCTGAACAGTATTGCTACGGATAACGATTTTCAGGCCATGAACAAAAGCCACCTGCCTGTAGCGGTACTGCTGGAAGGTAAGTTCACCTCCCTGTACGCTAACCGCCTTAGCGCCGAAGTAAAAGACAGCGTAGGCAGGGCGCTGGGCAAGCCTTTTGCAGGCGTTGCTGAAAAGCCAACGCAGCAGATCGTGGTATCGGATGGCGATATTGTTACCAATGCGGTCAGCAACACTACCGGCCCCTTGCCCATGGGTATGCTGCCGCTGGAAAACTACCGGTTTGCCAACCGCGAATTCTTTTTAAACAGCATAGACTACCTTGTAAGCAACAGCAAAATTTTCGAGAGCCGCAACAAGGACTTTACGCTGCGCCTGCTGGACAAAACCAAAGTATCTGAACAGCGCGGTTTGTGGCAGTTGGTAAATATCGGTGGGAGTATTGCAATTGTATTGCTTTTTGGGGGGCTGGTGCAGTGGCGGAGGGGGAAAAGGTGGGGGTTAGGTGAAGCCTAATCCAGGAAATTATAAACAGAAATTTTGTTATATGCAATTGAAAAGAGTCATTTGTTTGCAAATACAAAATCCAATGGAAAAGAAGGTGAAATTCCAACTTCAATTCCCTCTTTTTCCAGCTCTATTTTTGTTTTCAGTGTGATCTCATTTTTTTCGTCATCTGTTAATTGAGTCACCTCATTTATAACCATCGGATTGTTTTCCACTATTTTACGGACTTCTTTTCGATATATTTCTACATAGGTTTTTTTAAATAAACGTACGACACTTTGCGAGTCAAGATAAAATTGATTTTGTCCATCATTATAAATCAAACCTCCCCCAAGCAGGAGCTTAACTTTCCTTTTTCTTTTTCTAAAAAATCCCATAACTTTTTTCCAAAAATAGTTATAATGATTTTTAGTTCATCTCCTGATTATACTTCCCCATTTTCGGTGATTTTATAAAAGCTCCTATGCGCATAGATTTGTCCTTTTATCATCAGAATCTCAAATTTATTAATGTATAGTATTATGGCTGTACTTATTTCAACAAAAGTAAAAGTACAAATCCTGGAGGGTTACGACAGTGTGTTGTCCGCCGTTTATGCCCCTTTTTTCACCTGCTTGAAATCGCTTATTTTGGGGCTTTCATCACCTGGAAAACTATTTGGCTCCTGTCCCGGCTGTTCATTGCAACTCCGCCGCAAGACCATACGCCCAAACCCTCAGCGGGGTTTTCATTTCCATCCGGCAGCCATTGGGCGGTAGGATCGAAATGTGGCTTTGTCCGTAGGGTTTAAAGTAATGAACAGGTAACACAAATAACCCAACAACCCCGCCGCCCCGGTACGATTTTTATGGCACTATCCTGTTACTATTTTTAACGTACAAAAAGCATTGCCATGCAAAAAATTATCCCACATTTATGGTTTAATAAAGAAGCCAAAGAAGCCGCCGCGTTTTATACATTCGTATTTCCGCAGTCTAAGATTATACATACATCGCAGATACATGATACGCCCTCGGGCAGTTGCGATATTGTAAGTTTTGAGTTATGGAACAAACAGTTTATGGCCATCAGTGCCGGGCCCTTGTTTTCATTCAACCCTTCCATATCGTTCATCGTCAATTTCGATCCCCTGTTCTTTGGGCAGTCACCGGAAAATAACCAGGCTGCGTTAAACGCCCTCAATACTGTATGGGATAAACTGGCCGAAGGCGGCAAAGTGCTTATGCCTATTGACGCTTACCCCTTTAGCAAGCGCTATGGCTGGCTACAGGACAAGTATGGCGTATCCTGGCAGCTTATGCTTACCAACCCCGATGGTGAGCAGCGCCCCGCCATCGTGCCGTCGCTGCTGTTTACCGGCAGCATTTGCGGCAAGGCAGAAGAGGCTATCAATTTTTATCAATCCGTTTTTAAACATGCGCAGGCGGGCAGTGTACACCATTACCCCGCAGGTATGGAGCCTGATAAAGAAGGCTCGCTGATGTTTGGCGATGTAAAGCTGGAAGATACCTGGCTGGCTGCTATGGACAGTGCCCGGCAGCATGGCTTTAGCTTTAACGAGGCCGTCTCGTTTATGGTTACCTGTGCCGACCAGGAGGAAATTGATTATTACTGGCAACAACTTTCTGCTGTGCCCGAAGCCGAGCAATGCGGCTGGCTGAAAGACAAGTACGGCCTCTCCTGGCAAATAACCTCTGCCGAAATGGAAACCATGATGCAGCAGGGCACACAGGATGAAATAAACCGCATAACGCAGGCTTTTCTGCCTATGAAAAAGATTGACATTGCTGCCATTAAAAAGGCCGTTAGTAATGGGTAGGATATAAAGAGAATCAGGGGGTGCCCCCAAGCTATCGCAAGGGGCCGGGCAGAACTGCGTTCGCAACCTTCGTCAAAGCAACATTAAGTTGCTTTTTCTCGGTTCTGTTCATAATCCGGCTCAAAGCCCTGCTGCGATGGCCTCACCGGGGTAACCGCTGCAATCCCTCACCCTAAGGTGCAACACGCTGCTGCTTTTGTGGGCAGGTTGTATGCATGCCGCATTTCTGCGCAGCCGGCAAATGGAGTTGAAAGAAGGTAAAAACCCTCACTGCTGTTGCTTAACCTGCTTTATGTAGTTTACTATTTCCCGGAGTAATACACAAACAATTGCGCTATTCAATAGTGTAGATCATAATCCTGCCGGTCTGTTCAACCAGGGCAAACTGGTTGCGGTTGGCATGTATTGCTGTTGCTATAGGAGCGGTTGTGGCATATTCCCTTTGGGAAATTGGTGTATTGGCCTCAATAGAAAACAAAACGGCTTTATGCTTCTCTACAACCAGGAATTTCTTACCCGGAAAAAATAACACCTGGCCGGGTATAAGATGGGATGCAAAAGGTTCTCCCTGTACATTCAAAGAACCATCCTTGGGCCGGCAAAAAACCAGGCCCTTGTTTGTAGAAATAATAATGCTGAAAGAAGTTGCATCTTCAGATGCTCCAAACAAGCGGATGCCGGTATCAAAATGAACCGCTTTTACTTCACCCTTTTTTGAAATGCTGAAGAATTGTTTATCCCGGTAAGTATAATAATAATCGTTAAAGCATGCCATTAGCGGGTTTACATGGCTTGAACTTATCTGTACCTCATTTTCAATATTGCAATTAAGGGAACGTTTTAACTGGCCTTCAATTGTATAATAATGAAGCGTCATTGTATCACTACTTGTTTCCAGCCGGCATAGTTCGTTATCTTCTGTTATAATAAACTTCGCTGGCTCTTTATGCAGCCAAACAGGACAATATACAGTCAGGCTGTCACCGAAATACTTGTTTTTATCCAGGGTTTTCCTGGTAACCGGCAAGCCATCAGACGCATGCAAAAGAATATGCTTGCTGTAGTAAGGTGAATGAATAAAGGTGAAACGCACATGAGGTTGTACAGGGTTATCCCACGTGTAATATTCGATATTCCCATACCAGTTTCCTCTTGCCAGGTGCAATAGGTTATCCTTTGTTCCCACTGCTAAAAACTGGTTGCGGTGGCTGACAGCTTTTTGCCAGCGGATACTTTGATCAAGCTGTAATACATTGTTACTTGTTGGCTGTTCGGTATTGTCCCGGGTATTTGTCACATAGCGGCTGCAGTCAGAGCTGATAAGCCGGTCTGTTGTAATAAAATTTTTGAGTTTATGTACAATGGAACTGTTTCCCTTTGCTGTTTCATCGCTTATAATGTTGTAAGCAATATCCTGGTAAAGCGTTCTTTCTTTGTCTGCCTTGTTGGTCTGGCTTACATGATGCAGTACATGCAAAAAAAGCTCTTGTTTAACCGGTGGGGTATGCTGTTCATAAACATCCTTTACTTTTTGAAACGTATTGTTTTCCTCCGTTTCATTTACCAGGTCAAAATACTTTTTGAGACAATGTTCTGATTGGCAGTTTTCTTTCCAACCGGTAAGCAGCAGTTGTTTTGCCTCCTCTGGCTGCTGCATTTTTTTCATCATAACCCGGGATGCATCCAGGTAGTCGTGGGCTGAAATTTTACTGGCTACTGTTTCCTGGTAATACCTGTTGGCGTTATCCTTTTGTTGCAGTATGCTGTAGAGGTCGCCCACTTTCTCATGGCGAAGCAGTTTGTCGTACAATTCGATGGCTTCTGAATACAGCCCTCCACGTTCCAGGCATTCGGCTGCCGCCACATTGTTCTTCAGGTGGTCTTTATAAAGTGCTGCGGCTTCGCGGTAAAGTTTCCCCTGTTCAAGGGCATTGGCCGCACCGCTGTAGTCGCCAAGAAGATGTGCATAAACGTATGCCGCTTTTTTAAAGTCTTTGCGTTTAATTTCTTTTTGTGCCGCATCAAGATACCTGGTGCGAAGGCTATGGTAATATCCGCCAACATCCCATCCATCCACGGCGCCGCCGCCACCCAGGCCTCCGGGATTAAAATTTGTTGGCCTGCGCGTTAATGCAGAAGTCTTTTGTGCATTGCCACGGTTCAAATAAGGGGAGTTTAACGGCAGGGCATATTGCAGAGCTTCATCAGTGTCCTTGTCAAAAAGCTTCACCAGGCGGTTCAATTCCTCGTTTCTTCTTTTTTCAATCTCCTGCAGGTTTTCGCCCAGCCACTGCTGAAGGCGTTCCAAACCGCCGGGCCGGTCGTTTTCCTGGTCATTGTTATGGGTGCCAGAAACGTTTTGAATGCCATTTGCAGCCGCGAGTATTGTTTTAAACAATCCCCATTTCACCTTATCAAGGGCCTTGTCAACTGTTTGGGCAACAGTTCCCTTTTTGCCCGGCATTTCATCCAGTGGCCTGGTATGAATGTCTTTTTTAAGCTCCTCCATCAATTCCTGTACCGTAGGTTGTTTTACCTGTACCTGCTGCAGGGGTGGCTTACGTTCTATGCCTGGGTGTGCAAAACTCCAGTCATTCTCTTTTTCTTGCGTAAGCAACGCAAGGCTTCCAAAATCAAACCTGTCTTTTTTATCAAAACCTACAAGGCCAATGGAAGGGTGAAAAAACTGGTATTCCCATGCAAGCAGTTTGCTAAGCTCTTCTTCATTTACCTGGGGGTACAGGCTGGCATTAACGGGTATAAATAGTTTGCCTGCTATTAACCCATAGCCATCAGGTATAACCAGGCCTTCAAGTAATGCTGTGTTGTTGAACGTAACTAGCAGGCCCGCGGCTTTTACTGACCGGATGGATTCCGGCATTATGTAACAATCCAGTTCTTTAACAGATACGCCCCAGTTGTTTATTTCTGTTAACCATACACGGGGCGAACTGCTTTTAATAAAAGCGGCAGCAACGGTATGCAGCGTCCGGTTGCTATATTTTAACTGCAGCATCATAACAGGTGCGAGATAAATGGTTGAATATATTTTTTGTTGAATAGCTCAGCGCTTATCATGTTAGCGTTAGTAACGCCTGTAAAATATTCCGAGCCGCATACAGCCCCATCAGAAGCCCAGCAAGCAGTGGCTTTTCCAAGTATCATCACCACGGTAATCTCCGGCAAACCGCTATCCGAACTTTTAAGATGTACAAAGCCTCTTGAATCAATTACAGCTTCACTTCCATCCGCCCATAACCATTTGTTGAACTTGATGTTTTTGTTTTTTAACGGAAAATAAGTGTCTCCCTGTTGCTTTGCCTGCCTGCTGCCTTTTATCTTGTCGGTATTTTCAAGGATGCTTACATCCCTGTCTGAATGTACACGCAGGACATGGTTTCCTAAAATCAGTTCATTGCCTCCGCTTACATGGATGTCCCTTACATTAAACAGCAGGCTGTAATTGCTGAGTATGCAATCTTTGATATCCGCCTGCTCCGGCTCCGTGCAATTAAAAAGATTGGCCTCAGTATCGCTGTCGTACCCGGAATGGTTTGCTGTATTTAACAGCCGCGCTTCCCGGTAGTCATAAAAAGATACGCCCGAAACATGCCTTACTACAAAATATTCTTCACAAAAAGAAACGCTGCTAACCCGGCTGATGCCGATTGTTTCCGAAACGTCTGCTCTTAAATCCTGAAGATGGATATTATAAAACCTGGCCAGGTCTTTTGATTGTTGGTACACAAGAATGTAAAGCTGTTGGTCGTTCTTGTTGCCCACATAGTATTCTCCTTTTTCTATAAAATCAAGAATTTCTCTTGCTCCATAATTTGCGCTAGTCCATAACAATACACGTTGTGTTTCTGTAAACGTTATGATGGCTTCGTTGCTGAACTTTACCGTTTTGTTTTTACCGGTAAGGTTAAGCCGGTGTGCAGGGAACATTAGTGTGAACGTTGTGGCCTGCAGAAAGGCCGGAAGACTGTCATTAAGTTTTTTTTCTGCATGGTTAAACGTGGTGGCAAACAACAACTCTTCCAAATCAAACTTAGCCTTGCTTAATAGTTTTATCCTGCCCTTTATATATTCATAAAAATGGAGTTCGCCTGTTCTGCTTACAGTAATTAAAAAGTTGAGCGACTCCTTTACCTCCGCAAGGCAGGCATAAAAATCCGGGTTATGCAAGGATTGCGCATCCGTAATAAGCATAAATTCATTCATGGCAGATGCCTGAAGGCTCTTTAATGCCAGTTGCAACGATGCCCCGCAATGCAGTGAATGATCAAGCATGCCCAAGGCCCTTATAATGCCTTCTTTTGCAAACAAATCAGCCTGTGTATAATTCTTCCCATATAATATATACGCTTCTGCCAGTTCTCCGTGTTTCAGGTTGTGGCAACAGGCCAATGCCGCAGATACGGCGAATACACGTGGCAGGCCCCACATTTTTATGGTAGTGTCTATCAGTATGGTGCGTTGCAGTTTAGGGTTGTCAGGCGGGGCTTCCCGATGAAAATAGAGGGCTTCATTGTTTACCAGCCTTGCCATTAACAGGTCATCGTCGTGTGCCAGCTCACTTAATAACAGGCGGTCATAATTGCCACGGTTGGTAATATCTGCAATGCCGCCAAACGATAAATCGCTTCTGTCGTAAGAATGCATGGGAATGTTTAAGGCTGCAATTAAATGCCTTGCCAGTCTTGCCACGCCTGCCGTTTTGTTGTCGAGTGATAACTGTTGCCATAAGTCAAGCGGCTTTTCTTCGGGCTGCGGAATTTCAATAGCGGCAGGAAGCTGGTTTAAGCCAGTACGCAACCGCATTTCCAGGTGCTCAGCAGTGTTGTATTGTTGCAGGGCTTTGCTCAGGTATTCCAGGTCTTTTTTAAATGCATCGCTTCTAACTGCGCTTGTTTGTGTAAAAGCGAGTTTATCAACCATTCCGCTGTCAAGTTCTTCCGCAATAGCTTTTAAAGGCGGTTCGGATATACTGAATGTGCCAGGAGAAAATATCTCATGGCACAGGTGTATGCGGTGCCGGCCTTTTCTCAAATCCGGCGGAAGCGCTGCTACTATATCCATAAACTTCAGCGCCTGGTAAAGATGGTGTTGTAAAATTTCTTTGGTAGTCCCGTATTTCCCTTCACGGCCACTGTTAAAACCTGCCAGCATCCCCGCAAGGATACCTCTGCCACCCGAGGCGTGAAAATTGTCATTACAGCACGAAAGCAACAGCAATACGGCGCTTAGTGAAGGTGTTTCCTTAACCTGTATTTTTTTTAATAACTGAAGCAGATCGTCCCGGTAACAAATAGTAGCTCCGTTTTTCCATTCAATAATTTCGCCACCCTCTGCCCATTGCCAAAAATAGTTGGCCGGACACCTGAAGTATTGTACGGTATTTTTTATTGCTTCAATCATGTTTAGTCCCGTGTTTAAGGGATTATTTTTGTACCCGGCTCTTTACTATAAATCAGGCTTCCGTTGCGTCGCACTCTTGTACGCCTGAATAGGGCTCAGCAATTAACCCCGGTACTTGTCAATCGTCTTCATTATTCCAGGGTAAGCCGTACAGCGCTTCTTGCCGCCTTCACAAAAAAACTTTTGTCAATTTTTTGCCATGTACCTCTGTCATCAAACAATAGAAATGCTTCTTTATTTTTAATCAATTTTTCTGAAATCAAAACTGCCAGGGCAGGCAGGTCAAAATCATAACCGCAGGGTAGTAAAATATCGTGCAACAACCAATATTCCCTGCCGGGCATGGGGGGCAACGGGTTGCCCATTAGCAACACCTCTTTATTTTCAGACACGGCAAAAACTATTGCTTCTAACCTTGCTTCCGGCGCAGTTTCGGCAAAAGCTTTAAGTAAAGAAAGTGTGGTAACAAGCGCCTCGCCTTTTCTTTCTTTTGCAGAAGCAACAATCTTTATGGGTATCCCTGTTTCTATATTCCCTGGCAAGGCGGCTACAGGCACTTTAACCGGTACAAACTCCTGTAACGGCTGCCAGTTTAATGCCGGAAGAACATCAACAGGCACCGGTAAGCCTGGCGGGTAAAGCCTGTTACTGTCATCTTTCAGAAATTTTTTCTTAACTGGCAATTGTTTTATTTCAATAGCTATTTCTTCAGTATGGCCCCAGCCTTTTACCCAGATGCCCTTATCACTTACCGCGGCGTATAAACCCGGTAAGCAGCGTACAGTACCAAGGGCCTGCCTGTTACTTTCATCCATTAATAAAATCATTTCTTTTTCCATGCGCCAGCTTATGCAGAGTGAAGAATTTTTTGCCACAAGGCGTCAATAGGTTCCTGTACATAACGGCGTTGCACCTCGTTGGTAATCCATTCGCAGCGGCCGTTTAAATAGCGTAGCCTGTCTTTTATTATGGTACGTTCCCCCATAGGCAGCGATGCGTCTTCCCATTGCTCTGCCATAGTGGTTATTTCTTTATATATTTCATCAGCATCAGGGGCTGTAGTAACAAATGCCCTGGGGTGCTGTTGCGGTGCAGCCGCGCCGGGCTGTATAAGGTTGTTTACTATGCCGGCAATTACTTCTATTTGTTCCTCGGTATCCCATATATAGCGAAGTACCCACATGTCTGACGGAATGGCCGCTGCTCTTTTGCACAACAGCGCACTTGCGGCAATCAATCGCTGTAGTTTTACCGCACGCCTGTCTGATACCTGCACGCCTGCGTTGCGCAGCATTTCAACAAGGTTAATATAAGCGGGGCGTATGTCATTCAAATCAACAGTTCCAATCAGGCGCTGTATTTCAAAAATATCTTCAGCGGAAATTTTAGGTTGGCCGGCAATTTCTTTGCGTTCCAGTTTCCATCCGGCCTCCAGTACATTGTTAAGCAGGGCCGGGTCCACATAATCGCACCGTACCCTTATTAAGAAACGGTCAAACAGGGCCTGCAATGCTTCATCCTCCGGCAGGTGGTTGCTGGCGCCCGCAATCATTACTACCGGTAAGGCCTTGTTTTCACGTCCCCTGCGAAAAACTTTCTCATTCAGCACCATCAGCAGGCTGTTCAGTATGGCGCTGTTGGCGTTTAACAATTCATCAAGAAAAACCAGGTTGGCTTCAGGCAACATGCCTTCTGTATTGGTAACAAGGTCGCCTTCTCTAAGCTTGCGTATGTCAAAAGGGCCAAATAGTTCGTTGGGTTCTGTAAAACGGGTAAGCAGGTATTCAAACGTTTTGCCATTCAGCATTTTAGACAGTTCTCTTACCAGGGCACTTTTGGCGGTACCGGGAGGGCCGAGTAAAAACAGATTTTCACGGCCGGCAAGGCAAATGCCCATCAGGTCTATAATATCATCTTTACCAACAAATTTTTCTTTAAGATGCCCCAGTACGCTGTTAAGGCGGTCAGTTAATTCAAATTGTCTTGTAGTGTTTGTTTCCATGCGGGTTTATTTTTTATCGCATATTCAAATTCTGGCCAAAACCTGCCGGCATGTTGGCCCAATGCTTCTATAATGGAATTTCTTATAACGGGATCTGATGCCTTTTCCAGGTCGCCCAGCCTGATAATACTGTCTGTAAATGCCTGCTTTAAAGAAGGGTTTGCGAAAACAGTTGTATAATCCGTCGCCTGCTTTACCTGGATGCCCGGTGACGAGAATGGCCAGAGGCCTGCTATTCTTGTAAGTTCTTTTACCAGTATATCAGCAGGGGCCAGCCCTTTAGCCAGGTTAAACAATGCAGGAAGATAACGAAGCACCAGGTCAGCGGAGTAAATAACCTCCGGCGTAACGGGGCCTTCAAAATTCGTCAACATTTGTTGGATAACTGCATCTTCTGTTTCGCGGATGACTGTTAACTGGATGGCCTGGTAAAAAAATTTTGCCGCCCAAATCGCGGCTTCTTCCGAAAAACCGGGAGCGGTATAAGGCATTTCCAGGCTGTCCTCCTGGTGGTACCGGCGTAGAAGTATTAATGCTTGTTGTACATCCTCTTCTTCAAATTGGTACAGGCTGCCTTCTATGGTTACTTTGCCTTCACTGAGCAGGGTTGATATAAATAGGGTTAAATGCATTGGTTGATAGGTGCAAATTAACAGGATAAGCGGAGAGTGAAAATTAATTATTGATAAAGGGCAAACGTTTAAGCGCCTAACCCTACCGGGCTATTGGGTTAAAAGTTTGTGTATAAAGTACCGGATTTACAGCCCAACAAAAAAGGCCTTCTTTCGAAGACCTCTTGTTTTGTGGGAGTTGACGGGATCGAACCGCCGACCCTCTGCTTGTAAGGCAGATGCTCTAAACCAGCTGAGCTAAACTCCCTTTTTCTATTTGGGAGTGCAAAGATAGGCGTAGCAATATTTTCTCCAAATATTTTTTGCCCTTTTTTTTACCCGGGAACTTAGTGTGTTTTAAAGTAATAATAGTCTTGTTACGGTGTGCGGCAAAGAGGGGTTGCAGGCTTTTCCTGCATGGTCTTTAAACTCCTGTATGGGCATTCCATGTACGGTTGCAGTTTTTGTTACAGTTTCCGGCTATTCTGTTTTGAAATCAATCCTGTAAATAGCACCGCCATTTTTAATGTCAGATACTATCCTTGATTTGTCTATGCCGCTGCTGCCTGACGTAAGGTAGGATATTATATTTTTTATCCTTGCCTCGCTTATACGCTTGGTTTCTGGTCTTGCCCTACTGTAATAACCAGATATCTGAAGCGGGCATGAAGGCATGGTGTTTAATATATGAGCAATACTATCAAGTGTTACCTTAACGGTGGGAATCAGTGCAGTTGTTTTATCCGCAAATGAAACAGATGGAAAACTATAATTATCACAGGAGAAACTGATAGTGCAAATATGTCTTTTCTCTGCACAGCAAGCTGGTTCCGGGCAAAACCCTACACCAAAAGAATCCACGGGAAAACATTGCTGCTGGGTAAGCTTTTCCTTATCCAGGCAATCAGGCACGCCATCTCCGTCGGTATCCAGCTTTACGCCATGCGTATCTACAGGGCAGGTCTCTTTTTTAACGGTACGGCCCGGTACGGTATCTTTTTGCTGCGCAAAGGATACAGCCTGTAAGCAGGTAACAAGCAACAGCAAAACATAGAATGATTTTATAGCCATGGTTAAAGTTACTGCCTGACGGCATAAAATTACGCACCTGCAATAAAGCCGCTTAGTTTCTGCCACCTTTGGCGCCGGAAACGTTACCTATCCGGGGCTGAAATGCCGCCCAATGAACCAACCGATGAAAGGATTGCGACGCAACAGGCGATGCCATGGAAATATATCGCTGGTATCTAAAATCATGATTTGCGAATAATGAATGGCGGGTAGGCGATTTAGTTTCGTCGTTCTTTATTCCTGGTTCCTTGTTCAGCATTCGTCAGCCTGTTTGCGCCTTATCGCACTAATCACGCCGATTTTCCACCCTATTCTACTGGGATACCTGTATTTTAGCAATCCCTAAAGCTATCTGTTATTTTAATGCCTTGCTTAAACACCTTGCACGCCATGCTGCCCCGCCAGAAAAAATTACTGTGTATTAAACCGGTAGCTGTTGTTATTGCGCTTTTTTGTTTTTATACAAGCACGGCCACCCCTGTTGATAAGGCCACCCTGAAAGGCAAAGTTGCCGACTCGGTTTCCCAGGCGCCGCTGGCATCTGTGAGTGTACAGGTTTTTAACAGTGCAGATAAGAAGCTGGTGGAAGGCAACATCAGCAGTGAAAACGGAGAGTTTAACATAGAGCTGCCCTATGGCACTTACTATGCGCAGGTGGATTTTATGGGCTACCAATCCTGGAAGAGCAAAACGTTTACTCTGTCGAAGGATAAGCCGCTGCACAACATGGGGCTGGTGCAGCTAACAACTTCATCTGCTGCTTTAACAGAGGTGGTTGTGCAAGCAGAAAAAAGTACCATGCAGCTTTCGCTTGACAAGAAAATTTTCAACGTTGGTAAAGACCTTGCCAATGCCGGGGGTACGGCTTCGGATATCCTCACCAATATACCCTCCGTATCTGTTGATCCTGAAGGTAACATTAAACTGCGCGGCAGCGATAATGTACGCATTCTGATAGACGGCAAACCATCCGGGTTGGTTAGCTTTAAAGGGGGCAGTGGTTTACAGCAATTACAGGCGAGCATGATTGACCGTGTGGAAATCATCACCAACCCTTCGGCCCGTTACGAGGCAGAAGGCATGGCCGGTATTATTAACATTGTGCTTAAGAAAGACAAGCGCCAGGGCTTTAACGGTTCCTTTGAACTTATTACTGGCAACCCCGCCAACTTTGGCGCGGCAGCCAACATAAACTACCGCCATAACAAACTCAACTTCTTTATCAACTACGGCATAGCTTACCGCCGCCAGCCCAATGTGGGCAACCTTTACCAGGAAGTATATGGAAAGGATACCACTTTTATTTTAAAGCAAAACAACAGCGGCACGGTGCGTGGCTTTAACAATAACATTCGCGGAGGACTGGATTATTATTTTACGGAGAAAAGCATTCTTACCGCCTCTTATCTCTTCCGCCGCAGCGATGCCAACCGCATTACCGATATACGTTATGAAGACTATCTCTTCAATCTGAATAACCCCACTGGTGTTTCCACCCGGCGCCAGGACGAAAACGAAGAAGAACCCAATTCTGAGTACTCGCTTATTTACAAAAGAACATTTACCCGCAGCGGTCATGAACTGGTTGCCGAGGTAAAATACCTGGACAATTGGGAAAGCAGCGACCAGCTATTTACCCAGCAGTTTTTAAAGCCTGACGGAACACAGCAGCCGGAAAAAAATATCGTGCAGCATTCAGTAAATGATGAATCTGAAAAGCAATTACTCTTCCAGGTAGATTATGTGCAGCCCATTGGCAAAGATGGTAAGTTTGAAACCGGCCTGCGCAGCAGTTCAAGAGATATGGTGAACGATTTTGTGGTAAATCAAAAGAATGCCGATGGCAGCTACACGCCATTGCCGGGGCTTGATAATGTGTTTCTCTATGATGAAAATATTCATGCCGCTTATGGTATTTTGGGGAATAAGACGGGCAAGGTATCTTACCAGGCCGGGCTGCGGGCTGAGTGGACGGCCGTAACAACAACCCTTCAGGAAACGCACCAGGTAAACCCGCGTAAATATGCCAACCTTTTCCCCAGTGCACACCTTACGTTTGACCTGCCCAAAGAAAACGCCATCCAGTTAAGCTATAGCCGCCGCATACGCCGGCCTTTTTACAACGATCTAAGCCCTTTCTTTACCTTTTCAGACAGCCGCAACTTTTTCAGCGGTAATCCTGATTTAAACCCGGAATTCAGCAATGTTTTTGAAGTGGGGCATATCAAATATTTTGACAAGGGTACATTTACTTCCGCTGTTTACTACCGCAACACTACCGGTAAAATTGACCAGATAAGAACAGTTGACAACGAGGGTAATTCCATAACCAAACCACAAAACCTTTCTTCAGAAAAAGCTTATGGTATAGAGCTAACCAGCGCTTACTCGCCTTACAAATGGTGGAAACTGGACTTTAACGCCAACTTCTTTCATGCGGATATTGACGGCAGCAATATCGTTAAAGATTACAAGGCCTCTACCTATAGCTGGTTTCTGCGGCAGACATCCAGGTTTTCCCTGGCTAAAAATTTCGACATACAGTTAAGGGGCAACTACGAGGCCCCTCAAAAGACGGCACAGGGTAGCCGCAAGGCATTAATTTATATGGATGTGGCCATCAGCAAAGATGTGTTTAAAGGCAACGGAACCCTTAACCTGAATGTGCTGGATGTATTCAACAGCCGGCGCTTTCGTTACATTACCAACGGGCCCAACTTTTATACCAATGGCAACAGCCAGTACCGCCGCCGCCAGGTTAACCTTACACTCAACTATCGTTTAAAACAGGCCAAGCCCCCGGCTAAGCCAAAGAAGCTGGATGGTTCGGATGAAAGTTTTTGAACATGCAGGGTACAAAATGAAAGGTGCGGGGTCTTGCATTGACTGCATTTCACCATCCACCGTTGACTCTTCACGACTATGGTGCCAGCGTCCGGTTTTTCATGGGAGGCTTCGTTGCAAATATGATTTTGTTATTAAATGGTCTTTCAGTGAAAGAACATTTAATAATCAATCCGTTTATCGTTCGGCTCATTGGGCGGCTTTGCAGACCCAGGTAGATTAGCTTGAGATTTCAATTTTAGTGGACGTACCTGCTTTTCTTTTCTCCCCTAGCTTCTTCCACAACCAACCAGGCACAACTGGTTTCAGCATTTGCCCCACATAAGTTTTGGGAAAATCTTCCTTAATGCCATATTGCTCCGGTTCCTGCGGCGGACAAACATACGTGCCGAATAGTTTGTCCATTATTGGAGAGATGTTGGCATAATTACCAGCATCTCTTTCAATATCATGGTGCCAGTGGTGCAGCTCCGGCGAGCCAATCAGCATTTTAAGCGGGCCGATGGGAAGCCTAACATTGGAATGAATATATATATCCCAAATACCGCGGAAAGCAACAATGGCTGCCAATGCTTCCAGTTGAAAGCCCATTACAAATGCCGGCAGGTTAATTAAGCCGATCGTATAGATGGAATCCAGCGGATGCTCACGATGTGCAGCCAGCCAGTCAAGGTGTTCTGAGCTGTGGTGCACTTTATGAAACCTCCAGAGAAAATCAACTTTATGCTGTAACCGGTGGCCCCAGTAAATCAGCAGGTCGCTAAAGAAAAGCACTTCTACTGCCTGCAACCATACCGGTTGCGATTTTACCAGCGCCCTAAACTTCGCCGGCACCAGTCCATCCATCCAGAAACTGAAATAATTCAGTACCCATAATACCAACCCGCTCCATAACAAATATTGGCCAAGCAGGTAACACAAATCCAGTACCCAATGGCGGCGGAATATTTTCTGGCCTTTTTTAGCCGGAAAAACTTTTTCCATAGGGACAAATACCAACAGCAGAAAGATAATGCTGATGGCAGCCGCTAACAATAGTTCTGCAATCCGGGTCATATCAAGGTTTTTTTATTTTTAGAGTATCTTTTTTGGTAGTGTCTGGCATTAATTTCCTTTGGCGCAGCGGGTAAAATATTTGTGTGGAATCGTAATGCCGTCGGTAAGGGGTTAATCTATAACTTTTCTCCAGGCTGTCTGGTATAATCTGTGATTCATCTACCATTATCGCAGACTTAGATGAGTACAGAATGTGTTTCTTTTTAGGTGGTATGGATTTCCTGAGTTTTAGCAAGCTGTCAAGTTTGGCTGTTTTCAGCGTACCCCCATTCGGGCTTGTCTGCATTGCTGCTTCCTTCTTCAGGATGTATTTGTTAAGGCCGCCTGTTCTGTAAATGATGAATACAGCAACCAGGCAGAAAAACATCATCAGGGTAAGTGGTTTAATAATCTTTGCGTATTTCATATTGTTGGGTTTTACGGAAAAAGAGGTTTGTCTAAATTTCTGTATCCTGGCAAAGCTTCCATAACAAGTTGCTTGAAGCTATCTGTAAGGAATGGGAACTGGTTAAACACTACCATGGATTTTGAAGAAGAAAACATTTCCTTACTGGATGAGTAGAGGGATATAAATTTTGTAGTATCAGGGTCGAAAGTCTTGCTTGTATCTATTTCAATGTTTGCTGTTATGGAAGGCTGCCCTAAAGAAGCTTTTCTAAAACCGCCTGCTCTGAATACTATGAATACCACAATAAATAAAAGAAAGCATAACAGGGTAAAAGTTTTTGTGATGGCAGGATACTTCATGTGCTTTTGTTTTTGGGTTGTTAGTGGCGCTATTAATTGTTAATACGGGTTCTTTGTAAGTCAGCAGCATCGCTGCAAAAATTCTGGTGGTACATTCATCCTTTATTGCAGCCGTTTTAGTTTAGGGGATGAATTTAGTTATTTGGCCGTTGTATAATATCTTGTTACAAAATTTTAACTGTTCTCCTGCAAATATTATTGCCATGAAAAAACAACCGGTTCTTGCTTTGTTTCTTCTTTTTCTGTCGGCGGCATTCACCAATGCCCAACGGCCATCGCCGGTAAAACAGCTTTTTCCACCCGGCACCGTTTTTCATGAGAATATTTCTTACGCCGGCGATACATCCCGCCATCACTTGCTGGATATTTACCTGCCCGCCAACGCAAAACCCGGCATACCACTGGTTGTATGGGTACATGGCGGCGCTTGGATGCTGAACGACAAATACGCCGACATGAGCTACATGAAGAACACTGTTAAAGGCTTTATTGACAGTGGCTATGCGCTGGCTTCTATTGATTACAGGTACAGTACAGAGGCTGTTTTTCCGGCACAGTTGCAGGATTGCAACCAGACCATTAACTTCCTGTACAACCATGCGGAAAAGTATGGGTTCGATAAAAACAACATAGCCTTAATTGGGTTTTCTGCGGGTGGCCACCTGGCATCTTTACTGGCGCTGGCGCATAATAGCAACGTGCCTGCTTTTTATGCAGATGGCAAAAAGCCATTGTTTAAAATTAAAGCCGTGCTGGATTTTTATGGCCCTTCAGATTTTATGGTATTCGCCGGGGCTGATATGGACAAAGACGAACCCAAGCCTATCACCCGCCTTTTAGGTGCCCTGCCTATCGAACGCCCTGATATAGCCAAAGCTGCCAGCCCCGTAACTTATGTTGACAAAAATGATCCGCCCTTCTTTATTGTTCAGGGCGAAAAAGATGAGTCTGTGCCATACACACAATCTGTGCTGTTGCAATCGTATCTAAAGCTGGCCGGCGTAGAGAATGAATTAACCATCGTACCTGGCGCACCGCATTACGGGCCTATGTTTGATGCAGAAGAGATAAGGCTAAAGCTTTTTAGGTTTTTAAGGAAACACTTGAGATGAGGTTTACTCTTATTGGGTGAGCCAAACCATTTTTTTAAGCTTAAAGCCCTGCTGCTCTACCCAAAGTGCTTTTGTTATGTGGCAACTGCGCATTGAGTCTTTTACAGCGGCGGTATCACGCAGGTAAACAAAGTTTCTGCCGGCATAGTATTCTGAAATGGGGAATATCTCCGTCTTCTGCACAAAAATTTTGTAATCCGGGTCAATTGTCTTCACCTGCCCGCCAAAGCGTTTAAATATATCGTACCGCATCCCTGTTAAAGAAATTTCTCCGGATGGGTTAATAATATAATACTGGCAAATACACAAGCCAATAATGGTTGCCATAACAAGGCGATAGCGCCTGTTAACAACAACGTATTTTGCTGCAACATAGGCTATTAAAATACCTGCCGGAACTATGGAAAACTCATGCTCGTGAGACCAGTGTAATAAAACAATATTGTACAGCAAAAGCGAAATAGCGAACATGAAAAGCAGAAGCTTTTCTGTTTTTGAAAACACTACCCTTATCCCTTTTCCCAGGTTTACCAGGTGCAGAATAACAATGGCGCCAATTACAGGCAAAAAGCTTGTTATGTAATGCTTGCAAACAGAAAACAGCATAACGGGCAAGGTGACTTTTTTCGTGGTTATGCTCCTTTCAAGAAAACGTGATTTCCAGTAGCCGATGACTGTTTCACTGCCTGCGTACGACGAAAACTGCCAAAATATGGCAGCGATACCGGCAACCAGCGCAAGCAAAAGCACTGCTGCCAGTAAAAAATACTTTTTTTGTTGCCTTGCCTTTGTAAGGCAAACTATGGCCGAGCAACCGCCAATAAAAACGGCAAACCAATCCACATATAAAAGTGCAAATACAAGCAGAAAAATGCCTGCCAGCCGGCCTCCGGTTATGTTTGACGCATCTTTAAGCATTGGCAATAACATAAGCAATGTTGCAAAAACAAACGGAAGCATAATAGCCGTATGGGTATAGCCGTTGCCAGAATACCACAATAGGGCAGGGGCAAAAAGAAACAACAGGCAGCCGGCAATAACCACATGGTACTTTCTTTTTGTTTCCTGCGGTACCAGTTGTTCAAAAAACAAAAAGCAGGTAATGAGTGAAACAAGCCCAAAACACAAATTAAGCAACCGCAAATACAGTGGAATAACCGGCAAATGCAATGTTGAATACAAAAAGTACGGGATAATATACCACGCCGGGCCAAGTGAAAGGTACAGCGTGTTGCCATACATATCTGTGTTAACGCTTTTGCCGCATTGCTTATCACCGGGGTTTTGATAATTCATCAAAGGCGTAAAGTGAAATTGTCCGCCACCGCCTGCCTGCTCCCACGAGGTTGTGTTCATCAACACTACCGCCGATAAAAATTCGTGGTGCTTGGCCAGCGGCCTGCCAAGATTAGGAACCCTTAGCAGCACACTAACCAGGAAGAGCAGGATGATTAGCGAGAAAGCCTGCCGCCTGGTAATGGCAGAGTTTAAATTAAACATGCTCCCTCCTTACAATACAAATGTTTATTCATGCCAATGCCGCACGGTTGTACCCGTTGAAGTGATTAAATATTTTTAGGGGGTGTCCCTCGTACCTCGGGCCGGGCTTTCCGCTGCAAGTCCTCACCACCTTCGCTAAGGCTATGGTGGTTGCGGGCTTTCCGCTTCAATCCCTCACCCGGCGGTGCAACACGCTGCTTTTATGCAGGCAAGCCGTGGTTAAGGTGCAACTTATGAAGAACCCGCAAAAAAACTTCAGATATATATGAAAAGAGCAGGATAAACACAGCGGCATCAGTTCAACAGCCGCAACGGCATGTTAGCATTCAGGGGGATCGTAAGCGGGGTAAGCCGCAACATACTTTTTCGCTGATTATGGCAATTCAAACTGGCTGCAAAAATCCCAAATCAGGTTTGTGGCATTAATAACCCTGGATGGTATGTCGCCCCTTCTTCCCTGGATGGGGGAAGACGGCCAGGCATGGCCGCCATCGTTGGTAAGATAGCATTTAACAAGTACGGTACCATTAGTGTTGGCCCAACTGGTTACCTTGTATCCTTCGTAATAATCTATAACGGGGTACCCGGTGCACTTATTTCTGGCCACCCAATAGTTAATGCCGTCCATTACAGGCGGAAAATCGTATCCTCCAATGCCTACGCCTCCGCTAAAAGGCACTTTGGTATCAGGAACGGCATGTATGTGCAGTATGGGCACAACTCCTTGTCTGTGCCCGTCTTTTACCGAAACCATGTCTCCGCTTACAATGCCCGCTGCCGCTATTTTATCCGGCAGTTCAGATGCAAGCCGGTAAGCCAGCATTCCTCCGTTAGACATACCGGCTACATAAACTTTTTTTCGGTTTACCTTAAAGCGATGGCCAATATTATCAATAAGGCTGCTTATGAATTTAACATCGTTCACATTAGTGTACATGGCATAATCGCAGCAACTGCCTGCATTCCATGTACGTATGTTCAGTAAACCAGCACGATCCTGTTTTTCCACCCCATCCGGATAAACAGTTATAAAACCTTCCTCGTTACCCTTTTGCTCAAATCCGTACGCTTTCTCAAACTGGCCAGCATTACCACCCGTGCCATGCAGGCCTATAACCAGTGGCCTTACGCTATCCGTTTCATAATAGTTTTCGGGCAGTTTTACAATGTAGGTTCTGCGGATGCCGTCTATAACTACCTGCTCTTCAAAACGGAATTGAACCGGCTGCGCCGGGGCGCTATCTTTATTGCAGGAAAAAAACAGCACACAGAAAAGCAGGCCGATAATATTTGCCATTGTATTCATAAACTTTTTTTTGTATCCAGGCACGCCGTAACAAATACGTAGCCGGCAAGCCGTAAGGTTACCGGGAAAACAGGTGGGCTTTCAGTGATAATAGTTAAATCTAACTGTTGTACAGGCAGAACCTTGTTGGCAGCCTTTGCCAATGCAGCATTCAACCATAACCCGTTAAGTACGCATTTTACGTTGACCAATATTTAATAAAGCGCCACAAAGAAATTGATGGAACTGTAGCTGTTGAGGCGTAAGAGTGGTGAAGCTGCAAAATTTTGGGTTGAGGCAGCGCATAAATAGACGGCAGTAGTGTGTGCCTGAATTTACCCGGGGTATTTTGTGCTCAAACCCACAGATACCTGCACAAAGCGTATTTTGGCGTACAGGTAACAACCTGCAATGTTGTACCTGCAAAGTGTTGCACAGGGAAAATGTACGGCATGTTGCAGCACTTTCGGGGATGCCGCCCATCTACCGGGGCTGAAAAGATGCCATGAAAAACCAGCCGTACAAGTGAGTGACACAACCAAAGCCCAATAGTAGTAATACAGACCGGACAATAATCTTTCAGCTATTGCCCGCAGGGCATAGCCAGGTACAAAAAAACGGCTGCACAAAACTGTACAGCCGTTTTATTTATTAAGATGTGTTGTTAATCTAATGCAACAGCGCCTTCCACCAATACAGTAGCTTTATTATCCAGCACTTCCACAAAACCGCTTTCTATTGAATAGCTGCTTGCTTCGTTCCTGGACTTGAGCACTTTTAGCTTACCCTTTGCCAGGGCGCTTACCAAAGGTGCGTGTTTTTCCAGCACTTCAAACAAACCGTTAATGCCGGGCAACTGAACGCCATACACTTCGCCGCTGTAAAGCTTTTTTTCCGGAGTTAATATCTCAAGAGTCATAAAGTTCAACGAGTCATTAAGTCATTAGTCAATGGTCATTAGTCATCAGCCTTACTGACTTACTGACTACATGACTTTGCATTTATCCCTGCGCCTGGGCCTGCAATTTCTTACCTTTTTCAATAGCGTCTTCCAATGTACCTACCAGGTTAAAGGCAGCTTCAGGGTATTCATCCACTTCGCCATCCATAATGGCGTTAAAGCCACGGATAGTATCTTCTATACTTACAAACACGCCTTTTAAACCGGTAAATTGTTCAGCTACAAAGAAAGGCTGGGAAAGGAAACGCTGTACCTTACGTGCCCTTTGTACCGTCATTTTATCGTCATCGCTTAATTCATCCATACCAAGGATGGCAATGATATCCTGCAATTCTTTATAGCGCTGTAAAATTAGTTTAACGCGGTTGGCGGTATCATAGTGCAAGTCGCCAACAATGGCCGGGGTTAAGATACGGCTGGTAGAATCCAGCGGGTCAACCGCAGGATAGATACCTAAGTCCGCAATCTTACGGCTTAATACCGTAGTAGCATCCAGGTGGGCAAAAGTGGTAGCCGGAGCAGGGTCAGTCAAGTCATCCGCAGGTACATAAACCGCCTGTACGGAAGTAATTGAACCGTTACG
Source organism: Foetidibacter luteolus (assembly GCF_009650435.1). Classification (GTDB taxonomy): domain Bacteria; phylum Bacteroidota; class Bacteroidia; order Chitinophagales; family Chitinophagaceae; genus Foetidibacter; species Foetidibacter luteolus. The sequence goes on from NZ_VVIP01000005.1 coordinate 55,494, forward strand.
GGTAGAAGTGATCCTCTCCTGCATCAAACCCATCTCAGTAGCCAACGTAGGCTGGTAACCCACCGCAGAAGGCATACGGCCTAACAGCGCCGATACTTCGGAACCTGCCTGGGTAAAACGGAAGATATTATCTACGAAGAACAGGATGTCTTTTCCTTTGCCGGTACCGTCGCCATCACGGAAGTACTCAGCGATGGTTAAACCGCTTAATGCCACACGTGCACGGGCGCCGGGGGGCTCGTTCATCTGTCCGAAAACGAAAGTAGCTTTAGATTCTTTCAGGCCTTCCATATCCACACTGCTCAAATCCCAACCGCCTTCTTCCATGCTGTGCTTGAATTTGTCGCCGTATTTCATAATGCCGGCTTCAATCATTTCACGCAGCAGGTCATTACCTTCACGGGTACGCTCACCCACACCTGCAAACACCGACAAACCACCGTAACCTTTAGCGATATTATTAATCAGTTCCTGGATCAATACAGTTTTACCTACACCTGCACCGCCAAACAAACCAATCTTACCACCCTTTGCGTAAGGCTCAATCAGGTCAATTACCTTAATGCCGGTAAACAGTACTTCGGTAGCTGTGCTCAGGTCTTCAAATTTGGGGGGCATAGCATGGATGGGGCGGCCAGTAGCTTTGCTAACCGCTGGCAAACCATCAATGGGGTCTCCGGTAACATTAAACAAACGGCCATTAATGGCTTCACCGGTAGGCATTGCGATAGCTTTGCCGGTATCGGTTACTTCGGTGCCACGTACCAGGCCTTCGGTACCGTCCATGGCTATGGTACGAACGCTGTCTTCACCCAGGTGCTGCTGTACTTCCAGTACCAGCTTTTCGCCACCGGGGCGGGTGAGTTCCAATGCGTTATAAATTTCTGGTAATGTGCCTTCGAATTGAACGTCAACCACGGCACCAATGATTTGTTTAACCTTACCTGTTTTAGCCATATAGCTATGTTATTTAAAAGAGGTTTTTTTATTTGGCGGCAAAGGTAAGGGTTTCAGGTGTTCAAAATTATGCCGGGCATTTTTAAAAATGGGAATTTTTGTGGTAGCCGGCGAAGGGAACACTATTGGGCTTTGGTTGTTGCCAATCCTAATGCTTTGACACACAGGATTGCTTACTTGTACGCCTTGTATGCTATGGAGCATTGTGCAGCCTACTTTTTAAATGTTTAATGCTACCGTGTTCAATGAACAAAGTATTTGTTGCCTGCTGTTTACCCGGGTCTGAAAAGCCGCCCAAAGAGCAGAACGATGAACGGATTGCGACGCAACGATGATGCCATAAGGTTATGTCGCCGGTACCATAAAAAGTGAATGGGGGATGGTGAATAGGGAGCGGGAAATAGCACCTGCGCAAATGTGTAATTTGCGTTTGATAAATATGATATTTTTAAGGTACGTTAATGAATTTGTGTATCTGCAGGCTAAGTTCCCATTTGGGGTTAAGTTTTATGTAGTCAATGATAAGCGGCATCATTTCAGCGCTTTTATCCCATTCGGGCTGCAGGTATAATTTGCAGTTGGCAGAAACCTGGGCGGCATATTTTTCAGCCCAGGTAAAATCACTTTTGTTATAAATAACAACTTTAAGTTCATTGGCTGCGGCAACCACCTGGGGCAATGGTGCTTTAAATTTTTTGGGAGAAAGGCATATCCAGTCCCAGTATCCGCTAAGAGGGGACGAACCCGAAGTTTCTATATTAGTTTCAAAACCGGCCTGATGCAGGGCAAGGGTAAGCGCATCAAGGTTATGCATTAACGGTTCCCCACCGGTTATAACAACCAGGTTTTTCGTTTCCGAGGGCCTGGCGCCGCCTATTTCCTGTAAAGCCTGCTCAACCATTTCCTGGATAGATTTAACCGGGTGTATAGATGCATCCCAGCTTTCCTTTACATCGCACCAGAAGCAGCCCACATCGCAACCGCCCAGCCTTATAAAATAAGCGGCCCGGCCCTGGTGAAAGCCCTCACCCTGCAGGGTGTAAAAAGATTCCATTACCGGCAAAGCGGCAGTAGGCTGTGTAGCTGTAAGCATAATGCAAAGTTATAGAAGGGCGGCTTAATGGTGGTTATTTGCCAATTGCCTTATAGGCCTGTAATGTATTTTTCATGAGGCCGGCAATGGTCATTAAACCCACGCCTCCGGGAACAGGTGTAATGGCGGAAGTTCTGGGTGCAACCTCGTTATAAGCAACATCGCCCTTAATGCGATAGCCCTTTTTAGCAGTCGGGTCTTCCACTCGGGTGATGCCTACATCAATAACAACCGCGCCTTCTTTTACCATATTGGCCTTAACAAATTCTGCCCGGCCAAGAGCGGCTACAATAATATCGCCCTGCAGGCAAATCTCGTTAAGGTTGGGTGTGTGGGAGTGGCAAACCGTAACTGTACAGTTGCCGTAAGGCTGGTTGCTGCTGAGCAATATGCTCATGGGGCGGCCCACAATATTGCTGCGGCCAATAACAACGGCATGTTTGCCTTTGGTGGTAATATTAAAATGTTCCAGCATCAGCATAATACCGTAAGGCGTGGCAGGTATAAATGTGGGCAGGCCCTGCACCAGTTTGCCAACACTAACCGGGTGAAAACCATCCACATCTTTTGCCGGGTTAATGGCCATAATAATATTCTGTTCGCTGATGTGTTTGGGAAGGGGTAACTGAACAAGGATGCCGTCAATTGCATCGTTGTTGTTAAGTTCAGTAATTGTTGCAATCAGTTCCGCTTCTGAAATATTGTCTGCCAGCCGTATAAGCGTAGAGCCAAAACCAATTTCATCGCAATGCTTTACTTTGCTGGCCACATAAGTTTCGCTGGCGCCGTTATTACCAATTAAAATCGCCGCAAGGTGTGGCGTTCTTTTTCCGGTTAACTTAATTTGTTCTACTTCGGTTTTTAATGTATCTATTACAGCCCGGGAGGCTATTTTACCATCTAATATTAACATGGGCGCAAAGGTAAGTTTCTGAGCTGCAAATGGCAAGTTTGTAATTTTATACATTTTATGCCGCCAGTGTGGATGTAATGTGGCAGGCTGTATTTTCTCCGCTGAATGAAGTAGCAAGGCGTATAAGTGTTCTAATCTTATTGCTTTTACACGCAAGGTTGCTAAACGATGCTTAATAATTATTGCGAACGTTGGGTATATGTAATTTAAATTGTACAGCATTGCAAAAGTTATTTTTACAAGTGTGCAGGAGATAGTGCGGCCTTCGTCGATTTTTGCTGTACACAGCCAGGCAAAACCGGGCCAACAGGTGTGCGCAAATTTTGCAGTAAGGCTAAAATAAGTATCTTGTAGATAGATAACCTGGCTGGCAGATGTATTTTTTTTTCAAAACAATGTTTCAATACCCCAAAAGGCTTGCTTATATACAACTGCTGTTTGCCTGCATAGCAATTGTTTTTTCTTATGGCTGTAAGCCAGCCTCGGGCAAAGATGATCATCCCGAATATTTTAGCGCTGTTTTTAAAAGTTACGATTCCTTACCAAACGAAATGCGGCCCGCAGGTATTGCCATGCTGGATTCCGCACTTAAAAATTTTGCTGTTGCCGGCGATGGGGACAAGCTTGAGATATACAGCCGCAAAACCTTTTTTTACCTTGAAGTGTCTAAAGATTACGAAAAAGCTTTTGCGGTTGCAGACAGTATGTTGCTGATAGCGCAGCCACGTATTGCAGAACAGCGCTTTGCGGTATTTTATGCTAATGCGCTTTTTAAAAAGGGCGATACATATTCTGCTGCAAAAAACTATAGCAAGGCTATAGAATACTTTTTGCTGGGTAAGCAGGTGGTTGTTACCCGCATAAAAGACAAGTGTGCACTTGCCGGGTATAGCGGCCGCATTGCCAACATAATTTTCAGGCAGGGCCGTTATCTTACTGCTGCCAGGTATTACCTGGAGGGATACAATGAAGAAGCCACTTGTCAAAAAGACCGGTACCTGAAATTTGTATATATGCAGGGCAACCTTAACAATGTGGGTACCTGCTACTATAATGCGGGTGTGTACGATAGTGCCAGCTACTATTTTAAACGTGCACTGGATTTTATTAACAAAACCGCCGGTGATTTTCCTGATAAAAAAGTTTTTACAATAACAGCCAAAGCGGTGGTTTATGGAAGTTTTGCAAGAGTGGCCGATAAACAGGGCCGCTTTGCAGAGGCGGAGCAGCTTTACCTTAAAAGCATTAACGATGTAATGAAGGAAGATGTAGACTATGGCCGCGCTACCCAGCTTGACCTGGCCGCTATGTATATAAGGCAGGATAGCCTTAACAAGGCTGAAAAATTGTTGAAAGAGATTAACCCTAATTTCACCCATTCGCTGGTGGGCAGCGGCATATTACGGTGGAGCCGCCTTATGGCTAACTTGTACGATAAAAAACAGGAGCCTGTAATTTCTCACCGGTACCTGCAAAAATACCTTTTTGTAAAAGACTCTATTGATGAACGCGAAAAGGTTTTGCCCGGGCTTGATGTAGGCCGGGAACTGGAAAACCGTGAACAGAAGGCAATGAATGAACTGTTGAAGAAAGAGAACGAACTAAAGAGCCTGTACCTGCTGGTTTCCATTATAGCATCAATAATGGCTGTAGTAATAGTATTGTTAATATGGTTTAACCTGCGCCGTTCTGCCAGCCACGTTAAACAACTGGAAGACCTGAACGTACAGGTACAGCAAAAAAATGAAAACCTGCAGCAACTTAACGATGAGATACTGCAGAAGAATGAAGACCTGCAAAAAGCATTTGTTTCCCTTGAGCAAAGCCATAAAGAAAATACCAGAATTACCAGGATTGTGGCGCATGATTTAAAAAACCCTATCAGTGGTATTTACAACCTTGTATATGCCATGCTGCGCAAAGAGCAGCCTGAAAGCCTGAAAGAGGTTTTGGAACTTATACAGGACGCCTGCGCTAACTCCATGAGGCTTATTAAAGACTTGCTGAGCGAGAAAAAAAAGCTTGCAGTAGCCAAGCAGGAGAATGTAGATATGCTGCGCCTGCTGGAATACTGCATCGAGCTGCTGCAACCAAAGGCCAGCGAAAAAAATCAGCAGTTGCTATTGCATGCAGAGCCGGTAAGCTTATTGGTAAACCGCCAGAAAATGTGGCGGGTAGCAAGCAACATACTCACCAATGCCATCAAATTTAGCCCGGCCGATTCTGTTATAGAAGTAACGCTTGAGAAAAAAGAGGCATCCATACTCGTATCCGTAAAGGATAATGGTATTGGCATACCTGCTGAATTGCAGGATAAAATATTCAGTCTTTCCCCCGATGCCCTTAGAAGCGGTACCGCCGGTGAAGAATCTTATGGACTGGGCCTTGCTATTTCCCGAAAAATTGTGGAAGAGCATCATGGAAGGTTATGGTTTGAAAGCCAGGATGGTAAGGGCACTGTCTTTTACGTGGAGCTACCATTAAATGGCCAATGGTAATCATGTTCTCTCTTATTCTTTAGATTACGTTATCCCCGTAAACAATCTTTTTTCCTGTACGCCACCGTACAAAAACTGTTCGTTTTCGAACACCTGCATCCCTGTGCTGTTCATAATCATTTCATTTTCAAATGTATAAGATGGCTGGCATAACTGTTGTTCGTGGTTTGCCCTGTATAGGGCAAATAGAAGAACACAGTGTAACAAACAATAGGGTTGCACGTATTATGCAACTGAAATAAAATACGCTATCAAATGCTGAAGAATTTTTTTAAGGTGGCTTACCGCAACCTGCTGCGTAACAAAGGCTTTTCTTTTATCAATATTGCCGGCCTGGCCATAGGTATGGCCAGCGCCATGCTGATATTGATGTGGATATTGAATGAAGTAAGCTACGACCAGTTCCATGAAAAAAAAGACCGTATTTATGAAGCCTGGAACAGGGCTGAGTTCAGCGGTGAACTTAACTGCTGGAATACTACGCCTAAGGTGCTTGCCAGGACACTGGAACGCGACTTACCGGAAGTTGAGCAGTCCGTAAGGGTTGACTGGGGCAGCAACTTTCTCTTCAGCATAGGCGATAAAAGATTAACTGTAGAAGGCCGCATTGTAGATTCTAACTTTTTGCAGGTGTTTACTTTCCCACTGGTTAAGGGCAACGCTTCCACCGTATTAAAAGACATGCACAACATAGTGCTTACAGAAAAGCTGGCTAAAAAGCTATATGGCAACGAAGACCCGATGGGTAAAATAATCAAGATTGATAACAAGGATAACTTTACCGTTACAGGTATCGTTAAAGACCCTCCCAATAATACCAGGTTCGATTTTGAATACCTGGTACCCTGGGCTTATAAACGCTCCAAAGGCGATGATGATGAATACTGGGGCAACAACAGCACCCGTACGTACGTAATGCTTAAACCCAATGCTTCACTGGCTTCTGCACAGTCAAAAATAAAAGTGATTAAACAGAAGTACGCAAAAGACGAGCCTAAGTGGGAAATGTTTATTTACCCCCTCAATAAATGGAGGATGTATTCCAGCTTTACCAACGGCAAAGAAGATGGTGGCGGCCGCATTGTGTTTATTAAAATATTCGCGGTAATTGCAGGGTTAATATTACTTATCGCCTGTATTAATTTTATGAACTTAAGCACTGCCAGGAGCGAGAAAAGGGCAAAAGAGGTAGGCATACGCAAAGTGGTGGGCGCCCAAAAAGCATCTCTTATTTCGCAGTTTATAGGCGAGTCTGTACTGCTTGCCTTCCTGGCAGGTATTGTAGCGGTAGTATTGGTTCAGCTTAGCCTTAAAGGGTTTAATACACTTACAGATAAACAGCTTTCTATAGATTATTCAAACCCAGGGTTTTGGCTGGCAGCATTGGGTTTTGTGCTGTTTACAGGTGTGCTGGCGGGTAGTTACCCCGCATTTTTTCTTTCCGCGTTTCAGCCGGTAAAAGTGTTAAAAGGCACATTTAAAAAAGCCCATGCACTGGTAACACCACGTAAAGCGCTGGTGGTAATACAGTTTACATTTGCCATCATACTTATCATATGCACCATTATAGTAAAACAGCAAATTGATTACGCCCAAAACAGAGAAACCGGCTACAATAAAAACAACCTGGTTTACCACATGTTTACCGGCGATATAGAGAAAAATTATCCCCTCATCAAAAACGAGCTGCTGGCATCCGGCGCGGCTTCTTCAGTAACCAAAACAAGTGCCCCGCTAACACAAAGCTGGAGCGATGGATGGGGGCAGGAATGGGAAGGCAAAGACCCCAACGACAAAACCGATTTTTTCCGTTATAATGAAGATGAAGGCCTTGGCGTTACAGCAGGCCTGCAGTTTGTGCAGGGGCGTGACTTTGATTTGAAGCAGTTTCCTACAGATTCCAATGGTCTTATCATTAACGAGTCTTCTCTGAAGGTAATGAAGTTCAAAAATCCTATCGGCAAAATTGTAAAAGACAATGGACAGGATTGGCATATCGTTGGCGTTATTAAAGACTTTATTTTAACCTCGCCTTACGAGCCCACAAAGCCCATGCTTATATATGGCGCCAAAGCCTGGTTTAATGTGGTGCTAATTAAGTTAAACACTGCTTCTTCCACCGCGCAAAGTTTAAAGAAGGCCGAAGCTATCTTTAAAAAATATAACACCGAGTATCCCTTCGAGTACAAGTTTATTGACGAGGAGTATGCCCAAAAATTTGAAGATGAAAAACGGCAGGGTACATTGGCTGCTTTGTTCGCCGGGCTTACCATTTTTATTTCATGCCTCGGCTTGTTTGGCCTGGCAACCTATATGGCAGAAAACCGCATAAAAGAAATAGGCGTACGCAAAGTGTTGGGCGCATCAGTTACCGGCCTGGCGGCGCTGCTGTCTAAAGATTTTCTAAAGCTGGTATTAATATCTTTTGTGCTGGCGGCGCCGGCGGCATGGTGGGCCATGCATACCTGGCTGCAAACGTATTCTTACCGTGTACCTATTGGCTGGTGGGTATTTGTGTTGGCCGGTCTGGTGTCTGTATTCATAGCCGTGGCATCAGTAAGTTACCAGGCCATCAGGGCGGCCGTTGCTAACCCGGTAAAAAGCTTAAGAACAGAGTAGGACATGTATTTCAGGGGGTGCCCCCAAGCTATCGCAAGGGGTCGGGCTTTCCGCTCATACTCCGGCACAAAAGCTATGCTGCGATGGCCTCACCGGGGTATCCGCTTCAATCCCTCACCCGAAAGACCGTTGCAGGTTACAAGTTACAGGTTGCCGGTCCTGTAAAATGGGTAAAAGGCTAACGATTTTTTTAGCTGATGAAGCACAGGAGAAATTCAATACTTAATGTTATAGTACGCACAGGATGAAACTATGCAATAGCCCGAAGGGCTAAATGTGAATAGCCCCGAATGAAATCCGGGGAGGGCTTAATGATAGAGATACCAACCCCGAAGGGGTTGAACAATGTTATGGCACATTTTTACCCTGTTTACAGTATCAGCTAAGCTGCCACCCTGGTCAATGCCATCCTGAGCTTGTCGAAGGGTTGGGGAGACTGTAGCTGGCAAAAACTATAGCACCCTTGCGAAAAATACTACTGTAATTTTTTTGCATTTGTAAAAAGCAAAACCATGTTTAAGAACTACATCAAAATTGCCTGGAGGAATTTGAGAAAGAATAAAACTTTCTCCATTATCAACATAGCTGGCCTAGCTATTGGTTTATCGTGTTTTTTGCTGATTGCATTGTATGTAATGGACGAGCTTAGCTTTGACAGGCATTATAAAAATGCATCGCGGATATATCGCGTTAACAGCGATATACGTTTTGGCGGCGCTAACCTGCACATGCCTTTGTCGTCAGACATGATGGGGCAGCTACTGAAAAAGGATTACCCGCAAATAGAAGAATATACCCGCGTTTATACTTTTAACGGCAGCAAACTGGTTAAGAAGGGCAACGATTTCATAACAGAAAACCGGGTGGGCCATGTAGATTCCACCTTTTTTAAAGTCTTTTCACTGCCTTCCCTGCAAGGCAATGTGCATACCGCTTTAAACGAGCCTAATACAACCATATTAACTGCTTCTGCGGCACAAAAGTATTTTGGCTCAACCCAGGTGCTGGGAAAAACATTAGAACTACAGGAAGATGGAAAAGTAGTGCCCTATAAGGTAAATGCCGTTATTGAAGACATGCCGGATAATTCCCATTTTAAGTTTGACATGTTGTTCTCTATGAAGAACGTGGATTACCAGTGGGGCCAACATACCAGCCATAATTTTTACACTTACCTGCTAATGAAGGATGAAAACGGTTACAAACAGGTACAGGCTAAGTTTGGTGAGTACATTGAAAAATATGTAATGCCTATGGCCAGGCAATACATGAATGTGCAAAGCATGGATGAGTTTCAGAAAGCCGGTAACAAACTGGAGTACAGCCTGATGCCGCTTACGGATATCCACCTGCATTCAGACAGGCAGTTTGAACTCAGGCCTGCAGGAAACATACAGTATGTATATATCTTTTCCGCAGTGGCGGTATTTATATTGCTTATCGCATGTATTAATTTCATGAACCTTACAACAGCCCGTTCTGCCAACAGGGCAAGGGAAGTAGGTATAAGAAAAGTATTAGGTACCGAGCGCAAAGAGCTGGTTACCCAGTTTTTAATTGAATCTACGTTGATGGTGGTACTGTCCCTTGTAATCGCTTTGGCTATTGATTATTCAGTGCTCGATTTGTTTAACAATGTGGCCGATAAGAAAATGACATTGGGAAGTTTGTTCTCTCCCTATATATTGCCGTTACTTGTGGCTTTGCCCTTTGTTACAGGCTTACTGGCAGGCAGCTACCCGGCCTTTTATCTTTCAGCCTTTAAGCCCATTGAGGTGTTGAAGGGAAAACTAAAGCTGGGCAGTAAAAGCGGTGGGCTTAGAAGTGTGCTGGTAGTGTTTCAGTTTGCCACATCTATCATACTCATCATCGGTACAATTGTAGTATACAGGCAACTGCACTATATACAAAACCAAAACCTGGGTTTTGATAAAGACCAGGTACTGGTAGTTGATGGCACTGGTGTGCTGGGCAACAATGTGAAGGCCTTTAAAAATGATGTGCTGAAAATGCAGGGCGTGCAAAGCGGTACCATCAGCGCTTTTTTACCGGTTTCCAATTCATCAAGAAACGATAACACTTTTTCTAAAACACCGGTAATGGATGTGGCCAACGGTTTTGATATGCAGAACTGGCGTGTAGATTATGACTACATCAGAACGATGGGCATGAACATCATTAAAGGCCGCAACTTTAGCCCGGATTATGGCGCTGATTCTTCCGCCATTATCATTAACGAAACTACGGCACAGATACTCGGCTATGCAGACCCGCTGGGCAAGCAGGTGTACTACGCTTCCGGCGGCGATGGTGAAAACAAAGCCTATACCATCATCGGCGTAGTTAAAAATTTCAATTTCGAGACAATTCATCATACCGTTGGGCCACTGGGTTTGTTTTTAGGCGAAAGCCCATGGACGGTTTCTTTTAAAGTAAATGCCGGTAACGTGCAAAACCTGGTAAGCCAGGTGCAAAACAAATGGAAAGCCATGGCCCCCGGAATGCCCTTTAGCTATCGCTTCTTAAACGAGTCCTTCGATGAAATGTACCGTGCAGAGCAGCGTGTGGGTACCATTGCCATGATATTCTCGGTACTTGCAATTGTAATAGCATGCCTGGGTTTATTTGGCCTGGCCACTTTTATAGCAGAGCAACGCACCAAAGAAATAGGCATACGCAAAGTATTGGGGGCTAGTGTAAATGGTATTGTACAGATGTTGTCGAAAGATTTTATGAAGCTGGTAGCCATATCATTCGTATTAGCTTCGCCGCTGGCCTGGTGGGCCATGAACAAATGGCTACAGGATTTTGCTTTCCGCATCAGCATTAGCTGGTGGATATTCGCTGTTGCCGGTGGCGCCGCATTGCTGATAGCGTTACTTACCGTAAGCTTCCAGGCCATCCGTGCCGCTTTGATGAACCCTGTAAAGAGCTTAAGAACAGAGTAAATATCAATCAATATTTTTACTGCAAATGGCAATCTGTAAAGGTTGCCATTTGTTTTTGGAGATACCCACCCTGAAACCCCATTGCTGCCCAAAGTACCGAACGATGAAGTGCTTGATTATAATTGGTTCTTTCACTGAAAGACCCAATTATAACAAAATCCTATTTGCAACGATTCCTCCACAAAGTTCCTGTAGCTGGTATCCAAAAAAAGCATCGGTGTTTTGGCTGCTTGTATTGCTGAAGCATTTGCTGGTTTTTCTTTATTTTCATCTTCAATATCAAAGAAAAGCTTCTCCCAAACTATGATGTATTACCCGGGAACTCATCTAATTGCTTCTATACAGTCAGAAAATATTTCTGCCCTTGCAGCCTCTGCCAGCTTTAAGCAACTGGTTGATGATGTGATAAAGCAACACAGCCTGCAAAAGCTGGGCGAAGTGTACCATGATTTTTCTCCGGCAGGTTTTACGGGCGTAATATGCCTTAGCGAAAGCCATATTTCTATTCACACCTGGCCGGAGTATGGCAAGGTTAACCTTGATATTTACCTAAGTAACTATCAAAAAAATAACGAGGGTGCCGTTCATGGTATTTACCAATCTTTTTTGTCTTTTTTTGATGGGGTAGCATTGGATATGCAAACACTTAAACGTTAAGTATGGGCAGTATTACAGGATTATATCAATGCCCTGGCTGTTCCAAGCCCATCAGCTACCGCAGTAGTGAAGCAAATACTTTAGTTTGCTCCTGCGGAACGGTAGTAAGCCGGTTAAAGAGCGGTGCAATGTCGTCTCTTGCTGTAGCAGTGGTCGCTTTTCCCGAAGACTATATTCAAACCGGCACTTCCGGAAAACGTAATGGTGTAAGATTTGAAGTTATAGGCCGTTGCCGCTTGTGGCTTGATGAAGCTGTATATAACTATTGGACGGTTATTTTTGATAATGGCAGTATTTGCTATTTGGCGGAAGGCTATGGATTATATGCTTTTCATACTCCGCTGGAACAAAGAGTAACCGCCTCCAATTTTAGTATTAAGAATGCCGGTACAGGCAGCGAGCTAAATTTGTTGGGCGAAGGGGATTATCTCTATCACGGCAAAGATACTGTTGTTAAAATAGAAGTAGAAGGTGAATGCATAATACCCGGCCAACCACGGGATGTAAGGATTTACAATTTCTCATCTTACACTGGTTTGCACCTGCAGTTTCTGGAATGGGCGCCTGATGCTTTAACCGCTTACCGGGTAGAATACATAAAACCCGGTGATCTTGAGTTGGCCAATACAAATGATGCAGCGTTACGGGGTAAAGAATTTAAATGCCCTGTATGTAAAATAAGTATTCAGGTAAAAACATTTCCGTATGCACAAAGTTGCAGTTGTACAAACTGTGGCAATCATTTTTCGTTGCATAACAGTATTGACTTTAAAAAATCCGGTAAGGATAAGTTTGACGATAATGCACTGAGCATTCCGCTTGGGGCAAAAGGCAATATTCAAGGCATAATGTATGAGGTGATTGGGTATGCTAAAAAGGAAGAGGCGAATGAATACCAGTCGCAATGGAAAGAGTATATTTTGTACAATAAAATAGAAGGATATGCTTTTTTAAGTGAATACAATGGACATTGGATTTACCTGAGAGAACAGGGTGATGCCCCTGTTGTTAAGCGCTTGAATGTTGATGAAATTGAGTATAGGCTTGAACCTTTTAAACGTTTTAATACATACACTTATAAAACTGTTGATACCGCCGGGGAATTTCCCTACGACATTTTTAATGACGGCAAAACAGAGGTGTGGGAGTTTATATCGCCACCGGAAATGTGGAGTGTGGAGATAAACAAGAGAGAAGGTGTTACCTGGTTTTATGGAAGGTATGTGAGCGAAAGAAAGATGAGAGAGCAGTTCCCTTATACTTTGCCTTATCCTTCTGGCGTAGGGGTATTACAGCCGGGGTTTATTAACCCGCTACGAATATTGAAAGCTGGTGTGCTGGCGGTTATATTTATGCTGATAGTACACATGATAATCGGGTCGTTCCTGCAAAACAAAGTACTGTTGGATGCATCTTACACCCTTATTGACAGCCTTAATACAACCAGCTTTGTTACCGATAAATTTGAACTAACCAAAAGAAAAAGCAATCTTGAATTTCAAATAATAGCCCCTGTTAACAATAGCTGGTTTGAGTTGCAGGCCAACCTTGTAAATGCAAAAACCGGTGAAGAATTCACTGTTGAGCAAGGTGTTGAATACTATACCGGCTATGATGGAGGCGAAAGCTGGAGCGAAGGATCAACAAATGAAACCGTATACTTAAGCAGCATTCCTGCCGGCACTTATTTTTTGCAACTAAGCGGAACGAAAGAGATGTTTAGCCTGGTAAACAGCTTCCAAATAAAAGTTACATACGATACCGCTATGAGCCGAAACTTTTACATCTTTTTAGTTTTGTTGCTGCTGTGGCCGGTAATTAAATGCATACAAATAATTAATAAAGAAAAAAGAAGATGGTATAACAGTCCATTTTCGGCATCGTGACATGAAGATTAATTTTTTTAACGAAGAATCCCGCCTGCACCCGTTCAGGTGGTTTATTGTAATAGCTGTGGCATTAACAGGCTGGCTGGCTTATGCCGATTATTCCGGCTGGAATGTGTTCAGCTTTGGCAATCAGCAACAGTGGAGTGCCAGCGGCCCCGGAACCCATCACAAATAGCGATGGCAGTACAAATTATAAAACAATTATCTATGCAATACGTTACCAATTCTATCCTGTTTTCTTTTTTGGGTATAGCTATTTTGTTTATTTCATTTTTCCTCATAGAAATACTTACACCCAAACACAACATACGCAAAGAAATACTGGAAAAGCAAAACATGGCGGTGGCTGTGCTTGCCGGTTTCTTTATGTTGGCCATTGCCATTATTATTGCTTCGGCCATTCATTAAGTTTTCTTTACCGGGTTACCAGCGATAGTTTTTTATAGGGCAATCGTTGCAAATAGGATTTTGTTATAATTGGGTCTTTCAGTGAAAGAACCAATTATAATCAATCGGTTTATCGTTCGGTTATTGTGGCTGCTACGGGTTGCTGTACAATCTTCCGGGCCGCTATGCAAAGCTTATAAGTTATTTACACATGCAACAAAAAGGAAACAGTGCACAATGGATTTTGCTGATAGCTGTGTTTGTTATTGCCACATGCGGGCTGATATATGAGCTTGTGGCAGGCACGCTGGCAAGCTACCTGCTGGGTGATAGCATTACACAATTCAGTACCATTATAGGTGTATATCTTTTTTCTATGGGGGTGGGGGCGTACCTGTCAAAGTATTTTAATGGCAATCTCTTAAAGTGGTTTATACAAATTGAATTACTTGTAGGTTTTGTGGGCGGTTACAGTGCGGTTATTTTGTTCGTTACTTTCCCGGTTGCAGCTTCTTTCAGAATTATACTTTACGGTATTGTATTATTAACCGGTGTTCTTGTGGGACTGGAAATTCCTTTGCTGATGCGTATTCTAAAAGATAAAGTAGAGTTTAAGGAATTGGTAAGCCGGGTTTTTACATTTGATTATATTGGGGCTTTACTCGCTTCCCTGGTGTTTCCTTTGTTGTTGGTGCCTTACCTGGGTTTGATAAGAACATCCCTGTTTTTCGGCATTTTAAATATTGCTGTTGGTCTATACCTGTTGCAAAAATTTTCAACGGAGTTAAGACAGGTAACAGCTATAAGGATAACCGGCATAATTATTCTGCTGGCAGAGCTCGTTTCTTTTGTGATGAGTGATTCCATTATGAACTTTAGTGAAACACTCATGTTTAATGACCGTGTTGTATACGCTAAATCTTCTCCGTACCAGCGTATAGTGGTTACCAAAAATAAAAGGGAGTTGCGCTTATTTTTAAATGGAAACCTCCAGTTTAGTACCCTGGATGAATACCGCTACCATGAGGCCCTGGTACACCCGGCAATGCTGGCTTCCGGCAGTCCTGAAAAAGTTTTGGTATTGGGCGGCGGGGATGGCTTGGCTGTAAGGGAAATACTGAAACATTCTTCTGTTAAAGCTGTTACACTTGTTGATCTTGATGCAGATATGACAAAACTTTTCAAAGGCCAGAACATTTTAACGCAAATCAACCAGTCATCCCTTAATAATAACCTTGTAAAAATCATTAATAATGATGCCTTTACCTGGCTGCGCAATAACAGGCAGGTTTTCGATTGCATCATTATTGATTTTCCAGACCCATCTAATTTTTCTATTGGGAAGTTATACAGCACTGCTTTTTACCAGCTAGTAAAAAATACATTAGCGCCTGGGGGGTATGTTGTGGTACAGAGTACTTCTCCGTTTGTGGCGCCCAAAAGTTTTTGGTGTGTTAATGAGACATTGAGAACAGTTGGTTTTAACACAGTGCCTTATCATAATTACGTTCCTTCTTTTGGAGAGTGGGGGTACATTATGGCCACGATGGAAAAGGCAAATACTGCATTGGGAAACTTTTCGGCACGGCTGAAGTACCTTAACAAAGAAACATGGCAGCAAATGCTGAATTTTCCTGAAGACATGAAACCTCATGAAATATTGGCTGTTAATAAGTTGAATAACCAGGCCCTTGTTAATTATTTTGAAGAAGAATGGGGGAAATATTCAGAGCAATAGTATGCACCGCAGAAATTTTATACAACTATCAGCTTCATTGGCCGGATTAAACCTGTTACAGCAATCCTGTAGACACAGGCACATACAGGGTACAATTATTGGCGCTTCATCCCAGGTAGGGCATTTGTTGAGAGATAAATCATTTGCTGAGCCTAAAACTGTTAAAGAGCATGAAGTTGTGGTTGTCGGCGGCGGCGTTAGTGGATTGTCGGCAGCGCGGTGGCTGTATCAAAATGACGTAACAGATTTTGCAGTTATAGAACTGGAGGATAAACCTGGGGGTAATTCTGTATCTGGCGCTAATGAAATTTCATCTTTTCCCTGGGGTGCACATTATTTGCCCACACCCAATAATAATCTTCCCGAATACATTGAGTTTTTGAAGCAGTGCAATGTTGTTACGGGGTTTGATGAAAAAGGACTGCCCATTTACAATGATTACTACGTTTGTTTTGACCCTGAAGAGCGGCTTTATATTCACGGAAGCTGGCAGGAGGGATTGGTTCCAAAGTTTGCTGTTCCGCAAAAGGATGTAAAACAAATGGATGATTTTTTGCGGCTAATGAATAATTACCGGTATGCAAAAGGAAAAGACGGCAAGGATGCCTTTAGTATACCTGTTGATGAATCAAGCAGGGATGAAGCCTTTGCGATACTGGATAGTATAACGATGAAAGAGTGGATGGAGCAGCAGCACTTTAGCAGTTCTTACCTTGAATGGTATGTAAACTATTGTACAAGGGATGATTTTGGTACCACTTACGATAAAATAAGCGCCTGGATGGGTATTCATTATTTTGCTGCCCGTAAAGGGATGGGTTCCAATATCAATTATCATGATGTGTTAACCTGGCCGCAGGGCAATGCCTGGCTGGTGGAACAGTTAAAGAAACGGTTTGAAAAGCAGGTTATTACTGGTAGCCTGGCTGTTAAAGTGCAGAAGAACGGCGATGCCATACAGGTGAATTATCTTGATGTAAGAGCCAACGTGCTAAAAGCCATAAAAGCAAGGTATTGTATACTGGCTGTTCCGCAGTTTGTGGCAGCCCGTTTATTACCGAAAGATGATGAACGCATTAAGTTGGTTCATCAGCACATGCATTATGCCCCCTGGATGGTAGCAAACCTGAAAGTAGGCCAGTTAACCGAACGTAGTGGTGTACCTGCCTGCTGGGATAATGTTTTGTATGGCAGCAATTCTTTGGGTTACGTGGTAGCTACACATCAATTACTGCAGCAGGATATAAAAAACAGAAACCTTACCTATTACCTGCCATTAACAGATCTGGAACCTGCGGCTCAACGAAAAGCTGCGCTACAAAGAACTTACAGCGAGTGGGTAGATATTATCATCAACGATTTAAAAGTGGTGCACCCTGACATTGCAGAGAAAACAGAGCGGCTTGATATTATGCTTTGGGGACATGCCATGATTCAACCGCTACCCGGTCTTGTTTTTGGGAATACACGCAAAAGGTTAAGCGCAGCCGTTGATGACAGGATATTCTTTGCCCATACGGATGTGGCCGGCATCAGCATTTTTGAGGAGGCCTTTTACCAGGGTATCAAAGCTGCGGGGTCTGTTATTCAGCATAAAAACGGAAGTATAATTATCTAATGGCTATATGACTTCTTCTTTACCATACAGGCAACCGTGGGTTGGTAAACCGTGGATAGAAATAATCTTCATCCTGCTGCCGCCTTTTGCAAGCTTGTTGTTCATTTTCCTTTTTCCTTCTATGTTTCGGGATAATAAAGACATTCCGGATACCTGGTGGGTAATCCTGATACTGTTGATTGATGTGGCGCATGTTTACAGCACTTTGTACCGCACTTACTTTGACAGGCAGATATTTCATCAGCAAAAAGGATTGTTATTCGGCATCCCTTTTATCGCCTTTATCGCAGGGGTTGTATTCTATAGTATCAGCAGCATTTTATTTTGGCGGCTGCTTGCCTATGTAGCAGTATTTCATTTTGTAAGGCAACAATATGGTTTCCTTCGTGTATATAGTCGCAAGGAGGAAAAGAACAATTGGTACAATCGTATAGACAGCCTTACAATTTATGCGGCAACTGTTTACCCGCTGTTATATTGGCATTTTAGTGATAACCGCAACTTTAACTGGTTTACTGAGGGAGATTTTGTAAACGTTAAATCGGCAACATTGTTAGCCGTGGCTACCACGTTGTATTGGTTAACTATTGCTTTATACCTGGTAAAGGAGGTTGTTTTTTGCTTTTCAACCAGGAGTATTAATCTGCCGCGTATTACTGTAATTGCAGGCACTGCTCTATCCTGGTATTTTGGCATTGTTTATTTTAATGGCGATATGGCTTTTACCCTGCTTAATGTAGTAAGTCACGGTGTACCTTACATGGCTTTGATATGGTTGTACGGAAAGAAAAATTATACTTTACCCACTTCAAAAGCAGGCGGTTTTTTAAGGCTTGTTTTTAGCCAGTATGGCGTTCTGCTGTTTGTGGGTATTATTTTTCTTTTAGCATATGTAGAAGAAGGATTGTGGGATATCGCGGTATGGAAAGAACGTGCCAATGTATTCGCCGCTTTTCATTTTATAAAGGTTAATGTAAGCGATAAGATGCTGGCTTTTATTGTTCCTTTGTTAGCACTTCCACAAATAACGCATTATGTTATTGACGGCTACATCTGGCGCATACGAAAGGATAATTTTAAATGGAACAGTGAAGCAAAAGACTGAAACACATAAACCCACCCTGAAACCCCATTGCTGCCCAATGTACCGAACGATGAAGTGCTTGATTATAATCGGTTCTTTCACTGAAAGACCCAATTATAACAAAATCCTATTTGCAACGATTCCTCCACAAAGTTCCTGTAGCTGGTATCCAAAACCTACATGGTTTCCAATGTGTCTTTGTGGCGGGGCTTCCAGTAAAGGTAATAATAGCCGAGGGCTATTAACCCTATGGTAAAGGGTATTAACGCAAGGTGTTTGAAAGTAACGCCTGGCACCACCTCTTTTTCATCAAAATGAAAGAATTCGCTGATCATCCAGTAAGAGTTAGCGGATATCCAAACGGCAATAGCTATGTTATGGCAAAGCTCACTCATTAAATGCCTGGTACGCCAGGCTATTATAATGGCAATAAGCAATGTAGGCACAATCATGGCAATGCCCAAAAAACGCAGCGATAAACACCAGGATACATCTTTAAACAACCAAAAAACAATGTGCAGGTTTTCCATCTTGCGGTAGCGGACAGGTATTTTATACTGCGGCTCTGCACTGGCCGCTATGGGGGAAACGGTTTGTACACCTGAGGGCGGCTCATTTACATTTGCCGCGGCATTTGCATTGCCCATTTAGTTTTGTTGGAATGGTTTATGAATGCTGCAATATTAATTTTTTATGGCGGATTTGTTACTTAAAATTTTTTGAAAACGCTTTACATCCGCTTCTGCCATTATGGTAGCCCCGCTGGTTAAATGCTGCGATAGCTGCAGGGCAAAATATGGCGCCAGCGAACAGCCTTTGGTACCCATGCCGTTTAATATGCCAACCTGGTCATGTAACGGGTGCAAACCTACAAAGGGCCTCCGTTCTATAGTTGCCGGCCTTACGCCCGCAATGTGGTCAACAATAGTAAAAGGTTGTCTTAAGGCAAAACCAAGTTCACGTTCTTTTTGCTGTTTAAACCGCTCTGTCGGCAGTTCATCGGCAAAGTTGTTATCGTAGCTGCTGCCCACCCACCAAAGCCCATCGTACCAGGGCACAAAACTGTTGGCGCCAAACTTATAAATATGTTGTTGCGGCAAGCCCGGTATATCTACAATCAACGCTTCGCCTTTATTGTAAACAGATGGCAGGTTTTTCCAGTAGGTAGATCGCCAGGCATCCGCTCCGTTGCAGTAAATTATGCATTGCGCATCTATGCCTTTATAGCTTACCTTACCCGGCTGCATGCGCAGTAGGGATTCATCAAAACCTTCTTCCAGCAAACAATCAATCTCCTTTAATTTTTTTCGCCACCCATGCAGTAACGGGTGCAGGTTAACCAGGTAGGTGGGGGCTATTTCAACAGGTTCAAACAGGTAAGCAAACCACTGCTGGTAATTGCCGGGCTGCGCTTTTTGTATATAGGAATTATTCTCTGCCTGCCGCTCGTTGTACACATCCACCATTTGCTGCGAAGGTGGAAAAGACACAATATTGTTTTGTGTTATCAATGTTTCTCCCAGTTCATTACCCAGCGTGGTATAGGCCTTCCACGAAAAGTCAAGCAACTCTTCCGCCATCCAAACCGTAACCACCCTTCTGCCTGTAACAGGGTTAATAACACCGCTGGCAACCTTGCTTGCGCAAAATGGCCGGGCCTCATCTATCACCAGTATTTTCTTGCCTGCCTGGCGCAGGTAGTAACTTAAAAAAGTTCCGCAGATACCCTGGCCAACAATAATAAAGTCAACGTTCATGTGGTGAATGGTCTTTATGAATAACGTTGCAAAAATGAGGCAGTAAAAACACATTATCAAAATACACTTGACCAGCAACATTCGGATACCAGCGTTCGGTTTTTCATGGGGAGCTTCGTTGCGTCGCAATCCGTTCATCGTTCTGTTTTTTATGGCATCTTTTCAGCCCCGGGTAGTGTCTGCCAGCTTTGCTGCCAGACACGTTTTCAAACAAGAGGCCGGCAAAATCAAATCAATAAGTTCGTGAATGCTTATGATGCTTCTGGCACCTGTCGGTGGCAGAAGCGGGTGCAGCACATTCAGGAAGCTACCCGGGTCTGAAAAGACGCCCAATGAACCGAACGATGAACGTATTGCGACGCAACAGGCGATGCCACAAGGATCTACAGCCGGGCTCAAAAATATTTTCTGCATAAACAATTTATTGTTTCTCATTCGCCACATTAACCTTTATCCCTTCGCTATGGCTGCTGAATTCCGGCGCATACATGCACTGCACGGTTGCCACACCAACAGAGAAACTGCCTGTATGTGTAACGTACAAAGGATAATCAAAAACATAAGTGCCTTTGCGCAGGTTGGCAATAAAGAAGCTGGTGCTGGCATCTTTGGTGGCTTCGTAGTAACCAAGGCCATCCTGCCATTTGTAG
The DNA here is from genome assembly GCF_009650435.1 of Foetidibacter luteolus. Lineage (GTDB taxonomy): Bacteria > Bacteroidota > Bacteroidia > Chitinophagales > Chitinophagaceae > Foetidibacter > Foetidibacter luteolus. The sequence goes on from NZ_VVIP01000005.1 coordinate 76,302, forward strand.
CCGCTTAACACATTCACCGGTTCCATGGAAGAAGCCCGCATATCTTTCAGGTGAATGTATTCCATATCCCTGTCGCTTTTAAGAATGATGCGTACGGTTATTTTATCGCCCACATGCAGCTCGCCGTTGGCATTAACAGGCAGCAGTTCTTTTCCTTTGCTGGTATTTTTCTCCACGAACAATTGCTTGCCCAGCGATAGGGGAGACGCGGCGGCTGTTATCTTATCCAGGTCTTCAAAATACTGCCAGTAAACAGCGCCCCAGGATGGGGTGGCCGCAGCCTTACCGGCAGGCTGGCTGGTAGTGGTTACGGTAATGTTGGCCATACCGGCTGTTACCTTGCTGCCATCAATACGTTCTTTAAAATAACGGGAACCGGCTTCTGTTGCTGAATGTTTGATTTCAATATTGCCCAATTGTATAACCGCCTTCTTGTCTGCTTTAAGGCTGTTGTTAGAGAGTAGTGCATAGCAGGCGTCGGCAGTGGCTTTGGTGGTCTTCCAGTTATTGGTTTGTTTGTTCAGCAGCAGCCAGGTTTGCATTTGAGACACGGCTTTGGCATCATGCGCAATTTCATCAAAAGCGTTAATGAGCAAGGCTTGCGTTTCTATAGCGCCCTGGTGCCAGTAATAGCCATTGGTATTGGCCTTCCAGTACATGGCGCCATCGTTGGTTTCTACAGCATTTTCTTTAATGGACCGGATGATTTCCATCGGCGTGTTTTTGAACTTTCCTGTTGTTGATGGCTCAAGAGGGAAAACCCTGTGCAGGCTAAGGGCAATCATGCTGCGCATGTACAGGCTATGCTGTTCTGCCCAGAATTTTTGTGCCTGGCTAAGGTAGAATTTAGCAACCCTGGCAGGAATGGTTTCTGCCCTTTTAGGATAGAAGCTGCGCATATAAGCATACTGCACCATCATGTAGCTAAGCTGGTTTTTGGTAAGGTCTGCCTTGTGTGCAACAAGCTCATCATATTCTTTTGCCGCTGCATTATCCGAGTTTTTAAGCCCGGCGGTAATAATTTCATCGGTAATGCTTTTGCAGTCTGCAGGTATGGCATTCAGTTTGGCCAGCTTGCCTATGCCGGTTAGTATGTACTGGGTGATATGCCTGTCTTCCTGCCCGCCTTTAAACCAGCTAAAGCCACCAGCTTCATTTTGCATTTCCTGTAGTTTAAGCAAGGATGATTTAGCGCTGCCGCCCATCTTGACAGCATCAAACAGCAGTGCGATATTTTTTCTTTGCTGTGTTTCATTTTGCGCATCCAGCACCCAGGGCGTTTCCTGTAACAGTATTTGTTTCAGCTCCGGGTTTTTCTCCAGGTTACTAACCTCACCCCGGCCCTCTCCAAAGGAGAGGGAGTCGGCCCGCCATTGGTCAAATGCCTGTTTTATGCGTGGGTGCTGCTTTACAATATAGGCTGCCAGTGCATTGGCATAAAAGCGGTTAAAGGTCTGTTCCGCACATTCGTAAGGATATTCTATTAAATAGGGCAACGCCTGTACAGCCTGCCAGATAGGGTTGGCCGTATATTCTACCGTTAGGGATTGTGTTTGAAGCGATTCACTCTTGTTGTTAAGGAGCTTATCAAATGTAAAATGCCGGGTGGTATCGCCCTTAACGTATAATGGCAGCGTTTCTGTAACCAGCATACGGTTGGTGAGTACGGGCAGGGTGTTTTCTTCGCCATCGCTTACCTCACCCCCCTGCCCGTCTCCAACGGAGGAGGGGAGTTTAGATTTTGCGCTGATGCGTATGGTGAGTGGTTTATTAAAATTAAAAGGGATGCTTACCGGGAACTTTACCACGGCGCTGCCATTGGCAGAGGCGGTAAAATACTGGTCTGGAAAAACATTCTGCAACAGGCCATCCACCAGTTGCTGGGTGGCGGCATCCACCAGTTGCAGGTGTACCTGGCCGGTGAGTTCGCTATCGCTTAGGTTGCTTATTTTGGCGGTTAGTTCCATTTTGTCGCCCTCCCTTACAAAGCGGGGCAGGTTGGGTTGTACCATTAAAGTTTTTTGGGTAACAATGCTGCGCTGGTTAAGGCCAAAAGCAAGGTCTTTGGTATGCGCCAGGGTTAGCCATTTCCATTGGGTTAAAGCTTCCGGCATGGTAAAGCTGAAGCTGTAATTGCCGGCTGTATCTGCCTGCAATTGCGGGAAAAAGAAAGCCGTTTCGTTGAAGTTTTTGCGAAGCTGGATAGGCTTGTTATTTTCTGCGGCTTGTATGTTTTCTGGTTTTTGTTGTTCGTCTGGCACAACTTGTGGAGTGGTAAGTTTTGTTATTACAACTTCTGCCATAGCGGGAGTAGCCAGTTTGTATGCATTGTTTTCTTCTTCTGCACCGTTAAAGTAGAGTGAATGGATGGCTCTGTCGCTCCCACCCCTGTAATGGAGACGCGGGCTAGAAATACCTCTCACAAACATATCCCCTTCCTGAAGGTAGGTTGAAAATCTAAGGTTACTATATATCTGCCTGGCATTTAGAGCAAGTTGACTGTATGATTTAAAATGGTCGTTATAAATAATTCCTGTTTCGTTGGAAGTAGAATTGACTTCCGTAAAACAAGTGTTGCTCTCAAATTCATTACCATTTTCAAAAGTTTTCCACACATCCGGCACCGCCCAGCTTTGCTGCTTAAACTGGTCCAGCGATGCATCGTACATGGCGGTTAACAATTCCGCGGCTGCTTTACCACCTTTGTTGCCGCTAACCTGCACGCTCCATTTTTCATTGCTGCCGGGCTCTGTTTTATCCCGGTAGGTAGTGTAGCTTACCTGCAGTTCCTTATTGTCAAACGGAACGTACACATTCATACCATTGCTGTAATAGCGGTTGTGTTTTACAAAAGCATAGTACACTGCAAACCCGCCGCGGTCTTTTTCTGTTGCGGTAAAATCAAGCTGCTTTTTACCGTTGTTTAAGCTGTAGTAGTTGTATTGCGGCTTCGCTTCTTTTCTTAAAGTTTGTTGTATAACAAACACATCTTTTAAGGATGTGCCCGTCAACAACCTGGCCTGTTCCCCGGGTAATGGGTTATTGTTAACCACCTGCTGAAAATTGGCCTGGGGCGATGGAAGTGCTTCCGAAGCCATATCGTACAACTGTACATACTTAACATCTTTTACTTCGTTGCCATCCTTATCTTTTGCTGTGGCTTCTACCACATACCAGCCTTGCTGCAACGGGTTGGGAATGCCGAATTTTGACGAAGTGTCTGTATGAATATTCCCAGCTATTACTGCATCGCTTTTTGGCCAGCTTTGGTAGTCGCTTTCCGCTTTATACTCGTCATAGGGAAAATTGAGGTGGTATTCAGCTTCCGTCATTACAAAAACATCCGGCTGCTGCCAGTATCTCTTGCGGTAAAAGGTGGTTGGTGTGGTAAGTGGGGAAATGGAAATTTTTACATCCGTTGGTATGTCCTGGCCGGCGGTGTTCTGCGCCGTTACAAAAATATTTTTAAACGTTGCCGCATCTGCAACCTTTGGTACATTTAGTTGCAGGAATAAAGATTTATAAGACAACGATACAGTAGTCTTCTTTTCCCTGGTTTCGCCGCTGATATCTGTTACTGAGGCTTCTATTTCAAAATCAAAAAATGGCTCTGTTTTTTTATCTATTGAGGAGTCTGGCGTTGCGGCAAACGCTATCTCAAACTTGCCGTCATCATCCGTAGTAACCGTTCCGTTTTTTATTTGCTGAGAGGCTGAGCGGGGCATGGGCACCCGCCAGAACAACCAGGGGTAAGGAAACCTTGCTTCACGCTGCACATTAAACTTTACCTGTGCCCCGCCAATACTGTTGCCTGCGTAAGCTTTGGCATGGCCGGTAATATGTATGCTGTCATTCAGCCGGTAACTGGCTTTTAGGGTATCAAACTCCACGTAAAATTTAGGGCGTTTGTATTCTTCTACATTGAAGCTTAGGTTGCCTTCAAAATCTTCTGTTTCCATTTCAAATTCCCCGGTCAGCACATTCTCCGGCAGTTTGAATTTACCCGTAAAAGAGCCATACTCATTTAACGTCAATTCAAGCGAATCAATCTTTTGACTGTTTGCATCGTTCAGTATTACTTCTATGCTGTCTTTCCAGGCAAGCAGTTTGGGTTGTTTGGTCTTGCGGTCTTTGGTGATAACAATGCCTTTAAAATAAACGGTTTGCCCCGGCCGGTAAATGCTGCGGTCTGTAAAGAAGTGTACCCTCGCATTGTCTTTCTCATAATCTTCGTCTTCATCTTCTTCATCATCTTCACTGCTGCTGTCGCTATAGAAATATTCGTTGTTTTCCAGCGCAAGGGAGTCATCGTTTTTGTAAAACTTCAGTTGAACATTGCTGTTGCCATGCTTCAGCCTGTTCTTTAACGTAAAGAACCCGTTCTTATCAGTCTCCAGCCTGCCTTCTTCGGTAAGGGATTTCCCCTTTTTGCTGTCGTAATAATAGTTGATGTATTTAACTGTTGCTTTTTCAACAGGCTGGCCATTTTCCCTATTCAGTACAAAATAATCCTCGCCGTTTTTAATGTAGCTGATGGAGGATACATCAAAACGTTGCTCTGTCAGCCGGCCGGCAGTTGCAAAATCTTTGCTGGTGCTGCCCAACAGAACATATTTGCCTGCCGGCAATGCATCCACTTTTATTTCTGCGGCATGTTGCTGGTAGTCACCGGTTGCAGGCAGTTGCTGGCTGAAAGCCTTGATATACTTCAGCCTGGCCAGTTGCCGCCAGTAAGCGGTATCGTAGCGGTTAAGCCCTGCTTTGTCAATTAGGGCCGCGTTGATTATACGTGCATAAAAAGTGTCTGTATTTTTATACTGCACCAACAGGCGAAAAGGCTGGCCGGGCATATTCACATTTTCAGCCTGTGTGGTAATTTCCTTTTCGGTAATTCGGTCAAGCAGTTGCTGCATGTTGCTGTTGCCTTCGCTGGGCGCCGGCTGGGCTTTTAAGCGTTGCCCGATGAGTGCTTTAGCTGTTACATAAGCGTACTGGTTGGCGGTATCAGTCAGCGGCTTGTACTGTTGGGCTTTTGCCGCATAGGTGTTAATAAACAGGTACCAGGCCTGGGCCGCGGCGGGTTCATCAGGGTAAGTACCGGTAATGTCTTTAAGGGCGGCAATATATAGTTCATCCTCGTTGTCAATAGAAGCCTGCTGTTTTACCCATTCTATCCTTTCCAGGTTAACGTCAATAAATGCGGAAGGCTCTTTGTGCTTGCTGTGAAAACGCATAAGCTCTTGAAACAGGTGCAATGCCAGTAAAAGATGGGAAGCAGTGTCCCTGCTTTCAAATTTGTATTGCATAAACTCTGCCGCTGTGCCCAATGCTGTTTTATCGGTAAGGGTAAAAGCATAGTCTGGCTGGGTTAAATAAGCATCCCCGCTTTTAAAGTAATCAAGGGCTTCATGGGCAATCAAATCATACAGTGTCGGGCGCAGGCTGTCTGTATTGCCTTTAATAATAATGGCATTATACGGTTTTAGCGTGGTTTGCTGCAATATGGTTGCAGGTTGTAAGGCATCGGCGTAGTTTTTCGTTATTGCCTGGTGCAGGTTGTCATTGTTCCAGGTTTCAATATCGGTTTTATTGTAAGTGGCTGTTTTGTTCCTGTTGTAAAATCTCCAGCGGTTATTGTTGTAATACTGCTGGTAAGTTTTTGCCAGCAGGGTTTGCAGTATGCTTTTGTGGGTAACGTTGAAAGATGTTTCAATTTCCTTTTGCAGGTAAGCTACTTCCTGGTTAATGTTCTTTTCCGTCGTTTTGTCTTCCAATGCAAGTTTATAAAGCAATGCTTTTGTGGCCTGGGCGGCCAGCTTTTTTTGCCTGGCTATGTTGTAAATGCTGTTCACTTTTTTAAGGGCAGATTTTGGCAGGTCTTTCTGCACAATCAGCGTATCAATTTCAATCCATTGTTTGGTAAAGTCCGGGTCTGTGGTTTGGGCGGCAACAAAAAGGCAAAAGGCCAAACAGGATACTAAAAGCAGAAAAGCTTTTCTCATAGAGAATATTTGAGGCTGTAAAGTAATATCAATTATTATAAGTTGAAGTGTAGATGCAGCGGTTTAACGAATTGCATAAACGGTTATGCCACGAGGGTGCGGAAGGAGAAAGATAAAAGCAATCATTATTGCCAGGCTAAATAATTAAAAGGTTTGACCTCACCCCAACCCCTCTCCAAAGGGCAGGGACAAGAACCGGCCAATAGTGCAACTCTACCTTTTTTCTGTGTTTCCGTGGCAATTCTTTCCGGCCTTGCAAGCAACCTTTTTGCAAAAGGGCAACAGGTGTCACTACCGGGTGAGGGATTGAAGCGGTTACCCCGGTGAAGGTTTTGTGCAGGGGCTTTGTGCCGGAGTAATAGCGGAAAGCCCGACCCCTTGCGATAGCTTGGGGGCACCCCCAAAAACTTCCTTTCTTTCCGTGCTTACCTGGCATAAAAAAAGCTTGTGGCAGACGCCACAAGCTTTAACCCCCAATGAAATTTGAAAATTGAATAATTCAGTGTTATCTGAAATTCAGGTACAAGATTAAGGCAAAATCTGATACGAACCACATGCCCGGCGCCGCAATTATACAAGTGGCGGTTATGACTGAGTGAATGGCAAACAGCTACACCGGGGCTGAAAAGCAATGCTGTTCTAAGGCAATCGGTTGCACCAAAGGCACAAAAAAAACTGCTGAAAATTTTTCAGCAGTTTCGATATTTTTTAAAAAAATCGCTCGTTATTTCTTTAATGCTGCAGCCATGGTTTTGCCAATATCTGCCGGGCTTGCTACTACATGAATGCCGCACTCTTCCATAATCTTCATTTTAGCCGCAGCAGTATCATCGGCCCCGCCAATAATGGCCCCTGCATGGCCCATCCGGCGGCCGGGGGGCGCTGTTTGGCCGGCTATAAAACCAACAACCGGTTTGCGCAAATTATCTTTTAGCCAACGGGCGGCTTCCGCTTCCATACCACCGCCAATTTCACCAATCATAATAATGCCATCTGTTTCATCGTCTTCCATCAACAGCTTAACAGCTTCCACCGTGGGGGTACCAATAATCGGGTCGCCGCCAATGCCTATGGCAGTGCTTATGCCCAGCCCGGCTTTAACGGTTTGGTCAGCCGCTTCGTAGGTAAGTGTACCGGATTTAGAAACAATGCCTATGCGGCCCGGTTTAAAAATAAAGCCCGGCATTATGCCCACTTTAGCTTCTCCGGCGGTAATAACACCAGGGCAGTTAGGCCCTATTAAACGGGTGTTTTTACCCAGCAGGTAATTTTTTACTTTAACCATATCCTGCGTGGGTATGCCTTCGGTAATGCACACCACCAGGCCAATGCCTGCGTCAGTAGCTTCCATAATGGCATCGGCGGCAAAAGCCGGCGGTACAAATATGATGCTTACATCTGCACCGGTTATCTTAACCGCTTCAGCAACGGTATTAAATACCGGTTTGTCTAAGTGTGTGGAGCCGCCTTTGCCCGGCGTAACGCCGCCTACCACATTGGTTCCATACTCAATCATTTGCGTGGCATGAAAAGTACCTTCAGTTCCGGTAAAACCCTGAACGATGATCTTTGAGTCTTTATTGACTAATACTGACATGGAAACGGAGTTTTTGGTAAAAGATGGGCAAAAATAAGGGTTCGATGGTTAATTAACGGCAGTAAAAATTATTGCAGCGGCAAACGGGCAGGTACAAATTACGAAGTTGGAAGTACCAGGGTGTAAACTTGTACACTGTGCATCCCACATCTAACATCTCACATAAAAAAGTACTTCGTACTTCACTTTTCGTACTTGCTATGGGGGGTGCCCCCAAGCTACGCAAGGGGTCGGGCTTTCCGCTATTACTCCGGCACAGCAGCCAACCCACAAAACCTTCACCGGGGTAACCGCTTCAATCCCTCACCCGACGTGCAACAGGCTGCTTTTTTTGCAGGCGGGTTTTTATAAAGTACGATTTACGAAGTACGAAGTACTTTCCTTAGCAGCCTGTATTTCTGCAACAGCGCAAATAAAAAGGCTTTTACCTAAAGTACTTCGTACTTCGTAAATCGTACTTAATTACATCGTACATCCCACATCAAACATCTTACACAAAAAAGGTACTTCGTACTTCGTAAATCGTACTTATTCAGCTTCCGTCAACGCCGCAAATAGAAAGGCTTTTACCTAAAGTACTTCGTAAATCGTACTTATTCAGCTTCCGTCAACGCCGCAAATA
>NZ_VVIP01000050.1:0-8456 GCF_009650435.1 Foetidibacter luteolus
TGCTGCCACAAAACTATACGGCCAACTCCAAACAACAATGACGGGGTTCGCCGATGGGATACCTATCTACAGAGTGACAGAAGAAGGCATTCTTCAATTCATATCCTTTCAAAAAGGGGTGCAATCCCTCAGCCAACAAATGACCATAAATGTTGTTTTGCAAGGACTTTTTTGCCCAACATGTTCATTTGACCTACTGCAACCTGGTGGACGAATCGGCAACTTTTTAAATGTCAAGCCAGACAAGTGGTGGACTTGCAATACTGAGGCAAGTACTGCACAAAGCGTAATTGAAATAAAAGAATGCATTTTGCAATACTTGCTGCCCTTTTTCGAAAGAACATCAACAGTAAAAGATTTGTGTAGTTTAATGGATAATGAAGAATTCAATTTTATTTGGTCTAATCCCTATACATTTATTGACAAAGGTTTCTTTTACTTAAAGGGTAAACATTTCGATAAAGCACTTGCTACTTTCCAATCAAATCAGCCAAGTAAAGTTGGCAAATTCAAAACCATAAAAAGACTGATTGAGGAGCGTAACTATGATGCCATTGAAGGAATTTTATCAGATAATGTAAAACACTCAAAAGTTAAATGGGCGATATGAACGGCATATAACATTTGCCTAACGAACGTTGATGTTAGTCTGCAAGGGTTTGGGAGCAATATTCCCCTTCAGATCAGCGACGACGGACTTCAGAAGGAGAACTTTTGTCTTAAAAAGGGAAATGGCGGTGTTTGGAAGGGCAAATTTGGAGTTTGGGGCTACAGGGACGGATATTGGAAAGAAATATTCCCTTCCGCGTTGTGGCGCCGGGACAAAAAGGGGAAAAGCGTGTATAAATGGTTGTAAATGTTTGTAAAGGTGAATATATTGGGATTGTGTAAATGAAATGTTGCCTATAAATTGGATTGCCGACCGCCTATCTGCATTTAATCTTGAGTTTCTGGACACCTAAATTTTTAAAATAAAACTAACATTATGGAACTAACCACCCCAACAAATTGACCCACGCAAACAGCAAATTGACCCTGACGTGTTGAAAGAGATACAATATCACCTAGGAATATGGAAAACAATGGCTAATTGGTTACAAGGGAGTGTAATTGTTATGGTTTTTTAGCAATAGCATCTTCTCTTTTCATAAGTGCATTTGCAGGTACAGTAGATGATTTAACTATTAAAATAATTGCTTTCATCGCTACTCTATTTATTACACTTATTACTGCCTTTAATTTGACCTCAAAGGCAAGTAATGTCAGAAATGCCTGGAGACATTTAAATAAAGCCATTTATAGCTTTAAGTCTAATGCGATTGATGCAAACGCACTGATAAAAGCATATGAAGAAGGCGAGAATATGTTAGGGCCTGTTGACTTAAATCCTCACCCATTTGAAAAAATAAATGTAATGGCTTGACTTTTGTGGGTTACTACTTCATTATCTATTAAATTTTTGCATATGGAGAGTATGAATGGTATGAGCTATAAGAAATTCACCATAATGTTGATTATCTCTTTCATCATTATGTATGTAGTAATGTTCTTGAATATGGACAATATTGATCACTATCACACAAGTGCGACACGGCTTTATATGTCAATATTAATGGTAGCCCCGATGGCAATAGTTATGATGTTGATGATGGGAAAAATGTACCCCAACAAAAAGAGAAATGCAGGTATTGTTATCGTAGCAATCGTTGTCTTCATCGTGACGCTCATCGGACTGCGGACACAAACTCCTATCAGTGATGTACAATACATGAAAGCAATGATACCGCATCATTCATCTGCGATCATGACCAGCAAACATGCTAATATAAAAGATTCCGAAGTGAGGCAATTGGCAGACAGCATTATCGCCTCTCAAGAACGTGAAATCCGGCAAATGGAAGCAATGCTTGACCGAATGGAATAAATGCAGTTAAGGATAGACAATCTATTGACAAGTTTTCCTGAAAGATTTTCACAAGTATTATTATGGCTGGGTGTTTCTATGAACCGTTTCGCTTGCAGATAATCAACTCCTGGTTGTTTTTGTCTGATATGTCTGTGGGGCGCAAACCAGGAGGTGCGACTACAATCTTCAGTGAATCTCCATCCAACTCATAAGCAACACTGACAGGCGCTGAATTAGCAGTTGCATCCTCTGGCTGAATAATAATCAACCTGGGTTTGCCGGTAGTGTCCAGCTTGAACGAATATTTCATCTCCTTTCCGGTCTCGTCCCTGAAAGTAAGTTTACCCCCCTTGAAGACATACAGGTAATCCACATCCTTTTTGATGCCGTTTTGGCTTTCTGATTGTGCCAGCCAGGCCCCTTGTATGTTTGCCTGATCGTTAGGTTTTGCCGCATCTTGAGCGAAGCCACGTGACAAAGCGCAAAAAAGAACCAATATAATGAGGGACGTCTTCATAATACCATGTAAATTAATTAGATTAAGGTACAATTCAAACTGGTAACTATCGGCAAGTCTTTCCGTTATTTATAACCATACTAACGACATCGCTAAAACAACCTATAATGATAAACTTTCTTAAAAAACTATTTGGCAAACCTGACAAAACGGAACCAAAAGAATTTACCGGACAAGAGTACGAACTTGACTATGAACAAAAATTACAAGGACTGGAGAATATTCTTGGCAAAATGCACGACTTGGTTGGACACGCAATAATTCCTTTTGCTGTTGGTGGCGCTGTTGACATGTACTATTTCCCAAATCATATTAAAGGGACAGGCTTTGCAACAATGGAACTTTTAGAACCTGACGGAACCGGTCCTTTACCAAATAGACTTGGAACTTATGAACTTATCGCATTTACAAAACACGACTATAACGACAGCGAAGATGCACAGACACCTTTTAACCTCATTGAAAGAAAGGTTTGCGGAATTTTCACGACAATTGGATTTTTCTCCCGCCAAGCAGTTTTAAATCCGAACGAGACCTGTGAAGTTCCCAGTGGAGAGGGAGAAGAAAACACGTGTTTGGTATTTGACCTATATAAGCCCAACAACAAAGAATTTAAAGTTGGTAACAGAAAGCACCATTTGCTTTTATGCTTACAAGTTTTTAGAAGTGAAATGGAATTTTCAAGAGGAAATGGAAGCGAAGAATTGTTTAAAAAATTAAAAGAAGCCGGACACTATCCGTATAGTGACCTGGACAGGCAACCAGTTGTATAAACAAAGCAAAAATGGCTGCAAATAACATTGGCTCGGGAATGTGGAGGCCGAAGTACTTTTACTTGCCGCCGTTGGTGTTAATATGCCAACGATGCCAAGACAAGTGTTGTCTCCTGCCGGAATGATGCTAGTAGATACAAGCAAAGGACATTATCCTCAAATGACAGTGCGGCAATATTATCCAGGTGAATATTTAATAATCTAGAACTTGCGGGTGTTAACACCTGCAAAAGCTTGGGAACAAAAAAATGATCATAGCAAAATAGTTTGGGCATTATAGTTACCTATTTACAATTGCATCTCTAAAGTAAACGATGGCATCCGGTAACCGGATGCCATCGTTCTATACCAATGTTTTCACCAAAAGAATCATAAGGGTTTTGAGGAATGCGTTCTGCCTTTCCTCCAAATCAATATCACCACGACACATAATACCCAAAGCAGTGAGAATGCTGCTAAGCCCTTTAGGTTCCATTCAATATCTTCCGGATCAAAGTGCCCATGTATACGTTTACGAAAAAATTTATTGGAATAATCCTGCGCATATTCTATCCCCATGCCAAACAGATAAAGCGCACCAAATATTATTACGTGCCTGATGAGCCTGGTGCCAGCAAACAATACATTTAAAAGCGCTGCGGCTAAAAAGTAAAACAATGCATGCATCTCCTTGTCAATATCTCTAAACACCGGCGGCAGTTTTATCATAAACCCTACAACTGCTACCGCAAAACAAACAACCACTATAACAACCTTGTGCCATACTAAGAAACCATTCTTTTTCATTCAGCTATTTTTGAAAAATCTATCTTGCCAGTACAGCAGTATTTTCCAGGTGAGTGAATATTTTGTAATCTACAACTTGCAGGTGACAATACCTGCAAGGGCTTTGGAGCAATATTTTCCTTCAGAAGCCTTATGAAATAACGCCGGGCGACAGAATATAGCATCAACTGCATTAATTTTATTGAGCAGCGGTTAGGACTAACGAATCACAGAAAATCAGCACAGCAGAAAGCCATGGCCGTTAAAGGCAACCTTTTTCAACCTAATCAAACTACAGGCATTCAGGCTTCAAACGCTTTAATATAACTGAACGTAGACGATCTTCATTTTTATCCCCCCAATTTCCCAACACAGAAATTACAGGAATCAACGTTTGGCCAAACTCAGTTAAACTGTACTCTACTTTTGGCGGCACTACAGGATAAATTTTCTTTGTAATCAATTCGTGGTCTTCCAGTTCTTTTAACTGGATATTCAGCACACGTCTTGTTGCATCTGGAATTTTTCGCTGCAGTTCACTCGGACGGGTATATCCCTCGTTGATAAACCACAACAAACGGATTTTCCACTTCCCATACAGCACTTCGCCAATTAAATCCAAACCACAATTTAAGTTCGGTAAAACCTTTCTTTCATACATAAGACAAATTTAAATCAATGTTCCAAATTGTGCGGTAGGGGAAAAATTAATCCCTATATGAATCGAAACTCCGTACTTGTAATAACTATACATAAGCCTGAATTTTGCCCTAAATATTTAAACAATGAAACAGGGTTTTAATTTCAACAATGAATTATCGGGTAAAATAGCCTTGGTAACAGGTGGTACAAAAGGAGCAGGAAGAGCAATTGCAGAAAGGCTTTCACAAGCTGGTGCAACAGTTATCATTACCGCACGCAACGCTCCCGAAAAAGATAACAGCAATTTACATTTCATTCCTTCCGATTTAAGCAAGGCAGAAGATGCACAAAAAGTAGTAAGCGAAGTGCTTTCGACTTATGGCAGGCTGGACATTTTGGTAAACAACCTGGGTTCTTCATCAACTCCCGCTGGTGGGTTTGCCGTATTAACGGATGAAGATTGGGTATCTACCCTGCAAGCCAATTTGCTTGCGCCTGTACGGCTGGACAGAGGATTTTTACCACAAATGATTGAACGAAAAACTGGTGTAATCATTCATATAGCCTCTATTCAGGGTAAACTACCACTTTATGATTCTACATTGCCGTACGCAACTGCAAAAGCAGGATTGATAAATTACAGTAAAAGTTTATCAAATGAAGTGACGCCAAAAGGTGTTCGTGTGCTCACTGTTTCGCCTGGATGGATCAATACGACAGCATCGGAAGCCTGGCTGGGCGAAATTGCAAGAAACGCAAATAGTACTGTACAAGAAGCGCAACAAAGTGTAATGGACGCTTTGGGTGGCATACCTTATGGAAGACCGGCCGAACCAGAAGAAGTAGCGGAATTAGTCGGTTTTCTTGTTTCACCAAGAGCTAATTATTTAACAGGGACAAATTTTATAATAGATGGTGGCACCGTGCCAACAATCTAATAATCTAAAAAAACAAAGCGCGGCTAACGTTAGGTTTAAGCCTATGTTCTGTTGGCGAAACAAGTAGCCGTCAAGCTATTTACTTCTAACCCAAGGCTTAAGCCTTGGGTTAATAAAACAGCCGGCAAAAGGCTTTAGCCAGAGTTTTCTTCTCGTACATTGTATATCAAAACCACTTCTCCGCAATAGTCTCCGGTACGGGACTTGGCGGCAGCGATGATAGAAATGCGAAAAAGTAACTGATGCCGCTTCATAAACTATTTTGTTAGGTCTAAATTCATCAGCCTGCCCTCTCCTACCCTGCGGGAAAAGCCCCACAGCGAATCCAACTGCACAAGAGTGCGACGCAACGATGCCCAATAGAAGTCCCTCCTCCCCGGCCCATAATAACTCCCTTCAGCAGTTGGCATGTGGTATTTTACAAATACCTTTGCCCATTAAAACCATTGACTTGAGTGTTCCTGTTTTTTTAATTACGCCGCCATTTACGCAACTGAATACCCCCTACCCTGCTACGGCGTACCTGAAAGGTTTTTTGAATACCAGGAACATCGCATCGTTCCAGGCCGATCTTGGTATTGAAGTTACCCTTGCGCTGTTTAACAGGCAGGGCCTGCAGGATTTGTTTGCTGAAATAAATAACAGCATTGCCTCTGAAGACACGGCCAGGATAATTGCGCTTAAGGACGATTACATACAAACCATTGATGAAGTAATACATTTTCTGCAGGGCAAAAACCCAACACTGGCACACCGCATCTGCAGCAGGGATTACCTGCCCGAAGCCAGCCGCTTTGCCCAACTGGACGATATGGAATATGCCTTTGGCAAAATGGGCATGCAGGACAAAGCCAAACACCTGGCCACCCTTTACCTGGAAGACTTAAGCGACCTGGTAAAAGAATGCATTGACGAACACTTTGGTTTTAGCCGCTATGCTGAAAAGCTGGGCCGCTCGGCCAACAGTTTTGATGAACTGTATGCGGCCCTGCAACAGGAATATACTTTTATTGATAAGATATTAATACGCCTGCTGCGCCAGCATGTGGAAACGTTGCAGCCAAAGCTGGTGGCGCTGTCCGTTCCTTTTCCCGGCAACCTGTACACATCGCTGCGCTGCGGCCAATGGGTTAAACAGTATTTCCCCAACATAAAAGTGGTGATGGGTGGCGGTTTTGCCAATACAGAACTGCGCTCTCTTACAGATGAACGGGTATTTGAGTTTTACGATTTTATTACGCTGGATGATGGCGAAGCCCCGCTCGAAAATTTGATAGCGCATATTGAAGGCCGCATACCCAAAGAGCAACTGAAACGCACTTTTACACTCGTGGATGGCCGGGTAACCTGGTTTAACAACAAGGCCTGTGCCGATTACAAACAGGGCGATGTGGGCACGCCTGATTACAGCGACCTGCTGCTTTCGGAATACATATCGGCCATTGAAGTGGCCAACCCTATGCACCGCCTGTGGAGCGATGGCCGCTGGGCCAAGCTTACCATGGCACACGGCTGCTACTGGCGTAAATGTACTTTTTGCGATATATCCCTGGATTATATTAACCTGTACGAACCCATTGCTGCGCATACCCTTTGCGACCGTATGGAAACCATCATAGCACAAACCGGACAAACAGGTTTTCATTTTGTGGACGAAGCGGCGCCGCCGGCGCTGATGCGTTCGCTGGCCATAGAAATTATACGGCGCAGGCTTAATGTAACCTGGTGGACCAACATACGCTTTGAAAAAAGCTTTACACGGGACCTTTGCCTGCTGCTGAAAGCATCCGGCTGCATTGCTGTATCCGGAGGTCTGGAAGTGGCATCAGACAGGTTGCTGCAACTGATTAACAAAGGCATTACCGTTGCACAGGTGGCCCAGGTAAACCGCAACCTTACCAGCGCCGGCATTATGGTGCATGCGTACCTTATGTATGGCTTTCCTACACAAACAGCGCAGGAAACCATAGACTCGCTGGAAATGGTGCGGCAAATGTTCCAGGCGGGCATATTACAATCAGCTTTCTGGCATTTGTTTACCATGACGGCCCACAGCCCTGTTGGCCTTAACCCGCAACTGTTTAACGTAAAGAAACAATCTGAGCTGGTGGGCAGTTTTGCCAATAACGATATTGACCATATTGACGAAACCGGCGCCGACCACAGCCTGTTTGGGTATGGTTTAAAAAAATCACTGCTGAACTATATGTATGGCCTTTGTCTTGGCGACCCACTGCAAAAATGGTTTGATGTTAAAGTACCTAAAACAAAAGTGCCTGCGGATCATATTGTAAATGCTTTGGAGCAAGACCAATATGTTGCCGCCAAACCAACAGACAAAGTAATATGGCTTGGCAAGGCGCCAACGGTAGAGATTGTTACTAAATCTAAAAAGGGCAACCAGTGGCAGGTAGCCAACTTAACCTTTCAAACGCGTAAAGAAAAGGGCGCCATACAGGTGGGGGTTGAACAGGGACAATGGCTGGCCGCCATGCTGGAGAAGTTATCTGTTCATAACCTTAAAATTTACACCCTGCAGGAAGTTAAAGACAGTTATGCCGCCGCCGGCCTGGAAGACTTTGAACTCTTTTGGGACAATAAACCGGTAAACACACTGCACAGGTTTGGGTTACTGCGCCTGTAACATGGTTATGCAAGTGGTAAGTGGTAAATGGCAAGTGGGGTTATATCCGTTTGTCACATTGTGCAACCTCACATCAAACATCTTACATTTCCTTTTACATCGTACATCCCACATCGTACATCTTACATATTTAAGTACTTCGTACTTATTTACATCGTACATCCCACATCAAACATCTAACATAAGTAAGTACTTCGTACTTCACTTTTTCGTACTTGCTTTTTGGGGGTGCCCCCAAGCTATCGCAAGGGGTCGGGCTTTCCGCTCATAC
>NZ_VVIP01000050.1:8506-18646 GCF_009650435.1 Foetidibacter luteolus
ACTCCGCCACAAAGCCGGGCTGCGAAGGCTTCAGCGGGGTATCCGCTTCAATCCCTCACCCGACAGCCCGTTGCCGGTTACAGGTTGCTGGTTGCCGGTCTGTTGATGGGCAAAAACCTGATGATTTATTTAATTGATGAAACGCAGAAGAAGTTACTTACCCGCTGCTAACATTAAACCTTGAAGGAATGAACATTGAACAGTTAAGCCCCATCGGGGCGGCATGTTAGCAGATAAGAAAAAAGACGATTTGCAAAGAGCGCCGTAGGTGCGATATGTCAGGCGGGGTGGTAATCTTGCGGAATGATGATGCAGACAACACGGGGTGCTACAGCCTGGGCAACGTATCGCCTCTACGAGGCTTTGCAAACAGGCCGTGACGATTTGCCTGCTACTAACATATCGCTCCTACGGAGCTTTGGAAAACACCGCAACCCGACAGCCGGATGCAGGTTACAGGTAGCTGGTTGCCGGTCTGTTGATGGGCAAAAGCCTGATGATTTGTTTAATTGATGAAACGCAGAAGAAGTTACTTACCCGCTGCTAACATTAAACCTTGAACGAACGAACATTGAACAGTTAAGCCCCATCGGGGCGGCATGTTAGTAGATAAAAAAAGACGATTTGCAAAGAGCGCCGTAGGTGCGATATGTCAGGCGGGATGATGGCCTTGCGGAATGATGATGCAGACAACACGGCGTGCTACAGCCTGGGCAACATATCGCCTCTACGAGGCCTTGCAAACAGGCCGTGACGATTTGCTTGCTACTAACATATCGCTCATACGGAGCTTTGGAAAACACCGCAACCCGAAAGCCGGATGCCGGTTACAGGTAGCTGGTTGCCGGTCTGTTGATGGGTAAAAACCTGATGGTGTGTTTAATTGATAAATTACAGATAAAATAGAGCACCCACTGCTAACATTAAACCTTGAACAAACGAACATTGAACAAAACCAACCTTGAACAACTGAACATAGAGCAGTTGCTGTTTTCCCGGTGCAATTGCGCAGTAAGATAACTACGGTAACAAAAAATGGGCGGCCATGATGCCGCCCCGTCTTTACACACAGAAGTTTCCAGCTTCTCAGGCTACGGCGTGCAATACTTTTTTAAGATATACTTTGGCCAAATGTTTACGATAATCTGCTGCCGCGTAATGGTCGCTGAGTATGCTTACGCCTTCTGCGGCGGCATTGGCGGCTGCTTCAATAGTGGCATCGTCCAGCGGCTTGCCGGCAACAGCCTGCTCTGCGGCCGCATCCCTGAAAGCATTATCGCTAACGCCGGTGAATGCGATGTTGGTAACGCCATCGGGTTTGCGCAATACAGCACAGCCTACCATGGCAAAGCGGGATGCCGGCTGCGGAAATTTCTGATAAGCTGTTTTTGTGCCTTCCGCCGGTGACGGAATGCGTACCGCCGTAATAATTTCACCTTCTTCCAGCGCAGTAGAAAAAAGGCCGGTAAAAAATTCTGTTGCCTTAATACGCCGCTTGCCGTTTTTGCCCTTTACTTCAATGGCGGCATCGGCGGCTAATACAAGGGCCGTCCAGTCGGCGGATGGGTCGGCATGGGCCAGGCTGCCCCCAATAGTACCATGGTTGCGTACCTGCACATCGCCTATGCGGCTGGCCGAATCAGAAAAGAAAGACAGCTTGCTTTTGATGATATCATTTTTCACGATATCGTGGTACGTGGTGGCGGCGCCAATAACTATTTCGCCATCTTCTTCCTTAATGCCTTTCAACTCTTCTATGCCGGCTATGTTTACCAACTTGGATGGCTGGTTAAGCCTTAGCTTTAATGCCGGCAAAAGGCTGTGGCCCCCGGCCAATATTTTTACATCTCCGTCCGTTAATGCGGCAATGGCTTCATCAACGGTGGATGCTTTCTGATAATCAAACGCGGTAGGTATCATATACTTTGATTACAATGATTTTAATGATGAAATGATTTTTTCTTCGCTTAACTGTCGCCATGATAGCAGAACGATGAACGGATTGCGACGCAACGATGCTGCTATAAAAAACCGAACGCTGGTATCATGTCGCTGATTACTATGATTATAATGATGAAATGATTTTTTTGGCTACCAGTCAAAAGAGAAGGGCCAACGGTTTGGCAGGCCAGTTCCCCTTTAGGAATTGGGGGCCTTCATAGCTCTCCAAACCCTTTCTGATGTAAGCGGCATACGTATGTCTTTTACCTGGTGGCCACCGCTCCATAAAGCGTCAATTACCGCGTTCACCACAGCAGGCGTAGAGCCGATGCAGCCTGCCTCGCCGGCGCCTTTTACGCCCAGTGGGTTATGCGGACAAGGCGTTACCTGGCTGGCCGTTTCAAACATGGGCACATCATCCGCACGGGGCATGCAATAATCCATGTAAGAACCATTGAGCAACTGTCCATCTTCATTATACTCCGCACCTTCAAACAGGGCCTGGCCAATACCTTGTACAAGGCCGCCATGTATCTGCCCTTCCACTATCATGGGATTAATGATATTGCCTACGTCGTCAACAGCAACAAAGCGCTTTAAAGTAACCTTGCCGGTTTCCTTATCTATTTCCACCACTGCAATGTGGCAGCCAAAGGGATAGGTAAAGTTGGCCGGATCGTAAAAACTGCTGAAATCAAGACCCGGCTCCAGGTCTTTAGGGTAAACATGCGGCACATACGCCGTTAAAGCAATATCACCAAAACTCAGTGACTTATCCGTACCCTTAACAGTAAACTTACCACCCGTAAACTCTATGTCATCCGCACTGGCTTCCAGCTTATGCGCGGCTATCTTCTTTCCTTTCTCTACAATCTTTTCAATGCTCTTAACAATCGCCGAGCCACCCACAGCCAGGCTCCTTGAGCCATAAGTACCCATGCCAAAAGCCACCGCTTCACTATCGCCGTGAATGATTTCAACATCTTCCATAGGTATGCCCAGCTTATCGGCCACTACCTGGGCAAAAGTGGTTTCATGCCCCTGGCCATGCGAGTGCGCCCCCGTATAAACGCTGACCTTGCCGGTGGGCTGTACACGTACCTGGCCTACCTCGTACAAGCCCGCCCTGGCCCCCAGAGAGCCAACCACAGCGCTGGGCGCTATGCCACATGCTTCTATATAAGTAGAAAAGCCTACGCCAATTAGTTTACCGTTTTTGGCGGCTTCTTTCTGGTCGTTACGCAATGCTTCATAGCCCAGCATGTCAAGGCCTTTTTTTAAGACACCTTCGTAATTACCACTATCGTATTGCAGCGCCACCTGTGTTTGATAACCCGGCTGGTTAACACCATCAAAGGGCGGTATAAAATTTTTAAAGCGCAATTCAGCAGGGTCTTTACCCATTTCCAGGGCAGCCAGGTCAATAAGGCGTTCCAGCAGGTAAGTAGCTTCCGGCCGGCCGGCGCCACGGTAAGCATCCACCGCCACTGTATGGGTAAATACGCCGGTTACATCCACATTTATCTTGGGGGTAGTATATAAGCCCTGCAACAGTGTGCCGTGCAGGTAAGTAGGCACGCAGGTAGAGAAAGTAGAAAGGTAAGCGCCCAGGTTGGCAAAAGTTTTTACACGCAAAGCGGTAATTTTTCCGTCGGCATCAAAGCCCATCTCAGCCTTGGTAACATGGTCGCGGCCATGGGCATCTGTCAAAAAGCTTTCGCTGCGCTCAGCCGTCCACTTAACCGGCCGCTTAATTTGCCGGGATGCCCAGGTAAGCAAAGCTTCTTCTGTATAATGAAATATTTTGCTGCCAAAGCCACCACCTACATCGGGCCCCACCACACGCACTTTATGCTCAGGAATACCCAGCACAAAAGCACACATGAGCAAACGGATTAAATGCGGGTTTTGCGTGCTGGTGTAAAGTGTGTATTTGTCGCTTGTTTCATCGTAAGAACCTATATAACTCCGCGGCTCAATGGCATTGGGTATCATGCGCTGGTTAATAAACTCCAGGGCGGTAACATGCGCAGCGCTGTTAATGGCCTCATCCACTTCCTCAATAGGGTTGCCCAAGGCCCAGTCGTAACAGGTATTGGCCGGCACATCATCATGCACCAGCGGCGCCCCTGCCTCTGTAGCTTTTTTAGCATCCACCACGCAAGGCAACTCCTCGTATTCTACATTTATAGCCTGTGCGGCATCCACAGCCTGGTCGCGGCTTTCGGCAATTACAATGGCAACAGCATCGCCCACATGCCTTGCCTTATCAGCCACCAGCAACGGGTGCTTGGGCTCCTTCATGGTATCGCCGTTTTTAAAATTCACCTGCCAGCCACAGGGCACACCATTTACACCGGCTACATCGGCGCCGGTAAAAACGGCTACCACGCCAGGCATGCTTTTGGCCTCAGCGGTATCAACACTCACAATTTTTGCATGGGCAAACGGGCTGCGCACAAAAGCGGCATACGTCATGCGCGGCAGAATAATATCATCCGTATAATTGCCTTTGCCGGTAATAAAGCGTTTGTCTTCCACACGCCTTACCGATTTACCTATAAAAGAACCGTTAGTTGTGCTCATACGGCTACCTCCTCTTTTATTTTTCCAGCAGCTTCTTTCAATTTTCCGGCAACCTGCTGAACGGCTTTAACGATGTTGTGATAACCGGTGCAGCGGCAGTAGTTGCCTTCCAGACCATAGCGGATTTGTTCTTCGGTAACATCTGGATTGTCCGCTAAAAAATCGGCCGCCACCATAATCATCCCCGGTGTACAAAAACCGCACTGCAGGCCGTGGCAATCTTTAAAAGCCGCCTGCAGCGGGTGCAGTTCGCCATTGTGTGCCAGCCCTTCTATGGTGGTGATATCGCAGCCATCCGCCTGCACGGCCAGCATGGTGCAGCTTTTGGTGGCTTTGCCATTTACGTGGATGGTACATGCGCCGCAACTGCTGGTATCGCAGCCTATATGCGTGCCGGTAAGGCGCAGCACATCCCGCAGGTAGTGCACCAGCAGCAGGCGGGGCTCAACGGTGTTACTGTAAGCAACACCGTTAACTGTGAGATTAATTTTTATGCTCATGAAGTGTAACGTTTTTTACCTTGATTTTAAACTGATTTTTCTGATGATACTGATGGGTTGATAAGTTGCTATCCGCCTGATTCTGCAAGAACAGCTTATGAAGCACGAAGTACTTTGGGTTAACCTCCTGCCAATAAGCAATATCCCTTAAAAACTAAGCTTTTACCTCAAGTACTTCGTACTTCGTAACTCGTAGCTGACGAGCCGGCTTTGTGTTAAGGCTATAACTCTTTTTCCAGGTTGGCAAAGAACTGTTTTGACAAAGTGTTGGCCACGCCACCCAGCACACGCTGCCCCATACTGGCCAGCATGCCAGACAGTTTTACATCGCCATCAAAAGCAACTTCTGCCTGGTTGCCTGCCACGGGCGTTACGGCTATTTTTATGGCTGCACTGGCATTACCTACCTTGCTGTTTTGCTGTACCTTAAGTGTAAAAGCTTTTTCCGTTTCTATGTCTTCCATCTGCATATTACCAGTGAAGGAGCTGCTTACCGGGCCCAGCTTCATGGAAATGGTTGACTTATACGTATTGTCGCCGGTTTTTTCCAGTTTGGAAATACCGGGAACAATGCGGGCCAGCGTATCCGTATCCATTAACAATTGCCAAACCCTGGAAGGCGCCGCGTTTAATACATGTTTGCCCGTAAGCTGCATAAGTGAGAATTATATGGCGTTAGAGAAGGGCCGCAATGGCCGGTGTTACAATCGTTCAGCAAATTCCGTATTAAGTTATACAAAAAGTTCTATGATAATCGTAAAAAACTGAAGGATCCTATCATTTTGGGGAGGGGGTGAGGGTGAGGGCCGATACCGGCAACAGTATTTCATGGCGGCCCAGTTGCGTCGCAATCACTTCACCGTTCGGTTTTTCATGGCGGCTTTTATGCGGGTATTAGGTATTGGCCCTGCATCAAAACAACCATGGGGCTATCCAGCAATGGCTTCCCATAAACATAAAGGCAGTCTTCGGACGCCTTCCATTCAAAATCCAAAGAGCCACTGAAGCTGACTCTTTGGATAGCATCATTCTTTTATTTGCATTTTACAATCAAGGAGTGAATACTAATAAGGGCGGGGCGTACCGGATGGTTCCTTGCAATCAGTTCATCCAGCGTAGGGGGTAATGCCATCAACTGGTTTTGATGGATTTCTTTAAATACTACCTTGAGTGTGTTGCCAATTGCCATACCTGGCAAGACAACTAAAATCAACTGTATGATAAATATCATGCACGTTTTATTTATCCACCACTTCTGTTTATAAACCCCCACTAAAAACTAAAACTAAAAAAACATGGTGGATAACCCGTACCCAAAAATTGAAATCAAAAAAGGCTGCCTCTCTTACTTTTGAGACAACCTCTCTATTCAAAATCTAAAAAGTCGCTATAGCAAACTTTGGATAGCATAAATTTTATTTGAAGGATTCAACAAAGACAGAATTGATATTTCTATCTAACAAAATCATTTCCAGCGCTTAGAATACTCAATTAATTTTCCTTGGAATACAACAATTTGTTCCCGGCGAAACTCATTCTCATAGAACAAACTTATAGAACCAGTATTCAAATCAATTTTTAACCGGTAAGGAAACATTTCACGATTACATACTGAAATTGCCCTAGCCATTTTCCTATCGTAAGATTCAAACCTAAAATCTGAAGAATCCTTGTCTATTCTTTTATACCTCACCTTTCTACTTCCGCGTCGGAATATTATCTGAGTATCAGAGATTGCAATAGAAAAAGTAATTCCCATCTTGTCTGTGTTTGAACTAATCGGGTCTATGAATTGTCGAAAATCATTCCTATGGCAAACATAAAATTCACTCTTAAAATCTATAAAAATTTTCGCTTTAACAACTATTGAATCATTACCTAAGCATAAAGTTCCCGTAGAAAACATAGCGAATAAAAAGAAATATAATTTCATTAAAAAACATCTTTAATAAATGACGAATTTACAGGACTACCTTTAAAATCATTTTTCTGAGCTGGCTTCAACTTAAATTGTTCTCGATACTGAAGTGTTGACTTTATATCTTCAACCGTCCAATTATTAGTCTGCTTAGGCCTGAAAATAAATGCTCCAAAAATTTTTGTTTTCTTATAAGGAATGTGAGTGTCTGGAATAAATAATTTTGAAGGATCAAACATCTGCCTTCTCAAATTACTTGTTCCATGTTTCTGCATTACACTTTTAACATTTTTCCCTTGCTTATCCTTTAAAACTACAATGGCAAAATGAAGATGAGTTGAGCTTTTTGTCTTTGCTTCGTAATACATAATATCTCCCATTTTAGAATTGGATTCAGACATAATTGGATCAAATGTTGGCTCATCCTCTTCATTAGCTTTTGTACCTAATCTGCCAGCTAATAAATTCGCATTTTCTCCATAATCACCGTATCGAATTAATCCCTCTTTGTTTCCTGATGCCATATTAGCAAAATTAGCGCAATTATTTACGGCTTGTTCACTACTTAAGTCTATAGGTTTCGAATCTTCATCATAGTCATCACCCAAAAAGTTAATTGCATAATTAATATTACTGACTTCTTTAATCTTTTCCAGTTTAAGTTCACTTCCAGTAGTTATTTTTAGAGTATTTAAAGTGGGATTGGACTTAAGCAGACTGTTTTTGGGTATTCCGAGCTGTAGAGCCAATGTACTTAAGTTATCCCCTTTTTCTGCGACAAAGGTCAAGCTATATATTTTGGTAGTCTTATCAAAATCCACTTTTGCAACCCACTTTCCATTGGGATCAATAAACATGACAGGACTATTGACAGCATATGCATATGGAGTAATACTTGGATATGCACTGGCCAATCTATCCGTAGTCATCCACCTACCTATTCTGCCATCATAACTTCTATCTCCAAAATCAACACTATTCCCATCCCCCTTCACCTCATTATCATTCTCCTTCCCATTAAACCCATACCTGTAACTCCCCGCATTAAACTTCCTTCCCGGCATCAACATGCCAAAAGGATAATAGTCATTCGCACTCACCACATCAGCCACATAATAATCCGCCTCAGGGTCACTGTCGTTGTTAACACCCGTCACCTTATCGCTCACCGTAGCCAAAACATTACCTAAATGATTACTTAACTCAAAGAACTTATCGCCGCTCCGGCCCCAGGCTGTTTTGGAATCCCCAATCCCATTCTGCTTCGCCACAATGCCCGGTTTCCATATACCCAAACGGCTGCTGCCATACAGGTGCTGCTCATCCCAGGTAAAGTTACTGCCTGCAGATGTATAAACAGCCATCGTATTGCCCTGCGCATCACGACTATAAAATGTAGTGGTGGTGGTACTGCCCGCAGCCACCGTCTTGGTAATACGGTTGCCGGCAGCGTCGTAACCATAACTGATGGTTTTACCCGTCATGGTTATTTTTTTAATCTTGCCATATACCGTCCACTGTATGCCGGTTATCTTTTCCTTCGTGTCTTTGGTAAGGTTGCCAATTTTGTTGTAGCCGTAATTATTGTCGCCCTGGTTGTCAATGTCTTCGGCATAGTTATCATCCGCTACCGCATCCTTTATGTGCAGCAGCCGGTTCTTCAGCAGGTTGTTGTTCGCGTCACGCTGGTAAGCATAACTAAGCTGGTCCATAGCAAGGGAATTATTACCATTACGATTGTACGTGAGTATGTTTCCATTGCCATCGTAGGTTACCTGCTCAAAATAATCGCTTGTTGTAAAGCCTATACCTCCGGGCACGTTCATCAGCGACGACCAGGTAAAGGCCGTCAGCCTGTTCAACTGGTCATAACGATAGCGGTTCTGCATCACATACGAACTTATTTTTGGTATATCCACTGCCATACCACTGATATTACCATTGTACAACGGCGTAAGGGTATTGTAACTCAAAAACGGGTTATTTGCTGTGGAAGTACCAACAGGCTTATAATCCGAAGCCCCATAATAATACAACCCAAACCCAAACACATCTTTAGGCACCAAATCGAAAAACGTACCAGCCTTACCATCACCCGTCATCTCCACTTTATTAATATCCGAACTGTTCACCCCCTTCAGCCAGCCCTGCAGCGTATAGGCATAATCAACGCCCTGTACAGTAGTATTGCCCAGTTCAGTCCTCGCCAGCGGCCCGTGAAGATAATAACGGTAATGCGCATCCCTGTCCCAGTTATTAATATCATTCGGGCCTGACAAATCCTGCTGGTTGGTATACACATCCGTCAGCCGGTTCTCCGCATCGTAACGGTAGTAGTGATAAAACTGGTCCCACTTTCCATCCTGGTAACGCACTTTATTCACCTTGCCGCTTATCAAATCATAGTCATAAGCAATCCGCTTCAGCCCGTCGCTGCCGGGGTCTTTCTGCTTCTCTATCGCCGCAAGGGCCACATTCTCCTGCGTCAGCAGTTTTACATTGCCTGTTATATCGTAGTTATAATAACTGGCCGCTTCACGGTTTACAGCAGCATTGTTACCTGTGGACAGCAATGCCACTGCCGCCACACGTTTGCGCAGGTTGCCCTGTGCAATACCCGCAGGCGCCCACACTGGGGCCACATCATACACCGTTAACGTAACCTGCCTGTTGGTACCGCTGTTCATCCAGGTTTTCAGGTCACTGTATTTGCGGGTAGCCAGTTCGCTGATGGTTACCGACGTGGTAGCATTGTACTTCTCCCCCACTTCGGTAATGCGGCCCAGGTTATCATAACGGGTATAGCTAAACCGGTTGGCAGGGTTATCCGCGTTCACCGTAGCAGGGCTCAGTTGCTCCGCATTCTGCGATACCACCAGCCTGCCCAGCTTATCGTACCAGAAATTGCTGGTACCGCCATCCGGCGTAGTTTGCCGGTACACCTGTTCCTGGCTGTTGTAATAATAGTTCGTTGCCAAACCGTGCGGCGGAACGTATCCCTGCCAGCAAGTACATCTTGTTGCGCCTTTTAATTGACCGTTACTTTGGCAATAAAAAATTATGCAAAAGGATATTGAGGTCAGAGAGCAAATGTTTAGTATGATTGGAGACTGGCAGCAAAGCGGGCTTAGCCAGAAGGCGTTCTGTGCTCAGCACGGTATCCGCTACCATGTTTTTCACTATTGGTACAAAAAT
>NZ_VVIP01000050.1:18696-81461 GCF_009650435.1 Foetidibacter luteolus
ACCGTTAGGTGCAAGCAAAGCCACAGTCAGATTTCCTTGTTTTGCCCCAACTCTTAGACTGACCTTATGACAGAAAAAGATTTTATAGACGTAGTAGAATCAACTAACTGGAAAGCATTTAGAGGACCAGAATATTTTAACCCAGACAGTGTCGCTCCAGCGTTATCAAGCCTTATTCACTTGAGACAGGACAATGATAAATGGAAAGTCTATAATAACGTCTTATTTGCCATCGGAAATAATCATGGAGGAACATATTACCCAGCAGTTTTGTCTGCCCTTCCGCTACTTGTGCGACTATTGAAAACTACCGAAAATGAAGTAACTCGAAACTGCATTTTTGAAATATTCAGTGAATGGTATTACAGTTTCGACCCTGAAATAGGAACATACAAACTCATGACAGAGATTCAATTGGAGAGTTATGTCAGGACAAATATTAAAAGCTGTATAGCTGGGAATGTATGGAATGAGAGTGAAAGAAATATGATACTTATTGCTGACTTCCTTAACTACTTCAACGAAGAAGCAAGCACCTAACATTGGGCTTTACGCAAGTTAGGCAAGACATTTTAAAATCAGCTAATTGCAAATCCAGGCTGTAGTTCGTGCAGGACAAACACTTTCAACTTTACTTCTTAAATTCAACTTTATATTTTCAATCAGCAGCGGTTGTGGGCAGACGGAATGCTAATTCCCAACCTGCATAAAGCCCTGTTCGTTGGCTGCTATAATTTGACCACCCTACTAACTGACGATTTATTAAAGTGATTACGACAACAATTAGAAATCTGACACAAGACGAAACGCAACGACAGATTAAAAGATTACCAAGTGTCTATAAGCGGTTTGAGAACTTCGTTCTTAAACTGATAGTTGTTGTTTTAGTGTTACTTGCTCCACTTCTAATTTATGACCGCTTCAACCCAGTTCCATCACATACACAAGCGGTGTACTGTATTGTAATCGTCATTCTTGCCGTCCTTATTGTATTTTGGGTAACAAAAAAATTTGAGGGTGGACTGACAAACTCAAAACAAATTGACAATATAAAATCAGGACAAGTTGAAGTTGTTAAAGTACAAACCACAAGAGCAATTAAGAGAGAAGATTTTGAAGACTTTGGAGTTGCATTTTATCTCGCTGTTGTTGACAATGGACAACCCAAAACACTGTTTTTATGGGGACAATACTTAGACGAACTTGAATATGAAAAAACTTTTCCAAATACAGAGTTTGAATTTATAAGAAAAGTTGGAAGTGACGAATTTATAGACTTTAAAACATCTGGACAATATTTTATAGAGGAGAAAGTTCTACCAGCGTTTGACAAGGAAGTATGGAAAACTGGACGTTATCCTGTAAATGGACAATTGCTTGACCAAGTAATTGACGATATAGTGTAGTGCGACTAATTCAGCAGCCAACATTTGGTTTTATGCAAGTTGGGCTTGACCTTGCAACGTCAGCTAATTGCAAATCCCAGCGCCAGTTCAAGCAGACGAACATCTATCAGCTTTTGTACTTAACTTCATCAACATATTTTCAATCAGCAGCGGTTTTGGGCAGACGGAATACTAATTCCCAACCTGCATAAAGCCCTGCACGTTGGTAGCAATTGTAAATGGACACACCGCAAATTTTCAAAGGATTTTATTGACAGATACTTTTAATGCAAAAGACTGAAGACTTCATGGTAAATAGGTTGAAATGGAAAGCAGACAAATTCGGTTTACCAACAGAATTTGCGTTTTACTTTAATGACCTTTCTTTGGAAACAAAAAATAATTTAGTTAGTTACATCAACAAAATGAATAGTGGGACACCTGTTTTGTTTTTTACCAAGCCGACATATGAATGGACATTGGTTTGCACTCGCCAAGTAATTTGTAATGACAATACAAAACTGGTGACGCTTAACATTAGTGATATAAAACGGATTCTGCCTACTGCTTTTGACATTACTTTAATTGGACAGCCAATTGATATTACTACTGTGAAAAAGAAAAGTGAGTGGGACACAATCAATATAGTTGACAAGCAAGATGAATCAACTATTTTTTACGCAAACAAAGGCGACGACTTGTTTGCATTATGGAATATTTTATTGATGGCAAAACAGCTATACGAGTGACAGAAAACAACTGCTACCAACATTGGGTTTTATGCAAGTTGGGCATGACCAGCAAATAGCAACCAATTGCAAATCCTGGCAGTGGTTCGGGCTGGACAAACAACATTCAACTTTAGTTCTTAAATACAACTTTATATTTCAATCGGCAGCGGTTATCAGCAGACGGAATATTAGTTCCCAACCTGCATAAAGCCCTGCCCGTTGTGTGCTATATTAAAATGACTCCTCGTTTAAAAATATCAATCGAAAATCTTTACGACACCTTCGCAAAGTATCATGGCAACCCAAACATGACAGGGAGTCCTTTGTATGACGACTTAGCGAAATGGAATAAATCTTTATTTTCCAAGTCACTTCAAAATTTAACAAGTGAAGACCTTTCAAGATTTGCTGGCAAGGTTATTTCTACGTGGGGTGACACAAACGACTTGAAACATTTCTTGCCAAGATTATTTGAATTGACAGCACTGCTTGACACGCCATACGACGTTTGGATTTTGTATCAGAAACTTCAAGATGGCAACTTTCAAACATGGGACACAGAAGAACAAAATGCAATCAATGAGTTTAGCTTAGCCTTGTGGGACAATTTGCTTTCTGACAACAGCGAAAAAGCAGAATGGGAATTTGATGATTATTTTGCTGCACTTGCACACTTCTATCCGAGTTTTAATGACTTGACAGATTTATGGATGATAAATGATTCTTTCAGCTCCATTAAACATTTGAGCAACTATATTTATGACGAAGCTCACACTCTTTTCCAGAAAAATCATATCAAAAGAAATGAGAAAAGTACAAGAAACGTTGTTGTATTTAAAATTTGGTTGCTCTCTAACAGCTTAATTGAAAAACTAACTAAAGCTTTCTATCAATTTGAAAAGACAGAATTAGCAGAAAGAATTTCATGGGTATTAAAAATACTTGAGGACGAGAAATACAGCACACAACAGGCAGTTTTGCGTCAACAGGGGGCGACGAATAAATCCTCATCTTAGTGCTACTATTAGCTGAATATCCGGCTGACCGAACACGGATGAGCAACAGAATGTATTTTCAACTTTTGTAACTTACATCGGCTGCAGTTCCGGGCTGAACGTTTTCCAAATGCCCTGCCGAACGCAAAGCTGTGGCCGTTGCCCGTAATATTAAAATGACTATGCGTTCAATTTCAACATTTCTACTTGGACTTTTCATTTTTAGCTGTAACTCTAAAAACTCAATAATGACAGAGAAAGATTTTGCCAAAGTGTATCTAGATTCTCTGAACAAGAAATATCCGTCTGTAAAATTTGAGTTAAACGCTGACTTGACAATTACATCGAAAAAAGGAGACTTAGAATACAAGCACTATATTGATAATGCTTTTATAGCTTACAAAGCAGAACCTGATTCCATTAATGACATTATTAGTAGGTATGTTGCTTCGACAACGGACTTATATGTAGACCAAAAGGCGGTAAATGTCGAAAATGTAGTTCCAGTAATAAAACCCGTTGAGTACTTAGACGAAATAAATTCTTTAAGTAAAGACGGTAAATCATTCCCAATGATTACGGAAAAGTACAACGGCCAATTAATAATTGCCTATGCCGAAGATTCTAAAAACAGCATCAAGTATTTAACAGAAGATGATTTCAAGACCCTTTCAATTTCAAGGGACACATTAAAGTCTATTGCTTTAAGAAACTTTGACAAAATAATACCTAACATCCAAAGGCAAGGTGACAACGGCTTATTTATGGTAACAGCAGGCGGGGATTATGAAGCCAGCTTAATTCTATTATCTTCCATTTGGACAAAGGAAAACTTTCCTGTTGACGGGGATTTCATTGTTGCAATTCCTAATAGAGACATGCTAATGGTTACGGGAAGCAAAAACAAAACTGGAATTGCCAAAATAAAAGAGATTGTAGCTGATTCGTATAAGACAGGGAATTACCAAGTTTCTGACCAATTATATAGGTGGACAGGAAACAAATTTGAGAAGTACGACTAAATACTACGGGCAACATTCAGTTTTGCGTCAGCAGGGGGACGAACAAATCCTCGTCGACAATGCTACTATCAACTACGTATCCGGCTGACGTAACACGGATGAGCAGCAGAATATATTATCAACTTCAGTAACTTACATCGGCTGCAGGTTCGGGCTGGACGTTTTTCAAATGCCCTGCCGAACGCAAAGCTGTGGCTGTTGGTGGCAACCTTAAAATTACATTACGCTCCTATATGTGGACAACAATAAAATCCTTATTTTCTTCAAAAGGGCCCAAGTTTGATCAGCCATTGCCAAGTGACTTTGACAAACAAGTAAAACGGGCAATAGTTTTAGTCAGAAATACCAATACTGTCAAAACTGACGAAGAGTTTTTAAATTATCTCATTGAGAATGGAATAGAATTTAAAGCAGCTGTAGAAATCCTGCTATTCTTACCAATTGCATTCGTTAGACATTTAATTGCCACACTAAAATGGCCTGACACATACTTGGAGCTTATAAACGCCGACAAAAAGATTGAAAGAAGGTACAGTGAGACAAAGTCTTATCAAATTATTTGGAACGTAACATCAGAATACTTTAATGACAATCCAGACAAAGACACTGTTTTCAAAATTGCTGGAAGGAGTGCCGAATTCAATGCTCTTAATAATTTGTTGAACGAAAATCCAGATTCAAAACTGGAGGACGTAGAAGTATCGTCGACTGTAATTGTGAGATAGTACGAAAGGCTGCCACCAACATTGGTATTGCTGTAATACGGGCAGAAGGAAGTAAAATTGGCAGTTATGCGCTATTGCACTTCATTCACGGCTTGACCGTTTTCAATCGTGGTTTCGTTTAAATAAATAATTTCGTTTCTTATTTTACATTCGTGGGTGGGCAGACTCAGCAACAAATTCCCGTACTACAAGCAATACCTGCCCGTTATAAGCCATTTTAAATGAAGCTGCTTCTCTTATTCATGTGTTTGTTGACATTTTCCTGTAATACTGGACAAACTGGCAATGTTGACAAACCAAAAGTATATTCCGACACTTCAAGTTTGTTTTGCAAAGGGACACCACTTTTTGTTTTTAATGAAAGTATTGACAAACTTGGTTCAAGAGCATCCTTTTACAAAGACACAGTAAATAGACAAGGTGGTTGTTATTCATATTTGATCGTTGACACATTCTTTACTGTACGACAGAGTACTGGGACAATGATTGGTAACTTACTTATAGAAACAAATAATCTTAGACAAATTCAAAGAGTTCGTGGCTATTGGGAAATTAGTGTTCAAATGAATGACAAAACAAGACAAGAAGCGATTGACTCGATTAGACAAAGGTTTTTTCCAAATATGCCACAAAACTTTTTACTTACGGAGGCTGATACAACTAGACATAAAAGCTTTGTAGAAGAGTTTAAATTTTTCCCATCGCCTGACAGTGGTGACATAGACCATGGTTATGTACCACATTGGAGTTTTTACTATGACGCTAAACGTTCAAAAAACGGCTTATAACACTGGGTTTTATGCAAGTTGGGCATGACCAGCAAACATCAACAAATTGCAAATCCAGGCTATAGTTCGGGCTGGACAAACAACTTTCAACTTTAGTTCTTACATTCAACTTTATATTTCCAATCAGCAGCGGTGGCGGGCGGACGGAATTCTAATTCCCAACCTGCATAAAGCCCTGCTCGTTACATGCAAGCCTAATTGACACATCATACTATGCAAGATTTTTTAGAGAACGCATTTCAGAACAACTTCTCTCATTTAGAGGAAGAAAAGAATGAGTATAAATTTTATCGAGTAGACATCGGGAAGCTAAATGTTGCGAATGGACAGATTATTGCCTGTGACCCATTTTTATTCAATGACGACAAGCCTTTTGACACAGTTTTTCCAATCGGACACTTCCCTATTGAATTAGCAATTGCTTGTATTGATGATGACGAACGAATAGGTTTTTCGAGAATTAAGTTCTCCGACAAATCCCCAGTTCGCTGGACAATTGCTGTTACAGTTGACCAAGACGCAACTAAATTAAGTGATGATGAAATATTTGGATACGGTGTTGACTCTGGCACCGGTTGCTTCATGGACACTTCTGGTGCAGAAAAATATTCTGATTACTTAAACCAAAAAGAGGACAATTTCAACGTTGTAATTGACGAAATGGAGGCAACCTACAAACATACTCGTTCATGGCTTATATGGGACAGAGACGGTTTTAATGTTGCAATGTATTCTACTGGTTGGGGTGACGGACTTTATGCAACTTACATTGGCTATGACAGTGAAAACTCAATTTGCAGGCTTGTATCTGACTTTGGACTTTTAGAATGGCAGCAGTAGAAGGCTATGCATGTAACATTGGGTTTTATGCAAGTTGGGCACGACCAGCAAACTTAAGCCAATTGCAAAGCCAGGCTGTAGTTCGGGGCTGGACAAACATACTTGAGCTTTTGTACTTAATTTCATCATTAGTTTTTCAATCGGCAGCGGCGCCGGGCGGACGGAAGACTATTTCCCAACCTGCATAAAGCCCTGCCCGTTACATGCCATTTGACAGACCACTATGCCTAACATAAATTCCTTTGACATACTTGACAGTGAAATTCAAAAAGCTTCAGGACGACCTACTGTATTGGAGGCTCTATGGGACGGTGACACGCAAGGTTGGTTCTTGATTTTGAATTTATATACGGAAACAGGCAAATTCTTTTGGAAAAGAGAGACAAGACAGCATTTAGGCACTGTAAGTTTTGGTGGCGACATAAGACTTTTTAACGGAGAAGTTCCTTCATGGCCAGAAGCCGAATTAACTAAAGAATGGGGACAAAAAGCAGCGAGCAAATACGGTTTGACATTTTATTTTCCATCGGACTCAGAGCCAGACGACGATTGCCCAAATTGGACTCAAAGACATTTAGCGATTAATTGTGCTGACTGTAACAAGCTCATTATTCCTACTGACAGTGAGTACTTACCAAAGGACATATGTTACAACTGTCACTTAAAAAGAGAGTTTAGAAACAAGGATTAATTGCATGCATAGCTTGACAGAAAACGGCATGTAACATTGGGTTTTATACAAGTTGGGCTTAACCTTATAACATCAGCTAATTGCAAATCTCAGCTTCAGTTCCAACAGACGAATATCTATCAGCTTTTGTACTTAACTTCATCAACATACTTTCAATCAGCAGCGGTTGTGGGCAGACGGAATACTAATTCCCAACCTGCATAAAGCCCTGCTCGTTGCAGGCAATGCCGACACAAACACTCTAAACATTCGACAGACATATTTTGACTCCAAAAATTAATTGACATTTCTAAAACAGGCAAGTGCCAAATGACCGTCTATCCAAAAGCTAAAGACCCCGATTTAGTAGGTGAATACCCTGGACTTGTAAAATCGGGTGGCGGTTTTGTTTGGGACGAAGTATTAGAATATAGAGTTTGGCGTCATCCGCATGACGGAGCACCTGACACAGAGGACGGTGACCACTATTATTATGCCTTTGCAACTTATGAAGAAGCACTTGCATATTCACAATCAAATCACGGCTGCGAAGAACCGCTTGCATTGGTTTTGCAAGAAGAGTATATTGACGAACCAGAGCCAGGAAAGTATGTGCATGTAAAAGAACGTCGGTTGACAGAATGGCCAGTGGACTTTTTGAAAAGACCTATACGAACGGACAAAACAATCCCTGACTTTTTTTCACCTCATGCACCATCAAACCGACTTGACATTTTGCGTGGACTTGCCTAAGCAGATGTTATTAGGCTGACAAACTTAACGACAAGGCACATGCCTGCAACATTCAGTTTTGCGTCAGCAGGGACGACGAATAAATCCTCATCGGCAGTACTACTAGCTACATATCCGGCTGACCGAACACGGATGAGCAACAGAATATCTTTTCAACTTTTGTAACTTCGGTCGGCTGCAGTTCCGGGCTGGATGTTTTCCAAATGCCCTGCCGAACGCAAAGCTGTGGCCGTTAGCAGGTATCCCTGCCAGCAAGTACATCTTGTTGCGCCTTTTAATTGACCGTTACTTTGCCAATAAAAAATTATGCAAAAGGATATTGAGGTCAGAGAACAAATGTTTAGTATGATTGGAGACTGGCAGCAAAGCGGGCTTAGTCAGAAGGCGTTCTGTGCTCAGCACGGTATCCGCTACCATGTTTTTCACTATTGGTACAAAAATTATCGCAATAGCCATGTTTTGCCCGAGGCTTCTTTTGTTAAGTTACGGGTTGCTCCATCGCCTGGCTTGTCGTCGGCAGAATTGATTTGCACCGATGGCAAACGCCTGGTGTTTCATCAGCCGGTGAGCGCTGATTACTTAAAGGCATTGATCAGTTAAGCATGCTGCACCTTTCAGCAAACTGCAGCTATTATCTGTATACCGGTCCGGCCGATATGCGCAAGGGCTTCGACAGTTTAAGCGGGCTGGTAACTTCATGCATGCAACTCAATGTGTTCTGTGGTTCAGTTTTCATCTTTTTAAATAAAAAACACAACCAGGTTAAACTGCTGTTGTGGGAAGGCGATGGCTTTGCCATATATTACAAACGGCTGGAAAAAGGAACCTATGAACTGCCTGCTATTGATAATAAAAATGATAGCCTTTCCATCAGTTCCCAGCAACTTCAATTCATCCTGCAGGGCATCTCATTAAAGAGTATCCGAAGGCGTACACGTTATCAACATTTAGCCCGCGAAAGTGGATAAAACCTGCATTGATATTGCAGGTATATTTCTTTGTTTTGCCTTAATAGAAAATGCAGCAAACCACCATTATACCTGTTGATTACAAAAGCCTGTACGAGGGTTCGCTTGTGCAGATAGAGCAGCTAAAACTTCAATTGGCACAGTTGCAAAAGATGGTGTTTGGCAGCCGTCACGAACGTTTTATACCCGACAGCGCAGCAGTGGTTCAACAGATGGCCTTAGGTTTACAAGCCGAAGCTGTAGGTGAGCGTACTGTTACCACACAAGAAGTAACAGTTACAAAAACCAACATCAAGGTAGAAAAGAAAGCACATCCCGGCCGCATGGCATTACCTGCCGGTCTGCCCCGCGAAGTGATTGTAATAGAGCCTAAAGAAGATGTAAGCAATCTTACAAAAATTGGCGAAGAGATTACCGAGCAACTGGATGTAACTCCTTCTAAATTTTTTGTGCGCCGCTATGTTCGCAACAAATATGCGCTACCCCAGGGCGAAGGTGTTGTTATTGGTAAACTGCCCTGGCAGCCTATCGACAAATGCATGGCAGGCCCGGGCTTGCTGGCGCAGGTCATCATTGATAAATACGTTGATCATCTTCCCTTGTATCGCCAGGAGCAACGCTTTAGCCGGGTGGGTATTACACTGGCACCTTCAACGCTTTGCAACTGGAAAGGCAGTGTCTGCAACCTCATCACTCCATTATACGATGCATTGGTTAAAGAGGTATTACAAACCAATTACCTGCATGTGGATGAAACACCCATCAAGGTGCTTGATCAGGACAAGGCAGGTACCACACACCGCGGATATTTTTGGGTGTATCACAACAGTCATCAAAAGATTGTCATCTTCGATTATCGAAAAGGACGGGACAGAGAAGGCCCTTTGAAAATACTGAAAAATTTTATAGGGCACCTGCAGGCAGATGGCTACCAGGTGTATGAAGATTTTGAGGACAGTTCGGGTATTACGTTGCTGCACTGTATGGCCCATGCCAGGCGAAAATTTAGTGAAGCCCTGGACAACGACAAAGCCAGAAGTGAATATGTGCTTCAGCACATGCAGCAATTGTATGCCATAGAGCAACAGGCGCGGGATAAAAAGATGTCCTTCGATGAAATATATCAATTACGTCAGCAACAGGCCATACCTATACTTGAGCATCTGGGCAAATGGATGAAAGAATCTTATGTGCAGGTAACGCCCAAAAGCAGCATAGGCAAAGCGCTTGCGGCGGAACTATAAAATGCTTCACATACTCATTGGTGCTGCCGGGATAGAATACAAAAACCAATTCTAATACCAGCGACGGGCTTCGGTTTGGTTTTTTATGTTCTGTTTTGGCTTCTTTTGGTTGTTCTTTTTTGGTTGTAGTGGTTTGGTTTTTGGTTTGTTTTATTTGTTCGCTTCCTGCCTTAAAAGCCTTGTGGAATGGAGGTTTTAGAGAGAAAAGAAGAAAAATGAAAATACAATCACAAAGCCTTGACAGTAAAGGTTTTGAGAGAAAAAATAAGATTGTGGAAAACTTTTTTAAAAGCAATGATTTGAAGCCCCTAAAACGACCTTAAAAGTGAAAAATTTGCAAAGCAATTAAATTGTAATGTGGCAAAGCCACACATTTTTTTGCCCCCTTTTTTTGAACACAGCGAAGCTGTGTTTATTATCAATTAGAATATGGATTTATCCAAGAGTATTTAGAATTTTGTATTGGTGATTTTATTACTTGTATTTTATCATTAAAGTTTGAAAAGTATTTTTTATAAACAAGATATATTTTATTTACTTCCTTTTTAGATTTTGTTATTTTTATATTAGTGTCATTACCATTAGTATAATCTAATAAAATATTTTTACTTTTATTGTTTAAAATGTACTTTTCTTCTAATAATTTTCTTGCTATTATACATTCAATAATCCACATTTTTTTTTGCAAATTACTTTTGGAATACTCAGTCTCATAGCTTCCTTGACGATATTTTGCATCGTCTCCTATTATTACTTTTTTAGACGTATCAGTTTTTACCCATTCATTTGTGTCGTAACCTTTATCCTCAACTAACAGTTCTTTGATTGCTAATATTCTTGTACTGTAAGTTGCAGTATCAAGCCAATTACTATGCTCAATAATTTTTATTAAATCTTTTAAATTTTGAGCATTTGCATATTCAAATTGCATTACAATAAAACTTGTTAGTAAAAAAAAATTACTAATAACCTTAAATTTCATTACTTCTTCTTTTTGGGTTTCATAGCTTGTTGCACTTTGTTCATATCACTACTGCTTACTTCTCTATATCCTGCACTATTTGTAGTGTTTGATGATAAAGTAACTTTTACATCTCCTGTTGCAGAAACAACTTTATCTTTCATTGACTTCTTATATACTTTATATTTATTCCCTTTTGAAAAGGTTTCATTAGTGCCAGGTTTGGCTTCAGCAGGAATGGCAGCAATACCTCCTTTTCCAGCTACATTGCCATTTGCTAAAAATTTCTCAACGTGATGAAATACTCCATCTGCCCCAACGTAAGCCCCAACATCTCCTTCTGTTGCATTTTTTACATCTGACAAAACGTAGCTATCTTGCTTCATAAATTGTTCAGTCATAGCAGCACCATTTTCTCCAAATGCACCGTATATATTAATTGTAGATGCTGCATCAGCAATGCAATTTCCTACACAATTATAAGAATTGTCTAACCCTTGTGTTTCTTGATTGGTTATGTATTGAGCTTCTCCTAATTGTTCTTTGCCATTTGCTCCTTTGGTAACTTCTTGAATTTTAATTTGTACTTGATTAGAAGTTGCAATCATAATTTCAACTTTTTTACCTGAGTTGTCTAAAGCATATCCTTTATCAACTGTAAATCCGACAGTGTATTTATAAACTTTTCCAGTATTAGGGTCTTTATAGGTTTGTGGTTGCATTGTAGTCCACCATACTCCAGATTGTGTCTTTGTGAAAATAATTCTACCACTTTCATCCCTAACAAGATTTCCATCAAGGTCTGTAAATTTTATAGGATTATTTAATGAATATCCGTAAGGTGTCATATCAGGATACTTATCGGCTTGTTTATCTATGCTCAACCATCTTCCAAGCCTACTATCATACATTCTAGCACCATAATCAATTGAGTTTCCCTCTCCTTTTATCTCATCATCTTTCTCTTTGCCTCCATATCCAAACCTATAACTCCCCGCATTAAACTTCCTCCCCGGCATCAACATGCCAAAAGGATAATAATCATTCGCACTCACCA
Source organism: Foetidibacter luteolus (assembly GCF_009650435.1). GTDB lineage: Bacteria > Bacteroidota > Bacteroidia > Chitinophagales > Chitinophagaceae > Foetidibacter > Foetidibacter luteolus. The sequence goes on from NZ_VVIP01000050.1 coordinate 30,836, forward strand.
CATCCGCCACATAGTAATCCGCTTCAGGGTCACTGTCGTTGTTAACACCCGTCACCTTATCACTCACCGTAGCCAAAACATTACCTAAATGATTGCTCAACTCAAAGAACTTATCACCGCTCCGGCCCCAGGCTGTTTTGGAATCCCCAATCCCATTCTGCTTCGCCACAATGCCCGGCTTCCATATACCCAAACGGCTGCTGCCATACAGGTGCTGCTCATCCCAGGTAAAGTTACTGCCTGCAGATGTATAAACAGCCATCGTATTGCCCTGCGCATCACGACTATAAAATGTAGTGGTGGTGGTACTGCCCGCAGCTACCGTTTTCGTAATACGGTTGCCGGCAGCGTCATAACCATAACTGATCGTTTTACCCGTCATGGTTATCTGCTTAATCTTGCCATATACCGTCCACTGTATGCCGGTTATCTTTTCCTTCGTGTCTTTCCAAGCCCCCCCAACAAAAAAGCCCCTTCTTTCGAAGAGGCTTTTTTTCAAAGTCATCCAATCACTATATAAACCGGTTGATCAGATTCTCAAAATGTTCCTGTTTGCCGCTCCTCACTTCGGGTTCGCCGTTGGCGAGGGCATAAGCACGCAGGTCTTCCAGGGAGAGTTGCTTGGCTTCAAACTCGGCGCCTTTGCCAGTATCGTAAGAGGCATAACGCTCTTTGCGCAGCCTGCTGTATTCGCCGTGTTGCAGCACTTTATCTGCCGTAACCAGCGCCCTGGCGAATGTATCAATGCCGCCGATGTGGGCGTAGAACAGGTCGGCAGGGTCGGTGGAGTTGCGCCTTATCTTAGCATCGAAATTAATACCGCCACCGCCAAAGCCACCAGCCTGAAGAATGATAAGCATCGCTTCAGTAAGTTCATTAAGATCGTTGGGAAACTGGTCTGTATCCCAGCCATTTTGGTAATCGCCGCGGTTGGCATCAATGCTGCCGAGCAGGCCGGCATCTGCAGCCACCTGCAGCTCATGCGTAAAAGTATGGCCCGCCAGTGTTGCATGGTTCACTTCCACATTCAGTTTAAAATCGCCCAGCAGGTCATGTGCCCGCAGAAAGCCGATAACTGTAGCGGAATCATAATCATACTGGTGTTTGGTTGGTTCGCAAGGTTTGGGCTCTATAAAGAAACTGCCTTTAAAACCGTTAGCCCTTGCATATTCTTTGGCCTTGTGTAAAAATATGGCCAGGTGTTCCTGTTCACGTTTCATGTCTGTGTTCAGCAGGCTCATGTAGCCCTCTCTGCCACCCCAGAAAACATAGTTTTCGCCACCCAATGCAATGGTGGCATCCAGTGCAGCTTTTACCTGCGCGGCGCCATGTGCCAGTACATGAAAATCAGGGTTGGTAGATGCCCCGTTCATATAACGCTTGTGAGAAAACAGGTTAGCAGTGCCCCACAACAGTTTAACGCCGGTTTGCTGTTGCTTGTCTTTGGCGTAATCTACCAGTGCCTGCAATCTTTTATCGTTATCCTCTATGTCGTTAGTATAGTCCACCACGTCTACATCGTGAAAGCAGTAGTAAGGAAGGTTAAGCTTGGTAATAAATTCAAACGCCGCATCCATTTTGTCTTTTGCACGGGCTACAGCGTCTGTTTTTTTATCCCATTCAAAATCGTGGGTGGGACCGCCAAAGGGGTCGCTGCCATTGCCGCAGAAGCTGTGCCAGTAAGCAACCGCAAATCGCAGGTGGTCTTTCATGGTTTTACCGGCAATAACTTTGCTTTCATCATACCAGCGGTAGGCAAGCGGGTTATCTGTTTCCGGGCCCTCGTATTTTATTTGCCCGATTCCTTTAAAATACTCTTTTTCACCAATTAGTACTGACATGGTTTTACAGTTTGTAGTTTATAATCGAATGTACGATGTTTGAGATAAGATGTTACGTTCAGCACGGCCCGCTCCCTTCAGCTTCCCTCTCCCCTATTTGCCCTCATAGTAATATTTTTAAAATCCCACTTACAACTCCCTACTCCCCACTTGCTTTTTATGATACCAACCCTAGCCTTTCATGGCATCTTCGTTGCGTCGCAATCCGTTCATCGTCCGGTTCATTGGGCAACTTTTCAGACCCGGGTATAACTGGTGCGTGGAGACATGCACCAGGGCGGCTAGAGTGTCTGCCAGCTTTGCTGCCAGACACGTTGCAACTAAAAGCGCTGGTCATGGGGACACGCCCAGGCACCTACAGTGTCTGCCAGCTCTGCTGCCAGACACATTGCAACTAAAAGCTCTCGCCATGGAGACATGCACCAGGGCATCTACAGTGTCTGCCAGCTTTGCTACCAGACACATTGCAAACAAAAGCGCTACTGCATGGAGACACGCCCAGGGGCGGTCTTACAAATTGCTTTTATATTGCACCTTGAATAAAAGAGCATTAAACTATCAAAACCTGCTGCACAATGCTGCGTAGCGGACAAGGCGTACAAGTGAGTGACACAACCGGCGCTTAATAGCAGCAATACTGCCAAGTGCCAAAACCTGTTTCACGTGGGGCGTTTCTTACGCACCGCCCAGTTCCTTTTCCAGGTATTTTTTCCAGCTTTCATAATGCCCTTCATAACCCTTGTTACCGTTGGGCTCTATGGTTTGCAAACGCTTCATTTTACTAAACGCCTCTTTGGCTGTGCTGAAAATATTGGCGCCGATACCGGCGCCCAATGCAGCGCCAACACTGCCATCGCTTTCGTACAGTTCAACAGGTGTGTTGGTAATGTTTACAAACGCATCAGCGAAAACACTGCTTAAAAACATGTTTGTTTTTCCGGCACGTATTACCGACGGGTTCATACCGTTGCCACGCATGATATCAAGGCCATACTTAAACGCGAAAGCTATGCCCTCCTGCCCTGCGCGGTATAAATGCGCCGAGGTATGTTTGTTTAAATCTATATTGTGTATATGTGCGCCTACCAGTTTATTGTTCAGCATTCTTTCTGCGCCATTGCCAAACGGCAGTATGTATAAGTTTTCACTTCCTTCTTTAATACCTGATGCGGCTTGGTTAAGCGCCACATAAGAACTGGTTGACCCGGCAATATTCTTGATCCATTTGTTTAAAATACCGGTACCGTTAATGCATAGCAGTATGCCTAACCTTTTTTGTTCACTTGTGTAGTTAACATGCGCAAACGTATTTACCCTTGACTGTTTATCGTAAGCCAGCACATCGCTAACCCCATAAATAACGCCTGAAGTGCCCGCTGTTGCCGCTACTTCGCCGGGCTCCAGCACATTTAACGACAGCGCATTGTTAGGTTGGTCGCCAGCCTTGTAACTTACGGGTATGCCGGCTTTTAGCTGCAGCGCATCTGCAACAGTACTGGTAACATATCCATGTTCGCTAAATACCTCATTAACGGCAGGTATTACTGATGTATCAAAACCAAAATAGTTCATTACATCAGCGGAAAGCTGGTCTTTTGAAAAATCCCAGAAAATACCTTCGGACAGGGATGACACACTTGTGGTAATGCTGCCGGTAAGCATCATTCCAATATAATCGCCGGGCAGCATCAGCTTATCCACCTGGCTGTAAATGCCGGGCTCATTTTCTTTAACCCAGGCCAGCTTGGCAGCGGTAAAGTTGCCGGGTGAATTAAGCAAACAGGACAAACATTTTTCCTCGCCAATAGCGGCAAAAGCTTTGTCGCCATAAGGCACCGCCCGGCTATCGCACCAAATGATGCTGTCACGCAACACCTGCTGGTTTTTGTCTACCAGCACCAGGCCGTGCATTTGATATGCTATACCTATTGCGGCAATTTCTTTAGGGTTATACTTTCCGGAAGCATGCGCTTTTAAGATGGCCTGTTGGGCAAACTGCCACCAGCTTTGCGGGGATTGTTCTGCCCAGCCGCTTTGCTTTGAGATAATCTCAGCTTCCGTTTCCGGGTATTGTGCTGAAACTATGCACTGCTGCGTTTGCGCATCTACAATTGAAACTTTTACTGAGGAAGTACCTATATCTAAACCAAGTAATAACATATAGCTGAAGGTTATAAGAGCAATCGAAACCGGGTGCTAAATTATACTTTGGTTGCAACAAACAGTTCAACTTTATTGTTGATTACTGAAACTATTTTAATAAATATATTAGATTTGAAGATGTTTATTGATTAATATAGTTTGGAATCTAACAATTAGAGGAGATTTCAACGTGAATGTGAAACCTTATTGAAAGTCAACTTTGCAGACTTTGTGCCTTTGCCGGCAATTAAATATACATAATGAAACCATTAATAGAAAAATTACCGCTTAACGCCAACACTTCTTTTGTTGCGCAAACGCACCGCACACCCAAATTTGAAGTGCCCTGGCACCAGCATGTGGAGTATGAGCTTATTCTTTTTACCGAAGGCGAGGGCGCCAGCTTCATAGGCAATTATGTAGGCGAGTTTAAAACCGGCGATGTTTTTTTTCTTGGGTCTAACCTGCCGCATACTTTTCAGAAAGCGTATAAAGAACTTATCACCAGCGCGGTGGTGGTGCATTTTAAAGAAGATTTTTGGGGAGATGCTTTTATGAACCTGCCGGAATGCCGCATTATTCGCCAACTGTTTGAAACGGCCTTACAGGGCCTTAAAATAAAAAGCGGCACCAAAGAACTGCTTACAGTTTGGATTAAAGAACTGGAACACGCCAAGGGCTTTCAACGCATCATTAAACTGTGCAACTGCCTGGCCCTTATTGCGGAGAAAAAAGAATACGACACACTCTCTACACAGGAAGTTAAAGCCTATAACAGCAAACATAAAGAACGTATTGACAAGATTTACCAGTACACGATTGATTATTTCCAGGAGCCTGTTACGCTTACAGATGTAGCCAAAAACGCCGGCATGAGTGTACCCGCTTTTTGCAGCTATTTTAAAAAAAGCACTAAGAAAACCTATATTGATTTTTTGAACGAAGTACGTGTTGGTTATGCCTGCCAGCAACTGATTGATACGCAAAAAACCATTGAAACCATTTGTTATGAAAGCGGTTTTAATACCCTGGCCAACTTCAACAAACAGTTTTTGAAAATACGCCGGCTAACACCTTCCAGCTACCGCAAAAACTTTATCAGCAGCAATACAGTTGATTAAAACCGCTTGTCATTATTTGCATGCGGGGCAATCTTAATTTAGCCGAAATTGCCGCCTCTTAAAATTTTCGCGTTATGAGCTTATACCAATGCCAGCAGGAAATTGATGCGCTAATGCAGGGCTTTAACAACAAAACGTTGCCGAAAGAACAATGGACACACCAGGCACATTTAACTGCCGCGGTATGGCATCTTAAACACTATGACATTAATGAAGCAACCTGCCTGTTGAAGTCTGGTATTATTTCCTACAATCTTTCTGTGGGCGGCGTTAACAACGGCTTTGGCGGCTACCATGAAACACTCACCATTTTCTGGATAAGTATCGTGGATTTTTATGTCCGCAGGTACAATAACCTTTCTGTAACAGAAACCTGTAACAATTTCCTGGAAAGTAACCTTGCAGACAGGGCGCTGCCATTTAAGTTTTATGCTAAGGAGTATATCTTATCCCCGGCTGCAAGGGCCAGGTTTATGCAGCCGGATATTCTGCCGCTTTCTGATGAAAACATCTTAAGTGTACTGAACAGGCCGCAACAATAACCTTATTCTGCAGAAAACCCGCCACTGTTTACTCATCATTGCGCCACCTGGATATGACTTAGTTGCTAATTTTACAGCAACAGGCATGATACATCACTCAACATTTGAAAACACACAGGAAGGCAAACAAAAGCTGCTGCGGATGATTAAAGCCGGAAACATTGTATTCGGCGGCAACAAAAACCTGAAAATTTACGGCAGGCTACATTGCAGCTCCGGCAAAAGAATGCTTAGGGAAAATCGTGTTTTCTTTGCAGGTGAAGATGAAGCAGTGGCCCTGGGCTACAGGTCCTGCGGGCATTGCATGAAAAAAGCATATGAACAGTGGAAAGCCCTGAAAGCTTAATGCTATGCAACAGGAATTATTCAACAGCACTACAGAAAACCTGCTCCCTTTTGATGGGGAAGTATATTTCTATCCCGCTTTTTTCAACAAAGCAGAAAGCGACCATTACTTAAAAAACATTCTTGCTAACATTCAGTGGAAACAGGAACCTATTAAAATTTTTGGCAAAACCCTAATGCAACCCAGGCTTACCGCATGGTATGGAGATGCCACCAAAAAATACAGCTACTCCGGCATTACCATGCAACCCCTGCCATGGACGCCAGACTTAATAGCCATTAAGCAAAAAATTGAAACAATTGCCGCCGTAAACTTTACAAGCGCCCTGCTAAACCTGTACCGCAACGGGCAGGACAGTATGGGCTGGCACCGGGATAATGAGCCTGAACTGGGCATTAACCCGGTCATTGGCTCCGTAAGTTTTGGGGACGCCAGGATGTTTAAGCTAAGGAACTATGCAGATAAAAAAATTATTCGCCAGGCGATATTAACCCACGGCAGTTTTTTATTGATGAAGGGCGCCACCCAGCACTATTGGGAGCACCAGGTACCCAAAACAAATGCGGCATTAAAAGAAAGAATAAACATTACGTTCAGGATAATAAATTAATAAAGCCCGGCACGCCATCTCTAAACGTATGGCAGTATATTTGAAAGTTCAGAAATATAACAATTATGGTTTGGTATGAAGATGAGATTAAGAGAATTGAACAACAGAAAAGTAAACTAACTTATGAACCACAGATGGTTTTTTACGGCAGTTCTTCCATACGGCTCTGGGATAAACTGAACGATGATTTTGCAGCCTTTAAGCCCGTTAACCTGGGTTTTGGCGGCTCTACCCTCGCAGCATGTGTATGGTTTTTTAAACGGGTACTTAAGCCCTACCACCCCAAACACATTGTAATTTACGCAGGCGATAACGACCTGGGCGATGGAAGGAACCCTGAAGAGGTCTTTATTTTTTTTCAGCAGTTAATGTGGCACATCAACCACTATTACCACGATGTTCCGCTTACTTACATCTCTATTAAACCAAGTATAGCCCGCTGGAACATCAACGAAAAAATACGCTATACCAATACGCTGATAAAAAAGGCTATTGACAACAGCAAACCGCATTATCGTTTCATTAATATTTACGATGCTATGACAGACAGTAAAGGCTACCCTCTTAAAGACCTGTACGATGCAGACGGGTTGCACCTTAGCCCCAAGGGGTATTGGCTGTGGAAGCAGATTTTGTTAACAAATTTTTCATCTGAACATGAAAATTTTTTAACTTAAGTAACTGCCATGTTAACCTAATTTTCCACTTTATTTTCCTGAATGAACAGAGAATATCATAAATGGTTCAGCACCACGCTTAACAGAGATATGGAATTGCTGGTGTTTGGCCACAGTGGCGAGCCCGTGATATTTTTCCCCACCCGCACTGCCAGGTTTTACGATTATGAAAACTGGAGAATAGTAGAAGCCCTTTCCGCAAAAACCGCTAATGGAGAAATGCAATTGTTCTGCGTGGACAGTGTAGATATAGAAAGCTTTTATTCACCCGTGTATCCCGCCGAAAGAATCAAACGGCACCAGCAATACGAGCAATATATACTGGATGAGGTTATCCCCTTCATCAAAAAAAATAACAACCACGCTTCCTTAACTGCTGCCGGTTGCAGCCTGGGCGGTTATCATGCGGTTAATATTGCTTTCAGGCACCCGCAACTATTTAGCAAAGTGGTGGGCATGAGCGCCCGGTACGACCTTACCTTATCCACGCCCTCTTTTGCCAACCTTTTTGACGGGTATTTCGATGAAAACATTTACTTCAACATGCCGGGTATGTTCATACCTAACCTAAATGATGAAGACATTCTACGCAACCTTAAAAAAATGGACATTATTATTGTAATAGGCCGCGAAGACCCTTTTTTTGAAAATAACCTGCATCTTGTTTCCGCCCTTACCGCAAAAAACATAACACCATCTTTTTACGTTTGGAACGAAGAAGCACACCGTGCCAAATACTGGCGCAAAATGGTGCAGTTATATCTATAAGCGAGACTACTTTTTTGCCGCGGCCTTACTGGCCTTTTTAAGCGCAGCCTTTTTTGCGGTTTTCTTAGGCGATGCTTTTTTGGCTGTTTTTTTTGCTGCAGCTTTTTCAGGCACTTTAGCGCCTTCTTTTCTTGCTTCGGATAGCCCTATAGCAATTGCCCGCTTGCGGCTTTTAACTTTATTGCCGCTCTTTCCGCTCTTAAGCTTGCCTTCTTTCATTTCATCCATTACATCAGCAACTTTCTGCTGCGCTTTTTTCGAATACTTTGCCATAAATAAAAGATTTTAAGGAGTACCAATATACATACAGCACAAAATGCCTGCCAGCGTATTTGATATGTGGCCGGGTAAGCTGTTTTACAGCACGGCGAATAGTTTAACTGTTGGATATTTTGCTAACGTAAGCGCTGTTATCCCTGAACATTTGAATGCCGGACGAGAAACGCATATAGGGCAGTTTTTTTTGCCGGTGGTTTAAAAGGCTTATGCGGAAAAGTATATTCCAGTGGCGTATGATTTCCTTCCAGGCAAAAAAGATGGATTGCCGTGGGTCGTACATGTGCGTAGGTTCACTGCCTGCGCCATTTAATTCTATAATGGAAAAATTTTCCCCTTGCTTCAGTTGCTGCCAATTGCTGTACTTAATATCAAGCCGGCCGTAATAAAAGCCGGGCACCTGCCGGCAAATGGCATCCATGGTATTGGTAAGTTCTTCATCTGCCAGGTGGGATATATTAATAAACTTTGCGCCGCGGGCATGGTTGCCATAAGGCACCAGCAGCTTTTCTTCACCGGCAGCAGGCACTTCAGTCATCAGGCTTTTAAAGCTGGCTTTTAATACAGGTAATTGCAACACAAACCGTTTATCCCGCTTCAACAATTCTTCAATGGAAGAACGCCCGTCGCCGGTTACGGTCAAGAATTCTTTTTCTACTATGCCGGAAATGTGGCCGCGGGCCTCACCGGGATAACGGTAATAAAAAATACCCACTTCTTTATCAAAAGCAACAAATTGCTGTACCAGGTAATCTACATCGCTGGCTGCAGCGTATTGCAGCAGGTCATCCACGTTTTCCATTTTTTTAACTGACAAGCCCCGCATCCCTATATCTGGCTTGGCAATTAGCGGGTAGGTAAATCCTTGCCCGGCAAGTTGCTGCACAATGGTGCTAAAAGGTGTACCTGCCTTAAAAAACAAAGTTTTAGGGTAATAAGCAGGCGGTATAATGTCATAGATTTCTTTCTTAGACTCCATTAGAAAGCCGCCGTTTTTAATAGAGGGGTTGGCTGTATTGAAAAAGAAAAAAGACTTTGCCCTTAAGCACAGCCATATCCAGTAAAAATAGATGGGCGCATACACCACGCTGAATGGCCAGTACTCCCAGTTAAACAGCTTTATAAAAAAAGGGCGATATAAAAGTCTTTTCATCATGGAACCTCAGAAAGTTATATGGCGCAATAATCCACCTGTGTTACCGGCAATACTACCTGGTAATTGTTGTTCTCTTTAATATCCAGGTAAGTCATACCCGCTTCCTTTTCAGTTAATTCAATACCGGTAATACTTACTGTAAGCATTTTGCCATCCCTGTTCATGCAAAAGTTATTCTCTGCGCCGCCTTCGCCGCCAAACCTGTGAAAGTGCAGCACATCTTCCATTTGAGGATTTGTATTACCCGATAACCACCGCGAAAACCACATTTCCCGTTTCATAATTACGTCATTAGCGTACAGGGTTACAGAAGACCATATATGAGGCTGTTGTGCATCCAATTGCCGGCTAAATTTCCGTAACCCATTCCACCGGCATTCATACAGGCCGGCTTTATGCCATATTACCAAAGTAAATGGTTCAATATTGTAAAGTATAGCTTTAAGAAAATATTTCAACGGCTCCGTGGCTTTCGCTATTTCAAGAAATACAAGGCCACGGCTTTTGCCGTATGGCGGCTGTGGAATATGCCTGGTAAAAGCGCCGTTAAGCAGTACCAGCGCATCGCCATTGCTTTTGGCTGTAATCCACCCCCCTCCTGCCGCAGCATCTTTAGGAAAAACCATTTCGTCATTATCAAACACATAACGGGCGGGTGGTAATGCCGCGGGCCTTGCAGCGGCTTCATCCCGGCTTGAAGTAATAAATACCCTCTCTCTGGCAGGAATAAAGGTTACTGTGCACATGTTTTTCTATGCTTTACGGTTGAAGAAGCAATGCCAAAATTTTCAGGCAGCACAACAGAAGATACCTCGCTAATGCCAACCCTTATCAGCGCCATGTGGTGCACCGTATGTTCCAGGTTATATACAACTTCCCGGTAATAGTTCGTAGATATTAGCATTGTTTCATCGCTGTGCTCGTCATAACCGGCTTCAAGCATCAGTTGCTTGTCCTTTCTGTCTATGCCGCTGTAGATTTCATGCAGCAACGTAATGGCAAAATCCCTGCTTGTTTCAATATGGGTATCCCGGTTTCTTTTTTCGTAATTAACCGTGCCTGCGCTGTACCCTTTTTCCAAACAAAGAAACAGTTCAATAATATGCCGTACGTGCTGGCCTACCGACGCATTGAAAAGCGATGGACATGGCTGGCAGTATTGTTCGTTGGTAAGGGACAGTAAAGATTGTTCAAGCTGTACAAATACATGCTGAACAGATTGTTGAAGGTGCATGCCGTTGTTGTTTAAAATGTGTTTATGCTAAACCTTGATACGCAGGCTGGCCGCAAACCTTACAAAAAAAATAATTTTTTTATGTACGCTTTATTCCAATTACGTTTAACAAAGGTTTTCTGTATATAATAGCCAGCATTGCGCAACAGATAAATACAATTACCGCGTATGCAAAAAGCAATGCATCGCCACCAAAGAAAATGCCAAGTTTGGTAACGTGAAAAAATATTGCACCAGCCATTAGCCCCATGCCCAGTAAAGCGCCATAGCCAGTTGTACGCGGGTACAATATCAGCAAAGAAGCGATGAGTTCAAAAACTCCCGTACCAATTCTGCCCCAGGGTTCCATACCCAGAATGGTAAACAGCCTTACCGATTCTTCCGCCGCTGAAAATTTAAAGAATAAAGTTTGAAGCATAATAAGCGCTGACACAATGCGCAATAACCAGGTAACAATGGATAATGTTTTCGTTGTCATAGAAGGGTATTTAAGTTTACCGACACTAATACGGCAGGCATACAAGAATGGATTGTTGCACAGCTTACGTTAAACTGTAATTTAGTAATTATTAACAGCAAATCTTTTTTTTTAGATACCAGCCGGGGTTTTTCATGGCGACCCAATTGCGTCGCAATCCGTTCATCGTTCGGTTCAATGGGCGGCTTTTCAGACCCGTATAGATTGTCTGAACCACGATTTTCTACCGATGTAGCTGATTAGCCTGATTAAGAACGGTTGCAATAACCGAAGCCTGAAGATGCTACGGAGACGGATTGCTGCGTAGCGGACAAGGCGTACAAGTGAGTGACACAACGATGCTTAATTGAAAAGCCGAAAGCCCGTACCATAAAAAACTAAAATGGCTTGCCATGTGTTTGTTTAATTACCTGCCGGGCCAAAAATGGCAGGGCGCCCATTGTTCTGAGAAAAAGAATGCTGCTGGTATTGCCAAACAACCGCTGCACCGTTCTGCCCATCCACAACCTGCGGCTAAACTGCCTGTTCCAGTTGCGCTCATATCTATGCTCCATCTGCTCCCGGGTAATTTGTTGCCGCAAAAAAGCATCTATGCTTTCAAAAGCCAGTTTACTGCCATGCATGGCCATGCTCATGCCGTTACCGCACAGGGGCGTTATCATGCCCGCCGCATCGCCAAGCATCAGCAGGTGGTTTTCCACCTGGGTCTTCACATCAAAGCTTACCTGGGAAATGGTGAGCGGCTCCTGGTACAAAAAGCTGGCTGTGCTGAATATTTTCTTAAGGTGCGGGTTTTGAAACAACACTTGTTTTTCCATTTCACTTATGGAATTATTGTTGTTCTTTAAATGCTGCGCAGTAGCAAGGTAACAAAGGCAATACCTGTCGTCTTCTATTTTAGAAAGGCCGCAGTAGCCATTATCAAAATTATGCAGCGCAATACTGTTAACGGGGTGGCTGGTGCTGATGTGATATTTGACGGCAATGTAATTATTAAGCTTATTGTTTTTTTTAAGGGCAAACAAGCGGTTTTTCTTAATGTCAAGATTGGCCCGTTTGCCATAAGCGCCGGCAGCTACTGAAGCTTTAGTAATGCCATTGGCATGCTGCAATACAAACCCGTCACTAACAAACTGTACATCCTGCACTTTGTTGCCTGTAAATACCTGCACCCCTTTTTGTACAGCCAGGTAGTACAATAAATCGTCCAGCTTATAACGGCTTATGCCGAAACCTCCTAAGGGCAGGCGGAACTGGTACAGGTTTCCTTTTATATCGCTAATCTGAAGGCGGCTGATGGCTGGCAACTGCAACTCGTGTAAGTTTACACCCAGGCGCAGCAAAAAATCATGGCTCTCAAAACTTATATACTCCCCGCAAACCTTGTGAAACGGGTAAACCTCTTTTTCAAACAACGCTACAGTATAGCCTGCATCCGCACACTGAATGGCAAGCGTAAGCCCAGCCAGGCCACCACCGATAACGGCTACATCATATTTTGCCTGTTCATCCATGCCGGTATATTAGCAGGTAACGAAATGCCCATTTCCATTGCACCTGGCAAGGCCCGGTTTCAGCAGACTTAACAACCTGTTGCCATTCATTTTTAGTAAACCCCCTGGCCACGCTTAAGGGGGCATCGTTTTTTACCAGGTAAGACGAAGAAAAAAGCCGGGTAAGTATTTTGATGGCGTGATATGCCAGTACGTGCCGCTGTAAATCGTTCACAAAAAAACCAATCGTAGAGTTAGCTTTCATCCACTGCAATTGCTTAGCCAGTTGTGCCTCCGTAAAATGGTGGCAAAAAAGGCTTGAGAAAATAATATCGGGCTTGCGCTCAAATTCCACAGCCTGGTAATCACTGGCTATCCAGGTAACGGTTACGGGATGCCTCCATTGTTCTTTCGCATATTCAATACAGTCCCGCTTAATATCAATACCAATACAGTTGACGGCAATTTTGTTCTGCCTGCAATACTTTGAGATGGCATGCAGGTTATCCCCACCGCCGCATCCTATTTCACAAATAGTAACGGTTTTCCTTGCACCCAATAGCCTTTTTAAACCCGCCAGTGTAATAGCGTGGCCACCCAGCCAGGTATTGATGACGTTAAGCTCTTTCATGTTTTGCCTGATGTCATCAAACGGTATATCATCATTGTCCAGCAGTTCTTTGCTGTAACTGCGTTTTGAAAGGTTCATATACTGGAGGCAATAAAAGATTCCATTGTAAGGCCCGGACCAAAAGCCACCCCGAACACATTTGTAACCGGCAGTTTGCTTTGCATAATGTCCTTCAATACAAAAAGAATTGATGGAGACGACATATTGCCATAATCTCTCATTACTGTCCGGGAGTAGCAAACATCATCCATACTTAAGCCAAGCTTTTTCTGTATGGCTTCAATTATTCTTTTGCCGCCGGGGTGCAGGCACCAGTGAGAAATATCTTTTTGTGAAAGACCGCTGTGCTGCAAAGCTTTTTGCACCAGAGCGGCAATATCTTCCTCGACCAGTTGTGGAATATACCCGCTGAGCTTCATCAAAAAGCCCCTGCTGCTCAATTCCCAGGCCATATCGTTCTTACCCTTATAAGTAATGGATGAATAGAAATTTTTCAGCTTTATGCCCCTGGCGCCACGCAGTTGGTTGGATACAAGCACTGCCGCGCTGCCGTCCGCGAACAACAAACTGCTGGCAGCGTTATCAGGCGTGTACTGCTGCTGAAAATGCAGGGTACAAAGCTCCGTAGCCACAATTAAAACATGGCTGGCAGGTGTGCTGTCACAAATCATTTTGGCCAGCTTAAGTGCGTGTACGGCGGCATAACAGCCCATAAAGTTTACAGATGTCCTGAACACATCTGTTGGCAGTTGCAACGCTTCAGCTATCTGCAGGTCAAGGCCCGGCGCACTCATGCCGGTACAGGTAACTGTTATTAAATGCGTTACCTGTTGTGGGCTTATATAACCTTGCAGGCAACTTTCAACAGCTTTTAACGATAGCGGTAAAGCACATTCATTGTACAACTTCATCCGCTCATCCAGTAAAGGGAACGGCGCCTGCCTGTCCTGCGGTATAAAGCTCCACTCCTGCTCAGGCCTGCCGTAGTCCTCTACTACAGAATATCTTTTATCAATATCACTGTGCCTGTACAAAAAAGCCAGCTTCCGTTTCTCCGTTTCATCCAGAGCATACGCTTTCTGCATAAAATGCAAAATATCTTCCTGCCTGTGGCAAAACTCCGGAACCGCGGTTGCTATAGATACTATTTCAGCCAAATTGTTTTACTATTAATATGGTGATAAATGCCAGGCTTGTGCAGGTGCTTGCCAGCCAATTCATACGCATGGTGTGCTTAAAATCAGCCTTACGGCTATCTTTCCATACCTGCAGCAGCCACCACAAAAAGAATACTATCACAGGAACGAAAAACAGTTGAAGTATAACAAACAAGCGCATGGCGCCTTGTTGATGGTAGTATTGAAACAACAAACTGAATGCCACCATGTACATGATGGCGCAAAAAGCGAATGTTCCGCGTTTGCCCAGCGTCATACTAATTGTTTTTACCTCATCTTTCGCATCTGCCTCGTGCTGGTACACCTGTGTTATCGGGTAAAAGCCCCCTATCAAAAAGCTGGCTGCAACCAGGCCCTGCCATGGCACATTCAGCAACATAGCTTCGCTGCACCCATGATACACCATGAAAAAAGTAACTGCCCCCTGGTTAACAATTACAACCAAATACCCTGTTAGCGGGTATTGCTTAAGGCGTACGCCCCTGTAACTATATAACCTGGAGCATGCTATGTAAAAAGCAATAGCGGCAGCAAACAAACCTGAAACCAATAAAGACAATGCTATTGCCATAATATCCATCACAACAGTAACAACAAATAACTGCCGTGTTGGTTGCATGGGATTTGCAATTCCGCCAACGCTTTCTGTATCCCTGTCCATATAACTGTTATAACCATTGCTGGATGGGTACACCAGCAAATGGATAATGGCAAACACCAGCACAGCCCTTGGCAGGTTGATCAACTCAACAAAGCTCAACGCGAACCAATACACCGGCATCAGGAAGTAAGAGAAATGAAAACGAAGTAATTGTAACGTGGATGGATGGATCGTCATGGTAGCTGATACAACTTTTGCTGGTTATAGCAACTAAATATAGCGTATTTAAAACCCAATTAACAGAATTGAATTTTATAGCGGCCGCCTGAACAAAGCGGCAAACATGCTGTCTGCTTTTTTATCATAGCCGGGCAGCAACTCTTTCTTAACCAGGGCAAGCCCGCATTGCTGTTCAATAAAGCCAGCTACTTGCTCATTCTCCCTTTCAAAAACTGAACAGGTAATGTAGAGAAAGTAACCATTGGCTGAAAGCCGGGTAACAGCATTGCTGACAATCCTTTTCTGCAAAGCAGCATATTCATCTACGCGGCTGCTCTCAAAAAAGCAAAGTTGTTCAGGCGTACGGCCCCAGGTACCGCTGCCACTGCAGGGGGCATCGCAGATAATCAAATCGTAGTTGGTGTTTAACAAGTCTGCCTGCAAAGTTTTACTAAGGTCTGCTACAGCGGCGTTATATTCCGCAATACCGGCCTCTGCAAAGCGGCGTCTTAGGTTGCTGATAATAGAAGGCCGTATATCCGTAACCGTCAAATCAATATTGCCCAGCGTATCCTTTGCCAGTATTGATTTTCCGCCGCTTGCCGCGCAGCAATCCCAAACCTTCAGTTGGGGCTTGCGTGGTACCAATGCAAAAAAATCCGCAACCCGTTGCGACGAATAATCCTGCACCACGGCTTCACGATTTATAGCAAACAAACCTTCTGTTTTAGTAGCGTTGGGTAAGCCTATGCAACCTGCGCCATAGTCGGCATAAGCTATACTTTGTGCGGCCAGCCTCTGCTTAACAGCGGCTTCAAAGCCCGGGCGTACGCGGATAAACAAATCGGGTTGTATTAAATGAGCAACCGTAAATGCAGTTACATCACCTGCAGCGCTCAATGCCTGCCCAAACTGAAACAGATCGCCGATATTAAATTCCTCAAACTGCAAAGCCACAAAAGCTATCCTTTTATCAATATCAGCACGCCAGTTATCTATCCAATCAGTATTAAACAAAGCTGCCCATTCCGCGGGTTCGCTATTACACATAAACAGGCTTGCTTTCAATCTTTCTTCAGCGGGCTGGTTGGGTAATGCCCTGCCCAGGCGGTAATAGCAATAGCACGCATGCGTAATCTGCTTCCTGTCACGTGAGCCATGCTTTTTATTAGCGGCAAAATACTGTTTCAGGTAATGCTGCAACGGCATTTTTCCATCGTATTGCGCTGTAATTTTTAAAGCCGTATTGAAGTAAGAGAGTACCCGCATGCACCTGTTTTTGTGCAAAAGAAGCTGAAACTTTTAATCATTCCCATAATTTCTTTTTGGGGCTTTCTGCTTTGTCTCATTCATCAGCTACTGTCCGGGCTGTCCGTTGCAACTCCGCCGCAGAGGCCGGCGCACAAGGCCTCAGCGGGGTTTCCACTGCCATCCCGCAGCCATTCATCAGTTGGAATACTGCCCGGCAAACGCTCCGTTGTAAACATCCTGCGCAATGGTAACAAACGGCAAAACTGTTCTACACCTGGATAGGAGATTTGGTTGCTTTATTCACCAATCACACAAACAAGAGTACCTTACCATAAAATTCATATTGCCATGCAATTCATATCACTCGCCCCATTTGTTCCTTCAGGAGAGCATTTTGAAAGCGCCAAAGATCTTTTTAAAGAACTGGGGTTCAATATATCCTGGGATGCCGGCGATTATGTTGGTTTTAAAAAAGATGACTGCAGCTTTATCCTGCAGAACTTTGACAATGCTGAATTCGCCGCTAATTTTATGATCAGTGTCAACATAAGCAGTGCTGCAGAATTCTGGCAGCAGGTAACCGAAAAAAAACTTGCGGAAAAATTTGGCATCCGCATAGCGCCGCCAACACAACAGCCCTACGGAATAGAAGTAAACGTGATTGATATGGCGGGTGTATGCTGGCATTTTGTAGAGTAGCTGCCTGTAAAAGGCTGCAAACAGCCATTTATTCCCGTTCCGCATCCCCGCTTTCGTGCATGAAAAATGCAGGATGACAGCGTATTTTTACTTTACACTGTAAAACATCGCCGCCATGAAACCTGTATCAAAAACCGCCTACTACTGCTGCGGCGTACGCATGCAGGATGCGGAATCCCGCCACCCCATTATCGGTGATAACTACGCAAAACAACTGCTTGGCGAACAGGGCCTTGCTTACTGGCAGGAGTTTAAGCAGTTTACCAACCCCAATGCCAGCAATGTAGCCAGGCACTATATTATTGACCAGCACCTGCATTACCTTCTGGGCAAAGAACCGGACAGCACCATAATACTTATTGGCGCAGGCCTTGACAGCCGTGCCTATCGTTTTAAAGGTGGCAACTGGCTTGAACTGGATGAGCCCGCTGTAATAGAGTATAAAAACAACAGGTTGCCGCCTGCCGGATGCCCCAACAGGTTAACCCGCATTGCAATAGATTTTGAGAAAGAAAAACTGGCAGACAAACTAAACAGTTTTGCAGGTGTTCAGCCAGTTATTTTTATCGTAGAAGGGGTGCTGATGTACCTTTCCCGTTCGCAAAAAGAAGCGCTTATCCAAACTCTTACATCGCTGTTTCCAAAGCATGTGCTCCTCTGCGATTTAATGACCAGGCAATTCTTTAACCGCCTGGGCCATAAGATACATAATAAGCTGCTGGCGCATGGCTCTTCCTTTACCGATTTAAGCTCTTACCCGGCATCCATTTTTACAGAATACGGCTACCAGTTACATAGCTATACCTCTACCATAAGAAAAGCCAGGGAACTTGGTATTATGCGCATACCTAAACTATTCACCAATTTTCTGTTCAAAAAATTCCTGGAAGGCTATTCGGTTTATCATTTTATTTATACCGGATAATATGCCTGCATGGCTAAACAATAGTAACTTTTCTATCCTGTGGGCAAAGCTGCACAGCGTATCCAACCCTTCGTTATACTCAGGGCAGGCTACTGAGGCAATTGTTGAATAGAATTGCCTCAGTACAAGTGTGCGACGCAAGGGACGCCACATAGCAGTACCTCCTGCCGGGCCCATAATTATTCTTCAACAGCGTTAGCTGTTTTCTACAAACTATTACCACTCTACGGCAATCGTTTGTATATTGTCGGCCAATTCAGAATAATTTTAAACATT
This sequence comes from Foetidibacter luteolus, assembly GCF_009650435.1. Classification (GTDB taxonomy): domain Bacteria; phylum Bacteroidota; class Bacteroidia; order Chitinophagales; family Chitinophagaceae; genus Foetidibacter; species Foetidibacter luteolus. The sequence continues at coordinate 49,300 of NZ_VVIP01000050.1, forward strand.
CACCATGTTTCCAAAAATTAATCCCACTACTACGCAAGCCTGGCTATTATTGAAAAAGCACCAACAGGAGGAAATGCAAAGGGTAAATATGAAAAGCCTTTTTGCACAGGACAAAGACAGGTTTCAAAAATTTTCACTCAGTTTCGGAGACATTTTGTTCGACTACTCCAAGAATATCATTAACCCCAAAACCGTACAACTGCTTTTACAACTGGCCGAAGAATGCAAGGTTAAAGAAGCTATTGAAGCCATGTTTAGCGGAGAGGTGATTAATGAAACTGAACAACGTTCTGTACTGCATACCGCGCTGCGCAATTTTTCCGGCAAGGAAGTTTTAAGTGATGGGAAGGATGTAATGCCCGATGTAAAAGCTGTGCTGGAACAGATGAAAAACTTTTGCGCTAAAATACACAGCGGCGAATGGAAAGGCTATACAGGCAAAAAGATAAAATACATTGTTAACATAGGTATTGGTGGCAGCGACCTTGGCCCGGTAATGGTAACCGAAGCGCTGAAACCTTATTGGGTGGATGGCATTCAGACTTACTTTGTCAGCAATGTGGATGGCACCCATATAGCCGAAACACTTAAAAAAGTAACACCGGATGAAACATTGTTCCTGGTAGCCTCCAAAACATTTACCACGCAGGAAACCATGACCAATGCGCATACCGCACGTAGCTGGTTCCTGGAGTCTGCAAAAGATGAAAGCCATGTGGCAGCACATTTTGCAGCGCTAAGCACCAATGAAAAAGAAGTAACAAAATTTGGCATTAACCCGGCCAACATGTTTGCTTTTTGGGATTGGGTGGGTGGCCGTTATTCCTTGTGGAGCGCCATTGGCCTTTCCATAGCACTTACTATTGGTTACGACAATTTTGAAGCCTTGCTAAAGGGGGGCTATGAAGTGGATGAGCATTTCAAAACCGCTGCATTCAATAAAAACATACCGGTATTGATGGCGTTGATCGGCCTGTGGTACACCAATTTCTTTGGTTCGCAAACAGAAGCCATACTGCCTTACGATCAGTACATGCACCGCTTTTCCGCATACTTTCAGCAAGGCAATATGGAAAGCAATGGTAAGTATGTTGACAGAAACCGTAACGAAGTTAACTACAGCACAGGCCCGGTTATATGGGGCGAACCCGGCACCAACGGCCAGCATGCTTTTTACCAGCTAATTCACCAGGGCACATTGATGATACCCTGCGATTTTATTGCACCAGCCATTACACATAACCCCATCGGCGACCACCACGTAAAACTGTTGAGCAACTTTTTTGCGCAAACTGAAGCGCTGATGAATGGCAAAGATGAAGCTGAAGTAAAAGAAGAACTGGTAAAAGCCGGCAAAAAAGAGGATGAGATAAAAAAGCTGGCGCCATTTAAAGTATTTGAAGGCAACAGGCCCACCAATTCATTCCTGGTTAAAAAAATAACACCCGCCACACTGGGCAACCTGATAGCGCTGTATGAACATAAAATATTTGTACAGGGCGTAATCTGGAACATCTTTAGTTTTGACCAATGGGGTGTTGAACTGGGCAAACAATTGGCCAACAAAATTCTACCCGAGCTGCAGAATGATGAGGCAGTTACTTCTCACGATTCTTCTACCAACGGCCTGATAGCTGCCTTTAAACAAATGAGGAAGGGTTAGAGGAAGTCAGTAAGTCAAGAAGACAAAAAGTCAAAAAAGTCAGAAAGTCAAGAAGAAAAATAGTCATAAAGGAAAAGCCGGAACGAAATTTTGTTCGGCTTTTTAGTTGTTAGCAGATGCCCTTCTTGTCTTTTTGACTCATTGACTTATTGACTCATTGTCTTCTTGACTCCTTGACTTCTTGACTCTTTTGTTTTTCACCTGTCAAAAGAATACAAATCAATATCCGGGTGCTTTTTGCCCAATATCTGCTGTGCAATTATTTCCGCCGCAATGGCGCTGAATGTAATTCCATTACCGCCAAATCCCAATGCAAAAAAGCTGTTGGACAGCGGCTTGTATTTTCCTATATAAGGCAGCCCGTCTTTGGTGCTGCCAAACGTACCGGCCCAGCGGAACTCAGGTTTAAATGGCATTCCGGGAAACAGCTTCTTTACATCCTGCTCCAACAGGGCAGATTTGCGTTTTATCAGCGCATCACGTTTGGCAGGGTTTGAAAACTCTTCATCGCGGCCACCTACCAGTATCCTGTTGCCCACACTGCGCATATACAAATAAGGTGTTTTTGTTTCCCATATTAAACAGTCGTCGTGCCACTTGAAAGCTGGCTCCATCTGCTCGCTGATGACAGCGAAAGTTGATTGCAGGTCCACCACGTGCTTGCGGATATGGTTAACCACTTCATAGCCGGTAGCGTACACCAGGTAACGGCACGTAATAGTGCACCTCTCTTCTGTAACCAGTTGTACAGAACGCTGGTGGTGTGTAATATCCACCACCTTTGTCCGGTCAAATACTTCCAGGCCCTTTTTTAAGTTGTGCTGCAGCAACGCATGTGTAAAAGTATAGGCATTGGTAACCGCGCTATGGTTGCTGTACAGTGCATTGGGCTTATCAAAACCAAAAAGCTTTTTTATATCGCCGCTTTCCAGTTTCTCTACCTTAAAGCCGGCAGCTTTATGCAGTTCGTACTCTTTGTTGATAATGGCAGTGTCTTTTTTTGAAGAGGCAAAGAACAATGTTTTCTTTCTTTCCAATTCTTTGTACTTAATTGTTTTGGCTATAGCCTGCAGGCTGTCAATAGAGGCGGCGCAGGCGGCATAGGCCCTCTCCGCAACCTTAAGCCCACGCTTTTCTGCCAGTTGCTGCAAAGGTTCATCAATTTGGTACTGCAACAGCGACGTGCTGGCGCAGGTACTGCCCAGGCCAATAGACCGGCCGTCTATTACAGCGCAGTCAATCCCTGCCTCGCAAAAGGCATGAGCTATTAACGCCCCGGATATACCTCCACCCAGTACCACCACGTCCTTACGATAATCTTTCTGCAATTTCGGGTAACTGTAAGGCAGCCCCGCAGATATTAGCCAGTACGGATAACCAGATTGTAGGTTCATTCAACATTAGGTTTAGCAAATTTGTTTAGTAAGCCAGGTATTTTTTATGTACCCGGCGACATTTCATGCATGAGGCTTCTCTTGCGTCGCACTCTTGTACACCTTGTCCGTTATGCGGCAAGTGTGGAACAGGTTTTGTTTGTTCAATGTTCTTTTGTTCAAAGTTCAATGTCGCACTTTACCGCTTTCAAACAGCCTTAATCACTTACACATCAACAGACCGGCAACCAGCAACTGGTAACCGGTAACTGGCTTTTGCGTGAGGGATTGAAGCGGTTACCCCGGTGAAGCCATAGCAGTATGGCCTTGTGCCGGAGTAATAGCACAACCGAGAAAAACCAACTAAATGTTGCTTTAGCGAAGGTTGCGAACGCAGTTCTTCCCGACCCCTTGCGATAGCTTGGGGGCACGCCCAAAATATTCCAATAACAATATCTGTACAGAAAGGTTGTTTTGCAACAGGAAAATTTGCCTGTTAAGCCCTGGCCAGCCTGCTTTTTTGCCTGCCGTATAAAAAGTAAAAGATAAGTCCTATAGCCATCCATACAAAAAACCAAAGCCAGCTAATGGCCGGAATTTCTATCATAAGATACAGGCAGCAAAGTGCCCCAAGCACGGGTATGGCGGAGAGGCTACGGATAAAGCTGTAAACCGATATGGCAATGATTAAAAAAACAAACACAAGGAACAAAATTTCCTGGTAGCCCTCTGCGGCAATATGTGTTACAGCGCTGCCAAGCCTTTCGCGGAAGGCAAAGAGAAATAATGCAGTGGCGGCAGGTACAATAAATCTGCCATTAATATAAGGCAGCCTGAAGGAGCGCTGTACATTGGCAGACAATTTAGGCAATGTTAGTACACCAAAACATACCAGCACAAAGGCAAAGAGGGTACCGATGCTTGTAAGGTCTGTCATTAATGTGCTGGGCAAAAACAGCGACGGTATAGCAACAATAAAACCGGTAACTACGGTAGCGAAGGATGGCGTATGGAATTTAGGATGCACGGTAGCGAATTTTTTGGGCATAAGGCCATCGCGGCTCATGGTCATCCATATCCTGGGCTGCCCTAATTGAAACACCAGCAGTACGCTGGTAGTGGCTATTACAGCACTTACGGAAATAATGTAGCCAATCTCTTTCAACTGCAGCTTTTCAAACACATATGCCAGGGGATCGTTTACCTGCAGTTCTTTGTAGCTTACCATGCCGGTTAACACCAATGCAATAAGTATGTACAGAACGGTACAGATAACCAGTGAGTAAATCATGCCGCGGGGCAGGTCACGCTGCGGGCTGCGGCATTCTTCGGCCGTGGTGGATATGGCGTCAAAGCCTATGTAAGCATAAAACACTGCTGATACCCCGGCCATTACGCCGCCAAATCCGTTGGGTAAAAAAGGGCTCCAGTTAGCTGGGGTAACGTAAAAGAAACCGAGTATGATGACCAGGATGATTACGGCAATCTTAAACATTACCATAAAGTTGGTGGTCTTTTTACTTTCCTTAATACCCACGTATGCAAGGATGGTGATGAGTATAACGATGATGCATGCCGGAAAGTTCATAAAGAAATGTTTACCGGCTATAACAGGTGCGCTGTTCCATGCCGCGATGGCTTCTTTCATAGCATCGGTAACAGGGCCGCCTGCAGCGATAGCGTCTGTTGCAGCCTTGTAGTTTTCGGCGGCGGTAATCGGGTCTATAAGCAGCCAGCCGGGCAGGTTAATGCCAAAACCCTGCAGCAGGTTATCAAAATAGCCGCTCCAGCTTATGGCCACTACAATATTGCCGATGGCGTACTCCAATATCAGGGCCCAGCCTATTATCCAGGCTACAATTTCGCCAAAACTTACATAGGCATAGGTGTAGGCACTGCCGGCTATGGGCACACGGCTGGCAAATTCTGCATAACACAGGGCGCTGAAACCACAGGTAACGGCTGTAATAATAAACAGGAAAACAATACCCGGCCCCCCGTTAAATGCTGCCTTGCCAATGGTTGAAAAAATACCTGCGCCAATTACAGCGGCAATGCCCATAAAAGTAAGGTCCCGCACGCCCAATACCTTGTTTAGTTTATGGTGGTGGCCATCGCCTTCGCCGGCCTCGAGAGTAATTTTGTCAATAGATTTTTTACGGAATAAAGACATGCAATTGGTTTGGTTTTAAACTTGCAAATAGTACAGCTACTAATGTAAGAGAAATAAAACCAAAGCGGAAAAAGAATTGTTGCAAAAAAGGGGTGGAGCTACATGGTGGAGGGTAAATGTTTTTTTATTGGATTGGGCTACGCCCAATATTGGATGCCTTTACATCTTAATTCCCAAGTGTCCGGTTATGCCCAATTAAAAATTTTGCATCCCCCACTCACCACTCCCCCACTTACCACTCGCCCTTTCTTTAATATTGAAAAAATATTTCCGTAGCCCCGTAACCAAATCGTGGATCGTACTGGTTAATAAAAGTTTTTACTTCCTTGCGCACTTTTAGCAGGCTGTGTATCTCATCCCGCAGGCGGCCGCTGCCAACGCCGTGTATTACTGTAAGGGAGGCCTGGTAATGTGCAAGGGCCAGCTCATACCATTTTTCAAACTCTTTTAATTGTATGTTGAGTATTTCAAAATTGTCCAGGTGCTTAAAATCGCTCATGAGTTTTTCTATGTGCAGGTCAACCACGCTGCGTGCAGGCTCCAGGTGTTGCCTGGCTTTGGAAGCTTCGTACACTTTGTACCCTTTGGAAACAAGCGGCGAAACATCGGGACGGTCATCAAACGCTTTATCAGGGAAGGTTTTGAAAAGCTCGTAAGAAATGGTGGGCTGGTTACGCTCTTTCATTTCTTCAATGCGTTGAAAAACCTGTTTTGCTTTTAGTTTAACGGTAGCTTCAAAATGCTCCGCTTTCTTTTTGTCTGGCACAGTTAGCGTAAACTCAAAGCTGAAAGAAGGGTTATCGTTGAGGTTTTCAAACGGAATATCGTGCAGGTAAAAATCATGAAAAGCCAGCACTTCATTCTTCAACTCAAAATCCGGCTGGCCAAAAAACTGTTGTTTATATACAAAACCGTACGCTTTATCTGTTTTGTTTACCAGGTATAGCTTAAAAAGCTCCACCACTTCATCGTTAAAATCGTCCAGCCCAAATTTAGGCAGCATGGAAAGCCATACCCCTTCCTCTACTTTAATTTTATTGGCAGTGGGTTTTTCTTTGGGCACCTGGTCAACATACTTTTTAACCGGCTTTTTTTCTTCTACCACCTTTTTTTTGGTAAAGCGGTGAAAGTAGGGAAAATCAATCTGGTCCATATAAGCGGGAAATTTTACCCCGCGAACCTCTATCATCACCATTTTATCGCTGATTACTTCAATAACTTTCCCTTCCTCGTTGCTGTGCAGCACCAGTATATCATCTCCAACCTGGTATTTCATATATTTCGCTTTTAAAAACTTTGCAAAAGTACTAAGCTTACGCTTTTTGCAACGTGCAAGATAACTGAGGCAGGTTATATTTAACTTTTAAAACACCTGTGTAATTGGCATGGTTTGGGATGAATGTGAGTTTTGCCGGTTGCCAAAGCGCCTGCAGGTATAAAAATAAGCAGGCTGCACCTGCGGGTGAGGGATTGAAGCGGTTACCCCGCTGAAGCCATCGCAGCGCTGGCCTTGTGGCGGAGTAATAGCGGAAAGCCCGACCCCTTGCGATAGCTTGGGGGCACCCCCTAAAAAATATGGGCATGATAAGTATATGATAACCTGCCCTGGTAAGAAAATTGATATATTGAATTTGCCCGGCCCGGGAAGTGCGTACGACCGGTGAAAAATAAAACGATTTGAGACCAACTGTAAAATACTTTTTAACCTGCCTGGCCATTTGCCTTTGCCTGGGTATTGGCGCCAACGCACAGGAAAAAGATTCTACCAAAAAGAAAAACGGTAACATTCTGGGCTTTGCTGTTAATGCGTTTAAACGCACCCCTGACACCTCGAAAACACCCGCCGCCATTAACAGCAAGAACGAAACACCCTACCTGCCTTACAGCGGCAAAATAATACGTAAGATTACCATTAAACAGTACGGGTTTGATAAGGTTTTTACCGACACCAGCAAACGCATTGCGTACTTTGGTACCCGTATTATAAACGGCCTGCACCATAACACAGAAGCCTGGGTGGTGCGCAACAACCTGTATATAAAAGAAAATACGCCCCTTAACCCTTATGTTGTGGCGGATAATGAACGTTTCCTGCGGTCGCTTGAGTATATGCAGGATGCCCGTATTTTAGTAAACTACCTGGATGACAGCCCTGACTCAGTTGACCTGGTGGTGGTTACCAAAGATTTGTTCTCACTTTCCGGCGATGTGGGCGAAATAAGCACCGGTAAGTTCCGCGGCAAAATATCTGATGCTAATGTAATGGGCACCGGCCAAAAAATACAACTGACACCGTTTATTGAAAGTACCCGTACACCCAGCTTTGCCTACGAAGTGCTGTACAGCTTTAACAACATTGCCCACACTTTTATAACAGGCTCTGCCTTTTACTCCCGCATACGCAACAACATTGCCAGCGGTAGCCCCGATGAACACCAGTGGTACCTGCGGCTGGAGCGGCCACTGGTATCGCAATACAAACACATGGCCGGCGCCATAACAGTTGGCCGTGTACAGGCTGCCAACGATTACCGCCGGCCCGACAGCCTGTTTTACAATTACCGCTATACCAATTTTGATGCATGGCTGGGCTACAACCTTGGCGTAAAAGATGCACGCCTTAATGCTGACAACAAAGGCCGCAAATTTATAAGCCTGCGGTACTTTAACAACAACTTTACCCGCACACCTTACCAGTTGGGTAATAAGCTGGATATGCGCTTTAATAACCGCCAGGCGGTACTTGGCCAGTTTACTTTTTTTAAACAGCAATTTTATAAAAGCAACTACATTTTTGGCTTTGGCACTACAGAAGATATTCCTTACGGCTACAATATTTCTTTTACTTCCGGCTGGTACCGGCAAAGCTATCTTAACAGGCTATACCTGGGCACAGATGCCAACCGATACATCGTTAACAGGCAGGGCGATATTATACAATTGTTCTTGCGCAGCGAGGCTTTTGTACGAAAAGGGAGTTTTGAAGATGCCAGTGTGCTGGGCGGCATAAGCATGTTCAGGCGGCTTATAGAATATAACAGCGTTAAAATAAGGCAATACCTGCGGGTATCTTATACCAAACAGTTTAACCGGCTGGGCTTAAACCCGCTGCAGATTAATAATACGTTTGGCATACGCTCTTTCAACTCCGATTCCGCCCGGGGCGACCAACGGTTAAGTGTGCATTCTGAAACGTATATGTACCTTAAATACAAGTTATTTGGTTTTAAGTTTGCACCATTCGTTTTTGGTGACGCCGCCATGCTTACGCCTGAGAAAAAAGGGTTTACGCGTTCTTCCCTCTATTATGGCCTGGGTGGCGGTGTAAGGACACGCAATGAGAATTTTATTTTCAATACCATTGAAATGCGTTTTGTTTTCTTTCCGCGTAAGGAAGAAAACAACACTTCCTTTAAAATTGACATCAGTACCAATATCAATTTCCGCTACAACAGTAACTACGTAAAATCCCCTGACATTATACAATTGAATAACGACCCGTACAACAGCTTGTTTTAATCACTCGCCATTCACCACTTCCCACTTGCCTTTCAGATACCAGCAATATAACCCTGTAGCATCGCCTGTTGCAAATATGATTTTGTTATGATTGGGTCTTTCAGTGAAAGAACCAATCATAATCAATCCGTTCATCTGTTGGTACATTGGGCGGCTTTTCAGACCCGGGTATGTTGGTGCGTGGAGACACGCACCAAGGGGTAGAAATATCGAACAAGGAACAAGGAATTTTGAATGACGAACGAAAAGCCAAACTTGCGGTTCACGATTAACTCACGAAATGAATATCGAACAAGGAATGATGAATTGAATCACCCACTCACCACTCACCACTCACCACTCACCCGCTCAAAGGCTGGTAAGGTATTTGTACTGCTAAGAATATTCATTAAACAAACTTATATACATGAAACATTTGCAAATGAAACACCTGTTACTTGGCTCGATGGCCGCTTTTTGTTTTGCCATAATCTCTTGCGGCGGACCAGCCGAAAATGAAAACAGTGCCGAAGCTGATACCTCAACCATGCCCATGGATGCTCCGGCCGCGGCTGCAACCCATGCAGAGGCAACCATAACCGGTACCAAAACCGATACTACGGTGGATGGTAAAATAACTTTCGACACCGATAACGGCAAAGTGAAAATGGCGCTAAACCTTACTGTGCCCAAACTGGCCAACAAAAGTGTAGCGGTTCATATACATGAACACCCTGACTGTGGAGACAATGGCAACGCGTCTCACGGTCACTGGAACCCCACTCATTCACCACACGGCAAATGGGGCTCAGACAGTTTTCACCTGGGCGACATCGGCAATGTAAAACTGGATGCGGAAGGCAAAGGAACGCTGGAAATGTCAACAGATTTATGGACACTGGGCACAGACAGCAGCAGTGTATTGAACAGGGCTATTATTGTACACAGTGGTGTTGATGATTACAAAACACAGCCTACCGGTAACGCCGGCTCAAGAATTGGCTGCAGTGTTATTAAATAGTGGAAATACTAATCGTCTGTCAGCCTGAGCCTGTCGAAGGCCTGTAAAACAATAAAGCCTGCATTAAGTGCGGGCTTTATTGTTTTTGTTACAGCTTATTTATTGTGCCGGTTGCTCTTTCAATTTCTCCTCGTATTGTTCCTGCAGGTCTTTAAGGGCTTCATCATAACCCTCCCGGTCATCAAATACAGATGGGTTATACTTATCGCCGGGCTGGTGTTTTTCGTGCAGGTTAAACTGGCTGGCATGAGAAGCCAGCCACAGGTTAAAAGAAATGCCCTTCATAGCCTTTAACGTGTATGCGTGCGTAATCTTCAGCTATGCCGGGGTAGGAAGTTACCTCCGCAAACGGTCTTTCTGTAATAATGCTGGGCATATTGGCAATAAGCACCTTGTATGCCTGCTGTTCATCGTTTACGGTAAACAAATAGCTGCAGGAGCCTTTGGTATGGCCCGGGTGGTGCAGTATAACCAACTTCATGTTATCAAGCGCTATTGTATCACCATCTCGCAGCAAACGGGCTGGCTGCACAGGCTCAAAAGCGCTTGCATCGCCACCCATCTCGTAGTCTGATTTACCGCCATCCCGCAATACATCCGCATCTTTTTCATCCACCATCATTTCCGCGCCGGTCATTTTTTTAATAGCCGCCATAGCACCCAGGTGGTCAAAATGGGCCTGTGTGGTCAACAGTATTTTTGTATCGGCCAGCCTGAACCCGAGTTGCTCAATGCTGCTTTTAATTTGTGCCGCCGAACTGGCCACCCCGGTATTGATAAGTATATTGCCCTTTGCCGTAACAATAAGGTAGCAGGCAAGGTCGTAGGTGCCTACATAATACAGGTTGCCCGCAATTCTGAATGGCGGGTATGGCTTTAACCATTCCTGTTTTGTAACCTTGGGTTCCCGCACCTGCTGGGCAATTGCCGGTGCTGTTATAAGCAGAACAAGCGTACACAAAATACTGGTTATCGAAGTTTTAAGCATAACAGGAAAATAAATTGTACGCTCAAATATATTGGCTTGTTGTGTAATGCTTGCAATGGGTAAGTTATTTTATGACAACCGGCAGCATGGGCTGATGATTTTTGCGCAAACGATTGTTAACACACCGAAGGGCAACAAGGCACAAAAAAGGTTATCTTTAGCACTCTTTTTTTTATGAGCATAGCAGTTATCATTTAAAAGACTACGTGCATGACACCACCCCAGAGCAGTAACATTGGAACCAAACAAAAAGCGCTGGAAATTAATCTGAACCCAAGAATCTACGGCACTTTCGCTGAAATTGGCGCCGGCCAGGATGTGGCAGCCAATTTTTTTAAGGCTGGCGGGGCTTCAGGTACTATCGCGAAGACCATGTCTGCCTACGACATGATTTTTTCCGACGCCATTTACGGTGCGGAACAAAAGCGGCGTTATGTAAGCGAACACCGGCTTATAACCATGCTGGACAGGGAGTATGGCCTGCTGATTGAACGCCTGGCAGAGCAGCGTGGCGAAACTTCTACCTTTTTCGCTTTTGCCAATACGGTTGCCGCGCTTAATTACCACAAAACCAATGTGGGGCATGGATGGCTGGGCGTACGCTTTCAACTGCAGCCCGGCGGCGGCTACAATGATGTTGCCCTGCACGTAAAGCTGCTGGATAACGATAACAACCTGCAACAGCAGGCTGTTGGCATTTTGGGTGTTAACCTTATATACGCCTGTTTTAAATATTACGAAACCCCTACCCTGTTCCTGCTCTCGCTGATGGATGACTTGTCCAAAGACCGTTTGCAAATAGACATGATACGTTTTGAAGGCCCCGATTTTACCAAAGTGGATAACCGCCTGATGAGCCTGCACCTGGTAAAGTATGGCTTTTCCGACGCTGCCGTTTTTGGACCGGACGGCAAAAACCAGCAACCATCGGAAGTGCTGTACAAAAAACACATCGTGGTAGTGCGTGGCCGTTTTCGCCCCGTGACCAACGTGCACATGGATATGCTTGAAACCGGCATGAAACAGTTTTTGGAAGAACCGGATGTTGACCCTGCTAATGTAGTGGTGCTTACGGAGCTTACACTGCAGGCCTTAAAGGAAAGAAATGCGGCTTTGGATGCGGATATTGATGAAAAGGATTTTCTTGACAGGGTGGATATCCTGTGCTCACTGGGGCAAACAGTAATGATTTCCAATTTTCACGAGTATTATAAACTAGTAGCCTATCTCTCTACCATCACCAAGTTAAAGCTGGGCGTGGTATTGGGCTACCCCAACCTGGAATATATTTTCTCCGAAGACCATTATGCCAACCTGCCGGGCGGAATCCTGGAATCCTTTGCCACCCTGTTCAGCCGCAAGGTAAAGCTGTTCATTTACCCCACCCTGCGGGATGGTGTTTTACAAAATTGCCAGCGCTTTCAGCTACCGCCCCACCTGATTGACCTGTACCGTTACCTTATTGCCAACGATAAAATAGAAGATGTGCTTGATTACAAGCGCAACAACCTGAACATGCAGACGGACAAAGTGCTGGAACTGATTAAACAAGGCGCCGGCGACTGGGAAGAACTTGTACCTGCCGAAGTAGCCGCTATTATAAAAGAGCGCTGCCTGTTCGGCTACCCCTGCGAGGTAAAACCTGTTAATGAAAATACGGCTGCTGGTTAAGGCGCCGTTCCCACTGTGCTTTTTGCTACGCAAAAAATTTTTCTTTATGGGCCCGGCAGAAGAATAAGCATTAGGCTTTACTTGCGTCGCACTCTTGTACGCTCTGTTCGCTATGCAGCTTTGCCCGCAGAATAGAGAATGGGAAGATGCATTTTTGTATTAATACAATACTTCATCATAAAATTACAAAAGTGGTTATCGCAAAAAGGAATGTAAAAAAGCATATTCAGGCCCTGAGTGTTCCCGCGGAACACTTTGTGGGTAGCAGCAGGCGATATCATTTTTCCCTGCGTTCCGGAGGAACGCTTTGTGCTTACCTCTCGTGTGAATTGCACAAAATGTTCCTCTGGAACATAAGAGAGAAGAAATGGTTGTTCTACCCACAACATGTTCGTCCGGAACATAACAACTCCTGCACTTGTTAATGAATTACCCTATACAAATAACACCGAGAAGTCACGCAACCACAAGTTGACAGATTGATGAATAAAATTACCCTCATTAAAATTTTAATAAAATGCGGAAATGGAGAAGACGTATCATTTGGGCACTGGTTTCTATTTTCATTTTAATGAACGTGATTGCGATTTTCCATTCGTATAAATTTACCCACTTTACAAATAGTAAAACAGAAAAAACAAAAGACCCAAAAGCCCTCACGACAGGGCAAAAGATAAAAACACTATTTTTTGGAGTAAGTAACCCAAGGCCTGAGAATAAGGATACCCCAACAGCCGAATATCAAACAATCAAACTGAATAGCAACAGGGTACTTGAAGCCTGGCATATAAAGACAGCAAACCCAAAAGGTACAGTTATCCTGTTTCATGGTTTTAGCGGTGAAAAATCTTCCATGCTCGATAAATCTGAAGTTTTTCAAACGCTTGGGTATAACACTTTTCTCGTTGATTTTATGGGCTCTGGCGGCTCAGAAGGCAACCAGACAACAATTGGCTTTATGGAAGCCACGCAGGTAAAAACCTGTTTTGATTACCTGTCTGAAACCGGAGAGAAAAACATTTACCTCTTTGGCACTTCAATGGGTGCGGTAGCAATAATGAAGTCAATTAACGACTACGGAATTAAACCAAAAGGTATAATTATTGAATGCCCGTTTGGCTCAATGTATCAAACCGTTTGTGCAAGGTTTAAAACAATGAATGCACCAACTTTTCCCATGGCAGGGTTATTGGTTTTCTGGGGAGGGTTGCAGAATGGTTTTTGGGCATTTGGACATAACCCGGTTAACTATGCAAAGAAAATTAACTGTCCCACTCTCCTGCTGTATGGTGCAAAAGATGAAAAAGTAAGCAAACAGGAAACAGATGACATTTTCAATAATTTGACCGGAAAGAAAAAACTGAAAATATACCAGGAAGCAGGACATGAAAATTATTTGATAAAATATAAACACGAGTGGACACAGGATATTCAGCAATTCTTGACGGGAAATTAGGGCTACATAGATCGTTGCTGCGAATCTTAAAAATTTTAAGCCGTTGTAACTTACAACAACAAGACCTTCACTGCAACATAGTACAGAAGCCTTCATTTATTCTAAGAAAATCTAAACAATGACAGGGGAATCAAACTTAAGCATCCTGTTAAAAACAATGAAACCCAAACTGAACGAGGGCGATTTTGTTTTTTGCAGCATACAAGATTTACAACTGGTTGACATAAAAGACACCATATTGGTGTTTAGAGAGGATGAAGGTTTTACTGTCATCATAAAACAAGAAATAGCGGATAAACTGCAACTCACATATTCATTCATTGCTTCCTGGATTACGCTTACGGTGCATTCTTCCCTGGAAGCTGTGGGGTTGACCGCTACATTTTCTGCAGCACTTTCAGAAGGCGGGATAAGCTGCAATGTAGTTGCAGCCTTTTATCATGACCATATTTTTGTAGATAAAAAGGATGCGGATAAAGCCATGGAAATTTTAAACCGGCTTTCAGCTTAGCCTATTGGGGAAAGAATGCTAAAGCCTCCATCCTGCATAGTCTACGCTTCGGTAAAAGCTGCATAGCGAACCCAACAGCACAAGAGTGCGACGCAAGTAAAGCCTCATAATAGTTCCCGCTGCCGGGCCCATAAAAATTCTTAGGCAAAGGCCGCAGGCCGCCCATACCAATGCCTGCAGTAGTTATATCTAACCTTGCTACCTTTACCACAAAAAATGGAAAACAAGGGGCTGATTTTTATTCCTGACATTAGCGGGTTTACCCGTTTTGTAAATGAAACGGAGATAGACCACAGCCGCCTTATTATACAGGAACTGCTGGAAATACTGATTAACGCTAACGAAACCGGGCTGCAGGTTTCGGAAATTGAGGGCGACGCCATTTTGTTTTACCGGTTTGGGGAACCGCCGCCGTTGGATGAAATGTACAGGCAGGTAGAGCGGATGTTCTGCGACTTTCACCAAAATCTTATAGCTTACGAAAACCGGCGCTATTGTCAATGCACGGCATGTAAGTCTGCCGTTAACCTGTCTTTAAAAGTAATTACCCATTATGGTGAGTTTACCGGCTACAACGTAAAGAATTTTAGTAAGCTTATTGGCAAAGACATTATTGTGGCGCACCAGCTTTTAAAAAATGATATAGACCAGCATGAATACTGGCTGGTTAC
Source organism: Foetidibacter luteolus (assembly GCF_009650435.1). Classification (GTDB taxonomy): domain Bacteria; phylum Bacteroidota; class Bacteroidia; order Chitinophagales; family Chitinophagaceae; genus Foetidibacter; species Foetidibacter luteolus. The sequence goes on from NZ_VVIP01000050.1 coordinate 64,325, forward strand.
CAAAAGCCTGCTGCAAAACAGTACCCCCGGAACATTTAAGGAATGGATGCAGTGGAGCGGCAGCGCCAAACAAACGGAGATTGGGGAAATACCTTTTCAGTACACGCAGTTGGGGCAGCTAAAAAAAGAAATACCGAGGGAACCGCCTTTTCCCCCGGAAACACTGGGCAAAACAAAAACACTGTCTTTTTCACGGGAGTATAATACAGATATTATCACACTGTTTCATGCCACCGGCGATTTTAACTACCGCCACCGCTGGCAGCATGGCGTAAAAAGTGTTGAGGAAGTAGGCCATTTTTTACCGCGTGTAGGCATGCGCTGCCGTTGTGTACTGGAAGATGGCGAAATGATGATACGGGCCGGCAGCTATAGTTACCGGGATGAGCAGATAACCTTTAACGAAACCGACGAAAAGACCAACCATACCACCCGCTTTACGCTGTACAAAACAGGACCTTTAACAACAAGGCTTACCCTTGACTATTATGTGCCCGGCAATTTGTTACAACGCCTCGGCTTTGCTGTTTCCGGCAAAAAGAAAACGGCTGAAATGTTCAAAAGGTCCATACAAAACCTGGAAACGCTGGTGAAAGAAATTAGGTTATAAAACATACTCGTTGTTAATGGGCTTTACGGGCTCGGGTATGGCCTGCTCATTCAGCATTTCCAGCAGGTTTATTTCTATGGTTCTTGTTATCTGGTTCAGGGGAATGGAAACAGCCGTATTCTCAAATGGGTTTACCAGGCTCATGCCATTTATTTGCGTGGATACAAATACAAAGCCCAGCAGCCAGCTTGCAAAAATGCTCCACACACCCAGCGTTTGCGCGGTAACCAGTGAAACAGCCACCACAAAAAGCCAGATAAAAAGCTTGGTTAAATAGCTGTAGGTAGTGGGAAAAACGGTGTTCTTTATCCGCTCACTCATGCCCATTTCATCTGAAAACTTTACCAGCAAAGCATCCATCTGCATAAACCTGAAGCCGTCTATGGCGCCGGCTTCCCGTAACTGGTGCAGGTACTTTGACTGAAGGTTAAGTATGGCGTTATGCTTGTTGGATTGGCGGCCTATTTCTTTAATGTCATCTTCTGTAAGGTATTTGGGGTAAGAAGAATCTTCAGTTTTGCGCAGAGCGCTTTTTAAGGCGTACAGGAAAGCTATATGGCGGTAAACCATTTGCTTTTTCATCTCTTCCATTTCGGGGGCGGGCACATAGTTAATTACAGATCTTGCCCAGGACCGTGAATCGTTTACGAGTGCGCCCCACACTTTGCGGGCTTCCCACCAGCGGTCGTAAGCCTGGTTGTTATTAAAGCCGATAAAAAATGCAATGGCAGTACCCAGCAGCGTAGGTACAATAACGGGCACTTCGATATGATACTTGATCAGGTTATCATGCATCAGGTAAACTACTGTACAGGTAACTACCATAATAATATCTACCTGCCAGGTGTTTTTGAGTATTCTTCCTAAACGAATGTTTTGTCCGGTGAGCATAGATTAGTTTTAACAGTACACAATCTATTGCATCAACCGCAAACAAACAAAGGATGTTGGTTGCAGGTGCGTGGCAGCTTGTTACTGCCTTATTGAAAGGTAAAACGTTGATAGTTCCGCAAAAAGATGGCGGCAAGACTGCCTACTCACTATTCTCTATTCCTGTCTGCCACGCACATGCCTTAATCACTTGGCATTTACATACCCACACCCAACAATTATAAATAACAAATACATCAAACCAGTAATTTTAGCATTTTAAATCGCTGCCTGTGGATCAGTTTAGCATTAAGGACATAGAAAACCTGAGCGGAATTAAAGCACACACGTTACGTATTTGGGAGCAACGTTATAACCTGGTTATACCCAGGAGAAAAGAGAGCAACCACCGCATTTACGACAATGAAGATTTAAAGCATATACTCCGCATTGCGTACCTGTATAATAACGGCACAAAGATTTCTAAAATAGCGGGCCTTAATAAAGAAGAGTTGAGACTGGCCATTCCTGTTATGGATAAGCCTGCCCACTTCCTGTCACAGCTTGTAGAAGCGGCGCTTGATTTTAACGAAGCAAAGTTTGAGGAAACGCTTAACGGCGTAATAAGTCAGTTAGGTATGGAACAGGCGATTGTAAAAGTAATTTACCCTTACCTGGAAAAGGTGGGCCTGCTATGGCTTTCAGACGCAGGCATACCCGCCCAGGAACATTTTGCCAGCTATCTTATACAGCGCAAGCTTATTTATGGCATTAATAAACTGCCAAAAGTTGCACCTGCATCTGCAGAACTGATACTCCTATACACACCCGAGGGCGAAATGCACGAAATACCGCTGCTCTTTATGCAGTACCTGCTTAAAAAGAATAACCGGGCCACCATTTATTGCGGCGCTAATGTTAACCTGGCCGCGCTGCAGGATATTACCGGCGCCAGGGCGGTAACGCATATTTACCTGCATGGCATAACCGGTTTTGTTAAACCTGGTGTACAACAATACATCAACAGCATTTGCAACCGCTTTAAAAAAATGCAGGTAATTGTAAGCGGGCCAATAAGTAAAGAGATAGCTTCTGTGCCAACTAACCTGGCATTGCTAACCTGTTTGGAAGATCAAATAAACTTTGCAAAAAAACTGGCTTTGCCCCGCTAAGGTTACCTTTTTTCTACCTTGCCGCTGCCCATAATGTTAGATTTTACGGTGGCGTTGCCTTTGTAATAAACATCGCCGCTGCCAACTACATCAACCTTCAATTCGTTATCAGCAAATATTTCAGCATTACCGCTGCCGGCTATGCTAACACTGGCTTTTTCAGCCATCAGTTTTTCTCCTTTAAAGTCGCCGCTGCCGGCAATATCAATATCCAGGCTGCGGGTTTCGCCGGTAATTTCCACGTCGCCGCTGCCGGCAATGTTAACGCTAACTGAGGGGGTGTTAACCTCCAGCGATACCTCACTGTTGCCAGCAAGGTCAATATCCAGTTTATCAGCGCCAGAGAATTTGCCCTTGCCATTTACGTCGCCACTGCCGGCAATATCCAGGTTGCGCAAAGTAGCAGTGGTAATTTCCACCTTAATGTCGTTATCAGAACGCAGGCTGTAGTCGTCCTTAACCTTTATAACCAGCCAGCCATTTTCATTTTTTGTTTCAACGTACTCCTGCAGGTTTTCATCGGCAATCACTTTAATGCCCGGGCCATCGCCGGGAATAAGGTCAATATTCATGGAGCCATGCAGTTTTATTTTATCGGCCGTACCAATGCTTCTTGTTTGTGTGGTATGCTGGCCGTTACCCTTAACAGAGCGTTTCGTAATAATATCGCAGGAAGAAAATAATAATGCAATAATGGCTGTACCCAGTAGTATTGGTTTCATTTGCAGAGTTTTATGCTTGCAAAAATTGGTAAAATTAAGTAAACGGTAAAGCCGTTTATAAATTAAAATTCCAGAAAGGGCTAAAGGCACTTAAACTGCATGGCATTGGTGTCTTAAGACAGCAAATTGCGTTAGGGGGTGCCCCCAAGCTATCGCAAGGGGTCGGGCTTTCCGCTCATACTCCGGCACAAGGCACTGCTGCAATAGCTTCACCGGGGTATCCGCTTCAATCCCTCACCCAAAGTGTAACACGCTGTTGTTTTTGCAGGCAGGTTCGTACCTAACAATTATAGCCCAACATCCCCTGCGCAACCGGCATTACCTTTCTGAAATAATAAATTTCTATTGTATCCTCAAGTTTAGCAAGGCCCGCTGATAGAAGATATATTGTGGAAGTTACAGTAGTAAAAAAGCTTAATCAGGGCGCAAGAAAGAAACGGGCTGTATATCGTTTCTTTCTTGACTTTTTTTACGCAACCTCCCATTCCGGTTGCCTTTTTTGTGTCAAGCCTGTCCCGGACTTGTTCCGGGGACAAAAAAGTAAACAGCGCCATTACCTTCTACCCTGCCACAATCGTTAAGCCTCCGGTACCAAAACGGCTTTCCATTTAACACCATTTACTATACCTTCGCAGCCATGACGGAAAAAATACTGATTCTTGATTTTGGCAGCCAGTACACCCAGCTTATAGCAAGGGCGGTACGCGAAGCCAATGTTTACTGCGAAATAATTCCCTACCATAAACCTGTCGTTGCCGACAACTCTCTGAAAGGCATCATTTTAAGTGGCTCTCCCTTCAGCGTTAACGAAGAAAATGCACCGGCAGTCAATATAGCCTCCTTTATAGAAACACTACCCGTACTGGGCGTTTGTTATGGCGCACAGCTTACCGCAAAAGAATTTGGCGGCCGTGTTGATAAATCCAACAAACGCGAATACGGCAGGGCCAAACTCCTGAAACAAAAAGACGATGTACTGCTGGAAAACGTTACCGACCATAGCCAGGTATGGATGAGCCACAGCGACTCCATTACCGTTTTGCCGGAAGGCTTTGAACTGCTTGCCACCACAGACAGCATACCCATTGCCGCGTTTAAAAAGAATGGCAACTCATCAAAGGCGTTGTATGGCCTGCAGTTTCACCCGGAAGTTTATCATTCTACAGAAGGGAAAAAAATCATCCATAATTTCCTGGTTAATATTTGCGGCTGCAGCCAGAACTGGACGCCAGCATCCTTCGTTAATGAAACCGTTGAACAGCTAAAACAGCAAATTGGCGATGCGCATGTTATTATGGCCCTAAGTGGCGGTGTTGACAGTACCGTTGCTGCAACACTCATCAGCAAAGCCATTGGCGGCAGGCTGCATGGCATTTTTGTAGATAACGGCGTATTGCGCAAGAACGAATTTGAATCAGTTTTGGCTACTTATAATAAACTGGGCCTTAATGTAACCGGTATAGATGCCAAACAACGTTTTTATACTGAGCTAAGCGGCAAAACAGACCCCGAAGCCAAACGTAAAATAATCGGCAAACTCTTCATTGATGTTTTTCAGGAAGAGGCCGCGAAAGTTGAAGGTGTAAAGTTCCTGGGGCAGGGCACCATTTACCCGGATGTAATTGAAAGCGTAAGCGTTCACGGCCCTTCTGTAACCATTAAAAGCCATCACAATGTAGGAGGCCTGCCCGAAAAAATGCACCTGCAACTGGTAGAGCCGTTGCGTTACCTGTTTAAAGATGAGGTGCGTAAAGTGGGGCTTGAGCTGGGCATACCGGAAGAGATGATTTTCCGGCACCCGTTTCCCGGCCCCGGTTTAGCTATACGCATTCTGGGCGAGATAACTGAAGAAAAAGTTAAACTGCTGCAGGAAGCAGACCATATTTATACGCAACAGTTAAAGCAATACGATTTATATACAAAGGTTTGGCAGGCAGGGGCTATATTGTTGCCTGTGAAAAGCGTAGGTGTTATGGGCGACGAAAGAACATACGAGTACACCGTTGCGCTTAGGGCCGTAACATCTGTAGATGGGATGACGGCAGACTGGGCACACCTGCCTTACGAATTCCTCGCCAATATTTCCAATGAAATCATTAATAACGTAAGGGGAATAAACCGTGTTGTGTATGATATCAGCAGTAAACCGCCCGCTACCATTGAATGGGAATAGGCATATAATTTGCACCACCGTGATTATGAAAAAAATCGCCCTTCACGCTGTTTTGTTTCATTGCTGCCTGCTGTTATTTTTTGTAAGCCGTGCCCAAACAGAAGCTATCCAGCCCAAACAAAAAGTAGCCGTACTTGCGCCGCTGTATTTAGACTCAGCCTTCGATGGCAGCAGCTATAAACTTTCCGGCAACAACATACCCAGGTATATACTGCCCGGCCTGGATTTTTACCATGGTATTATGGACGCTGTGGATTCCCTTAAACAGGATGATGCATCTGTTGATGTTTTTATTTATGATACCAAAAGAAAGGGCGGCGGCATTGCTGCTGTTTTGAAGGAAGTAAAGGCAGAAAACGCCGGGCTTATTATAGCCGCGTTTAACAATGCCGGCGAGCAAAAAATTGTTTCAGATTTTTCACTCAACGAAAACATACCGGTAATTTCCGCCACCTACCCCAACGATGCCAACCTTTCGGGCAACCCTTTCTTTGTAGTAGTTAACTCAACCATTAACACCCATGTTTCGGCTTTGTACAATTACCTGCAGCAAAACTATTCTAAAAGCAAAATTATTTACCTAACCAAACCCGGCGCTTTTGAAACCCGCATCAAAAACCAGTTTGCCAGCCTGAATAAAAAAATAAAACCGCTCAGCCTAAAAACAGTATCGCTAACGGATAATTTTGAACCCGGCTACCTGCTAAGCCTGCTGGACAGTACCCGGCAAAATGTAGTTGTCTGCGGGTCTCTCAGCGAATCGTTCGGGGTAAATATTGTAAGAACCATCAGTGCGGCAAAATCTTACAAGGCCACGGTTATCGGCGCCCCCACATGGGAAAGCCAGGAAGCTTTTGATAATCCTGATTGTTTTGGTGTAGAAATAGTATATAGCACGCCCTATAATTATTCCCGCAAAGACAAAATTGAAGCCGGCCTCATCAACGATTACAGGGCGCAGCATTTTGGCCGGCCCAGCGATATGTATTTCAAAGGCTTTGAGTGCATGTATCATTTTTCCAAACTGCTCGTAAAACACCGCACCAACCTGCTCAACAATATTTCCGAGCCTTCCTTTAAAGTAATGAACGAATTTTATTTTGAGCCGGTAAGGCTTACAGAGCAATCTTTTGCACCGGATTACCTGGAGAACAAAAAAATCTACTTTGTAAAAAAGCAGGATGGCGTTACCAAATCTGTTAACTGATGGTGCTTCAGCTTATTACCGCGGCCACTACAACAGCCATGGCTTCTTTCAAAAAAACGCGAAGGCGGTGCAGCGCAATGGTCAACTGGTTTTCTACCGTTTTGGGAGAGATGGAAAGTTTCTCGGCTATTTCTTTGTGAGACAGGTGTGCTTCCCTGCTTAGCCTGTAAACCTGCCGGCATTTTTCAGGTAAGCCGGCAATCACTTTTTCCACCTGCCTGTTCAGGTCTTTTTGCAGCATTGGTTCTTCCGCAGTTACAATGATTAGCCTTGGCGCCAGCTTATCCAGGGCAGCTTCCCTGCCGGCGCATTTTTTAATATGCGCAAATACCTGGTAACGTGTAGCGGCAAAAAGATATGCCTGCAGTGACTCCTGTATTTCCAGCCTCTCCCGCTTTGCCCACAATTGCAGGAATATTTCCTGTAACAGATCTTCACATACAGCCTTGTCTTTTAATACATTGTAGGCAGAAATAAAGAGAGGTTTCCAGTACTGCCTGTAGATAACCGTTAAAGCAGTTTCATCGCCGGCGGCCAGGCGTGCAAGCAAATCCTGTTCCTGATATAAGAAGTTTTCTCGCAAAGCAATCGGTTGAGTTACGCGACAATAAATATAAATGAAATTTGAGTTACAGCATAAATCTTTTGAAGACGGTTTGGGATTGTCTCTTTTTGCAGAGCCCTTCATCACTTAGGTTTTTTATACACAATTGTCAGCATTTCCGGAAGCGGGTCAATCTCTGTATTCAAGAGATAATAGTTTACAACTACTTCATGCTCGCTGGTTTGCTGCATTCTAAATTTCTTTACGTCCTCTTTCCCAAAACATGCCACCCCAACTTCATTTACTGCTGTATATTTCCGCTCGTATAAAAAATGCTTCACAAATAAATCAGGCAAATGGCAGGTTGCCATTATGCCTCTGTCAGTATTTTCCATACGATACTTTTCGTCTTCGTAAAATAATTGTTTGTCATAATCGTGAGTCACTTCAACAACCAAAATACCAGAGCAAGCCATAAATATCAGTGACACAACAAACAATGCTGTACGGAAATAGCTGCCAAAAACTTCTCTTCTGTCAAGCAGCCAAAAAATTACGCCGGTTAATGTCATCAGTAAGAACAATATGCTGGTTGAGCGGTACCCTCTCAAATAGTAATTATGTTCTGATGCCACCAATACAATAACATACAGAATAATCATGATGATGTGAATGCTCAAAAAAAACTTGAGCCAGCCAGGTTTTGGATGGTTGTTTTGTCCCAAAGCGGCACGTGTTATTAAAAACAGGGCTGGGCCGGATAACAATAGCAGTGCAAAGATTTCCATAACGTTCAGGTACGGAAAGGTAAAAAATTATCAGATTGCTTTAAGATGCGCCGCCCCATATTAACAGCAGTTACTTTTTGCTTAATCCAATACCGGTTATAGGATTAAGCAGAATGAGTGCAGTACTGTACCTGTGTTCCGGCGGAACACCTTGTGGGTAGAACATTGCAGGGTGCTACCAGCGTTCCAGAGGAACGCTTTGTGCTTATATCTGTGGGGTAAGCACAAATGTTCCCTTCGAGACAAATAGACCTTTTGTACTTATCCCTTTAATCCTCATTTTTCAACAAAAATTTGCGCAAGTAAATACTTGCATTTATATTCGCAAGCAAACACTTGCGCAAAATGGAGATAAGAAGAGATGTATTCCAGGCCATAGCCGACCCCACCAGGCGGCAGATAATAAGAATGATTGCCCACCAGCCGCTTAACCTTAACGCCATAGCCGAAAAATTTGATGTAACCCGCCAGGCGGTTTCGCTGCATGTAAAAATTCTTACAGAATGCGGTTTGCTGGTTATTAAACAGCAAGGCCGGGAAAGGATATGTGAAGCCAGGCTGGATAGCCTTAAAGAAGTGGCCACCTGGGTGGATGAATGCACAGCTTTCTGGAAAAGCAGGTTTGCGCAACTGGAAAAGCATTTGGATAACGAGAAAACAAAAACTAAAAACTATGATAACAGGTAACCAACCGGGAACAATAACTTCCGGGCAGGACGTTTTAATTACCCATGTGTTTGATGCACCGAGGGAAATGGTGTTTAGGGCGTGGACAGATGCCGAACAGTTAAAAAAATGGTTTGCGCCGGATGGCTGTACCATACAGTTTAAAAAAGCCGATATAAGGCAAGGCGGCAGCTACCACTCCTGCATCTACAACCCTGTGCACGGCGATTGCTGGTGCAAGGGCAGTTACCTGGAGGTGACTTTCCATCTAAAATTGTATTTACGATGGTAGTAACCGATGAGCATGAAAACGATATTGAACCTGAAGACGCTGGCCTGGCGCCGGAATGGCCTGTAATGACAACTGTAACCATCACCTTAACCGAAGTCAACGGCAAAACCAAACTGGTTCTTCACCAGACAGTAGCAGAAGCCCTGGCGAAGAAAACAGGCGCCCACCCAAGCTGGATTGAAATGCTGAACAGGCTTGACCGTATGCTGTAATCATGCTTACAAAAAGCCTGCGCTTGTTGCTTATCCGTACATTTAACCTAAAGGCCGGCATGCCGGCCTTTAGGTTAAATGTATTATTCAATTATCAGCTTATCTATCCTGCGGGCAAAGCCCAATAGTAATTCTGTCGTTTAATGGCTGCCGGATTGCAGCGGAAAGCCCGCAGCCACGAGGTACGAGTGGCGAGGACTTGCAGCGAAAAGCCGGAACTACAGCTATAACAAAGCTGCAAAAGCTGAAAGCCCCAAAAAATAGCAACTGCCCAATCAGTTAACCGTAAAACTGTACTTACCAGAGCCCACTTCTACCACCACATACTTGTCCTCTGTTCCCTTTACCGTTAGGCCTGCAACAGAAGACAGTTCCGCATTATTCTCTTTAACTGAACCGGCTGATGACGCCGGTATATAAACCGTAGCTTTTGTATTGGCAGGTATGGTAACATTTAAACTGAAACCTGCACCTGTGGTACTCCAGGCACTTGTTACCGGGCCATAGTAAGTTTGCAGGGTAGCCGTAACATGGGTAAGGCCGCCACCACTATGCGGTTTTATGCGTATGTGTTTGTAACCCGGGGCATCGTCGTAGGTATCAATACCGGCTACAACCCGGTACATCCAATCTCCTATGGCGCCGTAAGCATAGTGGTTAAAAGAGTTCATGCCCGGGGTTTGAAAAGTGCTGTCAGGCTTTTGCCCGTCCCACCGTTCCCAAATGGTGGTGGCGCCCATTTTAACGGGGTATAGCCAGGATGGATAGGTTTCCTGCATCAGCAGTTTAAACGCTACCTCATCATAGCCAAAACGGCTGAGCACATGGCACAAATAAGGTGCACCTATAAAACCGGTAGTAAGGTGGTTATCATAATCAGCCACATTTTGCGCCAGCTTGGCGGCTGCCTGTGGCCGCAGGTTTTCCGGCAGCATGTCAAAATTAAGCGCCAATGCATAGGCGGTTTGCGTGCCGGATATCAGCCTGCCCGATGGCGTCATGTATTCCCTGGCAAAAGCCTCTTTTATCTTTTGCAGCAATTGAGTGTAAGTATTTACATCTTCTGTTTTGCCCAGCACTTTAGCGGCATTGGCCAGCAGTTGGGTAGAGTGTGCATAAAAGCACTGCGCAATAAGGTATTTGTCTGTAACGGCAGAGCGGCCATCATTGTCGTCAAAAGGACGGTAAAACAGCCAGTCGCCAAAATGAAAGCCTTTATTCCACAAATCGTTGGTGCTGTTGTTTTGCATATAACCCACCCATGCCTTCATGCTTTCGTATTGGTTTTGCAGTATGGCGGTATCGGCATACGCCAGGTACATGTTCCAGGGAATAATGGTAGCGGCATCGGCCCAGCCGGCAGAGCCACCAGCGCCATCGCCAAGTACATTGGGCACCACAAAAGGTACGCTGCCCTGTTTGTTTTGGTCTGCGGCTACATCCTTAAGCCATTTGGCAAAAAAGTTGTTTACGTTACGGTTAAAAGAAGCGGTGCGTGAAAAAGCCTGCGCATCACCCGTCCAGCCCAGGCGTTCATCACGTTGCGGGCAGTCTGTAGGAACATCTAAAAAGTTACCGTTTTGCCCCCACTGAATATTGTGCTGCAACTGGTTAATAAGCTTGTTGGAAGTAGAGAAGGTACCGGCCGGTTTCATATCGCTGTACAAGGCCACCGCGGTAAAGTTTTCAGCCGCAGGTTCTGTTTTAAAACCCACTACTTTTATATACCTGAAACCCTGGAAAGTAAAATGCGGTTCAAAAGTTTCTTCACCGCCGCCCTTTAGTACATACACATTTTCCTGCTTGGCAGCACGCAGGTTTTCTGTGTAAAAATTGCCTTCTTTATCCAGCACTTCGGCATGGTATATTTTAATGGTATCCCCCGCTTTGCCGCTTATTTTAAGTTGTACAAAGCCCACCAGGTTTTGCCCAAAATCAATCACCTGTTCGCCTTTTGGTGTTTTGAAAATACTGATGGGCAAAAACGTTTCATGCTTTTTAACCGTTTCGTTGTAAGTAGCTACCAGTACATTTTTAGGATAGTCTTTTACCTTAACGCCTGTCCAGCCGGCGTCGTTAAAACCTGCCGTTGCCCAGCTATCTTTTGCTAGCCTTGCATCCTGCGTTTCCCCGTGGTAAATCTCCGAATACCTTACAGCGCCGGTAGAAGATTTCCAGCTTTCATCAGAAACAACGGATGCTGTTGAACCGTCCGCATAAACAATATCCAACTGCATTAAAAGGCCCAGTGTTTTACCGAACAGGTTAAAAGTGCCAGCCCATGCCAGGTTGCCGCGGTACCAGCCGCTGCCAAGGGCTACGCCAATGGCATTGGCGCCGGGCTTAAGCATTTCCGTAACATCGTAAGCCTGGTATTGCAGGCGTTTGTTATAACTCGTCCACCCTGGTGTAAGGTAGGCATCGCCTACACGCTGGCCGTTAATAAATGCTTCATATAAGCCATGAGATGTAATAAACGCGGTGGCAGACTTTATTTTTTTGCCGGCAGTAAACTGCTTGCGCAAATACGGGCTTGGCCGCATAACGCTGTCTTCCACATAACCCGCTTCTATCCACTGTGCCTTCCAGTCCGCAGGTTGCAGCAGCCCCATTTGCCAGCTTGCCTGCTCACTCCAGGCAGATGGTTTGTTATCGTTATCCCATACCCTTACCTGCCAGTTATAATGGCCGCCTGGTTGCAAAGCTGTACCCGCGTAGGTAACATGTACAGACTGCGCCGAGTTAACACGGCCGCTGTTCCAAACCGTTTTTTCTTTGGCATCGGTAACTTTTATTTCGTAAGCTGTTTGCGAAATGTTTCTTTTATCAGCAACCAGTTGCCAGCTAAAACGAGGCTGCAATACATCCAGCCCAACAGGATTGGCAAGATTTTCCACCAACAGGTTTTTTACAGCCACCTGTGCAAACGCAACAAAATATACAGAAGAAAAGGCAAGCAGGAATAAGCACTTTTTCATGATAGCAATCTTTGCAGTGAGTAGTAAAAAGCAATTTACGGCATCAAGATTAGTGAAACCTGAGATTGACACTGTACTGAACTGTGGGGTATATTTTGGGGACGGACTGCATTGCTGCTATGAGGCTTTGGTTGTGTCACTCACTTGTACGCCTTGTTCTCTATTCGCCATTGTGCACCAGGTTTCATGTGAGTAAAAGCCTGCCGCACAATGACGAATAGAACCTTATGCGCCCTTCGGGCACCTTCGCCTAAAGGAAAAGGAAAAAAAGATGAATAATATTCAGAACGTACAAGAGTGCGACGCAACGGAAGCCTCATGCTTGTTCCTGCTGCCGGGCCCATCATTATTTCCTTAAAACAGCGAAGCTGTTTTTTGACTTTTACGAATGACGCTGTACCCCCAAATGCCTTTACTTTGCCGCAGCAAATTATTACCATGCTTACAGGATATAACCACACCGTTACTGAACGGTTTATGCGCTATGTGCAGATTGATACGCAGAGCGACCCCGAATCCGGCACGGCGCCTACCACGCAAAAACAACACAACCTTTCGCAACTGCTGGCAGCGGAACTGCAAGCCATTGGGCTTACAGATGCACATGCCGATGAATTTGGATATGTATATGCCGGCATACCGGCCAACAGTACAAAAACGGTTGCTGTGATATGCTTTTGCAGTCATGTGGATACTGCGCCGGACTGCAGCGGCGCACATGTGAAACCCATTCTGCACAAGGATTACGACGGCAGCGATATTGTTTTGCCCGACGATGGCAGCCAGGTGATAAGTGTAAAGGATTATCCTTATTTGGCTACCCATATTGGCAGCGATATTATTACCGCCAGCGGGCTTACCCTGTTGGGTGCTGATGACAAAAGCGGGGTGGCCATAATTATGGACATGGCCAACTACCTGCTTACACACCCGGAAATAAAACATGGCCCCATAAAAATCTTATTTACGCCGGATGAAGAAGTGGGCAAGGGCACTGCCCATGTTGACCTTGAAAAACTGGCAGCGGATTTTGCTTACACGTTAGATGGCGGAGAGTCCGGAACTTTTGAAGACGAAACTTTTAGCGCAGATGCGGTAAGGTTAACTATTTACGGGGTAATTGCACACCCCGGCTACGGTAAAGACAAACTGGTGAACGCATTGAAAATTGCCGGAGAAATTTTGGCTGTGCTGCCGAAGGAACTAAGCCCTGAAACAACCAGTGGCAGGCAGGGTTTTATACACCCGGTTGGCATAAAAGGCATTGCGGAAGAAGCTACCGTTGATTTTATTATCAGGGATTTCGTTACCTCTAATCTTGAGCAGCATGAAAACCTGCTGAAATCAATTGTGGAGCAAGTGATGAAGCAATACCCCAAAACCAAATTTAATTTTACAGTAACTGAACAATACCGCAACATGAAGGAAGTGCTGGACCAGCACCCGCTGGTAGCGGCTTATGCCGAAGAAGCTTACAAAAGATCTGGCCTTACCGTAAGAAAAGAACCTATAAGGGGCGGCACAGATGGCAGCAGGCTTAGCTTTATGGGGTTGCCATGCCCCAATATATTTACCGGCATGCAGGCCATACACAGCAAACACGAATGGATTGGCGTAAGAGACATGGAGCAGGCAGTGGAAACACTGGTGCACCTGGTACAGGTGTGGGAAGAAAAGTCCTAACAGTCAGGGTTTAGGCATATTGACGCTCTTCCACCTGGCCATAAAAAAAAGGGCTGTATTCTGTTTTTAGCGTAATAGAAAAAACTGAGCCTTTGTTTGGCCCATCACTTTTGGCTGTTATGGCGCCATGATGTTTTTCCACTACTTTTTTGGTAAGGAACAAGCCAAGTCCATTTGATTTTTCACCCTGCGTACCCGCACGGCCGGCGGCGCATTTGGTAAACAATTGCTCTTTTATTTCGTGGTTAAACCCAATGCCGCTGTCAATTACGTTAATGGTAATCATGCCCTCCGCGATAAACTCACTTTCCACCAATATTGAGCTGTTGTTAAAGGAGAATTTTATAGCGTTGGTAAGCAGGTTGTTAAATGCCTGCGCCATTAATTCCGGCTGCATTTTTACAATGTAATCAGCATCTACCCTGTTGATAATATTGATATTCTTTTCCCGGGCGGCGGTTTTTACCCGCTTGATTACATCGTCCAGCATTTCTTTTATGTATACCTGCTTGAGGTCACGTTCAGTAAGGGCGAATTTGTCATTCTTGTACATGAAGATGATATCGGACAGAAAGTTTAACTGGTGGGTGGCCAGCATACGTATAAGGCCCGCATATTCCTCACGCTGTTCAGGATCTTCTTCCATCTGAACAATATCGGCCAGTACCGCTATCTGCTCAATCGGCGAACGCATGTCGTGGGAAAGTAAGGCGAGCAAGTCTTTCTTTTCTTTAATCATGGTGTCCATATTAACAATAGCCTTGTTTACCATTTTTAAAAGGTCACCCATTTCGTCTTCGTACTTTACCGTTTCATCAGGAACTTTTTTATCGGTTATATACTGGGATATGGTTGTGTGGATTTTCTTGATGGGCTCCGTTAACTGTTCAATAACAAAAATGGTTAAGATGGTTGCCATCAATGTAACAAACAGCAGCAGGAAAAAAATGCTGAATATGCCGAAATCGGCAATATCCCGGGCTATAAGAGATACAAATAAGATAAGTGGTAAATCAACACAAACGAAAACGATAAAAAGGAACTTTGCTGCATAGCTTTTTTTTAGAAAGCCTATGTTGCACAACACCTGGTAGATGTTCCTCATAGAATATTGTTTGACAAAATTTTATAAATTAAACTAAACAATGCACATTCAGGTAACACAATGAATAGAATAGCTTAGTTGGTCTTCAGTGGGTGATAATTACGCAGATAAGGTAGCGGTAATCATAATTTTTACTATCTATTTACCTGTCTACCGTTTTTACAAAGATGAAGGTAATACTAAAATTTACAAGGCAACATTAAAAAACAGGGGAACTTTCTAACAGTTTATATCCAAATTACGTTTCCATGCATTTTTAATGCTGTTATATTTCATGTTTAAAATTCCGTTATACTTTGTATCCACATTATCAATAAATTTTCAAACCAACCATTTTCTTCTTTTATATACCTTAAGATTACAAATATTGCCATGCACAACTTTATCATTCCGTTATCCCGCCTTTTGCAGGAACATGCTGATGCAGACCGTGCCGTTGGGGCCAAAGCTTACATGCTAAACCAGTTTGAGATGTTTGGCATACCTGCCAAACCCCGGCGGGAGCTTTGTAAAGCGTATATAAAACAAAACCCGTTGAATAGCTTAAAAGAAGTTGAAACAATTGTAAAACAACTGTGGCAACTTAATGAAAGGGAATATCAATATTGCGCCATAGAGCTTTACACTTATTATAAAAAATACTGGCAGCGTTCTTCTGTTAAACTGATGGAGTACTGCATTACCCATAAAAGCTGGTAGGACACTGTTGATAGTATTGCCAGCGAATGGCTGGGAGCTTATTTTAAGCTCTTCGCCGGAGAAACAGAAGCGGTTACCGGTAAATGGAACCAAAGCGATAACATGTGGCTGCAGCGCAGCAGCATTATGTTTCAAAAAGCGTACAAAAAAGATACGGATACGGCATTGCTTTCCCGGTATATACTTAACCTTAAAGACTCAAAGGAATTCTTCATTCAGAAAGCTATTGGGTGGGCCTTGCGGGAATACGCCAAAACAAATGCCGGCTGGGTACAGAAGTTTGTAAAACAAAACCAACTACCGGCGCTAAGCGAAAGGGAAGCGTTGAAAAGAATCAACCACGGCGGATGAATACGATTACAATACCGATTTGTATATTTGGGTTACCCGATTGCAAAACCATACTGCATGAAAAATACACTGCTTATTTTTACCGCCACAATACTGCTGGCAGCCTGTAACCGCAGCGCCGGCAACAGGGATGATGTAGAAAAAATCCTGAAACGTACCATGCAACATTACCTGTACGAAAAAATAAATTTCGATTCCTCCAAAGCTAAATATGATGTACAGGATGTAACCTTTTTTGAAGACAATGATTTTTACGAATGCGAGTTTAAGGTGCGCATGCAATCCGCCGGGTCTGATACTACCGGCTACATGAATGCCAGGGTATTAAAAGATATGAAAACCGTGATGCGCCGATCCTGACGATGATGCCTGCCATGCGGGAAAAGCTGCATAGCGAACCCAGCCGTACAAGTGTTCTCCCGGAACCTCAGCTTTTTTATTGGGACAATTCATTTTAATGACGGGCAGTTTTTTCCGTTGGTTTCAGAAGAGGGATGGGAGAGTTTAATAAAGTTATTTTTGGCGGCTTTTTTGATCGGATTAAGTTGCAATAGGTTTCAGTATCCTATAACACGAATCCCGGCAATTTTTTTCAATACTTTGCCGCCATAAATAATTTTAGTTATGGCAACACAATCATACCATGGTAACCTGCCGGAAATTGATTTACAGTTATTAAACATCAACCCGGCAGATGCCACTTCCTGCAAACTGCTGATGCTGATAGAAGGCGTATACGGTATTGGCGTGAAGCGCAGCATTGAAAAATACGGCTATACCGAGCAGCGCTACTACCAGTTGCTCAAAGCATTCCGGCAATCCGGCAGCCAGGCGCTTTTGGATAAAAAACCCGGCCCCCGCCAAAATTCCCGCAGAACAGAACAAATAGTACAGCAGATTATCCGGCTGCGCTTTTTGGACCCCGATGCCCCTGCTGCCGTCATCATGCAGAAACTAAGGCAGCAAAACCATGTTATCAGTTTACTCAGCGTGGAACGCACCATACAGGAATACGGCCTTCAAAAAAAAACTTTACCAGTTAAATCCCGATAAACAATGCAGGGA
>NZ_VVIP01000051.1 GCF_009650435.1 Foetidibacter luteolus
ACAACGGTCCCGGCTTGACGATGTGGCGGTATTTGAAAATAGTCAGCCCGTAACTGCTGCTAAATTTATTAATAAAAGTTCATTGCTTATTCTGTTGCTCGGGGTTATTCGTCGGCTGGAGCTGAAGCCGAATAGCGAGCAAAAAGTTGAGCACATATTCGTCGCCCCGCCATATTGCCAAACCGCCTGTTGTGTGCATACCTTATTGTGTCTGCCAATTAGCTTCTACATTTTTATATTGGTCAGGTAACTGTTTAATTGCTTGTTCAATTGTTTCATAGAAGCTGTACTGAATAACCTCCCAATTTTTGTCACAACTAAAGCGATAAAAGCCTGCATAGTCGCCATAAGCACAAATTGCAAGTCCATAAATACTTTCCCTTTCTGTGTCGTCTTCATTGCCAACATAACCAAAAGGTTTGTTTCCAGACCATGCCCACTTGATAACTTTTGCACCGTCAAGTTCTTGTGGTGGAGCGATAATGTCTGTATCAAAAAATGGGTCAACAAAGTAATGTCCTGGATTGCCGGCTTTTGCTTCAGCACTCATTATCACATCCCTTGGGTCACCCATAAAGTTTGAGCTGAAAATATTTTTAACTTCTGAAACTTTCCCGTCTGACAAAACCAAGATGCTCCTTGCCAATTCCTCTTCACCAACATTTAAAGATTTTGTCCAAAGTGAAATTAAAAGTCGCGGCACCTCCTGTCTGTCAGTAGCAAAAGGAAATAATTTGTCCAAACGATTTTTTATGTCAGTAGGTAGTGTCATAAAGGTTGCACACAACGTTAAAGCATTGGCGATGTGGCGGCATTCTGTGTTCCGACTGCCCGGTGCCGATGCTGATTAAAGATACAAAAGTTCATTGTTTATTCTGCCGCTGGGCGATATTCGTCGGCTGGAACTGCAGCTGAATAGAGAACAAAAAGCTGGGAATATATTCGTCGCCCCGCCATATTGCCAATGCAATGTAAGCCGCAGTTTATTATAAACTAACTTTTGTAGTCTTATCTAAGATTTTAAACTTCAACGTTTCGTTTGATACAATTACCGTTAATTCAGATGGTTTGTCAATAAGTTTTCGACTTGAAGATTGAGTAAAGCCAGTAATATCTGAAGTTGTCAAACTAATTGTCTTGCGTTTTAGTAATTCGGAAAAGTACTCGATTGTCACAGCGCCTGATTCTTTTACAACAGCCGAAAGATATTTTCTGTCTGAGAATGGTATGCGTAACAAAGAGCCAGCAACAAACAAAACTCCTGTTTCCGCAATTTCTTTATTAAAAGTCGAGCAGACAAACCATATGATAATTGCCGTCAATAGTGGGTGTCCAAAAGTCATAATTGAGATTTTCATTTTCGTTGAAGTCTTCAAATTCTCAACTAAAGCAAATAGAAGTGTCCCAATTGTCGGATATACGACTAATGTTATTAAGAATGCGTACAAAACATTCATAGCTTGTCAGGTTATAAAGTTGTCGGCATAATTGCGGCTAACGGAAACGGCTTGGCGATGTGGCGGTATTTGAAAATCGTCTGCCCGTAATCGCTGCAAAATTTATAACTAAAAGCTCATTGTTTATTCTATTGCTTGGCTTTATTCGTCGGCTGAAACTGAAGCTGATTAGCGAACAAAAAGCTGAGAATATATTCGTTGCCCCGTCCCCGCCATATTGCCAAACCGCCTGTTGTGCGTTCGCTTTATTTTCCTGATATCTCAAGTAGATTAGACCAAGTCAGTGAACTTGATTCTAATGGATTCTCTAACTTTCTCATGTCACTCATAGAAGCTCTTATACTTATTTTCTTGCTGTTTTTTATTTTATTCTTAAGGTCGTTAACAGAAATTCCTTTGCCTTTGTTAAAGCCGGTAAAAGTTAATGAGGCAAAATTTATGGTCTTGCTGAATTTTTGATTTGGATTCAATACTAATTCTTTGTCTATAAATCTTATGCCGTCTGCCAAGCCCCAAAAGCCTTCTTCGTCAATATAAAAGTTGAGCACCAGGTTGTTTAATTTAATTTTGGAATATTCATGATTTAAAATTTGAATAGTAATACTTTTTGGTATCCTGTCGCTTACTTGATTTGCTGAAATAATAAACTTGTAGTCAAACTTATCTTTCTGAAAAGATGTTAATCCGCAAAAACAACTAAACAGTAATAATGTTTTTATAATTGTCACAAGTTGTCAATTTTAATTGTCAACAAAATTTGCCATTTTCGTTATGTTCGCAAAAAAGTGAAGCACAACGGGCAGGCCTTTATGCAGGTTGGGAATTGTTATTCGTCCGCCCACAACTGCTGCTGATTGAAAATATAAAGTTGAATTTAAGAAATAATGTTGAAAGTTGTTTGTCCAGCCCGAACCACAGCCTGGATTTGCAATTAGCTGATGTTTGCTGGTCATGCCCAACTTGTACAACCCAATGTTACATGCCGTTTATGTCTCTCCATTTCTTAAGCGTCAATTCACTGTCGCTTTGGGTGTCGAAATACATAATTCGCATTGAGTCAGGGTAAACATAGAAATTAAAATGTGTCACTAAGTTTGTCCCATTGTCTTCACCTGCTTTAATCCAATAATATTTTTGGTCAGGCAAATTGGGCGTGTCTGCAACCCAAATCTTCAAACGTCTTTTACCTTTTGTTTGTTCCTCAATATATTTTGCTCGTTCTTTTATTTCCGGCAGCTTAAAAATAGCGTCAATTATTTTGTCCTCAATGCTCTGAGTGTTGATTGAACTGTCTGCTGATTTTGTCGGGACATTTGAATTTACAACAACTGTCTTAGTCATGTCTACCTTTGCTGTGTCAATCTCTTTTAAATTGTCTGATTGTTTGGAAGTCTGATTGCAACCAAACAAAATGAAAGATAAAAATGTCAACCTTGAAATTTTCCGAAGTATCATTTTAAATGGCATGTAACGGTTTGGGGCTTGGCGATGTGGCGGATTTCTAGCACAAAAGTTCAATAGAATTACTGTTGTTGAATTTTTCACAAATGTTTCAAGGAAGCACTTCAGCCGCCATACTGCCAAACCGATGTTACCTGCTGTTGTTATTCTTCGGTCAGTCATAATAATCGGTCCATTCATAAGGTTCAGGATTTGTCAGTTTGTAAATAATTTTTTCTCTGTCTGTCAACTTATGATAATACTTGCTAAATTCTAATATATATTCTTCTCCTTTTCCCATTCGCCAAAACATATCACTACTGTCAATATTTTGAAATTTATTCCAAGGTGGTTGTAATGAATTTTCAAATGGTTTAAAATGTCCAAACTCTTTTAAAAAGTCTCTTGTCGCCATTAACGCAAAACCAAGCAAATTTTGTCCACGCCAAGCATAAATATTTTCTATGTCATTGCTTTCTTGCGATAGACCAATTCCCCAAATTGTATCTACTGGACTTGCTTCAACTAATATTCTGGTGTCAGTTTTTAATAAATACTCTGCAAATTTTGGGTGTTGATTAAACTTGTGAATATTGCCAATTTTTACAAGATCAAATTTTTTCCCATTCCAGGTTTGTTCGTCATAACCTAAAACTTGTCGTCCAAGTTCTTTAGCTTCTCCTGGTTTTTCGCAGTTAATTATTTTGTCAAAATTGTTTTTGTCGCCAAACAACATTGCTTTTTGAGCCATCATCCAATGTTCTGCTGTCTTATAAGTTTTACTGTCAACAGTAAATGGGCATTCAAACCATTGGCTGAAACAAAATTTTCCGACTTCTTCATTGTATTTATTCGTGTGTCCCCAAAAGAAAATGTACTTTAAAATGTCGCCACTTTCAAATTTTTCTATCAACCAATTTATGTCATAATGTGTCGTCATTTTCTACGGTGGTGTTTTTTACAATAGCAGGTAATGACAGTTTGTGAAAAAACTATCTTTTGAAGCTGAAATATTAGGGTACCTGATGGAAGTACATTTCATATAAACGATTCTAAGCGTCTTCGTTTTAGTTTTTTCACAGTCTGACGGGCAGGTATTGCCGATGGTGGGGAATTTTATATTCGTCCGCCGGAACTGCTGCCTGGCTTTTTGATAAAGTTAAATATTAAGAACTAAAGCTGGGCTTTATTCGTCGAGCCCCGAACCACAGCACAGAAGAATTACTGCTGTTGATTGGTTGATTGTTCCAATGCCCAGCCCTGCTATTGGCAATACCAATGTTTTGTGCTGTACTTCTCCTGTCAATTTACTGGAAGCTTATATCCATTTTTAATGAATGGGAACGAATGGGTCACTTCTTTGTCAACGGGTTTTCTAAATCCTTTAACTTCAGAGAGTCGAATAGTTGGATATTTTGCTTTCAATATACTTGTAGTGTCCAATGCTATAAATAATTGCTTCTCTTGTTCGTTAATTGGTTGTGTGTAGTCAGTAGAATCAGTGGCAACATATTTGTCGCAGCTTATTAATTTTCCTTTGATGTTATAATTGAAAATGAATTTTGTTGGCTTCCCGATATTATAACAATTGTACGAGTAAATTACTTGCTCAATTTTTCTCTTCCCTGAATTAACTGTGAAGTATTTTGCGGAACACCCGCAACAACTAAAAACACTACTTATGTAATAATTTTCATTTTTTGTAAACTGTCCTGACGATAGAATACGAGTTGTGTCACCACAAGATGATGTTAAAATAAGCATCACTGAAACAAAAATTATCTTTTTGAGCGTCGTCATTTTACTTTGTCTAACAGTAAAGAAAGTGTTAGTAACACTAATGGTCATTTTGGTGGTCTGTCAGTATAGCACACAACGTTTGTATTTACGTATTTGCTGCACAAACAAAAATATGCAACCCCTCCCTTCATACTCAGCACTATTCTATTGCGTTTTTTGTATAGCAGGGTTGCGTCAATGAAATTCAACATTGCCAGTTTTTGTTTTTATATTGCTCATCCGGTAGGCCTCGCCGGTGCATGGCAGGTACCAACATTTAGTTGACTGGCTCCATTTAG
Organism: Foetidibacter luteolus; assembly: GCF_009650435.1. Classification (GTDB taxonomy): domain Bacteria; phylum Bacteroidota; class Bacteroidia; order Chitinophagales; family Chitinophagaceae; genus Foetidibacter; species Foetidibacter luteolus. The sequence continues at coordinate 4,976 of NZ_VVIP01000051.1, forward strand.
CCCCGCATTCTTTCTTTAAAATGTTATTGATGAATGTCCGGTTTGCATAAAATATACCAATGCATTCCTGGTTATGGCGTATTAAGGGTTGTAGTACTACGGATTCCATTTTATTTTTTTTAAAGCGCTGCCACCTCAACTACAGCGGGCTGAAGGGTTGCATAAAAACACGCTAAAAATGCGAAAAAAAAATAAATGCGCCAATAATTGCTGCGGTTTACCGTAAAACATTCCTCAGCAGCGCCCTTGGATTTTCTTTAAGCCTACGGGTTTGAGCAGCTACCTTAATTTTCAGCCCTTGCAATTCTGTGTTTCTGTGGCGTTCCCAGTAAAGTTTCTGGCGCCAAAGGCGGCAGAAACAAAAGCTATATGGTGGTAAAAGCTGCATAGCGGAAAGAACGTACAAGAGTGCGACGCAACGATGCCTCATGGCAGTTCCGTCTGCCGGGCCCATTATTGTACTTAAACAGCGAAGCTGTTTTATTGCTGCTTTACACAACCTGTTCGCCGGGCAGGGTTAGCGTAAACTCGGCGCCCTCATCGGGGTGGCCATAGGCTTTTAGGCTGCCGTGGTGCTGCTCGCTTATTTTTTTGCAGATGGCAAGGCCTACGCCGGAGCCATTGTATTCGTGGTAACTGTGCAGCCGTTTGAAGAGCACAAAAATATCATCGGCATAAGAGGGATGGAAGCCGATGCCATTGTCTGACACGGTGATGCTGTAAAAACGTTCGTGGGCATTACCGTTAAGCTGCCCCCCTGGCGGGGTAGTTAACTGGCGGCTGGTAATATTAATGTGCAGCGGGCCTTCCTTTTTCCTGAACTTAATGGCGTTGCTGAGCAGGTTGTAAAACAATTGCCGCATAAGCGTTGGTATTACGTACAGCACGGGCAGGCGGCCTACGTTTATGTGTATATCGCTGAACTGTATGGATTGCTCCAGCTCCTGCAATGCTTCCTGCACCAGCAGGTTTAAATCGGTAAGCACAAAATCGCTGGCGCCGGCAGAGTAGCGGGAAAATTTCAGCAGGTCGTCAATCAACTGCTGCATGCGCTCTGCCGAGCCGATAATTTTCTTCAGCGTATTTTCAGACCCTCCCCTCACCTCTTGCTTGGTGAGTATATTGTCGCTAAGCAACCGTATTTTTCGCAGGGGCTCCTGCAGGTCGTGAGATGCCAGGTAAGCAAAGCGGTCAAGCTCTTTGTTGGCTTCTACAAGCTCCTGGTTATTCTGCAGTAACTGATCGTTAAGGTACCTTACCTTTTGTTCAGATATCTTTCTTTCCTCCACTTCCCGCTTCAGTGATTCGTTCATTTGCCGCAGCACTTTTTCCTGCAGCAACAATACCTGTTTTTGCCGGTGCAACTGCACGAATACGCTAACCTTGCTGCGCAGCAAATCAGGGTTAATGGGCTTGAAAATATAATCCACGGCACCCATCCTGTAACCTTCGAAAATATATTTTTCATCGCTGTTGTGCGCCGTAATAAAAATGATGGGTATTTCTTTAAGGCTATCCCTTTTATAAATAAGCGAAGCTGTTTCAAAGCCGTTCATATCCGGCATGTACACATCCATCAGTATAAGCGAAAAATCCTGCTGCTGCAGCAGTATGCGTAATGCGGCGCGGCCAGAGGGTGCTTTAATAATATCGTAGCCATCTTTCTGCAAAATAGTTTCCACAGAAAAAAGATTGTCTTCCCTGTCATCTACCACCAGTATTTTAGGCGCCTGCTGTATATAAGCCCGTCTTTGCTTTTCTACCTCCATGTACGTCATTCATTTAAACAATTATCCATTAACCGGTACAGGAATTTTATGGGCCCGGCAGGAGGTGCTGCTATGATGCTTCCGTTGCGTCGCACTCTTGTACGTCCGGTATTTCTGTTCACCATTGTGCCGCAACATTATCCTTGCCCGCAGGCTTTGTTCCTGGTGAGGGATAATTATTATTACTTATCATTATAGGATCAGGTTGCATAAGCACAAGGTCTTATTATGTCCCAGAGGGGCATGTTGTGGGTAGAATAGTGATTCATGTTCTACTATGTTCCGGAGGAACATTTTGTGCTCATTCCCTTCGACACAAGCACAAAGCGTTCCGCTGGAACGCAGCGTAACTCCTTGCAATAGTCTACCCATAAAGTGTTCCGCCGGAACACAGGTGGCGTAATGCGCTTATGCTGCTTCATCCTGTATCATTGTTATCTCAAAAAAAATTTAAACCTTTTTATTTCAACGTTTGACCTCACCCCAACCCGCCTCATCCGCCCTTCGGGCACCTTATCCAAACATGGAGAAGGGAAGCGGAAAGGGAATCAGATTTGGAGAGGGGGCAGAACCTGCATGACTGGTTACTTGTACAACCAAACCCGCATAAGAATTCCAATTTATGTTCTACTATGTTCCGGATGAACATTTTGTGCTCATTTCCCGCCTACATAAGCACAAAGCGTTCCTCTGGAACGCGGCGTAACACCGTGTGATATTCTACCTACAAAGTGTTCCGCCGGAACACAGGTTGCGTAATGCGCTTATGCTGCTTCATCCTGTATCATTGTTATCTCAAAAAAAATTTAAACCTTTTTATTTCAACGTTTGACCTCACCCCAACCCGCCTCATCCGCCCTTCGGGCACCTTCTCCAAACATGGAGAAGGGAAGCGGAAAGGGAATCAGATTTGGAGAGGGAGTAGAACCGGCCAATAATAATTACTTATACAGCCAAACCCGCATAAGGGATAACAACTGGTCTATCTTAACAGGTTTGGTAATATAATCCGATGCGCCTGCTTCCAGGCATTTTTCCCTGTCGCCCTTCATGGCTTTGGCCGTTACTGCAATAATAGGCAGTGTATTGTTTTTGTGTTCCCGCCTTATTTTCTGGGTGGTTTCGTAACCGTCCATTTCCGGCATCATAATATCCATCAGCACAATATCAATCTTACCGTTTTCATTTAAAATATTCATGGCTTCCTGCCCGCTTTCGGCAGTGATGGTATTAATGTGGTACTTTTCAAAAGCGGTTGTAAGGGCAAAAAGGTTACGCACATCATCATCCACCACCAGCACATTTTTACCTGCCAGCACATCTTTTCTCGACCGAAGGTTTTCTATCAGCCGGCGTTTTTCCGGTAGCAGGTTCTTCTGGTCAATGTGCAGGCTCATCACCACTTCTTCCAGCAAAAGGTCAAGGCTTTTAACATCCTTCAGCATAATGCGGCTGGCATATTGCCGCAGCAGTATTTTTTCCCTTGCGGAAAAATCTTTGGCCGAGTACACTATAATGGGGCACATAGCAGCGCTTTTAAGCGCATGCAGCTCTGTTATTAATTCAAGGCCGCCAATATCCGGCAGCATGTAGTCTACCACTACGCAATCGTAAGTGTTGCTTTTAACCAGTTCCAGCGCCTGCCTGCCGCTGGTTTCTATGGTAATATCAATCCAGTCTCCATTCTCCATAATCTTTGCTATCTGCGATGCTTCCGGCTCATTGTCTTCCACTATCAGCAGCCGCCTGGGTTTACGCTCATTGTAGGTAATAATATCGCTGAAGAGGCTGGCCAGCGCATCGGTGGTAAGCGGCTTCAGGTGAAAGCTCCTGGCGCCACGCTGCATGGCCAGCAGGCGGTTTTCCTCACCGGAGATAAGGTGCACCGGTATATGCCTGAAATTGATATCGTTCTTGAAAAGATCCAGTATGCGCCAGCCGCTGGCATCGGGCAACTTAACATCCAGCGTTACCGCAATGGGGTTGTATTTGTTGGTAAGGTCAAACACTTCCCCAAAATTCCTGGCTACCACTACTTTCAGGTTCATCTCATGCGCTTTCTCAATCATTATTTTTCCAAAGCGTATGTCGTCTTCAATTACCAGTGTTACCTTATCGCTGCTTAGTATGTTATTACGGTCATCGCCCACTTCGTTAATAATCTCATTCAGCACATCCATTTCAATGGGCTCGTATAATTTAGGGGCTGTTGGCTGTATGGGCAGCAGTTCGCTTCTTTCTGTTATACCCAAAGCAGCAGGCTTGTCTTTTTTGATCAGCCGTGTGTTGGTATCCAGCGGCAGGAAGAGGGTAAAGGTACTGCCCATGCCTGCCTCACTTTCCAGCTCAATAGTGCCGCCCAACAGGTCTGCCAGGCCACGGCTAATGGAAAGGCCCAAACCGGTACCGCCGTATTTGCGGCTGGTAGAGCCTTCGGCCTGCTGGAAGGCTTCAAAAATAATGTTCTGCTTTTCCTTGGAAATGCCTATGCCGGTGTCTTTAATTTCAAAAGCTACCACATGCAACGCGTTTTCCAGGTTGTTGTTGCCCTGCCGCCAGTTGTTTACTGCATTGTAGATGCGCAGCTTTACTTCTCCCTTCTCGGTAAACTTAAAGGCGTTAGACAGCAGGTTTTTCAATATCTGGTTCAGGCGCTGGGCATCCGTTTCCAGAGTTTCGGGCAGTTTTTCATCCAGTTCTATGCTGAAGCGCAGGTTGCGGCTTTCAGAAATATGCTTGAAGGTTGTTTCAACAAAAGCAACAATTTCCGCGAACCTGAGCGAAACAAAATCTGTTGAAATATAACCTGATTCAATTTTTGACAGGTCCAGGATATCATTGATCAACTGTATCAGGTCATCCCCGCAACTGTGGATGGTTTTGGCATAGCGTACCTGTTTTTCAGAAAGGTTGCCTTCGCTGTTTTCGTACAACTGCTGGGCCAGCAGCAGCAACGAGTTGAGCGGCGTACGCAGCTCATGCGACATATTGGCCAAAAACTCTGATTTGTACTTTGATGTAAGCTGTAGCTGCTCGGCCTTTTCTTCCAGCGAACGTCTAGCTTCTTCCACTTCTTTGTTCTTGTCTTCCACTTCTTCTTTCTGCTTAATCATCAACTGTGCCTTATCCTGCAGTTCCTCATTAATCCTTCTCAGCTCATCCGCCAGCGATTGCGACTGCTCCAGCAGGTACTCTGTTCTTGTACTGGATTTAATGGTATTCAATACAATGCCGATACTTACCGTTAACTGGCTAAAGAAATCAAGGTGGGTTTGGCTGAACTCCTCGAAAGAGGCAAGTTCTATCACGGCTTTTATTTCTGTTTCAAACAACACCGGCAGTACAATAAGGTTTACCGGTGTGGCCTGCCCCAGCCCGGAATTGATGTTCATATACCCGGGTGGCACATTGGTAATAAGTATGCGTTGTTTTTCCAGTGCGCATTGCCCCACCAGACCCTGGCCCAAAGCAAATTCCCGGGCGGTTTCCACTTCTTCGCCGTAGGCGTAGGTGGCAAACAACCTTAATTTGGGATTTTGAATATTGTCATCATCCTGCAATATGTAAAACATGCCTTTCTGGGCATTTACCACCTGTGCCAGCTCGGAGAGTATTCTTCTCGTTACCGTATTCAGATCTTTCTGGCCCTGCAGCATCTGTGTAAACTGCGCCAGGTTAGATTTCAGCCAGTCCTGCTCCTGGTTAAGCAGCGTGGTGCGCTTCAGGTTGGCAATCATCTGGTTAATGGTGTCTTTCAGTTCTTCCACCTCGCCTTTGGCCTCTACGCTTATCATCTGGGTAAGGTCGCCCTGTGTTACCGCAGAAGCCACATCAGAAATTGCACGTACCTGGGTAGTAAGGTTGGCTGCCAACTGGTTTACGTTTTCGGTAAGGTTTTTCCAAATGCCGGAAGCACCCGGCACACTGGCCTGGCCACCGAGCCGGCCCTCCACTCCCACTTCACGGGCTACGGTGGTAACCTGGTCCGCAAACAGGGCCAGCGTATTAATCATTTCATTAATGGTCTCCGTCAGTTGCGCCACTTCTCCCTGCGAAACGATGGACAGTTTTTGCTGCAGGTTGCCCGTAGCCACCGCGGTAACTACTTTGGCTATACCGCGTACCTGGTTGGTAAGGTTGCTGGCCATCATGTTTACAGATTCCGTCAAATCTTTCCATGTACCGCCCACGCCCTGTACTTCTGCCTGGCCGCCCAGTTTTCCTTCGGTACCTACCTCACGTGCTACGCGGGTTACTTCATAGGCAAAGCTTACCAACTGGTCCACCATAGTATTGATGGTATTCTTCAGATCAAAAATTTCGCCCTTAACATCTATCGTTACTTTTTTAGACAAATCGCCCGATGCCACCGCTTTGGTAACTTCAGCAATATTGCGCACCTGGGAGGTAAGGTTACCCGTCATCTGGTTCACAGAGTCTGTCAAGTCTTTCCATATACCGGCTACACCTGGCACAAATGCCTGCCCGCCTAATTTGCCATCCGTACCCACTTCACGGGCTACACGGGTTACTTCTGAGGCAAAGGCACGCAACTGGTCCACCATGGTATTCAGGGTTTCTTTCAGTTGCAGTATTTCGCCACGTACGTCCACTGTAATCTTTCTTGACATATCGCCGTTGGCCACCGCGATGGCCACATCGGCAATGTTACGTACCTGGTCAGTAAGGTTGCCTGCCATCTGGTTTACAGAATCTGTCAAGTCCTTCCAGGTACCTCCCACTCCGGGTACATTTGCCTGGCCGCCCAGTTTGCCATCCGTACCTACTTCACGGGCCACACGGGTTACTTCAGAGGCAAAGGAGCGTAACTGCTCCACCATGGTATTGATGGTATTTTTCAGCTCCAGTATCTCACCTTTTACGTCCACCTCAATCTTACGGCTAAGGTCGCCATTGGCTACCGCCGTAGTTACTTCCGCAATGTTCCTTACCTGCGAGGTAAGGTTGCTGGCCATTTTATTTACAGAATCCGTCAGGTCTTTCCATAAACCTTCCACGCCTGGCACATCAGCCTGGCCACCCAGGATGCCTTCAGACCCCTGTTCACGGGCCACACGGGTTACTTCAGAGCCGAATGAGTTAAGCTGGTCCACCATGGTGTTGATGGTATTTTTCAGTTCCAGTATCTCGCCTTTTACGTCCACCGTAATCTTTCTTGACAAATCGCCCTTTGCCACGGCTGTGGTTACCTCCGCGATATTCCTTACCTGCGCGGTAAGGTTAGAGCCCATCAGGTTTACAGATTCTGTTAAATCTTTCCAGGTGCCGCCAACACCCTGCACTTTGGCCTGGCCGCCCAGGTTACCTTCCGTACCTACTTCCAGCGCCACACGGGTTACTTCAGAGGCAAAGGAGTTTAGCTGGTCCACCATGGTATTGATGGTCTTTTTCAGCTCCAGTATTTCACCCTCTACGTTTACTGTAATCTTCTTGGAAAGGTCTCCGTTGGCCACGGCTGTGGTTACCTCCGCAATGTTTCTTACCTGCGCGGTAAGGTTGCTGGCCATTTGGTTTACGGAGTCTGTCAAGTCTTTCCAGGTACCGCCCACACCCTGCACTTTGGCCTGGCCACCCAGCTTACCTTCTGTACCTACTTCCAGAGCCACACGGGTTACTTCAGAAGCAAAGGAGTTAAGCTGGTCCACCATGGTATTGATGGTATTTTTTAACTCCAGTATTTCTCCTTTAACATCCACCGAAATCTTTCGGCTAAGATCGCCTTTGGCCACCGCCGTGGTTACTTCCGCTATGCTTCTTACCTGTGTGGTAAGGTTGCCGGCCATTTGGTTTACGGAGTCCGTCAGGTCTTTCCATACACCGGCTACGCCTTTTACCGTAGCCTGCCCGCCCAGTTTGCCTTCAGAGCCTACTTCACGGGCCACACGGGTTACTTCTGCTGAAAAGGAATTGAGCTGGTCCACCATGGTATTGATGGTGTTCTTCAACTCCAGTATCTCTCCTTTTACGTCCACCGTAATCTTTCTTGACAAATCGCCCCTTGCCACCGCTGTAGTAACTTCCGCTATATTTCGTACCTGGCCGGTAAGGTTACTGGCCATTTGGTTAACGGAGTCTGTCAAATCCTTCCAGGTACCGGCCACACCTTTTACTTCGGCCTGGCCTCCCAGCTTGCCATCGGTACCCACTTCACGGGCCACACGGGTTACTTCAGAGGAAAAAGAGTTCAACTGGTCCACCATGGTGTTAATGGTGTTCTTCAGCTCCAGTATTTCCCCTTCCACATCCACCGTAATTTTTTTGGAAAGGTCGCCTTTGGCCACCGCGGTGGTTACTTCCGCTATGTTCCTTACCTGGGCAGTAAGGTTACCAGCCATCTGGTTAACGGAGTCTGTCAGGTCTTTCCATACACCTGCCACACCTTTTACCCTGGCCTGGCCGCCCAGCTTACCTTCAGAGCCCACTTCACGGGCCACACGGGTTACTTCAGATGCAAAGTCACGCAACTGGTTCACCATGTCATTTACTTCGGCGGCAATACGGGCAAATTCGCCTTGTAAAGCATAATCGCCAATCTGCAAAGGCATTTCCTGGCTAAGGTTACCCTTGGCCACAGAGCTTATTACGTGGGCAATTTGTATGGTGGGGTGTGCAAGGTCAGAGATAAGGCTGTTCAGGGATTCCACACCGGCATTCCACGAGCCCCTGGCTGTCCGCGGCAGCTCCACACGGTGGTTAAGCCTGCCCTGCTTACCGATAGCGTTGCGGGCAACGCTCAGCTCCTGCATCAGTATTTCATTTAGCAGCACAATCTCGTTGATGGTGTCGCATATTTTGCCATTGATGCCGGTTTTGTCCATAGGCATCCGTACACTGAAGTTGCCGTTTTTTACTTCGCTCAATACCCTCAGCAGTTCTCCTGCGTCCAGACTATCTTCGTTGTATTGATTTTTCTTTGCTTTGGATGGCCTTTTGCGGGTAGCCACCAGGCTATCGGTTAGTTGATCCCCACGGTCGTCTATGGCATGGCTGCCATTTGTGTTTTTCACTGAAGCTGGCATAACGATAGGTTTTACTTAAGACTTTTTCAAACCTACGTAAAAAATAACGTTTACAGCCAGCTTTGCTGTTCAATGTTTATTTGTTCAATGTTCAATGTTTGCGATGGTATTTTTTGAAATTTGACGTTACGCCGCCATGCTAAAGTTTGTTGTATTAACTTAAGTTGGCATAACAAACAGCCCGAAAATAATTTGCGTGCTGCACTTTTGGGTGAGGGATTGAAGCGGTTACCCCGGTGAGGCCATCGCAGCCGGGCTTTTGTGCCGGAGTAATAGCGGAAAGCCCGACCCCTTGCGCAGCTTGGGGGCACCCCCAAGGACGATTTACGAAGTACTTAATTATGTTAGATGTTTGATGTGCGATGTACGATGGAAAAAATTACGAATTACGAAGCACGAAGTACTTATTTATGTAAAATGTTTGATGTTGGATATACTATGTGAGGAATGTGAAAGTAGTGAGTAGTGAATGGGAAATGGGCAATGGTGGATACCGGATTTCGATAAGGCAAAAGCGTTTGTTTCACTTTTGCCCCCTTTGACTTTCTGTTTTAATGACTTTTTTTATGGGCCCGGCTGCAGGAACTACTATTAAGCTTTACTTGCGTCGCACTCTTGTACATTCTGTTCGCTGCGCGGCTTTTCCCGCATAGCAGTACAATACAGCCTGGTAAACTCCGGTTATCTTTTTACAACTATCCCCAGCGTAAAATTGCGGCGGGCAGCAAGATTAAAGTAGCGGCCACCAAAAGCGTTGATGTCGTTACCCAGGCTGTACAACTGGTTTAAGGCATTATCCAGGGTACCAAACACATCCAGCATTACCGCTTTCATTTGCTTTTTATAACCCAGCTTTACCTGTAGCAATTTGTAACTGTCAGCATACACATTGTTGGCATCTGTTAAGGGAATTTTACCTGTCATGTTCAAGGTAAAACTGCTGTAAAAATTGCGGTTTGTTTCCACATCGAGGGTGGTTACATTAACGTTACGGGGTACACCCGTAAGCCTGTTACCGCTAAAATCAGTGGCGTCTACCGTATAGTTTTTAAATGTATAAGGCTGATAAGAAGTACTGTTACCCACTACCAAATGCCTGATAAACCCTTGCCGGTTATTTACCAGGTGTGCCCTCAGCCAAACTTCCACGCCTTTTTGCAATGTACTGCCGGCATTTACAAAATATTCAGCCCCGGCATCGTTAAGCCTGCGCACCAGCGCCTCTTTAAGGCTGAAGTAATAATAAGAAGCATCAAACTCAAGCCTTGCCTTAAGAGCAAAGCCTTTTATGCCTATTTCACGGTTCCATCCGTTTTCCGGCTGCAGCGTATAAAAATTGCCATCACTGGGGCGTATCTCGGCAAGTGTTGGCGGAGAAAAGCCCCTGGCCAGCACCGCATAGGCAGATACGGTCTTGCTTAGCTTATACAACAAACTAAACCGGGGGGCAGGCAGTGCCTCTGTATTGCTATGCTGGAAATCTTTCATGCCGGGGTCGGAGTTGCGCCTATAGCGTATCAATTGTTTGTTGCTGCTTAACCCTGCCTGCACAGTAAACCTGCTGCCAAGGTTAACATTTAGCTGGGTGAAAAGAAAATACTGGGTGGCATACAAAGCATCTTTGTACTGTACATTACCCGCAATGCCGCCATTGTTATCGTAGTTGTCAATCTGCGAGTAATTCTGTTGCCATTCAGCACCGTTAAGCCATTGCAGCCTTAACTTACCTTTCTCTATGTGATAAGAAAAAGCGGTTCTTCCCCCATAATTCCATTCATTTCTCTTTTCGTAATTGCTGGTAAACGGATTTCTGAAACTGGTGTGGCTAACGGTAACGGTGGTTGTATTATCAAAGTGTGGCGCCAGGCTGGCAGACAAAGTAAACCCGGTAAAAGCTGTTTTGTTATAAATAGCTGCTTTTTGCTGTATAGCTATAACCCTTGCCTGGGCAGGCGCAGAATCCATTTGGCGTTGCGTTAAGCCGCCAGGTGTCTGGTAAAACAAATCGGTATAAACCGCCAGGGCCGAAAGTTTGGTTTTATTGCTCATCCTCCATTCGCCTGCCCACTTTACCGCATCCCTGCGCATTCTTGATTGCTGGCGGTAACCATCACTTTGCATGTGCGACTGCTGCAGGTTAGAACTGAATTTTGCACCGCTGTTGCTCCATCTTAGCTGTTCATTAAACAGACCGTACGAACCGCCGGATATTGCCGCTTCAAAACTACTTCCACTGTCCGCATCCAGTTGCGGGTGCAATATTACCGCGCCGCCGGTATTGGCGCCATACAGGCTGCCTGCGGGCCCTTTAACTACTTCCACTGATGACAACTGGTTCATGTCAACCAACTGCATGTAGGTGTTACCACCGGCATCGGTAAAAGGTATGTTATCCCAGTACAGTTTTACATTACGTACACCAAAAGGAGAACGCAGCAAACTGCCGCGGATGGATAACCTGTAGCTACCCGGGCTGCGCTCTTCCATGCGTACACCGGCAACCGTATTCATTACAGGTACCAACGAAACATTATCCAGCCTTTGCAATTGCTGCCTGTTAATGATGGCTACTGCGGCAGGCACTTCCTTCCAGGTAGTGTTAACTGCAAAAGCGGTAACCGTAATGCTGTCTAACACAGCGCTATCCTGTATAAACTGCAGGCTGTCTGGCTGCTGCGCGGTGGCGGTAAGCTTAACCAGCAGGAAAGCTATCACCAGGAAGTGTACCCTGATGAAGCGACTGCTACAGGTGAACCCGAAAGCTCGGGGACGACGCAACGGAAAATTCATGGCAGCTTCTCAGTTTTGTTCAAGAATAAAAAAATCCCGATGTGTTGCACCGGGATTTCTCAGATATGCTTTTACTTATTTCTTCATGTACATTACATCCTTCACCAGCTTGATGGTCCTGGGAACATCCGGCAGGTAAGCGTTTACCAGGTTAGGTGCATAGTGCATGGGCGCATCGGCACAAGTTATGCGGCGTATAGGTGCGTCCAGGTAATCAAACCCTTCCTTCTGAATACGGTAGGCAATTTCGGAAGATACGGAACACATGGGCCACTGCTCTTCCACAATAACCAGGCGGTTGGTTTTCTTTACACTCTCCAGGATGGCCTGCCAATCCAGCGGGCGGATGCTCCTTAAATCAATTACTTCTGCGCTTATGCCTTCTTTTTCCAGTTCGGCAGCGGCGCCAAGTGCAACCTTCATCATTTTGTTGTAAGACACGATGGTTACATCGCGGCCTTGCTTTTTAACATCAGCCTTACCAATGGGAATATAATATTCGTCTGCAGGTATTTCAGATTTTTCGCCATACATCACTTCACTTTCCATAAATATCACCGGGTCTTCTTCGTACCGGATGGCCTGCTTCAACAAACCTTTGGCATCATAACCGTTAGATGGAGAAACAACTTTGATACCTGGTATATTGGCATACAAACTTTCAAACGCGGTTGAGTGCTGGGCGCCTAACTGGCCTGCACTGCCGTTAGGCCCGCGGAAAACGATGGGGCAACCAATTTGTCCGCCACTCATAGCCAGCATTTTACTGGCGGTATTTAAAATCTGGTCAAGCGCCAGTACGGCAAAATTCCAGGTCATAAACTCAACCACAGGCCTTAAACCGTTTTGAGCTGCGCCAACGCCTATAGCAGCAAAGCCCAACTCGGCAATGGGCGTATCTATTACTCTTTTAGGCCCAAACTCAGCCAGCATTCCCTGGCTTACCTTATAGGCGCCATTGTATTCTGCAACTTCTTCACCCATCAAAAACACCCGGTCATCTCTTCTCATTTCTTCATTAAGGGCTTCACGCAGCGCTTCACGGAAAGCAATTTGTCGCATATTATTTCTTGATTAGTCTAATTGATTTTTGAAAAGCAGGGCAAAAATAAAAGTTTATGCCTTACAAATAGAAAATGTTTGCTGATTATGGGGATATGAAAAAAGCAAGTGCAGGCTATTAAGGCTTTTTACCTGCTTAGAAGAGCTGTGTATAATGATTGATTGGGGTTGTGATTAGCATACATTACAAAGAAGAAAAGATTTTTTGGGGGTGTCCCTCGTACCTCGGGCCGGGCTTTCCGCTCATACTCCGGCACAAAAGCCCATGCTGCGATGGCCTCACCGGGGTATCCGCTTCAATCCCTCACCCGACAGCCCGTTGCCAGTTAAAGGTAGCTGGTTGCAAATCTGTTGAAGTGTAAGATTATGCTGTTGTTTTGAAGATGCTATAAGGAAGAAGCAAAATACCAGGTAGCTGGTTGCCAGTCTCTTGATATGGTGCCTGTTGCGAATTTAAAGCCCAGTTGTATTCATCAAGCCGCTTGCATTGAACGTTGAACAAAAGAACATTGAACAATCAAAGCCTCGTAGAGGCGGCATGTTAGTAACCATAGCAAAAATCAGGTAATGGAGCGCCGTAGGTGCGATACGTTAAGCAGGATGATATAGAACAGCATGTTGGATGATTACCAGGCCCTGTTGCAAAAGATTGTTTAACATGTCGCCTCTACGAGGCTTTACAAAACGGGCCGCGATGGTATGCCTGCTACTAACATATCGCTCCTATGGAGCTTTGTAGTTAGTTGTAACAAAGTTTAATCATGAAGTTACCGGCAAAACATTGGATAATCATGTGCAAGTGCCGCTAACATTGAACGTTGAACAAAAGAATATTGAACAACAAAGCCTCGTAGAGGCGCTATGTTAGTAGATAAGGAAAGATACGGTTTGCAAAGAGCGCCATAGGTGCGATATGTTAGGCAGGAAGACGTGTAACCGCCTGCTTAATGATTGCCGGGCTTTGTTTCAAAAGCCTGCTCAATATACCGCCTCTACGAGGCTTTACAAAACAGGCCGCGATGGCATGCTTGTTACTACTAACATATCGCTCCTATGGAGCTTTACAATCACACAGACCGGTAACTGTCTTTCGGGCATCAAGTTTTAATACTTGCTTTTGAACATCATCAATTCCGAACCAATGCCAGCATCTTACCCGTCAACAGACCGGCATCCTGTATCCGGTAACCGGCAACTGTCTTTCGGGTGAGGGATTGAAGCGGATACCCCGGTGAGGCCATTGCGGCAAAGCTTCTGTGCCGGAGTAATAGCGTAAAGCCCGACCCCTTGCGATAGCTTGGGGGCACCCCCTAAAATTGCGCCTTACGGAACATGTCAAGACTGCCCATAAACGCAGAATGCCCCCTTTACGGAGGCATTCTTATATGCAACATAAGCAGGACTGATTTATCTAAAACACGTTGTAACCAACGCTAACATAATAAAGGCCGCCCACGTATGGATTACCAAACGCATTGCGGTAATAACGGTTAAGGATATTGGTGCCGCCCAGCTTCAGCAACACTTTTTCATGCGGAAGTTTGTAACTAACCTGTGCATCCAGGGTGCCAAAAGATGGTATTTCGCCGGTACCGAATGTACCTTCCCAATTAATCTTATCCTGCCATTTATAAATTACATTAAAGCCAATGCCGTTACCCACGTTAGGGTTACCAAAGCCCAGGTTATACCTTATTTTAGGCGCATTAAACTGGGTAACAATGCCGGCAGGTACATCCTGCAGTTTATCGCCATAAATGTTGGCCATAGCCCTGTAACCCTTATATAACTGGTATTCTGCGCTAACGCCCCAACCGTAAGCTTTAACCGGCGTAGGGCTGTTGGTTACAAACGAATAGTTCTGGGAAGTAAAAGGGCTCAACAATTCTGCGAAGCCGTTGCCCAATGCACCGTTGCCACGTGCAGCGGCAATACGGCCAATAAAGTCTTTATAACGGCTGAAATAGTAATAGGCATCCACTAACAATTTACTGCCAATAACGCCGCGATAGCCCACTTCAAAAGATTGCATGGATTCTGGTTTGGCCTTTTTAAACTCAGCTACTTTCAACAGCGTTGGGTCGGCGGTGGTACCATTAAAAGATGCCCTGTAAGCCACCACACTTTCTGAAGTGTAAACCGGGTTGCTGGAGAATTTGTAGTAATCATTAAACCCGGGCAAACAACCAATAAGGATAGTACCGGGTGTTTGAAGGTTAATCCATTGATCCTGGTTATTGGGAAAGCGGTAAGCCTGCTGGTAAGAAAAGCGCAGGTGGTTATCTTTTGCCACTTTAACTGTCGCGGTTGCCCGTGGGGTAAAACGGCCGTCGAAGTTCTCATTCTTGTCGTACCGCCCTGAAGCAGAAAGTTTCAGCACATCATTGAACAGCGACTTTTTTAACTGTATGTAACCACCATATTCACTTATTTTAATAGGGCCGGCAGTATCTGCAAAAATGGTCCCCTTAGAATCCAGGTTGTACCAGCGGTAGCTGGCGCCCATTAATATTTCCACAAATTTTACGTATTGGGCAAGGTTTAACTGCCCTTCGAACTGGTAGAGGTCTGAGTTATCTGCAAATTGAGAACCACCCTGGCTAATGGGGGTTCTGATGGACTTGTTGAAGGCATCTTTAAATTCCTGGGAGCCGGGAAGAAAACGGCCTGCATCGGCTGCCCCTCTGGCAAAGGCATGAGCCTGTGCAGGAGTAACATTTCCAGCCCCTCCTAACAAGGCGCCAGAATAAGTACCTACGTACTGACCAAACCAGGTTGAATTGGCTTTCCAGGAATTATTAATTGCCAGGGCCGTTAAAGTTGAAGCGTATGAATCCCCTGAATTTTCCTGTGTTGTGTAAGCACGCAAAAACCAACTTTTGCTCTTAAATTCTAGTTTATACTGCCCGATAGTAAAGTTTTTAAGGGAATACCTGTCAGAACCCGTGTAAACGCTGGTACCCAGTCCCCAATTACCAGTGAGTGAAGCTTCTACCCTTTCGTTAAGTTTGAAGTAAAGCCCGCCGGAAAATTTTGCGTTCATGGCCTGGTAACTAACTACATCTTTTTCGTTATAACCGGTGCGGCTAACACTTTGATTGGCGTATATATTATTTCTTAAACCTAAATGAAAAGGGAGCAAATTGCTTACCGGTTGTTGCAACGGAGCTGGTAATGCACTAATAAATCCGGCAATTTGCGCAGGAGTAGGATTATTTGGTAGGCTTGCATTCAATAATTGAACAATATCAATACCTGCCCCCTGCATAATCTGCGCCCTCGCTTGTGCCTGGTAAACATTGGCAAATGCGGCCATACTTGCACTCGCTTCATCTCCAAACACATTCACGCCATCATAGTTAGGGTCGCTGGCCCTGGTACCGGGTATAATTTTGCTGTCCACATTATTACGCAACAGGTTGGTAGTGTCATCCGCCTGCCAGTCTTCTGTTTTTATAAACTGGCCGCCTATTTTAAATGCGAAATGGTCAGAAACTTTTTTACCCCAACGGAAACTCCAGTCATAAAAAGGTGATGCGCCGCGGCGGGTATCGCTGATGTGCATAATACCCTGTTTAACCTGAACGCTGAGGCCCTGGTATTTAAACGGATCTTTACTGCTGATAAGCAAGGTGCCATTCATGCCACCTGAGCCATAGAGGGCAGAAGAAGCGCCGGAAAGCAACTCCATATTATCTACATCCAGCTCTGTTAAACCAATTACATTACCTACGGAAAAATTAAGTGCAGGCGCCGTATTATCCATACCATCCACCAACTGGTTAAAACGCAGGTTACCGCTGCCATTAAAACCACGGGTACTTACTGTTTTAAAAGTATAGCTGGATGTGGTAATATCAACACCTTTTAAATTGGCCAGCACATCATAATAATTGGCGCCGGGTGCATTCCTGATAGTAGCCGTACCCACACGTTCAATAGAAACCGGCGATTCCAGGATACGTTCCGGCACACGGGAGGCCGCTACCACCACATCTTCGCCCAAGGCATAAGTGGGGGTAATTTCAACGTTAACAACCTGGCCGGCAGCATTGTACTGAACTTCCTGCGAACTATAACCTATGGATGAAATAACAAGTGTAAACGGAGGTTTCTGCGTAGTGGTAAACCGGAAATTACCATCTTCATCTGTGTAGGCGCCGGACGTGGTTCCTTTAATTAATACTGATACTGCTGATACACCATCTTTACTGGCACTGTTTTTTACTGAACCGGAAACGGTTATCGCGGATTGGGCATTGGCGGCCAGGTAAGTAAAACACGTAACCAACACCAAAGCGGATATGCTTAAGCGACTCCTCATAGAGCAAACAATTTAGTTTTAGAATTACGGGCAAAATAGGAATTGTTATACACCCGCTAAAATTTTTATTATCAACAAATGTGATTAGCATTAAATTGATGCTAATCTTTGCCGAATTACAACAAGCAATTACTTACTAATATTACTAAAAGCATGGCACAATTCCAATTTCCGCAGCAGACATCTTTTTACAAGGGTAAGGTTAGAGATGTGTACAGCGTTAACGAAAATTGGCTTGTAATGGTAGCAAGCAACCGTATTTCAGCGTTTGATGTTATCCTTCCACGCCCCATACCATATAAAGGACAGGTATTAAACCAAATAGCTGCATACATGATGGAGGCTACTGAAGATATATGCCCCAACTGGCTGATGGATACACCGGCGCCCAACGTTTCCATTGGTAAAAAATGTAAGCCCTTCCGTATAGAAATGGTGGTTCGCGGCAACCTTACCGGGCATGCCTGGCGTACCTACAGCAGCGGCAAAAGAATATTGTGCGGCGTACCTATGCCTGATGGTTTAAAGGAAAATGATTATTTCCCCACACCTATTATAACGCCCTCTACCAAGGCCGAAGCTGGGCACGATGAAGATATATCCAAAGAAGAAATTATCGCACAGGGCCTTGCTACCGAAAAAGAATGGGGCATCCTGGAACAATATGCCCTTGCATTATTTGCAAGGGGCAAAGAAATTGCTGCGGAAAGGGGGTTGATACTGGTAGATACCAAGTATGAATTCGGCTCGCTTGACGGCCAGGTTTATCTTATGGATGAGATACATACGCCTGATTCTTCCCGCTACTTTTACGCGGATGGTTTTGAAGAAAGGCAGGCCGCTGGCGAACGCCAGAAACAACTGAGTAAAGAGTTTGTACGTGAATGGCTTATCGCCAACAACTTTATGGGCAAAGAAGGGCAGACCGTTCCTGAAATGACTGATGAATGGGTTGGCACCATTTCTCAACGTTATATTGAACTTTACGAAAAAGTTATCGGCGATAAATTTATTCCGGAAGACCTGAGCGATGAAGAAACCGAACTGAAAATATTAGACAGCCTGCACAAATTGAGGGCACTGAATTAAGCTTGCATATAACCAGCATAAGGTTATACCGGCAAATACATAGCACTGCGCTTACATTTGCAGCATGAGCTTAACTGAACTGGACCTGCAATACATCTGGCATCCTTTTACACAGCAAAAAAATATGCTGCCCCCCATCGCCATCACCCAGGGCAGGGGCAGCGTGCTTATTGACGAAAATGGCAATGAATACATTGATGCCATCAGTAGCTGGTGGGTTAACCTGCACGGCCACGCACACCCTTATATAGCGGAGAAACTTTACCGGCAGGCACTGCAACTTGAGCAGGTTATTTTTGCCGGCTTTACCCATAAACCTGCCGTTGAGCTTGCTTCAAGGCTGATACCACTGCTGCCCGGCAATTTCTCTAAAGTGTTTTACAGCGATAATGGTTCTACTTCCACCGAAGTTGCGCTAAAAATGGCGGTGCAATACTGGTGGAACAAGCGGGCTGCAAATGATGAACCTGGTTTAAAGAGAAACAAAATACTCGCTTTTAAAAATGCTTATCATGGCGATACATTCGGTGCCATGAGTGTTAGCGACCGCAGCGTGTTTACGCTTGCATTTCACGATTTGTTGTTTGATGTTATTTTTATAGACACGCCCACCACAGAAAACTTAACTGAAACATTTTCTCTGATACAACAACATGCACATGCCATAGCGGCCTTTATTTACGAACCCCTGGCACAGGGCGCAGGCTGTATGCACATGTACAGCGCAAGTGCAATGGATATGTTGCTGGGCTTTGTTAAGGCACAAAAAATTATTTGCATTGCAGATGAAGTAATGACCGGCTTTGGCCGCACCGGTAAATTATTTGCCAGCGAATACATGGCTGTTAAGCCAGATATTATTTGTCTCAGCAAAGGTCTTACAGGCGGCACCATGGCCCTTGGTGTAACAGCCTGCACACAGGAAATTTACAGCGCCTACCTGGCAGATGATAAGCTGAAAACATTTTTTCATGGGCATTCTTTTACCGCTAACCCGCTGGCCTGCACCGCGGCTAACGCCAGCCTTGATTTGCTGTTGCAGCCTTCCGCATTAAACAAGATTGATTGGCTAACCAATGCCAATAAGCTATGGGCCGGGCAATTACAGCAATCTGCCGCGGAACTGGGCATAAAAAACATACGAACACTCGGTACCATACTGGCCTTCGAAATTGAGCAAGGTAAAGATGAATACCTTAACAATATAAGCGGCGCCATTACACAAAAAGCCATGGCACAAGGCGTGTACATAAGGCCGCTTGGCAACACGGTTTATATTATGCCGCCCTACTCTCTTACCAACGAGGAATACGAAAAAATAAAAGCTGCTGTTATGGATATACTCAGCAACACTGCCTGACGGCCGTGCTGAAGAAAAAATTTTTTGGGCCCGGCAGAAGGAACTGCCATGAAGCATCGTTGCGTCGCACTCTTGTACGCCTTGTACGCTGTTGAGCATTGTGCGGCAGGCAGGCAAATCAAAAACCGTTGCAGGGCCGGGTTAATGTTCTGCAGTTTTCTTTAAATTATCCAGGCTTTGCTCCATTGAGCTGCCCAGTATTTTATCATTCATCATGCTGCCCAGTTTGGCCCATGGGTACCATTTTACATGCTCTTCAAACTTCCATGCTACGGTAGTTACAGGGCCGGCGGTAATAAGCTCTATGGTGGATACCTGGGGGCTGCTCCTGCCCTTCCATTCGTGTTTCCATGAATTAGTTTTATGCTCCAGCAGTTTTATTACGGTGGTGCCAAAAAAAGCGGTAGAACTGTCTTTGGCCACCACTTTCAAATCGCTGGTTTTGGCGCCGGCCATCCAATCGTTCCACTTGTTATAATCTGCTATATAGTTTTTTAAAGTGTCCGCACTTGCAGAAATATTAATGGCCCTTGTAACAATAATGTCCGACGGAAAAAGACTGCCCATAGCAGTGAGCAACACAAAAAAGACAACAACGCTTATTAAACCCAGTTTTACAAAACGCATAATGCTAAATTCAAAAAATTAAACGGTGAATGGTTAATGTCAATAGCTGTTTATAACCAGTTTCCAACAAACTTCTATAAGGGGCTGAAAAGCCGCCCAATGAACCGAACGATGAACGGATTGCGACGCAACAGGCGATACCATGAAAACATGTAGCTGGTATCATAATCGTGAATGGTGAATTACGTACTTCGTACTTGCTTGCATCCCACATCCGTCTTATTCCCACCTAAAAACCTTAACAGCTATGCCATACAAAATAACGCCCCATATTGCCATAATGCCAATTTCTTTCCACACGCTCAACAAGCTGGCGCCTTCAAAAGCTATGTTGCGCATAGCATTGTTGAAATGCGTTAATGGCAAAAGATTGCATATAAACTGCAGCCATTTAGGAAAAACATCTATCGGAAAAAATGTGCCCGCCAGCAAAAACTGGGGCAGCGTAAACAGGTTGGCAAAGGGCGGTATGGTGCTTTCGTTTTTAGCCAGGCTGCTTACGATAAAACCATAACCCATAAATACCACCAGCGCAATAAAACTTAGTACCAGTATTTCCATGAATGTAACCAGGCCGTTTACCAGCGTAAACTTAAAAGCCAGCACACCCATACCAACAATAATAACAGCCGTCATTAACTGAAAAAGCACACGGCTGATGGCTTCGCCCAAAACGATGTACGTTTTTTTTATGGGCGTGGCAAAAAACCTTTTTAACACCAGTTGTTGCCGCAGGTTAAAGAACAGGAAAGACACCCCAAATACGCCGGCACTTAGCAAAGAAAAACCCAATTGTCCGGGAAGGATAAAATCTATACGGCGGTACACACGGCCGGGAATGCTTTCCACTTTGCTATTTACGGAAGCTATAGTGGGAGCTTCTGTATTTTTTATTTTATTAATATTTGCTATTACTGATGTAAGAATGGTTTGGAGTATGCCTACATTTTGTGGGTTAACTGCTTCGGAAGTTGTAAGGTCTATAAGATATTCGGGGTTAGGTGCGTTGTTCCTGCGGATGTTGATGATGGCTGTAATCCTTCCTTTTTCCAGGTCTTCTTTTAACTCGGTTTCAGGCTTATTTTTTATTTTGACAGCAGGCACCTGTTTAATGCCCTGGTACACCATATTGAATGTATCTGACTGCTTATTAAAGGCTACATCTAACGATATGCCGCTTCCGCCACCTATAAAGCCAAACACCAAAATAAAAATAAGCGGGAACCCAATACTGAATATTACTGCGGAAGGGCTTCTGAAAGTGGCCTTTAATGATGCCCCGGCTATTGCAAACATGGCTTTTGCCTGGCTGTAATTTTTTTCCATATCAACTTTCTCAAGAAAACAAAACTATCTTATTATTTTACTGAAGCAAAAAGATATACCATGCCCTCCAGTTTTCTTGCTGATACTTTTGCCATTAATAACCGTGTGAATATTTATTTGTTAAACGCCATTGATGAAAGCCACCTGGCCGATGTGCTGAATGGCAAAGGCCGTAATGTTGGCGAACAATTTGCGCACCTGCACAATGTGCGGCTGATGTGGTTGCAGGCAGCCCAGGGCCCCCTTGCGGAAAATTTAACAAAGCTGGAAAAAGGCGCAATAACAAAAGCTATGTTGCTAACAGCCCTGGAACAATCGGGCAAAGCGATAGAGGAACTATTAGCGGCTGCAGCGGAAACAAACAAAATAAAAGGCTTTAAGCCCCATGCTACAGGCTTTTTGGGTTATTTAATTTCGCATGAAGCCCACCACCGCGGCCAGGTAATGCTTATTTTAAAGCATAACAACCACATGACAGATAAAAAAACACAGTTTGGTATTTGGGAATGGGGCGTAAGATAATTTGGAAACCAACAGACAAATGACGTATATTTGGGAGACAATTGACGGTTATGGCAAAAAAATCAAAAATTACGTACTACACAACCCCCGAACCCCCTGTTCATAAAGTAGAAGAACCAGAAGCAGTTTACCAGCGTACTTTTCGAATGCCCGCAGTAAAAGATTTTCCTTACAGCAAGTTTGAGAAAATAGCGCAAATGATTCCTTTTACTCAAAAAGAATGGGCCGGCATCCTTCACCTCTCCGAAAAAACATTACAGCGTTATTCCAAAGATGATAAAAATTTTGAAGGCATTTATGTAGACAGGATACTTCATGTAGAGCAGCTTATAAGGCTGGGCCTGGAAACATTTACCAGCCCCGAAGCTTTGTACCGCTGGTTAAAAAAAGAAAAAAATGTACTTGGCTTACCCCTTAATTTTGAATCGCTCTACTCTACCCAGGGCATCCAGGATTTAATAGACCAACTTGGAAGAATACAATACGGCGTTTATACATGATAGTTTACAGATTCAGTTCCCCAAGGTATGCGGGAGATATTTCCGGTACCGGGGCAAGGCTAAAAGGCGGAAGATGGAATCCACCCGGTATTGCGGTTTTATACAGCAGCGCACATATATCGTTGGCGCTGCTGGAAGTTTTGGCTAATGCGGGCACCCTGGAAGAACTGGATGGCATTCAGCTTGCTGAAATAGAAGTACCAGAAAACTCTATTTACGAAATAAAAAAAGGCGAGCTTAAAAAAGAATGGTGGAATGATTTTGCTTACACCCGCTGGCTGGGCGAACAGATTATAAGGGACAATAAATTCCTGCTGTTGAAATGCCCGTCCGCTGTTGTAGAACAGGAGAGTAATTACCTTGTTAATCCCAATCATGAGCTTTTTGCCAAAGTAAAACTGCTTACACAAACAACTTTCAGGTTTGATGCAAGGTTATTTAAACAGTAACTAATTCAGGTCAAAATCAAAAGGCAGCCTGGCCTGCGGTATGCCAAACATATCCTGCACTTTCTTTATTTGCTTAAATATTTTATACTGGGGCTCTCCTATTTCTTCTTTGATGATTTTTTCCTTTACATCGGTATTGGAGCTACCGAATATCTGTTCCATAAAGTTTTTCTGTTCAGGGTATTCTCTTGTTCTGTAGTCGCTGGTTTTAGCCAGGCGTGCAGCGCATTCAACCGCGTTATGCAG
Organism: Foetidibacter luteolus; assembly: GCF_009650435.1. Classification (GTDB taxonomy): domain Bacteria; phylum Bacteroidota; class Bacteroidia; order Chitinophagales; family Chitinophagaceae; genus Foetidibacter; species Foetidibacter luteolus. The sequence goes on from NZ_VVIP01000051.1 coordinate 28,080, forward strand.
GGTGCCTATGCGGTCTACCAGGCCAATTTGCAGGGCCCTTTTACCTGTCCATACGCGGCCTTGTGCAATGCTGTCAATAAAATCAATGTCTTTTTTGCGGCCATCCGCTACGCGGCTTTTAAAAGTATGGTAAATGGAATCAACTGAGTTTTGGAAAAATCTTTTTTCTGTTTCGGTAAGCGGCCGGGTGTTGTTTCCCATATCTGCAAACGGCGCCGTTTTAACGCCATCAAAAGTTACCCCAAGTTTATTCTTAAAAAAAGCCGACATATCGGGTATCATGGAGAAAACCCCTATTGAGCCGGTAATGGTAGTGTAATCCGCAAATACAGAATCAGCATTGCAGGCTATGTAATAACCGCCGCTGGCTGCTACATCGCCCATACTTACCACCACAGGCTTAACAGCACGGGCAAGGCTTACTTCACGCCAGATAACATCGCTGGCAAGGGCACTGCCGCCCGGTGAGTTTACCCGGAACACAATAGCTTTTATGCTTTCATCCTGCCGCACTTTGCGTAACAGGTTTTTAAACCTGTCGCTGCTAATTACGCCGTCATCAGATTTACCGCCCACTATTTCACCTTCAGCATAAATAACGGCTATTTTGTCTTTGCCTTCTGTGTTTTTAAAATCTACGGCTTTGCTATACTTGCTGGCTGTTACAAAATTTATTTTGTCTTCTTTTTTCTGGCCCAGCAATGTAGAAATCTCGGCTTTCCATTCATCATCGTACTTAAGCCCATCAATAAGCTTATGTTCAACCGCATCATGCGTGGTTTGTATGGCGCCTGTGTTGGCTAACTGGTGCAGTGTGGCAGTATCAATACCACGGGCTTCAGATGTTTTTAGCAGCAGGTTACCATACAAATCGTTTAACCAAACCGTAGTTTGTTCTTTGTTAGGCGCTGTCATTTGCGTAGCCCTGAAGGGCTCTGTAGCGCTTTTGTATTTACCGGCATAAAATATCTGCGGCACTATTTCCAGTTTATCCAGCGCACCCTTTAAAAACAACAGGTTAGATGCTATTCCATCCCACTCCAACATGCCTTGAGGATTACAGTAAATTTTATCTGCCGCGGTTGCTACGTAATACGATTTCTGTGTAATGTATTCGCCGTAAGCAAGCACAAATTTTTTACTCTGTTTAAAATCAGCGATAGCTTCCCTCAGTTCTTCATTGGTGGCAAACCCGTTGGCATTGTAGCCCGCTTTTATTACAAGGCCTTTAACGGCAGAATCCTTTTTTGCGTATTGAATCATCCGCACCACATCGTACAGGCCAAGTACATTAGCATTTTCGTTACCGGTTATTTCCGCTATGGGGTTTTCCTGAGATTGCTCGGGAAAAGGCTGGCTAAGGTCTATTACCAGTACAGCTTTATTACCTACTACAGGCTTATCAGCCGTAGCGGCACTGCTTATTACCCAAATGCCAATGAAAAACACTACCACGGAAAAGATAACAAGGGCCAATAGGGAAGCAAAGAATATTTTAAAAAAATTTCTCATAGTAAGTCCTCATGTTAAAAATAATGATATTTGCTGCCCCTCATTTTTTACTTTATGAATAAGGCATACCTGCTGACAGGCGGCAATTTAGGCAATAGAATGGATTATTTGTCAAAAGCACAAACATTAATAGAACAGCTTTGCGGAAACATAGCGGCCACGTCCGCGGTGTACGAAACCGCGGCCTGGGGCCTGCAGGAGCAGCCTTCTTTCTATAACCGTTTGCTGGTAACAGAGACTAACCTGGCACCCGAAAAGCTCATGGAAACACTACTGCTGATAGAGGAACAAATGGGCCGCAAGCGCAGTATTAAGCTGGGGCCCCGTACCATAGACCTTGACGTATTAATGATTGACGACCTGGTTATCAACACCCCCCTGCTTACCCTGCCGCACCCGCAAATGCACAACCGCAGGTTTGCGCTGATACCCTTTGCTGAAGTTGCCCCCAACCTTGTTCACCCGGTTTTTAACAAGACCATTGCCACCCTGCTTACCGAATGCCCCGACACACTGGATGTGCATAAAATTTCTTAGGCATACACATGGCTACCGTTAATTTTGAAACGGATAAGCATGAACCATCATTTTATTACAATAGAAGGGAATATCGGCGCCGGAAAAACAACTTTGGCACATTTGCTTGCCAAAAAACTAAACGCCAGGTTAATACTGGAAGAATTCGCGGACAATCCTTTTCTCCCCAAATTTTACGAAAACCCAAAGCAATATGCCTTTCCGCTGGAGCTGTTTTTTATGGCAGAGCGTTTTAAGCAATTAAAGGATATGGTGCATACCAAAGACCTTTTTCAAAGCATAACAGTTTCTGATTACCTGTTTACCAAATGCCTGTTGTTTGCCAAAATAAACCTGCCTGAAGAAGAGTTTCTGTTGTATCAAAAGCTGTTTGATATTATTCACCAGCAGCTCATTTTTCCAGACCTGCTTATTTACCTGCACTCACCTGTTGCCCGTTTGCAACAGAATATAAAAAAAAGAAACAGGGTATACGAGCAGCGGATACCAGATGAATACCTGTTTAACATACAGGAAACTTATACCAGTTACATAAAGCAGCATAATATAAAAACGCTTTTTATTGATACAAGCAATGCCGATTTCCTGGGCAACGAAAAGCACCTGCAGGTTGTATTAGATGCGCTGGAAAAAGATTATGATGGCGGGCAACACTATTTTACACTGCCCTGAAAGTTATCATCAAAACAGGAAATGAAAATGCAGGGCGCCCCCGCCAAAATACAGGGCGGGCCGGGCTATCCGCTACTACTCCGCCACAAGGCCGGCGCACAGAAACCTTCAGCGGGGTATCCGCTTCTATCCCTGGCGCGGTGGTGACACAGGTTGCTTTTTTACCGGCAGATTGATGTGCCAAGTACTAGTTACGAAGTACGAAGCACTTACGCAAACAGGTTGGTTTTTTGCAGGCAGTATGAAATGTTAATTACGAGTTACGAAGTACTTTACATAAAAGGCTGTTTTTATGGCGTCTTGCTTACCGGTAGAAAGTGAAATCAAAGTACTTCGTACTTACTTCGCAGTGGGTGCTATCTACCCTGGCTGAAAAGATGCCATGAAAAACCAGAAGTACAAGTGAGTCTATATGTAAAAGGTTTCGGTGCAGCGGCAGTCCTAAAATTAGGCTGCAAAGAAGAATTTTGCTAAAAAAAACAAATATGAAACAGCAAACTTCAGCCACAACCGAAACCTTGGACAAAGGTAGAAGCCTGATTGATTTCAGCGGCAAAATCATCTATGTAGGAATAGATGTACATCAAAAAGATTACCAGGTTGCCAAATTATTAAATGGGATTTGCCTGGGTAATCACCGTATGGGCAGCAACAGTGAAGACCTTATTAAACACCTGAATAGCCACTATCCGGGGGCCACATTTAAGTGTGTGTATGAAAGTTCGGCCTGGGGTTTCACCCTTCAGCGTTCACTGCAGTCCGCAGGAATGGAGTGCATCGTGGTTCATGCTGCCGATGTATCCACCAGTGATAAGGAGAAGAAAAGGAAGACCGATAAGGTGGATGCCTTAAAGCTGGCCCGCAACCATGCAGCCGGTGAGCTTAAGGCCATCCATGTACCGGGGGAGGATATTCAAAAAGACCGCAACCTGATAAGATTCCGCAAGAAACTGGTAGGGGATCTAAACAGGAGCAGGAACCGGTTGAAAAGCATATTGAAATACCAGGGCATCCAACTGCCGGCTAAATATGAAAAGACCAACTGGAGCCATAATTTTCTGGAATGGGTGGAACAGGAAGCTCAAAAAGACGAACGGCTGAAAAGCACTTTAGTGCTGATGTTGGAACAAATCAGGTTGCTGCGCCAGTTGCTGTTAAAAACGGAAGGTAAATTGCGGGAACTGAAAAAAAGCCGGTACCAGCAAAATACCAGCCTGCTGTTGAGTGTTCCGGGAGTAGGCCCTACAACAGCCCTGTGGTTTTTGCTGGAAGTGGGCGATATCAACCGGTTCAAAGGATTTGACGCATTGAATGATTTAATAGGTTTCTGTCCTGATACGGACAGCAGCGGCGATAAGGAAAAAGATACCGGTATTACCACCCGGCGCCACAAACAATTGCGCAGCCTGCTGATAGAAGCTGCCTGGCAGGCCATAAGGATAGATCCGGCTTTAATGGATTGTTATCAGGCATTAACCAAAAGAATGAAAGGCAACCAGGCCATTATCCGTATTGCCCGTAAACTGCTGCGCAGGATAAGGGCTGTTTTGATAAGCGGTGTGCCTTATCAAAAAGGTGTGGTAAAGTAACGGGAACAGAAATGAGTTTTTTTAAGCCATCCGGCTTACCGATAGTAATACAAAAGGAGCCGCCATGACGGCCCCCTCTATACTATCGTATAAGCACAGGCCCTATCGCTGGCAGGTTGTCCTCCGGCAGAGCCCGCTTCCTGTTCAGGCCGGTGCACAAACTTAAAAATCTAATTTTGAAGCAAACAGTATTATTCATATCACAGAAAGGTAATATCAAACAGTTATAAGGACTGCTTTTTGTGTCCTGCAGTTGCAACATACTGCTCAAGTGAGTCTGCAGCCTTATACTTTTACTTTATGGGATTAATAAAGATTTGCAGCGGCCATGTGCCGACTGCTGATAGGAGTTTCACCACCTGTGATAAAAATCTTTTTTCCAATGACTTAAAAAAACACAACATATTAACCTTGTTTTGCAACCTTTTTCAGGATGGCAGGCAGCGTATTCCTTTACATAGGAGT
>NZ_VVIP01000052.1 GCF_009650435.1 Foetidibacter luteolus
CCGGTTACAGGTAGCTGGTTACCGGTCTGTTGAATTTGTAAAAAAGCTGATAATTTGTTTAGCCAACATTAAACATTGAACAACCGAACATTGAACAGTAAAGCCTCGTAGAGGCGGCATGTTAGTAGATAAAAAAAAGAGACGATTTACAGGAGCGCCGTAGGTGCGATATGTTTAGCAGGATGGTATATAACGGCAAGATGGATGATTAACAGGCTCTGATGCAAGAGGCTCCTTAATATGCCGCCTTTACGAGGTTATACAAAATTGGCCGCGATTACCTTTTAGCTACTAATATGCCGCTCCTACGGAACTTTGCGATGGGTTGTGGGCAGACCCGGAAGCCTGTTGCCGGTTACAGGTAGCTGGTTACCGGTCTGTTGAATTTGTAAAAAAGCTGATAATTTGTTTAGCTGCGTAAGCGCAGAAGCACTACCTGCTGCCAACATTAAACATCGAACAAACAAACATTGAACGGTTTACCGGTTTACGCAAACGTTTGACTATCTTTTTACCGCACAATTAACGCTTTCTTTAACAGGATAACCCCATATTTGATTTTTACGCTTGCTCAACAAACCCCAATAGATATGGATACCCGCAGAAGTTTTTTAAAAAAAGCAGGCCTGCTTACCGGCGCCGCCGGTGCATGGTATGCCTTACCGCCAACCTTGCAAAAAGCCCTGGCCATAGATCCCGCGCCGGGCAGTACTTTTTACGATGCAGAACATATTGTTTTCCTGATGCAGGAAAACCGCTCGTTCGATCATGCTTTCGGCACCCTGCAGGGCGTACGTGGCTTTAACGACCCCCGGGCCATTACCCTCGCCAACAACAATAAAGTGTGGCTGCAAAGCAACAGGAACGGCGATACCTATGCCCCCTTTCACCTGGATATAAAAGACTCTAAAATTACCTGGATGGGATGCCTGCCCCATGGCTGGGATAACCAGGTAGACGCCCGTAATGGTGGCCGTATTGATAAATGGATTGAGGTAAAAGACCCCGGTGATGAATTTGAAGACATGCCGCTTACCATGGGCTATTATAACCGGGCAGATATTCCTTTTTACTATGCCCTGGCCGATGCTTTTACCGTTTGCGACCAGCACTTTTGTTCATCCCTTACAGGCACTACCCCAAACAGGTTATATTTTTGGACAGGCACCATACGTGCACAAATGGAAGCTGCTGCGCAGGCCAATGTGTGGAACGAAAACGCGGAACACCATACCCTGGTTGACTGGAAGACTTATCCCGAACGCCTGGAAGAAAACGGCATATCATGGAAGGTGTACCAGAATGAAATTTATGCTGATACCGGTCTGGATGAAGCGCAGCCCTGGCTGGATAATTTTGGCGATAACCCGCTGGAGTATTTTAAACGCTATCATGTAAACCTGGCACCGGAAGTAATCGCCCATTTGCCTGTTAAACTGCAAAAGTTGGAGAAAGATATACAGGACATAGAAACCAGGCTGGCAACGGCTAAAGAACCCGAGGTACACAAGCATGAAATACTAAAGATGCGCAGGCTGTTAAAATGGAAAAAGAAGCAACTGGCAGCCACGCAAAAAGCCATCGCTACCGATACAGCAGAAGCGTATAAAAACCTTTCTTCTCTTGAAAAAAACCTGCATACAAAGGCTTTTACCAATAACCGTAACGACCCCAATTATCACCAGCTAACCAAAATACAATACAATGATGGCAACGTACAGCGGCAGATGGATATACCAAAAGGCGATGTATTGCACCAGTTCAGGCAGGATGTAAAAAATGGGCAATTGCCTACGGTATCATGGTTATGTGCGCCACAGCATTTTTCAGACCACCCTGATTCGCCCTGGTTTGGCGCATGGTACGTAAGTGAAGTAATGGACATACTTACACAAAACCCGGAAGTATGGAAGAAAACCATTTTTGTTTTAACCTACGATGAAAACGATGGCTATTTTGACCATGTGCCGCCCTTTGGCGCACCCAATCCCTATATGCCCGGCACAGGCAAGGTTTCCGCAGGCATAGATACCTCAGTTGAGTTTGTGCGCCGTAACGAGCAGTCAAGCGCCAGGGGCATGCGTGAAAGCAATATTGGCCTTGGTTTCAGGGTGCCGATGGTGGTGGCTTCCCCCTGGACACGCGGCGGTTATGTGTGCTCTGAAGTGTTCGACCATACTTCCTCACTCCAGTTCCTGGAAACTTTCCTGGAAAAGAAAACCGGTAAAAAAATCACCGAGTCCAATATTACCCAATGGCGCCGCACCGTATGTGGTAACCTTACATCGGTGTTTCGCCCATACAGTGGCCAGAAAATTGAAACGCCGCCATTTGTTGATAAGGATGCATTTATACAGCTTATCAACAATGCGCAGTTTAAAAATTTGCCCGGGTATAAAAAGCTAACTGAAGATGAAATTGCTGCCGTTAACAACGGGGCTGCAGCATCCCCTCTGCCACGGCAGGAAAAAGGTATAAGGCCTGCCTGCGCACTGCCATATGAACTTTATGTAAATGGTAACCTCAATAAAGCTGCCGGCAAATTCAACATTAGTTTTAAAGCGGGCAATAAGTTGTTCGGGCAGTCTTCTGCCGGTGCGCCTTTTAATGTATATGCACTTAGCGCCTACCAGCGGCAGTTACTTACCAGCCGGGATTATGCAGTAACCGCCGGCGATGAACTGCATGATGAATGGGCGCTCGGTAATTTCGATAACGGCAATTATCACCTGGCTGTATATGGCCCCAATGGGTTTTACCGCATGTTCAAGGGCAATACCGAAGATCCTTTGCTGCACATAACATGCGGTTACGAAAAAAATAAAGTCACCGGTAAGTTTACGGGCAATGTAATGTTCTCTATCCGCAACAATGGCAGCAAACCCATAACAGTAACGCTTGCAGACAATAGTTATAAAACCGGCAGCAAAACAAAAAGCATCGCTGCCAACAGCAAGGCAGAAGTTGTGTTTAATCTGTCTGGGTCGTTTGGCTGGTACGATGTAAGCATCACTGCAAATGGTTACGATGCCTTCAAAAAACAATTTGCCGGCAGGGTAGAAACCGGCGATGTATCCAGGACAGACCCTTTGATGGGGGGAGTGGTGTAAAAGGTGTGCGTGGTAATCGGGTTACATGTATACGTACTTTGTAGCTCGTACTTTTTACATCGTACATCCCACATCGTACATCTAACATAAGTAAGTACTTTGTACTTCGTAACTCGTACTTTTTACATCGTACATCCCACATCTTACATCTAACAAAAAGTAAGTACTTCGTACTTCGTAACTCGTACTTTTTACATCGTACATCCCACATCGTACATCTAACATTTTCAGGGGGTGTCCCTAGTCCCTCGGGTCGGGCTTTCCGCTATTACTCCGGCACAAGCCCCTGCTGCGATGGCCTCACCGGGGTAGCCGCTGCAATCCCTCACCCGAAAGTGCAGCACGCTGCTGCAGCACAAACAGCTTGTAGTGTAAGTTGAAGACTTTAAAAAGGACGGTATATAGAAAGTTTTGATATCATCAAAACATGGTATATTTATTTCTGCTTACCTGTGGCATCAGCGTAACTGCTTAATGTTTCATGCAAAGTTGCTGCCGGTCTGTAATTGGCTTGCAAAATAGTAGCTCAGTAATTTGTTTCGATATGAAAAAACTGTTTGTCGCCGTAATGGGGTGTTGTATGGCATGCTGCCTCTATGCCCAGCCGGATATGAAATCCCTTATTGAGGACAACCTGCGCTTTGCCGAAAAGCAGTATGCCTATATGGCCAGCCTGTTGCCGAAAGATTCTATGCCCAAAACGTTTAGCCCAAAAACACAAAAGCTGGTAAGCAGCGATATACAATGGTGGTGCAGTGGTTTTTATGCTGGCAGCCTCTGGTATATTTATGAATATACCGGTAACCAAAACATCCGGCAGGAAGCGGAGAGGGCCCTGCAGATTATTGAACCCAACCGCCATTATACCGGCAACCACGATTTAGGTTTTATGATGTACTGCAGTTACGGCAATGCCTACCGCATTACCAACAACCCGGCTTATAAGCCCATATTGCTGGATGCCGCGGCCGCCCTTACAACACGTTACCGCCCGTCCATCAAGGCCATACAGTCGTGGGATTCCGGTAAGAGCTTTAAATGTCCCGTTATTGTAGATAACATGATGAACCTGGAATTGCTGGAATGGGCCAGCCTCAATGGTGGTGGCGCTACATTTTCAAACATAGCAATTACCCATGCCAATACAACACTGGCCAACCACTTCAGGCCAGATTACAGCGCATACCACGTGCTGGACTATAACCTGGCCACGGGCCAGGTATCCCGCAAAACCACGGCGCAGGGTGCGGCAGATTCATCTGCCTGGGCAAGGGGGCAGGGATGGGCTTTGTACGGCTATACCATGATGTACCGTTTTACAAAAGATGAACGTTACCTTAACCTGGCACGCAACCTGGCCGGTTTTATACTCAATAACCCCAACCTTCCGCAGGACAAAGTGCCCTACTGGGATTTTGATGCACCGGGCATACCAGATGCACTGCGGGATGCCTCTGCGGCTTCCCTCTTTGCATCCGCGTTGCTGGAGCTTTCAACGTTTGTAAACGGGGCGGAAAAGAAGCAATTCGTATCCTCTGCTGAAACCATGTTGCGTACCTTGTCATCTGGTGCTTACCGTGCAGAAGCGGGTACCAACGGTGGTTTCCTGCTTATGCACAGCGTGGGTGCTTTGCCTTATAACAGCGAGGTGGATGTGCCCTTAACCTATGCGGATTACTATTTTCTTGAAGCGCTGCTGCGTTATAAAAAGTGGTACCTGGATTAGCCCGCCCTGTAGGGGGATGAGGGGCGAATGTTGCTGGCTGGTGAATGGAAAACCTTTGCACCTGGCACCACCCTTGGTTGCAAAAGGCTGCTGAAATTTGATGATATAATCATTGATAAAGTACGGTTGAAAACAGAGACAGCCGTGCGACTCCTCAATTGGCTGAAATAGGCATGTATGAGCTGGTGGAATAATGTTTTTATGTTTATGGGCCCGGCAGGAGGAATTACTATGAAACATCGTTGCGTCGCACTCTTGTACTGCGGTAATTCTATTCACCAATTGCCCCAGTAGCCTGCCTTGGGCAAACGAAGGGTTCTGTGCATTGTTCAATATAGCGAAGACAGACGCATCATACATTCAGTATAGAAGCAAGCCCCGCATTAATTTTAACCCAGGAAACTGTCATGAATATAATCTACCACGCTAACCAGGCTCTTGCTTTCTTCATATACTTTTAGCTGCCTGTCTGCACCGGTGCCGTTCTCCAGCATTTTGTGAATATAGTTAATGGCATGGCGGTTACCCAACTGGTCAACAACATCATCCACAAAATCCAGCAGCTCATAAATAAGCCCACGGGTGCTGGCTTCTGTTTCTTTGCCAAAATCAATAAGGCTGCCGTCAATACCGTACCGGCTGGCCCGCCATTTATTCTCGTTCAGCAGGGCACGCTGGTAAATAATAAAGTTCATGTTCTGGCTGCGCAATTTGTACAGCTTGGCGCAAATAGCCTGGAATAACCCTGCTATGGCAATGGTTTCATCCACCGTCATGGGTATATCGCAAATGCGGAACTCAACTGTATTAAAGAAGGGGTGCACCCGTAAATCCCACCAGATTTTTTTGGCGTTATCTATGCAGTTGGTTTTAATCAGCAGGTTCACATAGTTTTCATAAGATTCTATGCTTTCAAAATAATCCGGTATGCCAGTACGTGGAAATTTATCAAACACCTTGGTGCGGTAAGATTTATAGCCCGTTTTGCGGCCCTCCCAAAAAGGGGAGTTGGTGCTTAGCGCATACACATGCGGCAGAAAATAGCGGGCAGAATTTGCAATGTGGATGGCCATTTTGCGGTCTTCCATACCCACGTGCACATGCAGCCCAAAAATAAGGTTGCTGCGGGCAGCTTCCTGTAATTCGTTTACAATTTCGTTATAGCGGGCATGATCAGTAATCAACTGGCTTTCCCAGTGGCTGAAGGGGTGCGTGCCTGCTGCGCCTACCCATAAGCCCAGGTCTCCGGCAATTTGCGAAATGGTTTTGCGCAGGGTAAGTACGTCGTTATAGGCTTCATCTACATTCTGGCATATATCGGTACCCACTTCCACCACAGCCTGGTGCATTTCTGCTTTAACCTTGTCTTTTATTACTTTCTGGCCCTCAGTAACAATTTTTTGCTCATGGCTTTTAAGTTCCCGGGTAGATGGGTCTATCACCATGTATTCTTCCTCAACCCCCAGCGTAAAATGACGGTAGCTGATATTTGCCATAACTGTTTTTTAGTTTGTTTTCAACAATAACGGATGCGCTGTTCTTGCAAGCAACAGTTTTCAAGATACATACAAAATAGCATTCCCTAAACTTGTTGAAAATTTATTTTATGGTAAGTGTACCCAGTTTTGCGCTGTACTTATAAAAGCCCGTTTTAAAGGCAAAAATTGCGTACTTATCGGGGCCAATTTCAAAGAAATCAGAGCCGGTTATAAAGCCGTCATAGTCTTTACTATGCATAGCAATCTTCTTTTCCAGCAGCTTGCCATCGTGGGATAATATAGCACAGGTAAATACCAGTTTTTTTACTTTTTTAGCGGCATCCGGTTTTTCATCTTCCTCAAGGGTAAGATTGTCTTCATCATCATTATAGAACAACAACAATCTATCTTCAAAATAAGCAGATTCGAAAGAATATAAGTATAGCTTTATTGGACTATGGCTATAATAAACTGTTCCGTAACCGGGTGAAAAGAAACCAATTTGCTTTTTTGGTATGCAAGTAAAGGTTGTTACTCCATTCGCCTTAAATGTTGCAACTAACAGGCTGCTGTAGGTTCGTTTAACCAATGGGCGCCCACTACTGGACACATCTGCATTTTTAATACACTCAAGTATTATGTGTGTGTTACCCAGGTTAGTAGTAATGCCCTGCCGGATAACAAAATTTATAACAATCCCTTTTTTATTTCCATCATTTTTTGCCTCGCCAAGCCTATCTAACTTGTCTAATAATTCCTGTGGAAATTCTGTGTAAGAAAAAGATGATTTGTCTCCATTGCCAAGATCTGAACGGCAAATACCTGCATAATTGCCCTTATGAAGATTTTTATACAAGCCATACAAAATTACCTTGTCGGCAGCATCATAGCCTACTATTATTTTCTTTATGTAATGCCTGTCGTTTTCAATAAGAATGTCTTTATAGTTATCACCGTTAAAAACCTTCAGGTGAGAGCTGTAAGAAGGTACTTTTTCTCCATCCTCCCTTTTAAAATCTTTGGTATCTTTTTCTTCATATAGATCGTAATAAACATAGGCTCTGCCTTCCATATCCACATCAATACTGTTTACGTCAATTTTACTTTCCGGAACGGAAAAGTCAAAATTTTTATAGGTGATTTTCGCCAGTTGCTTATCAAACACATAAAACTCCATTGTTTTAGGCATCTTTTTCTTCTTCGCCCTGGGAAAATGGTACAAGCCCAACTTTATTGAGTCTCTTGAATAGATTATACCTACGTTAAACATATCGGGAACCGAACCTCCGCTACGAACAGCATCTATGTTAGCTTCATCGTTGGATATGTCAAAAGAAGCTACAGTATGCGGATTTCCCATCGTTAACGTAACCGGATCAAGGCTGTGCGCATACACAGATATAGTTTTTTCTTTCCATTGTACTTCCCTGGTTAGCAGGTAGTATTTGTTTTCTATTCTAACAAAATCAAGCAAATCGCCGTCCTTGCTAAAAAGATCATCCAAATCCTTTTCTTTATCTGCCTGCAGCTTGCCGTCAAAAGACATTAGCGTATATATCTCATCAGGCCCGGATCGTTTCTTGCTTGGTTTAGTAAACATGGCAATAAAACTGCCATCGTATGCTGGGAGTGCTTTCACAAAAGCACCAGCATTAAAGAATTTTGACTGGCTTTCTAATTTTTCACTTAACTGAATCTCAAAATCCTGGGCAACAAGTTGATGGGAGCTGATAAGAAATGGAAATAGTACAGCAACTGCTTTTTTAAGAGTACAACGTAACTTCATAGAATAACTGGATTTTAGTTTTTTAAGCAGCAGGGCGCCAGCCCCGCCATATTTAAGTTGCGGCACTACAAACGCCAGGCTATTTGTTGTGCTGTGTCACCACCGCGCCAGGGATAGAAGCGGTTACCCCGCTGAAGCCTTGTGCGGCTGGTTTGTGGCGGAGTAATAGCGGATAGCCCGGTGCCCTGGCAGGCGCCCTAAATATCTTTCCTAAAATTTAAATGCAGGCCATGCCTGCATTTAAAAAAGAAATTTTTAAGCGTAATTTATAAAGGCTTTCATTCAGACTACGGATAAAGCGCCTGGCCGGCACTGCTGCGTTTAATATACTCGCCCCAGGTTAAATTGTCTTTACCGGGTTCTTGTGCCAATGCTTTTTCTATGGCATAGTTGGCGGCCGTTTCTATTACCCAGGCAAAGTTTTCTTCGCCAACGCTGTTGCGGTCGGCATCTGGGGCAGGGTTGCAGAAATCTATGGCATAAGGCACGCCATCGCGAAGGGCCAGTTCTACCGTATTAAAATCGTAACCCAGGAAACGGTTGATGCGCAGTACGATATCTTCCATTTCTTTATGCTTTTCCGGCGACGGGCTAAAGCTGGCCGCATAGCGCAGGTGGTGCGGGTTACGGGGCTCGTAAGGCATGATGCGCACATACTTGCCGCCAATGCAATAGCAGCGGTAATATTCTTCAAAAACAATTTCTTCCTGTAACAACATTACCAGTTGGCCGGTTTCGGCATGTTTTTCAAAAAAGTCATCTATGCTGGTAAGTTTGTACACATTCTTCCAGCCACCACCTGCAAAAGGCTTCATATAAGCGGGAAAACCTGTGTAGCTGAAGATGGCCTCCCAGTCAAGCGGGTAAGCCAGGTTGCTGAAAGACTGGTCGGTGGTATCCTGCGGAAGGTCGCGGGAAGGAAGGATAACGGTTTTAGGCACCGGTACATCAATTTTTGTGGCCAGGCAGTTGTTGAAGAATTTCTCGTCGGCACTCCACCAGAACGGGTTGTTGATAACCGCTGTACCGCACAATGCGGCGTTTTTAAGGTAGGCCCGGTAAAAGGGAACATCCTGGCTGATACGGTCTATGATAACGGCATATTCTGTGGGGTCTCCCTGTGCTACTTTGTTGATTGTTACAGCTTCTGCCGTAACCCCTTCTACATTTTTGCTGTTAACCCGGTCTATAAATCCTTGCGGAAAAGTTCTTTCCTGGCCGAACAATACGCCGATTTTTTTCATAAGGAAAATTTGAAGTGATGAATTGGTTTCCGTTGGTTGAATTTAAACAAACAATTTGTCTGAACCACGATTTTAGGTTGTTTTTTCTAATTAACCTGAAACTATCGGGGGAATTAATGAACAGGTAACAGGTAATGGGAGTGAAGTGCAGGGAATGGAAAATGAAAAATGATGAAGGTGGCGGCCGGCTTATAGTTTACGCCTGCCGGAGGTTACATGCAATACGGCTGATGTGTAAGAAAAAAATGGATGATAATAAAGCGGGCTCATGGACCGCAGCTTTATACTAACAGCTTATATTGCCCTGTGCAAAACTCAACCTGCCTTCCTTTCCGCTAAGCCGCTGCTTCTCCTTATCTTGCAACCTGCTATGGAAAAGTTTATAGTTTCTGCAAGAAAATACAGGCCCCAGACTTTTGATACCGTGGTAGGGCAGGGGCATATTACCACCACATTAAAAAATGCTATTAAGAATAACCAGTTGGCGCATGCTTTTTTGTTTTGTGGCCCCCGTGGCGTGGGCAAAACAACCTGTGCCCGCATTCTTGCAAAAACCATTAACTGCCAAAACCTGCAGCCGGATGGCGAGGCTTGCAACCAGTGCCACTCCTGCAAAAGCTTTAACGACGGTATTTCGCTTAATATACACGAGCTGGATGCTGCCAGCAATAACTCCGTAGACGATATACGCAGCCTGGTAGAGCAGGTTAGGTTTGCACCGCAGGCCGGCAAGTACAAAGTGTATATTGTGGATGAGGTGCACATGCTTAGCGCCAGCGCCTTTAACGCGTTTTTGAAAACGCTGGAAGAGCCACCTTCTTACGCCATTTTTATACTGGCCACTACGGAAAAACATAAGATACTGCCTACCATTTTAAGCCGTTGCCAGATTTTCGACTTTAAGCGCATCACCTCCAACGATACGGTTGAACACCTGGAAGAAATTGTAAGGAAGGAAGAACTGAAAGCTGAAAAAGGCGCTTTGCAGGTAATAGCCCAAAAGAGCGAAGGCTGTATGCGGGATGCCCTGAGCATACTGGATAAAATTGTAAGCTTTACCAATGGCACGGTAACCTACCAGAACACACTGGAGCACCTGAACATTCTTGACCATGACTACTATTTTCGCCTGCTGGAACATTTGTTACAACAGGATATGGCTGGCGCCATGCTGCTGTACGATGAAATAAACCGCAAGGGTTTTGAGGGCGACCTGGTGCTGAATGGTTTTGCGGAATTTATACGCAACCTGCTGGTATGTAAAGACCCCCGCGCCGCCGCCCTGCTGGATGTAGTGGAAGGGATGCAGCAGAAATATACTGACACTGCCGCGGCTACAGGCATGTCTTTTTTGGTAAGTGCCCTGAACATATTGAACGAAGCGGAAATAAACTTTAAAATGGCCCGCAACAAGCGGCTGCATGTGGAGCTTACTATCATCAAGCTCAATTTTTTGCAACAAGCGCTTGAGCTTGCCGCCGATAATGGCTCAGTTGTTAAAAAAAAACGGCTTGATGGCCCGGTAGCTTATAAAACACGGAGCATTCCGTCGTTGCAGGCCAAAAATGCGGCGCAACAGGCCCCACCTGCACCCTCTTCAAAACTATTTATACAGGAACAGCCGGCTGCGCCACCCACAGCCCGCACACCCGTTAACAGGGTAGAAACCGCCAGGGCAATGGTGGCAGAGCCTGCCGCCACACCAGCCACTACCACCCTTGCGCCAAAATCTAAAAGAAGCCTGCTGGACGGACTGCGGGAACGTTATGGCGACAGGTACCTGATTGAAGAGATAAAAGAAGCCGAGCCGCTGGAAATAAATAAACTTTACCAGGTATGGAGCAGGTACGGCTCCAAACTGGAACAACAGCAAAAATTTACCGCCTTTAATACTTTTAAAACCGCCCGGCTGGCTATTGATGAGGATAACCTTTTTACTGTTACCGTACTGGCGCCCATACAGCAGAAGTTTATTGAACAGGAAAAAATGATGCTGACGGATGAAATTCAGCAGGCATTTAACAACCGGGCCATTACATTCAGGATTACTGTAGAAGAAGGGGAGAAAGAAGATGTGCCCCTGCACCTTGCTCTTAACAGCAGGCAGCGCCTTGACCGCATTGCCGAGCAATACCCGCTGGTAATGGAACTAAAGAACAGGCTGGGGCTGGAGCTGGATTATTAGCAATGCCCCTGCTACAGCAGCAGCCCTTCTAAAAACAGGTAGGCCACACTAAAGTAGATAACCAGGCCGGTAACATCTACCAGGGTAGCCACAAAAGGGGCGGAAGATACCGCAGGGTCGGCCCCAAGTTTCTTCAGCAGCATTGGCAGCATAGAGCCGCTTAATGTGCCCCATAATACCACGCCTATTAAAGACAGGCCAACCGTAAAACCAATCATCATCCAATGCTCGCCGTATACAGCCGGTACAATGGCATGCCATACCGCCACCCTTATAAAACCAATAATGCCTAATACAGTGCCCAGCAAAATGCCGCTGGATATTTCCCGGCGCATTACCCGCCACCAGTCTGCAATGGAAATTTCGCCTACTGCCATAGCCTGTATAATCAACGTGCTTGCCTGCGAGCCGCTGTTGCCGCCGCTGGATATAATCAGCGGAACAAACAGTGCCAGCACCACTGCTTTGGCAATCTCATCCTCAAAATATCCCATTGCAGTAGCGGTAAGCATTTCACCTAAAAACAATACTATCAGCCATCCTACCCGCTTGCGGAACAGTTTAAACAACGGCATATCAAGATAAGGCTCGTCCAGCGCTTCGGTACCGCCCATTTTCTGCATATCCTCACTAAACTCCTCGTTGGCAACCCACAACATATCATCAATCGTAACAATGCCCAGTAAAATGTTATTGTCATCCGTTACCGGCAGGGCTACACGGTTATTCATTTTAAATACCTGGCTGGCATGCTCCTGGTCATCATTTACGTTCAGGGCAATTACACGGCTGTCAATCAGCTCGTCCATACGCTTGTCCGGTGCTGCCAGTATTACGTCGCGTATCCGTATATCGTCTACCAGTTCGCCCTTTTCGTTAATTACATAAATCACATCAACCGTTTCGCTGCTTTTAGCTACACGGCGTATGGTGGTAAACACTTCATCCACTGTATTATGCTGGTAAACGTACACATAGTCCGGCGTCATCAGGCGGCCCACACTATCTTCAGGATAGCCAAGCAGGGAAAGCGTAATTTTTCGCTCTTCAGGGTCAATCAGTTTAATCAGGTCGCGTAAAACTTCTTTGGGCAGTTCTTCCAGAAAATCGGTACGGTCATCCGCCGGCAGTTCATTTAAAAGCTCGGCTGTTTTAAAAGAAGGTAATTCTTTAATAATGCGTTTCTGGGCAGACAGGTCGAGGATCTTAAACACTTTAGAAGCCCTGTGTATGGCCATGCCGGCAATAATCTGCGATTCGTATTCGGGGTATTCGCCCAAAAGCGCTGCAACATCGCTAATGTTCTGGTCATTCAGGAAATCGCGGATCTCAATTTTGTCGTCACGCTTAATTATTTCTTCAAACTGCTCAAATAAAGTATCCTGTTCTTCCTGGTAGCTCATGCTTGCAAATTAAATAATACAGCCCTTGAAACATGGTTCAATCCGCATTTTTATTATTTTGCCGCCATATAGCAAGCAACATGATGTTACCGAATTTAGTTATCGCCCCCAGCCCCAAAGGTGGCAGGGGTGTATTTACCACAAAGAATATTGCCGCCAATACCGTACTTGAAATTTCTCCTGTAATAGTGCTTACCGTGCAGGAGCGCAAAGACATAGAAAAAACAAAACTCTTTCACTACATATTCGAATGGGGTAAAACACGCAAGCTGGGTTGCATGGCGCTGGGCTATGTATCCATGTATAACCACGACTACGCATCCAACTGCGAATACGAGATGGACTTTGAAGCCCGGCTGATGACCATTAAAACCGTAAAAGCCGTAAAAAAGGGAGAAGAACTTTGCATTAACTACAATGCCGATCCCAACGATAAAACACTGGTTTGGTTTCACAAATAGCCATGGCATAAGCCATGCCGCTTTTTTTGGGGACCGGCAGCGGTAACATCCATTAAACTTCGTTGTGTCACTCACTTGTACGCCTTGTACGCTATTCGGCTTTTCAGCCCGGATAGTGTCTGCCAGCTCTGCTGCCAGGCACGTAACCTTTCAAGAGCCCGGCAAATCCTCTTCCAGTTGAAAAAGCTGTAAAAAAACTCACATCGGCTTCTTAATGCTTCTGCCACCAACAGGTGCCAGAAGCGGGTGGCAGCAGCAGATATCTACCCGGTGGGAAAAGCTGCGCAGCGAACCAAACAGTACACGAGTGCGATCCCGAATCGTTCCTCTCGGGACAGGCTACAGTAAAGCCTCATATTTGTTCCTGCTGCCGGGTACATAAAAAAATCCTGCCCCAAACAACAGGGATGAGGAACTAACCATGCGGAGCGCTGTTCTTAAATTCCTTTAGGTAATCATGCTTCAGGTGGTCGTAAAAAGATTTTTTATCTACCAGCAGCGATGCAAGGCCGGCAATTAAACCTGCCACCATCAGGTGAAATATTACAGAGTGCCTGTCTGTCATTTCCAATACCAGGATGGCCGAAGTAAAAGGCGTTCTGGTAATGCCTGTAAGAAAACTAACCATGCCGGCAAGTATAAGCAGGTTGGCATCTGTGGCATGCAGGTTAAACCAGTCTGCCACAGATGCGCCAATGCAGGCGCCGGCCGTTAAGCCGGGGGCAAACACACCACCCGCGCCACCGGTAGTAAAGCTTAACAGCGGGCCGATAAACCTTAGCGGAAATACATACCACTCATTGGTTTTAACATCGGTAAACAGTAATTGCTGCATAATTTCTTTACCGGAACCCACTATGGCATGGCTTACGAAAAATGCCCCCGACGCCAGTAGCAATGAGCAGCCCACCGAAAAGAATAGGTTTTGCCTGGTGCTGGTAAGTGTTCTTGCCTTCCATCGCAATACTTTAATAATAAGCTGGCACATATAACTGCCTGCAATACCACCCAGTATAGCCACGATTACAACAATAAACAGTATGTACCAGGACAGGCCATCTACCTGCGGGTAACCCAGGTACATGTACGGCCCCAACATGGCCTGGGCGGTTAAACCGGCAATAATAACGGCGGAGAACAGGGCGGTTCTGTAAAAGCTGATATGTGATCTCGAAAGCTCTTCCACAGCAAAAACTATCCCGCCAAGCGGTGTGTTAAAAGCGGCGGCTAACCCCGCGGCTGCGCCGGCAACAATCATATTGGGCTTTGCCACTTTGGGCCAGCCGGCAGGTATAAGTGCATACACAAACTTAAACACCGATCCGGCAATTTGTATGGTTGGACCTTCACGCCCCACAGCCGCGCCGCCCAATACCATAGACAGGCTGGAAGCGATTTTTGTGGCGGCTACTTTAAGGCTTAGCAGGCTGGTTACATCGCTTTTAGGGTTTTTGTCTACTATGTCAATAGCCGCCATTACCTGGGGAATGCCGCTGCCCCTTGAGGCGGGGGCGAACAGTTTGACCAGCCACCAGCCGATAAAAATAAATATGGGCGCCTGTATAAATATCAGCCAGTGATGCCACCCAAATATGGCCGCGGAAAGCTCTTCTGCCCATGCAAACATTTTGGCGTACAGAACAGCAACCAAACCGGTAAGAAGAGATGCTATCCAGAATGGGAAAGCCTGCAGTAAGCCCAGCTTCATTCTTTCGTTGTGTATAAGATCGAACCGTTGTTTTAACAAAAGCCTTAACCTGCTGAAATACCTCATGGCGACAATTTAAATGCGGGGTATGAAGATGGTGTAGAAGGGGGCTAAAGGTAAGGTTTTAGTGTCTGCCAGCTCTGCTGCCAGACACGTAGCCCATTAAGAGTCTGGCAAATCCTTCTTCGATTGCAAAAGCTGTAAAAAATGTACAGCGGCTTTTTTATGCTTCTGGCACCTGTCGGTGGCAGAAGCAGGTGTGGCAGGCTTCGGGTATAGTGTCTGCCAGCTCTGCTGCCAGACACGTAGCCAAGCAAGAGTCCGGCAAATCCTTCTTCAATTGCAAAGCTGTAAAAAATGTACAGCGGCTTTTTAATGCTTCTGGAACCTGTCGGTGGCAGAAGCGGGTGTAGCAGGCTTCGGTTTTTAGTGTCTGCCAGCTCTGCTGCCAGACACGTAGCCTATCAAGAGCCCGGTAAATCCTTCTTCAATTGCAAAAGCTGTAAAAAATGTACAGCGGCTTTTTAATGCTTCTGGCACCTGTCGGTGGCAGAAGCGGGTGTAACAGGCTTCGGGTATAGTGTCTGCCAGCTCTGCTGCCAGACACGTAGCCTATCAAGAGCCCGGCAAATCCTTCTTCAATTGCAAAAGCTGTAAAAAATGTACAGCGGCTTTTTAATGCTTCTGGCGCCTATCGGCGGCAGAAGCGGGTGTGGCAGGTTTTGTGGACTCTCAGCAGCTTGTTTATGCTTCTGGCACCTGTCGGTGGCAGAAGCAGGTGTAACAGGTTTTAATGCAAAAGACTGGAGACAAAAAAGCTATCTAAAAAAAATCTGCCGCCCGTAGGGCGGCAGCAACTTTATTTGTCTTACAACTTATCCATTTCCCCTTTTACAAACTCCATCAGTGTTTTTATATGAGCAGGCGAAAAATCGAATTTCAGGCCTGCCGCTTCATATAATTGAGGCAATGTTTTGGTACCGCCAAGGCTAAGTGCATTGATGTAGTTCTGCAGGGCCTCCTGCGGGTTTTGCTGGTACTGCATCCACATACCAATGGCGCCCAACTGGGCAATGCCGTATTCAATGTAATAAAAAGGCACTTCAAACAGGTGCAACTGGCGTTGCCAGCCGGTTTTTCGGTATTCTTCCAGGCCGCTGAAGTCAATGGTATTGGTTGAAAACTCATTGAGAATTTCCATCCATTTTTCCGTACGTTCTTCTATGGTATGTGCAGGGTTTTCATACACCCAATGCTGAAACTTGTCAATGGTGGCAATCCAGGGGAAGATGGTAATTACCCGCTCCAACTGGTGTTCTTTTGCCCTTTTCAGGTCTTCCGCATTATCAAAAAAAGCTTCCCAATGGTTCATGCTGAACAGCTCCATCGCCATGCTGGCCACTTCCGCTATTTCCATGGGGTATTCCTTAAAGGCACTCAACTCCAGCGGGTGTGCCAGGAAGGAATGGATGGCGTGGCCGCCTTCATGCACCATCGTGGTTACGTCGCCCATCTGGCCGGCGGCGTTCATAAAAATAAAAGGGGCCCCACTTTCCGCCAGCGGACAATTATAGCCGCCCGGTGCTTTGCCTTTGCGGCTGTCCAGGTCAAAATGCTTCAGTTCATCCATTTTGCGCAGGCAATTGGCAAAGAAGGGGTTCAGTTCCTCAAAACATTTTTCTGTTTTCGCCAGCAGTTCGCGGCCACCCTCAAACGGGTGCAGCGGCATTACACCTTCCGGTTCGGCTTCGGTATCCCAGGGGCGCAGGGTATCCAGGCCCAGTTTTTCCTTTTTTCGTTGCTGTATGCTGGCTACCAGCGGCAGTACATGCAGCTTTACTGCTTCATGAAATTGCAGGCAGTCTTCCCGGGTATAATCAAACCTGCCCAGTTCCACAAACTTATAATCCCGGTAGTTGGCAAAACCGGCGTTTTTAGCTACCTGGTCTCTTTTGGCTACCAGTTGTGTGTATAAATCGTGCAGCGTGGCTTTATCCTGTTGGCGGCGTTCCTGTATTTTGCGGTACACTTCTTCCCGCAGCGCCCTGTCGTGGTCTTCCAGAAATTTGGAAGCCTGCTGCAGGGTATATTCCTGGCCTTTAACTTCTACAGTCATACGGCCGCTAATAACACCGTATTGCTGCTGCATCACGCTTAACTCAGCCTGCAGCGGAATATTGGCTTCACGAAAAAGGTCAATGCTTTTTTTAACGCTGCGCAGGTAGGTGAAGTATTTATCCTTATCAAGTTGTTGGGTAAATTCATTGTCCACCAGCTTCCTGTTAAGCTTATCGGCATAAGGCTGCAGCTTGGGCTGTATTTCCATGCAGAAATAGGTAAACGCTTCTTCCAGGCTTTTGTCGGTGGTGTCGCAGGTCATTTTAATCTGCCGCCAGCAGGCATCTTCGCTAACGGCCGCCTCTACTTCGCTCATGTCTTTCAGCCACTGTTCCAGGCTTTCCATGCTGTTTATTTCCCGGCTTAGCAACTGCTGAAAATAAGGTTCCAGCGCATCCCAGGTAGTTACCTTAAAGTCTTCCGGTAAAAAAGAACGGTGCAGTTTTTTTATATCGGCTGTCATAATAAAGAATTTGTTTAAGGCAGGTTTACTGGCCGGTTGGGTTTATATAAGGCCCGGTAAGAGAATTAACACTGGCCCGGCATACCTGCGGTGGAGAATATGATGCTTACAAATGGGCAGGCGGATGTTGATATAAATTATAACCGGCCTGTTGGCAGGCCGGCTATTAAAAGTTATTCTTCTGTTTTTTTCTTTTTAGCTGTTTTTTTCTTAGGTGCTTCATCGGCGGCAACTTCTGTTGTTGCTTCTTCCTCTTTTTTGGCGGAGGCTTTTGCCTTCTTTTTGGCTGCCGGGGCCTCTTCTTCTGCTACGGCAACAGCTTCAGCGGCTTCTTTAGGCTTTTCAGCTTTCACTTTGGGGGCAGCAGCTTCTGCCTGTTCTGTTTCAGTTTCAACTTCTTCGGCTGTTTCTTCAGTTTCTTCATCCGCCTCACGCAGCTTTATTTCAATATCGTTGTTTTTTAAAACAGTAAACCATTTTACTATTTTTTTCATGTCGCTGGCGTAAACGCGTTCAAAGTCCATATCAGGGTAAACCTTTTGAAAATAGGCTTTAACCGCGGCGGCATCATTGGCATTGGGTAATGCTTCGCTGCTGGCAGTCATAGCGTTAAGCACATCTACCAGGTTTACATTATCCCTTATAGTAAATACTTCAATGCTTTCCAGGTGAGAAAAGCTATGCACACGTGATGACACGAATTTTGTTGTTTTATCTTCCAGGGAGCGTACAATGGCCCCGTCGTTTTTGCTGCCAACCAATTCAAACAAACCTCCTAAACCAGTAACGGAAATAATTTTGCTATATTCCATGAAATTCAATTTTGGGCGTGCAAGATAATCAGAACTGCCAAGTTTTCACTAATGAAAATGTGAAATAAAAAAAGCAGGCTTTTTACGACCTGCTCGGTTAAAATGCAATACCACCCGCCCTATTCTTCAAAAAAGCATGGGCGGGGCCGTTGATGTAAGGTTATTTGCGTGTATATTTCATTTCCATGGTTTTCATTTCCTGTCCGTCCACCGTCATGAACATTTCCATATACTCATGCTTGTCGTCCACGAATTTATACACCTGTTTAATGTCTATTTCCTTTCCCGTCATGGGGTCAACCTGTTTGCCTGTTGAGGTAATGGTTTTTGTAGCGGCATCCCAGGTACCGGTCATATAAATAATGCCGGTGCCCATATTATCTATCCAGGTGCTCATAAAAACCTTTTTGGCATTGTCGTAGCCGGTATTGCCGATACCTTCAAAAGGCATGTTCATAATGCTGCCGGAGTATTTTGCTTCCAGGTAGCGCCCTCCCAGGATCATTTTATTTACACAGGTACCTGTTGAGGTAGTTGGCGGGGCGCCGGGGGCCATCCACATGGTGCTTTCAGTAGTCCATTCTCCTTCGCTTTGGGCAAGCAGCTTCTGCATGTCGCCGGGCGTCATGTAATCCATCCATTTTTTCATGGCTGCCGGGTCATCCTGTGCGGTGGCTGAACCTGCGGATAGTGCAATCGTAATAACGGCAATAAAAATTTTTTTCATAATACAGTTTTTATGTTGTTGGAATGTAAAGGGCGAGGGGAGAAACTGATGGTAAACTACAAAATTGCCGGTAAATAGGCGGCGGCTTTTTATTAACGGCGTGAATGGTGAGTAGGGAGTAGTGAGTGGTGAATGGTGAGTGGTGAATGGTGAATAGTGAATGGGTGGCAAAGGCATCCCACAGTGAAGAAACACATCGTACATCCCACATCGTACTTGTTTTCATCGTACATCCCACATCAAACATCTCACATGTTACCGGTACTTCGTAACTCGTACTTTAACATAGCCTGCAAGCGAAAAGAGCAGCGTGTTACACTTTGCGCCAGGGATTGAAGCGGTTACCCCGCTGAGGCCATCGCAGCCCGGCTTTGTGGCGGAGTAATAGCGTAAAGCCCGGCCCGCCCTGTATTTTGGTGGGGGCGCCCTGCATTTCTTTCCTTTGCGTTTAAATTAGTATGTTAGTCAAGGCTAATAGCTAAAACAATGCTGTATGAAAAAACTGGATAACTATATTCTGGGCCGCTGGATAGCGGGAGACGGGG
Organism: Foetidibacter luteolus; assembly: GCF_009650435.1. GTDB lineage: Bacteria > Bacteroidota > Bacteroidia > Chitinophagales > Chitinophagaceae > Foetidibacter > Foetidibacter luteolus. Next base: position 19,767 of record NZ_VVIP01000052.1, read on the forward strand.
ACGGGCAAACCTTGTTTAACGCTTACACCGGCCGACCGATAGCTGCGGCAACTACCCGCGGGCTTGACTTTGCCGCCATTCTTAACTATGCCAGGCAAAAAGGTAACCCTGCTCTGCGCAGCATGACGTTTAGGGAACGTGGCCTGATGCTGAGGGCGCTGGCCCTGCACCTGCGCAACCACCTGGACGGGTTTTATACTGTAAGCTACCAGACCGGCGCCACAAAAAACGATAGCTGGATTGATATTGAAGGCGGCATCGGCAACCTGTTTGCCTACGCATCGCTGCGGCGAAAATTTACCGACGAAAGTTTTTGCCTTGATGGCGAACCCCACCAGTTGAGCAAAGGCGGCAGTTTTATGGCCCAGCACCTGCTGGTGCCCAAAGAAGGTGTGGCCGTACATATTAACGCGTTTAACTTTCCTGTATGGGGCATGCTGGAAAAAATAGCCGTAAACCTGCTGGCAGGTGTGCCGGCGGTGGTAAAACCGGCAACGGTAACATCGTATTTAACGGAAGCCGTGGTGCGGCAGATTGCCGCATCGGGCATTTTGCCGGATGGCGCTTTGCAACTGGTTTGTGGTTCTGCAGGAGATATGCTGGACTATGTAACAGCGCAGGATGTGGTTACATTTACAGGATCGGCAGGTACGGGGCAAATGCTGAAATCTCACAAGCGCATACTGGAAGAAAATGTGCCTTTTAATATGGAGGCAGACAGCCTTAACTGCATAGTATTGGGAGAAGATGTAACTGCGGATATGCCGGAATGGGAAATATTTATTAAAGAAGTACGAAAGGAAATGACGGTAAAGGCAGGGCAAAAATGTACTGCTGTGCGCCGCATATTTGTGCCGGCCAATAAGCTGGAAGATGTGAAGATTGCTTTAGGCAATGCTCTGGCACAAACAAGTATAGGTAATCCACTGAATGAGAAAGTGCGAATGGGTAGCCTGGCCGGGCAACAACAACGCACAGAAGTAAAGGAACAGGTACAGAAGTTACTGGCCTCCTGCCAGGTAATATATGGTTCGCTGGATAGTGTGCAGGTAATTGACGCCGATGCGGAAAAAGGAGCTTTTGTAAGTCCGTTGCTGCTGTTAAACCAGCGGCCCCTGTTCTCCCATGCGGTGCATGAGGTGGAAGCTTTTGGCCCTGTGGCTACGCTGATGCCCTACACAGGCATGGATGAAGCGGTGCATCTTTCCCGTATGGGTAAGGGTTCGCTTTGTTCTACCATTGTAACAGCGGACAGTCAATTGGCCAGGCGATATGTATTGGGGGCGGCAACACACCATGGCCGCATACTGGTACTCAACCGCTCCTGCGCGGGTGAGAGTACGGGGCATGGTTCCCCGCTGCCGTTATTGGTGCATGGCGGGCCGGGCAGGGCTGGCGGCGGAGAAGAAATGGGCGGCATACGCGGTGTAAAACATTACATGCAACGGGTGGCGGTGCAGGGTTCGCCAACGGATATTACCGCCATCAGTGGTGTTTACCAGCAGGGGGCAACGGGCAGGCAGGATGCAATACACCCTTTTCGCAAGCATTTTGAAGAGGTACAGGTGGGCGACCAGTTGCTCACGGGCAAACGTACCATTACAGAAAGTGATATTATCGCTTTCGCCAACCTTAGCTGGGATCATTTTTATGCGCATGTAGATGCTACCTCACTGGAAGGCACCATGTTTGAAAAGCCTGTAGCCCATGGCTACCTTATACTAAGCGCCGCGGCAGGCCTTTTTGTAGAAAACAGTGCCAAATGCCCGGTACTGCTTAACTACGGTATTGATGAACTGCGGTTTACCAAGCCAGTATATGCCGGCAACACCATTCAGGTGCGTTTTACCTGCAGGGAAAAACTTAACCAGGATGCGAAAGACGAAAATGATGTACCTAAGGGTATTGTAAAATGGCTGGTGGAAGTAACGGATGAAACCGGTGAACAGGTTGCCGTAGGAACTATTTTAACTATGGTGGCTAAAAAAACAACGCTGTAAGACCGGCGGCAATTTTTTGATACCAGCGACAGTATTTTATGGTCCCGAAACTTCGGGATTCCTTGCGTCGCAATCCGTTCATCAGTTGGTTCAATGGGCGGCTTTTCAGACCCGGGTATGCTGCCATTGCCACAATGCTGCCAGGCAAAGACCTGGCAGGGCAGGGCAAAAATTTTTTCACTTTATAATTTCTCACTATATTCATTCCCGTCTTCGAAGTTGCAGCCCTACCGGGGCTATGCAACTTTTTTTATATACACTTAAAACTAAAGCTCATGAGTACCCAGGCATTATTGCAGGCTTACGACTGCACGAAAGAAATATGGGATGAAATGTGCTGTGACAAGCAAACCATCCGGGAACAGTATGCCAAAGTATTCGAAGCGCTGCAGCACCTGCAGGTAAACGACCTGGAACAGAAGGACCGCCTTGCTGGTGAACTGTTTATGAACCAGGGCATTACTTTTACCGTTTACAGCGACAATGCCGGCATTGAACGTATTTTTCCCTTCGACATTATTCCCCGTATCATCACCAACAAGGAATGGGATACTATTGAAAAAGGCATCAAGCAGCGGCTGAAAGCGCTGAACATGTTCCTGAAAGATATTTACAACGACCAGAACATTATCAAAGACAATATTATACCCGCTGAACTGATTGCCTCCTGCCCTCATTATACCCGTGAAGTGCATGGCATACAGGTACCCCATGATATTTATGTGCACATAAGCGGTATTGACCTGATACGCGGCGATGACGGCAAGTTTTACATACTGGAAGATAACCTGCGTACACCCAGTGGTGTAAGCTATATGCTGGAAAACCGGGAAGTTACCAAGCGCATCTTCCCGGATATGCTGGCGGCCAACAAAGTAAGGATGGTGAACAACTATCCGCTGCTGCTGCACCAGATATTGCTTTCACTTGCGCCTCAGCAGATATCCAATCCTACGGTGGTGCTGTTAACACCGGGTGTATATAATTCTGCCTATTACGAGCATACTTTTTTGGCAAGATCAATGGGTATACCGCTGGTAGAAGGCCGCGACCTGGTGATTGATAACCACAAAGTGTATATGAAAACCACCCGTGGGCTGGAGCAGGTACATGTTATTTACCGCCGCATAGATGATGAATACATAGACCCACTTGTATTTAAACCGGAAAGCGTGTTGGGCGTGCCGGGCATTATGGGCGTGTACCGCAAGGGTAATGTGGCCCTGGTAAACGCGGTGGGTAACGGTGTGGCGGATGATAAAGCCGTGTATGCTTATGTGCCGGCCATGATAAAATATTACCTGAACGAAGAACCCGTTCTGTCAAACGTGCCTACGTATGAATTAGAAAATGAAGATGCCCGCCAGTATGTGTTTGATAATATTGAGAAAATGGTGGTTAAGCGTACCAACCAGTCCGGCGGTTATGGTATGATAATGGGCAACACGGTAAAAGAAGAAGACTGGGTAAAGGCGAAAGCTGAGATTGAAGCGGACCCCCGCAGTTTTATTGCCCAGCCGATTATCAAGCTCTCTACGGTGCCTTGCTTTATTGATGGGAAATTTCAGCCAAGGCATGTGGACCTGAGGCCTTATGCCCTTTGTGGCGCCAACGGGGTGCAGATTGTGCCCGGTGGCCTTACCAGGGTAGCCCTTAAGCAGGGGTCGCTGGTGGTAAATTCATCACAGGGCGGCGGCAGCAAAGACACCTGGGTGGTTGACCTGTAAACAGGCAGGTGAGTGGTAAGTGGCAAGTGTGCTTGCACATCAACGTTTGATTACACAATTAGTAACCGGTAGCATGAAACCGGTAACTTACTTAAAAGAGAAATTAAACATACTCTATGCTTAGTAGAATAGCTGACTCTTTATTCTGGCTTAACCGTTATATGGAACGGGCAGATGGCTTGCTGTTGGTAACCAAAACAATCTATATTCTTTCGCTGGATAAGGGTGTGAACAACAACCTTACCTGGCGCCCTGTAATAGAAACTTTTACCCATGCGGAAGAAGACAAAATAGCGCTGCTGGAGAATAATACAGATGCTTCTCTAAACCTGCTGCTGGCCGATACCACCAATCTTAATTCGTTAAAAATACTCCTGACCCGTGCCCGGGAAAATGCCAGGGGCGTGCAGGATTATATAACCAAAGAAGTGTGGGAACAGGTTAACCAGATGTACCACCTGGTAAATAACCCTAACCTGCCCAATAAGCTTACCAGCTATTCGGCGCTGGAAACTATAGAAAACTTTTTGCGCAACAGCTTATTGTACACGGGTGTAACAGATATTACCATGCCCCGGGGCACTGGCTGGAGCTTTATGAACCTGGGCCGTTATATAGAGCGCTGCCTGCTTACCCTGGAAACCACAGACAAGCAATACGCTGATATACAGTACAACATAGCACAGCAAAACGATATATTGCAGTGGCGGTACCTGCTGCTTTCACTGTCTGGGTACGAGCTGCACCTGAAAACATACCGTACCAACAACTACAACAAAAACGTATTGCACCAGGTGTTGATTAACGAAAACTTTCCGCACTCCGTTCTTTACTCGTTAAGCCGCATAGGCAAATACCTTGAAACCGTGGTTAGTGAAAACAAGACACCTGATAATGAAGCTCTTTTGCGCCTATTTGGCCGCCTGTACAGCCGTGTAAAATATGTGGATTTCGATAGCCTTAACAGCAGTACCTTGCAGCAGTTTTTAACCGAGGTACGCTATGAACTGTTTGAATTCAGCAAACAGGTGGCGCATAACTTTTTCTCTTATTCATAAGCATATAAAATGCCCATATTCAGGATACATCACGTAACTAAATACGAGTACGACAGACCGGTAAAAGAGAGCATGAATGAAATAAAAATCTTTCCCTATCCATGCCCAGAACAGGAAACATTATCTCACGAAACAGCCATAAGCGGCCAGCCCGATGTTCAGTATTTTAAAGATTACTGGGGTAATAAGGCCGGCGTTTTCAGCCTGATGGCCCCGCACAAAGAAATGGTGATAGAGAGCCGGCTGGTGCTGCGTACCACGTCTTCCTCCCAGATACAGTTTAATTTTCATGCCGGCTTTGATGAACTGAAGCAGGACATGAAAGGCAAACTGCAGTTGCTGGAGCTGTCAACGCCCGAAAACATACAGTCGCAGCCGGAAATAGATAAAATTGTACAGCATTTTTACGAACCAGGTAAAAGCGTTGCACAGGTAACAGAGCAATGCTGCGAATACATTTTCAAGTATTTTAAATACATAAAAGGCATTACGGATATAGAGTCAACCGTGGATGAAATATTGGCGCACCGCAGCGGTGTTTGCCAGGATTTTGCCCATGTAATGCTGCAGGTGCTGCGTACATTGGGCATACCATCGCGTTATGTAAGCGGCTATATATGCCCCAACAAAAGCGGCATGCGCGGCGAGGGCGCTACCCATGCCTGGGTAGAAGCCTGGATGCCCGGCTATGGCTGGGCAGGTATAGACCCTACCAACAACGTATGGACCACTAATTCCCACATTAAGCTGGCTGTAGGACGCAGTTTTAAAGATTGCACCCCCGTGAAAGGTACGTTTAAGGGCCCTTCCAAACAGCGCCTTTCCATCCACGTTTCTGTTGGTTACGAGGATGGCCATGTGTTTGAAGAAGTGAACAATGTAAAAATGCATGTATCCCCTTCCGATTCTAAAGAGGAAATATTTGTTGATGAAAGCTTTGGACAGCAACAGCAGCAGCAACAACAACAATAAAAATTTTGCATTTGCAAGTAATTGCACTTAAATACCAGCATTAACCCTCGTGGCATCTTCGTTTCAAATATGATTCGTTGTGATTGGATCTTTCAACGAAAGAACCAATCATAATCAATCCGTTTATCTCCTGTGCAGATGGTATCGTCCCGTATCACCTGCAGTCAGCAAAGCCACCTGCCGGCAGGTTTAATTACAGCTATTAAGAACATGCTGTTGGTACTAAATAACTATGCCAGTATTTTTAGCAGCGCTTTTAGCTATTTTGTTGCAATTTGCAGCCCTGAAAAACATGGCTATGAAAGGATTTGCACTGTACAGGATACTTACGCTTTTGGTAAATGTTATTTGCACAATATTTGGTATGGGGCTTTTTTTCTTTTTAGGGGTTGTGTTTACCGAACCAGGGGTATTATTGCAGTTCCTGGTATTGCTGGCTGTAATGCTTTATGCATGGCATGCAAACAGGTTTTTGTTAAAGGTGCTTATTAAGAAAGAGCTAAGTACACGCAAGCACAGGGATTGGTTACAGGTAAACGCCATCGTTACTGTTATATTCTCCGCGGGAATCATTTTCCAGTCAATAAGCATTATGAACAACCCCACTGAAGCCCTTGAAATTATCAAGCAATTTCGGCATCCAAATCCTAAGCAATTATTAGAGAATGTAAGCATTGTTATGCTGGTAGTGGCAGGCATTTTATTAGCTCATGTTGCCTGGACTTACTTTCTTATCCGCAGGCATAAAGAATACTTTATCAACGAGAATATTTAGCTGTTGTTTCACGTATTTGCAGTAGTAGCGAAGAAGGACTCTATGCTAGGGCGGATGCTGAAAAACATCTAACTGCTGCAGTATCAGTATAGCTTATGGGGGTAGCTGGGTAACTGAATTATGCGAAGGGTATACGTAATGCTCCGGGATAATGTTTTAGTTGCTCAGTAAAGATATGGCGTACAAGTGTTCCAATCTTGCTGCTTTGCCACGCAAGATTGCTCAACCAAAGCCTCATAGTAGCAATCCTGCTGGTCCCATAAAAAAGCCAATGTCCGCGCAATCCTTGCCATTACTGGCTTTTAAAAATATTTTCTCCAAATTATTTGGTAGTGTTATCTCAAATCTTAATTTTGCCTATCAATTTAGTAGACTAATAATTTACCACCAGAAGTTTTACTAACAAGGTTTTAAAACAAGCGCAACCGGGCCTGCAAGCGGCCTGGTTATTCACCAATGAAAAATGCGTTTATGAGCACAACTAACATCATGCACCAACCCGGTGCAGCCAACCTGGTGGTATTTCACACCCCATCTGTTTCCTCCTGTTTTACACAACAAGATTGTTGTTGTACATGCTGTTGTTGATGCAAACATTTGCCTAAATACTTTGATGAAGTAATTGCCGGGCGTATGCTGCCATGCATGTATTGTAAATGGTGGTAAATTTATTAGCCATGCTGTGCTGCTATGCCCCGGCATCATCATTCTTCACTTAAAAATATTCTCCTTTAGCTGCGTTTAATGCCGGCTAATCGAATCAATACTATTTCCTGTTTAACAATCCATGCTGTCAGTAGTGCATTGGCGGCATGGCATCACTATCACTAAAACAACTGAAATGTTCCTCTTACAACACCGCGGCAAGCTGTTGGTAACCCTGCTGGTATTAATTGCCGGTACAGCATTGCCCCAAAACAATTTTGCGCAAACCTTAAAAGGAAGGATACTGGATGCCGACGGAAAAACGGCATTGGCAGGCGCTACCGTGCAGGTAAAAAATAAAAGCAATGTAACTGTTACAGATAACGAGGGCAATTATGAATTGACTGTTCCGTCTCTTCCTGTAACCATCCAGGTTAGCTATGTTGGTTACCCGCTTAGCGAATACCGCATAGCCAGCGCAGGCGAATTTAAAACCATACTTATTAAATCACAGCAGGATATTACAGAGAACGTGGTGGTTACCGCCGTAGGTATTAAGCGTTCTCAAAAAGCCCTGGGCTACAGTGTTTCTGAAGTAAAGGGAAAAGAGCTGGTACAGGCACGGGAGCCCAACCTGGTGGCAGCTTTAAGCGGCAAAGTGGCGGGCGTGCAAATCAATAATTCGGGTGGTTCTCCCGGTGGTTCCTCAACCATCAGGATAAGGGGTAATAACTCTTTGCTGGGCAACAACTTTCCACTGTTCATACTGGATGGTATTCCTATTGATAATTCCATACAGGATATCTCCGGCAATATCACCAACGTAAACTCACTGGCCACACCATCCAACCGCGGTGTTGATATCAACAGTGCGGATATCGCCAGCATTACCGTTCTTAAAGGTCCTGCTGCAGCCGCTTTATACGGCATACGTGCGGCCAATGGCGCTGTAGTAATTAATACCAAACGTGGCAGCGACTTAACTGACCGTAAACTGGCTGTTACCTATAGTGGCTCGCTTACCATTGACAAAATAAACCGGCGTTTGCAACCCCGTCAAAACACCTACTCCAATGGTTTAAACGGCCAGTATGTATTGCCTGGCGTAACAGGCAGCGATGAAAACTGGGGGGCTCTATTAGATACGCTTACTTACAGCGACCAACCCAGCGCCTTTGATAAGAACGGCGTTATTGTTGGCAGAAGCAACCCGTTATCAAATGGTAAGGCTGTTAACCGTTACAATAATGTAGACAACTTTTTTGTAACCGGTTATACCAAAGACCATAATGTAAGCCTGTACGGCAACACCGGCAATGCCGGGTATTACCTTTCTTATGGCAACTTAAAACAAACCGGTATAATACCTACAACTGATTTTTACCGTCACACTTTCCGCTTTAACGGAGACTTTAATGTAAGTGATAAACTAAAACTTACCGGCGGCGTTAACTACATACAGGATGGCGCACATAACCGTGCCCTGATGGGTGGCTTTAATACCAATGTTATCAGGGCGCTCATTAACTCTGCAACTAATTTCGATATCACCAACGGGCTGGATAAACCTTACGATAACCCTGATGCTTACAAGCTTCCTGCTACCGCTGCCAAACCCTGGGGCGCTTCCCGTGCTTATGCAGGCGGTATTGGTTGGGATAATCCATACTGGAGCCTTAACATGAACCCGCAATCAGACCAGCTTAACCGCTTCATCAGCTTTGCAGAAGCCAATTACGAAGTGTCAGGCTGGCTTAGGGCAACGGCACGTTATGGTATAGACAATTATACTGATGTACGCAAGGGCGCCTTCAGCCGGGGTACATCCGGCGTTGCCACTGGTACCATTAACGATGTGAACTATTCAAGAAGAGATAATAATGTTGACTTCCTGTTAAGCTCACAGCATCATTTGTCTGAAGATATTGGCATAAGCGTAGTGGCTGGCTACAACTATTATAACTCTTACCGCAATCAAATCAATACCCGCGGCGATGGTTTAACCATTCCCGGCAACTTTAATATTTCTAACGCTTCCACTACGCAAACAGTTAATACCACTATTCGCAAAGAGTTGGTGGCTGGCTACGCTGATATCAAGTTTGATTACAAAAAATGGCTGTACGTAGAAGCAACCGGCAGAAACGAATGGACATCTACGCTGGCAAAGGGTAAAAATTCTTTCTTCTATCCGTCTGTTGCCTCAAGCTTCATCTTTAGCGATGCACTCGGCCTTAACGGCGGCCTGCTTAGTTTTGGTAAAGTTCGTGCATCTTATGCGCAGGTGGGTAACGATGCAGACCCGTACTCATTACAAACGTATTACATACCCACCAGTGCCGGGGGCATCATTCAAAGCAGCATTAGTTTTCCGTTCAATGGTTCGCAGGGTTTAAGTTCCAGCAGCACGCTTGGCAACCCTAACCTTAAGCCGGAACGCATTACTACCTGGGAGGTAGGCACAGAATTACACTTCTTCAAAAACTACACAGTGCTTGATGCAGCCTATTATCACAACAGCAGTAAAGACCAGATTATTCCCGTATCACTGCCAAACTCTACTGGCGCTTCAAGCTCCATCATCAATGCAGGTAACATTGTTAACCGTGGTATAGAAATCACTTTGCAGCAAACTATCATCAAGAATAAAAACTTCGGATGGAATGCTACAGCGCTTTTCAACAAAAACATCAGTAAGGTTAATTATATCACCAACAGCATTACCAATGTAAGCCTTGGCGGTATATGGATGGAGGCCCGCGGCCAGGCCGGCGACCCCTATGGCACTTTCTACGGCATAGACGTAGCCCGCAACGACAAAGGCCAGGTGATTATAGACGACAACACGTCAAGCGCCAACTATGGTTATCCGGTTGTAAATTCCACCTTCACCAAAATTGGTGACCCCAATCCCAAATTTAACCTGGGCTTGCGTAATGAATTCAAGGCCGGTGCTTTCACACTTTCCTTCCTGTTAGATGCACGTTTTGGTTTCGACATCTTCAATGCACCGCGTTTGCAAATGGTGTACAATGGTGTAGATGAGTCAACTGCTGCAAGGGGTACTAATACTGTATTCGAGGGTGTAACACAATCAAAAGGCGAAGTAAATACTATTCCCGCTGTGTTAAGCCAGGCATGGTACCGCAAAACTTTCAGCATACAGGGCCTTTACATAGAGCATGATCTATACTGGGTTAAATTGAAAGATGTTAACCTTACGTATGATATCCCCCAAAGCTTTTTAAAGCCGCTTAAAATACAGGCCGCCAGTTTCACGCTTACTGCAAGAAACTTTCTGCTGGGCACCAATTATACCGGCAGCGATCCTGATTTAGGTACACGTAACGGTCTTGCCAATTATGCAGGTATAGATTTCTGGACAACGCCAAACACACACAGCATCGGCGCGGCATTAAATGTTACTTTTTAAAAGTAATTGGGATTTATAAATTATTAAGCTCTTTATCACTCATCGTTTGGCTCCCTCTCCCATAGGAGAGGGCCGGGGGTGAGGTTTAAACAATACTATCATGAAACAACATACAAAATATTTGGGGCTGTCAGCAGCAAAACAACATGCAACTGCAGTCCGGGCTATCCGTTCCAAGTCCTCACCCTCCTTCGTCGGGTTGCGGGCTTTCCACTCCTATCCCGCAGCCATTCGGCTTAAGAATGTCTATGGGGCAATAGTGCTGCTGGCTGTATTTGCTCTTGCCTCCTGCGATTTGCAGAAGACCAACGTAAATCCCAATGCATCTTCAGAAGTATCGCTTAGCGCTGTACTAACCGGCGCCGAAGTGTCCCTTGCTTTCAACATTGGCGCCAACGGGGCTATCGCTACCAACACGTTTATACAACAAACCTCTGGCGCCAATGGCGATGCGGCGGGGCTGGATAACTACACCATATCGCCTTCTTACTACAACAGCACCTGGGGCAGTTTTTACACCGGCGTTCTGGAAGAATTGAAAATTCTACAGAAAACCGCATCGGAAAGGCAATTGCCTTATTACAGCGGTGTAGCAAGGGTGTTGTCATCATTTACTTTTGGCGCCCTCACTGATATATTTGGAGACATCCCTTACACAGAATCCTTGTATGGTAATGGTATAGTAAACCCTAAGTATGACAAACAGCAGGATATCTATGCTGCCATACAATTGCAACTGGATTCTGCCATTACAGAATTATCAAAACCCGTATCTGATAATATAGGTGCTACACCTGCAACAGATGATTTAATCTTCGGAGGCGCTACCGCCAAATGGATTGCAACAGCATATACGCTAAAGGCCAGGTATGCATTGCATTTAACAAAGCTGGGTGCTAAAGACGCAGCGCAGAAAGCATTGTCTTTCCTGTATGATGGCGCTAACTATCGCGGCATCGCAAGTTCATCGGCGGATGCGCAGGTGTTGTTTGGTTCAGCGGCTACCAATGCCAACCCTTTTTACCAGCAACAGGTAAACAGGCCGGGCTGGGTTGGTCTGGGTGCATCTTTTGTAAACCTTTTAAATGGTAATAAAGTAACCGATGCAAATACTACCCCTGAGGGAACTTATGTTGACCCACGCCGGGCATACTTCGCCACTAATTTCCCAGCAGGCAGCAGCACCTACCAGGGCAGTACCGCAGGAGTGCCCGGTGCAAAATCTGTAATTGGCCCTTATTACGGCACTGCTACATCACCGGTAAACCTGGTTACGTACAGCGAAGCCAAGTTTATTGAAGCAGAAGCAAGGATTATTATAAATCCTTCAGACCCTTTGGCACAAACCGCATTGCAGGAGGCAGTGAAAGGTTCTTTTGCCAAGGTTGTTACCAACGCCAACGACCCATATTCTTCTGCCCAAAAGCAAGCGGATTATATCAATGCCAAAGCATCGCTTACCGGCAACTTCAATGCAGATTTGGAAACCATCATTACCCAAAAATATATCGCTTTGTTCCTTCAGCCGGAAGTATGGGCAGATTACAGGAGAACAGGTTATCCTGCATTGCCGCTGGCGCAAAATGCAACATCTGCGGCCAACCCGAATGGCTTAATTCCAAGAAGGATTTTATATCCGCAGAATGAAACATCATTGAACAGCAATGCACCAGCGGGCTCAACCTATCAAACTCCTAAGTTGTGGTGGGATAATTAACCCTATCCCCTAAAGGGGTAAGAATCGTTGCCGCGTACCGGTTACGGGTTACCGGCCAGATGTATGCGGAAAGATGAAAACTCACGCAAAGAACGCAGAGGCGCAAAGAAAGAAGAAATAAGAAAAGCCTTTGCGACTTAGCGGGCTTTGCGTGAGATGCTCTACGGCTTTAACCAAAGTGAAGCATAATAATCAGCAGGCATCCTTAAAAAAAACTGTTGCACCCAAAACCTAAAGATGCCCATTGATATACAGATGAAAGGTTTGCGACGCAAGGGACGATACCATGAATGATAAAGCTGGTATCAAAAAAAAATTGAAAAACAACGCTCAATACTTATCCGGGATGCCTCTTGTGGTGAGGATGTATGGACTTTAGAATTGCGTGTTGATGATTGTATGTTGAATACTTAAAAGAATGAAACGGATGAATTTTAAGAAACATCTTTTTTTGTTGGTGATGGTTGTTGCTGGTCTGGTTGATTTAAAAGCACAAGATAAACGCCCACCTAATTTTATCATCATCCTCGCGGATGATTTAGGCTATGGCGATTTAGGTAGCTATGGACATCCCACCATTAGAACACCCCATCTTGATACGCTGGCGCAGCAGGGGATACGGTTTACGCAGTTTTACGTTGCGGCCAATGTATGCTCACCCAGCCGGGCCGGTTTATTAACAGGCAGGTTGCCGGTGCGTACCGGTGTTACAGGTGGTTTGGGTGTGTTCTTTCCGCATTCGGCAACAGGGTTGCCAACATCTGAGGTGACCATTGCCAAAGCATTAAAAGCAAAGGGTTACAGCACCGGCATTGTTGGTAAATGGCACCTGGGAAGCAAGCCTCAATACCTGCCCAACAATTATGGCTTTGATGAATATTTCGGAATTCCTTATTCCAACGATATGATACCGGGCAACAATAATATCCCTTATCCGCCGCTGCCGTTGTACCATAACAGCCAGGTGCTTGAAACAAACCCTGACCAGCACCAGTTGACCAAACGTTATACAGAGGCTTCTATAGATTTTATCAGAACAAACAAAGACAAGCCTTTCTTTTTATACTATCCCAACAATGCGCCACATGTGCCTTTGTATGCATCCAACGATTTTGATGGCAAAAGCAAACGCGGCTTGTATGGTGATGTTGTGCAGGAACTGGACTGGAGTGTGGGCCGCATTATACAAACATTAAAAGGGCTAAAGCTGGATGATAACACGTTCGTTTTATTTCTTAGTGACAATGGCCCCTGGTTAACTGAAAAAGAGAACGGTGGTTCCGCAGGGTTATTAGCGGATGGTAAAGCCTCTACCTATGAAGGTGGCATGCGTGTGCCTGCTATTGGGTGGTGGCCTGGCACTATACAACCTGCGGTAAGCACATCGCTGGCAAGCAGCCTGGATGTTTTGCCTACCCTGTTACATTGGGCAGGTACGCCCCTGCCTGCTGACAGACCGTTGGATGGGTTTGATATCGGCGACTTGTTTACGGGCAAAAAAGAATCAATAAGGGAGATTTTCTACTACTATAATTCAGATAAGTTATTTGCCATACGCAAAGGGGTGTGGAAGGCAAACTTTACTACCCACTCCGGGTATAACCCAAAGTTGCCGGAGCCGCACGACCCGCCGCTTATCTACAACCTGGAGAATGACCCTTCTGAGAAATACAATATTGCATCCACGCATCCGGAACTGGTGCAGGAATTTAAAAAGTTATATGCGGAACAGGTGGAGAAAGTGAAGCCTGCGCCATCTGAGCTTGCCAAATTTGAGGAGGGGCCCGTGAACGAAGCTTTTAAAGCTTTGATTAAGCAAAGGGAAGCGCAAAGCAAACTGAAACAGGATTAAGTGCTGCAGATTATAGGCTTGCTGTATGCACAGAGATAAAAACTCACACAAAGAACTAAGAAATAAGAAAAGCCTTTGCGCCTTGGCGGCCTTTGCGTGAGATGCTCTAACCGGATTCAGCGAATGTGAATTACGATAATCAACAGGCATAAATAAAAAAACCTGTTGCACCCGCAGCCTGAAGATGCCCATTGATATACAGATGAAAGGATTGCGACGCAAGGAACGATGCCATGAATGATGAAGCTGGTATTTAAAGAAAGACAAACATTCAACAACTATGCTCAATAATAGAAAATCACTACAGCTACTAACTACCGCGGTTGCAATTGCAGCAATGCATACCGCTACTGCACAGTACAGCCCTAAACCTGTTTTTAAAGGCAATGCGGGTAAAACGCTGGCAGAATCAACACCTGGCAATACCGTGTTTAATCCTATTGCGCCACAAGGTGCGCCGAATGTGCTGTACATTATGCTGGATGATGTTGGCTTTGGCGCCAGCAGCGCTTTTGGCGGCCTGGTGGAAACGCCCACTTTTGACAGCCTTGCCAATAACGGGCTGCGCTTTACCAATTTTCACACAACAGCTATATGTTCGCCTACCAGAGCTTCGCTGCTTACAGGGCGTAACCATCATTCAGTAAATATTCCTACAGTAATAGATGCAGCGGTTGATTATCCAGGCCACAATGGTTATATGCCTTTTGAAAAAGGTACCATTGCGGAAATAGCACGTGAGAATGGGTATAACACATTTGCTGTGGGTAAATGGCATGTAACACCTTCTCCGGATGCCACGCCGGCCGGCCCCTTTAACCGCTGGCCCACTGGCCGTGGCTTTGACAGGTTCTATGGTTTTCTTGCCGGCGAAACAGACCAGTACACACCCATGTTGTGGGAGAACAATAATAAAATTGAGCCCGACCTGCAGGGCAGGCATTTAACAACAGTACTGGTTGATAAAGCCATTGAATATATAGCAGGCCAAAAATCTTCAGCTCCCGGCAAGCCGTTCTTCTTATACCTAACGCCCGGCGCTACACATGGCCCACACCAGGTAGACCGCGAATGGATAAACAAATACAAAGGCCGTTTTGACCAGGGCTGGGACAAGTATCGTGAAGAAGTATTGGCCAGGCAAAAAAAGCTGGGCATTGTTCCGCAGAATGTTACCATACCACCGCGTAACCCGGGTATAAAGCCATGGGATTCTCTGTCTGCATTAGAGAAAAAAGTGTTTGCAAGGTTCTTTGAAGCTTATGCGGGCTTTTTATCTCAAACAGATTATGAAATAGGCCGGCTGATAAACTACCTAAAAGAAATCAACCAGCTTAATAACACATTGGTAGTGCTGATTATAGGCGACAATGGCGCCAGTAAAGAAGGCGGGTTAACAGGCCATGCGCAGGGCATTAATGAATACATAGACCGTAGCGTGTTTACAGAAAATTATGAAGACCGCATTAATGAGATAGCGAAACTGTATGACGATATAGGTACCGCTAAAACAGGCCCTAACTACCCGGAAGGATGGGCGCAGGCCGCCAATACACCATTCCGTTACCTTAAGCAGGATGCCAACAGCGAAGGCGGCACACGCAACCCGTTGGTATTATTCTGGCCGGATGGCATAAAGGAAAGAGGTGTGCGTTCGCAGTATTCACATGTAAATAGTGTAACGCCAACAGTTATAGAGCTGGCTAATCTTAAGGTGCCTGAGGTCATCAATGGCTACAAGCAGGAACCCCTGGAAGGTATAAGCTTTGCTTATACTGTTAAAGATGAAAAAGCAGCCGGCAGGCACCATGTACAATACTATGAAATTGCAGGTGGGCGCTCTATATACAAAGACGGCTGGAAGGCCGAAGTGTATCATCGCAACGGCACGCCTTTTAGTACAGACAAATGGGAATTATACAATCTTAACGACGACTTTAATGAGCAAAACAACCTGGCGGCTAAAGAAGCGGGTAAGCTTAAAGAACTGGAGGATTTGTTTGATGCCGAAGCGATAAAGTATAATGTGTACCCATTGCTGGGAGATACATCGCTGCGGCCTTTTTTCCAGTTAACTAAAGGCCCCTTTGCTACACGCAGGCAGGCCATATTGTACCCGGGCATCACACAATTGCCAACCCTGTCAGGCCCACCATTGCAGCAGCATTCTTTTAGTATAAAGGCAGATGTTGAAATATCCGGCGATAACGCTGAAGGTGTATTGTTCGCTGCCGGCGGAAGGTTTACCGGTTTAAGCTTCTTTGTACACAATGGCAGGCTAAAAGTGGTGCATAATAACAACGGCAAGCTGGTTACGCTGGAGGCATCGCAGCCTGTAACAAAAGGCAAAGCCATATTGCGCTACGACCTGAATTATACGCCTGCAAAAAATCTTACCGATGCTGCAGGCACAGAGGCCTTGTATATTAATGATGTTAAAGTAGCGGAGAGAATAATTACAAAGGCGGATGCTACCATTATGCCTTATGATGAAGGGCTTGATGTGGGCCGCGACAATGGTTCGGCGGTATCGCCATTGTACCAGTCGCCGTTCGTCTTTACAGGAAAGCTGAACAAAGTGATCATTGATTATTAAGAAAGCAATTATGAGCCCAACTGCATAACTACTATTATGCATCGTTGCGTCGCACTCTTGTACGACTGGTTCGCTACTCTCCATATTGGTACAGGCTGAGTAAACAACGGCAACATAAGAGGCTAATTATAAACCATAAAAACAAAAGGCAATGACTTTATCTGACATCTACCTGCTGGCAAGAAAAATTGTGGTTGGCATTATCATCTTCCTGGTGCCGCTGGCGATAATTTCCGGCATACTCTGGCTGTTGCAAAATGTGCTGCTCAGGTAAAATACACATTAGGTTAAATAGCTATTCACCATTGACTATTCACTTGTTAAAGATTATTATATGCCAATAGAAAAAGATACTGCCCGGAAAATAACACGGGACATACTTGTTAGCCTTTTGCTGTATGCATTACCTGTATTACTGATGTTGCTTAGTTTTTACTTTACCGGCGAGAGGCCCTGGAAAGAAAAAAAACAGGAAACAGCAAAAAGCAGGTAGCGTTGTAAACGATCAATCGCAACTCAGTATTGGCCACTCACCAATCAGTGCTGTTTAGTTAAGATTGTCAGCCTGAGCCTGTCGAAGGCGGATGCATGAAAAGTAAAGCATATAAGCGGTTTCGACAAGCTCAACCTGACATTGGTTGCTTAACTAAGCGGAATTGATTCACCATTCACGACTAAATCATCTAAACATGATACATTACATCGAACAAATTTTCCGCAACCTCGGTACATGGGGCTTGCCTGTTATTATGCTCATTGTGGGCATCATTGAATTCGCTTATGGTTTGTATGACAATCATTGGTCAAAAAATGAACGCATCCTTGATATCGTTTGCTTCATTGCGCCCAAACTTATCATCAGGCCGATGATAGCCTATTTCGGGTTGAAATTTTTACCGGTACTATTGCCCGGCGCAAAAGATGCGTTTTCCTGGGTGCCGTTCTGGTGGGCATTTCTCATCATAGCTGTAGCTGATGATTTAACACAATACTGGTACCACCGGCTGCACCACCAGGTGCCCTGGCTATGGAGGTTTCACCGCACACATCATTCCGCGCCTTACATGGGTATGGCAATGGCCAGCAGGCAAAATGTTATTTATACTATTTTCTTTTCGCAGATTTACTTAACTACTGCGCTTACATACCTGGGCCTTGGTTACGCGGCATTATTTGTAACAGGCATTAAATCTTTAATTACAACAGCGGCCCACAGCAGCATTAAATGGGATAAACCTTTTTATACCATCAAATGGTTAAAGCCCATTGGCTGGGTAATGGAAAGATTGATATCAACACCTGCCACCCATCATGCGCACCATGCTGATACAGATGGAGATGGTGTTGGCCACTACAAAGGCAACTTTGGCAACATGTTTTTTATATGGGACCTGATTTTCAAAACCGGTATCATCACCCGTAAGTATCCGTCATCTTATGGTATTAAACATTACGGCCAGGAGGAGTGGTATGCGCAATTTGCATGGCCCCTGTTCAAATCTAAAGTAGAGGGCAGTGAACTGTCTAAGAATGGCCCAGAAGTAGGCGATGAAATACCGGTTGAGCACCGTCGTAACGAAACAGACGAGCCATTGGTTGCTGTACCAGCATAATGAACGTAGGGATTGCCCGGATAAATAAGTAATGAAAAAATAAGAGACTAATGAATAAAAAAAGATTGTTTGTTCTTTCAGCATTTTTTGCAGGGTTGTTTGCAGACGATATAAAAGCGCAGGCAAAGGAGCATCCCAACGTGATTATTATTTATGCGGATGACCTTGGCTGGAGCCAGTTATCCTCCTATGGTAATACAAAAGTACAAACCCCTAACATAGACGCTATTGGCAAGGAAGGTGTTCGGTTTACCCAGGCCTATGCATCAGCGCCAATATGTTCTCCATCAAGGATGGGTCTGTTAACCGGCCGTTACCAGCAAAGGTTTGGCGGAGAATTTCTTGTGCCGGAACTGCATTCAACAACACTTACCGACCCGGAGCTTATCCAGAAGATTAAAGCCGACGCGATTGAAAGGAAAGCACAAACAGAAAGCAATATTGATCTGGAAGCATACAAAAAAATTAAGAAAGGGATACCGGAATCAGAAGTGCTTATCAGCCAGTTGTTCAAGCAGGCGGGTTATGCAACAGGTGCAATCGGCAAATGGCATGCGGGTGAAGAGGAAGGCTTAAAGCCCTGGCAACGTGGTTTTGATTATTATTACGGCATGCTAACCTGGGGCTCTATTTATGCAGGAGTTGACCAGCCCAATATCCTTACCCGGTCTTTTCATTTTCATACCAACCTTGCCAAAACCACCAAACGGGAAGGTTCTATTAACATTGTACGCAATGGGGAAGTAGTAGAAGAAAAAGAGTATATAACGGACCGCCTTGGGGATGAAGCTGTAGGTTTTATTGACCGGAACAAAGACAAGCCTTTCTTTTTGTATGTGCCCTTTAATGCGCCGCATGACCCCTTCCAGGCAAAGAAGGAAGATTTTGATGCCATTACCACCACAACAGACACAACAGAACGCATTTACCTGGCCATGGTAAAATCGCTTGACGACGCTGTAGGCCGCATATTGAATAAGCTGAAAGAAGAAGGGCTGGATAATAACACCCTTATCTTTTTCGGCAGCGATAATGGCGGGGCCTCTTACACCGGGCAAATGAAAAATGACCCGTTAAAAGGCGGTAAGCTCAGCCATTTTGAAGGAGGCATACGTGTACCCTTGCTGTTACGCTACCCGGGTAAAATACCTGCCGGTAAAACTTACGATTTACCTGTAAGCAACCTGGATATTTTTGCAACCGCCGTTGCCGCCGCCGGTGCACAACTGCCCAAGGGCAAGGTGTACGATGGGGCTAACCTGGTGCCTTATGTAAGCGGGGAAAGCAACGGAAGACCACATGAAACGTTGTTTTGGCGTAACGGCTTTTCAAAAGCGGTGCGCAAGGGCGATTGGAAACTGTATGTAAATGAGCGCAACGGTAAAACGCTGCTTTATAATATCGCCGATGATATAAGTGAAGAAAAAGATTTGGCCGTGGCTAATCCTGCCAAAGTAAAAGAGTTGCAGGGTGCTCTTAAAAACTGGGAAAGCCAGTTGGCCAAACCCGTATGGCCATTTATAAGAACTGAGGCTATACCCGGTCTGGATGCAGCTTATTACTTTCCTATATAAAAGCGCCATTCGTGTTCAATACAATACATGCTAAGCCGGTAGCCGCAAACTACCGGCTTTATTTTTGATACCCTGTCTGGACCACGATTTTACATCTGATTGGGGTGATTATCCTGAAAGCAGGATGAAGTCTTGGGAGAGGTAAAGTCAGGAGCATCGGAAAAATCCGGTTAAAATCGTGATGAGGTGATTATGCTGAAAGTAGAAGGAATTGTCAGCAAAGGTTAAAAGTCAGGCGCATCGGAAAATCCGGCTAAAATCGTGGTAGGGCTGCATAGAGAACAGAATGTACAAGAGTGCGACGCAACGATGCCTCATAGTAGTTTCTACAGCCTGGCCCATAAAAAACTGCACAATAAAGCGTAAGCTTTATACTGCTAAAAGCTGTTTATTTGTTTGCTCAAAAGGAAATTGTCGCTTATGGAACCAGGGAACAAAACACCCAATGCATTAATAAACGAAACAAGTCCATACCTGTTACAGCATGCCTACAACCCTGTTGAGTGGTATCCCTGGGGCAGGGAAGCACTGGAACGTTCGGTAAAAGAAGATAAACCCATCCTCGTAAGCATTGGCTACTCTGCCTGCCACTGGTGCCATGTAATGGAGCGGGAAAGTTTTGAGGATGCGGCCACAGCAGAAATAATGAACAGGTTCTTTATCAATATTAAAATAGACAGGGAAGAACGCCCCGACCTGGACCATATTTATATGGATGCCGTACAGGCCATGACGGGCAGCGGGGGCTGGCCACTCAATGTATTTCTCACGCCTGACAAAAAGCCTTTTTACGGCGGCACTTATTTTCCGCCGGTAAAAGCCTTTAACCGTATGAGCTGGCGGGAAACACTATACGCTGTTAACGATGCTTACCGCAACCGGCGGGATGAAATTGAACAACAGGCAGGTAACCTTACAGAACATTTGGTAGCTTCTAACTCCTTCGGCATCCGCAAACCCGGCGAACAAGAGGATGAGCCGCTTTTTTCAAGCGAAAATACAAACCTTGCCGCGCAGAACATTCTTACACAAGGCGATAAAACATGGGGCGGCTTTGGCAGGGCGCCAAAATTTCCGCAAACCTTTTCTATACAATACCTGTTACAGCATTACTATTATACAAAACAGGAAGCATCGTTACAGCAGGCGTTGCTTAGCCTTGACAAAATGATACAGGGAGGCATTTACGACCACCTGGGCGGTGGCTTTGCCCGGTACAGTACCGATGAAAAATGGCTGGCCCCGCATTTTGAGAAAATGCTGTACGACAATGCTCTGCTGATTTCCACACTGGCAGATGCTTATCTTGTAACAGGCAAAAAGCTGTATGCGCAGGCCATCAGTCAGTCAGTTAGTTTTATTGAAAGGGAGATGCTGCACCCCTCTGGCGGTTTTTATAGTGCGTTGGATGCGGACAGCGAAGGGGTGGAAGGCAAGTTTTACACATGGAGTAAAAGTGAGATACAGGAAATACTTGGCGGCGACGCGGATATTTTTTGCGAGGTATATAATATAACTGAAACGGGTAACTGGGAGCATACCAACCTCATCTGGCTGCCGGTTGCAATGGAAGAAAAGGCCGTTGCCATGGGCTTACCGTTGCACGAACTGGAAGAAAAACTGGCTGTTTGCCGTAAAAAATTGCTGGCGGAGCGGGATAAAAGAATCCGTCCCGGCCTGGATGACAAAATTTTACTTGGCTGGAATGCCCTGATGATAACCGCCTTTGCCAAAGCTTATGCTGCGCTGCAGGATGAAAAATACCTGGCGATGGCGGAAGCAAACCTTCATTTTCTTGAAAATAACCTGCAAGGTGCGGAAGGTAGCTGGTACCATAGTTGGAAAGACAACCGCCCCGGCAGCCCGGCTTTCTTAGACGATTATTCCCACCTTATCCAGGCATACCTGCAGTTGCAGGAGGTTACAGGCAATCATGATTACCTATACAAAGCCCGGCAGTTGGCGGAAACAGTCGTCAGCAATTTTAGCGAGGAGGACAATACTTTTTTTTACTTTACCAGCCTTGATCAGCAGGATGTGCTGGTGCGTAAAAAAGAGGTGTACGATGGCGCAACCCCATCAGGAAACGCGGTGATGGCCCAAAACCTGTATTACCTTTCTGTTATTTTTAACCTTCCGGCCTGGCAAAGCCGCAGTATCAATATGTTACTTTCTTTGGGTAAGGCGGTTGTGCGTTATCCAACATCGTTTGGGGTGTGGGCCTCTTTATTACAATCTGTTACACATGGTATTAGCGAGGTTGCCATTGTAGGGCAGGATGCGTTTACATTGCTCCGGCAGTTAAACGGGCATTATGTACCATCACGCATAACCCTGGCTGTTACCCGGGAAAATAACGAATTTGCGTTGCTGCAGGCTAAGGCCGCTGTGGAAGGCGAAACATGGATGTTCCTGTGTAAAAACTATGCCTGCAGGCAGCCGGTAGGTTCTATGGAAGAATTTCTTAAACTTGTGCAAACGCCATCTTAAAAAAAATCGTTTCTTATACAATAACCTTGTATTATTGCCGTTTTTTTAAGGTTAGAGGCTTAGTTTTAACAACTTTTAAAAAAGCTTCGGAACGGTCAGCAGATTTGTAGCGTATGGTTTTTGGTGTCGGGCTGACGGTTTTTTATGGCGGCCCAGTTGCGTCGCACTACGTTCATCGTTCCGTTTTTCATGGCGACATTTAAGCGGGTATTAATCGTTTACGGGTGGGTTTTTATCATTCAGCCGGTAAATTTGTCCTCCCATTTTACTAAAAGGGGAGGGGTAAAAAAGAAGGGAATTTGTGCGTTTCGTGTAGAAAATCCCCGGTTTTTTAAACAAAACGGGGTAAAAAAATTAAGATTTGATAAAGAATCATTGAACCAGTCTTAAAATATTGACAGATGTCAAAAAAGCTAATTAAATCATTACATTTGCTAAATACCCCATTAATCAGTTAAGATAGATGAAAAACCAACTCTTATCGCTTATATCAATTCTGGCCCTTACCGTCGTTGCGGGTGGGTGTTTTAAAAAGGGAAAAAGTAAGGGGTTACCTGATAATGGTCAACTTGTTGGTGTATCCTCTTCAGCTAAAATGAGTGCAACCAAGCCGGTGGGTATGGTATATGTTCCGCCCGGCACCTTTCACATGGGGCCCAGTGATGAAGACATCAATTACAATTTTACATCCCGCAATAAGCAGGTTTCCATAGCAGGGTTCTGGATGGACGCTACCGAAATCACCAATAACGAGTACCGCCAGTTTGTATGGTGGACACGTGATTCCGTAGCGGCACTGGAGCTTGGGTTTTTCAAAACCGGTGCAAATGGGGATACCGCTATTGACTGGGCCAAAGCCCGTACCATTAAATGGGGCGACAGGGCTACTATGGAAAAACTCAACAAACTGGTTTTAGCGCCTGATAACAGGTTGTACAATAAAATGGAGTTGGATCCGCTGAAAATTGAATACAGCGTACAGGGCTTCGACCTTAAGGAAGCCGCCAAAAGAGAAAATGCACGCCAGCCCCGTTCTTCCTTTATTTTCCGTTACAAAGAAGCAGTATATCCTGATACGCTCGTTTGGATGAGGGATTTCTCTTATTCTTACAACGAGCCCATGACCAAACGTTATTTCAACCATCCTTCTTTCGGCAATTATCCCGTAGTAGGTGTTACCTGGAAACAGGCCATCGCCTTCTGTAGCTGGAGAACACAGTATATGAACAGTTTCCTGGAAAGGAAAAAGTTTGCTGTGGAAAGTGATTTCCGCCTGCCTTCAGAAGCGGAATGGGAATATGCGGCCCGCGGCGGACGCACACAGTCTATGTTCCCCTGGGGTAACTATTACCTGAGAAATAAGAAAGGCTGTTTGCTGGCCAACTTTAAGCCCGGTCGTGGCAATTATCCTGAAGACGGTGGTTTTTATACCGTGCGGGCAGATGCTTACTGGCCTAACGACTTCGGCCTTTACAACATGGCCGGTAATGTGGCTGAATGGACTGGTTCTTATTACTATGAAGGTTCTTATAATTTCCAACACGATATGAACCCTGATGTTCGTTACAACGCAAAAGACTCCGATCCTCCGCGCATGAAGCGTAAAGTGGTAAGGGGTGGTAGCTGGAAAGATGTAGGGTACTTCCTGCAAACCAGCACCCGTTCTTACGAATACCAGGACACGGCAAAATCCTACATCGGTTTCCGCTGTGTAATTGATTTACCTGCTCAAATGAGAAAGTAAGTAAAAAACTAAACGCTGTCCTTTGAAGAAGACACCACTCACTTAAAGGCGCTTTCCATTATTATTTTGTTACAGTAAAAATTCAAAATCCATCATTAAAAATCGTAAAAATGGCAGCTGCAATTCCTCCGAAAGTTAGTAGAGTAGTAGACATTTTTGTATCCATTGCTGCGGCAATAGTTATTGTGGGCGCTTTATTTAAACTTCAGCACTGGGAAGGTGCTGACACCATGTTGATTGTGGGTTTAGGTACCGAAGCTATCGTATTCGCAATATATGGTATTCTTTATATGCGCTATCCTGCAATAGATGACCACCAGGTAAAAATTGCAGGGGAACCTGCGGGCAATCCTGCTTTAAAAAGTATGGAAAAAATGCTGGCGGAAGCAGACATTACCCCCTCTAATTTATCAAAACTTAGCAGTGGTTTCCAAAAGCTGGGAACTACAGTAGAAAAAATGGGAGATATAGGTGATGCAGTTTCTGCAACAGGTGATTACGCCAAAAAAACAAAAGAAGCTACCCAGGCACTTTCTTCCGTTAAGGATGCTTATCTGGCAACTTCCAATTCGCTTAATGCCTTCAATAGTGCTTCTGAAAGCACAAAGGTTTTCCACGACCAGATACAGGTTCTAACCAAGAACCTTTCTTCTTTAAATACCATTTATGAACTGGAGTTGCAGGAAAGCAATAATCACCTGAAGACACTCAACCAGTTCTATGGTAAGCTTGCTCAGGCTTCTGCTGCCATGACAGGTACCGCAGAAGATGCACAGAAGGCCAAAGAGCAAATTGCTGTATTGGCAACAAACCTTGGAAAATTGAACCAGGTGTACGGTAATATGCTTACTGCTATGCAGGGCAGATAATGTATTCTCTGAAAACAGAATTTCGAAATCGTATATCCTACTATAAAAAATTGATTTGATTATATGGCACTACCTAAGGAGCCACGGCAAAAAATGATTAACCTGATGTATTTGGTGCTTACTGCATTGTTGGCATTGAATGTATCAGCGGAAATCCTGAACGCTTTTAGAACGGTTAATACCAGCTTGAATAATGCGAGTAGTGTGATTGATCAGAAGAATGCAGCTCTGTTTAAATCTTTTCAGGAAAAGTTAAAGGATGAAAAAACTAAAGAGCAGGCGGCAAAATGGCAGCCAAAAGCATTGGAAGCTAAGCGGCTTGCAGACAACATATATAATTATGTTGAGAGCTTGAAATTAAGATTGAAAACAGAGTCGGGCCTCGAAATAAAAAATGGAGTTGAAACCTACAAAGAAGATGAAACAAATGTACCCACTAGGGTGATGATTGAGGGCGGAGATCCACAGGCAAAAGTTTTATACCAGCGATTAAAGTCGTTCAAGGATTCTTTACTAAACATAGATCCTGAAATCAAGTCGGCATATCAAAATTCATTGCCCATTGATTTGAGTATACCTAAAACGCAGAATTCTGGTAATAATTCGTGGGAAGCCGCTTATTTTAGAATGACCCCTACTATTGCTGCAATTACCATTTTAAGTAAATTTCAAAACGATATTAAAAACAGTGAAGCACAAGTAGTAGATTTTTTGCACCGTAAAGTTGGCGAAGTACAGTTTGTTACTGATACTTATCAGCCATTAATTGGGCAGAGCTCAAATTATTTGATGCCTGGCCAAGAGTTAACAATAACGGCTGGTATAGGTGCTTACAATAGCGCTGCAAAACCAACTGTAACTGTTGATGGCTCCGCTGCCAATCCTAATTCTTCAGGTATTCCTGAAGTTAAATTTAACGTTGGTGGGCCTGGTTCTTATACTAAAACAGTACATATTACGTTTAGAAATCAATTAACAAACCAACTGGAAAGTAAGGATTATAAAGTCGAATATACTGTTGGGTCTCCCACCGGGGCCAGTGTAAGTGCGGATGCTGTAAAAGTTTTGTATATCGGTTTAGATAATCCTATTACAGTAAGCGGGGGTAATGTTGGTGATGAAAGGGTAACTATCTCTATTGACAATGGAACCGCAACAAAGACTTCTGCCGGAAAATATATGATCAGACCTGGGAAAGCAGGGAATGCTACAATTACCGTGAATGCGGATGGAAAATCAACTCCGTTCCCTTTTAAAGTTAAGGATGTACCAGATCCTATCGCTATGGTTGGCCAGAGTAAAGGTGGCCGTATGAGGGTTAATGATTTTAAAGCGCAGGCAGGTGTTAGGGCAGTCTTGGAAAATTTTGTTTTTGACGGAGTTAAATTTAATGTTGTAAGCTATACAATTGTGTTTACAGGTGCTGGTTTCTCTCCCCTTCAATTTAGGGAGGTAACAGGAGAAAGGTTTGATCCTGTAAGAAGCCTCATAGAGAATTGCAGGGTAGGCACTACCGTAACAATTGATGAAATTAAGGCTTCCGGACCAGGAGGAACGAGGGATATTCCACCGATAGTATTTAACTTATTTTAATATACTGAACATGATGCGTCTGAAATATTCAAAATGGGTTCTGGTGCTGCTTTTTGCTGCATTAGTTACTGATTCCGTTACAGCTCAGCGTCGCACAAGACGCAGAACAGGCGGTAGCGCTTACGGAAATCAGCAGCAGACAAACAACTCTGGGTATGGCAATCCCGATACTACACGCAACCCCTCCCAGTCTGCTTATGGCAATGCAGCACCCGCCGGGCCTGCGTTTGACACTACTTTGCCTATCAACAGGGTTCAGTCTTCTGGCGGAGGATTGTTCGATAGCGTAAAAATGTCTTTACGTAATGATGCAGCCATTGAGCGCTCATTAGTTAAAGAGAGGACGCCACTTGATTACGAAAACTTGAGAGAGGATGATGCGGTTTACCGGGTAAGGGTTTGGCGTGAAATTGACATACGTGAAAAAATAAACCTGCCTTTCAGGTATGCTGCAACTGAAGATAATGGTGGCCAGCGTTTTATTAGCATCCTGCTTACTGCGATAAAGCAAGAAGGTATTACAGCTTTCAGCAGCGATGATGACCGGTTTACTACGCCAATCACCCCTGAAGATGCTATCAAAGCTTTTGGCGGGGGAGAGGACACTGCAAAAAAATACGATCTTGATGGAAATGTTATTGGCTACGAAATAAGGCCAAAACCTTTATCTCCCGATTCTGTTTACAAGTTTAGGCTAAAGGAAGAGTGGATATTTGACAAGGAATCAAGCCGGATGTTTGTACGTGTATTGGGAATAGCTCCGGTTATGCCTTATAAACTTTCAACCGGCCAGGCATTGGAAAACAGTGAAAGACCCCTGTGGTGGGTTTACTACCCCGACTTACGCCCTGTACTTTCCAAATTCGAGGTCTACAATCCCAAAAACTTCGGTGCGAGGATGACTTGGGAAGAACTTTTTGAAGGCCGCATGTTTAGCAGTTATATAGTTAAATCAACCATTGACAATCCTTACGACAGGGCACTGGCTGACTATGTAAAAGACCCGCTCTTCAGGTTGTTGGAAGGCGAAAAAATCAAAGACAAAATATTCGACTACGAGCAGTCGTTATGGTCTTACTAGTACAAATTTTAAAAAATATCATAACAATTTCAAACCCCGCTTATAGCGGGGTTTTTTTATGGGGATAAACTTATAATTATTTAGTTACCAATTAGTTATAAAAGGATGCTTTTTTTAAAAAAAGCTTATAAAAAAACTTGTACAATCCAAATTGATATCTAACTTTGTTCTCGGTTTTTCATAGGATATTGGATTTTAAAACGGGGTAGGATTTCCATCCAAGCCCCTTTTTTATTTTAGTACTATCTTATCTTGTTCTGTTTTTAATTTAGTTGATAATCAATTATTTACGTCGGTTTTCCAGTTTTCATGTATTTTATATTTCGTTGAAATAAATGCCTTTCTAATAAAAGATAGGCAGATTTTTAATATCAAAGTTTATAAATGCTAAACAAGCATTTTTTGAAATCGGAGATTTTTACTCATTTTTTTTTCAGTTTTAATGCACCGTTATTTCCTGCCTATGCCTGCATTTCCTGTAAGTGCCTTTTAAGTATGTTTGCTGCAAATAAAAATTCATGTCCTTAGAGTTCATAGATTCCATCATAGATTTTCTCGAACCGGTTAATAAGTATGAACTGTCCCGGGATGAAGGGTACAAGGATGTTCAATTGGGAAAACATATTAACGCCTTTGAAGAGTATTTTCCTGATATAAGCACGGCCGATATTGTATTGGTGGGCTGTAATGATTATCGTGGAGAAGGTATTCCCGCCAGGTCAGCCAATGCCGCCGATGCTGTCAGGGCAGCTTTTTACAGTTTATTTCACTGGCATACAGAGGTAGTGGTGGCCGATGCGGGCAATGTAAAAACGGGCGCTACTTTGCAGGATACGTATGCGGCTTTAAGGGCTGTGGTATCAGAACTTATCCAGCAGGGTAAAAGGGTGGTGATATTGGGTGGCTCTCACGATTTAACCATAGCCCAATACGAAGTGTATGCCCGCCAGCAACAGATTATCGAAGCTACCTGCGTAGATGCTGCTATAGACCTTCAGATTGAAAGCCGTTTGCCCATAGATACCTTTCTTTTCAGGCTGTTAACCAGCGAGCCTAATTTTCTTAAGCATTACAACCACATCGGTTTTCAAAGCTACCTGGTACACCCCAATATGCTCGAGACCATTGATAAACTTAGGTTCGATTGCTTCAGGGTTGGCAAGGTAAAGGAAAATATAACAGAAATGGAGCCGGTTATACGCAATTCCGATATGTTCAGCTTCGATATATCGGCCATACAGCACAGCCATGCACCGGCCAACCGCCTTACGCCCAACGGGTTTAATGGCGAGGAAGCCTGCACCCTTATGCAATATGCCGGCATGAGCCCGAACATCAGCAGCTTTGGCATTTATGGTTATCACCCGGACAGGGACGAGCATAATTTAACCGCCAAACAAATAAGCCACATGCTCTGGTATCTCATGGACGGCATTTACAAGGGCAAACAGGAAGCCCTGCTGGAGCACCGGGAAGATTTTAATGAATTCAACCTGGCATTTGCCGAAATGCAATCAGTTTTTTTGCAAAGCAAAAAAACAGGCCGCTGGTGGGTACAACTGCCCGATGGCAAATTTATCGCCTGCAGTTATCATGATTACCTTGCCGCGTCCAATAACGACATTCCTGAAAGATGGCTGAGGGCGGTAGAAAGAAGTTGAGGTAAAGTGGCGGATGTCAAATATTTAATAAATAAGTTGATGGGGGTGTCCCCAAGCTATCGCAAGGGGCCGGGCTTTTCGCTGCAAGTCCTCACTCATGGCTTCGTACCTCAGCCATTCGCTGCGGGCTTTCCGCTTCAATCCCTCACCCGTAGGTGACGCTTCCTGCTTTATTTGCAGGCGGGTTACACGGCAATTTGCCGGCGGTTTATTTAATGCTGATCATGAAATTATTAAAATATGCCGTGCTGCTGGCTGCTGGCCTACAGTTAATGGCCTGTTCAGTCCGGCAACGGGTAGCAAGGCAGGCGCAACAATCGTTATTAAGTACGCCCGAACTACAGTCTGCGCATGTAGGGATATATATAGCAGAGGCGGAATCTGGCAGGGCTGTCTACCGCCACAACAGCAGCAGGTATTTTATTCCTGCAAGCAATACCAAGCTCTTTACCTGCTACGCCGGCATGAAGTACCTGGAAGATAGCCTGGTCTCGTCCTTTATACGAGAAACGGATTCATCGCTGGATTTTATACCTAACGGGGATCCCACCTTTCTGCACCCTGATTTTCACTTTCAGCCTTTGTACCATTACCTGCAAAAAGCAGCAAGAAAACGCATAACTTTTATAGCCCCTTCCATTTCCGGCAAAAATGGGCTGCAGGAAAAATTGTTTGCAGCTAATCCGCTCGGAAAAGGCTGGGCGTGGGACGATTATATGTACGCCTACATGGCGGAAAGAAGCCTGATGCCCATATATGGTAACACGGTACAGTTTAGTTTTAATGCTGCAAACAGCAACATAGCCAGCCTGCCTTCTTTTTTTAGCAATTATTCTACAGACTGGCGTGGGTGGGATACCGTACCTCCTGGAACCCGCAAAGGTTTTTTCTTAAGAAGAAGTTGGGGAACCAACAATTTTACCCTGGAGCCACATGGAGATACAGCGGCTACAAATCTTACCTTTTCAACATCAGATGATAGATTCATAACCGCTTTACTGCAGGACACCCTGCATGTTGCACATATTGCTTACAGGCAGGGTTTGCAGGAGAGTCTGGCAGGCTATCACAAAATTTATTCCCAGCCAACCGATTCTATGCTGGCGATTATGATGCACCGCAGCGACAACTTTTTCGCGGAGCAAACGTTGCTGATGGTAGCCAAAGAAAAGTTGGGTATAATGAGGGACAGGCAGGTGATTGATACACTGCTTAAAACGGATTTTAAGGACATACCGCAACCAGTCCAATGGGTAGATGGCAGCGGGCTTAGCCGTTATAATCTTTTTACGCCGGAAGATATAGTTTACCTGCTGCGCAAAATGCAACATGATTTTGCCTGGCAACGCATTACAGCCATTTTACCCACAGGCGGTACTGGAACAATAAGCGCCTACTACAAAAACCTTAGGGGCCGCATTTTTGCGAAAACCGGAACGCTAAGTAACAATGTTGCCCTCAGCGGTTACCTTGTTACCAATAAAAACAAAACCCTCGTTTTTTCCATATTGGTTAATAACCATAATGCAAGTGTTGGCAACATACGCCGGCATATCGAATCTTTTTTAACAAAGTTGGCCAATGAAAAATGAGGAGTATTGAATATTGAGCAAGGAACAAGGAATGCTGAATGAAGAACGCAATGCCCCTACTCACGGAAAAAAATATTGAACAAGGAACAAGGAATGTTGAATGGTGAACGCAATGCCCCCACTCACCACTCACGATTCACCACTCACGAAAAAAATATCGAACAAGGAACAAGGAATGTTGAATGGTGAACGCAATGCCCCCACTGACTATTCACTACTCACCACTCACCATTCACCACTCACGGTCAACAAGCCGCCTCAAAGAACCGGACGTACAAGTGAGTGACACAACGAAGCCGCCACAAGGTACTGTCGCCCGTAACATAAATATTGTTTGCCTCAAAGGCCGCAGGCATTTGCTGTCTTAAATTAATTAGCATTTGTTCAACGCGTTTTGTACATTGTTGGCCTAAAAATCTAACGTATGCTTGAAAATTTATTTAACCTGGTAAAACAATATGCCGGGGATGCCATCACTAACAATCCATCTATCCCCAACGAAAGAAACGACGAAGCTGTTTCCGGTGCGGCAGATTCTATTGCCGGTGGCCTGCAAGGGGCGCTGGCCAACGGAAATATCAAAGACATTCTAAGCATGTTCAGCGGCAACCAGGATGTATCTCAGAACAATGTAACCCAAAATATACAGGGCGGATTTATTGATAACCTGGTAGGAAAGTTTGGGCTTGACCGTAGCCAGGCCGGCGGTATCGCGGCCAGCCTTATACCTATGGTGCTGCAAAACCTGGTTAGCAAAACCAACGACCCAAACGACAACAGCTTTGACCTGCAGGGAATTTTAAACAATTTTTCCGGCGGAAAAACTTCGGGCTTTGATATAAGCGGATTAATGAATAAATTTAAGGGCGGCGCTTTTGACCGCGACGGAGATGGCGATACAGACCTGCAGGATGTGGCCGCTATGTTGAAAGGTGGTGGCGTACCCGGCGGTGGTGTAATGGATGCTGTAAAAGGGTTGTTTAACTAAGTTTAATGTTTCCCTCTAAATAAAAGGTGAAGCTTTTTGCTTCGCCTTTTTTTATTGGTATTAAACGGGGAATTGTGAACAGTATGGATAATGTTGTTATGCTTTTACCAGGGCGCAGCGTAAAGACAGTTGCCATACCTGCAGCGCATACACTTTTACCTGTGCCATTATCGTAGAAAAGCTAAACCGTACAGGCGTGCCGGGTTGGCTGGCTTTTTGGTGGCAGGTGTGCTTAAAATATTCAATACTGGTATGGCCGGGGTGGGGTATGCCGTTAACCAAAGCGCCATTAACATCATGTTCCTGCAAGGCTGTTAATTTGCCCAGGGCATTCCACGTGGCTGTAAGCTGGTGCAGGGTAAAACCGCCGGAAGCCGTAACATTGGAGTATGCGGATGCGGCCAGCCTTTTGCACATTAGCAGGCCGTTGTTGCCCATGCGGTAAATGGCAGCGGCGCCACAACCACTTATAAGAATGCTGCCGGTTTTAAAGCGTAATATGGCAAAGGCTTTGGATATATTGTCGGCGGTAAGTCCGCTGCCCAGTTGCAGGCCGTTTTCGTTACAGGGGCAATGTACCTGCAGTTGGTGGGTCCAGCCCGGTGCAAAAGACAGGCACTGCTGCTCAATTTGTGCCGCCAGTTCATGTAGTTTACGAAAAATATTGTCTGAAGGGCCAACTGTCATTACAAGGTCAGCTTTAATGTTTGGGGCGGGAACCCTGGTGTCGTGTAGAAGGATGGTAGCCATTGGATGATTGATTTGGACATACCAAAAATACTCTGGCAGGGTAGGGCCAATCAATAGCAAAAAGGCTTATTATGGCCTCATAAATTTACAGGTAGCGCTAAGAAATATAAACGGGCGGCTGTAGAATAACTACTACAGCAGGCTAGTATTGGTGGGCTTCAGAAAGGTAGGGCTCGGCATAGTCAATAATTTTTTCGCTGCTAAGTTGGTTAAGCCGGTCTTTAATTTTAAGGTAGTTGGTATCGGCAGCAATCTCCATGGCAAAATACCGGTCATGAATTGATTCAGACCCGCAGCCAAGGTCAAGGAAAATGGTCCTTATGTCGTCAATTTCAATTTTATCGTCCAGTATAGCCACCCAAACGGTAGAGTTGCCAGACCGTTCAATTGTTTCCCGGTAGGTAAGCATTTCTTCTTTGTCGTCGTATTCCGCAAACACTATGTCATCGCTGGCCAGCCCCGGAAAATAAAACGGTATGCTGTCAATGCGGTAGTAGCCAAGCCCCTCTTCTTCAGGCAGGGCCCAAAGTGTTTCTGTCACATCCTGTTCCATAATGTCGCTGTAAAACCTGAAGAGTATTTTTACTTCTTCGTTATTATCCGTTGCCATAAAATGAAAGTAGCGCATTTAAAATGCCGGGGGCATTTTTGTGGCTTATTTTTTATGGTCCCGGCAGTGGGAACATGAATTGAACATCGTTGCGTCGCACTCTTGTGCGGTTGTTTCGTTATGCGGCTTTTCAGCCCGGGTAGGGTAACCTAAAGCAGGTTCAGTCAATAATAGACAACATAAAAAATCCCTCACGTAAATTTCAAAGCAAAAGTTATGTAGCTTTAAACGCTTTAAAATAACCCGTAACTATCATTGGGTTACTTTGTGTAAGCAACACTAAAGAACAAACCGCTAAGACTGTATCATTCTATAACCTAAAAATTTGTTTGCAACCGTATGAATCGCAGGAAATTCATTAAAAACACTTCGCTTGCCACCGGCAGTTTATTAATAATGGATGGCCTTTTTGCCAGGCAGCAGGGTAAAACCTATGGTTACAACAACATGCAGTACACACTGGATACTACCTGGAGCAAGGCCGATACCACGAAATTCCCGGTAAACGACTGTCATGAAATGGTGCAGGATAAGCATGGCCGCATAATACTGCTAACAAACGAAACAAAAA
The DNA here is from genome assembly GCF_009650435.1 of Foetidibacter luteolus. Lineage (GTDB taxonomy): Bacteria > Bacteroidota > Bacteroidia > Chitinophagales > Chitinophagaceae > Foetidibacter > Foetidibacter luteolus. The sequence goes on from NZ_VVIP01000052.1 coordinate 53,678, forward strand.
ATAACATACTCGTTTACGATACAAAGGGCAAGTTGCTTAAAACCTGGGGACATGAGTTTCCGGGGGCGCATGGCCTGACCCTGCACAGCGAAAACGGCACAGAATACCTGTACATTACCGATACTGATAAGCACCAGGTGTACAAAACCAACATGGATGGTAAAATACTGCTGACTATTGATGCCCCGCTGGATGCCAATGGCATTTACAAAGAAGCCAAAGCTTTTGTACCAACAGAAACAATTGTAGATGATAACGGCGACATCTTTATAGCAGATGGCTATGGCTCTCAGTATGTGTTACAGTATGATAGCAAGGGAAAGTTAAAGAATTACTTTGCCGGCCGCGGCGAAGGCGATGAACACCTGGATAACGCCCACGGCATCACCTTCGACAGGCGGGGTGGCAGCAATACCCTGCTGGTAACGGACCGTACCCGCAACTGCTTTAAGCGCTTCACCAAAGAAGGCAAGCTGCTGGAAGTAATTAAGCTGCCCGGCGCATGTGTTTGCCGCCCTGTTATTCACGGGGATTACCTGTACGCGGCCGTATTACGCTCACCGGATTTAAATGCGGAAGGTTCAGGTTTTGTTACCATACTGGATAAGGACAACAAAGTAATAAGCAACATTGGTGGCAGCCAGCCGGTTTACACAGATGGCCAGTTGCAGCCTATGGCGCAAACAGATAAAATATTTGTGCACCCCCATGATGTATGTGTGGATAGTGATGAAAATTTATACGTGGCGCAGTGGGCCTCAGGCAAAGTGTACCCATACAAACTGAAAAGGGTATAGTTAGCTGCTATTCAATATTTAGTTATCGGTTTATCTCTTTTGTCAGCATTTCTGCATGAAAAAATCACCCTCATTTCATGAAGTTTAAAAACATTCTTGCCGCCTCCTTAATTCCCTTTAATACCTTATTGCTGTTCTTTCTGTTGGTGGAAGGCAGGCTGGATGTACCGGCCTGGTTACAGGTGTTTGGCCGTATGCACCCGCTGGTGCTGCATTTTCCCATTGTGCTTATTTTGCTCTATGCGGCTATGTTGCTGGTAACACCGGCGCAATACAAAAAAGAGCATTGGTTTCAGTCCGGTATAGAATGGATGTTGCTGTTTGCCTCGGTAACATCGGCGGTTACGGCGCTAATGGGTCTGCTGCTCTCCCGGGAGCCTGGCTACGATGCTGATGCTATTGCCCTGCATAAGTATACAGGTATACTAACTTCCCTGTTGTTGTTTATTATGTACAGCAGCCGTAAATGGCTGGCCACACGGGCCTCAATGGCAGGTGTGTTGGTGGTTGTAACAGCAGGTATAGTTATATGGGCCGGGCACCTGGGTGGTAATATAACCCATGGCGAAAATTTTGTACTGCTGCCGGTAACGCCCGATAACACAAAGCCGCCTGTTGCTTTGGAAGATGCTGTATTGTATGCAGACCTGGTAGAGCCTGTTTTCCAGGCTAAGTGTATGGGTTGCCACAACAACAGCAAAGCAAAGGGAGAACTGGTAATGGACACCAAAGAACTGTTGCTGAAAGGCGGCAAAAATGGCAAGCTCTGGGATACCACCAAGCCAGACCTCGGCCTGCTGATGCACCGCATACACCTGCCGCTGGAAGAAAAGGAACACATGCCACCAAAAGGCAAGCCACAGTTAACGGAAGAAGAAACAGCCATCATTTACGCATGGATAAAGGGCGGCGCTGCTTTTGATAAACGTGTAATAGAACTACCCGTTACCGATACCTTGAGGGTGCTTGCATCCAAGGTGTTAAAGCAATCCACCGAAGAGCAATACAGTTTTGCTTCGGCGGATGAAAAGCAAATTCAAAAACTTAGCAACAACAACAGGGTAATTACGCCGCTTTCGCTGGTTTCGCCGGCATTGGTGGTTAACTTTTACAACAAGCCGTTTTACAATATCCAACAACTGGAAGACCTGAAGCCCCTGGCCGAACAGATAGTGGAGCTTAACCTGGATAATATGCCCGTAAAAGACGAAGACCTGAAAGTTATCGGCAGCTTTAAAAATCTCAGGAAACTCAACCTCAACTTTACCGGTATTACGGGCGCCACCCTTGGCGAATTGAAAAACCTGCAGTTCTTAAAAAGCCTTTCTTTATCAGGTACTGCTGTAAAGCCTTCGCATATCACTGTACTCACGGGCTTACCCAAACTAAGAACGGTATATTTATGGAATACACCCGTGTTGCCTGCCGATGCGGCGGAACTGGAAAAGCAAAACAAAAACATTGCTTATCAAACAGGCTTTAAGGGGGCAGATACCATGATACTTAAGCTAACGCCCCCCATCTTGCAAAACGAAGAACAGGTTATTACCACAAGCACCCCGCTTAAGTTAAAACATTACATCAACGGGGCCATCATACGTTATACGTTCGATGGCAGTGAGCCCGACAGTATTTCCTCTCCCATTTACAAAAGCGGCGTTAGCATAGATTCTGAGCTTACTGTAAAAACTAAAGCGTTTAAACCCGGCTGGATAAGCAGCGATGTAGTGCAGCAACATTTTTTCAAAAGCGGCTTTAAGCCGGATAGTGCCGTACTGCTTACAGCAAGCGATTCCAGGTACAGCGCAACAGGCGCCAAAACACTTATTGACCTTGAAAAGAGCGAGCTTAATTTTTCCGCCGGCAAGTGGCTGGGCTTTCAGCAAAATGCCATGGAGGCCAAACTGTTTTACAGTAAGCCGGTTACCGCCCAAACGGTTACACTAAGCTTGCTGCAAAACATAGGCCCATCCATTATGCCGCCTTACAAAGTAACGGTAATGGGCAGTACCGACGATAAGAACTGGGCAACGCTTGCCACTGTATTACCAAAGCAGCCGGGTAAAGATGATACCAACGAAGAAAACCTGGCTATCGTGTGCCGCTTTAAGCCGGTACAGGTAAAGTATATAAAGTTGCTGGTACAACCTGTGGCCTCCCTGCCTGCCTGGCACCAGAACAAGGGTGCCAAGGGCTGGGTGTTTATAGACGAGGTATTTGTAAATTAATGGCAGCCTGCGGCCGGCCATTAGAAGCATCTTTATGTACCCGGCAGCAGGAACAGGTATTAGGCTTCCGTTGCGTCGCACTCTTCTGCGCCTTGTCCGCTATGCGGCTTTTCCCACATGATAGCCTTGTTTCTGCCGCCTCCGGCGCCAGAAATTTTGCCGGACAACCTGCCAATTGCCACTCTGCGGAATGAGAGTTTCACGTTATCCAAAAAGCCAGTACAAAGAAAGAACTGCGAAGTACCGGGATGATGTACATATTTCATAAAACAGCTCACATATTATAGGTAGTTCGTACCTCAATTGTTCTTTGCACTTACACAGCAAAAAAACCGCAAACATTAAACACTCAACATAATGTGCTATCTGGGCTTCAATCCTTAATTTTGCGCCCTCAAACCCTGCCCGGCAGGGAGTTTTGACAGCAATAAACAAAGGAGCAAGCATGATCAGCGCCAGAAACATAACCCTCGCTTATGGCAAGCGGGTGTTGTTTGATGAAGTAAACCTGAATTTTGTTAAAGGCAACTGTTACGGCGTAATTGGCGCTAACGGTGCCGGTAAATCTACCTTCCTTAAAATTTTAAGCGGCGAAATAGAACCCAATAAGGGAAACGTGGAAATTACGCCGGGTGAACGTATGGCCGTTTTAAAACAGAACCAGTTCGAGTTTGATGAAAATACTGTTTTGAATACCGTTCTTATAGGTCACAAACATTTATGGGACGTAATGCATGAGCGGGAAAAAATTTACGCCAAAGAAGATTTTACTGAAGAAGACGGCATGCGTGCCGCCGAACTGGAGGGGGAATTTGGTGAGATGGGCGGTTATGAGGCAGAAAGCGATGCCGGTACCCTGCTTAGCAGCCTGGGTATTGATGACAGCCTGCACCAAAGCCTGATGAAAGATATACCCAGCAACATGAAAGTGCGTGTGCTGCTGGCACAGGCATTGTTTGGCAACCCGGATATACTGCTGCTGGATGAGCCCACCAACGGCCTGGATATTGAAACCATCGGCTGGCTGGAAAACTTCTTGGCCGATTACCAGAATATTGTACTGGTGGTTAGCCACGACCGTCACTTTCTGGATGCGGTTTGTACCCACGTTGCCGATGTTGATAAACGGAAAATAAAAATATACACCGGTAACTATACCTTCTGGTACGAAAGCTCTCAACTGGTAGCCCGCCAGTTAACAGATAAGAACAAGAGAACGGAGGAAAAACGCCAGGCATTGCTTGATTTTATTGCCCGCTTCAGCGCCAACGCATCCAAATCCAAGCAGGCCACATCCCGTAAGAAGGCCCTGGAAAAATTAACTATCGAAGAAATAGAACCCAGCAACCGCCGTTATCCCGGCATTATCTTCCAGCCCCTGCGTGAAGTGGGCAACCAGATACTTAATGTTGAAAACCTTAGCAAAAAGGTAGATGGCAGGCCGTTATTCGATAAAGTAAGCTTCAGCATAAACAAGGGCGAAAAAATTGCCATCTTAAGCAAAGACCCGTTAGCTGTTACCAGCTTTTTTGAAATAATCAATGGTAATGCTGTGGCAGATGCCGGGAAGTTTGAATGGGGTACCACCATTACCAAAGCCTACCTGCCGGTAGAAAACAGCGAATTTTTTAAAGAGGGCCTAACCCTTATTGAATGGCTGCGCCAGTTTGTGCCTTCGCATGTAACAGATGCGGATGAGCCATTCCTGCGCGGGTTCCTGGGCAAAATGCTGTTTAGCGGCGATGATATTGTTAAGAAAACAAACGTGCTGAGTGGTGGCGAAAAAGTTCGCTGCATGATTAGCCGCATGATGTTACAGAACCCTAACCTTATTGTTCTTGACCAGCCAACCAACCACCTTGACCTGGAGAGCATCCAGGCGTTCAACGATGGCTGCCAGGTGTTTCCGGGTATTGTGTTGCTTACATCGCATGACCATACTTTTATGCAAACAGTGGCCACCCGTATTATAGAGCTTACGCCTAAAGGCATTATAGACCGCCTGATGACGTTTGATGAATACCTGGAAGATGCACGGGTAAAACAACTGAGACAGGAAATGTATTAATATGCGCAATTGCCAGCTTTAAGCATGGCATAGATGGATGAATATATATAAAGCGCCTGCTGTTACAAACGGCAGGCGCTTTTTTGTTTGCTTCTAAGATGCTGTCCGAATTCAGTTTTGAAGATTTTGCATAAACCTGGAGCCGCCATTATAACTGAAAGATGAAGTGCTTGCGACGCAATCCCGAAGTTTCGGGACCATGAAAAACCGCTGCTGGTATTTGAATGAATTGTCTTTAGAAAACTTATATCCGATTGAATAACGGTAAACCCGGATACTGTAAAAAGCAAAGGAGAAGCATAAAAATACTCCTCCTTCTAATTTATTAACCCCCGTTAATATGATGGAAAGATAAGCTATTTATTATTACTGCGAAGTAATTGTAAACAGCACGTTTATATAAATGCTCCACGCCTATTAGTATTAAGCCCTTAAAACCTTATAGCCAGGCCGTTGGCACTGCAAACGGTATGGCTAAATGTAAACCTTTGCATTACATTTTTATGGGTAATTATCAACAAGTTAGTTATTCCTGTTATATGCGGTAAAGCATGCCCAACCGGCTGTCTTTTATATGTACGTACGTTATTATTAAAGGATATTTTTAGTTTTTTTTAATCCATTTAAAACTGCTTCGTTAAATTTTTACTGCCCTCTGGCGGTTAATAACAGTATTTATTATTTTGTTCGTTCCCCCCGTGCATTAGTTAACCTTTAATTCAATAACCATGTATACCAGGAAAACGCTTGCAAGTATTGCATTTTTCTTGATTTGCTTTACAGCTAATGCCCAGCTTTGCAATCGGCCATTTAAAATTGTAGTGATGGGTTCATCTACCGTATTAGGTATAGGCGCTGAACCCAGGGATAGTGGCTGGGCCCGAAAGTTCAATTTTTATGTAAAAGCAATTAACCCGGGTGCTTCAGTCACCATTCTTTCAAGGTACAGCACCTATATGGTGCAACCTACAGGCTATGTTCCACCTTTGGGCAGGCCTGCTCCGGAGCCTGATTACAACATCACCAAAGCTTTGTCATTACAACCGGATGCGATAATTATCAACTTCCCCTCAAATGATGAAGTGGAAAACTATACCCAGCAGGAACGCCAGGATAATATAAGGCGGCTTACGGATGCAGCGGATAACGCTAATGTACCTGTTTGGGTGGCTACCCCGCAACCGCGTAACTATTTTACTGCGGAGAAAGTGGCTAACCAGTATACCATGATTGCCTGGACCAATAATACCTATGGAACAAAAGCGGTGGATTTTTTCACTGGTTTGGGATCATCAAAGGATAGCATAGCTTACACCTACAATAGCGGGGATGGCGTGCACATGAACAATGCCGGACATGATGTGCTTTTTCAAAGGATACTGGCAGAAGAAATTCTTGATTCTGTTTGTATCCGCAACGGCTCAACCCCGCCACCGGCAGGCCCGCCTGAGGCTCTTGTTGACTCCAGCCTTGTACCTGCCTACAATGATTCTTTAAACCTGGGCAATAGCGCTAAACAGTGGCAAAACCTTTACCTGGGCAACAGCCTTTATTTACAGGATAAGCCGGTATTATCTCTTGGGGGCCTTAATAGTTTCTTTACCGGTCCGGATGCAGGCAGCGCTGCCTCCACCGGTAGTGCCAATACGGCTGCGGGTTATGAAGCGCTTAATGTGCTTGGTACCGGTAACAACAATACTTCTGTGGGCTTTCGCTCTTTGTATAATAATAACAGCGGCAGCAATAATACGGCAATTGGTTACAATGCCCTCTTAAGTAACAGGGGGGCCGCCAACAATACAGCCCTGGGTTACAATGCAGGTTCACTGTATACGGGCAATTCTTACAATTTGTTCCTTGGGGCAAACACACAGGCTTCAGGAACAGGCATCAGTTATTCATCAGCTATTGGGTATGGCGCGGTAATTAACGCCAGTAACAAAATGCAATTGGGCACTTCCGCCACTACGATTGCCACATCGGGTGGGGTAACCATTGTAAGCGACGGCAGGTTTAAAGACAACATTAAGGATAATGATGTGCCCGGGCTTGATTTTGTTAAGCAGTTGCACCCGGTTACTTATAATATGAACTATACCAGGCTGGAAAATTTTCTTCGCAGCAAAAACCCTGGTGAAGCAATGCAATTAACAACGGCTTATACTGCTGCGCTTGCAGAAAAAAGCAGGCAGCGGCAGGCAGGTTTTATAGCCCAGGAAATTGAGGAATTGTGTAAGAAAAAGGGCTACACTTTTAATGCTGTGTATGCGCCACAGAATGAGAATGATAATTATGCCATTGATTACAGCCGGCTGGTGGTGCCGCTGGTAAAAGCTGTGCAAGAGCTGTCGGCAGCAAATGAAAAGTTAAGTGAACGCATTACCCGTCTCGAAGCTGCATTGGAATCAGCTAATTATCATACAGCAATAGCCACAACCGCCACACTTGAGCAGAATATACCCAATCCTTTTAAAGAGGTTACAACCATCAGTTATCACCTGCCCCAAAAATATACTTCCGCTAAAATATTTGTGTACGATGCTGATGGAAAAACACGGCAGCAAATAAACGTAAATGGCTATGGCGCAGGCAACCTTAAGCTGGATGCTTCTTCTATGCCCGCAGGCGCTTACAGTTATGCACTTGTGGTTAATGGAAAACTGGCAGGCGCTAAAAAAATGCTGGTGATAAAGTAGGCAACTAAAGATGTTCTATGTAAAATACGAGATGTACGTACTTGCTTTAGAGGGCAAGCTGTGTAAGTGGCCGGACAAAACTGCTCATCCTCCGGCACAAGGTCCAGGCGTAATACCTCACCGGGGTATCCGCTGCAATCCCTCACCCTAAAGTGTAACACGCTGCTAATCAGTATCATTAAGTTAAGCAATAGACGTCAGGTTGAGCTTGTCGAAACCGTTTTATAGGCCTTACTTTTTAGGCATACGCCTTCGACAGGGTCAGGCTGACATCCTTAACTAAATTACATTGGCGTTAAGCCTGCGGTGAACTGTGCTTAAGGATAGTGAGTTTTTTACAGGCCCTTATTTTTCTCTTTGTAGTCGAGATACTCTTCAATAAGGCAATCGGTGTTTAAAATGGCATAGATAACAAGTAGTAATAGGCTTAAAAGCTGTACGGGAGGTGTGCTTACCGGGCCAATACTTATGGAATTTGTCCTGATGATTGCTGTAACAGCAATGATATTAAATGTTGCCAGCAAAAGATATACGCCCAATAAAATTCTTGCCGCTTTTAAGCGCTTAAACAAAAAGAAACTCACAACTGTAAAAAGCGCAAGACCAATATAATGTCGCCAGGTTGGGGAATAAAAACCAGCTATGAAATTGTACCAGCAATAGGCTAATACAGCGGAAATGATAATGTATGGTATGAGAAGCCTTAAGTTGTTTTTTTGTCATTTGAAGATCAACTTTACTATTTCAGGTTCCAGCCCCGGTTACTCAAAAATAGCTTACAGGAAGCACAAAAGGCTGTTTCTTCGTCCAGGGGGTTGCCGCCTTCCGCATCCCGCATAAAGCAGGTTTTTACAGAACAATGGGGCAGCCCCTGCGTATGCCCCAATTCATGCACGGCCAGCTTATACAACTGGCTGTGCATCTTAGGTTTGGAAACCCGGAAAGCAGATACCACACAGGCATGCCCCGGCAGGTAACCCAGGCCCATTATGCCCCAGTCTGCTTTGCCGTTTTTGGTGGTACTTATGTCTTTGGTGGTAAGGCCAATCAATACCGTATCTGCATTGCCAAATGCACTAAGCCATCGTATCAGCGAATCTGCCCTGTACCTGTGGCGTGGCGCATAATAGGCACTGGCCGGAAGGGCTACAGGCTTGCGGAGGATGGCGCCGGGGCAAACAAGCTGAAGTTGCCGGTAAACCGCTTGTGCCTGGCCTGGTGAAAAATCAGTGAAAGGTTGTATAACCACAACCCGCTTTTTATGTACGGTTACATGCCGGCAGGCAGGTACTAAAAGCAGGAAGAACAAGCCGTATAAAGCATGGCTAAGGCGTAAGTTGCCAGGTTTGGTTGAAACTATTTTCATAACGGATAATTGCTAAGGCTGTAACAAGCCTTATTAAAACTAAAAAAGCTGACATTTGTTGTTCACCATCTATGAAATTCATTCTACTGCCATATTTTTTCCTGTTTACCGGCATGGTGGCCTGCCAGGGACAAACCGGCGTTAAGCCCGGGGGTGCCAAGGACTCGGGTTATGTAAAAGGCCCCGCATCCGCAGGTGGCACCGGCAAGTTTTACCTGGGCCGCGAAATAGCTAAAGTTATGGGCGCATCAGGCTCTGCCTGGCTTGACAGGGAAAGCCGGCCGGATGAAGAGAATACCCAACTATCTATTGACAAAATTAATGTAGGGGATTCCGGCGTTATTGCAGACATTGGAGCAGGCACAGGCTATTATACCTTTCAGCTTTCGCCAAAAGTGCCGCAGGGCAAAGTATACGCGGTAGAAATACAGAACGAGCTGATAGATGAACTAAAGAAACGCAGCCGGCAAAAAGGGGCAACCAATGTTGAGGTTATAAAGGGCAGTGAATTTTCTCCCAACCTGCCGGAGAACAGTGTGGATCTGGCCATTATGGTAGATGTGTACCATGAGCTTGAGTACCCGAGGGAAATGTTGCAGGCCATTAAAAAGTCATTGCGCAAAAAAGGCAGGCTGCTGCTGATTGAGTACCGTGGGGAAGATGATGCCGTACGTATAAAACGCCTGCATAAAACCACTGTTGCCCAACTGACAAAAGAATTAGCCGCCAACGGCTTTACCCTTGCTTACCGCGGCGATTTTTTGCGCATACAGCATTTTTTACTATTTGAGAAAGCTGAATAAACCTGCCCGCAAAAGCAACAGCCTGTTACACTTTCCGGTGAGGGATTGAAGCGGATACCCCGCTGAAGCCTTCGCAGCCCGGCTTTGTGGCGGAGTATGAGCGGAAAGCCCGGCCCGAGGTACGAGGGACACCCCCCATGTGCGAAATTTGAAGTACGAAGTACTTACTTATGTTAGATGTTTGATGTGGGATGTACGATGTAAACAAGTACGAAATTTGAAGTACGAAGTACCTGTAATATGTTAGGTGGATGATGTACGATGTAAACAAGTACGATTTACGAAGTAACTGTAATATGTAAGTGTTAGATGTGGGATGTAATCAAGTACATGTAGGGCTAAATGGATGATAAGTAAAAATGCAGCTTGAAAACTTAGCCTTTAATAAACAACCTTGCACCCTGGTTTGTGGAGGCTACCGGCATATCCGGCCCATGTTTGGTACGCAATTGTTTCAGTTTTCTGATAACATGCTTAATCATTTGGCCATCCTTAAATTTAAGCTGCCGGTATTGCTCCAGTATCAGTTCATAAATTTCGATAGCAGCCATAAACTCTCCATTGTCTTCGCAATGCTGCGCCTCTTTGAACAATTGGTAAACCGGCCTGTCTTTACGGTAGCTGAATAGGAACAAAACCACTACCAGCAGCAGCAATACAGGAACAAGAATATGCATCAACTCAACCTTAGCCATAGTAATTAAACACGGCGGTAAAAATAGTGCTAAGGCTGTAATAAGTTTTTTTTTGTTTTCAAAACATATATGTATATACCTGTAATTACCGGGCGGAGGCAAAAAAGCTGTAATGGCTGTTGATATCCGGAACTTCTGACAGCAAAAAGTTGCGTAACTGGTTGGCTTTTACTTCTTCTTCTGGCGTGCAGGCATTAATGACGGGGGAGATGGTATCGGGATAAATCTTATAGGTATGTACTTCCCCTTCGTAGGCAGGGCTGGTAAAAACGTGCACCTGGTTGGTGTCTTTATTAATCTTGTAGGTTACAGAAAAATCTTTGTTCCTGAAGTTCCATTTGCTTTTAATGTGCATCATAGTGTTTGCAGTTGTATAATTTGTTTAGGTAGTTTTTACGGTTTTAAAATAAAAGGGGCTTGCATGGAAATGCGGCCCCGTTTTTAATCCAATATCCTATGAAAAACCTGCAGAGGTATTTTCAACTGTTGTGCCAGACATAAACAAACTGGCAGCCAATGATTTACAGAGATAAATAAATGCCATGTTTTTCATAAGTGGAAAGGATTGTCTAAAATTGAGACAACAGGTAGTTAACCTGGGTTGTTGACGCTGCTGAAAGCCTTATAAATCATCGGTTTAAGGTTTAATTAAATTGGCCTCGCTGTTTGCAAACAATGCGGCCGAAGGTTATATTTGTAAGCATGAGCAATCCTTAAATCCGTAGTATGGAATTCCTTAAAAAATTATTCGGCTGGGGTAACGCCGCCATAGAGAACACCAAACTTAACTACCTGCTTGATACCTGGCAGCAGTATCCATCTGACATTAATTACAATGCTGTTATGCTGGAATTACTGGCCGGAAATTCTTTTTTGCTTTTACCTTCTGCCCAAAATGATGGCCCTGCCGGCTGGCAAACGAGTGAAACCGGTACTATGCTGCAGCTTTCTTCGCTGTTTTTGCTGGATGGCATTAAAGCCCTGGGCGCTTTTACCACAGAACAATCGCTTATTGCCTGGTCTGCAAATAAAAAGGCCCCTTATACTGTTATGCGGGCGCAGGATGTATTTACCGTGTGCCAGCAAAATGATATCAGCAGGCTGGTAATTAACAGCGGGCAACCCACCATGTTTGTGCTTGACAGAAATAACAGTACCCCCGGCTACGCCAAGCAGGCCCAGCCCACCAAAGTGTTGATAGGCACACCGGTAACGCCGCTTTCGCCAGGTATTATTCAAAAACTTATTGATGCTTTTAACAGCAATCAAAATGTTAGCGAAGCGTACCAGTACGGGCAGTTTAAAAATGATAAACCCGGCATTGTAATCGGAATAAAACTTATAGATAATTCCCCCCTGGCCAAAGCTGCCGCTTTAAGCATGCTGCAAAGCGTGCTGCAGGAACAACCCGTAGCACCCAACCTGGAAGTTACCATACTGGAAACAGAAGAATGGCTGGCAAGTGTTAGAAAAGTAGAGAGTGCCCTGTTCTACAAAAAGCCATAGCCAACTATAACTTATTAAAACTTGCTCTAAACTGTCCTTCGCCTGTACACGGCAAACGTCAAAACTTTATTTTTGGCCTGTAAACACACCAAACCTTTAGAGAATATGTTTTTCGGCGGCAATTACTTTTATTATCTAACAATTGGGTTGCAGGCAATTTGCGTTATACACTGTCTTAAAAAAGGCACCCAGAACAAATGGATATGGCTAATTGTTTTCCTGCCCGTTATAGGCTCCCTGGCTTATATTTTTATGGAAATGTTCAGCGGCAACGAGCTTAAGAATGTGCAATCCGGCATTGGATCGGTAATTAACCCGGGCGGCAGGGTAAAAAAACTGGAAGAGCAACTGCGCTTTTCTGATACGTTCAATAACCGTGTAATGCTGGCCGATGCTTACCTGCAAACCGGTAACACCAACCGGGCCATAGAGTTGTACGAAAGCAGCCTTACCGGCGCCTTTACCGAAAACGAGCATGTGCTTACCCAACTTATACTGGCTTATGCAGAAGTGCAGCGATACAACGATATTCTGAAAATTTATAAAAAAGTACATAACCTGCCACAGTTTGCCCGTTCAAAAGCGCACATGTTGTATGCCATAGCACTGGAAAAAACAGGCAACAGCCAGCAGGCCGAAAAAGAGTTTATTTTCATGAAGGGCCGTTATGCTTACTTTGAGCAGCGTTACGAGTACGGCATGTTCCTGCAGCGTGCAGGGCGCACAGATGAAGCCCGTAACCTGTTTAAGGAAATGCTGGACGAGGCCCCTCACCTTAGTGCCAGAGAAAGAAAATACAATTACCAGTGGTTTTCTAAAGTGAGGGAAGAATTAAGAAAAATGCAGGCAGCCTGACGGCTGTATAAAAAGACATTTTGGTAACCAGCAACAGTATTTCATGGCATCGCCTGTTGTGTCACTCACTTGTACGTCCGGTTTTTCATGGCGGCTTTTTCCACCATGTAGCATCCCACAATTACCCCTGCTTAAGTAAACGTGAGTTTTGGGCTGATATTCAGATATATAAAAATAAAAATCAGATAGGGTATTCATTTAACTGCATCATTAAGTTTAGCATGCCTTGTACAAGAACATTCTACTGTTGACATAACAGTAGTACAAGAGCTTAATCAGGGCGAATGGAAGAAACGTGCTGTATATCGTTTCTTCCTTGACTTTTTTTGTTACTTTTTTGTGTCAAGACAAAAAAGTAAGTAAGGGTATTCAATATAGGTATGTGCGATACCCAAAACTTACGTTATTTAGCTTTTTCTACCACTTCTTCGGCCAGGCCAAAACTTAGCGTCATGCCTGCGCCGCCAAGGCCGTTAACAATGGTAACACCCTGTTCCGGGCTGTGCACAAAATCTGTTTGGCCATCTGTTTTTTTAGGGTAAATGCCATGCCAGCTTTGCGCTATGGTCCAGTCTTTAAACACCGCAAATTTTTTAAGGTAATCAACAATTAACTGGTTAATAAATTGCTTGTCAAACGGGTCAAAAACCTGGGCATACTCATGGCTGTCACCAATGGTTAGCTCGCCCTCGGCATTTTGAGATACCATAACATGAATGCCCCATTTAATATAGTCTGGCAGTGTTTTTTTGAAATGGTCTTTTAACTGCGGCAAAGAAACCGCGGCTTCAAAACCTTTGTAGTGTATAAGCGATAAGCCGCCACAAAGTGAAGGGCCAATGCGCCAGCCATTGGGTTGCGCAGTAATACGCATCATCTGCAGTTTACACTTGGTAAAAAAGTTGGCTGCAAAAATTTCGGGGTACAGCGTTTCAAAATCTGCACCGTTGCAAACATATATTTCGTCGGCGTTGTACACTGCCCCGGCAGCGGTAACGGCTGGATGCCGGATAGCTGTTACGGCTTTTCCAAAATGAAAAACAACACCATATTTTTCCGTTAAGTAGGCCGGTATTTTTTCAATAGCCACCCTTGCTTCCACAATCATTTCATCGGCGCTCCACAAAGCGCCCAGCAGGCCATTGCTGTTAACAGCTCCAGACTTTTTAACCGCTTCCGCAGGGCTGATGGCTGCTACACTACGTGTGGGTCGATAGGCTTCAGCAAATTCATTGATGACCTGCCACTCCAGCGGGTGGTGGGCAAGGTGAAGGCTGCCCACTTCGTTGTACCAAAGCCCGGCGCCATCGCATACCTGTTTCCAGATGCTTTTGCTGCGCAATGCCCTGTCATATAAGTATCCGTTTGGCTGGCCAATGGGCCATACCATTCCAAAATTGCGGATAGAGGCACTAACAGCTTTTTCATTTCTTTCAAAAACTGTTACCTTGTAACCCCTCTCGGCAAGGCTTTTTGATACTGCCAGGCCCACAATACCGGCCCCGATAACAATCGCTTTTTTTTCAGGCATAAGTTGTTTGTTGTGTTAATTGCATAGATGAATATTTTTTCCTGAACCAGGCTGCCGCTACTGCGGTACCGGCAATACCCACGATGCAAATAATGATAATCGCGGTTGAAAAAAAACTTGTCCACGACAGGCCGGTACCTATTTGTTTTTTAAGAAACAGGAACAATACGCTGCCGAGATAACCAAATGAATCTGCGATGTAAATAATAAAGCCCACATTGCTTTTTACCTTGTAACTGGCAATCATTCTTTCAAAGTATAAAGCGTTAAAAGGAACGTAACTTAAGTAAAGCCCGGTGCCAATAGCTGTCATCCATAAAACCGGGCTGATGGATTTGTTTAAGAACAGAAGGGTAGATACCAGCGCCAAAGCATAGCCACCCATGATAATGTAGTGGTTAATTAAAAAAGCTTTCATGTTGTTCTTAACCAGGATGAGCAGGCTCATACAAAACAGCACAATCAGGGATACCGGTATTTCAGTAGTAGTAAAAATGGCGGCCTGGTTACCAAAGCCAAGTTCTGTCCATAGTTCGTTGGCAAAGTTGTCTCTGAAATCCCGTAAAATGGTTAACAAAACATAGGTGGTAACAATAATAACAATGCCTGGCAAGAAAATAGAAAGAAAATTCTTACGGTCGCTGGCTGTCATAGGATGGCGTATGCCCCGGTTTTGAATATCTTTTGCTGAAGGCAGCGGTGTATGGTTAAGCAACCAGGTACAAACCACCAGCGGAACAACAAATAAAGCGCCGGCAACAAATGGCATCCACGATTCTGATATGTGCCAGTTTAAAACTATTGATTTACCAATACTTTTGGCCACGCCCGATGAAAAAATGAAGTTAACACACAGTACCGCGCCGATAAACTCTGTAGCCCTGCGGCCTTCTACATAGCCGAATACAAGGCCCCATATTATACCTAACGGAAAGCCATTCATTACAAAAAACAGGATGTTGTACGGCGCTGGTGTAACAGCAAACAGCAACAGCGATGCCCAGCTTGCCAGGATGAGTTTTAGGATAGACGCTGCCCTCTTTTCCCCTTTCATGCCGGCAATTAATTTAATACCATAGAACTTGCCCAGCATATAGCCGATTGTTTGCGCCGATACCAGCCATATCTTATAATCATCGCCAAGAAAATGCATGCCTGTAAAACCTGCTGCTGAAAAAGGCTTCCGGTAAATGTACATGCAGAAGTATACTGCAAAAGAGCAGAGGGCAGCATATACAGATATCAGCCAGGGAGGCATACTATCCAGTTTTCGTTGGAGGCGGTTTGATTTTGTCATGTGTTGAGTAGTGAATGATGAATTTTGCATCAATGACGTTTGGTTAAGAAACCAATGTCAGGTTGAGCTTGTCGAAACCGGTTTATAACTTTTGCTTTTCATGCATGCGCCTTCGATTCCGAAGTTTCGGAACTTGGGCTGACATCTTTACTAACGATATTGAATTGTCAATGCTCAATAATATTCTCTGAGACCAGCATTTCCTTTAGCTTAACATAACCCATATACAAAATCAGTTTTCCAGGATGTTTATTAATTCTTCCAAATCATCAATGATAAAAGATGGTTCATAGGGTTCAAGCTCCTGCCGGGTAAAGGCGCCGGTGGTAACCGCAATAGAATATAGGCAACCTGCATTTTTACCTTCATTTACATCTACCTCTGTATCGCCGAGCTTTATTACTTTTTTGCTGTCTTCAATGCCGGCTTCTTTCATCATCTTCTGTATCATGAATGGTTGCGGCCTGCCGGCAGGTACTTCGTCGCTGGATACTACATAGTCTATCTTGCCATCGGCCAGCCAGCCCAGCCTGCTGATAATAACATTGGTTATTTCTGTTGAAAAGCCTGTATCAAGCCCGATTTTTATGTTGTTCTTTTTCAGGTAATCAAATACTTCTTCCGCATGTGGCATGGGCTGCAACTGCTCTGTGGTTTTGTAGTGCTCTACCATCAGGTAAAGAAAGCGATCGTGTATGCTGTTGATGTACGCTGCATTGATGGCTGCAATATCGCTTTCATATTCTTCCAGCATAAGCCTGATGGCTTCGGGCTTTTTATAACCCATCAGCGGGTTAATTTTTTCAACAGGTATATTGTAACCGTTTTCGGCCATTGCCTTTTGAAAGGCAATGGCAATTTCACCATGGTCTTTTACAGTAGTACCGGCTATATCGAAGACTACTAACTGGATGTCATGCTTCATGTATGTTGGTTTTGCTGAAACGTATTTTAAAAATTTTTGGAACAATAAATTCTGGCTACAATTCGCGTTATAGAAAGCTAAAACGCTGTTTTACTTTTTTGTACCCGGAACAAGTCCGGGACAGGCTTGACCAAAAAAGGCAACCGAAATCGTAGGTTGCGTAAAAAAAGTCAAGAAAGAAACGATATACAGCACGTTTCTTTCTTACGCCCTGATTAGGCTTTTGTACTACTGTGGCTTCAGCAATAGAATTTCCATCAGCAGCACTTACCAATCATGAAGGGGCACTAAAATCAGTTATTTCTAAAGGTTTACGGGGCAGGTTGACGATGTTTTGTTACGCTGCTGCACCCCCGCGCCAGGGATTGAAGCGGATACCCCGCTGAAGGCATTGTGTGCGGCCTTGTGGCGGAGTATGAGCGGAAAGCCCGGTGCCTTCGGCAGGCGCCCTGACAAAACCCCGTTTAGTATTTGTTTTTCAAGTAATCAAGAATGAGGCCGGTGAAATGCTGCAGGGGCAGTAAAACCGCATCCTGCTTTTTTGCTTCCTCATCCCAACGGCGCACTTTAATGATGTCTTCAAAGAACGGGTGCTGCTGAAAGGTCTGCACCTCCTGCGGCGACATTAGCCCGCCCTGCCACTGCATCATTGTTTGCAGGCTGGCTTCGGAAAGTTTATGCCGGTAGGCGGGATTGGTGGTGACAAGATAGCGTTTTGCAGGCACATGCATTTCTACCATAGCGCAAATTCTGCCGGAAAAGCCTTTGCCGGCAAGCCATGCGGCGCCCACGCCTTCGTGATTTACCACGCCGTAATTGCCCATGGTTTCTGTATGTTGTTTGTGCCGCAGCAAATGGCCCACATCGTGCAGCAGTGCGCCTAAGATAAGCTCTATATCAGAACCTTCTGACATGGCTTGCATGGCGCATTGCAACATGTGTGAAGTTTGTGTTACGGGTTCTCCGTCGTAATCTTCGCTGCCATGCTTTTCAAACAGCTCTTTTATTTCTGCCGTAACAGTTTGCGGGTTGATGATAGCTGCCATAAGGCTATTTGTATATTGATTCAATGGGTTTCATTACTTCGTGTGCCGGTTTGAAGTTAAAGCCCAGCAAAGCGGCAAGTGTGGTAGCTATCTGGCGTTGGTATAACTGGCCTTGTTCTTTTACTTCGCCAAGTGGTTTTGTATCCGGCCCTAATGCCACCAGCCATATTTCGTTGGAATCGGCCACTTTCTCGCCATGGGATGTCCATTCGGATTTTACTTTATCACCACGGCCATGATCGCAGGTGATGATGAGGGTTGTTTTGTTTTTGTATTGCGGCATGGATTGGATGGTATTCCACAGGTCTTCTATCATACGGTCCTGCGAATAAGCGCTCCTTAGATATTGGTCGTACATGCCGCCATGAGCAAAATCGTCTGTTTCGTCGAAAGCTATGTACAGCACTTTGGGCTTATATGCTTTGAGGTATTCCCTTGCGGCGAAGTAGGTAATAACATCGGGCCTTACACCAATGGGGCGGGTTGTCAGGAACTGCCAGTCGTTAATGAGTTTAAGATGGTCGTCTTTAAACTTAAGCGTATCTACATCTGAGTTAACATATATGCCGCTGCGTGGCGCATTTAAGATGTATGGGAATACGCCCCAGGTTGAAAAAGCCGCCACTTTGTTTTGATAACCGGGCTGCTTGTTGATGAACTCCAGAACGTTTTCGTTTTTGTTATAAACCTTATCGTTGCTGTTAACAGCCTTATCAGGGTAGCCGGTGAAGATTTCATTGTAACCAGGATAAGAAAACTGGTAGGGGTTGGTGATGTTTACGAAGTTGTTGTATGTTCTGTTGCCATAAATCTGTCCGTGGTTGTTTATGGCCGACCAGATAAATGGGAATATCTTTTTCCTGCTCTCTTCAGGAGCAGGGGCGTAGAAGGATTGCGCAACATACTCACTGTCTCTTGTATATTGTTTACTGTTCATTAAGGCGGTGTCAACGCCTTTCATTACTTCCTGCCAGCGCATACCATCCAGGGTAACAATGATGATGTTTTCTGTTTTGTGCTGGGCGGAAAGTGTAGCTGAGATGGAAATGAGCAAGCCAATCAATAAGCGGAATTTCATGATGAAAATGTTTTGCGGTTAGCGAAAAAAATTTACTGTAATGGCTGGGTGCTAATAAGAAAGAATGGCGCACAATGCATGCGCCATTCGTCTTATAACTGTATAATAACTCTATTGCAATACCCAGGGTTTGGTATTAATGTCATCGGTTCCACCCTGGCGTGATACGGCTTCTGCGCGGTTATCGCCATTAAGTGTTTGCTCAGATTGAGGATAGATGTACCTGATAGGTACCTTGCCATTGTTAAGGTTAGCGGGACCAGGCACCACAGCAGGCATACCTGTCCTGCGCCAATCGTACCAGGCTTCCAGGCCGTTGAAGTAAAGTGATATCCATTTTTGCAGGGCTATCTTTTCCAGCCTTTGTTGCGTAGTGCCTGTATAGGCAACGCTTGCCTGTTCTAGATAGCCGGCAGGCATGGCAATATCCAGGCCGTAAGCGGAGGGTACAACGGCCAGCCAGTATTCGAAATTGGCGTTAATACCGTTTTTATAATAGGTTTCTGCAGTGCCAGTGGTAATAATGTTTGCTTCTCTGGCTTCGGCAAGAATGAACTGAAGTTCTGCGTAAGTCATCAGTAATGCCCGTGGCGCTGCGGGGTCTGGAGGGGCCTGGCCAACATCGTTACAAACCAGGCAGGCAAAAGTGTAACCTACCCTTGACACACCTTGTACACCGCCATTGTAGGCCAGCGCATCCACATCGCTAAGGCCATTGGGGATGCCCTGTATTTCCGGTGTTCCGGCAGCCACTGATTTTTGTGTGGGCCTTGCAAAAATATTCAAACGGCTATCACCGAGGGTTTTAAGCCTGTCAACCATTGTTTTGCTTATGCGGAACTCGTCAAAAGAACCCACACGTGCACCATACAGCGGCCACTGGTTGGGCGCCGCAGCAAGATATTCCAACTGTGCATTGTCATCGTTGCTTTCAAAAATGGGGTTGGTGGTTGTATTGCCAATAATTTCCTGCATCTGGGTTTTTACATCCACCTTTTTTGAAATGCGCATCAGGTAACGCAGGCGCAAAGAGTTGGCTAGTTTACGCCATTGTATGATGGAGGACGCACCACCGCCAAACAAAATGTCCCCACCAAGTGTAGCTCCGCTGCTGGTGGCTAAAACTTCATTGGCTTTTTTCAGATCGGCCAATATGCCTGTATAAATATCCTGTTGTGCATCGTATTTGGCCTGGTATATTTCTTCCAGCTTGGCTTTGCCAGCTTCAGAGTAAGGAATGTCACCATAAGCATCTGTAGCCTGGGCGAACATCCATGATTTAAGAATAAGACCTACTCCATAGTACGGGTTGCTCTCATCACCGCCAACAGCAGTAAATATGTTCTGCAGGTTGCGGTAATTGCCATACACGTTATTCCAAACATCATTACGCTCTCCCCATTGATAACGGTCTTCGTTTACGAACTGAATTTTGGAGTGGTGCTGGATAACTATGTTACCAATGCCCCAGGCTTCATTTACCTGCAGGTTCATCATATTGCGGATGATGCCGCTTAACAATAGATCCGGAGTAACGTTGGTGGGGTTATTTTCGTTGGTGTTGACTTCTGCAAAGTCCTTGGTACAGCTATACAGCAACGTAATCGCCAGTACCGGTAAGAGAAATATCTTAATGCGTTTCATCTTTTTGTATTTAAGATTGGATGAAAGTTGGTTTACAGTTTAAAGCTCAGGTTAATGCCATAGCTGCGGGTGGTAGGTATGCTCATGTACTCAATACCCGGTAAAGCTGTGCCACCGGAGTAAGACATGTTTTCAGGGTCAACATGCGGTACATTATCCCATAGCAGCAGGTTACGGCCCACCAATGAAACGGTTACCCCTTTAAAGGGAAGTTTGCCGAACACTTTGTCGCTAATCGTGTATCCAATCTGTAGTTCACGAAGCTTAACAAAAGAGGCGCTGTACATAACACCTTCCGCTATATTACGGCCTGCTGTCCAGGCGGTATGCCACTCACGTGCAGTAAGTTTGGTTGTGTTTTCAGTAAAGCTACCATCATTGTTCTGCACTACCCCTTGGCCTATTACGCCATTGCCGGGTTTGCTGAGGTCGTAGCCATCGGCACGGCCTTCCAGTGTTTCCGCAATAATGCCACCTTCGCGGCCAACGGTTTGTGTTAAGGAGTACAATTCACCACCCTGGCGTATATCGAAGAGGAAGCTAAGGCGTACACCTTTGTAATTAAAGCTATTGCCAATACCCATCAGCCAGTCAGGGTTGTAGTTGCCAAGTTTCATAACGTTTGTAGTAGCTACAGGACGGCCATTTGCAGCGAATACCATCTGGCCTGCGAATTTACCTGAGGCATCATAGTAAGGTGCGGAAGCATCGCTGCTTTGCACCCTGGCGAAGCCAATACCGTAAAGGTCGCCCATTCTTTCACCTACTTTGGCAAGTACCTGAACTGATCGGCTGGCCATTTGGTAGGTAGTTAGATCGTCACTTAGCTCAACCACTTTGCTGCGGTTAGCTGAGAAATTGATATATCCATCCCAGCTAAAGTTTTTGGTTTTAACCGGAGTATAGTTCAGCATTACTTCCACACCATAATTGCGGATAAGACCGGCGTTGATTACCCTGCTATCGTAACCGCTGGTATTGGAAAGCGGTATATTCAAAATTTGGTTTTTGGTGCTGCTACGGTAATAAGTAACATCAATACCTAACCTGTTATTCAGAAAACGCAGGTCTGCGCCAAATTCGTAAGCTGAGCTGATTTCAGGCTTAAGCCTCAGGTTGGCCAGGCGGCTGGTTTCGCCATATATCTGACTGCTGCCAAACGGGTCGCTCCTGTTGAAAGTTTGCGTAAATGCAAATGGGTCTGTGTCGTTACCCACTTGTGCAAAACTGGCCCTAACCTTGGCAAAACTGATTGCGTTTGGCAATCTAACCATATCGCTAACCACTGCGCTCAGGGCAACAGAAGAGTAGAAGTAAGAATTGTCTTCTGAGCCCAGCAGTTTAAGATCATTGGGTAGTGTAAGGGCACTGCTCCAGTCGTTACGGCCGGTAATATCCAGAAAGATCATATTCTTGTAAGCAAGGCCTGCAGAACCATACAAACTGTTGATTCTTTTAGCAACATTACTTTGATCTGCCACCAATGCAATACGTGAGTTGGTAAGCCTGTAAATGTTAGGAATATTTAACTGGCCTGCTACTGCCTCATTAAACCTGGAGGACTGGCGCATTTGGTTGCCGCCTGCTGTGGCTGTTAAGCTGAAATCATTATTGATGGGTTTATTTACAGTAAACAGAAAGTCGCTGTTGCGTTCTTCGTTAATGATCGTTACTTCCCTGTACTCACCAAAAGGAAAGCGCTGGGTGCTGAAGGCCCTGCGGTATTCACGGCGCTCATTGCTCCAGTCGGTGGCTGTACGCAACTGCAGGCTAAGCCAATTGGTAAAATCATATTTAAGGATAACGTTGCCAATTAGACGGTCATAGTACTGGCCGTTGGTATTCTGGTAAACGGTAAGATAGGGGTTATCGTGATAGTTGTAGTTCCAGCTATATTGCCTTTGATTTTCCAGGCCATTTTGCCATAGCCGCATCATATCCCTCACCTTTACAGAAGCAGGCAGCCAGCAATTAAACAGGTACATAATGCTTTCTGTGCCATAGCTGATGGAAGGGCGGTTATCGCTTTCGCTCTTGATGTAGCTTACGAATGCCCTTGCGGAAAGTTTGCTGGTAAAGTTGTAGCCACCAGATATTGAAACCGTATGCCTGGCAAGGTCTGTATTGGGAACAATGCCTTTTTGATTAAGGTTGGTATAGCTAAGGCGGAAGTCACCGTCTTTGTTACCTGCTGTTAAAGCCACATTGTTGGTAAATGTGCGGCCGGTTTCTAAAAAGTTTTTGAGGTTATCAACGTCCGGCTCCCATAAAGTTGGGGTAATTATACTTCCGGCAGGGGCATTTAAATCGCCCCCGGTGTAGGGTATGGTTTCTCCGTTTAAAGTACGTGGAGAGTTATATTGCGGAAACAATTGGCCTCTAAAAGCAGGGCCCCAGCCTTCGTCAGTGCCATCGGCGAGACCACCGCCGCCGCCATTAACAAAAGCAAAGTCTCCGCCGCTGCCATTACCCTGGCCGTATACCTTCTGATAGTCGGGCAGTTTTAAAGCTTTTTCCATTGTTGCGTTGCTGTTAACTTCAACGCCAATGCCACGCTGCTTTCTGCCGCCTTTTGTTTTAATAAGAATTACACCATTAGCAGCCCGTGAACCGTAAAGGGCCGCTGCAGCAGGGCCTTTTAAAACGCTCATGCTTTCAATATCATCTGGATTTATAAAGCTTGCACCATTACCGTAATCCACCTCCATATTTCCCCTGCCCGAAGCGCCGCTGATTGAATTGCTGATGGGCACACCATCGATTACATAAAGCGGCTGGTTTTTATTCAGGTCTACAGAGCGCTCCCCACGTATGGTAACCCTTGCAGAACCGCCAATGCCAGATGGACTACCCACAACGGTAACACCAGCTACTTTGCCAGCCAGTTGGTTAACCACATTACTTTCGCGGGCTACGGTAAGTTCATCGCCTTTCACTTCCTGGATAGCGTAGCCCAATTTTTTCTTTTCACGCTTAATACCTAATGCCGTTACAACCACTTCATTTAACTGGTTGCTGCCCTGTGTAATTTCTATTTCCATAAAAGCTTCACCGGTAACCTTTACCAGTTGTTCATTGTAGCCAACATTGGAAATCAGCAGGTCGCTGCCTTTGATTACATTAATGCTAAACTCACCATTTTCGTTGGTTAAGGTTGCCTTAGAGCTGTTGTTTACAGCAATAGTGGCGCTAGCTACCGGCTTTTTGGTAGCCGCGTCAACAATGCGTCCCTTTAAACTATACTCCTGTGCAAACAAGTAAGCCGAGAAAAAAAATGCTGCTATGAACATAACACAGCATTTTGTGTAATGGGGTAATCGCTGCTTCATAATAGTTAGTATTTAGGTGTCAAAATTAGCAGGGTGGGCAGGCAAAAGAAGGAATCACGCATTAACAAATAGTAAAGTAATTGTAAACTTATACGCAGTTCTGGTTAGCGATTTTTACAAATACTAAACTTTAACGGAAATTATTTAACATTATGGAAACGGGCAAAATTATTTTTCTTCAAAAAAATATACTACCAGCATCGTGTAATAATCATGTGTAAGACATTGAGAGAGATGGGGCTTGCGGGCATCGTAATAAAAAGAGTCGCCTTCTTCCAGTATATATTCCTTGTCATCAATGGTGTACTTCATGGTACCCCTGATCATATAATTATACTCAAAAGCATTGGTGGATACGAAACCTCTTTCTGCATTATGATCCTGGCGGTACAGAACAATATCCACCAGTTTACCATCAGATTTAAACGACATAATGCGGTTGTAATAGGAACCCTTGGTATATTCTTTTTCAAATGGCTGCAATGCCGTGGCCTTTACCAGCACAGGTTCATCGCTTTCCTTATTACCCAGGTTATCAAAAAAATCATTCAGGTCAACATGCAAGGCCCTGATGATGCCCAGCAAAACACTTAGCGAAGGGACCGTACGGTTATTTTCAATTTGAGAGATAAGGCCCTTGGTAACGCCAGCCTCATTAGCCAGCGCCTGCAACGTAATGTGTTTTTCTTTGCGTTTTTCTTTAATGCGGCTGCTTATCTGAAGAAGGATATCGTTTTGCATGGCTTGCCCAAATAATGTGTGAATGTAGGCAAAACCGGCAACTACAGCTACTGCCCCGTAACGCCGGCCAGCGGAATGCCAGAACGTAAACCGCTACAAAGCAGGCCTGTACAGGGTTTTAGCCAGGCAGGCCAGTTTTTGTTGGCTTATAAAATAACAAAAGGGTAAAATAGCGGCAGGGAAGTGGTGGGTGGTGAGTGGTGAATGGTGAGTGGTGAATAGTGAATAGTGAATGGTGAATCGATGTCGTTTAGTTGAGAAACCAATGTCAGGTTGAGCTTGTCGAAACCGTTTTACGTCTATTGCTTTCCACGTATCCGCCTTCGACAGGCTCAGGCTGACATCCTTAATTTAAACGACATTGAATACAAAATGGTGAGTGGGGCCCTCTCCCAAAAGCAACAGTGGTAACTCCGGTTTAAGTTGGTTGCTTTCTCCTTCGCTTCAACATTCAAAACTCCTTGCTCCCTGTTCAGTCTCCGCTACTCCCAGCCGCCGCCCAGGCTCCTGTATAACCCAATGACAGATTGAAACAATTGCTTCTTGTTGCCATTTAATTGTAACTCGGCTTCCAGCACACCTTTTTGGGCGCTGATAACTTCCAGGTAGTTGGCATAACCGGTAAGGTATAAATCTTTGGCGGTGGCTACGGCGTTGGTTAATTCTCTTACTTCCTGCTCTTTCAGTTTAAAAGATTCACTGCCGTTTTCTATACTCTTAAGACTGGTAACCACTTCACTGAAGCTGCTTAACAATACTTTCTGGTAGTTGTAAATGGCTTCTTTGTTTTGCGCATTGGCTATGGCATAGCCCGCCTTTAATTTATTTTGGTTAAAAATGGGGGCGGTAAGGCCGGCAACGGCGCCATAAGCCACAGAGCCTGAGTTAAACAGTACATTAGGTTTAAAGGCGTTTAAGCCAATGTAAGGGGTTAGGTTAAGCGATGGCAGAAATGCTTTTCTCGCAGCCAGTACGTTGGCCTCTGCGGCTTCCAGTTCCAGTTCTGCCTGCTGAATATCCGGCCGGCGGGTAAGCAGCGTAGAGGGCAGCCCTGTTTGTAAAGATGCCGGCAATTGCTGGTGCATCAGCGATGTATCGCGGCTAATGGTTTGCGGGTACCTGCCGCAGATGAGGTTTATTTCATTCTCTGCCTGCACTATCTCCTGCTTTACTGAATATTCAATGGCTTTTGTGTTAAGCAACTGCGCGGCAAACTGCTGCACCGCCAGCTCTGTTGCACGGCCGCCTTCCTTCTGTACTTTAACAATGTCCAGCGCTGTTTCCTGCAGCAGCACGTTCTTTTTAATAATGTCCAACTCGTTATCCAATGCCAGCAAATCGTAATAGAGCATGGCTATATCCGCCACAATAGATGTAGTTATGTACTGCCTGCCTTTTTCAGTTGCCAGTAATTGCGCAATGGCCGCTTTTTTTTCATTTTTCAGTTTGCCCCAGATATCTATTTCCCAATTGCTGCGAAAACCAACGAACAAATCAGGCGTAAAGCTGGTAGGTATTTTTTGCTTGGAGTTAATGTTGGGGGAAAGGTTGGTGTCAAAATTACCTACGCCATTCATGGTGTAGTCGCCATACCTGTCGCCTGCGGCGCTAACAACACCGTTTAGCGATGGCAGTAAAGCGCCCCTGCTCATAGCTACCTGTGCCCGGGCAGCTTCTATCCGTTGCAGCGCAATGTATAAGTCGGGGTTATTGTGCAGGGCAGTGTCTATTAAGGCCACCAGGTGGTCATCGGTAAAAAATTGTTTCCACGCAATGCTGGCTATGCTGCTGCTGTCTTTAGCGGCAGGAAAAGAGTCCGGCAGGTTTTTTACAGGTGGCATTGTTACGGGCCGGGCCACTTTACAACTGCTGAAAATAAGAATGCTTACAGCAAGTATTGCGAAGCTGTGCTTTAAAAGTTGTTTCATCTTTTTAATTAATGCTACCGGGCTGATGAATGGTACAGCCTTTTTCAATATTCTTTTTGGTTAACGTATCATTTTCTGCGCAGTAGCCACCCGTACAGGTACAGCGGGCAAACCCGCAACCTTAAAACATTATAACCTTACAGGTGGCCTCTACGCTGAATTTTTTATGAATAAAAGAGCTAAACCTTTTTACAGGTTGTTGCACATTGGCGAATAGTGTTACTGAACGTACAAGTGAGTGACACAACTAAAGCCTCATAGTAGCTATAGCGGCCGTCCCAAAAAAGTCCCGCCTGGAAGGCTGTTTTAAAATGACTGATTTAGATACCAACACCGTAACATGTAAGATGTTTGATGTACGGTGTATGATGTATTTGCCACTCGCAACTACCTTTTGCCACCATCTTTTTTTTTAGATACCAGCCACATAATTTCATGGCGACTTCGTTGCGTCGCAATCCTTTCATCTGCATATCATTGGGCGACATTTACGCGGGTATTAAACATGTCGCACCTACGGCGCTCCTGGTTTTCCCGGCCGGCCATCTACTAACATGCCGCCCGTACAGGGCTTTGCCATCACTTCAGTTCTTACATTTCATCCAACCAGCTACCAGCATCCGGTAACCTGCATCCAGCTACGCCGGTTCCAGCTCTTCATGCTTTACAACTGTCTTCTTCTTTTTGCCCTTACGTTCTGCCAGTTGTGCAAATACCACATACAGGCCAGGTATCAGAAATATGCCGAACACTGTGCCTATCAGCATGCCGCCTGCGGCAGCGGTACCAATAGAACGGTTGCCCATAGCGCCTGCGCCGGAGGCTATGCAAAGCGGTATTAGACCTGCAATGAATGCAAATGAGGTCATAAGAATGGGGCGCAACCTGGAAATGGCGCCCTCTTTGGCAGCTTCTAATATGGATAACCCCTGCTTGCGCCTTTGTATAGCAAACTCCACGATAAGAATGGCGTTTTTGCTTAACAAACCCACCAGCATTACCAGCGCCACCTGCGCATAAATATTATTTTCAAGGCCTGCCAGTTTAAGGAACATGAACGAGCCAAACACACCCGTGGGCAACGACAATATTACCGGCATGGGCAATGCAAAACTTTCGTATTGCGCTGCCAGCAGTAAATACACAAACACCAGCACGATAATGAAAATGACAACCGCCTGGTTGCCTGATAAAATTTGTTCTCTTGTCATGCCGCTCCATTCATAATCAAAGCCACGGGGTAGCTTTTCTGCCGCCAGTTTTTGAATGGCTTCAATGGCCTGGCCGCTGCTGTAGCCCTCTGCTGCATCGCCTGTAATCATTGCCGAAGTGTACATGTTGTAGCGTGTTATCTGCTCAGGGCCAAATACCCTTTCCAGCCGTATAAAGGTGGAGTAGGGCACCATTTCGCCCTTATCGTTTTTAACGTACAGGTTAAGTATGTCTTCCGGCTTGCTGCGGTAAGTAGGGTAGGCCTGCAGCATAACCTTATACATTTGCCCGAAGCGTATAAAGTTGGTAGCGTAATAGCTGCCCAGCAATGTTTGCAGGGTGCTCATCGCATTGTCTATGGTAACACCTTTCTTGGCGGCCATCTCCTGGTCCACATGTATCAGGTATTGCGGAAAGTTGGGGTCAAAGCTGGTAAAAGCGCTGCCGATAATTTTATCGTTGCGCATGGCTTCGATAAAGTCTTTGGTTACTTTGGCTGTTTCATCCAGGCTGTTGCCCCGGTTTTTGTCAAGCAGGCGCATTTCAAAGCCACTGGCATTGCCAAAACCGGGCACCGTTGGCGGGGCGAAAAATTCTATGGTGGCGTCTGTAATGTGTTTGGTTTTATCCTGCAGTTTTTTAATAAGCGCATTAACTGTTTCATCGCGTTCTTCCCACATTTTCAGGTTAATCATGGCCATGCCGTAAGAAGCGCCGGATATGTCGCTCATTAAACTGTAACCAGCCAGGGTGCTGATGTTTTCCACTACTTCAAACTCAGCGGCCGCGGTTTCTATTTCATCCATCACCTTTTCAGTACGGTCAACTGTAGAGCCGGGCGGGGTGGTTACATTTACGTAAATCATGCCCTGGTCTTCGGTAGGTATAAAGCCCGAGGGCAGTATAGCACTCATGCCCCAGGTTGCCAGGCAAAAGCCAACGAACAAAATGAGTGTTACCATTTTGCGGCCGGCCATCCAGGCCACCATGCTGCCGTATTTCTTCTCTGTTTTATTGTACCCTTTATTAAAGGCGCCATAAAAACGCTGCAATAAATTCTTTTTCTTTTTGCCGGTATTGTGCTTAAGCATTAATGCGCAAAGGGCCGGTGTAAGTGTTAACGCGTTAATACCCGATATTACGATGGATATGGCCAATGTTAAAGAGAACTGCCGGTAAAACACACCCACCGGCCCGGAAAGGAATGCTACCGGAATAAACACTGCAGACATTACCAGTGTAATGGCCACAATGGCGCCGCTTATTTCTTTCATGGCAGAAATGGTTGCTTCCAGCGGCGGCAAATGCTCCTCGCTCATTTTTACGTGCACTGCTTCTACCACCACTATCGCATTATCCACCACTATACCAATGGCAAGCACCAGCGCAAAAAGTGTAAGCATGTTAATGGAAAAGCCGAGCATCTGCATAAAGGCCAGCGTACCTATAAGCGCTACGGGTACCGCCAGTGCCGGTATTAAAGTAGAGCGGAAGTCTTGCAGGAAGATAAACACCACGATAAACACCAGTATGAATGCTTCAACCAAAGTGCGCAGTACCTCGTGTATACTGGCATCAAGAAAACGGGAAACATCATAGGCATAGTTTACATCCATGCCAGGCGGAAAAGTTGTTGACTTTAACTCTTCCATTTTGTTTTTGATATTTTCTATCACTTCCTGCGCATTACTGCCGGGTCTTTGTTTAATCATGATGGAAGCAGAGGGCTTACCATCTGTTTTGGAGGCCATGTCATAGCTTACCGTTCCAAACTCTATGTCTGCAATATCTTTTAAGCGCAGTACAGAACCGTTGGCATCGGCTTTCAGCACTACATTCTGGTATTCTTCCGGCGTATTGAATTTGCCGGTATATTTCAGTACATACTGTTTTACCTGTTTGTCTTTACCGGAGTTTTCGCCGGCCACACCGGGCGCCGCTTCTATGTTCTGGGCACGCAGCGTAGCAATAATTTCTTCGGTAGATATATTGTAGGCAAGCATACGGTCTGGCTTAAGCCAGACACGCATGGAGTATTCCCTGGCGCCCATGATGTCGGCAAAACCAACTCCGTTAATGCGTTTTAATTCGGGCAGAACGTTTATGTCGGCAAAGTTGTAAATAAACTCTTCGTTCATGCTGCTGTCTTTGCTGATGAGGTTTAGGTACAGCAGCATACTGTTCACCTCCTTTTCTGTGGTAACGCCGGCTTTTATTACTTCTTCCGGCATTTCGTCAAGGGTAGTGGTAACACGGTTTTGCACGTTAACGGCGGCGCGGTCGGGGTCGGTGCCCACTTCAAAAAAAACCTGCACCAATGTAGTGCCGTTATTGCTGCTAACGCTGTTCATGTAAGTCATGCCGGGTACGCCGTTAATGGCTCTTTCCAAAGGGGTGGCAACTGCTTTGGCGCACACTTCTGCATTGGCGCCGTTATAGTTAGCGGTAACCACCACGCTGGGCGGCACAATATCAGGAAACTGCGTAATAGGTAAAGTAACCAGCGCCAATACGCCAAGCAGGGTAATAATGATAGAGATAACTAATGATAAAACCGGGCGTCGTATAAAAGTTTCAACCATTTTAGATAAGTAGGTTATATGCAAAAAGCATAGCCAGCATTCATTACCATAAGCAATGAGCTACGTATTATGGGTTAATCCCACGAAATGGCCATGGTTAGAATAATTATGTACTTAGCAACAGAATTGCTATTAAACTTCGTTGTGCAATCTTGCGTGTCGAAGCAGCAAGATTGGAACACTTGTACGTTCGGTCCTTAAGGGAGGAACACACGTTAACAAATGCTCTTTAAACATTGAACAACCAAACATTCAACAATTACAGCTTTGCAGCCACAAGGCTATCACTTTGTACATACCGTGGTGTTATACTGGCGCCGTCACGTATACTTTGTATACCTTCGTAAACAATGGTATCACCGGCAGACAAACCGGATTTGACAATGATAAATTCATCAATCCTTGTTTGCGGGGCAAAGTTTTTCATGGTCACTTTATTGTCTTTGCCAACCACAAATACGTAGTTTTTGTCCTGTATTTCAAACACCGCTTTTTGAGGGATCATTAAGGCGGAAGATACTTCTGTAGTAAGTTTTACCTTGCCGGAAGCGCCATGCTTCAGTATTTTTTCCGGGTTGGGAAATTTGGCCCGGAAAGCGATGGAGCCGGTATTCTCGTCAAATTCGCTTTCCATTGTTTCTATGTCTCCTTTGTAAGCGTATTCTGTACCATCGGCTAACACCAGCACAACATCATCCATAGATGGTTTATTGCTTTTCTTGGTCTTCATATAACGCAGGTATTCATTTTCCGATACATTAAAGTAAGCGTACATGGCTTCAAGGTTAGAAACTGTAGTAAGCAGGTTACCTTCTGTAACCAGGCTGCCCACTTTAAAGGGAATACGGTCTATCACCCCGTTGAAAGGAGAGCGTATGTAAGTATAAGACAGCCGTATTTTAGCGTTTTCTTCCAAAGAGCGGGCTTCGCTTATTTTGGCTTCCGCGGATTTTATTTTTGCCTCGGCCAGTTCCAGCTCCGTTTTAGAAATAATGTTTTTTTCAACAAGTATTTTTACGCGTTTCATTTCCAGTTCAGCCGTTTTGGCTTCAGCTACGGCGCTGGCCAGTGCCGCCTTTGATTGTGAAAGCTGGGTTTGGTATTCAGCGTCGTTTATAATAAACAAGGGCTGCCCTTTGGTTACAGCCTGTCCCTCGTCCACAAGTATTTTATCGATAAAGCCGGGCACTTTGGCCCTTATTTCAACATTCTGTAAGGCTTGTATATCTGTTACGTACCCTTGTTGCAGAACAGTGTCTTTTTCTTCTAATCTAACTACCGGGAGTGTGATAGGTTTTTCGCCTGTATTTTCCGTGCCCCCTTTAACAGTACATCCCGTTATCGCTATCAAAAAAATCGCCGTTAAGTATAAATAATATTTCATCATGCTAATTTTTGGTTGTTAAAAATTGGCAGGCAATCCAAAGTCTCAATAAAGTAAAAAGTGTAATGGCTGCGTGGCGCAGCATGGCAAATTGGGGGAGTAATCAGAATGGGGTAAGCCTGAAAAGGAAGGCGTAGTAGTACGGAAGCGCATGCGCCCCTCTATCGTTGTTGAAGTCGTGGTGTTCGGGATAACAAGCTATTTCATACTTCCAGCCGGGTGTTTTGGTCACCTCTACACTGGCGGTACGTACCTGCCTGAACTTAAGGCGGTATTTGTTGGTAAGTTTTTTTTCGGAAGACGGTTTATAAAAACTAATATCTTCCTGGAACCTGATGCGTTCAGAACATTCCCGTTTAATGTCCGATGCCTCAGAATGCATCTCCAGCGTGGTGAATGTATGGTCTATTTTTTCCGCTGAAAGTTTGTTAGCGGTACAGAGCATGAAAAAGCAAAAGATAAACAGAACGATATTTTTCGCTTTTCCTAACGGCATTGTTACAGGTTAAACATTTGGTGAGGCCTAAAATTACAGCTTATAAGGCAATTTTAATGTGAATTAAAAGTAATATTCACATTTTATTTAAATTAATGTGAGACACTTTTAAGGAATCTGGGTTACGCATATTTACAGAAATTGCTGGATTATTTTTTTGAACGCCGCTGCTGCGTTGTGCACCTGTACAGCCCAGTCGTCAGCCGCCATGCCATCAGCCCCGTCAGATATATATTTAAGGCACAAAAAAGGAATTTGTTCTTTCATTGCAATCAATGCAAGGGGGTAGGCTTCCATGTCAATGATATTATAGTCTGAAGCGGAATGTGCCATTTCAAAACTGTCACCTGTGCCACAAATGCCTTGCTCAAAGCCGTCAATGGTTAGCCCGTACTGCAAAACCGGTGCTACGCCAGACAGCGGGGTTTCATATTTTTTGAAACCAAGGCCACGCACATCCATATCCCGTTGTATAAAGCTGGTACAGCATATTACCTGCCCACGTTTAAAACTATTACTGCCTGCCGAGCCGAGATTAATGATAATGCCTGGTCTTAGTTCCTGTATTGCTTTGGTAAGATGATAGGCCGCGTTTACTTTGCCAATACCAACGATAAGTGAATTGAACTCTTCAAATTCCCCGGCTGCCTCAGAGCTTAGTGCGAACACAAATAATGGATGGTATTCTAAAAGGTTTTTTTGTTGGAGAAATTGCTGTAACGATTGCTGCATTATTTTAATGTACTTAAGTGTTAGCCAAATAACCCTGACGACTCAATGCCAATGTAAATGCCGTCTTCCTTTTGTTCTATGTGGTAGGTTTTAAGATAATAACCCTCTCCGCTGGTATTGCGGCCATTTTGCATGTTAAACCTGTAGCGGTGCAGCGGGCAAACTACATTACCAAGCGCATCCATAAAACCATTTGCCAGTACGCCGCTGGCATGCGGGCACTTGTAGGCAAAAACAAACAATTGCTCTTTAAACCTGGCAACGGTTATTTTTTTACCTCCCGCTTCCACAATAGCCATATTATTGCTTTGCCAGTTAAGTTCAGCAATATCTTCCGCTACTTTGTGCCAGTTTATTTTACGCATGTAAACAAAAATTGTCTTGTAAGCAAAGCTTCTTTTAATGGCTTCGCCATTCAGGATGATTTTTTGGGCCCGGCTGCATGAACTACTATGAGGCGCCGCTTGCGTCGCACTCTTTTGCGTTCAGTATTTCTATTCGCCACTGTGCAACAACCAGGTTATTTGCGGTTTTGTAATTTCGGCAGCTAGCGATTCACTGTATACTCCGCTTCTGCACTATTGAAAATATACCCCGTCCCTTATATCTAAAAAGATACTTGAGCGCAAATTAAGTGGGGGGAGCCAATTTTTTAATAAAACCATGTAATTTTGCCTTACAGTCGGGAGGCCTGCCTTTCTGCAGGCCGCGAGAACATGGTTTCTCCTTGGCTGTTTTTTTATTTAATACGATCCCTATGTATTTGCTCTATGCAGATGAATCCGGTAGCTCAAGCGATCCTAAACAAATTCATTTTGTCTTGGCTGGAATATGTGTTTATGAAAGACAAAGTTTTTGGCTTGCAAGCGAATTGGACAAAATAGCATCAAGATTTAATCCTTCTGATCCTCTATCTGTTGAGCTTCATGGAAATCCTATGTTTGGAGGTAAAAATTATTGGAGAAGAATTCCCAGGGATGAGCGTGTGCAAGCTATAAAGGATAGTCTTTCATTAATAGCAAGTCACAACTTAAACCGTGTTTTTGGCTGCGTTGTCAGGAAGTCTGTCGTATCTCCAAAAGATCCTGTTGAGTTCGCTTTTGAACAATTGGCAAGTCGTTTTGATTACTTTTTAAGACGATTGCACAATTCTGGAGATACTCAACGCGGCATTATCATTTTTGATAAATCCACTTATGAAAGTACCATACAAAACCTGGCTACCTATTTCAGAACTACCGGCCACTCCTGGGACATACTGCGAAATCTTGCGGAAGTTCCATTATTCATAGACTCTAAAGCTTCCCGCCTTATACAATTGGCAGACCTGGTTGCTTATGCGATACTCAGAAAATATGAACAAGGCGACGACCAATTTTTCAACATTATTGAAAACAGGTTTGATGGTAAAGGCGGTATCCGCCATGGTCTTTACGAAACGGTATAAGCCTAAAAATGCACCTCTCTATACGGATATCTCACCTTATACATATCTCTTACTTTTTGCAGTATAAAATTGCGCAACTCATCAATATTCAACCTTTCCGTAGCGGATATAAATACGGCGTTGCCGTCGGTAATGTTATTCCAGCGATCTTTCAAATCAAGAAGGATTTCTTTTTTTACATCTTCTGCAAGCCATTCATCAAATGTGCGTTCTTCATATAAATCCATTTTATTGAAAATGGTAAGAATGGGTTTGTCGAATGCGCCGATTTCCTGCAGCGTTTTGTTTACCACGCCAATATGTTCCTCATGCTGGGGGTGTGCAATATCAACCACATGCAGCAGTATGTCTGCTTCCCTTACTTCGTCTAAAGTGCTTTTAAAGCTTTCCACCAGGTGGTGCGGCAGCTTGCGGATAAAACCAACCGTATCGCTCAGCAGGAATGGAGTGTTCTCAAAAACCACTTTACGGGTAGTGGTATCCAGAGTGGCAAACAGCTTGTTTTCGGCAAAAACATCGCTTTTGCTCAACAGGTTCATAATGGTGCTTTTGCCAACATTGGTATAGCCCACCAGGGACACCCGGATGAACTCTCCACGTTCTTTACGCTGGGTAAAAGACTGCTTGTCAATTTCAGCCAGGCGCTTACGTAACAGGGATATTTTGTCACGAACAATACGGCGGTCAGTTTCTATTTCCGTTTCCCCCGGCCCCCTGGTGCCAATCCCGCCACCAAGGCGCTCCAGGTGTTTCCACATACCGCGCAGGCGGGGAAGGATGTACTGGTATTGGGCCAGTTCTACCTGCGCTTTGGCCTGTGCCGTGCGGGCACGCCGGGCAAAAATGTCAAGTATAAGGTCGCTGCGGTCAATGGTTTTTACGTTTAAAGCTTTCTCTATATTGCTTATTTGCGAGCCGCTTAATTCGTCATCAAAAATTACCACATCGGCGTTCTTAGCCTGCACATAATCCCGTATTTCTTCCAGTTTGCCTTTGCCTACAAAGGTTTTGCTATCCGGGTGAGGTAGCTTTTGCGTAAACCTCTTAATGGTGTTGGCGCCGGCGGTGGCTGCCAGGAAAGCCAGTTCATCCAGGTACTCCTGCACCTGTTCATCGGTTTGTTCTTTCTGCACCAGGCCTACCAGCACTGCTGTTTCTTCCGCACTTATTTTCTGTTTCTTATCAATCAAAATGAAAAATTTTTGGCAAAAATAAACGTTGCAGCAAAAAGGCCTCCAAATTATATCGAATTCAATGATTCTGACAGTTTGGGTATATTCAGTAAATTAGCATTGTGAAATTAAAGAAACTCGTACCCCTTGATTTTTTTGTTGATAAATTGACTAATTCAATTGAAAAAGTTGATACCGGTGAAAGTTTTCAAACGCTGGTTTTGCCCCTTCCGCGGTAGACATTAAGGTGACAACAAAAAAGGCGGGGTGGTTGTTTAACTGGAAGTATGAATGTAAGTGCCCGGGACGAGAGGTTTATAAATTAACAATAGCGAATGATGCTTCTACAATTCAGGGGCTTATAAGTTTGGAAGTAAAAAGTGATCATATTTATATGCACCTGGTAGAAAGTGCACCTTTTAATAAGGGAAAGAGTAAGCTTTTTTCGGGTGTACCCGGCAATCTTGTTGCTTATGCATGCCGGCTATCTTTTGAGAGAGGCTTTGATGGAAATGTATCCTTTATCTCAAAAACACAATTAATTGGCCACTACGAGAAAACACTGGGCGCAGTTCATTTTGGTGGCCGGTTAATGATTATTGAAACAAAAGCAGCAAAAATGCTGATTGAAAAATATTTTAAATGATGCAGTCATGAAAAAGAAGAAAAATGAGCTTGATGTTGACTTTATCGGCGGCCAGGGACCATTAACGATGGATGAAGAAGCCGCTATAAGCAACTATCTTAAATCTGTTAGAGATCGGGAAGCGAAAGAAAGGAACCGCAAAATCAGAACAATGTCAAAGCAGAAAGCAAACTTTTAAGTTTGCTTTGCTTTGAGAACTATTTTGAATTGAAATTGGACACTGTTAGAAAAGTACCCGGGCTGCAAAGCTGCATAGCGAATCTGGACGTACAAGAGTGCGACGCAACGAATGCCTCATGCTTATTCCTCTGCCGGGCTCAAAAAAAATCGCTACAAACCGCTGAGTGTTAAACCGATAGAATAGGGGCGGATGGTTGGGCCCGCACCGTCTTTCAGCAAACCGGTAAGCTGGTAAGAGCCATCCAGCGAAAAGTGCCCGAGCCCAATGCGTACCGTGCCGGCAACTTTAGTGCTGTTAAAAAACTGTTTGCTTTGTTCTTTAATAATGTACGAACCGCCGTATATTGATTTGCCGGTGGCATCAAGGGCATTTTTGCCTTTGGTCCAGGCTTTCATCAACAAGCCAAATTTAGCGCCAACAGCAAACTTTAGCCCCCTGTTAGGGTTTTCGGCATTGGCAACCCATCTTAATTCCAGCGGCACTTCAAGGTAAGATGTAACCAGCTTGAATTTTTTGTAGTGATTGCTGGCAGATGTGCTTACATCTGTTATGGGAAGTGTGGATTGTGTTGACTTAAGATCCAGGTAAACATCTTTAAAGAAAATATTGCTCCATCCCATTCCTATGCCGTAAGCAACACTCATGTGCGGGTTGCTTTTAAAAGGCTTATCAAAAAGAAAGTATATATTAAAATGCCTTGAAAAACCTGATGGTTTAAGATTAGAGGCAAGGCCGCTGGTGCTCCAGCCGTCAACGCCAAACTGTATCAGCAGGTGGTCGTTGGCCCTGTTGGAAAGGTCAATTATTTTTTTTTGAATAGGGGCGGCGCCTGAAGAGTCTTGGGCTTTTGCCCCGTTTATAGCAACGAATAAAACCGCGGCTACTAAAAATTTTTTCGTCATGCAGTCTAAATTATCAATATGTTTTATGTGTACGTTTGTTAAAACGAACAAAAATAAAAGAATTGGGCTGTAGCGTGTGGTTAAAAATATGCCAAAACAAGATTACCTGAACCACATTAAAATTCAATAATTTCACCAATAGAACACCATTATCCTATCTATGCAGTTTTACTGTAATTACACATGGGTATAAGTGAAGGGTTTACAGCTTTATAAACCAAA
Organism: Foetidibacter luteolus; assembly: GCF_009650435.1. GTDB lineage: Bacteria > Bacteroidota > Bacteroidia > Chitinophagales > Chitinophagaceae > Foetidibacter > Foetidibacter luteolus. The sequence continues at coordinate 91,187 of NZ_VVIP01000052.1, forward strand.
TTCAGGCAAATCTATGCAGGAAGAACCAGTAATTTTTAATAGCGTACTTATTGCGGAAGACAGCGTAATTAACCAAATTTTCATTAAACGTGCCTTACAGAAAGTATGCGCCCGTATTGATGTTGCTGAAAATGGCGCTGAGGCGGTAGCGTTTGCAAGCAATAATAAGTACGATCTTATTCTCATGGATCTTTTTATGCCGGAATTAGACGGTTACACTGCTACGGAAAAGATTCGCAAAGAGCTGGGAGTTAATACGCCTATTATAGCTATTACGGCGGTATCGCTGCCTGGCGAAGAACAAAAATGTATTGAATGCGGAATGAATGGCTATTTTATAAAACCTTTTACCCAGGAAACCATTGCTATACTTACCCGAAGTTATGGGGTAAAACAGCCTGTTAGGTTTAAAGAAGAGCATGTGTTTGGAGATGCCGATCTTATAGTAGACCTTACCATATTGTATGCCCTGGGCGATACCACCCCCGAATACATTGGAATGATGATAAACGTATTTACTGATAATATGGAAAAAACCATAGATGAGCTTAACCAACTGCTACGGCAACAAAAGTGGGACGAACTGCAGAAGAAAGCCCATTTTGCCAAATCTTCCTTATCGGTTATTAAAATAAATGCGCTTTTTGAAATTGCAAAGGATATTGACATGAGTTGCCGTTCTGGTAAGGGTCTTGAGCTGATACCCTCTAAAATAAGCCGTTTTGAAGAGTTGTTTAACAGGTCAAAAGAATATTTAAAGCACTACATTGAAAATTTATTAGCGCATAAATCTTAATTTAGCCGTAAACCTGAAATAAACTAAAATACTGGAGTGCAACTCTATGAAGGTACTGATAGCAGAAGATGAACCGGTTATGCTAAAGGCCATCCAAACCAGGCTGGTAAGCGATGGCTACGAGGTGGTTATTACTACTGATGGTAGGGAAGCGCTACAGGCCCTGGAAACATTTGATCCCGACCTTATTATTACAGACATACTAATGCCCTATACTTCAGGGCTGGAATTGATTGGTGTTGTAAAGTCAAACCCTTTTAAAAAGATACCTATCCTGGTATTATCCGCCTACGGCCAGGAAAACACGGTAGAAGAAGCGTTCACACTTGGGGCAGACGATTTTCTTACCAAACCTTTTAACCCCACCGAGCTTTCTATGCGGGTAAAGCGCCTGTTAAGCGATGTTACAGAAAATTAAAAAGCGCATTAAAACATATTAAATACGCTATAAAACTCTCACTTACAATTTTTTGCTGATTAACGAAGAGATAAAGATTTATCTTTACATACTTCAATTAGCGTATATATTAAAAACACCAATATTCCTGATGAGAATACTTATTGCTGAAGATGAGCCGCTTATGCTCAAAACACTTGAACTTAAACTTAAAAAAGAAGGTTACGACGTGTTAGGGTGTCCCGATGGAAGAGACGCCCTTAATAAGATAAGCCATTTCATGCCCGATATGGTTATTACCGATATTATGCTGCCCTATGCTTCGGGCCTTGAAATAGTAAACGCTGTAAAAGCCATTGGCGAAAAAAATATTCCGGTTATCGTACTCTCTGCAATGGGTCAGGAAAACACGGTAGAGGAAGCTTTTACACTTGGCGCAGATGATTACGTAACCAAGCCGTTCAGCCTTACAGAGCTGGCCATGCGCATAAAAAGGCTGGCAAGGTCATCCGTAAAAACAGCGTAAACGCAGCATATAACCGTCTTTTAAGCTGTTTAGTCCCTTCTTATTGGTATTTTAATAGGTGCAGGCTAAAGCATCAGGTAGCTTTGCACTAATTAATATTCATCATGAAAAACACCATCTGCGGCTTAATGCTTCCGGTTTTTTATGAGCCAGGCCATATTACTGCTATCGGGCTTTGGTTGTGTCACTCACTTGTACGCCTTGTTCGCTACTCGCCGTGGGGTAAATGCCCGCCTGGGTGCATGCAGGTAGCCTTGTAAAAACAAATTCCGATACAATCATTTCATCACCATATCCAATATCACGTTGCCTTTTCTTCTTAATATATTCTCCGGTTTTCTTCAGCCAGGTGTGTTATATAAGGTAATTGTATTTTTTACCTCTGCTACTATACTATTCGTAGGTCTTACTTATCTGCACCTGTACAGGAAGAAGAAGGGTTTTTTTACCCGTAAAAGCATAGAGAAAAGCCTTGAGCTTTGGTTGAGCAAAGTAATGCTGGAAGATGAGGATGCAGAAAAGCCTATCATAATACCCGCCAAGTTTACCAAGCACTTTCGTAATCCCGCCAAAAGACAGTTTGCCATAAATGAACTGCTGAACATGAAGCGCAATTTTACCGGTTATACCGGCGACAATATTATTAAGCTGTACCTGCAAAGTGGATTTAAAAAAGACTCCATGAGCAAGTTCCGGAGCACAGTATGGCATAAAAAGGCAAAAGGCATTAACGAGTTGTACGTAATGAACCAGCAGGATATGATTCCCAAAATATTTAAGCATACCAATCATTACAATGAAATAGTACGCATGGAAGCCCAAACAGCCATGATTGGTTTTTTGGGATTTGAAGGCTTAAGATTTTTGGATGTAGTTACGCAGCCGGTATCAGACTGGCAGCAGGTAAAAATACTGGAGCAGTTAAAAACGCTTGACCCCGGGGAAATGAAAAACATAGGAGCCTGGTTACAGTCGCCAAACGATACCGTGGTAATTTTTGCCTTAAAGCTAACTGATGTGTACCAGCAGTTCCAGGTGTATGATGAAGTGGTAAGCTGCCTGGCGCATACCAATTCCAAAGTGCGTATGCTGGCTGTAAAAACACTGGTGCGTATTGATAATGAAACCACAGCGGCTGTATTAACAAGTCAATACAGTAAGGAAGCAGGGGTTAACCGCTACGCTATACTGGGCGCCATTAAAAGGGTAGCTACGGAAAATGAGCAGTCATTTTTAACCACGCAGCTTAGCGACGAAGATGATTTGATAAAATTGGAGGCAGCCAAAGTGCTGGCATACTGTTGTGTGGATGGATTGGATATTCTCAAGCAAAAAGCAGCAGAAAATGCTGAACCCTATGAGCAGATTTACAGGCATGTAAAACGGGAGTTGCAGCGATGAACATATTGCTTATCATATTAAAAGTTATTACTTTCTGCATACTTGCCTATTCTACATTGCTGTTCTTTTTTTATTTGTGGATTGGTATTTACGCCATTGGCGAAACAAGAAGGTATGTGCATAAAAATGGTTTTACAGATTACCGTATGCTGGCATCATCCCCGCATGCTCCTTCCATCAGCATTATAGCACCTGCTTATAACGAGGGTGCAACCATTGTGGAAAATGTAAGATCGTTATTGTCTATTTATTATAGCAACCTGGAACTTATTGTGGTAAATGACGGCAGTAAAGACGACTGCCTGCAAAAACTGATAGATACCTATAACCTGGAAAAAATTGATTTTTTTGTACGTTACCAGTTAAAAACCAAAACTGTAAGAGGTGTCTACAAAAGCCGCAACCCGGTATTTAAAAAGCTGATTGTGGTGGATAAGGAAAACGGCGGCAAGGCTGACGCGTTGAACGTAGGGATTAACATTGCCAGCAATGATTTTACTATTTGTATAGATGTTGACTGCATATTGGAACAGGATGCCATTCTAAAAATGGTAAAGCCCTTTATCGAGGAAACGAAGATGAGGGTAATTGCATCAGGAGGGGTGATACGCATAGCCAACTCCTGTGAAGTAGAGGATGGCCGCCTGGTAAAAGTACACCTGCCCAGGCAATACCTGCCCCGCATGCAGGCCTTGGAATATATAAGGGCCTTTTTGCTGGGCCGTATGGCATGGAGCCGGTTGAACGGGCTGCTGTTGATATCCGGCGCTTTTGGCGCTTTTGATAAGGAAATAGTTATTAAATGCGGCGGGTACGACCATAATACAGTAGGTGAGGACATGGAACTGGTAGTGCGGATGCGCCGCTATATGGAAGAACAGAAAGTACCTTATAAGGTTACATTTATTCCGGACCCGTTATGCTGGACGGAAGCACCGGCCTCTTATAAAATATTAGGCCGCCAGCGCAACCGGTGGACCCGCGGTACCTACGAAACACTTAAGTTTCACAAGAAGCTTTTCTTTAACCCGCGTTACGGTTTGCTGGGTATGCTTAGCTACCCTTACTGGTTCTTCTTTGAAATGCTGGCGCCCGTTATTGAATTTTTCGGGTTTATTGTATTTCTTTTTCTTGCCGGCTTTGGCATGATTGAATGGGATACATTTTTTGTACTGCTTTTGTTTGTGATAAGTTTCGGTTACCTGTATTCTTCATTCGCGGTATTTATGGAAGTAATAACGTATAACCAGTACAAGCGCAAAACAGAAATAGCCAGCCTGCTGCTTTCCGCCCTTACAGAGCCATTTAATTTTCACCCGTTTGTGGTATGGAGCGGTATACAGGGGTACATCAATATCATCAGAAAAAAGAAAGCCTGGGGCGATATGACCCGGCAGGGTTTTCAAAAAACGCAACCTGCAAAAACGGCCTGATAAATGGACAATCATCCTAAAAAAAATTTTTGGCAAACAACCGTGCTGGCGGTTAAAGATTTTACACCACGTTACCTGGTGTTGCTGTTGCTTTTTGTGTTGTTACGTTTGGTTGAGTTGGTTTACGACAGCATAAATCACGGCCTTAACAGCGATTTTGTGTCTGTCTTTTTAAATGGCGTGCTAAAAGATATTGGTTTTGTACTTTCTGCCGGGTTGCCCTTGGTGTTGATATACTTATTGCTTTTCCTGCTAAGCAGGCGTGCAGCAAACATTTTTTTTATCATTACTGCAATCCTGTTATGTGTTATACAGGCAGCCCTGCTGTTATATTTTCAAAATACACTGGTACCGCTTGGCGGAGATTTATGGGGATATACCATGGCCGATATTAAGCAAACTGTTGGCGCCGCAGGCATTGGCTTTTTACCTGTACTGATATTGGTTTTGCTGATAGTAGCAGTTGTTTTCTTGATGGTATATGTTCCCGGAAAATTAAAGTTGCCGGCTGTTGCCCCGGCTGTTGTGTTGGTGGTATTCATTCTTTGCCGTTTGCTGAATGTAGCAGCTTTAACATCATCCATTCAATTAAAAGCGGAGTATGCCAATAACCTGGCGCTTAATAAATCTTACTTTTTTTATACGGAAAGTTTCCGGCATTTTTTTCCTGTAGAAGATGCGGGGCCGGATATTTATGCAGATAGTTATATTGGAGATTATGGTAATGAAACAGGGCCTGCGCCTGTTTTAAAGCAATTTGCGTATGTGAATGAGGGTGAATATCCGTTTCTTCACAAGGAAGAAACGCAGGATGTATTGTCAGCATTTTTCAGTAATGCATCCGGCCGGCCAAACATTGTGGTGCTGGTTGTGGAAGGCCTGGGCAGGGCGTTTAGCAATGAGGGTGCTTACCTGGGCAGTTATACGCCATTTATTGATTCTCTTTCGCAGCATAGCCTTTATTGGGAAAACTGTTTAAGCGGTGGTGGAAGAACTTTTGCTGTATTGCCAACTTTGCTGGGCTCTTTGCCATTTGCAAAAAATGGTTTTGCCGCCCTGGGCAATGTTATGCCGCAGCACAATACCTTGCTAAGCCTGCTGCAGTTTAATGGCTACAGCACATCATTTTATTATGGAGGCGATTCCCGTTTTGATAACATGGATTTATTCCTGAACAAGGGGAACATCAACAGTATTTACGACGTTAAGACTTTCCCGGCAGGATATAGCAGGCTACCTTCCGGTGCGGCAGGGGAAAGTTGGGGATATGGAGATAAAGAATTGTTCAGGTGGTATTTTAATTCAACACCGCAAGCAAGGCAAAAGCCAGGGGTATCGGTATTGCTTACACTTGCCACACATAGTCCTTTTTTGGTTAATGACCAGCAGAAATATCTTGACCAGTTTGAGAAGAGAATGGATGCGCTGGCTTTTAGCGAAACAGAGAAGAGCAAGGCCCGTAATTTTAAAATGCAATATGCCAGTGTGCTTTTTACGGATGATGCCATCCGATATTTTTTTGAAGAGTACGCCCGGAGAAATGATTTTGCCAATACCATTTTTGTAATTACGGGAGACCACCAGATGCCGGAACTGCCTATGAACAACAAGGTTGACCGGTATCATGTGCCATTGATGATATATTCGCCGATGTTGAAAAGAACAGCTAAGTTTTCATCCATCGTTTCGCATTTTGATGTGGCTGCATCGTTGCTGGCAATGCTTAAAAGCACCAGCAACATAAAAACACCTTCATTAGTAAGCTGGATTGGCAGTGGGTTGGATACCGCCCGTGGTTTCAGGAATGTTCATGCTTACCCCATGATGCAAACCAAGAATGATTTGCTGGATTTTACAATGGGCAATAATATGATCAATGGCAGCACCCTGTACGAGATGAACAATAGCCTGGAACTATCAATACAAAAAGATGACGCTGCTTATAACCGCCTGAAAGGCATGTTTGACAGGTTTAAGCAAAAGAATACTGCAATGGTGGGAGGCGCTAAGTTGTTACCTGATTCTATTTATGCTAATTACCGGCCCACCCGGTAGTTAATGCTTTTCTACCCGGGTCTGAAAAGCCGCCCAAAGTACCGGACGATGAACGGATTGCGACGCAACGAAGTCGCCACGAAGAACTATCGCTGGTATTATAATCGTGAATGGTGAATCAATGCGGGGTTCTATATCCCCCCTATTCGACAAGCTCAGACTGACAGCACTAAGGGAACAACATTGGAGGTGAACAGTTTGATAGGTGTAACTACAACTCTTCCAGCATTTTTACCACGCCCTCTTTACGGAGTATCAGGTAACCAAGCCTGTCGTTACTGATGCCTTCTTTTAACTGATAACTGAACAATAACTGATCGTCTTTAACCTCTGTTTCAAAATACCGGAACTGGATATTGGGATATTGTTTAAGGCCTTCGCCAATTTCGTATAAGTGGGTGGAGAGCACAAACAAAGCGTTTTTCATTTTACGCAATCCTTCCACAACTGCTGTGCTGCACTTCATGGCATCCTGTACATTGGTGCCCTTGAATAATTCGTCAATCAGTATCAGCCATTTTTTGCCATCGCTTATCTTTTCGATAGTCTTGCGTATGCGCTGTACTTCGTTGAAGAAATAACTTTCTCCCTTAACAATATTATCGGCTACTTGTATGTTGCTCAGCAAGCCATCAAACAGGGTAAGTTGCATAGCCGCTGCCGGTACCGCCATGCCTATATGGGCAAGGTAAACGGCAACGCCAACAGCTTTTATAAATGTGCTTTTGCCGCCCATATTGGCGCCGGTAAGAAATAAAAAATTCTTGTGCGGTGTAAGGCCTATGGTATAAGGTACAGGCGACCGCAGTAACGGATGAAACAATCCTTCTACAGTAACGAATGGCTGCTCCTCTTTGCTGAATACCGGGAACTGGTAACCAAACTGCATGCAGGCGGTGGCCATACTGTAATAAGCATCAAGCCTGCTGTAAATGCTTACAAGTTCATTAGCCTGCTCTTTATACCTTGTTCTTAAAAAAGCACCTGTTTCCAGTATTTGCGAAGGAGTAAGGCCTTTGGCTTTATCAAGGGCCAGCATATTTTGTATATCGGGCAGTTGCAGCAGCCTGCTAATGCGGTCCAGCATGTTTTGCAGCAATGTTGGAGTATCGCCTGCGGATAGCAAAGTATGTAGCTGGTACATGCCTTTTACAAAATCCAGGAAATGGTTAACGGAGTAACGGATGATACTGTAATCAGGCCCGCTGATGAGCTTATAGTACAGGCTGCTGATATAATTAGGGTGCGATGGGATATCATCCAGTGCGGTTTCATAATAGCGTTGAATAACCATCACTGTTCCGTTGGAAATAACCTGTGGCCACTGGGTGTGGATGCCGATGATTTTTTGAATGGTTTGCTGGGTTTCGGTAATATCCTTAAGGTTGTCAAGGGGGCGGCTTATTAACTGGTGCAGCATATCTCTGCCGCCATTGGTACGGGCGAAATCAATATGATGAGCTACGGACTGTTCTTCATCATGTGTAAAAATAGATAAATCGCTGATGGTGGTTTTATCTGCCTGCATTGGTATTGTTTAGTTGGATTAGTGCCGTTCGAACTGAAGCCTTAAACCAGCTTTAGATTCATCAACCACCCCATTTCCATAAACCTTATGGCCATTCACAAAAGTATTAACGATTGTAGCGGGAAAGCTGAAGCCTTCCAGCGGGCTCCAGCCACATTTGTATAAGATGTTTTCTTTTGAAACGGTATAGGCTTTATTAAGGTCAACCAGCACAAGGTCGGCATGGTAATCTTCACGTATGTAACCGCGTTCTTTAATGTCAAAACAATCGGCTACAGCATGACTCATTTTTTGCACTACTTTTTCAAGTGAAATTTTGCCCTGCTGTACATAATGTAACATGAGCAACAAAGAGTGTTGAACCAGCGGCAGGCCGGCATGCGCTTTTTCGTAGGGCTCATCTTTTTCGGCCCAGGTATGCGGGGCATGGTCTGTAGCAATAACATCCAGCCTGTCGTCCAGCAAGGCTTCCCACAAAGCTGCCCTGTTATGTGGTGCCTTAATAGCGGGATTGCATTTAATACGGTTGCCAAGCTCGGCATAATCGTTGCTGGTAAAATGCAGGTGGTGTACGCAAACTTCTGTAGTAATGCGTTTATCTTTCAAGGGAAGCATGTTGGTAAAAAGCGGCAGTTCTCTTTCCGTAGATATATGCAATATGTGTAACCTGCTGTTGTATTTTTTTGCAAATTGTATGGCCTTGAAAGACGATTCAAAACAGGCCTCTTCGTCGCGGATGATAGGGTGGTCTGATGGTTCCAATGTGCCCTTTTCAGCCTTCAGCCTGGCCAGGTTGGCCTTGATGATAGATTCTTCCTCGCAATGCGTGGCTATCAGTATTTCGCTGCCTGCGAAAACCTTATCCAGTACCAGCGGGTTATCAACAAGCAGGTTACCTGTAGATGAGCCCATGAACATTTTTATGCCGCATACCTCATTTTTCTTTTTGTTGGTTTTAAGCACCTCTTCAATGTTGTCGTTAGAGGTGCCCATGTAAAAGGAATAGTTGGCAACAGATGTTTTAGAAGCTATGCTGTACTTGTCTTCCAGTAATTCCTGTGTAAACACCGGCGGATTGGTATTGGGCATTTCCATAAAACTCGTTACACCGCCTGCTACTGCTGCCCTTGATTCCGTGTGTATGTTTGCCTTATGGGTAAGGCCGGGCTCCCGAAAATGCACCTGGTCATCTATAGCGCCGGGCAGCAGGTGCAGGCCGGTGCCATCAATTTCTACTACATTAAAACTGGTGTTTATACTACCTGCTATTTGCTTAATTTTGCCGTTCTTTACAAGAACATCTCCATGAGTGATTTTTCCCTCGTTAACTATACCAGTATTTTTAATCAAATAATCCATATCTATGCTTTTGAGACAATGGCTAAAGTTGCAAATTATTAAATCTGTACTCTTATCTGCTATTTATATTATCCCATTTGCACTATGTGCCCAAACAAATTATATATATTATGGCGATAAGGGTAATATTATCTTAGACCGGCTGGAAATTAAAACAGGTAACGACCAGTTGCGTTTTTCTACCCTTAAACCCTACGCAAGAAGGTCTTCCGTAGCAGTGGTGGAGTCGCTTGACAGCCTGGTACAGGCTAATGACCCTTCCGTAGCCCATCTTACCCCCACTGACCGTTACAACATGCAGCGCCTGTTGATGAATAATGCGGAATGGAGCAAACCCAGGGATTTTTACAAGAACAGGAAACCCTGGTTCTGGTCGCTCTATAAAACCCATGCCAACATGGTAGAAGTAAATAATCCCGATTTTTTCATGGCTATCAACCCAGTTTTTCAATTGGGGCTGGGTAAAGAAAGCGGATATGGCGAAAAAATGTTTATTAATACCCGCGGTATTGCCATACGTGGTATGATATCCAAAAAAATTGGCTTTAACCTGTACGCTACGGAAAACCAGGAGCGTGACCCTCTTTATGTACAGGCATTTGAAAGAAAATTTACTGCCGTGCCTGGTGTAGGTTTTTACAAAGATTTTAATGGCACCGGCTATGATTATTTTGATGCCCGTGGATCCGTAACCTGGAATGTTGCCAGGTTTATTGACATGCAGTTTGGATACGATAAAAATTCCATCGGCAATGGCTACCGCAGCCTGTTCCTGAGCGATTTCTCTAATAGTGCTTTATTCTTCAAAATCAACACACGCATCTGGAAGCTTAATTACCAAAGCCTGCTTACGGAACTGTATGCAGACCATGGCCGCGGCGGCGCCGAGTTGTTCAACCGTAAGTATGCCCGCATTAACCACCTTAGCGTTAACGCTACTAAATGGCTTAATGTGGGTTTGTTCGAAAGCATCGTATTCGGCAGACCCAACCATTTCGATTTTCAATATATGGTGCCCGTTATGTTCTTACGGCCTGCCGAACAGCAGACCGGCAGTGGCGATAATGCCATGCTGGGTTTTGATGCCAAGGTTAATCTTAAACAACGGGTGCAGTTGTACGGTCAATTGCTGTGGGATGAATTTGTACTGAAAGAAATGACCAGCAGCAGGGGCTTTTGGGCCAACAAATACGGTTACCAGTTAGGGTTTAAATATATTGACGCGTTCGGCCTGAAAAATGTTGACCTGCAGGTAGAAACCAACAGGGTGCGACCCTATACCTACGCCCATTATGATACCAGCGTAGGCAGCTATACCCACTACAACCAGCCACTGGCACACCCGCTGGGCGCCAATTTCCAGGAGTTGATTGCTATTGTAAGGGCGCAGCCTATGGAGCGTTTGTACCTGCAGGCAAAGGTTATCCATTACTTCCAGGGGCTGGATAGTGCCGGCCTTAACTTTGGCAGCAACCCGTTTCTTGATTACACCACCCGCCCCCGCGATTATGACTTTAAAGTGGGTACCGGCGACAGGGCAACCTGCAATTTCCTGGAGTTCTCCGCCTCTTATGAGTTATTGGAAAACCTGTTTGTTGATCTTACTGCGTTACGCCGAACTTATAAAGTACAAAGCGGTTTCAAGCAAAATTCAACCATATTTAATGTGGGTGTGCGTATGAATATAGCCCGGCGGGCATTTGATTTTTAGTAGCAATTTTATGAGCCCGGCTGAAGGTATTTCATGGCGTCGTTCCTTGCGTCGCACAGCGTGTACTGTAGCTTTTCATGGCGGCAGTTAAGCGGGTATTAAATATCCAAATCCACTACCCTATTGTTATGTTCAAAGAGCGATATGATGTTATAGCATCTCCCAATCTCAATATTTTTGAGTTTGAAAGTACTGGGCCAAAAGGAGTTATTAAAAAAGTGGTTTTGTACTCAAGAATTAGAAATAGCAAATTTTATAATCTTGGCTTTGGAGATAAGGAGCCCCAAACAGGCTTAATTAGCGATGTAGTAATAACTAACAACGGCGATAGTAAAAAAGTACTTGCAACTGTTGCCGCAACACTACTTGTTTTTACAAATCAGAATCCGGATGCTATTGTTGTAGCAACTGGCAGCACTTCAGCATGAAATCATGAAAACAAAAAAACAGCCGGAAGCGAATACGGTGAAGCTACCTAAAGGGTTTGTGATTGACGAAAATCTAAATGAAAAAAGATATGAGGGTCAGCCCTTTTTTAAAAAAAAATCAGAACAGGCAAAGCATATTTTAAAAATAGCGCCACTCCCAAAGCTTTAAACTTGCTAAATAATTGTATTACATAAACGACAAAACCCGCTGCACAGCGGGTTTTGTCGTTTATGTACGATACCTGTTAATTATTAAATGAATCCACTACCATGCCTGCGGCAACGGTTTCGTTGGTGGATTCATCAACCAGTATCAGCGAGCCGGTACTGCGGTTTTTACGGTAGGCATCCAGCATTAACGGCTGTGTGGTGCGCAGGCGTACACGGGCAATGTCGTTCATTTTAATTTCCTTGTCGCCTTCCATGCGGTGCAATGTATTAATGTCAATTTTATACACCACTTCCTTTATCACAGAACGTACTTCGCGGCTGGTATGGCGCAGGTAATATTTGGCGCCCTGCTGCATGGGCCTGTTGTTAAGCCAGCATACCATCATATCCACTTCCTGGCTTACATGCGGCTGGTTGTTTTGTTTAACTATCATATCGCCGCGGCTGATATCAATATCATCTTCCAGTGTAATGCTTACACTCATAGGGGGGAAAGCTTCTTCCACAGCTCCGCCAAATGTGTCTATTGATTTTATTTTGGACGAAAGGCCGGAAGGCAGTACAGTAACTTTATCACCGGGGCGGAAGATGCCACCGGCTACACGGCCGGCGTAGCCACGGTAATCATGGTATTCATCGCTGTGTGGGCGTATAATTGTCTGTACCGGAAAACGGCCATCTATATGGTTATAATCACTGGCAATGTGTATTGTTTCTAATGTATTCAGCAGGGTGGCGCCCTGGTACCAGTCCATATTTTCAGAGCGGTTTACTACGTTATCGCCATTGAGAGCGCTAATGGGTATATAGCGGATATCGGTTACGTCCAGCTTACTGGCAAACTCAGTATATTCTTCTACAATCTGGTTAAAGCGGTCTTCGGCATAGTCTACCAAATCCATTTTGTTGATGCAGACGATAAGATGCGGTATTTGCAGAAGCGAAGCTATAAAGGAGTGGCGGCATGTTTGTTCTACAATGCCGTTGCGTGCATCTACCAATATCAATGCAAGGTTAGCTGTAGATGCGCCGGTAACCATATTTCGGGTGTATTGGATATGCCCAGGCGTATCGGCTATAATGAATTTGCGTTTGGGCGTAGCGAAGTAACGGTAGGCAACGTCTATGGTTATGCCTTGTTCCCTTTCGGCACGAAGACCGTCAGTTAGCAGGGACAGATCAACGTGGCCGAGCCCTTTTCTTTCGCTGGATAGCTGAACTGCTGCCAACTGGTCTTCGAAGATGGATTTTGAATCGTATAAAAGGCGCCCAATTAAAGTGCTTTTGCCATCGTCAACACTACCCGCGGTTGTAAAACGTAAAAGTTGCATACTATTCAGATTCCTGGATATGGCCAGGCTATTTTTTTTATCAACCCGTTGTAAAGCCGGTTGATGATTTTATAAATAATAGTCTTTTTTTAAACCAGTCAACTTACGCGGTGGACTAATACCCGCTTAAAAGTTGCCATGAAAAACGGAACGATGAAGTGATTGCGACGCAACAGGCGATGCCATGAAAAACCGTCGCTGGTATTATAACCTCACCCCATCTTTTTTGAAAGAAGAGGGGGTTAAAAATATCCCAGTTTCTTCCTGTCTTCCATAGAAGTTTCGCTGCGCTTATCATCGCCACGATTGCCACGTTCGGTGCTGCGGACAGCGGCAACTTCGGCCACAATTTTTTCCAGCGTATCAGCATCGGATTCAATGCCGCCCGTAATAGTAATATCGCCTAAGGTGCGAAAACGGATTTGCTTTTCTTCCACCGATTCGCCCTGGCGCAGAGTAACAAACTCAGAAAGCGGCAGCCAGGTATTGTCTCTATAAATTACCTGCCGCTGGTGAGCAAAATACAAAGATGGAATGGCAATGTTTTGTTCTTTGATATAGTTCCAAACGTCCATCTCTGTCCAGTTACTGATAGGGAAAACACGAAAATGTTCGCCCATTTGTTTGCGGCCGTTGAAAATATTCCAGAGTTCGGGACGCTGGTTTTTGGGGTCCCACTGGCCAAAATCGTCGCGGTGAGAAAAGAAACGTTCTTTGGCACGGGCCTTTTCTTCGTCCCGGCGGGCGCCACCAATAGCGGCATCTATTTTATGTTCCTCAATAGCATCAAGCAAGGTTGTTATCTGCAGCGCATTACGGCTGGCATTGATGCCCGTTTCTTCCTTTACGCGGCCCTTACGCAAGGATTCTTCCACGGAGCCTACGATGAGTTGCACACCTAATTCTTTTACCAGGTTATCCCGGAAAGCCATGGTTTCCGGAAAATTGTGGCCGGTATCTATATGAATAAGCGGCATGGGAATTTTAGCCGGCCAGAAAGCCTTTTTGGCCAGGTGGGTAACCACGATAGAATCTTTGCCACCAGAGAACAGGATGCCAGGCTTATCGAACTGCGCCACCACTTCGCGTATTACGAAAATGGCTTCAGCTTCCAACTCCTGTAAATGATTCAGATAATACTTATGCATGTTGCCTAATTGATTTTAAGCCGGGGCGAAATATAGTCTAAAATTCTGCACACCGACTGTTCTATATGTTCATTTTGCGTTTCTATATGAATTTCAGGATGTTCCGGTTTCTCGAAAGGGGAGGATATGCCGGTAAAGTTACTGATCTCGCCCCGACGGGCTTTTTGGTAAAGGCCTTTGATATCGCGTTGCTCGCAAATTTCCAGTGGGGTATCCACAAAAATTTCGATGAAGTTTTCACCGATAATGTCACGGAGCATTTGCCGGTGCTGTTTTAGGGGCGACACAAAAGCAGCCAGCACAATGAGACCAGCATCGCACATTATTTTAGCTACTTCGCCCATGCGGCGCATGTTTTCCTGGCGGGAGTGTTCGGTAAAATCCAGGTCTTTGTTGAGGCCTTTACGGATATTATCGCCATCGAGGGAATAGGTAAAGAAACCGGTGGTAAAAAGCTTCCACTCCACAAGGTTGGCCAATGTACTTTTTCCTGACCCTGATAACCCCGTAAACCACAGGCATGCAGGCTTATGGCCGTATTTATACATACGGTCGAACCGGCATATGCCATAAGCATGTTCTGTAGTATGGGCATTTTGGCTCATGGTAGGCGTGTCAACAGCTTTTACAGGTTGAATCAATTGAATATGAGCAGATTAACAAAGTAAAGTATGTAGCCGGCCTGTACCGGTAAATACTTTTATGTAATGGTAAAACTGCCAGGTGGTTCACTTCTCTATAGACTTTACAGGAATTCGGCTGCAAGATACGGCTGAAAAATGAGAGGCGGGGTAGAAACGGGAATGCAATTTTACAGGGGTATCCCCTATCTGAAATTTAATTGCCGAATTTGTTAGGCAAAAACCTGGTTATGCGATAAAAAACACTATTTTGAGATGGTCTATTTTAAAATTTAAACAATATCTTGATGCTTAGCCATTTCGTATCTCTGACAAACCAAATTAACGATGCCTGCACTTATGGTGTATTAAATGAATCTGAAGTGTTAACAGGCTTTTCCGGAAAAAAATTAATCGGGACCTTACAGCGATTTTCTAACTACCTGGTAAACGAAGACAACTGCTATCTTGAAGTAGGTGTTTTTCAAGGATTAACATTGCTGTCAGTGGCCATGAGCATCCAGAGAGGAGAAGCTTATGGGATTGATAATTTTGCCTATTTTGATAAGGATAGCAAAAATTTCTCTATTGTAAAAGATAGGATTGCCAGGCTGAAGTTAACCAACGCTAACATTATCAATATGGATTATGAAGATGCTTTGGAAGGCTTGAATGACCACATCAAAGGCCGGAAAGTTTCTGTTTATTTTGTTGATGGCCCGCATGATTACCGTAGCCAGTTAATGTGCCTGGAACTTGGGAAGCACTACCTGGCGGATAATGCAGTTGTAATAATAGATGACTGTAACTATAATCATGTAAGGCAAGCCAACAGGGATTTTTTAGTAGCACATCCTGAATTCAAATTATTATACCAGGCATATACTAATGCGCACCCGGGTAATATGACGCCTGAAGAAAAGAAAGATGCAGAAGAAGGCTGGTGGGACGGGGTAAATATCCTGGTAAAAGACCCTGAAAATCTCCTAACGCCAATTTATCCGCCTTGCAGGAGGGATAAAACATTGTTTGAAAATGAATCAACGCTGCATTCCTTAAAGTATCCCTATGCCTATATGAACAACCTGGGATTAATTCAGCGGATTGAAGGATGGAAAAGAAAAATATCCTCAAAAAAAGCCACCAACGAAATTGAAGGAAAGTTTAAAAGGCTTAACACCTATTCAAGCGATTTAACCAAAGGGGAGTTGAACCCATCTGCTGAAAGCCTGTTAAAAAAGGCAATACAACAATAGAAAAACAGGCTGTCTCAAAAGTAAAATGAAGGGTTTAAGAATGGCCTAAACGAAAATAGATTCCATCAGGGGATACAAATAAAAAGAGGCTGCTCAATACCATTGAGACAGCCTCTTTTTGGTTGATTTAAATAATTATTAACGTTGCAAGAAATCAAGTAAAACCAAGAGTTTGGCTTTTAATTTGCAATTTATTCACAGTTTTTTTGATAATTTATATACTTTTTTCAGTATATATAGATTATACCCTTATATTTGTAAAAACCAATAACACCATACCCAATTCTAATTATTCTTGCCTTAATGCATCAGGTATTTAATGCCTTTAGCGATGAAAAACCAGAATTCATAAAAAAACGAATGCATTACTTATGATAATCTATTTCCTGTAGAAGGATAGTTGTTATAGTATTTGCTAACCTGTAAAATAAAAACTACATACAGTATGAAAATTGCAGTATTTGGCGGAAGCGGCTTTCTGGGCCTTTACCTTGTACAGGAACTGACCAGCCGCGGTTATCACGTGACCATATTTGACAGGCTGGCGCCGGTTGAAGGATTTGACAATACTGATTTTTATGAAATGGATATTATGAAGAGAGAAGAGGTTATTGAAGCCATTGTTGCGGGAGGGTTTGATATTGTATATAACCTTGCGGGCTTTGCCAATCTTGACAAAGCGATTAAATATCCTTACCTGACCATGCAACTTAATGTAATAGGAAATATCAACGTACTGGATGGTTGTGTAAAAGCAAAGGTAAAACGCTTTGTTTACGCAAGCAGTGCCTATGCCATGAGCGACAAGGGTTCTTTCTATGGCATAAGCAAACTTGCATCTGAAAAGACAGTTGAAGAATATGCGATAAAATATCATCTGCCTTTTACGGTGCTGCGCTACGGTTCAGTATATTCTGAAATGAATTTTGATAATAATTATATCTATAACCTGGTAGCCAAAGCAATACAAACCGGAAAAATTGAACACGGTGGAGATGGAAGTGAAATAAGAGAATATATACATGCATCTGATGCAGCGAAATTATCTGTTGATGTAATAGAATCTGAGGATTACAGAAATGAGCATATTATTTTTACCGGTACCGAAAAGATGAAAAGAGTAGAGCTTTTCGAACTTATTAAGGAAATATTGGGCGATAAAATAGAAATCTCTTTACAGGCAGGGCACTACCATAACCATTACAAGTTTACGCCTTATTCTTACACACCTACGTTAAGCCGTAAATTAGTGGCTAACCCCCATATTGATATGGGGCAGGGAATTTTGGAATGTATAAAAGCAGTTTACAGGCGCCAGGAAGAACTTCAGGCAAATAATTAATATTTACTTTTGATATACAATTAATTATAAATTATAATTTTTTAAAATTAAAATTGGCATCCTTTTCGCTTCTGGGGCTGGCTGAACGAAAAATAAGGGGTATATTAAAGTAAAAAGAAATGTAATCCGCAAAAGAAAGTTTAATATTATGAACTTATATTTGCGAAATTGTAAAATATATTAAAAAACAATATGAAATATCCTTCCAGGGTAGTTATAAGTATTCTCTTGGTATGTGTTTTTCTTTCTTCTGTTACTTCCTGTACAACTTATAAAAATGTTCCCTACTTCATGGACTTTTCGGATTCCGCTGCTCCCACAACCGTAAAGACCATAACCTATCAAGACCCTGTTATTAAAACTGACGACATCCTGAATATAAACGTGCAAACCCTTGATACTGATGCTGATTTGCTGTTTGCAAGGGCAAATGCCATATCTCCTACCGTTGGTGCAAGCTCCATGGGAAATATTTTAGGCAACCAATCTGTAAGTGGTTACCTGGTAGATAAATCAGGGAATGTAGAATTACCGCTGATTGGAAAAGTATACCTGCAAGGTTTAACAACCGGCATAGCCCGTGATACTATACGCAACAGGGTTAACCTGCTATATAAGAATCCATCTGTTGATGTTCGTTTTTCCAACTTCAGAATAACACTTATGGGAGAAATAGCGCGGCCTGCTACATACACTATCCCTAATGAACGGGTATCTATTATAGATGCCCTGGGTATGGCAGGGGACATGACTATTTTTGGAAAACGTGAAAACGTTTTGCTCATACGAGACTCGGCAAATCAAAAACAACTGGTTCGGTTAAACCTTAATAAAAAGGATGTAATAAGCTCTCCTTATTTTTATTTAAGGCAAAACGACATTGTTTATGTTGAGCCTAATAAATACAAAGTAGCCAGCGTTGATGCTGTGCGTAACCGTAATATCACTATCGCCTCTGCTGTACTATCTGTAGTATTAGTTGCTTTAACCCGAATTAGATAATCTTGACAATTACGAACACATCAATGGATACTAACCAAACTAATATACAAACTGAGACCGACCAGGATTTTGACGTAAAAAAAATAATTGCTTTATTCTTAGACAACTGGAAACTTTTTGTTTTTAGCGTTACGCTTTTTGTATTCGCAGCTTATCTTATTGTATTGAACAGTGATCCGCGTTATAAAATACATGCCAAGCTGCTGATACAGGATGAAAGCGGGAAAGGAAGTTCGTCCCTTTTTGGAGCGGCTTCAGGAATGATGACCGACCTTACTGGCGGTTTGTTTGGCGGACAAAGCAATGTTGATAACGAAATAGAGGTAATACAAAGCCGTGATCTTACGGTAAAAGTGGTAAAAGACCTTATACTGAATGTAAGATATTTTAAGCAGGCCCAGATAAGCAGCGATGAAATTTTCCAGCCGCCATTTAATGTGCACAGTTTACAACTGAATTCCACTAATGTTACCCCTGTTTTGTTTAACCTGGAGTTGCAGGCGGATAACAGTAAGTACAAAATTTCCAGTTCAGATCTTGACGACAGCTCCTATACAGGGCGTTTTGACGATACCATTCAAACCGCGATAGGTAAGTTCAGTATTAGCAAAACCGGCGTTCCGTTTGAGCAAGGCGAAAATTATACTTTTAGTGTTGGATCAGTAGATGAGGCCGTTGAAGCGATGGTAAATAATCTTGAAGTGTCTGTTACCAACAAACTGGCCACGGTAATAGACATGCAGTATAAATCCAATAACTCCAATAAAGGCGAAAATATTTTAAACAGCCTTATCTCTGAATATATTAAGGGAAACCTGGAAGAAAAAAACCGGATAACGGATAGCGCCATTGCCTTTATAGATGAGCGTATTGGCATTGTAAACAGGGAATTGGGCGGAGTTGAAAACGATATACAAGGTTTTAAGCAACAGAATAATATCGCTGATTTACAGGAACAATCACGTGTTCTTATTGAAAATGCCAGTGAATATGTAAAACGTTTAAATGAAGCTGAAGTACAGTTAAACGTGGTGGATATTTCGTTGCGCTACATTATGGACCTGAAAAATGTTCACCGCCCTGTACCCGCGATAACCACGGAAGATCCAAATTTTATCGCTGTTCTGGAAAAATATAACCAGATGCAGATGCAGCGTGATAAGCTGATGCTTTCAAATACAGAATCGAACCCGGCTGTTAAAAGTCTCGATGCTCAAATGAACAACTTGCGGAATGATATGATTATCAGTTTGCAAAATCAAAAAAGGGCTTTATCCGTAGCAAGGGATAAAATCCTGAGCGAGAATAATAAGCTTACCAATTTTGTACGTAAAGTTCCGGCGCAGGAAAGGATTTACCTGGATTTGGCAAGGCAGCAACAGGTAAAACAGGAACTTTACCTGTACCTGCTGCAGAAAAGAGAAGAAAGCGCTATTGCCAAAGCTTCCAATATTGCAAGTGCACGTGTGATTGAAACCCCTAAGTCAGAATTTTTACCCTATTTCCCCAAAAGATCTATTTTTCTCGCAGGTGGTTTTTTACTGGGTGTCATCATACCTTTCGCAATACTATACATACGCAGTACTTTGAACAATAAGATTATTTCCCGTAAGGATATAGAGCATGCCACAACATGTTCCATACTTGCTGAAATAAGCCATAATGAAGACAAGAGTGTGCTGGTGGTAAAAGAAAAAGCAAGGTCTGTGCTTGCTGAACAATTCCGTGCATTCCGTACCAATCTGCAGTTTGTGCTGGGGGATAAGGATACGCCTGTTATAATGATGACTTCCAGTATGAGTGGTGAGGGTAAATCATTCATTGCCTTAAACTTATCTCTTGCTTATGCACTTGCCGGTAAAAGAGTGTTGCTAATGGAGATGGATTTGCGCAAACCCAAAATTTCTCAAAATATAGGATTGTCCAATAACATGGGCTTTACCAACTATATTATCTCCAATCTTAAAACAAAAGATGTAATACAGCCTTCAGGTATAGATCCTAATGTATTTGTGTTAAGCTCAGGCCCCATACCGCCCAATCCTGTTGAGTTGCTGATGAACCCTAAGATGACAGAAATGTTTAAAGAATTAAAAGCGGGGTTTGATATTATCATAATTGACTCGGCTCCAATAGGACTTGTTACGGATGCACAGGTATTGTCTGAACATGCTGATGCCAGCCTTTATGTAGTAAGGCAGAACTACACCTTTAAGAATCAATTAGGTATCGTAAGCGAACTGGCGGCTTCAGACAAAATAAAGAACCTTTACCTGGTTGTTAACGATGTTAAGAGAAATACTTCTTATAAATACGGTTATGGCTACGGCTATGGCTATGGTTATGGATATGGTGAATATCATGATGAAAAACTAAAGAAAAAGAAGAAGTCTTTATGGAAAAGATAACTGGTATTTTTCATTTATCTTTTACCCTGTGCCCAATTGTAAGCAATTTTATTTTAGTGGATTAAGGGAATTTGCTAACCCCATAAATCTTCTGAAAAACCTTATACCTGCGCTGACGCGTTAGACTGTTAATTCAATAACTGAAGATCCTGTATTATATTTTACAGAAAGGATACTGTTTCTAAAATATCAAATATGCTAGTATTAACCTCACCATCCTCTTTTGGAGAAGTTGGTAAAGAACCATTCGAGTTGTTAGAACAAGCTGGTTACAAGGTAATTAATAACCCTTATGGCAGAAAACTAACCGAAGAAGAAGTAATTGACCTGGCAAAAGACTGTGTTGGTATTGTTGCCGGCCTGGAGCCTTTAACGCCAAAAGTTATGGATGCGTTGCCTGCGCTTAAATGTATTAGCCGTGTAGGCATTGGTATGGATAATGTAGATATGGAATATGCCAAACAAAAGGGCATTGCTGTAGTTAATACACCCGATGCGCCCACACGCAGCGTAGCCGAACTAACTGTAGCCATGACTTTTTCTATGCTGCGCAAAATACCGCAGGCCGATGCTGCCCTAAAAAACAAACAGTGGAAAAAACAGATCGGTAACCTCATTTTCAAAAAAACAATTGGTGTAGTTGGCCTGGGCAGGATAGGCCGCATGGTTGCCGAAATGTTCAGAGGACTGGGTAACCCTGTTATCGGTTTCGACCTTTACCCTGATACCGCCTGGGCAGAAAAAAATAATGTGCAACTGGGCGATTTTGATACCGTTCTTCAACAGGCGGATATTGTAACTTTGCATGTGCCCGGCAATAAAGACAAAACTGCGGTAATTGGCGAAAAAGAAATAGCCTTGATGAAAAATGGCGCATTCCTGGTAAATATTTCCAGGGGAGAGGTAGTTGATGAAGCGGCCTTATATAATGCCCTGAAAAGTAACAAACTCTCTTCTGCTGCCGTGGATGTGTTCTCCAAAGAACCTTACGATGGCCCGCTTTGCGAATTGAACAATATCATACTTACGCCCCATTTAGGTTCATACGCACACGAGGGAAAACTACAGATGGAAATAGACGCAGTGAATAATCTAATTCAACAACTAAAATAGCACTTCTTATGAGTTACAAAATTGGTATAATAGGCTATGGTAAAATGGGCGAAATACGCCGCGAGGCTATCGAAGAAGTGGGCAAGGGAAAAGTGATCGCCATTTCCGAACCTTATCTTAAAGAAGAAGTACCGGGCATTCCAAATGTTAGTCATGATGAGATCATTAATCATCCTGATATTGATGCCGTAGTAATTTGCACACCTAACTTTTTAAACAAACCGCTTACCATAAGGGCGCTTAACGCCGGCAAACACGTTTTTTGCGAGAAGCCACCGGCATTTACCGGTGCAGATGTTGCTGAAATAAGAGCTGCCGAAGTTGCCAGCGGTAAAAAGCTGATGTATGGTTTTAATCACCGTCATCATGATAGCATCATCCGCATGAAAGAGATGATTGACAGCAACACCTACGGAAAAGTTTTGTGGATGCGTGGCCGTTACGGTAAAAGTGTAACCGCAGATTATTTTAATGAGTGGAGGGCAAAAAAAGAACTGGCCGGCGGCGGCATCCTGTTAGACCAGGGCATTCACATGCTGGATTTGTTCCTGCACCTTTCCGGGGATTTTGATGTGGTGAAAGCAGAAATATCCAACCTTTACTGGCACATGGATGTTGAAGACAATGCCTTTGTAATATTGAAAGATTCCAAAACAGGTAAAGTTGCATCGCTGCACTCTACCATGAGCCAGTGGCGCCATTTGTTCTCTCTTGAAATTTTCCTTGAGAAAGGTTATATGGTATTAAACGGTATGATTACTTCATCCATGAGCTATGGCGAAGAAGTGCTGTCTGTTGCAAAAAACAGGTCAACCGCGCCTGCCGCTACCTGGAAAGACGAGGTAATAACCAAGTACACCAATAACAATAGCTGGCGTTACGAAATGGATCATTTCTTCAACTGCATTCAGAACGATACACCGGTAACCATTGGCAATTCTGAAGACGCGTTAAAGCTGATGACCATTATTGACGAAATATACAAGCAAAAGGATTTCTAATGGTAAACATGCCGGGCGAAATTTTATGAGCCGGGCTGAGTTACAACTATTAGTCTTTCGTTGTGTCACTCACTTGTACGTTCTGTTCTCTACGCAGCAATGTGCAACAGGTTAACAACAGCAAACAGCTCTTTTAAAAATAAGCTTTGCAAGTAATCAACGGGCATCAGCCGCAGCCGGAACGATGCCACCTGTACTGCAGATGAAGTGATTGCGACGCAAGGGACGATGCCACGAAGACCATAGCTGGTATCGTAAAAAATGCAAACCAAAGTATATAGTATAAACCATTTTCATAAACTTTAAAACCAATGTTATGAGAAACGTTGAAAAAGTAGGAGACTACCTGGTAGATTATAAAACACGCCTTACAGCTATTCTTGACCTGATTGATCCTGAAGTATTGAAGCAGGTGATAGATGCAATGGTTACCACGTTTAAAAACCGGAAAACTGTGTATGTAATAGGCAATGGCGGCAGCGCTGCAACAGCATCGCACATGCAGGCAGACTTTAGCTTCTTTGTACGTTACTTCACAAAGTTCCGCCCCAAAATTTTCGCACTTACCGATAACGGCCCTATTATGACTGCTGTTGGTAACGACACATCTTTTGATGATGTTTTTGTTGAGCAAATGCGTGGCCGTTTTGGTGAAGGAGATACACTGATTGCTATTTCCGCAAGCGGTAACTCGCCCAACCTGGTAAGGGCTACAGAATTTGCCAACAGCCTTGGTGGAACAACCATTGCTTTTGTTGGCTTCCAGGGTGGTAAGTTGAAAGAAACAGCTAAGATTCCTTTGTATACACCTAATCCTGCAAAAGATTACGGACCAATAGAAGATGTGCACATGATAATAAACCATATCATCGTAAACTATCTTTCTAAAGACGAAGAATTTTTAGCCATACCAGCATAATACAGTAACATGAGCAGTACATCCACGGTAAGTATAGATTTAACCGGCAGAACGGCATTAATTACAGGCGGCACGAGAGGTATAGGAAAGTCAATAGCAGATAAGCTGGCAGCAGCCGGCGCTACACTTATTCTTACCGGAACCAAAGCCGCCGAAATAGACAGGCTTAACAGCGAAAAAACTACCGGGAATATAAGCTATATGCAGGTAGATTTTTCAGACGAAAAATCGGTGGCAGCATTTCTTGAGAAAGTAAGTGCGCTGGAAAAAATTGATATTCTTATCAACAACGCCGGTGTTAACAGGATAAACCTGAACGTTGATACAACGCTGGAAGATTTTAATTTTCTGAGTGATATTAATGTGAAAGGGCCATACCTGTTAAGCCGCGAAGTAAGTAAGATTATGAAGAAGCACAGGTATGGCAAAATCATCAACCTTACTTCTATCTGGAGCGCTATTACCAGGCCAGGCAGGTCAATTTATACCGCCAATAAATGGGCGGTGGCCGGCCTTACCAAAACACTGGCCATAGAGCTGGCGCCGGATAACATACTGGTAAACTCTGTAGGCCCAGGTTTTACTTTAACTGAGATGACTGCTACTACCAATACCGCGGAGGAAATTCAAAAGCTGTCTGACATGATTCCGATGAAGCGCATGGCGCAGCCGGAAGAAATAGCTAACCTTGTACTGTTCCTAAGCAGCGATTTAAACACTTACCTAACTGGTCAAAACATCATAATAGACGGAGGCTACACCAATGTATAACTTTACAGTAAAATCCATTATTCACGATTATGAAGTGAATTTTATTGAGGATACCAAAGCCGTACTGGAACAGGAAATAAAAGAAGGCGATTTTATTATCATAGATAATAAAATAAAGGAGTTGTATAAAGATGAGTTAGGAGAAATACTCGCAGCCAATAAGTTTATTGGTATAGATGCTACAGAACCTCAAAAAAGCTACCAGGGAGCAGAACCTGTACTAAAGCATTTGATTGAAAACGGCTTTAGAAAAAACCACCGCCTTATTGCTATTGGCGGGGGAATAACGCAGGATATTACTGCTTTCATGTCATCTATTCTTTATCGCGGTGTTGACTGGATGTTCTTTCCTACGTCGTTGCTTGCGCAGGGCGATAGCTGCATAGGCAGTAAAACCTCCATTAACTTCGGAGACTTTAAAAACCTGGTGGGCGGCTTTTATCCTCCTAACAAGATTTTCATCAATCCAAAGTTTCTTGATACGCTTTCTGAGCAGGAAATGAAATCCGGGCTTGGCGAAATGTTGCACTATTTTATCGTATCAAGTGAAGAAGATTTCAGAAGGTTTAAGAACGATTATCCACAGGCGCTTACAGATAAAAAAGTACTTGCAGGTATTATTGCCAGAAGCCTTGAAATAAAGAAAAGTTATATTGAGAGGGATGAATTTGACCAAAATATACGGCAGGTGTTTAACTACGGCCATACCTTCGGTCATGCCATCGAATCGCTTACTAACTACCGCATACCGCATGGTATTGCAGTAAGCTATGGTATGGATATGTCGAACTTTGTGTCTGTTAAGCTGGGTTATATTCCAGACAGCCTGCGCAGGGATGTACGTGAACTTGTTGAAAAAATCTGGTCTGGTACACAGATAACGGATATATCGCTGGATAAGTTTACTTCTGCACTTAGCAAGGATAAGAAAAACATAGGCAAACAACTGGGGCTTATTTTAAACAAAGGCTACGGTAAAATATTTAAAGACTTAAGGCCTATGGATGATGAGTTTATAGGATGGTTGAAAGAGTATTTTGCCAACGAATTAAATTAAGCAGGCAATATGATACTGGACAGTTTAAAAAATATAGACGTTTATAAAGGGGTTTCTCCTGATATTTATGCGGGTTTGCAGTTTTTGCAGGCGGCAACACCCGATATTGAATTAGGTGAATACCCGATAAATGAAAACGTGAAAGCTATTGTTAGTGAATACGAAACAATAGAATGTTTTGAAAGGGGTTACGAAGCTCACCTGCATGTAATAGACATTCAGTACCCCGTAATAGGGCAGGAGCGTGTTAAATGGTCGCCCATAGAAGGGATGAACATAAATATACCTTACGATGAAAAGAAAGACAGGACATTTTATAAAGACCCTTTGCCAGAGGGCACACATGTAGACATTGGAAAAGGTATATTCGCCATTATGTTTCCGCAGGATGGCCATAGCCCTCAGCATTACATCAGCAAACCGGAACGTATTAAAAAAATAACCATAAAAGTATCCATCTAATGAGCACTATACCCGGCATAAAGGCATTGGTACCCATGAAAGGGCATTCTGAAAGGGTGCCGCATAAAAATATCCGCCCGTTATCGGGCAAACCCTGTTTCCATTGGGTAATGGAAGCATTAAGCAAGAGTAAGTATATTGATGAAATTGTGGTGAATACAGACTCGCCTGAAATTGCAAAGAGCGCTACTGATAATTTTGATAAAATTACTATACTGGAACGGCCGGAGTTTTTGCTGGGCGATATGGTAAGCATACAGCCATTGATTGAATACGACCTTTCGCAAACCAACGGTGAGTTTTACCTGCAAACACATAGTACTAACCCGTTATTAACAACGGAAACCGTGGACAATGCCATTGAGGCTTTTTTTGCACAGCAGGAGCATGATGCTTTGTTCTCTGTAACAGAGGTAAAGCAACGTTATTACTGGCCTGATGGGCGTGGTGTAAACCATGACCCTAACGTGTTGATAAGAACACAGGATCTGGAGCCGATCTTCCACGAGAATTCATGTTTCTACATTTTTTCAAGGGAAACCAATTATAAAACAAAAAGCAGGCTGGGTTCCAATGCAATGATGTTTCCTATAGACAGGCTTGAGGCGGCTGATATTGATGATATGGAGGATTTTTATTGGGCTGAATTTTTAATGGAAAGAAGGCTGGCAAATAAATTATAAACCTTTCGCTTAGAAAGCAACTGATTGTAATGAAAAATAATACGCTTAAGCAGAAGCTGAAGAACAGGGAAAATACAACAGGATCATGGATTACCATTGGCCACCAGGCAATTATTGATATAATGGCTGAGGCTGGTTTTGAATGGCTTACAATAGATATAGAGCACACACCCATTGATTATAATGAAATACAGGTATTAATAGGCTTTATACAGTCCAGGGGCATGGCAGCGTTGGTACGTGTTAGCAAGAATGAAGAAGTGGTAATTAAGCGTGTACTGGATGCTGGTGCTGATGGCGTTATTGTACCTATGGTATGTTCCGCAGAAGATGCAAAACAAGCCGTTGAGTATGCAAAATACCCGCCAATTGGTAAGAGGGGTGTTGGATTAAACCGGGCACAGCGGTATGGTTTTGGCTTTGAGCAGTACAAGGAATGGGTAAAAGAAAACCTGGTGGTTATAGCCCAGATTGAGCACATTAAAGGTGTAGAGAATATTCAGGAAATCATTGCCACAGAAGGGATTGATGGTATTATCATCGGGCCTTATGATTTATCTGGATCTTTAGGTATACCCGGTCAGTACAATGAGCCTGTGGTGGTGGAAGCTTTACAAAGAGTGGAAAAAGCATGCCTTGAGAACAAGTTCTCCATGGGCTACCATGTAATAGAGCCTGATGCGGATTTGGTAAAACAAAAAAACGAAGCAGGATATAACTTTATCGCTTTTAGCACAGATTTCCTGTTTATGGGAAAGAAGGCTGCTTATGAAATGGGCAGGTATAAAACTGCTTGAAAATAATTGAAGGAAAAACATTTTCGAAAGTTTATTTGAGATTTAGCGCCTCGTTTTGGCTGAAACAATTTTTTGCGACAGCCACTTTATTAGTTCGTATATCTATGTGTGAGTTCATTAGCTGAAAATGCAAACGAAATCCTTAAAAAACTGACAATAAACCGAATTCCTAAAAAAACTAGTTTGACCAATGAGCTATTCAAATTGGGAGAATGATCTATTAACAGCAGTAAATGCTGCAAAAGAAGCCGGAAAGATACTGTTGGCCGGCAAAAATGAAGTGACTGTAAACAGTAGCATTAATAAGGACATTAAGCTGGAAGCGGATATTATATCTGAAAAGCTGATAATAGACTTGTTAAGCATTGGTACTGACTATTATATCATCAGCGAAGAGCAAGGGGTAGTAAAGCAAGCAAAGGAAGGGTACTGCTGGATAGTTGACCCGCTGGACGGAAGCTTAAATTATTCGCGGGGTATAGAAATAAATGCTGTATCCATAGGGTTGTGGAATGGAAATGAGCCGGTGCTGGGGGTTATTTACGACTTTTTGCACGATAAACTTTACAAGGGGGTAGTGGGTATTGGGGCCTGGTGTAACGATGAGCCGATTAGCGTAAGTAAAAAAACTATGGTTGAAGATAGTATTATCGCAACAGGCTTTTCTGTTTATTCTGATTATGACCAACAGACGCTTGAGAGTTTCATCAGGCGGATTCAAGGATATAAAAAAGTAAGGCTTTTTGGCTCCGCGGCAGTTAGCCTGATCTATGTTGCAAAAGGCAGTATAGAAGCATACCAGGAAGATAATATTGCAATATGGGATGTTGCCGCCGGGCTGGCTATCATACTTGCTGCCGGGGGCAAAGTGGATATTAAAGAGGGTAAAGGTTCTCACTACCTGAACGTTTATGCCTCTAACGGACAATAATAAAAGAAAAATATGATTATAGATTCTCTATCCAACATCGAGTTTTATAAATCCATCAACAGGGATATTTACGAGGGGTTAGTTTTTATAAAGAATGCATCTCCAGACATTGAGTTAGGGAGCTATCCTTTAACCGAAACAGCCAAAGCACTGGTAATGGAATACGAAACAAAACCAGAGAATGATTTTGGTTACGAGGCTCATAAGCATGTTATTGATGTGCAGTATTGCATTAAAGGCACGGAGTTAATACCCTGGAGTAATCTGAAAAGGTTAAAAGCCTACACTGAATACAGTGAGGAAAAAGACGTAACATTTTATGAGAAGAAAGAAGAGCAAGGCAGGGTGATAATTGGCAATGATATTTTTGCCGTGTTCTACCCTGAAGATGCACATGCGCCTGTGTATGCGAATGGAGAACCCGGGTACATAAAGAAAATTGTAATTAAGGTTAGCGTATAAGCGATGCTTATTTTGCAGCGCTAAAGGCCAAATAACAGGTTGTATAATCCTTTTCTGTGAAAAACATTAAGAGTTGCTGCCAGGAAAAGTAAAAAGCTTTTATACCAAATTATTTATCAAGTTGAATATCCGGGTATTATTTAAGCGGGCATGGAACTCTCCCACGATAATGACGTGGATGAGCTATTTTACCAAGTCTGCCAACCTTTTGCTTATTCTGCCGCTTATTCTTAAGCGTTTTGCATTACCTGAAGTGGCTATCTGGTATCTTTTTGCTGCCATTCTTTCCATGAGCAGCCTGGCAGATTTCGGTTTTCGTAATACTTTTATCCGTTTGTTTGCCCTGGCCTTTGGCGGCGCCAGGGATATAGGCGTTTTTACAAAAGATTCTGAAAAGTCGGATGGTACTGTTAACTGGCATCTGATAGAGCGGTTGTATTCTTCCATGGGCCGCATATACATTTACTCAACACTGGCTTTTTTTGGATTATTACTGGCACTGGGTTCTTATTCACTGGTAAAACCAATATCAGAATCTGCTCACCAGGCGCAGGCATGGGCTGCCTGGTTGATTATCCTAGTGGGTATAGTGGCCGATTTTTACGGTAAAGTTTTCACTAATTACCTGGAGGGAATGTACCAGATTGCCCTGGTAAGAAGAATTGAAACCTTGTTTAAGATTGGCAGTATTGGAAGCAGCTTCCTGGTATTATTATTTGCCCCCAGCCTGCTTAACCTTACCATTGCGCACAGTAGCTGGATGGTAATTAATGTATTCCGCAACAGGTTTTTGGCAAGGCATATATACGATGGAAAGCTGAAGCTTTTTAAACCTCAGCCTTTTGAAAAAAACTTCTTCAAAAAAATATGGCAACCTGCATGGAGAAGCGGTATATCTGGCCTTATGTCTAATGGCCTTACAAATTTAACCGGCATTATCTATGCGCAGTTGGGCAATACGGCATCTGTTGCTTCTTACATGATTGCGCTAAGGGTTATAACTGAAATCAGAAATGTTTCTAATGCGCCATTTTACAGTAAAATACCGCTGATGGCTAAGCTGCGTGCAGAAGGCAACTACGACCGTTTGATACAGGTGGCGCAACGGGGCATGAAGATGACACACATTGTATTTACAACTGGTGTTTTATTCGTTGGTCTTTTCTTTGGTTATTTTATAAGTTTATTAAAAACAGACACACAGTTTGTTGAGCCTAAGTTGTGGTTATTGATGTCTGTGGCATTTTATGTACAGCGGTATGGTGCCATGCACATGCAGTTGTACAATACAACCAATCATATTATTGGCCATATAGCCGATACTATTGCCGGAGGGTTATTTATCATAACGTCTTTATTGCTGGTAAAACAGCTTCAGTTGTTTGCTATACCAGTAGGTATGCTGGTAGGCTATCTTGGTTTTTATGCATGGTTTGCTGCTTATTTTTCTTTGAAATCTTTGAATATAAGTCTTATAAAATTTGAATATAAAGTTTCTGTCATACCCGCAGTGCTGTTTTTATTGTATTCGGTGGTAAGGCTTATTGGAGTTTAAATTTTTTGTTGTAGTGTGTAAGAAAATATTGTGAAGGGGTTGATTAATTATGGTTACATGAGAAATTGGTTTAATAGCAAAATGTGGGAAAAGCTGAATAGAAATGCTGCAGGTGCAGTGAGTGACACAACGGAAGTTTAATAGTATTCCCGTAGTTGGTCCCCAAAAATCTGTTTTGCAGTTGTTGAGCATATGTTATTAACAGGATAAACGAAAATTAAACATGAACAGGTATATACATAAATTAAGCGAAGCTTTTAAGAAAGAGGGCCCGGCAGGTGCTTTTAAAAAAATAATGCGTAATGTTTCCATACGCAGTAAAAGAAAGCTTACAATTAATAAAAGAAGCCTGGAAAACTGGGCTGATCTTAAGGGGAAATTCAAAGGCAAGAGAGCTTTCTTAATTGGCAATGGCCCCTCTCTTAATAAAACCCCGCTGTACCTGCTGGAGGATGAATACTGTATTTGCTTTAACAGGTTTAATGTAATGTTTGAGCGGCTGGGGTGGGTGCCTAAGTTTTACATGTGTGCAGATGCGCTTGTTGCTAAAGATATGGCCGGGGAAATTAATGAAATTGCCAGCCAGGTAGAGTTGGCTTTTTTCCCGGATATACATACCAGCGGCCTTGATTTCAGAACGTTTATAGATGACAGAGAAAACATTCAATGGATGTTTCCTGAATTCAAGGGGTTTTATTTCGACCTGCCTAAAGTTGGCCTCGGCGGTTCTGTAGCCTACCCGGCATTGCAGGTATTAACCTTTCTTGGGTTTTCAGAAATTTACCTGATTGGGGTGGATATGAATTACCAGGTGGTAAAATCGGTTAAGGAAATAAAAGGTACGGATGTGGCTTCTCAAAAAGATGATGATCCCAACCACTTTGACCCGCGCTATTTTGGCACCAACAGAAAGTATCACCAGCCCGTTAAAGCCGTGGTGGATAATATCATGTCTTCGTTCGATTACGCGGCTGTTAAAATAGCGGAAAACACCCCCACCAAAGTATATAATGCAGGCATAGGCAGCAAGGTGGAATGTTTTGAGAAGGTAGATTTTAACAGCCTGTTTTCCAATGTTACCGAAGAGGAAAAATTCAGGTTGTTTGGTAAACCATTTTCAAAAGCAGTTACTTTTAACAACTACGATGATATGGTTGCCAAAGCAACCCTCGTAAATGCTAAAGACGAAATATCAGAAGGGATGCCTTACTTTCTTGCCCCGGTTGAATTGGGGGGAGCTTTAATTAAAGATTTGATTTTTAAGTACATACCGTTTGGCCCGTATAAGGATAATATGCTGTTTGTATCCCGTACCCTGCTCGAAAAATAATTACCGGCTAAAATAATTGCGGTGGTGTTAATGCTATGCCATATAAAACAAAGCAGGCAGTGTATGCCTGTTGTTGAATAAATAGATGTATAAATTTTAAAAGTATGAGCAGGTTAAGATATTTAAAGGATTTGTCTTTCAAAGAATTATCTGTTGAGAGAATTGCAACTGCTATAAATTCAAGAATGAAGGATCTGCCTCATTTATTGTCATGGCATCTTAACAGCAGAACGGCAAAAAACAACAAGAAAAAACTGGAGGCCTTTCATAATATACATAAAGGAAAAAGATGCTTTATTGTAGCCAATGGCCCAAGTTTAAAAAATACGGATTTGTCTTTATTGAAAGACGAAATAACCATTGGCATGAACCGCATTTACCTGAGTGCAGAGCAAAATGGCTTTATGCCCACCTATATAGTTGTACATGACATACCTGTGCAACTACTGCAGTTTAGGGAAGATTTTGAGCAGCTTGCATTGCCTAAGTTTTTTAACTGGAATGCCCGTAAGCATTTTACGCATAAGGATAACCTCACGTTCATTCGCTCAGATTACAGCCCGCATTTTTCAACAGACCTCACTAAAAGCACCTGGGGCGGGCATAGCGTAACCAATATATGCATTCAGCTTGCATTTTACATGGGGTTTGATGAAGTGTACCTGGTAGGTAAAGATCACAATTACGAACAAAAGGGTACGCCAGGTAAAATGATTAAAGCAACGGGCGAAGAAACAAACCATTTTGCCAAAGGATACTACAAAAAAGGCATGGGATGGCGTATACCGGATTACAAAGGAGAGGAACTGGCATATACGCTGGCCAGGGAAGGATTTGAAAAAGCAGGCCGCAAAATTTTCGATGCTACCATCAATGGAAAACTGGAAATATTTCCAAAAGTTGATTACTATTCTCTCTTTAAGCAAAAGGCATAATATATGAGATCATTACTAAAAAAAGCAAAGAAAACCCTTGAAAATGATGGTGTAAAGGTATTGGGTATCAGGGTTTTTAATTATTCCATAGTAAAGTTAAAACGCCTTACCCGCAAAACGGATAAAGCCAATCTTGAAAAATGGAAACAACTGAAAGACAAGTATAAGGGAGAACGAATATTTGTAATTGGTAATGGCCCATCTTTAAACAGAACTTCTGTACACCTTCTTAAAGATGAGTACACCATGTGCTTTAACCGTATCAACCTTATGTTTGAGCGGCTTAATTTTAAGCCAGACTTTTACGTGGTTATTGATGACCTGGTTGTATTGGATAACGATAAGGAAATAAATACCGAAATATTGCCCCAGGTAAAATATGCCTTCTTCCCCGATATACACCCATCTAATGTTGATTTTATCAACTATATAGACCATGCAGAAAATGTACACTGGTTTAAGTCAGACATTCCAGCTTTCAGAAGCGATTTGCCCTACTGTGGGCACAACAAAACAGTAGTGAATGCCGGCCTGCAAATTGCCGCTTATCTTGGTTTTTCTGAAATCTATATGATTGGTGTGGATATGGCCTTCAGCGATCAGAAGGTTAAGAAAATCACCTCCAGGGATTGGCAGGCTGGTGAGAACGATCCAAACCATTTCGACCCCCGATACTTTGGCAACGGCAGAAAGTATCATAACCCAACCGTGCCCGAAATGATAGAAAAATTTGAGGAGGGTAAAAAGTTTTTTGATAAACTGGGGGTTAAAATTTACAATGCCGGCGTTGGGGGTAAGCTGGAGGTTTTTCCAAGGGTTAATTTTGACTCGCTGTTTAATTATACCGATGATGAAATTATTGCACTCTTTTCCGATATAGAAATATTGAAGAAAATGAACCTTGATTTCAGGTATGTTATTGAGAATGCTCCCCTGGTTACAGATGCTTCCGCAGAAACATTTCCAAAAATATTCAAGGCCGATATTGATTTAGGCATAACCCTTATTCACAAGCTTATTCATACTTACGCCCCTGTTGGCCCCTATAAAGGCCAGTATTATTTTGTAAATCGTTCTTTGTAAAGAAGGCGTAGCAGAAGTAATGTTTGTTGGTAAGGAATCTTACACAATCTAAAATTTCGGGATGGCTTATCGCAAGCCATCTTTTTTTGTTTCAGCATTTTTATGATACCGGCAATAGTGCCTTGTGGCATCATCGTTGCGTCGCAATCCTTTCATCGCCTGGTACACCGGGCATCTTTTCAGGCCCGAATAGAAACACATAGCTACTACTGGCCACGCAACCATACCTGGCAAATACAAAGTAATTTACCCGTTGCAGCCTTCTTAAGCCGTGCACGGTAGTGCGTATTGTTACAATGAAATTTTGGTTATAAGGCTAATGCTACTTTACACCACCCGGTACTATTTCTTTTTCAGCCGGCAGAAGATAAGTGGTGCTTATAGTTGTTGGTACGGTAGTTTTTTCCACGGTTAGCCCATCCGGCTTTTCTTCTTCTTTTGCGGTTTTTTGCACATTGGAACCATATTTTCTTCTTAAAGACATAATTGGTTTTTCTACCAGGTTATAACTGCCTAATGCAAACGCAAAAGAACCTGTTACCACTACCGCGTACCAAATTTTCGATTCCGGGGTAAGAAAATGATTGGCTGCCGTAATAACAAAAGAATGAAACAGGTAAAGCGAATAACTGAGCTTTCCTATAAACGCTAAAGGGTTAGTTGCCAGTATTTTTGCAAACAGGCTGTATTTTTCGTTATATACAATCGGTGGTATTAATATGGCCAGGCCCAACCCCTGCAGAGTATATTTAAAAGTTTGGCTAAAGAATTCATCTTTGTATCCAAGGCTTATGATGATAAGCGCAGCTCCGGCAATATATACCGGTATGGAGCTTATCAGTTTAAGATATTTTTCCTTTTTATCAAGATAAAGTACAACGCTGGTTATACAACCGAATAAAATTGAATCTGCACGGCAGGTTGTGGCAGAGTAGTTATACAGCTCCGCAAAACTGTTTAAGTTGTATACATGCGATATGTAAAGCCTGTGCGCTAAGGATAAAGCCGCAAAAGCTGAAATTACAGCCAATAATATTTTGGGCTTCTTTATAAAAAGTGCAAATATGAAAGGGAAGAAAAGGTAAAAATGTTCTTCAATTGATAAAGACCAGGTTATCCTGAAATGCAGTGGGTCTGATTGGTGATAGATGTAGTAATAATTTTCAAAATAAAAAACCGAAGCAAAGATTTCTCTTATAGCAATTGGTTCTTTTACAGCAAGCAGGTAAATGCAGAACACTGAAATAAAGAGCAATAACGGGGGATAAAGTCTCAACACCCTCCTGATGAAGAAGTTTTTAAGATCGATCCTGTGCTCCTTATTAAACTCTGTAATAAGGAGCCTTGTAATAAGCAAACCGCTGATAAAAAAGAAAATGGTCACCCCAAAGCCACCCACTTTCAGCAATTTGAAATGTGCAGATAACACAAAAAGTATGGAAATGCCCCTTAAACCGTCAAGAGCCGGCAGGTAAGAAACGGACTTTTTTAACATAAGTTGGTTATTGGATTTGCTTTCCCGTTAGGATTAATTGGAAAGCAAATTTAGTTTAATACCGCCTGAATAAGCCGGCAAATGGTTAAAAAATACATTAAAGGCAAGTAATGAATGTTTTGCGAAGGGTAGAGATAGCGGATATGAAATGTTGAAAGTTGCCTGTTGGTTCCCGGCAGTAATTCAAATTTAAGATATTAACGTGACAAGCCAACTTAAATTGCCGGGATACCGCACATTAAATTTATGTATTCCTTTGGGCAATACATATCCGTAAAGGGTTATGCCTATAAATAATTTCATTAGGCTACGGGTTGTAGTTGCTAAAAACAAAACTAGTAAACACCAATGTTTAATAGTTGAGTTTTATAAAAACTAGAGCCTGTAAAATTGGCTTACTATAAAACAACGGTTAACTGGAAATTATAATTATTTGATAAGTAATGCATCATCCGCGTAACGAAAAGGTTATTTTAATTCAAAAACATAGGTAACATCATATTTTGTGTCTGTTACAGCCACAGGTGTAAGGTTATTGGCCGTTAAGAAATTTTCAAACTGCTGGTAATAGGCCCGGTTCTTCGGCGCCGTTTTATCGTCTTGCCTAATCAAATAAATATGGCCTTTACCTACACTTTTACTAATTACAGGAAGATTTTTCTCAAACTTATCATCTATCCAGAAAACTTCTGCCGCGGAATGGTATTTCATGTACTTGGCCAGTCCGCCGCTTCGCCAGTCTGATAGAATAACATCCCCTTGCCTGGCATGGGCCAGCAACCAGTTAGAACGGTAAACCAGGTAATCTGTGTTTTTGTTTCTGTACATCAGGTACCCGGCGGCAATATTATGCAGCAGCAAGGCCGCTATAAAGAGGTAAAGTGGTAATACAAGGTTCTTTTTTTCAAAGGTCTTGCCAACGGTTGAACCTACCAATAACCAGAATGGAACAACAGCCATAACAAAAGGTTCCGGTGAGTTTGGGTCAAAATAAATTACAATAGCCATATACAACACAAAGTGAACAGCAAGAAGGGCATGCCGTGCTGTAAACTTTGTTTTTTCTTTGGCAACAATATAGCGGTACAGTAAAAAAAGCGCTAAGCCGGTTACAAGTATAAAAGTTGCAATAGCTACATAATTAAAAGCGCCATTGAATTTTGCTGTATATATTTCTGCCACCAAATCTTTGGAAGCCAGCTTTTTTTGCATTATCTCAGTAACGCTGTCTATGCCGAATATAAAATTGAGGCCGGTAATGTTTTCCGCGAATATGAATATGGCCAACAGGGGATTGCCGCCGCTTACTACAGTTTCGCTGTTAATAAAGCCCGTAAAACTTAATCTCTGGAAGGAAGAAGAGTTAACATAAGCTGCATAATAGCCAACCAAAATCAGCGCTATACAAACA
The DNA here is from genome assembly GCF_009650435.1 of Foetidibacter luteolus. GTDB lineage: Bacteria > Bacteroidota > Bacteroidia > Chitinophagales > Chitinophagaceae > Foetidibacter > Foetidibacter luteolus. The sequence goes on from NZ_VVIP01000052.1 coordinate 128,104, forward strand.
GCCTGGAAGATGATAAACCATCTTACTTTTTTTTGAAGTAAAAAAATAAGCGGATAGCTGGCCATTACTGGTACAAAATTGGGCTTATAGCATAGTACTGAAAATGCTGCAACTGCAGAGGCGAGTATAACATATCCTGTATGTGTTTTACCCGCTGTACTGGTTGCTTTCAAAATAAGCAACAGCACAATGCAGTTAAGTAGGTTGGCCAAAGCATATACCTCAGCTTCTACGGAGTATCGCCAAAAGCCATAAGAGAAAAGTATTAAGCCTGCAAATGCCGCTGCCATTGCTTTAGAAACCTGGAAGTATTTTTGTAAAATTCTGTAACAAAGCAATATGGTAACAGTGCTGCACAAAGCACTTACACTGCACATGAACAGGTAAGCATCGGGCTGGCCGATAATGTTGCTGTATATGTTATAAATAAATTTGAAGAAGGGCAAAAACAAAACAAATTTTCCTCTGAATTGGTCTGCGAAAGGGTAGTGCCCGATAAAATAAGCATACGAATACCCATCATCAGTTTCGCTTCTGTTGCCTGGAAAAGAGATGAGCAGAAAAACAGCTATCGCAATTCCGCTGAGAAGGTAGGTATAAATATTTTTTTTTGAAGAGTCCGGGTAAGTACTGTCAAAGGTTTTTGCTGGGGGTGTTTCAGCCATAAAAGGATATTTATATCAAATAGTTAGTTGAACGGTAACCTATTGCTGGCAGCGGTACCAGGCTTCGGTTATTAGCTTAAATTCCGCGTTGTCACCAAAGATAAGGCTTTTGTATTGATGGCTTCCCGTTGATGGCTGGGCTGGTCATAGTAGTATAATATTGGAAGCAACAGTCACTATAGTATTCCAGTAGGCTGCCCAACCAAAAAAATACAATAAGCACCCAATCTAACGGCTGAACGATTGCGCCGGGTTTATTCACGAGTATCATTGTTTACGGGCAAAGCAAGTAGAACTTAACCGCAGTTACCAGCCTGCCCGCTGCAAAAAATAAACCACCCGTTTCAATTAATCATTTGTAGCCAGGGTTACTATAAACAACTGGTAATTTTCATTTCTGAAAGCCGGTAACCGGCCCGCCTGCACAATAGTATTTTCCATTTTCAATGAAACACCACCGTAGCCTTAAAAACCTCTCTGTAACTAACTTTAAAAACCTGGAAAAATGAGAAAGCCATTCTGCCTGTTTTGCATTTGCTTATTTGCAGCAGGCACGCTTTTAGCTCAAAGCGTAAAAATTGAAGAAATCCAGCAGCAATGCACCGGGCTTCCGTACAACAAAAGGGTAAGGATATCCGTATCTAACTTTACTGTAGCAACCCCCAAAGCCAGGGGGCAGTTTGGGGATGAGCTGGCCCAAATGTTAACCAATGCACTTCAAAATGTAAACTGTTTTAACGTGTTGCTCAGCGTTAAAGATTCCAAAGAACTCACTGACGAAATAAGCTTTGGCCAGGCGGGCAATACCGCTGCCGGCGCCGCACCCGCTACAGGTAAAATGAAGGGGCCGCAGGTAATTGTAATGGGCAAGGTTACAGAATATGCCGAAGGGGAGCAAAGTGGTGGTGCACTGGGTTTTAAAGTGGGCGGCAAAAAAGCCCATATTGGCTTTATTGTTCAGCTTATTAATGCCGAAACCAGGGAAATAATAGAATCTAAATCCATTGATGTAGATGGCCGGGCCAATGGCTTTAAGGGGGTAAAACTCTTTGGCCTGCAAATGGCGGGCAGCATTGCCAATAAGGCACTTGCGGACGCATGTGAAAAAGGCATTATACAAGCCGTAGAATTTATAGCCGGCAATAAAGACAATATGCCATTGCCAGAAGGCAATAGCGGCGTGGCCGAAGTAAAAAAATACAGCGCATCCAACTGCCCGGTCCTGGCTGCCAGTTATGTACCTAAAATAATGGTGATACTGCCTGAATTTCACATTACACAACGCATACCAGACCCTGCCGGCGAAACTGAAATTAACCGCAAGTTTATAGAGGCTGGTTTCCCCGTGGTTGACCCTGCCATGTTTGCTACCATTAAAAACAGTGCCCGGTTTGACCAGGCGGCCAAAAACCCCGCAGCGGCCATATCGCTGGGTAAGGAGTTTGGCGCAGATGTGGTTATTTACGGCGAAGCCTTTAGCCAGCGGGTGGGTGTACAAAATGGTACACAGGTAAGCTGCCGTGCAAGGGTGGAAATTAGGGCGGTAAGAACCGATGATGCCACCATGATTGCCACCAATGGCCTTGAAGCCGGCGCTCTTGACCTGGCTGAATTTGTGGCCGCCAAATCTGCCCTGCGCAGCGCGGCCACACTGGTGGGCGATTATATGCTGGAGCAGTTTTGCTCCCGCCAGCTTACGTTTAACAAAGCAGGCAGCAGCAAAGGCGCCACTGTGGCAAAAACCGCTTCCGCAGGTAAAAATGTAACAGAAATTAATGTTACCAATGTAGATTATGGAAAGCTAAAAGCATTGTCTGATGCGCTGGCTGCCAAGGGCAAGGTGTTGGATAAATCCCTCTCCAACGGCAGCGGGGTAATTAAGTTTGAACACAGCGGAAGTTTAGATACCATTGCGGATTTTATTGACAGCAAACTGGGCGCTAAATTTTCCATACAGGATGTAGGCGGTGGCAAAATTACTTTAGCGGGTAAATAGGCCCTTTTTTATGCCAACAAAAAGGCCGGTAACCATGGTTACCGGCTTTGTTTTTTTATGGCACTTGGCTGAAGTGCTGCTATTAAGCTTCCGTTGTGTCACTCACTTGTACGTTCTGTTCTTTATGCAGCATTGTGCAGCAGGCTTTACCTGTTCTATGTTCTTGTGTTTAAAGTTCAATGTTAGCGGCTTCGCCGCTCTGCGAAGTCTGGAGACTTCGCAGCCATATGTGTCAAGTCTCTTACTTGATGCCTTACCCTTGGTTCGTGTCTTCACGAACCAATTCTACCCGGGTCTGAAAAGCTGCCCAATGTCGGCTTTGTTTTTTATGGCACTTGGCAGAGGTGCTGCTATTAAGCTTCCGTTGTGTCACTCACTTGTACGCCTTTTCCGCTATTCACCCGGTAGCATTGGTATAGTTATATCGAATTGTAAAAGGCAAAAAAATGCTTCAAAAACTTAAACTTAGCCAAAGGGCCTCTCCCCTCTAATCCGTCTATTTATTTTATCCAAAAATTTTTGGAAAACTGTTTCATCATACACTTCGGATAATGAATTATAACGCCCTTTTTCAATAACCTCTGTCAATTTATCCAACAGGTTTTCCCAAAGAAAGTTCTCATTTATCACATTGCCGGCAAACCATGGTTGCGCTAACATCATTTTGTATTCCTCATCATTATTGTCTAATTCTATCACTTTTTCTATTGCGTCTTTTGTTGATTTGTAGTTGTGTATATTAATAAAACTGCTGGCGTTAAAATCCTCGCCTATCAATGGGTCTCCCCAGTAAATAGGAATTGTTCCAACACGCATAGGTTCTACTATTTTTTCAGTGAGATAGCCCGGATAACTTGTATTTTCAAAAGCGATAATGAATTTATATTGGCTTAAAAAGGCAACCTTGTCAGTAACAGGGCCGCCAATATTATTTAGGTAACGGCCACCCGAGTCTACTTTTTTATATTTGGAAAGCTGTTTAAAGAAATTATTTCTTGTTTTGCAGGAACCATTACTTACAACAAAACAGCAAAACTTTTTCTTCTGGGGGAAGATATTTTCATACGAAGGTTTATTTAATAATTCCCTTAAATCAAAGTAAAAAGCAGCAAGTGGAAAACGATAGTTGCGTTCGTCGGCAACTCTTGAAAAAGAGATGGATAAATTCGCATTGAAAAGTTTAGGTTCATAAAATTCCCCTGTAAAAAATATCCTCACACATTTGTATTTTTTATACTCCTGGCCAAAAACCGAAAAAAAAACCACATCCGGATCATCACTAACTTCTAAACTGTATTTCCTTGATAAAAGAGTAAGAAAGAAGTTGTCATACTTATTAAAGCCAGGCCAAAAATCTGTGAAGTTTATTTTTAAATGCATGTGGAACGGTAGTTATACTTGCTGCGATTTACCAGTTTGGGCAAAACAATACATCCTGTTACTCTTTCCCTGGGGTTCGTGTCTTCACGAAAAAAGCCACCTCTCTGCGAAGTCTGGAGACTTCGTAGCCATATGTGTCAAGTCTCTTACTTGATGCCTTACCCTTGGTTCGTGTCTTCACGAACCAATTCTACCCGGGTCTGAAAAGCCGCCCAATGTACTGAACGATGAAGTGCTTGCGACGCAACAGGCGATGCCATGAAATTATGTCGCTGGTATCCAAATCTTATACGCCCGGCAAATTTTATTCATTAATCGCCGCGATGCCCGGTAGTACTTTGCCTTCAAAATATTCCAGCATGGCGCCGCCGCCGGTACTTACATAACTTACTTTATCAGTATAGCCAAACTGGTTAACGGCGGCCACACTATCGCCACCGCCCACCAGCGAGAAAGCGCCATCCTGCGTGGCTTCGGCAACGGCCGTAGCAATGCATTTGGTGCCATGTTGAAACTTGTCCATTTCAAACACGCCCATTGGGCCATTCCACAAAATGGTCTTTGATTTTTTTATAACCTTGGCAAATGTTTCGCAGGCCATCATGCCAATATCCAAACCCATCCAGCCATCGGGAATGGTATTGCTTAAAGCGGAAGAGGTTTCTGCATCGGCCGCGAATTTATCGGCAATAATAGAATCGCCGGGCAGGTGTATGCAAACGCCTTTTTCATCAGCTTTTTTCAGAATTTCCTTAGCTGTTTCCAGGCGGTCATCCTCGCAAAGGGAACTGCCTATTTTACCCCCCTGTGCTTTAAAGAAAGTATATGCCATGCCACCGCCGATGATGATGTCTGTAGCCCTTTCCAGCAGGTTCTCTATAATGAGTATTTTATCGCTAACCTTGGCGCCGCCAATGATGGCTGTAAACGGTTTTTCAGAACCATGCAGCACTTTTTCAGCACTGCTTACTTCCCCTTCCATCAGCAGGCCGAACATCTTTTTATCGCCGGGAAAAAATTTGGCAATCACCGCGGTAGAAGCATGTGCACGGTGGGCTGTACCGAATGCATCGTTTACGTATACATCTCCCAGTTTGGAGAGTTTTTCCGCAAAACCTTCATCACCTTTTTCTTCCTGTTTGTAGAAACGCAGGTTTTCCAGCAACAGCACCTGGCCAGGCTGCAAAGCCGCGGCTTTATCAACAGCTTGCTGGCCAATGCAATCGTCAGCAAACTCAACTCCGGTACCCAACAATTCACCCAGGTGCTTAATCAAATGCTTTAAAGAAGACTTTTCTTCCGGCCCCTCTTTCGGGCGGCCCAGGTGGCTCATCAATATAACACTGCCGCCATCTGCCAGTATTTTTTTAATGGTAGGTAATGCGGCTTTTATCCTTGTATCGTCGGTAATGGCCTGCGTTTGTTTGTCCAGCGGAACGTTAAAGTCAACACGTATCAGCGCCTTTTGACCGGCGAAGTTGTGATTAGCGAATTTGCTCATAAGTTTTATTTACTTAAGTTCAACAATAGGTATTTTTTACAAGAAGTTTTAAGGTAACGGGGCCAAATCTAACAAAAAGACCGCAGCATTACTGCTGCGGCCCGGTTATTTGTACAATAAGTGTTGATGTTAGTTGGCCAGGGCCAGCTCCGTTTCATCCAGTGGCGATTTTACTGCCAGCGATGCCATTACAGTTTCCGTAACATCTTTGCCGCCACCCAGGTTTTTAACCAGGCTTTGTATGGTGTAGATAGGCCCCCAGGGAATACCCCACCAGCCCAGCAACAGCGAAACAATGGTAAAAGGCAAACCTTTTACAGCGGCTTTTTCGCCAGCCTTTACAAAGTAAATATCTGTGGGCCGCCTAAAGGTCATGAAGATCACAGACACTGTGTAGTAGTAAAATACAAATTTGCCGCCATTGCTTATTTCGCGGCTAAGCTCATCGGCAGTCAGTCCGTCAACGTTTTTAATTTTCATTTTTTAATGGTTTTGAGGTTGAAAGAAAACAGCCGCCTTTAACAGCGGCTGTATATGTTTAGTATAAATACTTAAGGGAATTACTAATGCAAGCAGCCGCAAAGATTATTTGCTTATCAGTTCTGCAAAGAATTTAACAGTGCGGACCAACTGGCTTACATAGCTCATTTCGTTATCGTACCAGCTAACCACACGGGCAAGTTGCACATCGCCAACGGTTTGTACACGTGTTTGTGTAGCGTCGAACAATGAACCGTAGGTAATGCCGATGATATCGCTGCTAACTATTTCATCTTCAGTATAACCAAAGCTTTCGTTAGACGCTTCTTTCATCGCTGCATTCAGTTCGTCAACCGTAACTTTTTTGCCTAACACAGCGGTTACTTCGGTTAAAGAACCTGTTAAGGTAGGTACACGCTGTGCGGAGCCATCCAGTTTACCTTTAAGGTTAGGCAGTACCAGGCCAATGGCTTTGGCTGCGCCGGTGCTGTTAGGCACAATGTTTTGTGCAGCGGCACGGGCCCTTCTCAGGTCGCCTTTAGGGTGTGGGGCGTCCTGTGTATTCTGGTCGTTGGTATAAGCGTGAATGGTTGTCATTAAACCGTTAACAATACCGAATTTTTCATCCAGTACTTTGGCCACCGGTGCAAGACAGTTGGTGGTGCAGGATGCGCAACTGATGATGGTTTCAGAACCGTCCAGTATGTCGTGGTTAACGTTGAAAACGATGGTTTTCAGGTCGCCGGTTGCGGGGGCGGAAATAACCACTTTTTTAGCGCCGGCAGTAATGTGTGCTTCGGCTTTTGCCTTGTCTGTAAAGAAACCGGTACATTCCAGTACCACATCCACATCATGCGTACCCCAGGGAATTTCGGCAGGGTTTTTCTGCGCATAAATTTTAATTTCATTCCCTTCAACTATAATGGAGTTTTCAGTTGCTTTTACATCCTTATCAAAACGGCCCTGTGCGCTGTCGTATTTCAGCAGGTGAGCCAATACTTTGGGGCTTGTTAAATCGTTTATCGCAACCACATCAATTCCTTCCAGGTTAAATATCTGGCGATACACCAAACGGCCGATACGACCGAAACCGTTGATGGCTACTTTTACTGTGCTCATATTGTTACCGAGGTTTTAGATTTTTTAAAAAGCACGGCGAATTTACAAGTATTGCAGGTAAAACAAAGGATATTTTTTTCTATGATGCATAGAGGTTTCTTATGCCGGCAGGCTGATACTTTGCGTTTTTTAAAGCAGTAATTTTTAAGGGGGTGCCCCCAAGCTATCGCAAGGGGTCGGGCTTTTCGCTACAAGTCCTCGCCACTCGTACCTCGTGGCTGTGGGCTTTCCGCTTCAATCCCTCACCCGACAGCCCGGTACCGGTTACCAGTTGCAGGTTACCAGTCTGTCGTTTGGTAAAAGTGTAAATATGCCCGCAAAACATTACATAGCTGGCATTGTATATTTTTTTAAAAATATTTTGCCGAAATACGATTGGCCCCTATTTTTGCACTCCCAAAAACAAACGGAGCGTTGGTCAAGGGGTTAAGACACCTCCCTTTCACGGAGGAATCACGGGTTCGATTCCCGTACGCTCTACAAAAGGAAAAGGTACAGGTTGAATAGTCCCAAATACTGAAAAGTGTTTGGGATTTTTTATTTGATGCATTTATCATTAAAGTATTTCTTATTGAAAATTTGACTGATTTAGATGGTGCACAGGTATGGTGAAAATTGGTGAAGCCGATAAATATACTCAAACAAACAAGCACACAATCTTTATCCTTAGGAAAGGAGCCATCGCTTATATTTTCTTTTTACGACTCTTGATGTTGAGAAGCAGTTAATGAGTTGCCTGAACTGATCATCCGCTAATTCCCCTATGATTTCATAATCTACCCCCTCAATGGAATAGTTCTGACTTAAAAGTTCAATATTGAAATCATCCAACCAATTTCCGTATAACAATGTGTCAATTTTAAAAGACCATCCGCATTTAGTAACTGGGGTATTGGCTTTAAAAATATAGCAGTTGATGCCGGAATCTGGCATTTCTAAGCAACCATGAATAATTTCTTGGGCTTGCGGCAAATGAATTTTGCTTGACGGAAGGCTGGCCAAAACTACATTTCCATTGATAACTTTCAAAACCAAAAAATACTTGGGTTTACTTTCACTTCCGTCTTTAAAATAAAAGGGGTCAAAATAGATTAACTTTCCTGGCGTATACAATAATTAGAATTTTAAATTTCTTGATTGATTAAGAAACTCTTTGTGGCCTTTATACAATGCCATTTTTTCCAGATCTTCAATAATAGTCTCAGAAAGGTCTATTGGAATATCTGTAGTTGTCATTACGCCACTTTCCAATAAATCAAGAACTCCATTTTTTTGAGCAGTTTTATACCAGGGAGAATCTTTTCTATGAGTGACATTTATTAACTCCTTTGCTGTGCAGTATTTAAACCTTTCTACAATTTCTTCAAGAAGAGAAATTTCCAAATCATTAAATTCGTCATCAGAAAATCTGGCCTTTGCCACTATCATTACTTTATCATTAGAAATTTCCCTGGTTACATAATCCGAGAGCAAATTGGGTTCGCCCGAAAGCTCAACAAATAAGTCTTTCGAAACAGGTCCTAGTTTCCAAACATCAAATCTTAGGTCGAAAAAAGGAATGCCATATTTTTTTATTGAGATTTCTTCGATTATGAATATGAGTTTGAGGAGATGGGTTTTAGTAAGAGGCGCACCCATTCTTTCACACAAAAATATAAGCGTATTACCCAGTTTGTCAATTTGATTTTTGGTATAAACTTCTCCGGGTATCATATTCTAAATTTAATAAATGGCTGCAAATTTATTGAAATTATTATAAAATACTACATTTTTTAGCTAATCAGTAGTCGTACGCCCTGGACAAACTCACCATTTCTTTCAACATTTTACAGATGATTATCATCTGGCTTTTTAGAAAATCTTGACATATCGAACTTTCTGCCAGGAGCTGCTTCTTTGTCTCCCTAAGTTTAGCCAACTATCTTTTCGGACGAGTAAGAACCCCCAGTTTCTCCGAACAAAAAGAACCTTCAGGCATTATATAACGTATGGTAATGGATAAATGCCTAAAGTTGCACTATGAGATATAGAACAACCATCTGCGTTCTACTAAGTTTTATCTCTACAGGCTTAACCACGCTATCTGCCCAGCAATTTTATGCCAGCACTTCAACCAGCATTAACAGGGTAACGATAACTTCTTCCGGTTGCGAAGTGAGGAATATGGGAATTAACTGTGCTGACGATATTTTTTGCATTGCGCTTTCCGGCGACACGCTTTACTTTTTATCAACGCACAAAGGCCTGTACCGAAGCTTTATTTCTCAGCCGGGCAGTTGTGAGAAAGTGATGGACCTGCAGCCGCTTAACTCACTTACCGTTGACAGAAACGGCATGCTGTATGGCGCTATTGCCAACCAGTTTTTGATTATTAATCCCTACAAAAAAACCATTGTCAAAAGCCTGCTGCCCTATCCTGCCGCCGGCGATATGACTTTCTACAAAGGGGAACTTTACCTTGCCGCCAGCCCGGACGCTATTGTAAGAATAAATATTGCCAACCCGGCGGCCAGCGAAATATATTTTACCATTGACCGGGCTGGCATTTACGGACTTACCAGCACGCCTGCAAGCTGCAACAGCAACAGGTTGTTCGCACTTATTTCCAATGGAACAGAAACAGAAATTATTGAACTGGATATGGATAAAAAGCTAAGCCTGGGCACAACGTGTATATTGCCGGGTAGCTATCACGATGCAGCCAGCACGGTTGAAAACGGCAGCGTAGCAGGATTAACCATTGCTGAACTTGACAAACAAAACATCTGCCTGGGAAGCAATCATCCTTCCTTTATAAAAGTAAAGGCCGGCGGCGCAACCGGAGATTTTACCTACCAGCTTAACACTACTTACAGCAACCATACCGGCATTTTTGAAAACCTGCCGGAAGGCTTATACCGTGTACATATCTTTTCAAAAGATTCGTGTATGGTTGATACTGCCGTTACTATTTCCAAAGGTTACTGCGATATATTTATGCCAACCGCCTTTACACCTAATAATGACGGCCTGAACGACCTGTTTAAACCGATAGGGTTAACTGCCAACGGAAATGGTTTACTAAGCATTTACAACCGCTGGGGCAAGAAAATTTTTGAAACAGAAAACCTGCAGGGCTGGAACGGCACAGTTAACGGCAAGCCCCAACCGGGCGGCGCCTACCTGTGGACACTGAGATTTAAAGGTATTGACAACCACCAGGCGTTTTTGAAAGGCACAGTTGTTTTACTGAGATAAGCAGGCGAAAGCATTTTTCGGTTTGCGATAAAAGGCGATGTGCTATAAGGGGACTGTGTGCCAATGCAGCGTAGAGAACCGGACGTACAAGAGTGCGACGCAACGATGCCGGATAGTAGTACCTTCTGCCGGGCCCATAAAATTTCTACCCAAATGCCGCAGGCCAATGTCATTAAGTTAAGGAAACCAATGTCAGGTTGAGCTTGTCGAAACCGGGTTATGCAAGCCGCTTTTTCACCAATCCGCCTTCGACAGGCTCAGGCTGACAGCTTAACTTAATGACATTGTGCCGCAGGCGTTTAGCGAATACCACCAACTGTGGCGCTTTTCCCCACCTGTTAACAATCTCGTCATCATCAATTGATTATTAATACGTAATATGTACGTATCTTCAAAAAAAACCTTTTAGTACATTATGCGTTGGAGAAAGTTTAACGGCGAATCCATCCATTTACCCATCAAAGACGCTGTGGAAGAGGCTATAAAACGGGAGCACGACAAGGGTGTTCGCCTGAAAGTTTGTATTGGCACCGACAGCCAGGTAAAGGGTGATGAAACAGAATTTGCAACCGTAATAGTCTTTTTACGGGAGCACAATGGCGGTTTTATGTACATCCACAACGAAAAAACAAGGCACCGCTACAACATTAAGGAACGTATGCTGGTGGAAGTAGCCAAGAGCATTGAAGTGGCTTATGAGCTGTGCAACCTGTTTATTCAGTATGATGTGGATATGGAGGTACATGCCGACATTAACACCAACCCGCAGTTTAAAAGCAATGATGCGCTGCGTGAAGCAATGGGCTACATACTGGGTATGGGTTTTGCTTTTAAAGCGAAACCGGAGGCCTTTGCCAGCAGTTGCTGTGCAGACAAAGTAGTGAATTAGCGGCCAGGTTGCCAGATTGCGTTACCGGTTTTCAGCGGGTTAATAACCTGCTGAGAGGAATTGTCTCCCTTATATTTTCCGTTCTTTGTTTTCCTGTTTATTACAGGAACAAGCTTCATAAACATAAAAAGCCGGGCCTCTCTCAAGCCCGGCAGCCTTTACGATTGCTTGTTTCAAAAAAAAGATTTGATTGGAGAATGAAAATATTGAATAGCTGTATATTTTATATGAACAATCCTGCCCTGCAAATGAACGATAGTATCATTTGTAATAACTGACTATTTAGACGCCTTCAGTTTTTCCTCGTGGTTTTCTTCCGCTTCATCAATAGAATGGGATGTGTGCAAATCCTTTTCTTTTTCCGCCAGCCTTGAAAGTTTGATGTAATACTTTTTAACCGTTTCCAACTCTGCTTCCGTAAGGTCTTCCACATCAATCATGCGGTTGCTGGCTTCCCTGGCGGCGGCTATCAGCTCGTTAAGCTTAAGCTGCATGGCAAGGGTGTCTTTATTTTGAGACTGCTGAATAATAAACACCATGAGGAAGGTAATTATGGTGGTGCCGGTGTTAATTACCAATTGCCAGGTATCTGAAAATTTAAACAGGGGGCCGCTTACCGCCCAAACTATGATAACAATAAAAGCAGTTGCAAAGGCTGCGGGAGAGCCGGTGGCCCGGGTGATTGAGGCCGAAAACCTGTCGAATGAAAAACCGGGTTTTTTGTTTTTACGCTTTTTCATAAAAGAATGTTTTACACTTTCCATACAAGGCAAATGCCGAACCATTTTTATGTCTTAACGGCCGCCTCTTTTTGTTGCACGGTAGCTTTACCGGTTTCCACCTCAATGCGTTGGGTAGTTACCGCATACTCGTTGGGGTGAATTTGCGAACCATATTTAATGGAATACGCCTTTGTAAATTCGGCGCCCAGGTAAAGTATAATAGACGAGTAGTACACCCAAACCAGCAGCACCACTAACGAACCTGCCGCACCATACGTGCTGCCTACATTGGTTTTAGAAACGTAAAGGGATATGAGAAATTTGCCCAGTAAAAAAAGCACGGCGGTAACCAGGGCGCCGGAAAAAACATCCCGCCACTTTATCCTGGCATCTGGCAGTACTTTAAATATTACGGCAAAAATCAGCATGCTGATGCCAAAAGTGATGACGAGGTTAAGCACGTAAAAAAAAACCACCGTAACACCAGGAAATTTTTCCTGAAGGCTTCCGCTGATGCTTTCTACTATACCGGAAAGCGTTAATGAAACAAGCAGTAAAAAACCCAGGCCTATGATAACGGAAAACGAAAGTAACCTGTTTTGGAGCAACTTAACCCAGCCCTTTTTGGGCTTTGCTTTAAGGCCCCATATGTCGTTAATGGAATCCTGTATTTCGGCGAAAACGGTAGTGGCCCCAATAAGCAAGGTAATGGTTCCTATAACGGCCGCTATTTTACCTTTGCCCGCCACAGAGGCGTTTTTTATTATTTGCTGCAGTTGCGCGGCCGTATCGCTGCCCACAAAATCCTGCAGCACTGTGTACACCCTGCCCTCTACCGCTTCACGTTCTAAAAAAATTCCACACAGTGATATGATGACCACGAGTAACGGCCCCATGGAAAACACGGTAAAATAGGCCAGCGACCCGCTAAGGCGTGTAATTTTATCATCAGCAAAGCCTGCAAACGTGTCTTTAATTAACCCCCATACGTTCTTGAATGAAAACTTCCAGCGCATTCCTTTTTTAATTAATGGATGCACACATTGTGCCGGTTTAGCATTTTTACTGCAATGAAGCCAGGCTGCTCTTTCCCGCCCGGCGCTGGAACAAAACTCAAGATTGGTATTTATTTTGAACTGCCATTATCAAATAACAGCCATGATTGAATTTGACAAGGCTAACCTTAACATTATCAGAGCGGCCCTGAAGGAACGTGAAGAAACGATTGCCGTTGCGGAAAGTGTTACCGGGGGGTTACTGCAGGCCGCTTTTGCGTTAACAGAAGAAGCCTCCTTGTTTTTCCAGGGTGGCATTACTGTGTACAATCTTGCCCAAAAATACCATCACCTGCAGGTAGAGCCTGTGCATGCGCTGAAGGTAAATTGCGTTTCATCCCGCGTGGCAGATGAAATGGCGCTGAACGTGTGCCGTTTATTCAACAGCCACTGGGGGTTAAGTGTTACAGGGTATTCATCGCCGGTGCCCGAATCCAACAACGAAATCTTTGCTTACTTCTCCATAGCCGGTAAGGGCGCCATTCAACACTCTGCTAAAATAACCCCGCCCAAAAACACACCTGAGAACCTGCACCTGCTTTACGTAAACGAAATTATACAGCGTGCAGCTATGCTGATTATAGCCGGTTGAGTTTTATGATACTCAGCCAAAGCCTGCCTGCCAAAGAATGCCGCGTGTTACACCGCCGGGTGAGGGATTGAAGCGGTTACCCCGGTGAGGCCATGGCAGCAGGGCCTTGTGCCGGAGTATGAGCGGAAAGCCCGGCCCGAGGCACGAGGGACACCCCCAAGTACGAAGGTAGAAGTACGAAGTACTTACTTATGTTAGATGTTTGGTGTGGGATGTACGATGTGAAAAGATGAAATACGAAGTACCTACTTATATAAGATGTTAGATGTGGAGGTGTACGATGTGAATACCAGTTGGTGTATAACTTCGAAGTCTTTTTTGGCAAGTCTCTCCCACTTGCCATTTACCACTCCCAACTTACCCTAAGAAACAGTTGCATTTATAAGAAAAGCTTTCTATATTAACACCAACTTGCACGTTTCACCATTTAAAACATCCTTCGCTATGGCGCCAAAAACGGAACCTTTCCGCCGCTTGTTGTTCAACAGCTTACTTACACTTTGCGCAGCCTGCATGCTGGGTGGCTGTTACAACTACCGTGTAGTTACCCATGCGCAGCCCGGTACAGAAGTAACCACACGCACAGCACACTCTTTATTCTGGGGGCTTGTACAAAAGCCAACGGAAATTACTACGCCCAACTGCGACTCGCTTAATATACGTGGCATGGCCGAAGTAAAAATGAAAACAAATTTGGGGTATGCCCTTATAACTGTTGTTACACTGGGTATATGGAGCCCCATGAAAGTTGAATGGAAATGTGGAAAACCTTGCCAGCCGGTAGGCAATGAACTTTAAAACAAGCGGCCATGAAAATATTTAAAACAGGCTTTACAAGCTGGGAAAACCGCCACGAAATATTTAAGGAAGACATTGCCGACATGTATATGCTGGGTAACGAAACCGCACTTGGCGCACTGGACAGTTACAACGATACCACAAAAGGCATTCAAAAATTAATTGAAGAAGCCATTAACAACAATACTACGCTCCGGGCCCTGGGGGCAGGCTGGTCGTGGACAAAAATAGCCACAGCGGGCAAAGGCATTATGCTGGATACCAAACCGCTGAACGCGGTGTTTACCATATCATCCCGCAGCGTGGCGCCGGAATATACAGGCGATACATCCAAACTGGTATTCGCACAATGCGGTAATGGTATTTGGGAACTGAGCGAATTTCTGCGCAACCGCAACCTTTCGCTCAAAACATCCGGCGCCAGCAACGGGCAAACCATTGCCGGCGCTATTGGCACAGGGGCGCATGGCTCTGCATTTGATGTTGGCGGTGTGCAGGATTTTGTAGTGGGCCTGCACATTATTGTTGGCCCCAACCGGCATGTGTGGCTGGAGCGAAAATCTTACCCCGTGGTATCTCCGTTTTTACTTAACAGCCTGCAAACAGAACTTATACAGGATGACGACCTGTTTAATGCCGCCCTGGTAAGCTTTGGCTGTTTTGGCATTATACATGGCGTAATGGTAGAAACGGAAGACCTGTTTTTACTGGAAAGTTGTATGGAGCGTATGCCAATTGACGATACCCTGTACAAACTGATGGAAACACTTGATTTTACAGGTTCCGCCTTGCCTTACAAGGATGAACGGCCATTTCACTTTGCGGTATTTATTAACCCTTACGATATGGATAAGGGTGCTTATGTAACCAGCATGTATAAGCGGCCTTATACAGATGCTTATACCAAACCTGTACGCAACGCAGAAGGCATTGGCCCGGGTGATGATGCACCCTGCTTTATTGGCAAGATAACGCAGGCCATACCTGCCCTGGTACCCACATTGGTAAATAAGTTGCTGGGTGGCACGCTAACGCCTTTTTCTAAACAATTTGGTACGCTGGCTGAAACATTCAGCAATACCACGCTGCATGGCAAGCTGCTTAGCGCCGCCATCGGCGTGCCGTTGCACGTGGTAAACAGGGTTACTGAACTACTGCTGGAAATTAATAAAGATGCCGGCCCTTTTTCCGGCCTGTTCGCTTATCGCTATGTGAAAAAATCAAAGGCTATGCTGGCCTTTACGCGTTTTGACCCTACCTGTGTAATTGAACTGGACGCCACTTTTTCCGATGCTACCTACGATTTTTATAAAGCAGTCTGGAAAAGGCTGGAAGAGGAAAACATACCCTTTACTTTTCACTGGGGCAAAATAAACGAACTGAATTTCGACCGCCTGCAAAAAATGCATGGCCCCAGCCTTGATACCTGGATTGCCGCCCGCAACCAACTGCTTGATAAAGACTGCCTGAAAGTTTTTACCAACCCCGTTATGGTTGAATGGGGCCTTGATAAGGTATTGTAGTTTTTGGTTACGGACTGCTGTTTTTCATGGCGGCCCGGTTGTGTCACTCACTTGTACGCCACCGCTATATGCGGCAATAAATCACACCCCGCATCCCGCATCAATTCAGGGCGTTTTGTAATCCCGTAGCGCTATGTACTTGTTTGTTCGCTGTCGCAGTCAGGGCGCATGTTAGCAGGAGTAACAGCAAAAGCCACAATGGCTAACTGCAGTACAGCTAAGCAGGCATACAAGCGCAATTGTGAGGTGCCATTATTGGCACTGCGCCGGAGCATCTGTTGCAAGATTTTACAACCTATAATAAAAAAGTAATAAAAATCACAAAATGATGGATACTATTTTCAAATTTTAAAAAAAATCTAATCACCGCAGTTTAAGTAACTCTCTACCTTTGCGTAGGATGTATAATTACAAATTGTGGAGTATTCATAATTACTAAAACTAAAGAGAAAGTAATCCTTCAAGGTTCCGGAACTACATTATCAGGCGGCCGGAATTTTGAGAAGTGGGCGAGAGCCCCTGCGTCTTACGATGGCAGCATTGTTTCAGCGTTCCTTAATCCAGTAATGTATCCTGAAAGTACCGTTTACAGAATATGTATCACAAGCCCGGAATAAACAAACATACCAGGTCTCAGCACTAACTGTACATGCCGGCTGAAACACAGCGCCTTTATTAACACCTAATCAAAGTTGAAAGAACCCATTGTCCAAAAAACATTTTTGGCCATGCCGGGAAGGTTATGCTTTCCATAGCATACGCCCGCCACTTGCTGTATGCGCTTACAGTGGCGGTGTTGGTGTTGGCTGTATATAGGTAACGGCAGGTATTCCTATAGCCTGTGACATAAACACTTTGCCCGAATAGCATTTTACGTACGCTAAAAACAACCGTATGAAAAAATTGTCGGCCCTTATGTATGAAAACCGGTTTTTGCCGGCAGGTGTCTTTAATCTTTTATTTTTTCTCCTGTTTTTTATTGCCGCTTATAATGGCAAAAAAAAACTTGCTCACGATTGCTTAACACTTAACGCGGTATTGGTAGCCCTTTACTGCATCCAACACACTTTTCGGGTATTCGCCTTTGTTGCTTATGCAATGCATTAGCTGTGCTTACTGCCAGCACTGGTGCGGCAAGGCGTAAAACCGTAATCAACTTTTGAAATGATAGTTTATGAAACAAGCTTTAGCGGGTACCGTTAAAAAAAGCCTGGCCCATTCTATAAAAAATAATTTGTCAATAAATGCGCTGCCTTTTTTTGACAGCGCCGGTACATCCCGTCTTTCTTATTGCGGTAAAAGCATGCCGGGTAGCAGGCTTATTCTATACAGCCATAGTAGCTGCCATACCAGGTATATATTCTTAACTGTATTTGTCATGCTATTTGCCTTAAGCGGCCAGGCACAGCAACTGGAAATTTTTTCCGGCAGCGGCCCTGCGGGAAACGGGCCGTCTGCTAATTCCGGCGCCAGTACTTTTTACCGCAATACGGCTACCAGCGCCACTTTCACCGCTCATACGCCCACTCTTACTTATGCCTTAAGTTTTACCAATCAGCAATACACAACGGCAACCACCCCGGGTCTCACGGTAGGCGCCCAAAATACCGGTTCTACCTTAACTGCACTTGCAGCCGATGCCCTCCTTCAGCTTATGAATTCCAATGGCGGTGGTGTAAACAGTGAATATACTTCTAATCCATTTGGCTCTCCGGGTACAGACTTTTCAACTTCCAGCAATTACGGGTTTAAACTCAGTACAGATGCCGCTTACCAGCAGGAAGCCGGCGCTGCGCTTAATGCACGTAACTATTACGGCGATATGACCATCACCTTCAGCAGGCCTGTATTAAACCCCGTCATTCACCTGGCAGGTATCGGCGGCGGTGGCAGAACAGTTAACTATGGTATGGGGTATTATACTGAATTTGAGATGAGCACTGCCGACGTTAACGCAGGCTATACACTTACAAGGCTTTCGGGTACCACTTATCTTAATGTAACCAGTACCGGTATTTTAAACAGCAGTACTACCCCTGCTTCCGTGCCTCCTTCTACCAGTACATATACCAGCCAGGCTGCCGGCAACAACGGCAGCGGTGGCAGTATCCGGGTAAATACCAACGGTACCTTCATAAGCAGCCTTACTTTCAGGGTTTATCTCCGTGGAGATGGCAGTGTGGGTACAGGCGCTGCATGGAACACAGGTAACCGCAGCGGCGACGGCTTTATGCTTTCTGTTTCACTGGGATTGTACAATGTTAACGGTACAGTGTACAACGATGCTAACGGGCTTACAGATAATACTGTAAACGGAACAGGTTCAAACGGCGGCGGTCTTTTTGCCAACCTTGTAGATGCCAGTGGAATTGTTGTGTCGAGTGTAGCTGTTGCAGCGAATGGTACATATACGCTCAGCAATACCCCTGCCGGTAATTACACTATCATATTAACTACCACAACGGCCGCTGTAGGCAGTTCTCTTTCGGTTGCTACGCTGCCGGTAGGTTACGGCAGTACGGGTGAATTTGTTGGCGCAACTGCCGGCAACGATGGAACAGTGGACAGTAAACTGGCTGTAACCGTTACCAACGGTAATATAGCTAATGCTAATTTAGGCATGCAGACAGGCTGGTACGACTTTGGCGATGCCCCGGCTTCTTTTGACTTAAATAGCGCCAGTAGTTCTGTGCCAGCACGTAACGGGCCTTCGTCTACCCTTTTAATGGGTACGCTGCCCGACTTTGAAACTGCTCCGGCGGCTGTTGCTAATGGCTCTGACAATAATGGCTCCAATGGTGATGGCGTCGATGAAGACGGCCAAACTACTCCTGCAGTCATTACCATTGGCAGCGCTTATTCAAGAACTATCACCTACACAAATACTTCCGGTACCAGCCGTACTGTTTACGGGTGGATAGATTTTAACAACAACGGCATTTTTGAAGCTGCTGAAGTAGCCTCTACACTTGGTACGGCAACAACAGGCGTTACCAATGGCACTACTTCACTAACCTGGAGCGCTACCCAAACCAGGGATGCGCTGGCAGGTAACCTGTACATGCGTATCAGGGTTTCTGCATCAACCACCATGGCCGATAATGGCGCTACCGCTGTAGATGAACGGGCCATTGCGGATGGCGCTAACGGCGGTACTTACGGTACAGCATTTATTGGTGAGGTTGAAGATTACCGGGTTACAGTTACGGCTTTATACGATATGGGTGATGTCCCGGCTTCCTACGAACGCAATGCATCCTCGGTTTCATTACCGGCCCGTAATGTTCCTTCCGCTACACTGCGCATCGGAACGATTGATGATGCCGAATTTACCCCGGCCAGTGTTGCCTCTGGTTCAAACAACAATGGTTCCAACGGAGACGGTACGGAAGAAGATGGAGCCACTTCCCCGCCACCGGCCATTACCGCCGGTTTGGCTTATACGCTGCCGGTGACTGTTACCAATACTTCCGGCACTAACCGGGTGTTGCACGGTTGGGTTGATTTTAATAACAATGGCATCTTTGAGGCCACTGAATACACCAGCGTTACGGTTAATACGGGAACCAATGGCGGCTCCGTAAACCTGGCGTGGACAAGCACCCAAACCCGCGACCTGACCGGTGTAAGCCTTTACATGCGGCTTCGCCTGGCTGCAGCCAACCTTGCGGATAACAGCGTAGCCGGCAGTGTGGATGAACGGGCTATTGCTGATGGTGCAAGTACAGGTATTTATAGCACTACAGCCATAGGCGAGGTGGAAGATTACCGGGTTACAGTAAACCCTGGCTATGACATGGGCGATGCCCCGGCTTCTTACGAACTCAACAGTTCTTCAACCTCATTGCCAGCCCGTAATATTCCTTCCGCCACCCTGCGCATCGGAACGATTGATGATGTGGAGTTTACCCCG
>NZ_VVIP01000053.1:0-22276 GCF_009650435.1 Foetidibacter luteolus
AAGTGAGTCTATATGTAAAAGGTTTCGGTGCAGCGGCAGTCCTAAAATTAGGCTGCAAAGAAGAATTTTGCTAAAAAAAACAAATATGAAACAGCAAACTTCAGCCACAACCGAAACCTTGGACAAAGGTAGAAGCCTGATTGATTTCAGCGGCAAAATCATCTATGTAGGAATAGATGTACATCAAAAAGATTACCAGGTTGCCAAATTATTAAATGGGATTTGCCTGGGTAATCACCGTATGGGCAGCAACAGTGAAGACCTTATTAAACACCTGAATAGCCACTATCCGGGGGCCACATTTAAGTGTGTGTATGAAAGTTCGGCCTGGGGTTTCACCCTTCAGCGTTCACTGCAGTCCGCAGGAATGGAGTGCATCGTGGTTCATGCTGCCGATGTATCCACCAGTGATAAGGAGAAGAAAAGGAAGACCGATAAGGTGGATGCCTTAAAGCTGGCCCGCAACCATGCAGCCGGTGAGCTTAAGGCCATCCATGTACCGGGGGAGGATATTCAAAAAGACCGCAACCTGATAAGATTCCGCAAGAAACTGGTAGGGGATCTAAACAGGAGCAGGAACCGGTTGAAAAGCATATTGAAATACCAGGGCATCCAACTGCCGGCTAAATATGAAAAGACCAACTGGAGCCATAATTTTCTGGAATGGGTGGAACAGGAAGCTCAAAAAGACGAACGGCTGAAAAGCACTTTAGTGCTGATGTTGGAACAAATCAGGTTGCTGCGCCAGTTGCTGTTAAAAACGGAAGGTAAATTGCGGGAACTGAAAAAAAGCCGGTACCAGCAAAATACCAGCCTGCTGTTGAGTGTTCCGGGAGTAGGCCCTACAACAGCCCTGTGGTTTTTGCTGGAAGTGGGCGATATCAACCGGTTCAAAGGATTTGACGCATTGAATGATTTAATAGGTTTCTGTCCTGATACGGACAGCAGCGGCGATAAGGAAAAAGATACCGGTATTACCACCCGGCGCCACAAACAATTGCGCAGCCTGCTGATAGAAGCTGCCTGGCAGGCCATAAGGATAGATCCGGCTTTAATGGATTGTTATCAGGCATTAACCAAAAGAATGAAAGGCAACCAGGCCATTATCCGTATTGCCCGTAAACTGCTGCGCAGGATAAGGGCTGTTTTGATAAGCGGTGTGCCTTATCAAAAAGGTGTGGTAAAGTAACGGGAACAGAAATGAGTTTTTTTAAGCCATCCGGCTTACCGATAGTAATACAAAAGGAGCCGCCATGACGGCCCCCTCTATACTATCGTATAAGCACAGGCCCTATCGCTGGCAGGTTGTCCTCCGGCAGAGCCCGCTTCCTGTTCAGGCCGGTGCACAAACTTAAAAATCTAATTTTGAAGCAAACAGTATTATTCATATCACAGAAAGGTAATATCAAACAGTTATAAGGACTGCTTTTTGTGTCCTGCAGTTGCAACATACTGCTCAAGTGAGTCTGCAGCCTTATACTTTTACTTTATGGGATTAATAAAGATTTGCAGCGGCCATGTGCCGACTGCTGATAGGAGTTTCACCACCTGTGATAAAAATCTTTTTTCCAATGACTTAAAAAAACACAACATATTAACCTTGTTTTGCAACCTTTTTCAGGATGGCAGGCAGCGTATTCCTTTACATAGGAGTGACACAACCATAGCTCAATAGTAGCATTTCAGCTAAGTGCCAAATTAAAATCCTGTTAATGTAACTTTCCTTGCAGGCCAGCGTTGAAGTTAGCTGATGAGTAAACTTATGGGCAATGCTCCATCCCGCAACCTTTGGGTAGATTATCTCAAGTCGGCAATTACGGTACTGGTGGTGGCGCACCATGCGGCGCTGGCATACACTACGTTTGCCTGGTTTGATGATAAAGTGTATATTAACTCCACCCATGCAGTGGTGGATAAAGAACGCTGGATTGGGCTGGATGTGTTTGTGAATTTTAATGACATTTTCTTTATGTCGCTTATGTTCTGGATTGCCGGCCTGTACCTGTATAAAAGTATTGATAAAAAAGGCCGGATGCTGTTCCTGAAAGACAGGGTGAACAGGTTGCTGATACCCTTTTTTGTGGCGGTTACAGTTTTAATGATGATCGCTTATTTTCCTGCTTATTACCTTAGCCATCCTACTATCAATCCCATCGCTTTTGTAAAGGATTATTTTACCACCGAACGATGGCCGGTAGGACCGCCCTGGTTTATATGGGTGTTGTTTGTATTTAATTTTTTGCTGCTGCTGTTTTATCCTATTGTACGGCGGTTTAATGCAGCCGCTTTAGCAAGGTACTTTCAAAGGCAGCCGGCGGCATGCTGGCTATTCCTGTTTGCCATTAGCTGGCTGCTGTATGTGCCCGTTGCTTATAAAGTTGGCGCAGGTACCTGGACGGGCCTGGGCCCTTTTGATTTTCAGCTTAGCCGCCTGTTGCTATACTTTGGCTATTTTGTATTGGGTGTGTTTACCGGAAAAACCAACTTTAATGCAGGTATTTTAGCTGCAGGCGGGCCTGTTACCCGCAACTGGAAAACGTGGATAATACTGGCCGCAGCGGTATTTGTTGTTTTAACCCTTGTCTCGCCACGGCTGGCTATGCTGGTAAAGAGTGGCAGGCTGACAGCATTCAATGGCTGGATGATTTATTATGCCTTGTATGTTGCATCATGCGTATGCAGTTGCCTGGCCTTTGTTGCCGGTTTCAGAAGGCATGCCCACACGTCAAAGCGCTGGTGGAATTCACTGTCTGACAATGCATACCTGATTTACCTGCTGCACTTTATTTTTATTAACTGGGTGCAGTTTTGCCTTTTGAACATCCGCATGCCGGCAATATTTAAATTCACCATAACCTTTGTGCTTGCTTTGGCTTTAAGCTGGTTAACAAGTATTGTATTGCGGCGCATACAGCTAGTAAGGAAGTACCTGTAAACAAACAGGCAACCCGTTGTACAGGTTGCCTGTTGTATAAAACATGTGCGGTTGATTAATTAGCCGCTACCTGCCTGCGTATAATGTTTAGCGCACCACCGGCCTTAAACCATTCTATCTGTTGTGCATTGTAAGTATGGTTGGCAATAATGGTATCAGTTGTTCCGTCTGCGTGGTGCAATACCAGTTCCAGCGGTTCCCCGGGGGCAAAGCTGGTAAGGCCGTTTACATCCACTATATCATCTTCCTGTATTTTATCGTAGTCTTCTTTATTGGCAAAAGTGAGGGCCAGCATGCCTTGTTTTTTCAGGTTGGTTTCGTGAATACGGGCGAATGATTTGGTTAGTACCACCCTAACACCCAGGTGGCGGGGCTCCATAGCCGCATGCTCCCTGGAGCTGCCTTCGCCGTAATTCTCATCACCCACCACAATACTGCCGATGCCGGCCGCCTTGTATGCACGCTGTGTAGCGGGTATCGGGCCATATTCGCCGGTTAACTGGTTTTTGATATTGTCGGTTTTTTCGTTGTAATAGTTAACCGCGCCAATAAGCATGTTGTTGGAAATGTTATCTAGGTGGCCACGGAATTTCAACCAGGGGCCGGCCATGGAAATATGGTCGGTAGTACATTTACCTTTCGCTTTTATCAGCAGTTTCAGGCCTTTCAGGTCAGTGCCTTCCCAGGCCGCGAATGGATCAAGCAACTGTAAACGCTTGGATGTGGGCGATACTTCCACCACAACATTGCTGCCGTCTGCAGCAGGTGCCTGGTAGCCGGGATCGTCAACGGCAAAGCCCCTTGTTGGCAGTTCGTCGCCACTTGGCGGATCAAGTTTTACCTGTTCGCCTTTTTCGTTGGTCAGCGTATCGGTAATGGGGTTAAAGCCCAGGTCGCCTGCAATAGCCAAAGCGGTAACCAGTTCAGGAGAGCCCACAAAAGCAAATGTATTAGGATTGCCATCGGCACGTTTGGCAAAGTTGCGGTTAAAGCTGTGTACAATAGTGTTTTTCTCCTGTTTGTCGGCGCCCATCCTGTCCCACATGCCTATACAGGGGCCGCAGGCGTTGGCGAATACGGTAGCGCCTATTTCGTCGAATACGTCCAGGAAACCATCTCTTTCTATGGTATAGCGCACCTGCTCACTGCCGGGTGTAATGGTGAACTCAGCTTTTGTTTTCAGGTTTTTCTGGGCCACCTGCCTGGCCAGGCTAACTGCCCTGGAAATATCTTCGTAAGATGAGTTGGTGCAGCTACCGATTAAGCCCACTTCTACTTTAGTAGGCCAGCCATTGGCTGCGGCGGCTTCCTTCATTTTTGAGATAGGCGTGGCGAGGTCTGGTGTAAAGGGCCCGTTGAGGTGTGGTTCCAGTTCGTCCAGGTTTATTTCAATCAGTTGGTCAAAATATTGTTCGGGATTGGCATACACTTCAGGGTCGGCAGTCAGGTAGTCTTTAACGGTGTTTGCCAGTTCTGCAACATCGGCGCGGTCTGTAGCACGCAGGTAGCGCTCCATGCTTTCATCGTATCCAAATGTTGAAGTGGTGGCACCTATTTCGGCGCCCATGTTACAAATGGTGCCTTTGCCGGTACAACTCATGCTGGTGGCGCCTTCGCCAAAGTATTCCACTATACAGCCGGTACCACCTTTTACGGTTAATATGCCGGCCACTTTTAGTATTACGTCTTTGGGGGCTGTCCAGCCGTTTAATTTACCGGTAAGCTTTACGCCAATTAACTTGGGCCACTTTAACTCCCATGGCAGGCCCGCCATAACGTCGCAGGCATCCGCGCCGCCAACACCGATAGCAATCATGCCCAGGCCTCCGGCATTAACAGTGTGGCTGTCTGTGCCAATCATCATGCCGCCGGGAAAAGCATAGTTTTCCAGCACTACCTGGTGAATAATACCGGCGCCGGGTTTCCAGAAACCGATGCCGTATTTATTGGAAACACTGGCCAGAAAATCATAAACTTCCTTACTTTCTTTGGTAGCAACTTCAAGGTCTTGTTTGGCCTCGACTTTTGCTGTAATCAGGTGGTCGCAATGTACGGTGGAGGGTACGGCAACCTTGGGTCTGCCCGCCTGCATAAACTGCAACAGCGCCATTTGTGCGGTAGCATCCTGCATGGCTACGCGGTCTGGTGCAAAATCAACATAAGTTTTACCACGCTCAAAGTTTTGCAGCGGCTGATCGGCATGCAGGTGTGCATACAATATTTTTTCAGCAAGCGTTAGCGGCTTACCAAGAAATTTTCGTGCATTATCAACTTTTCCGGGAATGTCTGAATACAGCTTTTTAATCATTTCAATGTCGAAGGCCATAGTCGTAAATTTTAGATTGATGTTACTGATTGCAGGCTGAAAAGGGGAGGGCGGACGATTTGTATTTCATCCTGCAATTTTTTGTGCTGCGAATTTACGCTAAAAGGGGTATAATAAAATGGCAATTCTCAGCCTGGTGCAATCGTTTGAAAATTGGCAGCTAAAAAGCATTAGAATAACAAAGTGCAGGAAGTTACGCAGCTTGCAGGTGCTTTATAAGCATTAAACAATTAGCCTGGTGGCGTAAAAGGCATGGTGTAGCACTTTGGGTGAGGGATTGAAGCGGTTACCCCGGTGAGGCCCATCGCAGCAAGGCCCTGTGCCGGAGTAATAGCGGAAAGCCCGACCCCTTGCGATAGCTTGGGGGCACCCCCTGCACCTCCTTACTATCTTAAAATGAAACATGCCCGATCTTGGGAAACGATACCCGAATATCTTTAATGGTTATTCTGTAAGGCTTTTTAGGTAAGCGATGCTTTGTGGCACATGGCTGTTTACATCCGTGCTTTCATCTTCTATAAAGTAATGCTTAATGCCGATTTTTTTAGCCTCTTTTAGTATGCCCGGTATATCAACCTGGCCCTGCCCTAAGGGAACATCATTTTCCGGGCCGGTAAGGCCTGTAAGATCTGTTTTGGCACCTTTCCTCAGGTCTTTCACATGCATCAGCTTCCAGCGGTTGCCATACTTTTTAAGCAGAGCAACAGGGTCGCCACCGCCAAACTGAATCCAGAAAATATCCATTTCAAAAGAAACATATTCAGGATTGGTGTTTTCAAAAATATAGTCGAGCAAAGTGCCGTTGCCGTAGGGTTGAAATTCATAACCATGCGCATGATAACAAAAAGTAAGGCCTTGTTCTTTCAGGTATTTGCCTGCCTTGTTAAAGTCATCCACCGCTTTCCTGGCATCTTCAAAAGTTAGTACGCCGTTCTTGTGGGGTATCCAGGCGCACATTACATATTTTGAACCCAGTGCCTTAGCCCGCCAGGCAACTGAATCTGGCTGGTTAACCAGTTGCTCGTATCCTGCGCCACTGGAGGGGATGCTGATGCCCCTTTCATCGCAAAGCTTTTTAAACTCTGCCGGCGGCATGCGGCCACCGCCGCCTTCCAGCTCTGTAAAGCCAAACATTTTAATGGTATCCAGGGTTTTGGCTACATCAACAGGAAAACTCTTTCTGAAAGTATATGCCTGCACGCCCAGCGGGGCGGTATATAATGGCTTGCCCTGCGCATAAACATTACCGTTTTCGAAGAGAATACTGCTTATAAAAAGAATGATAAAAAGCTTTTTCATCAGGTATTATTTTAATGAGGTTGCAATAGGTTTTACGTAAAAAAAGTTGTTGATGTAGTGCCCGGCTATGCTTTAGATATTCCCTTTCTTCAGTTCATCCACCGCATAGTTAACAGCACGTGCCGTTAGCGCCATGTACGTGAGCGTTGGGTTTTGTGTGCCTGTAGATGTCATGCAGGCGCCATCGGTTACAAATACGTTGCGGCAATGGTGCAATTGGTTATGGGCATTGAGAAGAGAGGTGGCAGCATCTTTACCCATGCGAACGCCGCCCATTTCATGTATGTCGGAACCGGGAGGAGATTTTGTGTCCTCCACTTTTATATTGATAAAGCCCGCTTTTTCAAACATTTCTGTGCTTTGCTCAATATAATCCTGCACCATCCTGTCGTCATTTTCGTCCCACTCGCAGGATACAACCAGTTGCGGAATGCCGTACTTGTCTTTTAGGTCCTTATGCAGCCGTACATGATTTTTTTCAACAGGCACACATTCGCCCATCATCCAACTGCTGATGCGCCAGTTGCCGGGTGTTGGGTGCAGCAGGCTTTCCCGCAGTTCATCGCCTATTGCATTATTGTTGCTGTTAAAGTTGCGGCTACCGGCAATACCAATGGCATAGCCACGTAAAAAGCCGGTTTCCTGTTTTAATACATTCCTGAACCTGGGCACGTAGCTGTTGCTGGGGTTGCGGCCATCAGTTTTTTTGTCTGTAAAACCTTCAAATTCAGCACCGCCCTTGCCACGGTAATTGTGCCAGGAAATGTATTTGCCCAGCAGGCCGTTATCGTTGCCTAATCCATTGGGAAACCTATGCGATGTTGAATTTAGCAAAATAGCATTGCTGTTAAGTGCTGACGCGTTTACAAAAATAACAGAGGCGTAAAATTCTATTGTATCTTTTGTTTCAGCATCTATTATGCGAACGCCGGTGGCCCTGTCTTTCTGTTCATCATAAATAATAGAATGTACAACCGCCCAGGGCCTTATGGTTAGCTTGCCTGTTTTCATGGCCCATGGCAGGGTAGAGGCATTGCTGCTAAAATAGCCGCCATATACGCAACCCCTGTTGCACATGGCCTGGTTCTGGCATTTGTTTCTGCCCTGTTGTATATGTACAGGCTGTGGATTGGTTATATGTGCACACCTGGCCTGTATAAGGTGCCTGTCTTTAAAATTTTTGGCCAGGCTTTCTTTAAAATACTGCTCAATACAACTCATTTCAAAACCCGGCATCACTTCGCTGTCGGGCAGTTCCGGCAGGCCATCTTTATTGCCGGCAATGCCGGCGAATTTTTCCACATGGGCATACCATGGTTCCATGTCTTTGTAACGTATAGGCCAGTCAACCGCAAAACCATCCCGCAGCGGGCCTTCAAAGTCGTAATCGCTCCAGCGTTGTGTTTGCCTTGCCCACATAAGCGATTTGCCGCCCATGTGATAACCACGCACCCAACGAAAAGGTTTCTCCTGCACAAAAGGCTGTTCATCATCCTTCAATGCCCAATGCAATGTTTCTTCCCGTAAAAAGCGGGCGCCCTGGTAATCTTTTCTTTGTTCTATGGATACAGTGCCGCGGTGTTCCAGTTGCCACGGCGCTTTAGATGCGGTAGGGTAGTCCGCGCCATGCTTTACATCGCGGCCACGCTCCAGCACCAGCGTGGTAAGGCCCCTGTCGCAAAGCTCTTTGGCGGCCCAGCCACCGCTGGCGCCGGAGCCAATTACAATGGCATCATACGTTCTTTTTTTGGCAGAATCATTATCCGGCATGGTTTCAGGATTTTATGGTTACACAACCGTAGTAATGGCCGGGCGCTACCTTGTAATGCAGGTAGCCTTCCATTACCTGTTGAGAGGTGGTAAAGCCGCGTATGGTTTCGCTTTTCACCAGTTCAAAAAAATCTTTTTCTTCTTTAGCGGCAGAAGTCTGCAGCTTCAGCAGCAGGCTTTGGCGTTGTTGCTGTGTGGCTTTTTCAAAAGGCTGGCCAAAAGTCTTTTTTGCCGATGTCTCCAGCGCTTTCAGTTGCTGTTTTACATTGTCACGCACCGGTTGTTCGTAGCAGTCGTCCAGCATTTTTTGCAGAAACTTGTCAACGCCAACAGCCAGGGCGCCAATGGCATTGCCCGGTGGTATAATTGTATCTGTTACAGAGGCCAGTAAAGATTGTTCCTCTGGAGAAAATGAAGAGGCATGTGTATGGGTACTGCTTAGGTTGCAGGCTTGCATCCAGAAAGGCAGCGATATAATGCTGCCGGAAGCAATCATGATATTTTTAACGGCATGGCGTCTGTTCATAGTGCAGGCAATTATTGGCGTTATGGTTGTTGCAAGCGGGTATGAATATAAGCAAAACCACAAAAAAGCGGGCAGCTTTGTCGGTTAATGCGCAGCGGGTATCGGTTATTCCGGCATTTTTTACAATGGGTGGGTTTATTATTGGCCTTGGCTAATAAAGTATTTGGGATTTGGTACAGGTTATGACTATGGCAATCATCATCCGTAACGGTTTTTGGGGCCGTCAACTGTGGATGCCAGCATCTGCTGTTGTTCCGGCTATCCGTTGCAACTCCGCCCCAAAGCCCCTGCACAGCGCCTTCAGCGGGGTTTTCACTTCTATCCGGCGGCCATTAAGCTGCAGGATTTCTATTGAGCAGCCCACCGGATAGGGGCATTGTAGGGTAAACTGTTTTATACATTTTAACTATGCCTGTGAACAATAAGTAACAATGTTGTGGAAAGCATAATACAGAAGCCAACAACGCCAGCTAACACAGCTTTGCCAACGGGTTCAATTGCCCCACCCGTCCTGGCATGAACGATTACCTGGCGCACTAAGAGTCGTTTATAGAGATAAGATGCTATAGCTGTCTGAAGAAAAGGAATAGAAATGCCTGCCCCGCCTATCACTGGGGCGATTGCGATGGAACATAACATGATAATAGTAAAGGCAACACTATACAACCACGCTTTAAAGCTATTTTCTCTTTGTCCTAATCTTCGATAATTTGTAGAAAACAAATAGCCCGCTACCAATGGGCCTCCTATAAAAGTGCCGGCCAGGATAGAGCGGTTATTGAATAGTTTAAATGAGGGTCTTGCTGATTCGGTTATAATGGACATATCTGGCCTAAATATAACCGGCTTTTTGGTATTGAAACCGGTTGGTGTGCTTAAGAATCTATTAATAGATACTTTCCTAAAGAAATATACCTGGTTCTACTTCCCATGTAAACGGTTCGGTAAAAGATTTCAATGTTTTAGGCTGCAGACCTTTCATTGTTTTCCACCAAATCCTTTTGCTTTCATTATTGTCATTTCCTTTTTCAAGCCTTCTTTTTCCGGTCAAAAAATTGTAACTATAATCTTCATATTCGTGTGTGGATCTGTGGAAAGAAAACTTATCTGCACCGGCTAAAATGAATTCTCCTTTTTGATATCGAAACTTATAAGAAGCATTTGTTACATACCATGTTCCATTATAATAAAACAGTAGAAAATTAATTTTTAAAATTCCGCCGGTAATACTTGTCTTAATGTATGGTTCATCCATTGAGGGGTTATCATGCTTCATGATAAAGGAGTTGCTTTGTTCCGCTAAATAAAAAAGATTGCCGGTTGAATTTTTGAAAAGTATAAGAAGAATTCTGGGCTGCGTAAAAAGTGTATCCTCATCATTATCAACTTTCATGATGCTGTCTTTCTGCTGGATAACAACTGCAGCATCACTAACTCCATCACTGTTTAAATCACCATAAGCGCTATCAAGTATAAGCCATCCATTTGGAACAAAATTTCCCAGGTTAATTCCTGTTTTTTTTATAGATGGGTAAGAAATAGTTTGTCCAAAGGAACTGTTACTTGCAAGAATTATTGTAAAAATAAATATATAACGCACGGATATTAGATTTAACTGATGCCTTGTTTGTAAGATGCCGGTTTTATTTACTTAAAGATAGCGTATGTATTCAGAGATTGTATCTTACTTGTCCGTCAGCCCTTTCATAAACGCAATAATCGCACTTTGTTCTTCTTTTGTAAGCCTTAACTCATCCGGTGGCAGGGTTTGATTTTCTACCTGCAGGCCAAGGCCTGTGCCTCCGCCTTTGTTGTAAAAGTCAAGTACCTCTTCCAGGGTGTTGAAAACTCCATTGTGCATATATGGGGCGGTATTGCCAATATTGCGCAGCGTGGGCGTTTTGAAAGAATGTTTATGCGGTGCTGATTTATACAGGATATACTTGCCTTCATCAGCATCAAGCTGGTATGGTGGCTTTGGTAATGCAGGCACGCCCAATACTTCAGATTCTGTTTTTACATAAGCGGGTGGTGCATTGCCGTTAAACAGTGGCGTAAAATGGCAGGTGCCGCATTTGGCCTTGCCCATAAAAAGGTTAAAGCCGGTTATTTCCTGGTTGGTTAAAGCCCTGTAATCACCCCGCATATAATCGTCAAAGCGGGAAGTAAATGCGGCCTTGCTCCTGATGAAGGCGGCAAGTGCCTGCTGTATTTTTTCGCCGGTAATGCCTTTTGAATTGAAGGCTTTTTCAAACAGGTTGCTGTAGCTGCTATCCTTATTAAGCAGTGTTGCCGCGTATGTAAGGTTACCATGCATTTCATCGGGGTTTTCAATTACCTGTTTGGCCTGGTCTTCCAGGTAGGCCAGCCTTGAATCTGCAAACTGGGCGCCTTGCAAAGCCGCGTATAAGATAGTTGGGGTGTTACGGCGTATGATGTTTTTGCCATCAAAACTGTTATTTTTTGCCAGCCCATCGGTATAACTTTTGCCAGGCTGGTGGCAACTGGCACAACTTCTTTTGCCCCCGGCTGAAAGTTGCACTTCGTGAAACAGTTGTTCGCCCAGGTAAATCATTTCGTTGCTATGGCTGCCGGGCCTGGCGGAAGAATAAAAAACAGCATTGAATGCGCCATCATCAAAAAGTGTGGCGGCATTTGCTTTCAATGGCCTTGACTCATCAAAAAATGGTACGCCAAGCTGCTTTTGAAATCTGTACAGCTTCCGGCAAAGCGGGTTAATGTATTGGGCTGTGAACACCGCCCTGTTGAATAAAGCAAAGTCGTTATTGCTGTTGATGTAAGCAGTGCAGTCGTTTACGGCTTTTACGAAGTTTGTATAAGCAGTATCGCCGGCGTTGCCTGCATAAACAGTAAGATATTCCTGCAGGGCGAGTAAGGTTTCTTTGCATTCCGGCAATGACAAAAAAGCAATAGGGGAGTCGAAACCTGATATGCCGAGGGTAATGGTGCGGAACAATTGCAGCCTTACCGCGTCGAAAATATGTGCATCGGTAAGTTCCAGTGTTTTGCTGACCATTGCAAGCCTTGTAACCGCGTCGTTAAGGGCTCTGGCCTGTACCAGCAAACCTTCGTAATCTATGCTGCCCGGTTGCGGGTAAATAAATTCTTCAATTACCTGGAAGCCGGTTGGCGCTGTGGGGTATTCCGGGTTGTCAGGTTCCACTTCGTCAAGCGCCGGGCCATTGATGGCTTTGGCTGTTGACGGGTTGTAATACTCGGCAAATACTTCGGCATGCTTATACAGTAGCCTTGCCGCTGCAAAATGCTGCCGTATGGTGGCCAGGTTCTGCTTTTGCTGTACGCTTGCAGTAAGCTGCAACACACAGTTTTGCAGGCTATCTACCCATCCGGTATAAATGCGTGCAACTTTGCCGGCATTTGACTGCTGAAGAGATGGGGATGAGCAGCTTTGAATAAATGCCATGCAGGTAAGGAGTATAATGCCAGCTAACTTGTTCATACAACATGTTTATACAGTAAAGCCCCTTGGTAACCCGCAGGGCTGCTGTGTTTTTCACTAACAATAAAATATGCCGGCGTAAGAAACGACAGGTTGCACCGCCGGGTGAGGGATTGAAGCGGTTACCCCGCTGAGGCCCTCGCAGCAGTGCCTTGTGGCGGAGTAATAGCGGAAAGCCCGACCCCTTGCGATAGCTTGGGGGCACCCCCTGAGAAATATATTTGTATCAGTGTAGCACAGCAGCCCCACTAATAAACCGGGGCTGCTGCTACACAACAGGCATTTAAGTTATTTGGGCAATCCTTTAACCAATACTACCTGGCTGGCCTGGTCTTCATCTGGCCTTAAGGAACCGCCATCAACACCTTTGTATTTGGCATCCCTCCATGTGTGTGGCTGTATGCACAGCATGAACGTATTGGGTACATTAATAACATCTGACACATCAATTAAGGAACCGTACTCCCATGAGCCATACCTTGAGCTGCCGCCAACATTGTATTTTGCGGCATCAGGAGCAGTGCGGCGGTGGTCAAGTTCAAAAACGGTTTTTAATTCTTTTGTATTGATGTTGTATTGGTACAGGTAAGAATCGTGTGTTTCGTCGCCATAGCCATTAGGGTCTTCCTGTATGTACACATAGTTTTCAGTAACACAAATATTATCCGGGTTTTGAAAAGGTGCAGCTATGCTTTTCTTATTGTCGCCATCCAGTATAACTT
The DNA here is from genome assembly GCF_009650435.1 of Foetidibacter luteolus. Classification (GTDB taxonomy): domain Bacteria; phylum Bacteroidota; class Bacteroidia; order Chitinophagales; family Chitinophagaceae; genus Foetidibacter; species Foetidibacter luteolus. The sequence goes on from NZ_VVIP01000053.1 coordinate 13,060, forward strand.
CCAGCTTGCCTTTCAACGGACTTTTTTCATCCAGCACCAGTTTGTAGGTGCGGCCATATTTGGTCCTTGAAAAATCGGCATTGGCGCCGCTATTATTTTGACCGGTTACATTAAAATAAATTTCCCTGGAGCAATAAGAGTATTTGCCTTTGCGGTAATCAATATCTTCCACGCGGCCAAACTTTACAGATTGGAGTGCTACGGATGCTTCCTGCAACTGCCTGCCGGTTTTTGTAGCCGCGTCGTTAATTTTTACAAATTCAACATCGTAGCTGTTGCCGGTAGTCATATCTTTTTCCCTTATGTTTTTATCTTTTCTCCTAAGCACATATACGGAACCGCCGGTGAGGTCTCCAACCGAATTTGATACATACATTACCAACTGGCCACCTTCGTTTCCGGAATCATCATCACCGATGATGATGACCGTTTTTCCGGGGAAAGCGTGTTTGCTTAACGGTACCGCGTTTTCGGAGCTCCACCTGCCAAGTGCCGGCAATTCTTTGCTCATAGATGGGTTGAAAGAAGTTTCCAGTGGCGATACGGCATGTATCCTTGATTCTTCACCACTTTCGCCACAAGTAAGGTAAAGCGGGCCAAACCCATGCTCCTGCTGTGTTGCCATGGTTGCAGAGCAAAGGCGCCATAAACCACCGGTTGAGTTAAGGATGTATTCGCCTTTTACCGGTTTGAAGTTGTTGTTGAAGGAAATTCTTGAAACGGCAAAGTTGTCTTCGTGGTTTAATATGTAAGTATATCCACCGGCAGGGTTTTTTATAAGGCCGGCTCCATCGGCAGAGCCGCCAAAAACAAACTTGGGCGATTGCGGCAGTACGTCATCGCTGCTGATGAGTGAATAGGTCTCCAGCTTTTCAAAACCGGGTAATTTTTTCAGCAAAACCGGCGTTGCAGAGTGGTCTTCCAGGTCAATTTTGGGGTTTGGGTTCCATGGGTTAGGCTTGCAGGCGGCAAGGCTAACAATAGCGGCTAAAGCAACAGCTTTTTTGCTGTGTGTTACAAGTGCATTCATTGGTCATGATTTAGGGCATGAAGATGCCAACATAATGTTAATACGGGCAGTAAAGCGTGTTAGCAATAGGTGAAGTATTTATTATGCTATTATGAATTCTGAAGCCTGCTGTTGTTTTTGTTTAAGCTGCGTGTATATTATCCTGGTAGTGTAACAATGGTTGGATATACGGGTAGATGTTTTTCCTAATGGGTTTACTGAACCTTGCGGTAACTAAATAAAATGCTTTCTGCTGTATCTTTTGGAGAAATGGTTGCACACCCTTATTTTTGCCGCCCATTTGGCGGGGTAGCTCAGGCGGTTAGAGCGTTGGATTCATAACCCAAAGGTCTCGGGTTCAACTCCCGATCCCGCTACAAAAAAAAATTATTGCTAAAAGTTTAAGGTCTGCTCGATAAAGCAGGCCTTTTTTGTTTCGTTATCAACAGTAAAGTTTGTTTGCAAACAAGTTTGTGAAATAATGAAATTTGCAGTCATATAAGTTGCTTATGCCAACCATACATCAACAATTGCTTAATGCCGCGGTAGAGGGTGACCTGGCCCTTGTTGAAAAATTAACTGCGCAGGGCGCTGACATTAATTATACAGATGCTTATGGAAATTGCGCTGTATTCTCCGCCGCCTGGGAGGGTAATATTGAAGCGCTGGATTGTTATTACAGGTTAGGTGCGGTGCTTGATTTAGAAGACACCAATCTACTCTGCAATTCCGCTTTTAACGGGCAGAAAGAATCCGTGAGGTGGTTGCTGGAAAAAGGGGCAAATGCAAATTTTAGTTTTGCCGGTACAGGCGAAAACGCATTGCATTACACCATTTGTAAAACCAGCGAAATGGAGGAGCGGGTTGAAATTGTACGATTGTTAATTGATGCAGGTATTGATGTAAATAAAAGAACAATTAAAGGGGCTGTGACCCTTTGTTTTATGCGGGATGCATTCCTGAAAGCCGAAACGCCGCTTCACCGTGCCGCGGCTTATGCAAATGAGGCCATCATTAAAATGCTGATAGATGCGGGGGCAGATAAGTCTGCGAAAGACGCAAACGGCGATTCTGCGATTTCCTGGGGTAGTTGGTACCTGAGAGAATCGCACATCCTGAAATTGTTACTTTATGGTAATGTGCCCGCCATAAGATGATTTGGGTATTGTTTATTTTTTTTGATGGTTTTTATCTTACGAATTCCTCACTATAATTTCTCATTTCCCGTTTTTTTAATCGGCCATGTTGCATTTTTAATCGGTAGTAAAGCTTGCGTAACAACAGAATGTTTTATTACTTTATGCAGGCTTTACAGCCAGGCTTTCCTATGTAATACATACAGAAAGGCGTATATGCGATATATACGCCTTTTACTTTTGGTAGCTAAGTGCCGGTGTTTGTTATTCTAATTATCGTGAAAATGCAGGCCAACAGGATTGGCCAAAAAAAGGCCGCCGCTTCTTGACCTTACAATGGCAACTGTTAAAGGTATTTTTATGTTATTCTCCAATATATAGCTATTGCCCCATTGAATAAAGTTTCCGCAGATTGGTTTTTCGGCTTTATTGATTGTTAGCGCAGGCGAAATGTAGCTTTCGAAAGTTACAGTCTTCATGCTGAAAGGTTATGGTGTTTTTAAGGATGGTTCTCTTGGAGTGTTTTTCCTTAATGAAAATACCATGTTTTTTTGAAATTGTAAGGCCAAACCCGGTAAAATTATTTTTTGTTGAACAGGAAGATTTGGGCATTACCCCCCGCAACCATGGCCCAACAACCAATACACGATAACAAAGACTAATATAGTGCCCAGGCAACCCCCGCCCCATTTATAAGCTGCATAGCCAGCAATTAATGTTTTAAGCCAGTCTCTCATACAAAAAGTTTTTAAGATGTAGAATATTGTAGCAATTGCAACCCTTGTGCCGTATGTTAAGGAGTTGGGAAAAAAATGAAAAGAAAAAAGCCCGTTGTAAAAACAACAGGCCGTCTTCGATTGCTTGCCATATGAAAAATCTTAAAATATCTTATCGTAATTTTTTATAATGCTTAGTTTGTTTCTGATATGACTGCAATTTAGAAATGATTCCTGAAATAAAAAAAATATATTTTTATTTTTAATGTAATTATTAAATATTTTTATAATCAAGCAGGGCTTTTTCCAGGCAATCCATCGCAGCATTAATGCTTTCCAGGTTTAAAACATAGGCCAGTCTTACTTCCTGTTTGCCTAAACCCGGGGTTCCGTAAAAGCCGGAAGCAGGCGCCAACATAACAGTTTGGTTATTGTAACTAAACTCTTCCAGCAGCCACTGGCAAAATTTATCCGCGTCATCCACCGGCAGTTTGGCCATAGCGTAAAAAGCTCCACCCGGGTTGGGGCAAAAAACTCCCTCCATCGCATTCAGCCTTTTTACCAGTAAATCCCTTCTTGCTTTGTATTCTTCTTTAGTAGCGTTAAAATAGTCAGCAGGTAAATCAATGGCAGCTTCGCCAGCCAGTTGCGCAAAACCCGGCGGACTAAGCCTGGCCTGTGCAAACTTCATTACCGTATTATAAAGTTTCTTGTTTTTAGTTACCAATGCGCCAATGCGTCCGCCGCAGGCGCTGTAGCGTTTACTTATGGTATCCATCAGTACTACGTTGTCATCAATGCCTTCCAGTTGCATGGCGCTTATATGCGTTCCCTCATAACAAAACTCCCGGTAAGCTTCATCAGAAAAAAGGAACAAGCCATGCTTTTGTACAATGGTCTTAAGTGTTTCCATTTCTTCCCGGCTGTATAAATAGCCGGTGGGGTTGTTGGGGTTGCAAATAACAATGCCTTTTGTTTTGGGTGTTATGGCTTCTTCAAATGCGGATATGGGCGGCAGTGCAAAACCGCTTTGTATAGACGATGTAATAGGTACTACTTTAACGCCGGCTTCAACCGCAAAGCCATTGTAGTTGGCATAGAATGGTTCCGGAATTATTACTTCATCACCTTCATCAAAGCAGGCCATAAAGCCAAACATTATGGCTTCTGAGCCTCCGGTGGTAATAATAATGTCAGTGTAATCAACAGTAATGCCCACCCTGCTGTAGTATTCAACCAGTTTGCGCCGGTAGCTTTCATTACCCGCGCTGTGGCTGTATTCCAGTATTTTAAAATCAGAATGCCTTACCGCATCCAGTACCATTTTGGGCGTTTCAATATCTGGCTGCCCTATATTAAGATGATACACTTTTGTTCCTCTTTTTTTTGCAGCCTCTGCATAGGGAACCAGTTTTCTGATAGGCGATGCAGGCATTAACTCGCCCCTGCGGCTGATAGATAGATTTGTCATAAGCACAAGCTAAGAGAATTGATAAATTTGATAAATAGGGCTTTGCATTTGCGTGACCATTTTTAAATATACTTTGTTTAACGGCTAACCGCTTGAATTTTATGGGCCCGGCAGTGTGAGCTACTATGAGGCTTTACTTGCGTCGCACTCTTGTACGTTCTGTATTTCTATTCCCCATTCAATGTCGTTCAGTTAAGTAACAAATGTCAGGTTGAGCTTGTTGAAACCGGTTTATATACTTTGCTTTTCACGCATCCGCCTTCGACAGGCTCAGGCTGACATCCTTAACAAAACAACATTAAGTGAGCAATAACTTAAGTTACTGTAAAGCCGCATAAAACTCCGCCAGATGTACCCGTTAAGGTGTCATGCAAAATAAAAAACCACCAGTTTTGCGGCTGGTGGTTATCTGTATCAGCAAAAGTTTTTATTTTCCTGATGGCTGCACCTCGCCATTTATTTCCAGAACCACCGGTTCAAGATTCGCAAACTTAACGGTTACTCTTTTGGTAAAAGGGCCTTCGGCCGCCGCGTTGTAAGTAACTTTAATATTGGCGGATTTACCCTTCATTACAGGCGCTTTGGAAAACTCGGGAGATGTACAGCCGCATTCTGCCGTAGCGCTTTCTATAATTAAAGGTTTACTGCCGTTATTGGTAAAAACAAATTCTGTAGTAACAGGTTTGTTCTGTGGTATTTTGCCAAAAGAATGCTTCATAGCTGCAAACTTTACATCGCCTGTGGTTTGTGCAAAGGCGCCCACGCTAACTATCAGCATTACTGCCAGTAACAGTTGTTTCATATGTATATTGTTATTTATTGTCTTTTAATTTTTGAACGGCTGCATTGGCGGGAGCGGCATTTTCAGGCGCTTTAAAGGTTTCGCCATGAAATTTTACCACCTGGCGTATGCCGTTGCCAAAGATAAGGGTAACGGTTTTGGTAAAGGCCCCGTCTGTCATTCCGTTAAAGCCCAACGTTACTTTAAAGCTTTCACCGGGGGCATAAGGCCCGTTTTTGTATTTGGGCGTGGTGCAGCCGCAACTGGGTTGGGCGCTTTCCAGCCTTACGGAGTCGCTGCTGATATTCTTTAAAACCAGGTCATATTCAACCGGCTTGCCAAATGGAATTTTTCCAAAATTGTGGTCAAGCTCACTAAACTGAATTACTTTGCTTACATCGGGCTGGTTGGTTTGTTGGATGGCAGGAGCCTGGGCCTGGGCATTTGCGTTTACAAAGAGAAGGAACATCATAGCGCTTACAAGCAGCGAAATCTTTTTCATCCTAATAGTTTTATCTTGAATGTTGAATGAATTTCCTTGTAAAGAGGAAATTATAGTAAAATTAGAAATAATTATTACAGAAACTATACCCGATAAAATGAAAAATTACGGCGCTGATTATTTTAAAGGAATATTAATACATCTTTGTCGCGTTTGAGTGCCCGGATGGGCACTGGGGATGTGCTATGCCCGCTGGTTGTGCCAAGCCTTTTGGCAGAAACAGCAGCAGGTGTCACCTGCGGGTGAGGGATTGAAGCGGATACCCCGGTGAAGGTTGTGTGGGTTGGCTTTGTGCCGGAGTATGAGCGGAAAGCCCGACCCCTTGCGATAGCTTGGGGGCACCCCCTGAAAAATATGGCTTAAAGGATGCGGCTGCCCCGCCGGCGGGGCAGAAAATATGTGCAATAGAGGTGAATACTTTCGCCGGCTAACGCTCATTAGTATATTACTTGAATTAATACATTTGCAGCATGGAAAATCTAACCGCTCCATTGGAACAAAAAGACGGTATGCTCTCTTATGAGGACTTTCGTTCTGCTGTACTCAATGACTACAGGATTGCCATTGAAAGCCGTGAAGCCAGTTTGCTGGGTAAGCGTGAAGTGCTTACCGGCAAGGCTAAATTTGGCATATTTGGCGATGGTAAAGAAGTGGCCCAGGTGGCAATGGCCAAATTTTTTCAGCCGGGAGATTTCCGGTCGGGTTACTACCGCGACCAAACCTTTGCCTTTGCAACGGAGCTTGCCACCATACGTCATTTTTTCTCGCAGTTATACGCTGATCCTGATATTAAAAACGAGCCGCTGAGCGGTGGCCGGCAAATGAACGGCCACTTTGTAACCCGCAATGTAGATGAGGAGGGTAATTTTCTTAACCTGGCGCACCAGAAAAATACCGCGTCGGATATGGCGCCTACGGCAGCCCAGATGCCCCGGTCAGCAGGCTTGGCCCTGGCATCGAAACTTTTCCGCAATTCTAACCTGCTTAAGCCCTACCAGGGCCTGTCTAACAATGGCAACGAAGTGTGCTTTTGCACTATTGGCGACGCTTCTACATCAGAAGGGCATTTTTGGGAAGTAGTGAATGCCGCCGGGGTAATGCAAATTCCATTGGCCATTTTTGTTTGGGATGACGGTTACGGCATTTCTGTGCCTAAAAAATACCAGACCACCAAAGGGTCTATCTCCGCGGCGCTGGAAGGCCTGCAGAAAAAACCAAATACCAACGGCATTGATATTTACCGCGTAAATGGCTGGGATTATGCCGGCATGTGTGAAGTGTTTGAAGAGGCTATTCAAAAAATACGGGACACGCATATACCCGCCGTATTTCATGTGGAGGAGTTAACACAGCCGCAGGGGCATTCCACATCCGGCAGCCATGAAAGGTATAAATCTCCCGAACGCCTTGAATGGGAACGTGCCTGGGACTGCATTAAAAAAATGCGTGAATGGATTATTGAAAATGATATTGCTGTTGCGGACGAATTGCTGGCTATTGAAACAACGGCTAAGCAGTACGTACGCGACTGCCGCAACGAAGCATGGGAAAACTACATTACGCCTTTAAAAGCCCTTGCCGCCAGTACCGCAGAGCTGATAAAAAATTCAACAGTTAACGATATAGAGGTATACAAGCAGTTGCAAAAAACGGCCAATGAATTAATTAACAACAGAGAGCCCCTGCGCCGGGACATATTGAAAGCTTTATCTGTTGCAGCCAATACCGCACGTAATTATCCCGCTGGTGAAGAATTGAAGGCCAGGTACCTGGCGTTTAAAAAAGAAAATGAAACTGTTTATAATACCTACCTGTACGATGAAGGCCCCAAGGGCGCCATTCATGTACCAGTGGTAAAAGCGGATATAGATGAACGTTCACCCGTAATGAACGGTTATGAGGTGTTAAATCACTATTTTGACCAGTTGTTTGCAGGCAACCCTTTGGTGGTGGCCTTTGGGGAAGACGTTGGTAAAATAGGCGATGTAAACCAGGGCTTTGCCGGGTTACAGAAAAAGCATGGTGAGCAACGCATTTTCGATACCGGTATAAGGGAGCTTACTATTATAGGGCAGGGTATAGGCCTGGCATTACGCGGCTTGCGGCCGATTGCCGAAATACAATACATGGATTATGTAGTGTATGGTTTGCAGCCTTTAACCGACGATGTGGCTTCGCTGCATTTTAGAACAGTTGGCCAGCAAAGCTGCCCCCTTATCGTTCGTACCCGCGGCCACCGGCTGGAAGGTATATGGCACAGCGGTTCGCCCATGGGTATGCTCATCAATTCCTTAAGGGGCATGTATGTTTGTGTGCCCCGTAACATGGTGCAGGCTGCCGGCATGTACAATACCCTTTTAAAAAGCAATAACCCCGCAATAGTAATAGAAAGCCTTAACGGCTACAGGCGTAAGGAGCAACTGCCGCACAACCTTGCTGAGTTTACGGTACCGCTGGGTATCCCCGAAATTTTGCAGAAAGGGGATGATATAACTATTGTTTCTTATGGCTCTGTGCTGCACATTATTAAAGAGGCGGCCGACAGGCTTTTGGAGAACGGCATTAGTTGTGAAATTATAGATGTACAAACGTTGCTGCCTTTCGACCGCCATCATGCTATAGTGGAATCTTTAAAGAAAACCAACCGCATTGTTTTTGTTGACGAAGACGTGCCCGGCGGGGCTGCGGCTTACATGTTTAATCATGTTATGGAAGAGCAGGGTGGTTACAAGTGGTTGGATATTGCGCCGCGTACCATTACCGCTAAAGCGCACCGCCCCTCTTATGGCAGCGATGGGGATTATTTCAGCAAGCCTAACGTGGAGGATATTTTTGAAACCATTATGGAAATGATGGCTGAATAAACGAATTAACCATTTATGAGTGAATATAAAAGTCCGGATGCCCGGACTTTTATATTTTAAGCCAGTAAGAAATTGGGGGTGTCCCCAAGCTGCGCAAGGGGCCGGGCAGAACTGCGTTCGCAACCTTCGTCAAAGCAACATTTAGTTGCTTTTTCTTGGTTGTGCTATTACTCCGCCACAAAGCCGGGCTGCGAAGGCTTCAGCGGGGTAACCGCTTCAATCCCTCACCCGGAAGACGGTTGCCGGTTACAAGTTGCAGGTTGCCGGTTTGTTGATGGGAAAGAGGCGGATAATTTGTTTAGCTGTGGAAGTGCAGAAGCATCTACCCGCTGCTAACATTAAACCTTGAACAAACGAATATTGAACAGTTAAGCCCCATCGGGGCGATATGTTAGTAGCACCGATACGCAACAGGCAACAGAGCGCCGTAGGTGCGATATGTAAGGCGAGGTGATAAATTGCGGAATGGTTATGCAGTCAACGGGGGGCTACAACCTGAACAACATGCAGCCTCTACGAGGCTTTAGAAAGCACAGCAACCCGAAGAGCGGTACCGGTTGCAGGTAGCTGGTTACCGGTCTGTTGATGGGAAAGAGGCGGATTAATTTTTTGGACGATGAATTGCTGAAGTAGCTTTCCTTAAAAAACTTTGAGCAAATACGAAGGGGGCTATAATGTGGTAAAAGCTGCGTAGCGAATCCAGCCGTACAAGTGAGTCTATATGTAAAAGGTTTCGGT
>NZ_VVIP01000053.1:22326-29153 GCF_009650435.1 Foetidibacter luteolus
GAAAAGCAGCAGCAGGGTTTTCTTTTGCATGCACGAAACTACACACGCACATATACCTACTGTTAATGATTATCAAACCAATCATTAAGAATTTCAAGCAATCTGTGCCCGCAATGCTGTGGGAACGGTGCCGGTTAATCTTTTAAAGTAATTGTTGAAGTAAGTGGGATATTCAAAACCAAGTGCATAAGCAATTTCGGCAATCGTAAGGTCAGTATGCTGCAGCAATGCTTTTGCTTCGGTAACAATTCTTTCAGCAATATGCGCAGTAGTTGATTTTCCGGTAGTTTCTTTTACTGCACGGTTTAAATGATTCACATGCACAGCTAATGATTTTGCATAATCCTGTGCTGTCTTCAATTTAAGGGGGCGGTCGGTACTTTCAATCGGAAACTGTCTTTCCAGCAATTCGAGAAATACAGATGCAATGCGTGAAGCAGCGTTTTTATGCCTGTCATAATTCTCCGAAGGCTGCAGTTTTAATGCTTCGTGAATAATCAGGTTAATGTAGTTGCGTATCAGGTCGTCTTTATAAGCATATTCTGTTTGCTGCTCATCAATCATTTTCTGAAATATGGTATTCAAAAATTCACGTTGTTTTTCCGTTATGTTTAAAATGGGTGTACCGCCAATTTTGAAGAAAGGGGATTGCTGAAGGCTTTCAGAGCGGTCGGATAGTTTTAAAAAGGCTTCCGAAAAAAGAACAGTGTAGCCAATGTAGGTTCTTGAAAGTGTCTCCCAGGAATAAGGAATATGCGGGTTACCAAAAAACAGAACAGTTCCTTCGGCTTCAAAACTTCTGTCGGCATAATGAATGATGCTTTTGCCTGTAGTGAGGCAAATCTTATAAAAATCTTTTCTGCTGTAAATGCGGGTGAGGTTACTGTCACATTCAATTTGAAACACATTAAAACCCTTCAATTTTAGTTGAGTATTAAAGTCAGAAATCGAACGGACAATTTTGTCTTGCATTTTCCAAAGTTAAGAAATTCAAACAAAGTGCGGCCGCAACAGGTGCATACAGCAAGCTGGAATGGCAGGCAGAGAGAACACTAAGCCCCCGCAGATTACTGGCAGCCGGCCGCTGGTCTTTCCTGCATCAGCGCTATCATTTCCTGTTGCCAGATATCTTTACTTTTAAAGCCAAAAAGCCGCTGAAGGGCGGCCCTTTGGATAACATCATCTTTTTATCCTGTTGCATGCTACCGAAAGCATGGGTAACAGTGCCAGCCGGATGGCATCAACTACTTTCTTCATCACCCGCCTCACTCGTGACTGCACCATTGCCCCTTTTTCTTACCGGCGGGTACTTTAAGGTAAAACCGAAACATGCCATACACTGTTCTTCATCCCAGCAAAATTGCTGGGCAACTTTATGCAAAATGCTATTTAACATTTTTCCACGTTCTCACGGGCGCCCCTGCGGTTAATGCCCGATTCGCTTACAGCACTTCATCGCCCCTTGCAACCTCAGCCATTTACACAACAGACCGGTAACCAGCTACCTGTAACCGGCTGTCGGGTGAGGGATTGAAGCGGCTACCACGCTGAAGCCTTCGCAGCATGGCCCTGCGGCGGAGTAATAGCGGAAAGCCCGACCCCTTGCGCAGCTTGGGGGCACCCCCTGAAAATTATGGAATTGGCTGAATTTACTTTTTTAAGAAATGGCCACTGTAATCTCCTGTTCACGAAAAATGGTGTGCGTAAAACCGGTGAAACTTTTGAAAACGGTATTAAAAGTGGTTTTTGAATTAAAGCTGCATATCTATACAGGTAAAGAAACTGTCCCGGCAACGTTTTACAGCTTTACTAAAAGTAAAATAAATAAGGCAGGTTTAAAAGTGGCTTGTTGTTTATACATACCGGTTTGGCTACAGTTTATGCGGATAACGGATTTACAACAGGCTTGTTTAACAGTTATACATTATTACCGATGCCGGGGAAAACACCTCTTGCCGGTAACGGTTATTTTACCTAATTTGTCATTAGCACGTATCCCGGCATTGGGCTATGTAACCTGAGTAAGGATTTCTGTGCAGCATATTGCTGAGGGAATTTCGCACACCAAATCTGTAAACAAAACCGCTAACTATATGAGAAGCTTTCTTTGCCTCCCGGTTATTCTCATTGCCATGAATGTTGCTGCCCAAAAGACCATACTCATTAATAACGTACAGGTATTTAATGGTAACGAGGAAAAGACCATCAAGGGCAATGTGCTCATATCGGGCAACCTCATTACAAAAATATCAACTACTGCCATTGAGCCGGAAAACAAGACGGACCTGTACATCATTGACGGCCAGGGCAGGTTTTTGATGCCCGGCCTTATTGATGCGCATACGCATATTATGATGGAATCGCTTAGTGAAATGGCACTGATGGGCAGCGATATTGAATTTATTACCGTTATCGCTGTTAACGCGGCCAAGAAAAATTTGATGCAGGGTTTTACTACATTCAGGGATGCCGGCGGGCCCACCTTTGGACTGAAAAAAGCGATAGACATGGGCATTATACCAGGCCCACGCATATACCCTTCCGGCGCCATGATATCCCAAACTGCCGGGCATGGCGATTTCCTGATGCCGCAGGAAGTTCCCCGGGAAGCTGCTGCCCCGCTGGCTTATGCGGAAAAACACAGCGTGGGTATTATTGCAGACGGTGTGGATGAAGTAACTAAAAGGGTAAGGGAACAGTTGCGGCAGGGCGCCAGCCAGATAAAACTGGCTGCAGGCGGCGGCGCTTCATCCAAGTACGACCCGCTGGATGTGGCCCAATACTCTGAAGCAGAACTTGCGGCAGCGGTAAACGCAGCAGACAACTGGAACACCTATGTAATGGTGCATGCCTATACGCCGCGGAGTATTCAAACAGCCATAAAAGCAGGGGTACGTTGTATTGAACATGGACACCTTGTTGATGAAGAAACGGTAAAAATAATGGCCGGCAAAAAAATATGGTGGTGCCTTCAGCCATTTACTGATGATGATAAATCACCCCATGCGCCTGGCTCGCCCAGCTTTATTAAACAGCAACAATTGCGCAAAGGCACTGATTCAGCCTATTTTCTGGCTAAGAAATACAAGATAAAGACCGCCTTTGGTACAGACTGTTTGTTCGATGCCGGTAAATCAGGAAAAAGGGGCCTGCAACTTACCAAATTAACCCGTTGGTACAACCCTTTTGAAATACTGCATATTGCCACCGCCGTAAATGGGGAACTGATGGCACTTAGCGGCCCCCGCAACCCCTACCCCAACAAACTGGGAACGATAGAGCCCGGGGCCTACGCCGACATTTTACTTATTGATGGCAACCCATTACAGGATATAAAACTTTTGGAAGACCCTGATAAAAACATTTTACTGATTATTAAGGATGGCATTGTTTATAAAAACATGCTGCAACCGGTAAAATGAGTAACGCATTTACCTGGCCCGCTTACCTGCATTTTTTGATATATGCACCTGTTGTTAAAGCATTTTCCAAACTAACTTTTACCGGGATGAAAAACATTGTAAAGTTTGCTCCTGCAAAAAAACTGTTGACTGTTCTCCTGGTATTTGTCACCTGTACATGCCAGGCCCAGAATAACAACACACTGATTACAGATTCTGCATTACAGGCGCCGACAGACACGTTTTATGTGAAGAAGCATTTCTGGCGTGCATCCGGCGAACTGCTGGTTACGCAGTTAGTACCATGGTCGTATAACTACTTTATAAGAAACGCGGATTTTGCGAAAATCTCGTTTAAAAGCATAGGGCACAACTTAAAGCCAGGAAGCTGGGAATGGGATGACAATAATTTTAAAACCAACCAGTTTGCCCACCCTTATCATGGCAACCTTTACTACAACTCTTTCAGAAGCAACGGCTACAATTTCTGGCAGGCAGCCCCGGCAGCATTTGCAGGCAGCCTGTTATGGGAAATTGCCGGGGAAACCCACCCGCCTGCGCCCAATGACTTTGTTAACACCAGTATCGGGGGTATAGCATTGGGAGAAATGACGTACCGGTTATCAAACGCGGTGATCGACAACCGCCAGAGAGGTTTTAAACGCCAGGCGCAGGAAGTACTTGGCTTTATTATTAACCCTGTTAGCGGCCTTACCCGGATTTTAGATGGCAGATGGGGCAAAGTGCACTATCACCCGGATGATACGGTAAAGACTAAACTATCAGGCATACTGGATATTGGCGGAAGAAGGTTTAGCGAACAGGGAGAAGATTTTTTTGAAAGAGGCGATAACGAATTCTACATGCGCTTAAGGCTGCGTTATGGCAACCTGTATGAAGCAACCAAAACACCGTTCAGCAATTTCTCTGTGTTTATAGAAGCAGGCGCTTCTGATTCCGCCTACCTGAATACCGTACTGGTAAATGCCGCATTAAGGCAGTGGCTTGCCAAAGAGCGCCCGGATAGAAGGCATTTTTATGCGCTTACCATGAACTATGATTACTTCAACAATGCATCATTTGAATACGGGGCCCAAAGCTCCAATTTTAAAATATTATCAGAATGGAGGCGCTTAAGCAAAACAAAACTCTTCAGCAATTTAGGCGCCGGGGTAATAGTGCTGGCCGCGGTACCGGATGATTACCTGTATTATGGCGAGGGCCGCAACTACGATTACGGGCCGGGTATTAGTGTATCCGGTGGCATTGGCCTTGTAGCCAACGATAAATTTCTTGCCGCTGTTAACTACCGGGGAGGTTGGTTTTTAACAGTAAACGGCAACGAATCTTCCTTTTTTCTTAACGCGGTTACCACGGAACTGCGGTACCAATTTACGCCGAGGCTTTCAGTGGGCATGGAGCTGGGCCATTTTTCCCTAAACGGCTATTATGCAGATTATAAAGACGTGAGTAAACGCTACCCTTTTGCAAGGTATTCAATAGGCTACAGGTTGTTTGGGGAAAGAGATTAGCAGTGGTTATACTGTAAGACGGATAAGATGTGCACAGCATTATTGCCCCCTTTGGGCTTGTGCACTTACTATCAAACGCCAACCGGGGTTTCATCCGGGGCTATTGATATTTAACCCCCTCATGTAATGCCAGGGTTTTACATTTATCTATCTATGTACCCTATGGCTCCAACCTTCTCAGCCGCATCTGTAGGGTGAACCTATCCTGTGGTAAAAGCTGCGTAGCGAATCCAGCCGTACAAGTGAGTCTATATGTAAAAGGTTTCGGTGCAGCGGCAGTCCTAAAATTAGGCTGCAAAGAAGAATTTTGCTAAAAAAAACAAATATGAAACAGCAAACTTCAGCCACAACCGAAACCTTGGACAAAGGTAGAAGCCTGATTGATTTCAGCGGCAAAATCATCTATGTAGGAATAGATGTACATCAAAAAGATTACCAGGTTGCCAAATTATTAAATGGGATTTGCCTGGGTAATCACCGTATGGGCAGCAACAGTGAAGACCTTATTAAACACCTGAATAGCCACTATCCGGGGGCCACATTTAAGTGTGTGTATGAAAGTTCGGCCTGGGGTTTCACCCTTCAGCGTTCACTGCAGTCCGCAGGAATGGAGTGCATCGTGGTTCATGCTGCCGATGTATCCACCAGTGATAAGGAGAAGAAAAGGAAGACCGATAAGGTGGATGCCTTAAAGCTGGCCCGCAACCATGCAGCCGGTGAGCTTAAGGCCATCCATGTACCGGGGGAGGATATTCAAAAAGACCGCAACCTGATAAGATTCCGCAAGAAACTGGTAGGGGATCTAAACAGGAGCAGGAACCGGTTGAAAAGCATATTGAAATACCAGGGCATCCAACTGCCGGCTAAATATGAAAAGACCAACTGGAGCCATAATTTTCTGGAATGGGTGGAACAGGAAGCTCAAAAAGACGAACGGCTGAAAAGCACTTTAGTGCTGATGTTGGAACAAATCAGGTTGCTGCGCCAGTTGCTGTTAAAAACGGAAGGTAAATTGCGGGAACTGAAAAAAAGCCGGTACCAGCAAAATACCAGCCTGCTGTTGAGTGTTCCGGGAGTAGGCCCTACAACAGCCCTGTGGTTTTTGCTGGAAGTGGGCGATATCAACCGGTTCAAAGGATTTGACGCATTGAATGATTTAATAGGTTTCTGTCCTGATACGGACAGCAGCGGCGATAAGGAAAAAGATACCGGTATTACCACCCGGCGCCACAAACAATTGCGCAGCCTGCTGATAGAAGCTGCCTGGCAGGCCATAAGGATAGATCCGGCTTTAATGGATTGTTATCAGGCATTAACCAAAAGAATGAAAGGCAACCAGGCCATTATCCGTATTGCCCGTAAACTGCTGCGCAGGATAAGGGCTGTTTTGATAAGCGGTGTGCCTTATCAAAAAGGTGTGGTAAAGTAACGGGAACAGAAATGAGTTTTTTTAAGCCATCCGGCTTACCGATAGTAATACAAAAGGAGCCGCCATGACGGCCCCCTCTATACTATCGTATAAGCACAGGCCCTATCGCTGGCAGGTTGTCCTCCGGCAGAGCCCGCTTCCTGTTCAGGCCGGTGCACAAACTTAAAAATCTAATTTTGAAGCAAACAGTATTATTCATATCACAGAAAGGTAATATCAAACAGTTATAAGGACTGCTTTTTGTGTCCTGCAGTTGCAACATACTGCTCAAGTGAGTCTGCAGCCTTATACTTTTACTTTATGGGATTAATAAAGATTTGCAGCGGCCATGTGCCGACTGCTGATAGGAGTTTCACCACCTGTGATAAAAATCTTTTTTCCAATGACTTAAAAAAACACAACATATTAACCTTGTTTTGCAACCTTTTTCAGGATGGCAGGCAGCGTATTCCTTTACATAGGAGT
>NZ_VVIP01000054.1 GCF_009650435.1 Foetidibacter luteolus
CTTCCCGCAGCAGGGGTTCTTTAAAAAGCTATGGATGTACCGGTTTTTGTGCATCGTCTTGATTGTAGCAGTGCTTGGTGTTTATTCCTTAAGCAAGGAGTGGATCAACCGGCACTATGACGAGGGCAGCTACAAAAAGGCATGGGATTACATGTATGACCATGCAGACAAAGTCAATATGAAAAAACTCAACAGGATGTACAGGGAGGCCAACGGGCCAGGCAATAAACAGTAAGAGCACCCGGGAGTTCGGTTGACGGGTAATGAATAAGGCAGGGTTAGACATCCGGACAGGGCATCAGCGGGTGCATGGATGGCTCCTTGATCCCTAACTTATTTCTTTCTTACTTGCTCATTCAAAAATTTTCATGTCTTTATTGAGTAACTCTTGAAGGATGTTAGCTATTGTTATTGATGGCGGCATTATAGAGTTTAAATGGATCATTGAAAGAAACATTATCTAAATGATTAATTTGGTAAGGAGTGGGTACTACATTACGGGTGGCCGTAAAGATGTAGCTGGTAACGGGGTGCCCTGAAGCGCTGCCGGATTGAAACGGAAACCCCGCTGAAGACTTTGTGCAATGGCCCCTGTGGCGGAGTTGCAGTAAAAAGCCGGAACTGCCGTTACGTTGAAAAACTATAACTGAAAGCACCACATATTTTTTCCGGATAATTTTACGGGATACCTGGTATGTAGTAATTACGCCGGGCCCATTAAAATAAAGCATGGAGAACGGCGCGTGAAACAGCTTTGCGGTTGCTGTACTAAATGGGGATGTGAAGAAAGCCCTGAACCATATTTCGATTGTTTCTTAATTTTAAAGCAAATACTTTACCTGGCAACCATGCTGAACGCTACCGATAATGAACTTTTTAATCATGTGAGCAATGATGACCAAGCTGCGTTTCGCATTTTATATGATAGGTACTGGCGTAAGCTACTGGTTCATGCGGTGGTAAAATTAGAATCGGAGGTGGAAGCGGAAGAGCTTGTACAGGAAATTTTCCTGCAGCTTTGGAAGAGGAGGAAGCAAATACAGCTAAAAAACAGTTTCCATACGTATATCGCATCCATGCTTAAGTATGAAATACTGGCAAGATTTAAAAAAAGGAGGCAGCAACAACTGCTGCAACAGGGAATGGTTAATGATGCCGGTAATACTGATACAAACGATGCTGCTTACGAACTGCTCCGCCGGGAAATAGAGATAACGATACAATCCCTGCCAGAAAAATGCCGGCTCGTGTTTCGCCTTAGCCGCGATGAGGGCCTCAGTGAAAAACAGATTGCAGAACAATTAAATATTGCACCCAAAACCGTTGAAGCCCATATCAGCAAGGCGCTCAAAAAGCTGAGGGCATCGCTCCAAACCCTCTTATGCCTTTATTTTTAAGACCATCAAAATTTATATCCGCCTGATGCCTGGCCCATATTTCACACCTGGATAATGGACTGCAAAATTTTTTTTAGGGTACACTAAGGGTAGTGGAACTTTTGGTACGCTATAATAGAAACAGGTTGTTTAATGCCAGCACTTACCCCGGAACAGATACAGGAGATTGCCAGCAAATACTTTGACGGCAGCATAACACCTGCAGAGAAAAAACTGCTGGATGAATGGTATAATACGCAGCCCACAGATACGGTGGAATGGAAGCGGGATGAAGCTGAGGCTGCACTGGAGCAGCGGCTGTTTACAAACATCCAGGAGCAGATAAGCAGTGTGCAGGAGCTCCCTGTTGTACTCATGCGCACAAAACGCCGTATACTCTGGCGTGTAGCTGCCGCGGTACTGGCAGGGATAACAGTAACTTATTTTTATTTACGTACCGCTACCGTGGAAAATGATACAGTTGCTGTGAAAAATACGCATGATACGGCTGTCACCTATACCCGTTACCTAACCCTGGAGGATGGCAGCACCGTTATCCTTCACGCCGACAGTAAACTAACCCGGTCCCCGGGTTTTAACAATGGCGCCCGTGTGGTTACGCTTACCGGCGAAGCTTACTTTGATATCACCCGCGACACCCTGAAGCCTTTTATTATACATACCGGCAAGGTAAAAACAACCGTGCTGGGCACTGCTTTCAACATTTCAGCATACCCGGGTAAAAACACAATTACCGTAGCTGTTACAAGGGGTAAGGTAAGGGTGGAAGACAGTGAAAAAATACTTGCGGAGCTTACCCCAGACCAGCAGGTGGTGTACAATATTCCTACGGCTAATGCCGAGCGTGAGAAAGTTAACGCCGTTGCATCCAGCGCAGGTTGGGTTAGGCAGGATATGAACTTCGATGGCGCTTCACTGGCGTCAGTAGTGCAGGTGCTCAATAAGCGCTACAACGTAAATATCAGCTTTAAAAACCACGCACTGGAAAACTGCAAGGTAAAAGTATCATTCAATGGTACAGAGCCTCTTGTTAAGGTGCTGGATTTGCTGTGCACCATCAGCAATGCGTCTTACACCAAACCCGATGATGCCAATATTGTGATTGACGGGGAAGGCTGCATGTAGTACTGCTTATCATTTTATCAACCAAAACAAAATTGATTGCCATGCCAAAATCTAAATCTCCTTAAGCATCCTTTATTTCGGCCGGTACAGCCAGCAATAACTGTTTTACATGGTATGTGTTTACCTGTGCTTAACCAGGTTGTTTTGCTTGTTGCAAAAACAGCATACACATAATCTTAAAATACAACAGGATTGCCAGTCTTTATCGCCGGCATCTTTTAATTAAAAAACCCCTTGCGCCGTGGAAAGCATGAAGGGGTTTCGCCTAAAAACTGTTTCGCCTGCTTGCAGGCATTGAATCACTTTTAAACTATTGCAAGTTATGCAAAAAACGATTGCCCGGGGCAATGCGGTTTGTCATGCGCTGTTGCCCGAGCTTCCCCGTCATATAAACCCCTCATTCATTATGAAGCTGAGCATTTGTGTAATGACGCTGGTGGTATTGTCAACGGAACTGCTGGTGGCCTCTCCCGGCCATGGCCAAAAGATGGAAGAAAAAGTTATCCGGCTTGAACTTAATAACGAAACCCTGCGTGGCGCCCTGTTCAGGATTGAACAATTGTCTGGCTTTAAGATAGCTTACCTGCTGGAACATGTGTCAAAATACAAGGGCATTTCCATAACAGGGGAAGAACGTACAGTAGAAGCAACGTTGCGGCTGGTGTTAAGGGATACAAAACTTGCCTTTCGCCAGGAAGATAATACCATACTTGTATTTCCAGGCGCAAGGATAAAAACTGAAGAAGAACCGCCACCGGTTTATGTGCCGGCAGATATAACTGTATCTGGCAAGGTTACCAACAGTGCAGGTGAACCCCTGCAGGGTGTAGCCATTACGGTTAAGGATGACAGGAACAGGGGCGCTGTAAGCGATGCAGCCGGCATTTATAAAATTACATTGGACAACAACAACGCTATACTGGTATTTTCTTACATAGGTATGGAAACACAGGAAGTGCCTCTAGCCGGAAAATCTGTAGTAAATGTATCGCTCCAGGAAACAGCGGCGCAACAAAAAGAAGTGATTGTAGTAGGTTACGGCACGCAGAAAAGGCGTGAATTAACAAGCTCTATTTCCACCATCAACAGTAAAGAGATTAATGAACTGCCTGTTACCGAACTGGGCCAGGCGTTGCAGGGCAGGGTGGCCGGCGTTACGGTAACCAATGTAAGTTCCCCTGGTACGGCGCCGGATATAAGGATACGTGGTGTAAGCTCGGTTAGTTTTGCTACAGACCCGTTGTATGTAATTGATGGTTTTCCCACCACCAATTTGTCCAGCTTTGATAACAAAGATGTGGAAAGCGTGGAAGTGCTGAAAGACGCCAGCGCTGCCGCCATTTACGGTTCCCGGGCAACCAACGGTGTTATACTTATCACCACAAAAAAGGGGGGCAGGAATGCAAGGTTGCGGGTAAACCTTGATTCTTATGTGGGTATAGAATCTGCCTGGCGCCTGTTACGGCCCATGACAACCAGTGAACGCAGCCGCTTTATGGATGGTATGTACGCCGGTGATAATATTGATGATGCGTCAAAACGGCCAAGCCGTTACACCACGGAAGAAATGAACAAATTTCCTTACCCCGGCGCCACTCAAACCTACGCACAAACAAATACAGACTGGCAGGGCCTTCATTTTAAAACCGGGTTGCTTACCAACCACAACCTGTCATTGAGTGGTGGTGGTGAATCCTCCCGTTTTTATAGTTCTGCCGGTTACATGAAGCAGGATGGTATACTCATCGGCGTTGGTTTTGAACGGTATAATTTCCGTATTAATTCAACACACGATATTGGCAGCCGTTTCACCTTCGGGCAAAACTTGCTGTTGTCTTACACAAAACAGCGCTACAGCAGTTCAGATGGGGAAACCGGCGACCAGGGTACTCCTTTGTCACTGCTCCAGTTTGCTTTACCGCACCTGCCTTTGCGTGATCCTAATACGGGTTACTGGATAAAGGCGGGCGGTGATGGCGTTGATGGTCACCCCTTCCCCAACCTGGTCGCGGATATTGAAAACTCCAGCAATTTCAAGAAAACAGTAAAGATCCTGGGTAGCGCTTACCTGGATGTTAAGCTTACCCCTTCCTTAAAATTCAGAACCACTTTTGGGATAGACTACGCTGATGGGCTAAACAATGCGATAAGGCAGAGCTATACCGTAAACGACGGCTTCAGCATCCTCAAAACAGATGATGGACTTACTTCCATATCCAATAACCGCCGCGTATTTACCTCGTTGCTTTTTAGTGAGCAGTTGACATTTGATAAAACATTTAACCACCATCATATAAACGCGGTACTGGTTTATGAAGGGCAGACAGCCGACATAAAATCAGAAATCATGTCCGGCAGGCAATCTTCTCCCGGTCTTACAACTTTAAACGGCGCTTCTGCAATAAGTGCGGTAAGCAACAGGGAAGAGAACCTGCTGCTTTCTTATGTTGCACGTATAGCTTATGGCTATAAAGGGAAATACATGTTAAATGCCAGCATCCGCCGGGATGGTTCATCTGTATGGGCGCCGGGTAATAAGTTTGCCAACTTTCCCGCGGTTTCCGCAGGCTGGAACATTGCCAGGGAATCATTCCTGGAAAAGAGTACTACCGTATCAGATTTAAAATTAAGGGCCAGCTATGGGATAACCGGTTTAAACCCCACTGCCCTGGGTAATTACCCCTGGCAGTCGCTGATATACAACTCTGCCTATCCGTTTAACAATGTAAACAATGTTAATACCGCTTTCTATAATAAACTATCCAACCAAAACCTTGAGTGGGAAAAAACATCGCAATTAAACATAGGCCTGGATGCCGGTTTTTTGAACGACAGGATTAGCCTTACAGTAGAATATTACGACAGGATAACTGACAACCTGATACTTAAAGCCCCAACCCCGCCTTCTTTTGGGTATATACAATCTACAGACGTAAACATTGGTAAAATGCAAAACAAGGGCTGGGAGTTCCAGGCAGGGTACCACGAAAGGAACAGGCCTTTTAAATGGGGGGTAACCGCTAACCTCGGCATTGTGTCAAACCAGGTGTTAAGGCTGGATGCGCCAAGCGGCGCCATATTCGGTGGCGAAGGCAATTACTTCTCCAGTTGGGGGGTGCCGGTTACACGTACGGTTGCCGGCGAATCCATTCAGCCTTTTTATGGCTGGGTTTTCGACCGTATTTATCAAAGCCAGGCCGAGGTGAATGCAGATAATGAAGCTGCCCGTGCCAAAACAGGCAATGCTGGTGCGTTCTACCAGGCATCAGCCACTGCAGCGGGCGATGTAAGGTTTAAAGACATAAACGGAGATGGCATTGTTGACGACCGGGACAGGGAGAAGATCGGCAGTTTCCTGCCCGACTTTACCTATGGTTTAAACCTTACTGCCGCATACAAAAATTTTGATATTTCTATTCTCTTCCAGGGCGTGCAGGGCGGAGAAATATTTAGCGCTATCGGCGTTTATTCCGGCGCTTTCCGCTGGCCCTTGGGTGGTAGCCTTAAGGCGTTTGAAGATGCCTGGACATCCGCCAACCCCAGCACTACCAATCCCCGCATCAGGTGGAGCGATCCAAACGATAACTCCCGTATCTCCAAACGCTGGCTGCAGGATGCTTCTTACCTCCGGCTGAAAAATATTAGCATTGGTTATGAAATACCTTTTAAACAACTTGATCAAAGATATAAAGGCGCCATTACAAAGTTTCGTGTATACGCAGCCTCGCAAAACCTGTTGACATTTACAGGTTACGATCTTGGTTATGACCCGGAGATAGGTATGAAGATAGGCAGCAACCGGGGCGCCGGTAACCTTACCAATGGTATAGACTATGGCCAATACCCCGCCGCCCGTTCCTTTATATTGGGCCTGCAGGTAGGCTTTTAACATGTTCAACAAAAAAATATTCAAAAAATGAAAACACATCTTTTTTTCATAGGTTGCCTTTCGCTCCTGCTCGTTTCCTGCGAGAAAGAGTTGAACAAAACCAACCCCAATTCCATAACAACGGAGGAATATTATACAACCAGTGCCCAGCTTGAAAAAGCAGTAAACGGCGCATATACCACACTAAACGGCAGTTATCTTGTCGGGTCGTCGTATATATGGCTGCAGGACCTTCGTTCAGACGATCTTGTAGGCACCACCCTTGCCGATGAACGGGGTGATATCCTCCGTGGTGTGGCCGGCGTTAATAATTCTTACGTGGAAAGGATATGGCGCGGCTGGTACATTGTTATCCACCGTGCGAATACTGTTATCAATAATACTATTCAGTCCGATCCGGACGACCCCACCAATAGCCTGCGTAACCGGGTAGTGGCCGAGGCCAAATTCCTGCGAGGCATGGCTTATTACGAGCTGGCCAGCCTTTGGGGCGGCGTGCCACTGATTACAAAACCGGTTTCCGGCTTTTCAGATTTTCAGCCGCGTACCTCGCAGCAGGCGGTGTATGAATTTGCTGTGCAGGATTTAAAAGACGCGGCTTCCGCGTTGCCGGCCACCTACGATGCGGCAGCTAATGGCCGTGCTACCAGCGGTGCGGCCAATGCGCTGCTGGGCAGGGTGCTTATGCAAATGGCTAATTATGCCGAGGCAAAAACCTACCTGCAAAAAGTAAAGGATACAAACCTTTATGGCCTGGTAGATAACAGCAACCAGAACTTCCAGGAAGAACACGAGTTTAATAAAGAATCCATATTTGAAGCGGCATTTGTGCCCTTGCAGGATGCCGCGGAAGATGAAGGCGATGACTACCAGAATGGCCAGTACCGCGAATCTACAAATGGTACCCGCCAGTATGATATGAACACTGGTAACGGTGTGGTATTGCCTGCTCCTTCCCTTATTGCCGAATTTGAAACAAACGACCCGCGCCGCAAAGCCATGATGTATGATATTGGCGATACCTGGGCCGGTGGTGTTATGACACAGGTTTCCTGGAAAAAATATACCCTTAGCTACAAAAACCCAACGCCCGGCAATGTGGCCAACGGCATTAACAGGCGTATGATACGCTATGCGGAAGTATTGCTGATGCTGGCAGAATGCGAAAATGAAACCGGTAACCTGAACGCAGCGGTAAACCTGCTGAACGAAGTACGCGGCAGGGCCGACGTTGTGGCCGCGGGTTTGCCAAAGTATCCCATTGCAGGCACCTATCCTTGCAACACAAAGGATGAAGTTACCCGGGCCGTTATGCACGAAAAGCGTGTAGAGCTTTGTGGTGAGCAGGTTCGCAACAGGGATTTGCTGCGCTGGCGTGCCGCCGGTAAACTGGTCCTTATGGGTGGCGATCCTATCGCTTATTTTAAAGCCGGTAAAGATGAACTGCTGCCGGTGCCACAATCAGAAATTGACCGCAACCTTGCCCTGGGCCAGGGTGGCGTAACTGCGCAAAACCCGGGGTATTAACTGCCGTAAACGGCAGTTTCAAAACCTTTTGTTTACCGGCTATGGAATTTCATGGCATCGCCTGTTGTGTCACTCACTGCACCGTTCAGAACATTTTTCAGCAAAGCGTAGGTGGGCAACCTCATCGCCGCCATCCGCCTTTTTGCTACACGGGCTTAAAAGCTGCACATTGAACAGAACGATAAAGTGATTGCGACGCAACGAAGTCGCCACAGGGCGTTGCCGCCGGTACCATGCTTTATTAACCCCTTTTAATTCTAATCTGCATAATGAAACTGGATACAATAAAAAAGAGTAGCCGTATTGCTTTGGGAAAATGCTTTGTGGTTGTATGCTGCCTGGCGGTGGGCTGCGGCCAGCCGCCGGCTGAGCAAGCTGCGGTAAGGCCTTCGCCAGTTAAAATGCAGCCTGTTCCAGATTATTTATCTCCGGAGCAAAGCATGCAAACCATGCACCTGCCGCCCGGTTACCACCTGCAATTGGTGGCATCGGAGCCTATGGTGCAGGAGCCCGTGGCCATTACATGGGATGGAAACGGACGCATGTATGTGGCCGAGATGAGAAGTTACATGCAGGATATTGAAGGTACAGGCGAACGCCTGCCCATAAGCCGCATAAGCAGGCTGGAAGATACCGACGGCGACGGCGTAATGGACAAGCATACCGTTTTTATAGACAGCCTTGTATTGCCCAGGATGCTGCTTGCCCTGGATGACAGGCTGGTAGTTAACGAAACCTATACGTACAACCTGCACAGCTACCGCGATACCAACGGAGACGGCGTAGCGGATGAAAAAAAACTTGTGTACCGTAACGATGCCCCGGACGAGCGTAACCTGGAGCACCAGAAAAGCGGGCTTGTGTGGAACCTCGACAACAATATTTATGTTACCAGCCCGGTACGCTACCGGTACCGCAATAACATGCTGGTGCCCGATTCGCTGGGTAATGCCCCGGCAGGCCAATGGGGCATAGCGAATGATAATTATGGCAGGCTGTTTTTTTCTTTTGCCGGTGGCGAAGTGCCGGCACTTGGGTTTCAGCAAAACCCGGCTTATGGCCCTATGGAAGCGGATGACCAGCTTGAGCCCGGTTTTGAGCAGGTTTGGCCGGTTATAGGCACGCCGGATGTGGAAGGCGGTTTGCAAAGGCTGCGGGAGGATAGTTCGCTCAATCATTTTTCCGCATCCTGCGGGCAAACCATTTTTCGTGGCAATAAACTGCCTGCCACTATGCAGGGTGATTTGCTGATATGCGAACCTGCGGGCCGCCTTATACGCCGGGCGAAAGTAATAAACAACAACGGCAGGGTCCTGCTGCGAAATGCCTATGATAAAGCAGAGTTTCTTGCTTCAACTGACATGAACTTCAGACCGGTAAACACAGCCACCGGCCCGGATGGCTGCCTGTACGTGGTAGATATGTACCACGGCATAATACAGGAAAGCCAGTGGACCGGGCCGGACACCCATATAAGGAAACAGATATTGCGCAAAGGCCTGGACAAGAACCATGGCCGTGGCCGCATATACAGGGTGGTATATGATGGCATGAAGCCTGCGCCGCAGCAAAAACTGCTGGATATGAGCAACACCCGGCTTGTTGGGTTGCTGCAGCACCCGAATGGCTGGTGCAGGGATAATGCCCAGAAATTGCTGGTTGTACGCAATGCCACGGGTATAGCCGGTTTACTGGAAGCCATGGCTACCGGCAGGCGCAGCTTTTGGCAGGCCCTGCAATTCTGGAAAAGTAAACCTTCCGCACTTGCCCGCATTCATGCGCTGTGGACGCTGGATGGCCTTGGGCTTACTAAAAAGGAAACAGTTAAAGACGCGTTGCGGGATGAAGATTCGCAGGTGAGGAAGGCTGCTATTTGCATAGCAGAAGTTTTTCTTAAACAGCAGGACAAAGAAATGCTGCACCTGCTGGAGTTATTAAAAGATGACAGCAGTATGGATGTACAGGTTCAATTGATATTATCGCTGCGTGATTACCGCGGGAATAATGCCGCCGCAACCATTAAATACATCGCCGCTAAACACCAGCAGAATGCCCTTCTTCAAAAAATGGCTGCACAAAGCCTGGTTAGCGATAATTACCTGGCGGAGCTTAGGGACATCATCAAAGGCCGCAATGAATTTCATCAAACACTGATACTGGATGGCGCCGGGCATTTTACACAGTTGTGCGCCAACTGCCATGGCGCCGATGGTAAAGGGCTGCCCTCTGCTGTTGCCCCGCCGCTGGCCGGCTCCGCAAGGGTGAAAGGAGATGCTGAAACGCTTATAAAAATACTCCTGCACGGCCTGCAGGGCCCCGTTGATGGCAAGGATTATCCGGCCATCATGCCTGGTATGGGCGACAATTCCAACGAGTATATCGCTTCTGTGCTCAGCTACATCCGCACCGCTATGGGTAATAACTCAACTGTAATAGAGCCTTCTGAAGTACGGGTGCTAAGACCAAAACTGCAAGGGCGCAAAACCAACTGGACGCTGGAAGAACTGCTAAAGGACAAAAAATAAAAGCCGCCACCGGCACAACACATTATGACTACCCGTGTTACAATTTGCCTGTTGTTTTTATGGTGCCAGGCGGCCTTATTGTCAGCCCAGCCCATTACTGCCGGAGCTGGGGAGAAAACACCATCGCTATCCATGTACTTCGACTGGATTAACCGCAACTGGCATGGCTCCACCGAGAAAAAAGCATTGGCAGGGATTGGTTTTTTTGAATGGATGAAAGATGAATACGGCATGCAGCTAGATATCTTTTTGCTAGATGCAGGCGTATTCGACAACGGGCCCAACTGCTCATCCGTGCCTGGCAGGCCAGCTTATGGTAATCTTTCTTCACCCTGGTTTAAGCAGGCTTACCCAAACGGGCTGCAGAAAATATACGAACGTGCTTCGCAAATGGGTACAAGGCTTGGTTTATGGATTGGCCCTGATGGATATGGAAACACCCGGGCTGAAGCGGCGGCACGCATCAACCTGCTTGCCGGCCTTTGCCGGGATTATAAGCTCCGCCTGTTTAAGATGGATGCCTGTTGCAGTGACTTAAGGCCGGAAAAAGAACCATTTTTTATCACAGCCATGCAGCAGGCCAGGAAATATTCCCCGGATCTTATTGTACTAAACCATCGCATCAGCCTTAGCGATAAAGCAAAAAAATATGCCACTACTTTTCTTTGGGAAGGCAGGGAAACTTACATAGATGTAAACAATTTTAATGATACCGTGGCGCCACACCACAGGCAGGGTAATATGAAGAGAGGGTTGCCACCCGGTTTGCAAAGGTTGACAGAAGACCACGGTATCTGCTTTTCCTCGGCCCTGGATTATTGGGAGGACGACCTGGTACTACAGGCCTTCAATCGTTCATTGGTGATAGCCCCGGAAATTTATGGCAACCCGTGGCTGTTGCGGGATGAAGAGTTTGCCAGGCTTGCACGTATCTTCAACCTGCACCGGCGCTACAATGGCATATTGGTAAACGCAAAAGAATTGCCCGGGGACAGGTATGGTTATAAAGCTGTTTCCCGCGGGGATACCATAACCCGGCTGCTTACATTATGCAATCTTTCCTGGCACACGCAATGGTACGGAGTTGCACCCGATAGCAGCATAGGCCTTGGGCATGCGGCATCGTACCATTTCCAGCAATACCACCCCGTTGAAAAATACCTTGGCCAAATTAAGGCAGGCAGCACACTGGCTGTTGAAGTGCCGCCCTTTCGCTCTGTATTGGTAAATGTTACGGCCCGCCAGGATAATTTTTTTGTGGAGGGTACCGCTTACCAGGTAACACGCGAAATGAAAGGAAAGCCGCTTGAAGTAACTCTGTTGGGTATGCCCGGCACCCGGGCAAAAGTTAAAGTGCATGCCGCTGAAAACAGTCGGCTGTCATCGGCTATGTTGGATGGGCAGCCCGCGGCAGGCTTGCTTGCGGATGGCATGGAGGTAAGCTTTGCCGGGGATACGCTTAAACTGCCCTGGCACAGGAAAATTGGCGTATTGCCATTGACGAATGATACAACGGGCGCCACACCTGTATATGAAACAATGTGCTTTAGCAACGATAACGATGCGCTGGAAACAAGAAGCCTTACCCGCGCCGGTAAAACCCGTTTTACACCTGTACAGGCGGCCAGGGATGCGTTTTTTAAAGACAGTCTTTTCCGTGCCACAGGTTCATGGCAGCAATTCGCTTTTGATGCGGACACATCCAGTTACTTTAAAACCTATGCAACGCAATATTCAAACGGGCTTATACCGGCAGGTGCACTTAGGGTTGCCTGGCCTGCCGGGCAACAGCCAGACAGCATCACACTTGAGGGGCTGCCCGGAAAGTATGATGCCGGCAAGGTTAGCCTGTCCCCGGACCTGGTATCCTGGCACAATGCGCAGGTAACTGCCGGCGATGGTAAGCTGCTGGTTCTTCCGCAAGAGGATGACAAATATTTGAAACTGGAAAAAGCGCCTGCCTTTATCGGCGAAATCAAGGGGTACCGTAAAACCCGTCTTCTACCGTCTGCGGGTTGGCATGCATCCAATCTTTTCGCAAACATGGTGGCAGACACGGTAAAGCTTGCCTGGCGGCTGCCCTTCATGCTAACGGAAGCGGCGCCTGGCGCCTACCTGGCCCTCACTGTTCCCGGTTACTACAATACAGAACAGGTATGGGCCGGCTTAAAAATTGGTGATAGCTTGATTGCCCCTTCGGACAGGAGCCCCTCTTTCCCCTACAACAACTGGGAGCATGTTGACAAAGGCACAGGAAATGTTACTTTTTACTTTGCTGTTAGCGACAGCATCCTTAATCAAAATGCCGAAATGTTACTGTTCAGCGCCAATGGCAGCCTGGCGCAATGCCTGCCGGAATTATGGATAACCGCTTATCCTTCGCCTTACGCAAAAAGGCAACTGGTATTAGAATGACAGTGCAGCTTAAGCAAAAGCCATCGTGTTTTATCTTATGGTTGATTGCACTATTGGGTAATCTTTTCTTAAGCGGAGCTTTGTAGGGAATAATATCTTTTTGCAAAGAAAACATACAAAACAGCCTGATTAATGGATTTCCTGGACGGGTAAAAAAAAGATTTTTGTTTAGCGTTCCATCCTAAGGAATGCTTCATTGACGGTTGTTTGCCAGCAATCATTCATTTTTAAAACTTCCGTCATGGTTCAAACAAAAGATACGGTTATTGTCCGGCATCCCCTGCAGCCGGTAACAGCAGATGAAATCACTAATACCATCGCCATTCTTCTGGGTCAAAAAGGTCTTGACAAAAACACGGTGCGGTTTATCTCGGTATCTCTGAAGGAGCCTCCCAAGCAAACAGTATATGCTTTTAAAGAAGGTGAGAAGTTTGAAAGGCAAACGTTTACGGTAGTATTGAATAGTTTAACCGGCGAAGTATTTGAAGCAGTGGTTAATCTTTCTACGACTGTGATTACTTCTTGGGAGCAAATTACAGGTGTGCAGCCAACAATGACCGCGGATGAACAGGTTGAATGCGAAGAAGTGGTGAAGAAAGATGCAGGCTTTCAGGCAGCGCTTAAAAGATATGGTATCACGAATCCCGACCTGGTTATGGTGGATATATGGACGGCTGGCAATTATGGTGCTGAAGAAGAAAGTAGTGTGAGGCTTGCCAGGCCGCTTTGTTTTGTTCGAGCCGATGAAACTGATAATGGCTATGCGCACCCGATAGAGGGGTTGAGGCCGGTTGTTGACCTGAATGCCATGAAAGTAATTCGTGTGGAAGAATTTGATATGACGCCTATACCACCAGACGCGGGCAACTACCGGGCTGATAAATTAACATCATTCCGGGGTGGCTTAAAGCCGCTTGAAATCATCCAGCCGGAAGGGCCAAGTTTTACGGTGAATGGCTATGAGGTTAACTGGCAGCAATGGAATTTTCATATTGGCTTCGGTTCCCGCGAAGGGTTAACACTCAACTATATTACTTACGATGATGCCGGCAATGTCAGGCCAGTATTGTACCGGGCTTCATTGTCCGAAATGGTGGTTCCGTACGGTGATCCCGGCCCTACCCAAAACAAAAAGAATGCTTTTGATACAGGTGAATACGGCATGGGGCAATGCGCCAACAGCTTAACCCTTGGTTGCGACTGCCTGGGGTATATAAAATATTTTGATGCAGTTCTCAACAACAGCCGGGGGGAGCCTTTTGTTATCAAAAATGCCATTTGCATGCATGAAGAAGATTATGGTATTTTATGGAAACATACGGACCGCCGCAGCGGGCACGCAGAAGTAAGGCGTTCAAGAAGGCTGGTGATCTCTTCCATATCAACTGTTGAAAACTACGAGTACGGCTTTTTCTGGTATCTGTACCAGGATGGCAATATCCAGTTTGAAATAAAGTTAACGGGTATACTTTCATTAGGCGCATTAGATGCTGGCATTAAGCCTAAATACGGCAATCTGGTTGCCCCCCAGCTATATGCGCCTAATCACCAGCATTTCTTCAACATGCGGCTGGATTTTGACCTTGACGGTGTAAACAATTCAGTATACGAATTGAATGTGGTTGCCGATGAACCAGGAGATTACAATCCTTACCAGAATGCTTTTTATGCCAGTACCACCCTGCTTGAAACAGAGCAAAAGGCCAGGAGGAATATGAACCTGGAAACCTCACGTACCTGGAAGATTGTAAACCCTTCACGTAAAAATGCCTATGGAGAACCGGTAGGGTATAAGTTTATGCCTGGCGATAACTGCGTGCCTTTTGCGGCTAAAACTTCAAGTTGGTATCAAAGGGCGGGGTTTGTGGAAAATCATTTCTGGGTAACACCATTCAACACCAAAGAATTTTATGGCGCAGGGGATTATCCCAACCAGCACAAAGGCGGCGACGGCCTCGTGAAATGGACAAGCGCAGACAGAAATGTCGCCGATACGGATATCGTAGTCTGGTATACCATGGGGCATACGCATATACCCAGGCCGGAAGACTATCCTGTAATGCCCGCAGCTTACATTGGCTTTTTACTAAAGCCCAACGGGTTTTTTAATGCCAATCCCGCTAACGACTTGCCCCCGGCAGAAAAAAAGAAGCAGCCTGGTGAAAATGGGTCATGCTGTTGCTAATCGTAAATGGCAGGCTGTAGCAGGTTTGGTAATAATGCCTCTTTACCGCTTATAACAGTTTGGTATGTATAGAAAACTTTCCCTTGTCGGCTCTTCTGTAGTTTGGATACTATTACCCAAATGCAGCGCATGCCTCATGGCGTATATGGGCTTATTTAGTGCATTGGGCCTGGGGCGGCTGGTACATAGTAGTTATACATTGCCAGTAGTAAAATTACTGTTGCTGGTAAACCTGGTTGTGTCGGTATGGCTTTCTGTAAAGGCAAAACAATATGGATATGCCGCATTAAGCATTGGCGCAGCGGTGGTGTTTGTAATCAATAAACTTTATTTTGAATCGGCCATTGTTAACCTGTGTACCTGTTTAATACTTATTATAGCGGCCTTGCGCATCCGGTTGCTGCGTATCCGGAAAAGAACATGTTTATTTCATCAAAAAGAAAAAGCTGCCTGTTAAATTCAGGCCATCGCAAAAGGAGTTGTGCCGGCCCCAAGGAAGCGCTTGCGGTATTCTTTGGGGTTCATGCCGGCTATCTTCCTGAAATGTTTGTAAAAGTTGGAAAGGTTTTCAAAACCGCTGTCAAAACTAATCTGGGAAATACTGAGGTCATCTGTCATCAGCAGTTTGCAGGCATGGCTGATGCGGATTTCAGTTACATAATCAGAAAAACGTTTCCTGGTGTGATGCCTGAAATACCTCGAAAAAGCGGCATTGCTCATGTGCACAAGGCCAGCTATTTCCTCAACATATATTTCACGGTTAAAATTGCTGCGTATGTATTCAAAAATAGTCTTAATGCGGCTGCGGTCTTTAATGTTAGAAGCTTCCCTGTGCCGGCCTACATTAAAGTCAGATGAAAGCAGGGGTACTACTTCATCGCTTTCCGAAAGTTTAATCAGAATATCCAACAGGCTAACCAGCCTGTGCGGTGCACTTTCTGAAGACATGTTGTGCAGTTTGTCAATAATATAACCGCGTACGTTGCCACGAATTTCCAGCGCAAGCCGGGAGTTGTCCAACAGGCGGTGCACCAGCTTCATTTCCGGTATTTCAAAAAAGTTGCGGCCTAAAAAATCTTCGGTAAAATGAATGAAAGTAGAGCAGGCTTCTCTTTTACCATTTTTGCGGTAGTATTCGGCATTATTCTTAAAAAAATGCGGAACACGCGGCCCAATAAGCATAAGCTCACCTTCATGAAACTCTCCAACCTTATCGCCGATAAATTTAGTGCCGCTGCTTTTGTCGATAGTTACCAGCTCGTACTCTTCATGAAAATGCCAGGGTTTATCAAAATAGGCGCAGTTCCAGTTGTTGTAAAGAAAAGATGTTTCACTTATCAGCGGTAGTTTATGCAGTTGTGGCCTCATATTCAACATTTTCGGGAGTTCAATGGTCAATTTAATTTTTTTTGATAACAATAAAAAAATCATATCAAAAAAGTATAAAAACATACATGAAAAAGACAAAAATGCCCTTGCATGCCGCTCTATATTTGCCTGGCGCTCTCAATCTCAGGACCTAAATATGTATTTATATGCGCAAAATCGTGGTTTACATTGTCTGTAGCATATTGTTGTGCCTGTCATCTGTTCCCGCAGTAACCGGTCAAACAAAATCCTTACCCGTAGCTAAGCTTGTGCCTTCAGAAAAATTTTTGTTCAACTCTTTTGTGGACTGTAATATGGCAACAGTCTGGATTAAAGACACGTTTCGCATATTTCCCGGAAAGTATGGCGAAGACCCTCTCTGGGGCGAAGCACATGAACTAAAATATGCGGATGGCTTAACTGTTGACGAGGTTTTCCTTAAACCTTCAGGTGCATTTACTGAACCTGTTATGCCTGCCAATGCCGACCGGGGTGAAGCGGGGCTTCATGGTGCCGTTTGGTTTGAAACCTTGTATAAAGATGCCCGGGATGCGTCCGGCAATACGCTGTATGCGCTGTATCATAATGAAAATTATCCGTCAACACTGCCTTACAACCCGGCTACCGGAAAAGGTTATATTGATGAAAAGTGGCCGGAGGGTTTAAAAGGCCCGGAAACAAAAACTGCGGTTTGCCGTATTGGTATAATGAAATCAACCGATGCCGGCAAAAGTTGGGAAGATAAAGGCATCGTTTTGGAAGATAACCAGCCCAGGCTTATTCTCAGGCCCCATAACACAGGTATTAATTTTGCTGGCGGCAATGGCGATCCTTCTGCGGTGGCAAATGGTGGCTATCTCTATATTTTTTATGGCGAATATGGCTACCCCGGTGTTTACGACTCTGCAAGCTATAACCCACAGCTTGAGTGGGCAGGTCAATGCATCAGTATTGCCCGCATAAAGTTGAGCGACCTTGATAAACCGCATGGCAAAGCCTTTAGATGGAACGGCTATAAATTTGAAGCACAGTACGACAGTACAGGCAAGCCGGTAAAAAGCCTGCAGATTCCTTTGGCAGAAGGCGGTGGCCCTGCATCATCGGCAACTGCAAAATATTACTGGGGGCCATCCGTTAGCTGGAACAGTTATCTTGAATGCTGGGTAATGCTTATGGCGCGGGCAGAAGGCCCGTCGTGGAAAGGGAACAGCATTTATATTTCCTTCAATAAAAATAAAAGCCTGGATGGTGTTAATGCCCAGCAGTGGTCTGCCCCGCAATTGCTTATCAGTAAGCCCGGACATACGGTGTGGTACCCTTCCCTGCAACCCGTAAATAACGAGGAGAGCAGGAAACAAAAATTCACATCGCTGCACCTTGGCCGCACAGCCCGTCTTTTTTATAAAGACATGCACGATGATAAAAGTGAATACATCTCAGAATACATCATCGAGTTTGAAAAGTAGTTGCTTCTTGCAGGTAGATTTAAAAAAACCATTCGAATTTTTTGGAGGTCAGCTTCAGTAGTCGTGGCAGCATCGTTGTGTCACTCACTTGTACGGTTGGATTCGCTGCGCAGCTTTTCCCACCGTGTAGATTGTTTAACCTGTGCATGAACCGCTGATGTATGTAAGTATCATTGGTGGATATAATGCACATACGCAATATCTTCTATGATGATTGGATTGGGTGTAGCCAATCTATAGCTGCTGCCAGTCGCCCAATGAACAGAACGATGAAAGGATTGCGACGCAACGATGATGCTATAATTGATGTAGCTGGTATCATTCCCTTTATCTACTACATAACAATCAGTACTGTGTTAAAAAAGAATAATTAATTGCCCGATAAGTAAACATTTTCCTTTGCTGCGCTGGGTAATTTTATCATGTAACAGACTATCGCTTTTTTAAACCAAACATTGCTTATGATAAAGAAAACACCATTGCCCGGTTGCCATATACGGGTGTACACAATTCTACTTTTTTGTTGCGTGCTTGTTGGGCAGGTAATTGCCCAAAGCGCTGCTCATGCGGTGCAGGGAAAAGTAACGGACGCCAGGGGCGCTTCCCTTGCAGGTGTTTCCATACAGGTAAAAGGTTCTAATAATGGAACTGTTTCAGACAAAGATGGCCTTTATAAAATTCAGGCTTCGGATGCTGATACACTGGTTTTTACTTTTATTGGATTTACCGTAAAAGAAGTTGCGGTAAAAGGGGTAAATGCCATTGACGTAGCAATGGAGGAAGAAAATAAAGCATTGAATGATGTGGTAGTGGTAGGGTATGGTACACAGAAAAAAGTAAATGTAATTGGGTCGGTGGTTACCGTTGGCTCCAAGGAAATAACATCGGCCCCGGTTTCCAATATCACCAATGCGTTGGCGGGCAGATTGCCTGGTGCTGTAATTCAGCAGTCAAATGGAGAACCAGGCAGGGATGGTGCTTCCATATTAATAAGAGGGCAGGGTACATTAGGCAACAGCGAACCGTTGGTGGTTATTGATGGTGTACTGGGAAGAGATATTAATTCTGTTAACGCAAACGATGTGGAAAGTATAAGTATCCTGAAAGATGCTTCTGCCGCCATTTACGGTGCAAGAGCTGCCAATGGCGTTATATTGGTCACCACAAAAAAAGGCAGGTCTGGCACACCGGTTACAGTTAACTACAGTTTTTTCCAGGGATTTCTTTCACCAACCAAGCTGCCTGAAATGGCCGATGCGGCCACTTATGCGGAGATGATACGTGAAGTGCAAACCTATGCAGGTGTTGATGAATCTAATATGAAATATTCAGCTGCGGATGTTGACAAATATCGCTCCGGCGCATTTCCGTGGACACACCCGAACACGAACTGGTTTGATGCTGCGCTGGCAGGCCACAGTCTTTCTTCCAACCACAATGTTTCTGTAAGCGGCGGATCTCAGGCTGTTAACTATTACGTGTCTTTTGGCGCCCAGCATGATGGAGGTATTTTTAAGAATTCGGCAACCAATTATAACCGCTACAATATTAAAGCAACGATGGATGCCAAAGTAAATGAATACCTGACGCTTGGGCTTGACCTGAATGGCATACAGGAAAACAGGGATTATCCATCCACCAGTGCAGAATTTACATTTGACGGTGCAGTAAAAAGCCTTCCTACATCACCAGCCTATTATCCCAATGGATTGCCCGGGCCTGATATCGCTTATGGACAAAACCCGGTAGTAACCGCAACCTCTGCCACTGGTTTTGATGAATCAAAACGTTATCGCTTAAATACCATCATCAGCGCCAGTTTGAAAATTCCTTATGTGAAAGGACTTACGGCACAAGGTTATTATGCCTACGACGTTAACCTGGGGCAAAGAAAACTTTTTCAAACGCCATGGACATTGTACCAACTGGATGATGCAGCTTACCTGGCTGCAGGCAATACCGGCGTAGAAGATGGTTCTGACTTTTTGGTAGGATCACTAAAAGGTGTGCCGGAACCGTGGCTTCGCAACTACTATGATGATTCCCGAAATAAAACGCTTAATCTGAAGCTGGACTATACAAAAAGCTTCGGCTCTCACAATGTAAACGCATTTGTAGCTTACGAAAGCATGGACTACCAGGAGAAAGGGACAAATGCATACAGGCGGTATTTCGTTAGCAACCAGTTGCCCTACCTGTTTGCCGGTGGTGATAATGAAAAAGACAACAGTGAATATGTTTCCTTAGATGCCCGGAAAAATTATTTTGGCAGGCTGAGTTATAACTATAACGAAACTTATCTTTTACAGTTCTCCTTCAGAAGAGATGGCTCAATCAGGTTTTCCCGGGAAAATGGCCGGTGGGGCAACTTTCCAAGCGTATTGGCAGGATGGAATATATCCAACGAAAAATTTTGGCAAAACCATGTAAGGTTTATTGATTTCTTTAAGCTAAAAGCATCCTGGGGTAAACTTGGTAACGACCTTGTAGATCCCTTTCAGTACCTGTCATCTTATGCAGTGAGCACTGGTGCTGTATTGGGCTCCGGGAGAACATATTATTCCGGGCTTTCGCTCGACGGCGCACCAAACCCTTACATCACCTGGGAAGTAGCTACCGTGTGGAACGTTGGTTTTGAGTCACAAATGTTCAACAAAAGGCTAAGCCTGAATGCTGATTTCTTTTACCAGCGCAGAAACAACATACTGGTACAACGCAATGCGTCGGTGCCAAATTATACCGGGCTGGTACTGCCGGACGAAAATTTCGGCATCGTGGAAAACCGCGGTGTTGAACTTGCCTTGGGGTATTCCGGCCGGGCAGGAGATTTTTCTTACAACCTTAATGGAAACTTTGCTTATGCCCGCAATAAAATAATTGATTTTGATGAACCTGCAAGACAAGTACCCTGGCAAAAACTAACGGGTTACCCCCAGGGAACAGAACTGGTGTATAAAGCCATTGGGATATTTAAAGATGAAGACCAGATTAGCAAAACACCACATGTGGCAGGGGCAAGGCCCGGGGATATAATTATCGAAGATTATGATGGCGATGGCGAAATAACTGCAGACGATCGTATTCTGAACAAAAAATCCGTTAATCCTGAAATTACCTATGGTTTTAACGTTAACCTGCGCTACAAAAACTGGAGCTTGTCTGGCCTGATACAGGGATCGGCAAATGCGACCCGTCGTATGTATTATGAGCTGCAGGGCTTCGCTGGTAACTATTTTGGCTATGATGCTGACGGCAGGTGGACGCCCGACAATACCGACGCAAGCAAGCCACGGGCTTTTGACCGCAACGATGCGTACTGGAGAAGTAATTATATTACTACTTATTCTTATCAAAGCGCTTCTTATGCAAGGCTGAAGAATGTACAGTTGAGTTATACATTCCCGGCCAGGATGCTGAAGGTTGTTCACTTACGGGAAGCACAGGTATACGTATCCGGCCAGAATCTTTTTCTGCTTTATTCCGGTAACAAATATGTTGATCCGGAGATGGGTGGCATTAAAACAGGAAACGCCTCAAAAGACTATAGCGGCAGCGGTTTTACACTGTATCCTGTTATGAAAACCTATGCGGTAGGTGTACGTATTGGCTTATAATCATTTCTATCTCCGTTTAAAACAACAATATGAAATCAGGTATAAAAATTATTTTTTTAACTACAGCGTCAGTTATCATCCTGGCAGCCTGTAATAAAACTTTGCTGGATAAAACAGCGCAGGACAAATACACAGAAACCCAGGTGTGGACGGACATTAGTCTTGCTGACCGGTATTTATTGGACAACTATAATAACAGTCTTACCGGCGGATTTGGATATCTTTCATTTGCTTCCATTACAGATGAGTCGCACGATACCCATGCTTTTGGTACTGAAAACTACCTCCAGGGTAACATCAACTCCAGCAACACAAGTCCTTTTGGTATCTGGGCGTTTAATTACACTACATGGGATGCGATGTACAATAACATTCAGAAGCTGAATATTTTTCTCGCCAATATTGACAATGTGCCGGCTGCGTACCCACCGGCAGAACAACCCGCAATTGTAGCGCAGGCATCAAGGATGAGAGGAGAAGCGCTTTTCCTGCGTGCATTTTGCTATTCTCAGCTAGCCCGTAATTATGGGGGTGTTATTTTAGCAACCACGCCATTTGCCATTGGCGACGATTATCTTTCTCAAACAAGGGCCGGGTTCAGGGAAACTATTGACTTTATCTCACAACAATGTGATGAGGCCGCAGCTTTGCTGGAAGACAAAGATGGCATGGAGATGGGCAGGGCTACCAAGGGGGCCGCCCTGGCACTTAAATCGAGGATATTGCTATTTGCGGCAAGTGACCTTACAGCAAGCGGAACCGCAGAAAATGAATATGTAGGATATACTGCACCTGACCGTGCGGCACTGTGGACTGCCGCTAAAAACGCGGCCAAAGCAGTAATGGACCTGGGGGCCTATCAACTTGCAGACTTTGGTGCTCCCAATGCCGCGTCCGTGGCGGAAAATTTCTACAATTTTTTCAAAGCAAAAGATCTTTCCAGTCCGGAAGTAATATGGGGAAAGTTGTTTCTTAAAAATGTTGGCGCCCGAAACCAGATGAACCTGATAAATGGCAGTAACGGTTTTGTGATGTATGGCTGCAACGCACCCACTGCCAACCTGGTGGATGCTTTTGAAATGGCGGATGGGTCTAAATTTTCCTCTCACTACTCCATTGACGGAAATGGTTACTACCGCAATACCTCGACCAAATATACTTCTGCGAACATTTACTATAACCGGGAACCGCGCTTTTATGCAACGATACTGTACGATAGTGCTATATGGATGAAACGCTATGCCGACCTTGCGCCACGGGATCCTTTGGGTATCTATGACCGCCGCACCCGCATAACTGTGCAGAATGGGCAGGAAACAAGCCGCATTTACGGCATTGATACACGCCAGGGACCTGTTGATGGCGACGATGGTACCTATACCGGTTACACGTTCAAAAAATACCAGGATAATGAAGTGTATGGCACGGAAACCAACAACAATGAAAATGTTTGGATTGAATTCAGGTATGCGGAAGTATTGATGAACTATGCAGAAGCCTGTCTTGGCCTGGGACAACAGGCGGAAGCTGCAACATACATCAACATGATCAGGAACAGGGCTGGCTTGCCGGATTATTCCGGCGATGCAAAAACCGCCCTGCAGCATGAAAGGCAGGTTGAGTTTGTGCATGAGGATATACGCTGGTACGATATGCGCCGGTGGAAAATACTGGATCAGACCATGGTTGATGCGAAAGGCGTTGATATCATTGAAACAAATAACAGGGACAACAATACGGTCACCACAACCTGGAGGCAGATATTTGTTCAGCAAAGAGGGCCGGTGCAAAATAAAATGTACTGGGTTCCCATACCAATTGATGAAATGAACCGGGCGCCACAATTGGTTCAGAACCCGGGGTATTGATAGATATGCTTTAATCACCCGGATTGTTAAGCCATAAAATTACACGGATGTTACATCGTCACAATCAGAATATTTTGCCAGGGCATACAGGATCAGGAATTTTACCGTTATCCAGATTTCTTCAGTGCTGTTGTATGGTGCTCATAATGTATTCCGGCGCAGTTGCGCAAAAAACAGACACACTGAAAATCTGTTCGCCATCGGGGAATATTTGTGTAAAGTCCTGGGTTGATAACGGCTTGCAGTACCAGGTTTTGGCAGGAGGCATCTTATTGATGGATTCTTCTGTAATTGACCTGGAAGTCATCAATCAACGGGCATTGTCTTCCGATCGTAAAGTGCGGTTCTCGCCAATAAAAGAAGTAAAGGAACAAATTATAGCCCCGGTGCCGGAAAAAAGAAAGACTGTAAAAGATCATTATAACCAGGTTGTAGTAAGTTTTAAACAGCCCTATAAGGTTGAATTCAGGGTGTACGACGATGGCATAGCTTACAGGATACATACATTGTTTAAAGATTCCGCGTTGGTAAAATCAGAATTGGCCCGGTTTAAATTTGCCGCAACGCCTTCCGTTTATTACCCCGCAGTAAAAAAACGCGATGATGCCGATATTTTTCATACCAGTTTTGAAGAAGAATATCCTTTGCGTAGGATGGATAGCATACCGCAGGGCACAATTGCCTATTCTCCTGTTTTGGTTACCTCAATCGAAGGGTACAAAATAGGTATTACAGAATCTGATCTTGAGTCTTATCCCGGAATGTTCCTTGGTGGTACCGGAACTACTGCACTTACAGGCATTTTTGCAGGCTATCCTCTTGAAGAACAATCTACCGGTGGCCTTTATTCGCAGATGAAAGTCACCCGCAGGGCTGATTACATAGCACGGATACAAGGTACAAGAACATTGCCCTGGAGGGCTTTGCTTATTTCCCGTGAAGACAAAGAGTTGCCGGGAAATGATCTTGTTTACCGCCTGGGTTCTCCATCCCGCATCAGTGATCCTTCGTGGATAAAACCAGGCAATCTTACTGATGAATGGATTATAGATATAAACCTGTTTAATGTTCCGTTCAAGGCCGGTATCAATACTGCTTCCTACAAATATTATATTGATTTTGCAAAGCGGTTTGGGTTCGACCGGATTATGATGGATGCAGGCTGGAGCGATAACAATGACCTGTTTAAGATAGTGCCTTCTATCAGCATGGATACCATACTCGCCTACGCAAATGAAAAAGGGGTAAAGCTGAGTATGTGGACATTGGGTATGACACTTGACAGGCAACTTGACAGTGCCCTTGATCAATTCAGTAAATGGGGTGTTGATTTTATCATGACAGATTTCATGGACAGGGACGACCAGAAAATGGTGGAATTTTATCACCGCGTCGCTAAAGCCTGCGCGGAACATAAAATCATGATCATGTACCACGGCGCATTTCCTCCAAAAGGGTTTAACCGTACCTGGCCGAACGCCGTCGGAAGAGAAGGTGTACTGGGCTCGGAATTCAATAACTGGAGCAACAGGGTAACACCGGCCCACGACCTTACTTTGCCCTTTACACGAATGCTGGCGGGTGGATTTGATTATGAGCCAGGACTGCTGAACAATGCAACGGAAAAGGGTACCAGGCCTGTTGCCGGCGTTGTTACAAGCCCTGGTACAAGAGCACACCAGTTGGCCATGTTCGTAGTATACGACAGCCCGGTACAGATATTTTCGGGTAACCCTTCGGAAGGTGTGCTTGAACCCGCCTTCATGGAGTTGCTCGGTAACCTGCCGACAGCCTGGGACGAAACAATTATCCAGGACGCAAAAGTTGCTGAATACATAGTGACTGTAAGAAAAAAAGGGGATAGTTGGTTTGTTGCCGGAATGAATGACTGGAAGCAAAGAGATGTTGTTGTAAAGTTCGATTTCCTGGATGATGCGGCATACAAAGCCGTCATTTGCAAGGATGGCATCAATGCCGACCGCTACGCGGCTGATTATGCAATTGAGAATAAAGAAGCTGTTAGAAAAAGCGATACACTAAAAATTCACCTGGCGCCGGGTGGCGGCTTTTTGATTCGCCTGGATAAATAACCCTGGCAGGCCGTACTGCCTGCTGACAAAAAAATACTATGAATATATCTGAACGGTTTCTGGGCAAAACAGCCCTTGTAACAGGCAGTGCTGACGGAATTGGAAAGAGTGTGGCCTGGCGTCTGGGGAGGGAGGGCGCAAGGCTCGCCCTGCTGGACATTAATCCAAACCTGCTGCAAAAAACACTTGCTGAAATGAAAGATGCCGGTCTTGAAGCCAAAGCTTATACCACGGATATAGCCAGCGAAGAGCAGGTTAAACATGCGGTTAGCCAGGCTGAACAGGACTTCGGAGGAATTGATGTGGCAATAAACGCTGCAGGCATAGTTGGGCCTACCAGTACTAACATCACCGAGTTTAGTTCAGAAGATTTTGACAATATTTACCGCGTTAACCTGCGTGGCAGTTTCCTGGTAGCCAAATACAGCCTGACGGTAATGAAGAAAAAGGGAAAAGGAAGACTTCTCCTTATATCGTCCATAGCGGGTAAGGAAGGCAACCCGGGTATGGTTGGCTATTCTTCCACCAAGGCTGGTGTAATAGGCCTGGTAAAAGCGTTAGGAAAGGAGTTTGCCGAAAGCCAGATTACCGTAAACGGCCTGGCGCCAGCAGTCATAAAAACCACGATGAATGAAAATACTTCGCCGGAACAACTGAGTTATATGACAGCAAAAATTCCGATGAAGCGGTTAGGTACGGTGGAAGAAGTGGCCGCAGTATGTTGTTATGTTGTTTCTGATGAAAACAGTTTTTCCACGGGTTTTATTTACGATATTTCCGGCGGAAGGGCCACTTACTAAGAAGATAAAAAAGTTAGATGAAACACCAATGGAAGCCGCTGCTGCTGGTTTGTTATGTATTTCTTTTTACCGGAGCCATCATTTGCATGAATGATATACTGCTGCCTTCCCTAAAAGCTTTCTTCAACCTGTCTTATTATAGGGCCACCCTTGTACAGCAATCATTTTACCTTGTCTACCTCGTGTTCCCTGTTCCCATTGCTTTCTACATAGCCCGGTATGGTTATAAGAATGCGCTGGTTACAGCCCTGTTCATCTGTGGTGCAGGCGGCTTATTGTTTCTGCCTGCTTATACAATGTCATCTTTTGTTTTTGCTTTGGCCGCGGTATTTATTATTTCAATTGGCGTAACGCTTGTTAATGTGGCGGCCAACCCGTTAGCTGCCCTGTTGGGCCATCCGAAAGGCTCTCACATCCGGGTTAACATTGTTCAGTTGTTTAGCCGTATAGGTTATTCCTTTACGCCGGTACTGGCAACCCGGTTGATACATGGCGAAGCCGGTACAATTAAATTTGATCTTCCTTACCTTGTTATTGGTGCAGGCGCTGTTTTGTTGGCTGTAGGTATTGGTTTTTCAGCCATGCCTTCTATGAAACCGGAGGTGGAAAAGGGTTTTACTTTGCCTGCTATTGTAAAAGGGGCGGCAGTGCGGCCGCAGTTGCTTTGGGGAGCGGTCATCATGTTCTTTTATGTAGGGGCCGAAGCTTCAACGGCAGGTTTCTTTACCAGTTATCTCAGCGATCCGGCTATTGCCGGTTTTTCCAATGAGCAAACAGCTGGTTTCCTTACGGCTTACTATGTTATAGCTGCCATTGTTTCTCTGCTGGGTATCTATTTGTTGCGATTCATTTCACCAGGCAAACTTGTGGCGGTATTTGGTGTTGGTATGGTTGTTTTATTCTTGCTCATATCACTTACACATTCTGTGCTTAACCCGTACCTGCTTACGGGTTTGGGCGTCTTTATTTCCATCATGTTCCCTTCGCTTTTCAGCCTGGGTATTGAAGGTCTTGGCGATTTTACCGAAAAAGGTTCAGCGCTGATTAATACTGCCGTAGTAGGCGGTGCCGTGTTTCCGCCCTTGCAGGGGTTGGTGGCCGATGCTTATGGCATACAGGTATCTTACCTCATTCCTTGTGCCTGCTTTCTGCTCATCATATTTTATGGAGTTTATTGCGACAGGAGGGCCCGGAAATTACAAAGCGAAACTTCTTCTTTCTCATCTCAGTAATATCAACAAACAGCAGGTGGTGGCGGGCTGCAGTATTTCAATGAGGCATCGTTGCGTCGCACTACGTTCATCGTCCGGTAAGCATGGCAGCTTTTATCTACTGGTAGATGGGTGGCTGCCGGGTAATGTTATTAAGTTAAGGTTGTCAGCCTGGGCCCGCAACAAGCGGGGCAAACATTGTCGATGGCAGGTTGGTGAAACAGCAGTTTGCATAACCTGGTTTCGACAAGCTCAACCTGACATTCGCAGCTTAACTTAGTGACAAGTGTCGCGGGATGTTGGTTTTGTTGCTCAGCAAAGATGTACAGTACAAGTGAGTGACACAACGAAGCATAATAGTAGTGCAAACGATGGTCACAAAAAAAACTAACACTTCAGGTACGCGTTATAATTCCGGTGTTTGGTAGTACACCTGGCCATTTACTTTTATCTCCGCATCAACCAGGTATTTTTTTATAGCTGTGGTATCTACTGTAATACCCAAACCCGGGGCATTCGGAACGTGTATAAACCCATTTTCATCAGGCAATATTTTCTCTGTCGCTATTTCGGCGGCAAGCGGTTTAAGTTCTACAGGATATTCGCTGATAACATCGTGTTCCATACCTGCGTAAGCCTGTAGCGAAGCGCTGAGCGCAAGATGCGAT
Organism: Foetidibacter luteolus; assembly: GCF_009650435.1. Classification (GTDB taxonomy): domain Bacteria; phylum Bacteroidota; class Bacteroidia; order Chitinophagales; family Chitinophagaceae; genus Foetidibacter; species Foetidibacter luteolus. The sequence continues at coordinate 28,149 of NZ_VVIP01000054.1, forward strand.
GTGAATGTGTGGTTAACGTAAGTAATCTTTCTTGCTGCCGCGGCTTCGGCGATTCTTTGGGCAATAGTTATTCCTCCTGCCCTGCCCGCATCAATCTGTATAAATCCTAAACCTGCATAATCCAGCATGGCCTTTGCCTGCACAAAATTGTTGCAGCCTTCCCCGCCGGCAAGCGGCACTTGCGGAAAAGCTTCCGAAAGCTTTTTATAAGGCTCAAGCGCTCCATTGATAAACGGCTCTTCAAACCAGTAAACATTTGCATCTTTTAAAGCCTGCAGGCGCTCTTTAGCAACGTTCCAGTCTTCCACGAAAACCGTTCCTGCATCAATCATAAGATAAGCGTCTTTACCCATGCCTTCACGGGCCGCATTAATGTGTGCGATATCATTATCCAGGCCCAGTTTGCCAAAAGGCCCCCAGCCAAATTTTACAGCCTTAAAACCGGCCAGCCTTGTATGAGTGGCTTTGGCAAATGTTTGTTCGGGTGTATCGCCAAAAAGCTGCGAGGCATAGGGAAGCTTTGGGTAAACCATACTGGTACCAAGCAGGCTGAAAACCGGTTCGCCTTTGTATTTGCCCAGCAGATCCCACAATGCTATGTCTATGCCGGAAAGCGTATGGTCTGTTTGCAGCAAATCCGGGGAATTGGTGTGTACAAGTTTTGATATTTTTTCTATATCTGCGGGTTCATTTACCGGTTTACCTTCTACCGAGTAACGCAGTGGTTTGCATGCGCTGTGCGACATGGGGCATACATAGCTGGCAATGCTGGTTAGTGGCGAAGCTTCACACTCTCCCCAGCCTTCATATCCCCCGGCCCGTATACGCACCAATAACGCATCCTGGCTGCCATCGCCAATATCGAGCACTTCCGGCATACTGAGATAAAAGAAATCAACTGATTCTATCTTCATAAAAACAATAAATTAAAAGGTTATGGTAAGGCCGCCATCAACGGTAATAACCTGGCCGGTAATATAAGTGGCATCTTTACCAGCAAGAAAGAATGCCACTCCTGCAATTTCTTCGGGCCTTGCTGCCCTGCGCAACGGTAAATGATGCCCTTGAACGTAGTTGTTTTTAAACCAGGCAGATTCAAGTTCATTTTGACCATCCACTACGGACATAGCGGTATTGACAAAACCCGGCGCAATGGCATTTACCAGTATATTTTTATCAGCAAATTCAAGTGCAGCAGCCCGGCAATATTGGTTAATGGCCGCTTTGGCCATTGCATAAGCGGCAGCACCTGTCTCGGCACGTTCGCCGTGTATGGATGTTATGTGTATTATCCTGCCACCATTGGTCATGTGTGCGGCTGCTGTTGCGGAGGTGAGATAGCAACCGTCTGTCATGATGTTGAAAATATCCCTGAACCGGGGCAGCTCCATGCGCATGGGATCGGATTTAATAAAAGCTCCGGCGCAGTTAACCAGTACATCCAAACATCCCCAGTGCTGCTTTATCTGTAATCCAGTCTTTTCCATTACAGCTTCGCTTGCGTAACTGCCAACAACTGCGAGATGGTTACCGGCAGGGAGCTCATTCAATAATTGGCCGAGCTTATCTTCCTTTATATCCAAAAGCAAAACATCGTAGCCTTCTGCAGCAAACCGTTGCGCTGCAGCCCTGCCAATGCCCGAGGCCGCACCTGTAATTAAGGCTTTCTTTGCATTCATAGTATTGAAATGGGGTCGTTTACTCTGCCAGCGAAAATACGAACGGAGGTTTCAAGTTGTTCGCCCGGTTGTAATACGGTACACTGGTTTAATTTAGCGGCATCGTTAACGCTTATCGGCATACTGGTACACGGTTCAAGGATGGCAGTATAGTGATCAAGAAAACCGCCGTAGGAAGCAAAATACCATTGGTAAGGGAAAATCTGCGGGTCATATTCATAGGAGAACAAAGCAGTGTTATCAGCAGACTGTAATTGCATTTTACCCGTTTCTTCATCAAACAGATAAAAGAAATCCATCGTTCCGTTTTTTGCAGGTATAATAGCAGCGTTTGTGTTTTCTATATTGGGCCAGCTAAATTTTTCAGTATGGCTAAACCGGGAATATGCAGTATCAACTACCTGCCCATGCCGGGCTTTGCTAACAACCTTTGCCCCCTCGCTAATGGTTAATGCAGCATGCAACTTCCAGAGAAAATGCCTTGGCTCTCCGCTATAGTTTTTTATTTTGTATCGCAGGTGCACTATCGGGCTTTGTTCATCCAGGTAAACAGTTTTACTGTAAAATAACCCGCTTAAACGGAGCTGGCCAGATACCGTTACCTGCTCACCTGAAATTTCGTGGTTAAGTGCTGTTGTCCACAATTCGCCATGATCAGGGTATGCAATTCCGTCAATGGTTTCCGGCAGGTCGTTTGGAATAAGTTCATCAATGCCGCCAAAAAAATTAGGATCGTATTCATCACCTTCCTGGTTGATAGCTAATGGCAAGGTAGGATTCGTCCATAAAAATTCCCGCTGCATTCTTTTATTATAAAGGCTTGTAACCCTGCCCCCATTAGCGGGTGAAATACTTATCTGTAAATGCCGGTTAGCAATATTGATAAGTTGAATATCATTTGTTTTTGACAAAAATATCATTGTTTAAAAGTAGAACATGTAAACAGCACAAAATTGTATTTTCCGTCAAATTTTGTATGATTTTATTGCCTGATGCCGGTAAAGGCGAAATGGATTATTTTCTTTCAGAAGCTATCTGAATTTAGCCTTGAAGATTTTGTATAATACTGAAGTCGCCATTGTAACTGAAAGACGAAGTGATTGCGACGCAACGAAGTCGCCATGAAAAACCGTTGCTGGTATCCAAATGAATTGTTTTTAGAGAACTTCTTAAACTTCCTGTTGGCTGAAAATAGAAATACGCTGAAAGTTGGCCCTGTAATTTTTAGGCTGGCAACCTTTGAATTTCTTGAACTGCCGGTAAAAAAAAGGGATGCTTTCAAAGCCCGAAGCGTAGCATACTTCACTGATTTGTTTATCCGTCTCAATGAGTAGTTTACATGCCCGGTTGATTTTAAATTCGTTTAAAAATTCGAAAAAAGGTTTCTTCATGGTCTTGCTGAAAAAGCGGGAAAAATATTCTTCGCTCATGTTAACGCGGGAAGCGATATCTGTAAGCGTTATCTGTTTCATGTAGTGCTGCTGCACATAGTCATATACCGAATTGATGCGGGTTTTATCAGACTCATTTAACTGGTTGCCGAATCCCTGTTCGCAGAGGAAACGGAACTGTGTATTCCTTGCCAGCGTTTGCAGTATCTGCAGCAGTATAAGCAGTTTGTCAAACGCGGATGCGTTCAGCAGTTCAAAAAAAAATGGCCTTAGTTTCTCCACTACCGGCTGGTCAACCTTGATGCCCTTTTTCATGAGCGTAGCCAGGTGGCGTATATCTTCAAATTCGTTGCTTGCCATCCAACTGTTGTCAAAAAAAAGTTCTTTCAAATAAATCACAATGGCTGTAACAGGCTGGCTTTCCGATCCGCTGCTAAACCAGGAATGCGGCAGGTTGGTGCCGAGCAATACCAGCTCTTCTCCATAGAACTGCTCAATAGAATTACCTACATAGCGTTCCCCCTCGCCACTCAGTATAAAAGTCAGCTCCAGTTCCGCATGATAATGCCAGGGATAATAGAATTCCTTGGAGGTTCTCTGGAACTCTACTTTAAACAGGCTTGATTCTGAAGTGATGGGCTTGTAATGCGGCTTCATGTAAATAAAAGTAAACGATTTGAACGAGCGGATAACATTTTGGGGCGGCCAGAACAAAATAGTATAAGAATATGGCAAAATAAGACAGTATTGTTTTGTATTGTTTTGACTGTCAACAAAATAGGATAGTTATTGAACAAGATGGTATAATTGGTCTGAGCGATATGCGAATAACTTTGGAAGCATTCAAAATTGACGCTTATGACTTCCAAACAATGCATGAGAGCTTGTATTAGCCTCTTAATCTTACTGATGATTTGCTGTTTGGGCGCAACAAAAATGTATGCCCAAAAGTTCCTGCTTACCGGTAAAATTACCGATGGTGAACAGCCTGTAGCCGGCGCTACGATCCGTATACGGGAAACGGGTGTTACCGTTATTTCCGGTGAACAGGGAGAGTATAGTATTGACGCCGCGCCATCCCAGACACTGGTAGTTTCTTTTACCGGGTTTGAAGAACAGACATTCCGGGTTGGTAGCCAGCAAAAACTGGATATTGTTTTAAAACCCGATGCAGGCAACGTGCTGAACGATGTGGTAGTGATTGGTTATGGGACCAAAAGAAAGACATCAGTAACAGCGGCAGTTTCTACCCTGAAAGGGAAAGACATTGCCTCTACCCCTATTGCCAACCTGAGTAATGGTCTTGGAGGAAGGGTTTCAGGTGTTATCGTAAAGCAAGGGTCGGGGGAACCCGGCAGAGATGGGTCCAACATCTATATCCGGGGCATTTCTTCAACCGGCGCAACACAGCCGCTAATTATAGTTGATGGCATACCGCGCAGCTTCCAGGAATTAGATCCAAATAGCGTAGAAACGTTCACTGTACTGAAAGATGCCGCGGCGGTAGCGCCTTATGGCGTTGCGGGCGCCAATGGTGTAATACTGGTAACAACAAAACGCGGCAGAAGCGGCGCACCTACTTTGTCTTACAATGGTTATATCGGTTTTCAGAACCCGGTACGCTTACCCGATTTTGTAAATTCTTTTCAATATGCAACCTTGCGTAATGCCGCGGCAGTAAATGAAGGGTTACCTGAGCCTTATTCGGCGGAAGAGCTTCAGAAATTCCAGGACGGTTCAGACCCGGATGCATACCCCACTTTCAAAGACATCTGGGGTGATATTACTAACCGTAATGCCACCCTTACCAACCACAATATTGAAGTTTCGGGTGGCGCGGAACGAATTAAATACTATGCGGCGCTGGGCTATCAATTCCAGGAAGGGATGTGGCCGGCCACTAATACAAGGCGTTTTAACCTTACACTCAACCTGGATGCGCAGGTAACCAAAACAACGCTGGTTTCTTTCAACATCAATGGCCGTAACCAGCGTGATATGTATCCTGCTGTATCAACAGGAAGAATTTTTGAGCTGATCGGGTATCTTCACCCGCTATATGGGCCACTGCGTTTTTCTAACGGCATGAATGGCACATTTCTTACCGGCAGCCTTTTTAACAGCGGCTACCAGCGCATCAATACGACAGCATTGTATTCCCAAATATCTATTGAGCAAAAACTTCCTTTTATCACAGGCCTGAAAGCGAAAGGCACGATTGCCTATGATCCATCCAGCGCCATGAACAAACTCTGGACGCTGCCGGTACAAAAAGCCAGCCTGGATAAAACACAAACCCCCTACGTTATCCGTGATGGTATATGGGGACAGACAAAGCCATCCCTCAATCAAAACTATACCAACGCCTGGCAAATAACTTACCAGGCAGGGTTGAATTATGACAATAAATTCGGTAAGCACAGCATCAGTGCGCTGGGCTTATTTGAAGCCAAGGCAAATGACCAGCAAAGTATGGGCGCTGAACGCCGTAATTTTAATTTAACCATTGATGAAATAAACCTCGGAAGTTCCTCCCAGGCGGATATGAGTACAAGGGGAACTTCTTCACGGGCAAGACAGGTAGGCCTGGTATATCGTGTTGCTTATGAATACGACCAGAAGTACCTGCTTGAAGCAAGTGGCCGCTATGATGGTAGTTATTATTTCGCACCGGAAAACAGGTTTGGGTTTTTCCCGGCTTTTTCAGTAGGATGGCGTTTGTCTGAAGAATCCTTTTTGAAGGGCAAAACAAGCTGGATAAACAACCTGAAAATCAGGGCTTCCTATGGAGAAGTGGGTGCACTTGCAGGCAGCCCCTTCCAGTATATGAGCACTTATGATGTGCTGGGCACCAATTATGTGCTGGGTAACAATGCCGTACAGGGTATCCGGGAGAGGGCAGAATCCAATCCCAACATAACCTGGGAACGGGCTAAGAAAACCGATATCGGCATTGAGCTGAACGCATGGAAAGGTTTATTGAACCTGGAGTTTGATTTCTTCCATGAGAAACGTTCGAATATGCTCGTAAACCCCGATGTGACCGTTCCTTCAGAGTATGGTATAGGTCTTAGCCAGGTAAATGCTGGAATTATGGAAAACAGGGGCTTTGACATGACCGTCGGTTCTTTTTACCAGGTAAACAAAACCCTGCAGTTGTCCCTTAACGCCAACCTTACCTACGCAAAAAATAAAGTGCTCCAGATTTTTGAAAGTGCCACTACCTATAACAATCCTAACCGCAGGATAACCGGAAGACCGCTTGGAACACAGTTCGGCTTTAAGTCGCTTGGCTATTTCCAGGAAAGTGATTTTGAGCAGGACGGCTCACTAAAACCTGGTATTGCTGTTCAGCCCTGGGGCGCAGTTCAACCTGGTGATATTCGATACGAAGACCAGAATAAAGATGGCAAAATAAACGATGATGATTTAACTGTTATTGGCGACCCCACGGCAGCGCCCAGGATATTATATGGTTTTGCCCCGGCTATTCGTTATAAGGGAATTGGTTTGGAACTGCTTTTCCAGGGGGCCGCTAAAAGTAACTGGTATTATCATGGTTCATCCATCATGCCATTCTGGGAAACCATGTTGCCGTACACACATAATTTTGACTACTGGACACCGGAAAATCCCAATGCGGCAAACCCAAGGCTGACTTCATCTCCAACGGTTAATAATTCGCAGACATCTTCTTTTTGGATGGCCAATTCAGCTTACTTAAGATTAAAGAGCGCTACGCTTTCGTATAACTTACCTGCATCTGTACTGTCAAGAATTCACTTGCAGTCAGTACGCATCTTTGTATCAGGGCAAAACATTCTTACCTGGACCAAGCTCAAGAATTACGACCCGGAGATAGGCCCGAACAATTCCTGGATTCCAAACGGAAGCTGGGGATATCCCAATCAGAAAGCTTTTTCGGTTGGCGCAAATGTTACTTTCTAAATCAAAACCAGCACTATCATGAAAAAGATTACCACCAACATAAAGTTTTCCCTTTTTGTACTGTTGGCAGCCATTGTGCTCTTTGTCACCTCATGCAGCAAGTTCCTGGAAGTATCACCGGTAGAACAGGTGTCGGATGAAACATTATGGTCCAGTACAGCCAATGCCGACCTTTTTCTCAATAATATCTATGGTTCTGTTCCTTCCATAGAAACAGGGGACCCCTGGGAAAATTACTCAGACAATTCTTTAAACGGGCAGGCGGGAAGAGTGAGTACCAACATTTATGGCCCCGGTATCTATACTCCCAGCAACAGCCCAAGCACCTGGGGGCAATATACCAATATCCGTAAGTGTAATGTCTTTATTAAAAAGCTGGAAGGTTCGGCCTTGCCGGACGATTTCAAAAAGCTGAAACTGGCGGAGGCCCGTTTTCTCCGGGCATACTTTTATTCTTTGCTGTGGACCTATCATGGAGGGGTTCCTGTGATTACAGATGTACTAAATCTGAATGAGCAGGGGGAAGCTGTTTTCCGTTCCAGGAACACTTCTGACGAGACCTTCAGCTTTATCGTTTCCGAGGCTGCAGCCGCGGCGGCTGATCTTCCGGTCAATGCCGAGTCTGGCCGTGCCACCAAAGGCGCCGCCCTGATGCTGAAAGCGGCAGTGGAACTGTTTAATGCCGGTCCTTTAAAGAATACAGGTAATGATGCTGCGCGCTGGGCACAGGCTGCGGCGAGTTTTAAATCTGTGATGGAGCTGAATAAATACACATTATTCCCAGACTATAATACTCTTTTCTTCGAAGAGAACAACAACAATGTAGAAGTGATCTTCAGCAGGCAACACCTGGGCGGCACTTCGCTGGCCAATTACCGCGACGGGCAGATAGGCCCACGTTTTGTAAGGGGAGCGCTTACTGGTTGGGGACATGTTGATCCGACACAGGACATTGTGGATGAGTATGCCATGGCCAATGGTTTGCCGATTACGGACCCGAACTCTGGCTACGACCCACAGCAGCCCTATGTAAACAGGGAGAAAAGGTTTTATGAATCCATTGTGTATGATGGTTCAGAATGGCTGGGGGATGTGATGATTATGAAACAGGGTGTTGGCAGCCTGAATGCAACAGACCTGAACAACAGCAGCATCTCCACCAGGACAGGCTACTATATCCGCAAAGGCATCAATCCCAAATACGCCGGTGCGCAAAACAACGGCAATAGTGCCAACTGGATTATTTTCCGGTATGCGGAAACTTTACTTGGTTATGCGGAAGCGCAGAATGAAGCGGCAGGCCCTGACCAGTCAGTTTATGATGCTGTTAATGCGGTGCGGGACAGATCGGATTTGCCTGCTTTGCCTGCAGGCATGAGTAAGGAAGCCATGCGCACGGCTATATGGAGGGAAAGAAGAGTGGAACTGGCTTTTGAAGACAAACGGTTGCCGGACCTGTTACGGCTTAAACTTGCAGAAGTTAAACTGAATGGTACTGTACATGCAATGAAGATAGATATTGTGGGAGGAAAAACGGTGTACACTATCGTTTCAGCCGGAGGTGGAAACAAGGCCTTCGACCCTGCAAAAAATTATGTGTTGCCCGTTCCTCAGTCAGCAATGGATAAAAATCCGAACTTGGAGCAAAACCCCAATTACTAACTCCCGTTGATGGCACATGTATAATAAACTAATATTCGGCATTTGTTTTTTTGTTTGCTGCACGTGCATGCATGCACAACAAAGAGAACAGGCTTCGCTGAAAATTGTCTTTGGAGTTAAAAGCAGCAAAGCTATTCAATACGAGGTGGGCTTTGTTTGTTCTCCGGCTATGAATATAGGAACAGTTACCGGCTCCGGCCTGGAACAGGATGATGTTGCGGGTACTGTTTCCATGCTGCATTTTAGCGGCGAAGACCAGGATGTATTAACCGTAGATGTTCAATGGCCACAGCCAGTTGCACCCTTACGAAAGCTGGCTTCACATAAAGACGGCTATGCGGTGAATAATGATGCTATGTGGGGCTACCTGATGCAGCATGGGTCAAAAGGTCAGCCGCAGCGTTTAAAGGATGATCCCTGGGCAATGCCTGATGCTTCCTTACTTACCGTTCAATTAAATAAAAGCGCAACGAAAGGTTTTACAATCGGGTTGCAACAATTGCTGAAGGCCGGTTTCATGTGGCTGCCGCAGCATGATATTTATGTGAGTCTTACCGGCCATGATTTACCAGGCAACCTGGCAAATCTTACTACTGGTTCAACCACGCTGCAAACAGTATTGGGTGGCCCGGAAGCAACACTCCAGGAGTTTATCACAAAATGGGAAGATATTGGTAATCCGCTTCAATGGAAGGCTTCCTGGCAAACAAAATACATGGGCACACAAGGGCTGTTAACCGTATTGGCGCCAAGGCATGGTTCAATATATAAATGCGCTATTGACCGGTGGGGAAATGTTCGCCCCGATTTTGCTTCGCCGCATCGTTTCAGTGTCAATTTTTCATGGGAAGGAAGCCAGTGGCAAGGCCAGCATTTGCTTAATGGATGGCCGGTGTTGCAAACAAAATTGAAAAACGGGGCAACAACGGCAGAACTGGAGCAGTGTATGCCTTCACGAAAAGATAAAGCCGGTTACAGGGAAGGGGCTGGGTTAATTTTAAGCACTGTCAGATTCAAAGGCAATGTCAATTCATCAATGTTTCATATTTCACTTGAAGATATTGCCAGGTCTGGGTTTGTTATTGAACAGGAAAAAAGTAATTGGATACTGTATGATTCGGCCCGGCATAAAACACTGTGCCGCTTACAGGTACAGGGAAAACTAAAAGTAGTGGCCAATGTAAGCGACAGCTCCGGAAAATCATATGTTCATATTTCCATCCGGCGGATAGATGCCCAACCTGCATCAATTACAGTTGTGCTTGCATCGCCTGCGATAGATTCATCGTTACCTGCTTCGATGGGGCAAGTGAATGAAGTTACAGCCAGGCGGGAAGTAATACGTTACTGGCAACAATGGGAAAACAAAGGCGCATTGTTCCAGGTGCCGGAAAAAAATGTTAACACGCTTTGGCGGGCAAACCTCTGGCATGCTTTGGCGCTTCCACGTCATGAACCTTTACCAGACAGCGTGGCGCACATGGACCTGCCCTATGCAAATACCGCTTACGGCCAACGCGATGCGGATTGGCCCATCAACCAAGCGGTGTATGTTGATTATCTTCTGTATGGTCTGCGAGGTTACGACAGTACAGCACAGCAGGAATACAAGGCGATGTTTGCTTCTCAACAGCAACCTGACGGACGAATTGGCGGCTTTGCCAATTGGGGTGTATACTCACCCGGCCAATTGTTTGCGATTGCCAATCATTACCTGCTAAACCATAACGACAGCCTTTTTAAAGAATTGTTGCCCGCTTCGTTAAAAGCGCTTGACTGGTGCCTGCTGCAGGTTCGGGGTACAGGAAACAAACCGGTAGAACTGGTTGCCGGACCGCTGAATGATTTGACAAAGAGACCGGGTATGTGGGCATTTACACAGGCTTACTATGTTGCCGGTTTAGCCAGTTTTGCAAAAGCGCTTGCACAATACGGGCATCCACGGGCAGCAGAAATAAAACAGGTTGCAGATGAGCTGAGAGCCGCGGTGTTGGAAGCGTTTGAGAAAGGCAGTGTCAAAGCTCCTGTGGTACAATGGGCGGATGGTAGCTGGGGCAATTTTGTTCCCACAGATGCGGCTGTTCCGAGAAGAATGATGGAAGAATGGTATCCGACAGACGTAGATTGCGGCCCGTTACATTTATCCAGGCTAGGTGTTATTGAACCTTTTCACTGGATGACTACCGCTATGCTGAATGACCATGAAGACAACCTTTTTTATAAAAACCTGGGAGCGGCTAACGAACCGGTTTATGTGCAGCAGGCCAATACTTATTTGCAGCGGGATGAAGTGCCGGCAATTATAAGGTCTTTTTACAGCCTGATGGCCTGTGGGTTTGCTCACGAGCAGTTTACTTCCCTGGAACACCGGTGGGCATGGGGACAATATTATGGCCCACCAAGTACTGATGGCGCCTGGTTTGAGATTTATCGCAACATGTTATTGTCAGAGCGTGGAGATGATACGCTTTTCATTTGCCAGGCAATTCCCCGGCCCTGGTTACAAAAAGGGAAACAGGTATTGGTAAAAGATGCGCCGAGCCGTTTCGGCAAGATTTCAGTAAAAGTGGATGGGGTTAATGTAGCCGGTGAGATTAAAGCTAATGTAAAGCTTTCAGATTCCCGGCGGCCTCAGGAGCTTATTATCAGGCTACGGCACCCGGAAGGAAAACAAATCAAAACTGTTTCTGTAAACGGTGTTGCCTGGAAAGCATACGATAACAACAAGGAAATAATAAAGATTAGCCAACCCGCAGTAAATAATTATGAAGTTATTGCCAGCTATTAAATTAATCAACATGAGAACGAAAACAGGAACAGGATTATTATTCGTTTTGTTATGGTTGACAAGTACTGTATATGGACAGTCCACGAGTGTTACTGTTTCATTTGACAATGAGCTGGGCCCTATGAAAATGGAGCAAATGGCACTGGGACAGGGTGGTTTATCTGAAGAGCCGATGCTTGCCTCGCGGCTAACGGAAATAAGGGCGTTGCGCCCGGCCATCATCAGGCTGTTTGTAAGTGAATACTATGATGTTGTTCCCCAAAAGAAAACCTATCATTTTGGTTCGCTTGACAGTATGGTAAAAGATATCCTGAAGACAGGTGCCAAACCGTTGATGAGCTTTTGCTTAAAGCCAAAAGTTTTCTTTCCTGTTATAGACCAGGATGTCGTAGAGCCCAATGATTATGAAGCCTGGGGGGAGTTTGTTGCAGATGTAGTAAAACATTATATAGATATGGGGGCAGGTATCAAATACTGGGAGGTTGGCAATGAAGTGGATATTGGCGAAGATGGTGGCACACCTTATCGTTTCAAACCAGATTCTTATGCACGGTATTACAAACATACTGCCGCAGCCATTTTAAGTGCAGACCCGGCAGCAAAGGTTGGCGGTCCTGCACTTGCCTGGTATAAATCGCCGATATTGCCGGAACTGTTGCGTGTATGTGCAGCCGAGAAAATTCAACTTGATTTTGTGTCCTTCCATCATTATAATAACAGCCCCTATGTTATCAGGGAACAGATAGACTACGTTAAGAACCTGGTTGCGGGATATCCTTCGCTTCATCCGGAAACAATCATGGATGAATGGAATGTTGACTTGTTTAATCCTATTCTCGATCCACGTTACCAACCTTGTTATATCGCGGAAACCATCTGGCAGATGAAGGAAGCCGGATTGGACTGGTCATGCTACTATCAGGTATGCGATTGGTATGTGTCTTATGAAACTTTTGAGAAAGTATTCTCACCCGGTGGAGCGGCATTTATGACACGCTGGTGGAACCGGCAGGCACAATTCAGCGGGCTTATTGATTATCAGGACCAGGTACGGCCTGCGTACTTTAGTTTTAAATTGCTTTCCAGGATGGCAGGGAATGCGTTGGAAATAAAGACAACGAACAATAAGGTACATGGCTTTGCAACACACGATGCGAAGCTGAATATGCACAACCTCATGCTGTGGAATTTTTCTGACACAGCCAGGAACATCGAACTTAATCTTTCAAACTTACCTGCTGATAAGCGGGTACGGCATATAATACTTGATGCCTTGGGTGGCCTGGATGAAAACCAGCGCTTAAGACCGGAACCTTTTATCAAACTTAAAAAGGGCACGCAAAAATTATCGCTGAAACTGGAGCCCTGGGCTGTACACTATTGGTCTTTTGAATAAAACCGGCAATTATGATTGTTGATATACATACACATGTGTTTGATGCCGCGCAGGATTTTGGGCCGCCCCTGTTAGCTGATATGCAGCGCTGCGGGGTGCAGCCTGCTGTTTGGGGCGATGTAGCTGCCAGGCACCTGGAAACGACCAAAGCAGCGGATGTTGCTGTGGTGTTTGGCATCAGGGCTATGCGTACGGGCTGGCATATACCAAATGAAGCCGTGGCAAAACATGTTGCTTTGGCGCCGGAGCGGTTGGTGTTTTTTGCTTCAATAGATCCGGCAGAAAATGGATTTATGGAGGAGCTGGAAAAATGTCACCAGCAATGGGGGGCATCGGGTGTTAAACTGGCGCCGCTATACCAGGATGTTCACCCGCAGGATAAACGATATTATGAGATTTACAATTACTGCGAAAAGCATGGCTTGCCCATCCTGTTTCATGCGGGTACCTCGTTTGTAGGTGGCACCAGGCTGGATTATTCGCGGCCCGTACATTTTGATGCAGTAGCTGTTGATTTTCCTGAATTGCGCATGATATTAGCACATCTTGGCCATCCGTGGGAAGGTGAAACGATAGCGGTCATACGCCGACATGCGCATGTTTATGCGGATATATCGGCCCTGTATTACCGGCCCTGGCAGTTCTATAATTCGATGAGACTGTTAACCGAATACAAGGCTGCGGGCAAAGTATTGTTTGGCTCTGATTTTCCTTTTACAACAACGGGAGATTCCTTAGCCAATGTGCGTAACCTTAACCATGCAACCGGCAACAGCGGGCTGCCGCAGGTGCCTGCCGAACTGATTGAGGAAATTATTAACCGCGACGCGTTAAAGCTACTTGGTATACCACATCCAAAAACAACAATAGCATGACAGGTATACCAAACACGATGCTGGCTTTACGGTTGGTGGCGCCCGGCAACCTGGCGCTATGCGAAATACCGGTTCCCGCGCCAGGCCCGGGTGAAGTATTGATACAGACAAAAGCTGCCTGCATCTGCACTTCTGACCTGCATGATATCAAAAGCAATCCATTCGGTATCACTTATCCCAGAACGCTTGGACATGAAGGCGCTGGTATTATTGTTGGCATGGGAGCAAATGTGAAGGGATGGCAACTGGGTACAGCCGTAGCCGCACATCCTGTGGTGCCATGCGGTTCCTGCGAAAGTTGTAAAAAAGGATTAGGGCATCTGTGTACTTGCATGGGGCATCTTGGTGTTGACAGGGATGGTTGTTTTGCAACCTTTTTTACACATCGTGCCGGCAGGGTAATGGCGTTGCCTGCCGACATGAGTTTTTCAAAGGGTGCTTTGCTGGAGCCCGTTGCCGTTTGCTTACAGGCTATAGCAAGGGCTGGTGATATCGCAAACAAAACAGTTTTGATTACTGGCGACGGGCCTTTTGCCAATATTATCGCCAGGTTACTGCGCAGGCAGCAGCATGTGCGTTTGCTGGTAAGTGGGCGTGAACCATTCCGCCTTCAGCAAATGGAACCGGCAGAAATATTAGCGTCAGTGGAAGGGGGGATTGCAGACGTTGCCATCCTTGCTGTGAGCGCTGCTGAAGCGGTACAAGACTGTATCCGTTCGCTTAAACCGAGGGGAAGGCTTGTTGTATTCAGCAGCCTGGATAAACCTGTTAACGTAGACCTGTTTACGTTACACCTGCGGGAGCTTGAAATAATGGGCGCCTGCAATGATGAAGACAGGATGGCTGAAGCCATGGAATGTTTAAAAGATAGCAGCCTGAACCTGGCGCAGGTGATTACCCATCATATTCCTTTTGCTGACTATGAAACGGCATTTCAACTGGCAGCAGAGCGGCATGACTGTGCCCTTAAAGTGGCCATTACATTTTAAAACACCAAGAATAACACGATACATGAAAATTACAGATGTAGAAGCTTTTGTATTGCAATCTCCATTTGAAATTGCTGACCCGGAAGGCAGCGAGGAAGCCAGGGGGGTGAAACATTGCATGCTGTTAAAAGTAAGTACGGATGAAGGTATTACCGGTTGGTCTGATATTGAAACTGCGCCGCATGTGGGCAAGGCAGTTGTGGACGCCCCCAGGAGCGGCGCAGGTGTTTTTGAAGGGCTTCGTGAACTGGTGATTGGTGAAGACCCTTTTGCAACGGAAAAATTGTGGGATAAGATATTTCGCGGCTCTATTTATTATGGGCGCAGGGGTGTTGCTATACAAGTGCTTTCCGGTTTTGATATTGCCTGCCACGACATCATGGGCAAGGCAACAGGCAGGCCGGTCCACAGCCTTTTAGGTGGAGCAAGAAGAGAAAAGGTGAGGGCCTATGCTTCAACGCTTTTTCGTCCCACAACAGGTGCAATTGAAAATGCGTGTGAGTTCTATTTATCTAAAGGGTTTACGGCGGTGAAATTTGGTTGGGGTGTATTTGGGCAGGATTTTAAACAGGACATACAACTTGTTGAAGCGGCACGTAAAACCCTTGGCCCCGATGTAGACCTTATGGTAGACCCTGGCTGGATGGTAAAACGAAGTGCCTACGATGCCATTGAGTTATGCCGTGCACTTGAACCCTTTAATATTTTCTGGCTGGAGGATTTTTTGCATCCTGAAAATTATGAGGGATATGCAAAAGTGAAAGAAGCTGGGGTGCGTACCCGCATAGCGGCCGGCGAGCAGGAGGCAACAGCCTGGGGATTTCGTGACCTGATTCAAAAAGGAAAAGTAGATGTAGTTCAACCAGACTTAACCCGGTGCGGTGGGTTTACCCATGCAAGGAAAATAGCCTGGGAAGCTGAATATGCAGGTATAGACCTGTGCCCGCATGCATGGCTTACAGATCTGTTGACTGCGGCCAGCCTGCACTTTAATGCTGTTTTGCCACGGTCGCTGTTTTTGGAATACAATGTAAGCGATAACCCCATGCTGCGGGAAATCATCGAAAACCCGGTTGAGCTGGATAAGGACGGATTTATGCCTTTACCGCAATTGCCCGGTTTGGGTATCAACATCAATGAAAAAGCCGTGAAGCGTTTTTCAGTAAACCTGTAAGTATGAAAGATTTTTATGCCGATACAATGAAAGAGGACGCTGCTTGTTTATGGTGGTTGGGGCAGGCTGGTTATATCATCAGCTCTGCCGGGATAATGGTTGTTATTGACCCTTATCTTTCCGACAGCGCAGCCAAAGACGGGGCTGGTTTTTCCCGCAACTATCCGCCGCCGGTATTGCCGGCAGAACTCAGGGCTGATGTATATATCATCACCCACGACCACCTTGACCACCTTGACCCGGAAACCATCTCGGGGTATCAACACAAAAATGAAACATGGTTCGTGCTGCCCCGCCTGGCAGCAAAAAAATTAAGTACGCTGGGTGTACCGGAAGAAAGAATAATCAGCGTGGATGCAGGTGAAGAGCACCGTATTGGCCCGCTGAATATTGCCGGTATATTCGCCCTTCCTACCGGGCCTGATGTAATTGATACAACGGGCTATTTACTGCAATTCGATAACGGAAGAACAGTGTATCACACCAGCGATACAGCCTATCATTCACTTGTATTGCAGGCTGCTCCGCATAAGCCTGAGGTAATGCTTATCCCCATCAACGGTAAATGGGGCAATACCGGGCCGGAACAGGCAGCACAGGTTACAGCCCATGTAAAACCGAGCTATGTTTTTCCTAACCATTACGACCTGATGCCACTGAACTCGGAGAACCCGCAAAGCTTTAAATGGTTTTGCGAAAAGCTGGCCCCGGAAAGCAAATGTGTTATCACGAATCCACTAGAACCTTTTGTGTGGAGTTAAAATCAAATTCTATAAAACCACAATTGATGGCTCTTAAATTAAAGTATATGGAAGTAAATGTTTTGTTCAAAACCGATGCGGAGAAATTTGCCTGGATAAAGGAGCATTTGTATGTGCCACTTCTCTGCGATACACTTGACAGCCTTGGATATCGTAACCAGGCCATGCATCAGCGGTTAAGGCCTTTGGATACCGAAAATTGCACGATAGTGGGAAGGGCCAGAACGTTGCGCTGGATGGAAACAGATTTTGTGGAAAGCGATTCTTACGATATGGAAATCGCGGCGGTGGATTCATTACGGGATGGAGATGTGGTAGTGCATTCAACCGACTTTGCCGGAACCAATGCGCCCTGGGGCGAATTAATGAGCACTATTGCCAAACGCAATGGCTCTGTGGGTTGCATTTGCGACAGCATGGTGCGTGACTGCAAGAAAATTATGCAGATGGAATATCCTGTTTTTTGTGGTGGTATAAGGCCCCTGGATAGCCTGGGCCGGGGCAAGGTGATTTCTTATGATGTGCCCGTTCGCTGTGGCGATGTGGTGGTGCATCCTGGCGAACTCATCTTTACCGATTTCGACGGTATTGTGGTGGTGCCACGCCAGGTAGAAGACCAGGTTTTGGAAATGGCTTATGATAAGCTTATCAAAGAAAACAACTCGAGAAAGGATCTGCTGAACGGTGATTCGTTGAGAACGGTGTATGACAGGTATGGGGTACTTTAAAATGGTTTGAACAAAATGTTCTTCTTGAAGCTGCCATTATAGGCGGACGATAAAGTGATTGCGACGCAACTATGATCCCATGAAAGGCCGCAGTTGGTATCTTAAAAAATAGTCATCTTAAAAATGCATACATGGCATCCCGTAAAATTATCCGAAAAAATATGGGGCTTTCAGTTATAGTATTTCAATGTAACTGTAGTCCCGGCTTTTCACTGCAAGTCCTCACCACTCGTTCCTCGTGGTTGCGGGCTTTCCGTTTCAATCCGGCAGCCAGTCAGGCTTTACCGCGTTACCCGGCTTATGCTTTACGTTCAACCCCTTATGTAGCGCTCCCCGACTGATTAACCGGTTAGGTACGGATTTTTACGATGAACCTAAAAATGTATAAAACAAACGCTAATTACAAATGCGAGATTCCGATTAATGTACTCGACATGTTTTTAAACTGTGTATTAAACTTATGAATGTTATAGCGATAGCAGCACACCCTGATGATATTGAAATTCTTTGTGCCGGCACACTTGCGCTGTACGCACAAAACGGGCATCATGTAACGATGGCGGTATTTACGGATGGGAGCATGGGCGATGCTGCTATAAAGCCGGATGAATTAAGAGAAATAAGGCGGAAAGAAACCGAAGCATCCGCGGCTGTAATTGGCGCCTCACTTATATGGGGCGGTGTTTTGGATGAGCATGTTTTTCCTGATGCAGCACAGCGTAAAAGAATGATTGATATACTGCGGGAAGCAGACCCGGATATAATCATCACCCATTCACCCGGCGACTATCACCCGGATCATCGTTATGTAGGGCAACTGGTATTTGACGCCTATTTTCAAAAGGGTTTGCCCTTTATTCCCAACCAGGATTTGCCTGCCTGCCGCTTCGCCAAAGCGCAGGTTTACCTGATGGATAATCTCGGGGGCATCGGGTTTAACCCAACAGAATATGTTGATATCAGCGGCGTGTTCGATACCAAGAAAAAAATGCTGAGCTGCCATAAAAGCCAGGTTGAAGCTATGAGGGATCTCGCCAATACTGATGTCATGAACATGATAGAATTGCAGTCGGGTTTTCGTGGGCTGGCAGCAGGATGTAAATATGCAGAAGCTTTTTGCCGGCTGGATGCCTATCAACGTGGATTAACCAGCAGGATATTACCATGAATTTCAAGGTAAAAAAATGGAATAGCTGGCAGGTAGTAGAATGCCTTAATGGCGATATGGAATTGATTGTTGGTGTATCTGCCGGTCCGCGAATTCTTTCTCTGGCTTACCGGGACAGTAAGAATTTATTGTATGAAGATAATACCGGCTTTTCGGTAGGGGAGTGGAAGTTGTATGGGGGCCACCGGTTTACCGTAGCCCCGGAGTGTGATGCCAGCTATCTTCCCGACAATGGGCCTTGCAGGTATAGCATTGATAACGGTGCATTAACGGTTAGTAACCTTCGCCCCGATAAACTATTGTTGTCGATGAATATTTCGGCGCATGCCGGTGGGGTCTATATAAATCATCAACTGGAGAATAAAAATGATAAGCCATGGTCGGGTAGTTTATGGGCGATAACCTGTGTACCGAGAACTGCATTAGTTGAAGGTTATTTTGACGGAACTATACACTATTTGCCGGGAACACAAACGGGAGATTGGGTGATGGATAAATGGAAGGCAGTACCAGCCAATCATAACTTCAGGGGGAAGATAAGTTGCAACACCACAAAGCCCGTTTTAACTGCGGCGCAATTAAATGGAAATCTTCAGATTGATGGCGAGGAACATATATCAGGGGATAGTAAAATGGAAATTTTTGCCTGCAACAATTTTATAGAATTGGAAACTGTTAGCCCGGAATACCGGGTAAAACCAGGCGAAACGAAGCAGCATCGCCAATGCTGGATGGTAACCGGGAACTAACCTATTTATTACACTTGTATTTTTTTAAAATGCCAACTTTTCATTTATCGGTCATTGACGTTATCATCATTGTTGCTGAAACTTTACTGGTTCTGGCTATTGGCCTTGTTGCCGCCCGCCGCATCAAGCGAACCACCGAAGGTTATTTTCTTGCTTCCGGTAAAATGCCCTGGTACCTTATAGGTGCGGCTTTTGTATCCACCTCTGTTTCCAGCGAACAGATTGTGGGCACTATTGGTGCGGCATATAAAACCGGGCTTGCGATAGCCAACTGGGAGTGGTGGACATTGCCCACCTACCTGCTGATGATGATATTCTTTATCCCGCTTTATCTAAGGAATAAAATCATGACGGTGCCCGAGTTGCTGAACCGTCGTTTTGGCCCTGCCTGTGGCGCTATCTACAGCATCGTGGTTTTGGTAGGCTATATTTTTGTGTTTCTTCCGCCCGTTATTTATGGTGGCAGTATCACCATCAGTTCTTTAACAGGCTGGCCCCAGTCTTATGTAATGGCCGGTATTTTAATCATGACAGCGAGCTACACGCTTTTAGGAGGGTTAAGTTCCGTGATGTGGACGGATGCCATACAGTGCGTGATGCTTGTGGGTGGTGGCGTTATCTTTTATTTCCTGGCGCTAAACCATATACCCGGTGGCTGGCAGGCGATGGTACAGGCAGCGCCGGAAAGATTTCATTTGTATCATCCGGCATCCAGCCCGGAAGCGCCGTTTGCAGGATTAGTCCTTGCTTCACTTGGTGTGTTCTTGTTTTATCAATCATCTAACCAGGTAATGATACAACGCATACTATCCGCAAGAACAACCTGGGATGGTATGATGGGGCTCGTATTTTCAGGTTTTATCAATATCATACGCCCGTTGGTTACCTGTTTGCTTGGCCTTGTTATGTTTCACTGGCTGGATATTATGAAGCAGGGGCCATCCTTACTGCCAGACCAGCAGGATAAAGCTTTTCCACTGGCCTTGCAATTGTTTGCACCATCAGGGCTGAAAGGTGTTATTCTTGCCGGCTTCCTTGCAGCGGTAATGTGCTCAGTAAGCGCATTAACCAATTCCATCGCTACTATTTTTTCACTGGATGTATACCGGAAATATTTTCGCAAAAAAGCCGCCGACCGGGAGATGATTGTCACCGGGCAAATATCCGGGGCAGTGGCCTTGTTGATTGCGGCATTGATATCGCCGCTGGTGGGCAGCGTTGGGTTGTTTAAGTACTTTCAAACAGGCGTAACTTATATGGCCACGCCATTTATATCCGTTTTATTGCTTGGGTTATTTTGGCGGAGAACTACATACACGGCGGCTGTCAGCGGGCTTATTGGCGGGGTTATCATTCAAATTGCACTGGCTGCTATCCTTCGCTGGAATGAAGTAACCTTACATTGGCTTTACGAAGGCGCAATAGCACAAATCTTAACTATGCTGCTAGTCGTATTAGTATCGCTGTTTACAGTTGCTCATGATAATGCTGTAATTGATCGTTACGTCTGGCGGGCGTCATGGGTAACCGATTTCGATCCGGCCCGGCGGAAGCGTCCTTGGTGGCAGGCAGTACCACTGTGGTTTGCACTTTATGCACTGGCATGGTGTTACATTTATTGGCGTTTTTGGTGATATCAGTACATATTCCTGACTGTCTGTTAACTTGAACCAGATAGCACAGCACTACGGACGCACCGTCGAAACAGAGGGAACCTTGATGATTTTCGCCGATTTCTTTCAAGACATAAAAACCCAAGCTCCTGGCTATAAGCATCTCAAATGGAAAATAAATGCCCCGTTTATTCGGTATTTTATCTTTTTGGCAACGTAGTAACCAACTATCAGCGTCTTAGTATGAACTAACGACAGCAAGGGGTTCATGCCCCTCATTGAGCAGCAGGGCTTAACCTGTGGTTGAAAGCTGACAAAGATGTTTCTTTTAGCTCGGGTAATATCTCTTCCAGGGCAAACCAGGGTTTACTTTCCTCAATACCTTCTGTAGTTCCCAACAGTACGACCATAACAAGAGATAATACAGGCTTTAACTATAACCCGGTGATGCGCTGGACTACAGCGACAGCGGACATCTATTTCGGCCCGTCCTCCAACAGCTTTGCCAATAATGCGTTGCCGGTGAGTGCCGGTGCCGGGAGCATATTTGGTACAGGAACAATCAGTGACCAACAAACCGTCATGCCAGCCACGTCAACCACATCTCCGTGCGGCGCCGACCGTTGCTGCTCCGGTTTCCGTCCTTCCTATGCCCAGCTATACGGGTACAATATCTACTACCCTGCATCCGCCTACTTTCCGGCGCAGAATACAACACGTCCAAATATCTATTCCATCCAGGGTACCGCCGGATCAGGTACAGCCTATGCCGCCGCCAATGGCAGCAGGGCAACGGTTGCAGGAACCACTATTTCATCCCTCTCTTCTGGTTTTACTTACCAGGTACGCATCGGCAGTTTTATGGGATACAGCTATGGATTGAACCACAAATTATCTGAATCCATCGCTTACAACAGGCAACTCAGCCTGGCAGAGACCAGGAGAGTGGAGAGTTACCTGGCCATCAAAAATGCTGTTACCCTGGATCCGTCCGGGCTAGACGCAACGGCGGGCTATGTAAGCTCCCAGTCAGTATCCGTCTTTAGCCAGGGGGTAACAGGAACAACTTACTGGAACAATATCATTGGGCTGGCAAGAGACAGTGCCTTTTTGTACGGTTCGGGACTGTATCAGAAGCAGTCAAAATTGCTTAGTGATTCGGTCAGGATCTATACGTCCACCCTGCAAACTACTAATGCTGCCAATACTTCTTCCTACACAGACCAAACCTTCCTGATGTTGGGCAGCAATTCAGGGCCCCTTTGCGGAACAGCAACCACCGAATCCGAACTCCCTGCTGTTCTCTTACCGCCTAATACGCCGGGTAGCCGTATTGACCGGGAATTTAAAATACAAAATACAGGGTTTACGATGGCATTTACCATTGAACTGGTCATGAACTGCAGTGTGGGGGACGATGATAACCTGCGCCTGCTGGTGGACCGCAACAGCGGAGGAAGTTATGATAATGCGGACGGCGATTTCACCAACGCTACCGTGGTTTCGCCGGGTTCAAATGGGTTTGCCGGTTATAGTTACAACAGAACCGGCAGGATACTTACCCTGCAGTTAGACCCTTTGGCCACTGCTTCTCTTTTTGCGCCCAATACAACCCGCCTTTTTACAGTGGCCGCCACTACATTTCCCGTACTGGCAACTGGGGTACCGCTGATAAAGGCAACCTGGTCCGGCAACGCAGTCATAATCACCTGGCAGGCGGCTGGCCTGCGCAGCGGCGCCCAATTTGTAGTGCAACGTTCTGCTGATGGGGCTACCTGGCGGCCTGTTGCTTCACTTCCTGCGTCACCGGTATCCAGCCTGCGTACTTACAGCGCCGC
>NZ_VVIP01000055.1 GCF_009650435.1 Foetidibacter luteolus
TCCTATTGAGCGTGATGCCCATTAAAGAATTCAAGCATTCTGGTCAGGGCAGTTTCACTGTGCATCAGATCGCCATTGATCAGGGATTCCTGGGCAGCCTTTGCTGCTCTTTGCTGCATCCGCATTTCATAGTTGGCAATACCTTCCTGTATGGTCTTGTAATTACCAGATGTCAAGTTTTCGCTCAACTCCAAAGCGTCAAGCATCGCCATGTTCACCCCCTCGCCAGCAAACGGCGGCATCACATGCGCCGCATCGCCAACCATAGTAAGATTGGGTAAGGTTTTCCAGATTTGATCCAATTGCATACAGAATATGGGCCGCGGAATGAGAGGCGTCGCAGCAGCTTCAAACAGCTCGTGCCAGATACTGCTCCATTCGGGATATTCGCTTTTAAACCACTGCAACGTTTGTGCCTTATTAGAAAAATCCAATCCGCTATCCGTTGCCCAGGTTTCGCTGGCTTTGAAGCTGGCATAAAAACCGATTACGCCGTTTGCCTTTTGTCCTAACATTACATTCTTCCTGTCCCCAAATGCCATTATTTTTCCGCCACCAAGCATGGCAGAAATATGAGGTGCTGTTTTGCTGGCTTCATATATAGTGCCTTCAAGCATCGTAATACCTGAATAGAAGGCTTTAAAATCTGTGATATATGGACGCACCTTTGAGTTGGCACCATCGGCCGCGATAACAATATCAGCATAAGCTGTTATTCCGTTTTTGAAATGTAGCAGCCGGCCCTCCTTTTGTTTTTCCATTAAAATGAAGTGGCTATTCCAGGCTACTGTTCCTGGGTGCAGAGACGTGAGCAAGAGTTGTCTCAGCACGCCCCGGTCGATTTCGGGACGGAAATCTTTGCTGTCGAAATTTTCTATTTGTTTGGTTGCATGGTCGCTAAAAAGTACCTCGGCATGTTCGTTCATAATCTGCAGGCGGTCTGCCCCGGCAAGAAAGTTCTGCTTGAACGCATCTAACAAGCCAGCTTTGCTTAGGGCAGCCAGCCCCGATTCGTCGTGCAGATCAAGCGGCGAGCCTTGTACACGGGCACTTTTATCCTTGTCTCTTTCATACACTTTTACATCAACGCCGTTTAGCTGCAGCAATCTTGCCAGTGTCAATCCGCCTGGCCCGCCGCCAATAATGGCGATTTTTTTTGAAGTCAATAACATTTTGCTTTATTAATTATAGGGCAAAATTGTTACGTCAGCAGGAAACGGAATAGTAAAAATCAGCCGTTTTTTAGGAAGGGAAATTTCTAATGGCTGTAATATTTACAAACTGTGCATTCTTGTTTTTGCTCAGCACCTTGGGGGTAACGCCTGTATACTTCTTAATTTCTTTGATGAAATGATTCTGGTCGGTGAAATTTTGTTCTGGAAAAAGTTTGCCCTCGCTGATATGCCTGAAGGATTCACCAACACGAAGCACATTGCAGTATGTTTTTAGTGATATACCAAACTGCTCATTAAAGTAACGATTGATCTGGCGGCTGCTCCAGAATACTTTCTCAGAAAGCTCTTTTACTGTTACAGAACCGTGAGTTGTGTAGATAACGTCAAATAAGTTTTTCTTACGGTCATCTATTTGCCCGTCGGCAACGGATTTTATCTTTTGCGTGGCCTTATTGCAAAAGTTTTCCAAACTGCTCAAATCGTTTTCGTCAAATTGCCAAAAGCTGTATGGGATACTTCTTCCTCCGTTCAGCACATCTTTTATGGAATCCCCAAGCAAATATTCTACTGCCAGGAGTTTCAAGCCTATCGAGAACATCTTTGTCCCGTTTACAATGCTCACTTGGGAAGGTTCTGTGTCAATACCCCTCACTATTATCTCCCAATGTTCAGCATTTACCTTTGATACAATCACGTCCACCATTCCATTAGGTAGCACAGTCGAAGGGATGTCATTGCCCGTGCTGTTTTCCAGCGTCCAGAAGCTGTGAACAAACTGGGATATAGAACTATCCGGCAATCTTGATTGGATGGTCAGGCTCATAAACAATCCATTACATTATGGATAAAGGTAGCAATCCTTTTGCTCTTGTGTTTTCAGGCCTTCTAATTGATTCATTCCATTAGCTTTATCAGCTATGTTTAAAAACTGTATTTTAAGTACACTCACCTTATCTGAGGTTACCCTGTGAGTCCGCTATGACGGTGCAGGTTACCCAATTCTACTGCTTCATAGGCATCCACGCACCCACACAGCCTGGCACAAAGTAGCATAATATGAGGCAAAAAGTTTACTGTGGCATGCCCGGATTTGAGAGACTTTGGCAGATTATCAAAGCTGCTTTACCGCCTGCCAATCCACATATCATAGCTGGTCTTCTGAACGAGCCAAAGCTATTGATACAGTTGAAGATGAAGAAGCAGTGTCATAAAAAGTTTGCTATCGTTGAGCATGGCCAAGGCGCTAACACCGCCTGCAGAGCGGCTTTAGAACCTCCCGGACATATGAGTCATATAGTAGTGCTGGACGGCGTTTGCTCCTTTTACTGTGCTTTGAAAATCCCTGTGAAGCGTCCCTGTTAGCTGATCTGGTCGTAGGTGCAGCTTTTTTTAGTAAAAGATGATTGAGTTAGGAATATCCTTGATTCGGTTACATTGACAAAAATGATGGTAACCATCTTTGCACTATTAATCATTTATATCATGGAAAGTAATAACGGACCATCTACAAACACAGCGCTGATTGCGTTGGTAACCGGCGCCAATCAAGGTGTAGGTAATGAAATTGCCAAAGCGCTTGCCGCGAACGGATATATTGTTTATCTGGGTTCCCGTAAATTGGAGAACGGTGAAAAGGCGGCTGCGGAGATCGGCGGCCATGCAAAAGCAGTGCAACTGGATGTCACAAAGCAGGATAGTATTAATGCGGCTGTAGTAAAAATAACAAGTGAATATGGCCGCCTTGACCTGCTGGTGAATAACGCAGGTATTTCGCATGCGGGAAATGCCCCGAAGAATCCGGAGGAATTGATGCGCACCGGCCGTGCCGTCAACGTATCGCTGGATGAAGTACGCACCGTTTGGGAGACCAACGTATTCGGTGTGATCGCTGTCACCCAGGCGGCTTTGCCCTTACTGCGCCGATCATCAGCGGCACGTATCGTTAATGTGTCCAGCGGCCTCGGCTCGCTAACCTGGATAGCTGATCCGGAGTGCTGGGCGCGGGAGCATTTTGGCATTGTATACGGCGCGTCCAAAACTGCACTTAATGCCGTTACGCTGGCCTTCGCCATAGAACTGGAAAAAGAAGGCATTAAAGTAAATGCAACCAGCCCGGGCTACACAGCAACGGCCCTTAATAATTTCCAGGGTACGGATAGCCTGGAAGTGGGCTCTCGTGAACCTATTCGCGTTGCGCTGGAAACCGACGGCCCAACTGGCGGCTTTACGGGCCCGGAAGGCAAATTACCCTGGTAATGCCAGTACTTTAAAACGACAATTTATCCAATATGACCGGCGAAACAGGTGCCGGTCATATTTCTTACTTTTAGTTATGAAAAAGGAAAAGCCCAAAGTTCCCAAACTGGAATCTATTAAGGAGATTCACCGTATGCTGGACCTGCCGGGGCCTAAGCATCCCCTGATCACCCTGTTTGATACCCGTGACGAACGGATCAACCTAAGCCGGTTACCGGTGAGTTATGTGACAACACTTTATAAGATATCCTTTATCGAGAAGCTGGGTGGCAAATTCAGGTACGGCCAGGGGTACTATGATTTTGATGAAGGGAGTATGGTGTTCACTGCGCCTAACCAGGTCGTTGGCAGCACATCCAGGTACAAAGGAAATGAAGGCTATTCATTGATCTTTCACCAGAATTTTTTACAGGGTCATCCCCTTGCTGCTAAGATAAGGCAGTATGGATTCTTTTCTTATTCATCGAACGAGGCGCTTCACCTTTCGCTGCAGGAAAGGACCACCGTTGCATCTATTTTCAGGATCATCGAAGAGGAACTGAACAGCCGCATTGACGATTTCAGCCAGGAGGTGGTCATCGCACAGATAGAACTTCTGCTGACCTACGCCAAGCGGTTCTATAAACGTCAGTTCCTGACCCGGCAGGCAGCCACCAACGATCTCCTTCAGAAGTTCGAAGCGGCCCTCAATAGCTATTTCCAAAAAGAAGAGCCGATCGATCGTGGTCTGCCTACTGTTCAGTACCTCGCTGAACAATTGAATTATACGCCGAACTACCTGAGTGATATGTTACGCTCGCTTACAGGACTCAGTGCGCAGCAGCATATCCATGAGCAGCTGATCGAAAGGTCTAAGGAATTGCTTGCCACCACCACGCTGACCGTTAGCGAAGTCGCCTATCAATTAGGATTTGAACATCCGCAATCGTTCAGCCGGCTTTTCAAGACCAAAACGCAGGTAACGCCTGCCCAGTTCAAATCTTCATTGAATTAGTCAATAAGGCCTATACTTAACTCATCGTAAGGTGCGCCGGTATCCGTGCCTAAAGGCACAATGCTTTCCAGCTGTGAAAGATCTGCATCCGTATCAGTTGGCAAATGCAGCCAGATTTACCTACCAACTTATTAAGAACAAGCAAACAGAAGATAAGTTCAATAAGTATTTAGTTGATGAGAAGAAGGACTGGATTAAAAAGGCCGGAGAAAAGGAGGCGACCATTGCAATAGCAGAAGCGAAGCTTTTTGTAGCAGGGGCTTGCGTGCAGATCAAGAGTTGTTAATAGCGACTTTCAACCCAGCGCCCGGCTGTGTAGTCGCACAAAGGAGGCTAACTGTAATACCAGCACATAGTGGTCGAGTGTCATCATTATAGAAAAAAGATTGCCTTTGATCATCTGCACCTTTTTGCATTGACCAACTTTGCCAAATACAATTGACCATTTGCGCCAACCACATTCGAATGGCTATATTCCAAATCTGGATTATGTTTTACTGATTTGAATGGCAGCGAACACACGTTCTAAAAAAATTATTTAAAAAGGGACAAGCCGCGTCGGTGCAAGTGGTCAACCCTAAGCTTTGTCCAATTCACCCAAGGCATCTATAAAAGTTTCGAGTGCAGTTTTGAGTAGTGTTTAAAAGCAGGAAAAATATTTATATTTGTTTTTTGCAAATCACTCGATATGGAAATTACCACACTTGAAGGCTTTTATAAAAAGGCTTCCGAGAATTTGAATAAGGATATTAGCCAGTTATTGCCCCAGGGACTAACAAAAGAAGTGGGCCATTTCAATGTATTTGATGTCAGTGAATTGGCAAAGCTGGTTAAGGTAAAGCCAAATATGACCTACAACAGACGTGCTTATTATAAGATTAACCTCATCGACGGACGTAACCGGGCGGAATATGCCGATAAGGTAATTGATATCGAAACGCAGGCACTAATGTTCACCACACCTAAGGTGCCTTATAACTGGATCGCGAAGGACATGGACCAGCGTGGCTACTTTTGCCTCTTTAGTGCTGATTTTCTTGCTCAATCCAAAAGTGGTGTTGTACTTGATGAACTGCCTATATTTAAGCCCGGGGGGTATCCCTGCTTCCATATCAATGAACAGGAAAAAGAAGAGATCAAAACAATTTTTAGAAAGATGCATAAGGAGATCAATTCCGACTATGCTTATAAGTATGACCTGATACGCAACTACCTAATGGAACTTATCCATTACGGGCAAAAGTTGCAGCCTGCCACCGACCTTTACCAGGAGCATAACGCCGCCTCCCGTGTGTCCTCATTATTCGCCGAACTTTTGGAGCGCCAGTTCCCCATTGCCTCACCATTTCAGGGACTTAAACTGCGGACGCCTAAAGCCTATGCCGATCAACTGTCAATCCATGTTAACTATCTGAACCGTGTACTGAAACAGCAGACAGGCCATACAACCAAAAACCTGATCAGTAACCGGATCATTCAGGAAGCCAAGATATTGCTCAGGCAAACAGAATGGAACGTGTCTGAGATCGCGTTTAGTTTGGGATTTGAAGAGGTCGCTCATTTCTCTAACTTTTTCAAGAAACAGACCGACTGTTCTCCGCTGACCTTTAGAAACTAAGGAAAGGTTTCTTTTTTGCAAACATTGTTTTGATTCTTGCAACGGCCACCTGACGGGTTCTTGCCATCTTTGTTCCATCAAATTAAACAAGATGGAATTAAGCAAGAACACAATTTTGATCACTGGCGGAACGAGCGGCTTTGGTTTCGAATTTGCCTCCCGGCTCCTCGAACTCGGCAATACCATAATCATCACTGGAAGAAACGAACAAAAACTGGCGGAAACGAAAAAGATCCTTCCGGGTGTCAACACTATAAAGAGTGACGTTAGCAAGGTTGAGGATATAAACGGTGTGTACGAAAAGGTGACTAAGAAGTTTCCTGAGCTGAATATGCTGATTAATAATGCCGGGGAGATGCGCAGGATCGCCCTGCAGGAGGACCATGATCTGTATGACCTTACCCGCGAAATAGAGATCAATCTAATGGGACCCATCCGTATGGTTCAGGAATTTCTGCCCCACCTGGAAAAACAGCCGACAGCTGCCATCCTGAATGTCACCTCCGGTATCGCCCTTGGTGCGTTTCCAATTGCCCCTGTCTATAGTGCCAGCAAATCAGGATTACGCTCGTTCACGCAATGCCTGCGGGTACAGGTTAAATCCAGCAGGGTCAAAGTATTTGAACTGATCGCTCCGGGCTCCACAACACCCTTGAATGACAGATTCAGGAATGGTGGTAATGTTGATACCAAAATGTTAGTGACTCCTCAGAAAATAGTAGATGAAGCTATTAAAGGGATGATCAGTGATACCTACGAGATATTCCCTGGTCCTGCCAGGATCATGCGTATCCTGAGCAGGCTTGCTCCCAACTTCATGCTTTCACAAGCCACTAAGATGGGCGAGAAAGTCCTGTCTGGAAAATAATTCCCCTGGTATTAAAAGATTTCTGCTCACAAACAAATCATTGTTATGAACGATCAAATAACTCCAACACCACTGCTGAGCCGTAGACGCAGAACGGCCTTCATCATCACCTTATTTTTGGTCAGCGCATTCAGCCAGATCGACCGCATACTACCCTTTATCCTGGCTGAGTCCATTAAGAGTGAGCTGCACCTCAGCGATACCCAATTAGGGCTGATCAATGGAATTGCCTTTGCTGCGATCTATTCACTGGCCTCTCTGCCGCTGGCGCGGTTAGCTGACCGCGGTGCGTCCAGGCAGGTTTTGCTCTGGTGTATATTGATCTGGAGCGTTATGACCGGACTGGGCGGTTTTTCGGTGGGTTTCATAACGATGGCGCTTTCACGCTTTGGTGTGGCACTTGGGGAAGCCGGAGGGACCCCTGCTAGTCATGCGCTGATCGCCGGGAATATTTCCGGGCACCGGCGCGGTCGTGCGCTCGGCATTTATTCAATGGGCATCCCGTTGGGTACGATGATAGGATTTGGCGTCGGCGGCTGGGCAAGTGATCATATCGGATGGCGCATTGCGCTAATGGTTGCAGGAGGCGTCGGATTACTACTGGTTATCCTTGTCCTGACGTTTACGGGGAAAACCGCCATTGCTTCAACTACAAGCAGCGATAGCGGTAATATCTGGTCTGCAGGCCGTGAGCTGCTGTCGAAACCGGCGTTCCTGTGGATGTTCATTGGCGCAAACTTTTTAGGTTTTGCCGCTGCTCCATTTTATGCCTTTACTGCTCCGTTCCTGATACGGACACACGGCCTGACAGCCAGCCAGGTGGGACTGTCATTCGGCTTGTTACAAGGGCTGATGGGCATCATCGGCACTGTAGGCGGTGGCCGGTTATTTGACAGTGCTTTAAACCGTGGGGCAAGCCGTTTACTGCATCCGCCAGCCGTTGTATTTGGCATCGCTGCAATCGCAACAATTGCGGGACTTCTGGTGCCCGAAGGTTGGATGTCCATTGCGCTTTTTGTGCCTGCTATGCTGGCATTTGCGTTTCTGCTTCCATTTGCTTTTGGCGCAGGTCATCTGATAGCGGGGCCAGGGAAGCAGGCGCTGTCTTCCAGCTTGCTCATGATCGCCTCCGGGTTGTTAGGCCCGGCATTATCGCCGCTGCTCGTGGGCATGATCAGTGACGGGGTCAGTTCGGCTTATGAAGTAAACGGTTTACGCTGGGCAATGATGATGGTTCCTGTCGCCAGTGTACTGAGCAGTATTGCCATATTCATCGCCAGCAAAAAGATCGGGGAACACCTGTCTGAACCATCCAGTCAAAATGTCCAAACGAATATGGACAGCCACCTCTCTCTAATTAAATAACATTACATAAGTCATTGACCAGAGCGCAAACCTCCGAGTTTGCCATCACAGCTGATAAAGCTGTGTGAACGCGTATTGTTTGGCCTTTGGGGCGACATACTTACTAATACTTAGAGCAAAAATGAAAATTGATCAATTTGATGCAGTATGGTGGCCATCGGGCCAAAGTGGAAGAGGCAGGTTGTTTCCTTATGAAAATACATTTTACATATATCTAAGAATGAGCCCCTCCTTAGCGGTTCGTCCGGCCCTTGTCTTCTGCAAGTCGGGTGATCTTGAATGGGAAGATCAGGATATGGGGTATATAACATCGTTTAACAAGGCATTTTTTGCTAAAGGCATCTGGCGAAATTTCGAGGCCATTGATCTTTTTAAAGCAGGCAACCCTATAAACATCGAATTGGATGAGGAAGATGTGCTGACACTTGCACCCATCTTCGATAAGATATGTGGCAGCCTGGACTCTACCTATCTCTACAAGTTCGACCTGGTACGGACCTACCTTTTCCAGATCATCCATATCGCGATCAAAATCCACCTGCAAAGGATGAATATTGTCAGGTCGCCTATACGCTATGTCTGCCTGACTACCTGCGGCATAGACATGTTCATCAGAATCAAACTCAGCCATAAAAAATAATAGTTCCATACAATTAAACCAAGCAATTATGTTCAATTACAGTTTTTCAATTTCTGGCGCCCATCGCGCAATAAGAGCAGCTTCCGGCCGTATTCTGGCGTTAACAGTAATCATGGGTATTGCAATGCTCCCATTGACCGGTAAGGCACAGAACCAGGATAGTCTCGCCCAAAAGGTCACCGAATATGCAGCGGATAAGTTTGCCGAACGCAGGCCATTCAGCATAGACTATAAACAATACGGCAGTTATAACTCCTCGTCTACCCTTAGAGGACAAGACCTTCCCGATGGGGAGTTCACCAAATGGTCGCAACTGAGTGCAAGTGCCAATATCAGTCTTTTTCAAAACCGCCAGTGGTTAGTACAGGCCAACGGCTTTTACCGGTATGTTTCTGCTGAATATAATTTTCCGACATCCCCGGCAGCTCCATCACAAACCGTCAGCAGGGATCTTCATTATCATACAGAGGGTCTGAGCCTGACCCATTTCTCTAAACTCTTCGGAAAGACCGCCATTTACAGCGGTAGCATCAATATAGACTGGAGTGAACGTTCACTGGAAAGGGTTCGCGGAGTGTTTACCGGCGCTATTGTTCTTAAAGCGAACAACAGAACGAAAATCAATGTCGGTATTTTGTACAGCACCGATCCGGGTATGTTCATCCGTGTGCTCCCTACCTTCCTTTTGGAGCATAAGTTCAACGAAAGCCTGATGGCAGACGTCTTTCTGCCACGGTATGCCTACCTGCGAAAAAAGGTATTTGGTAACGGCAGGCTTTCCGCAGGTTGGGAACTGGATCCGCAAACCACCTTCTTCCTGGATGATCTTGACGAGCACGGCACAACCTATCAGTATCGCCAGGTTGACGTGAATGCAGGGTTGCTTTATGAGCACATTTTGCCTGCGAGCATCATCTTGTCTTTGCGGGCCGGTGTGCGTATAAATCCATACGCCCGGACGTTTGAAAAAGACCGTTCATTCTCGGATTTTACCTGGGAAGGCAGGGCTGACGCGGCACCGTACGTCAATATCGGATTTTCTTTTAACCCCTTTGCGAAGCCAAAGAAGTGAGTTTTTAGACAATTTCATTCGCACTGAAGTTGCTTTAGCAAACCCAATGGTATTTATGTTTTTTAGATTAAGTTGGAGTACTACTTACCTGCCATAAAAACCGGCAACCTTCCTTTTTAACTACAACTTCGTGACTTTTGGATACATCTGCCCATCGACATTGGCTGAACTTTGCATCAACAATAATGAGAAAATATGGATTTAAAGAATAGCACCGTCCTGATCACAGGAGGAACCAGCGGTATAGGTTTAGAACTTGTCAGACAACTTACCCAGCAAGGATCAACAATCATCGTTACAGGTCGTAAGCAGGAAGCCTTAAATGATACCAAAAGGCGTTTTCCCAAAATACAGGTCTTTCGGAGTGACGTAAGTGATCCGGAAGATATTGAGCGCCTATATGAAGAAGTGACACAACGATTTCCTGATCTGAATGTGATCGTTAACAATGCAGGTGAAATGCGGTTGCTTGACGATCAGGACACCGGTAAGGACCTGGAAAACATCACCCGTGAGATCGATATTAATCTCACGGGAACGATCCGGATGGTTCATCAATTTTTGCCGCACCTGATCAAAAAGCCAACGGCGGCAATTGTGAACGTTTCCTCTGCCATTGCTTTCATGCCTTACTCTACGGCTCCGGTTTATAGCGCTTCAAAAGCAGGAGTTCATGCTTACTCCCTGGCCCTGCGCCTTCAATTGAACAAAACCAGTGTCAAGGTATTCGAACTGGTCCCTCCGGGAGTGAATACCAATCTTCAGAATGATTGGGTGCTTCCTCCTAATCCGAGTCAAATGATGGAGGTGGATAAACTGGTGAGTGTAGCCATCAAAGGACTTCTTAACGACACACCTGAGATTAAGCCATTCCTGGTGAAGGTGATAAAATTTTTAAGCAGGCTGATGCCTAACCAATTGATGAAGTTGGGGCACAAAGAATTTGAAAAATTCAAACAACTTAATAATCGGCAATAAAAATCAGATATGAAAAAATCAATACTGGCAGTGTTTGGGCTGCTGTTATCACTGGCATCTTTCGCGCAGCAACTACCTGCAGACCAAATCACAGGGGTATGGCAATGTGATGATTACAGGATCGAGGTGTTCAAAGCAGGTAACACATACTCGGCCAAACTGTTATGGTCGAAAGAGATGTTCGAAGCAGATGGCAAAACATCAAAGAAGGACGTTAAAAATCCTAATGAAAAACTCCGGGCCAGGTCAGTGCAAGGCCTTACGCATATCACTGACCTTACCTATGAAGACGGCGAGTATGTGGATGGTAAGCTGTATAGCGTGCAGGACGGAAACACCTATAGTTTCAAAGGTAAACTGAAAGGTCCTAATGAACTTGAGACCCGGGGCTACAAAGGGATACCGTTGATGGGCAAATCATTTAAATGGAAAAGAGTTCAGTAAATTATAAAAGCAATACTCATGAAAGATAATAAAGACACGCTGTCGGCATTTTGGTTCGTCATTTCCAATGCCGTTCGTCCTATAGGATTCTTCCTTTATTTCAGACACAGAAAGACGCATCCAAATAAGGCTAAAAGAGCTTTAACAAGCGCAATGATCGGCGTGCCGATAGCAATACTCGGAGGTTACATCATGAACACTTTTATCCTTAATTAAACCATGATAAAAAATATTATTTCAGCAGCGCTGCTGCTCATTTCGGTGACGCTCAGTTTTAAACATGCCTGGGATACCATGCATTACAAAAACAATCCGGATTCCGTTAAGATGATGGAAGGTTTAGGGATCAGCGAAACGTTCATTCCATATCTGGCTGCTGTAGCCATAGGGGTCGGCGTACTGTTGCTTATCCCTCGGACCTTCTTCCTGGGCAATATGCTAAATGCGATCCTGATCGTTATGATTATGGGGTTGGCGCTGCGAGCGGGAAATTACCGCATGGCGTTGATAGAGATCCCATTTTTAGCGATGCCATTAGTGATGGTATGGCTAAAGTATCCGTTTAAATTAAAATAACTTATAATATGGCAAACAGCAAACCCTACCGGATCACTTCCATAACGGAAATACATCGTTTGATGGGCCTTCCTAAACCCCATCATCCGCTGATCAGCATCGTTGATCTGAAGGGTCTGAGAAATGATACAGGTATAGAAGCGGTCGTATTCGACTTGTATGTGATATCAATGAAAAGAGGATGTGACGGCTTACATTACGGGCAACAAAAATACGATTTTGACGAAGGGCTTATGGCCTTTATGTCTCCCGGCCAGGTCTTACGTGGCGAACAGAACGGCGTACCTCCCGACCTGGATGGCTGGATGCTTTTTGTACACCCCGACTTTCTTTGGAACACATCTCTTGCTTCCACAATCAGGCGATACGAATACTTTAGCTATGCTACCAGTGAAGCGCTATTTCTCTCCGATAAGGAAGAAATTGTGATCAATAACCTGGTAAAAAATATCAAAACTGAATATTATTCCAACATTGATAAGTTCAGTCAGGCCATTATCATCTCACACCTGGAGACCCTGCTGAATTATGCCAAACGTTTTTACCAGCGTCAGTTCATCACCCGAAAAATCACTAACCATCAGGTCTTAAACCAGGTAGAAGAGATCTTAACAACCTATTTAAACAACGAAGCGCTGCTTTCTAAAGGACTGCCAACCGTTCAATACTTTGCCGATGCCGTGAACATATCCGCCAAGTATTTAAGTAGCCTGCTAAAACAATTGACCGGTCTGACAATGCAACAGATCATCCATGAGAAACTGATCGAGAAGGCTAAAGAAAAATTATCTACGACGAGGCTGTCCGTAAGTGAGATCGCCTATCGACTTGGTTTTGAGCATCCTCAATCTTTCAATAAGTTATTTAAAAGCAAGACTAACCAAAGCCCATTGGATTTCCGGCAATCCTTCAACTGAAATGATCAGGTTACCTACCAATAAGGCGATACGAAAGAAAGCTCCTGATTCTCTCCGTGTCCAACTGTGCAACCACACGCCATTTGGATGGACCGCTCAATAAAACAAATTGGACTTTTCAGAAAACTTGTCCTTCATTTTTACCCGGACCTTTGTGTCATATTTTAATCGAAAGAAAATGGAAGACAAAGGAACCGTTTTAGTAACGGGTGGAACGGGGTTTGTTGCCCGGCAGATCATTCTGC
Organism: Foetidibacter luteolus; assembly: GCF_009650435.1. Taxonomy (GTDB): domain Bacteria; phylum Bacteroidota; class Bacteroidia; order Chitinophagales; family Chitinophagaceae; genus Foetidibacter; species Foetidibacter luteolus. Next base: position 13,149 of record NZ_VVIP01000055.1, read on the forward strand.
AATTATTACAAAAAGGATACCGGGTGAGGACAACTGTTCGTAGTCTGGCAAGTAAAACCCAATTGCAAAACACGCTGATAGCTCAGGGCGTGACGGCCATTGATCATCTCTCTTATGCAGAAGCAGAACTTACCAAAGACGATAACTGGGAACAGGTGATGAAAGGTTGTAAATATGTATTGAGCGTAGCTTCTCCAGTGTTCTTTGAGAAGCCCCAAAATGAGCAGGAAGCCATCCGGCCTGCGGTGGAAGGCATTTTGCGTATCCTGAAGTTCGCGAAGCTTGGGGGAGTGGAACGGGTAGTAATGACCTCCAATTTTGGTGCGGTCGGCTTTACGCAAACCGATAAGAGCAGGGAAACCACAGAAACGGACTGGACGGATACGGCAGCAAAGGGGCTATCGGCTTACGAAAAATCAAAAACACTGGCCGAAAGAGCAGCCTGGGATTTCATAGGATCGGAAGGCGGCAAGCTGGAATTGGTAACTATCAATGCCGTTGCCATTTTGGGTCCGACGCTGGGCGCGCATACCTCAGGTAGCTTCCATTTGCTTAAAAACCTGCTGAACGGATCGATGAAAGCAGTCCCGGACATTTCGCTTAACCTAGTAGATGTCAGGGATGTCGCAGATCTGCATATCCGGGCAATGTTAATTCCTGAGGCCAGTGGCCAACGCTTTATTGCCAGTGCAGACGGACAAATTTCATTGCCTGAAATTGCCGCATTATTGAGGAACAAACGACCGGATGTATCGCGACTGGTGGCTACAAGACGGCTACCGACCTGGATCCTGCGGTTAGGGTCATTAGTCAACAAGCAGGCTAAAGAAGCGCTGTTACTCATCAGGATGAACCGGAATATAAGCAATCAAAAAGCCAGGACCGTATTAGGCTGGAGCCCTATTGCCTCGCAGGAAGAAACATTGCTGGCATCGGTAGACAGCATGGTCAAATATAACCTGATCAAAACTGACTGATATGAAGATCTTAAGCGGCGCTTTGATGTTGATTTCTTTATATTTAGGTATCGGCCATGGCGGCCGGGCATGGAAGAAACCATCTGAAGAATACATCCATATGATGTCGGTCCTGGGGATAACGGATGCAATGCGCATGGTGTTTGGCGTATGGGCGATCACCACGGCCATATTGATCTTATTTCCCAAGACGTTCTTTTGGGGAAACGCGCTTCGGGCGGTGCAGTTGGTAATCATGATGGCCTTAGCGCTGAAAGCAGGAAATTACAAGTTCGCTTTAATAGAAGTGCCATTTTTGATCGTGCCTTTGTTGCTAATCTATTTAGGGCATCCCTTCAAAGGTGAAACGGCTTAGCAAAACTAAACCCGGCAAGATGAGATCGATAACTAATCACTTGAAGCCTGATATACTGAAAGAACAGTTCATCCCCGACCATCTTTTTTTATATGTTGCCAAAGGTAGCGTCAGTTTTTTTGACGGAAACGAAATTTACACCTACCGATCGGGTGATTGCTGTATTGCCCGCAGAAACCACCTGGTCAAATTCATACTCAACAGCACGACTGAAGATTTTGAGCCGATCCTGTTTTGTTTTGATGAGGAGTTCCTCCGTCAGTTTGGGCAAAAGCACCAAAACAACATCGCAAAGTTTTGGTCCGAACGGGCTATTATAGAGGTTGCTAAAACTGAATTGATCTACAGCTTTATCCGGTCGATAAAACCTTATTATATAGGTGCTATGGAACTGGACGCCGCCTTTGAAGATGTTAAATACGAGGAGCTGCTGATCATCCTGCTGAGGTCGCAACCTGAGCTTGCGGGTATATTCTTTAATTTCGATACCCCTCAAAAAATTAATATAGAAGCCTACATGAACCGGAATTTTCGGTTCAATGTCAGTCTGGAGCGATTCGCTTTGCTCACAGGACGTAGCCTTTCTGCTTTCAAACGCGACTTTAAATTGGTATTTAAGGACTCCCCAAGCCGCTGGTTGGTGAGAAAGCGTTTGCAGGAGGCCTATTTTCTTGTGCAGCATCAAGGCAGGAAGCCTTCGGATATTTATCTTGAACTCGGTTTTGAATCCTTATCCCATTTTTCTGTTGCCTTCAAAAAAGAGTTTGGGATAGTTCCAACTTCGCTTAAAATGAACAATGGAGACTAATGGGTAAATCAGTTAATGACAGCTACTGAAGATCTCACGGGCTTTTGAACGCTTTTGTCCGGCTCACTTCATTTTTTACCATATGATAAATGAATGCCCCGCGCCGTGTACTATCTTTAAGTGATGGAAGCGCTTATAAATCTGATCCTGCAATTTGGTGACCTGAACAAACAACAAATCGAGTTTTTGCTGAGCAAGGTTCAAACACTTGAACTCAAAAAAGACGATTACCTGTCGGAAGCCGGGAAAGTGCCCCGGTATGTGGCTTTTGTGCTGGAAGGCGTGTTCCGCTTTTGCTATTATAACAACAAGGGAGAAGAGATATCTAATTATTTTGTGGATGAAGGCAATTTTGTGGTGGACAATGAAAAATTTGAATCGCAGATCGCAGCCTCGGAATATGTACAGGCAGTAACCGACTGCAAAGTACTTGCTTTTACTAAAAAAGACTGGGACGAGATATCCAACACCATTGTGGGCTGGGAAATGATGAAAGCCAAGATGGTAAAAAAATGCCTTTTGCTGGCCATGGAGCGGCGCAGTCCGCTGGTATCGGAAGATGCCACCACGCGTTACCTGTCATTCATCCAAAGCTTCCCTAACCTCATCAACCGTATCCCACTTTCATACGTGGCCTCATACCTGGGCATCACCCAGCAATCGCTGAGCCGTATACGCCGTAATATCCGTTAACGGTGCTTTTTACCAAATGGTAAATGTTTTCCCGTTGTCATTTCCAACATTTGCTTATTCATTTAAACAATTAAAAAAGATGAGCAAAAAGATCGTATTAATAACGGGAACAAATAGTGGTTTTGGCTGGCTAACCGCCCATACGGTGGCCGCCTTAGGGCACCACGTGTACGCCACGATGCGCGATACCAAGGGGCGTAATGCCAATAAAGCCCAGGCCCTTGCGGCCGTTGCAAACGTAACCGTTTTGGATGTTACCCTGACCGACGACGAGAGCGTGAAGCAGGCCGTTGATACCATTTTAGCCAAAGAAGGCGCTATTGATGTGCTGGTAAACAACGCCGGTTACGGCATGACTGGTGTTGCCGAAAGCTTTACCACGGCCGATGTGCACACCACATTTGATATCAACGTTTATGCCCCCTGGCGACTGATCAAACAAGTGTTACCTGCCATGCGTAAACAGGCCGAAGGACTGATCATTAACGTGACCAGCGGCTTTGGGCGGGTATCGTTCCCGTTCGCTACCATTTATGCGGCCTCCAAATTTGCACTGGAAGGAATAAGCGAGGGCCTGCATTACGAGGTGAAACGTTTAGGCATCGATGTAGCCATTGTGGAGCCGGGTGCTTTCCCTACCGAAATGCAGCAAAAGAACAACCCCGCATCTGATCAGGGTGTGTTTGCGGGGTACAGTGCCATTGCTCATATACCCAACAAAATGGTAGCCGCGCTGGGTGGAGAGATGCAAGCTAAAAAACCGAACCCGCAGGATGTTGCCGACGCCATTGTAAAATTGATCAACACCCCAAAAGGCACCCGGCCATTACGCACCGTGGTTGACCCCATAACCGGCCAATACATTGAAGCCGCCAACCAGGCTATAGACGAACAATTTGCCAAAGGATTGAGGGTGTTCGGAATGGGAGAGTTATTGTAAGCGGGACAGCTTT
>NZ_VVIP01000056.1 GCF_009650435.1 Foetidibacter luteolus
ACAATATTTTGGTTACTTTTGTCTTGTCATGTTACAAACATAACATCAAAATACAAGAATTGCAATAGTAAGGTAATAAATAAGTTGATAATGAACAAGATAGGGCCACAAAGGGAAATGTATAAAAGCGCTTTCGCAGAAATGCGGGTGAACATTTCCGCTGAAGACAGAAAGGCCGCTATTGACCACTTGCAAACTACGCGGGCCACTATAAGCAGGTACATAAACGGTGACATAAGGAGCCTCACAACTGCCAACAAGCTTTTGAAATTTTTGGGCACCCGCATAAATGAACGTACAGCAGAAATAAATGCTATACGGGTATGATAGACCAGTTAACCAATACGGAACTGATAGCAGAAATAAGAGAGATGCGAAACTCTTTTGCGCCGTTCCTCAATAATAAAGGCATATCCGTTTTAAAGGAAGCGGAAAGAAGGTTAACCGGGGGCGAATCTTCAAACCTGGTTAACCCTAAAAAAAAGACCCTGAAGCAACGTAAGCGCGAAGCCTTTACGCACTTCCTTTTGAAATGAGCAATCAATTTCTAAATCTATAAAAACAACCAAATCATGAAACTAATCTACACAGAACAAACAGCCGGAACGGTAGTGCTTGCAATAATCGCAGTGGCAATGATATTGAGTTTAGCATACGCGATGTATAAGAGCCGCCCCGCAAAAAAATAGATAACGTTATTAGTATTGATAAGCAGTTCACAACGGGCGGCTGTTTCTACACCGCCCTTCAATTCAGCAATCCCAATAAAAGCATATAACCAATGTCGCAAAAATTTTTCCTAAACCTGAAACATGGAAGTTTCAGCGAAAGGCCAACGCATGCCAATGAGAAAGTTTACAGCTTCACAGAAATCGAAGCACACTTAGTAAACATCACTTTTAAGCCGTCCCAATACGGCGAAATAATGAAGCTACATTTAGTAGATGAAAACAATTTCTACATGGTTTCATTGTTCGTCAATACCGGTGCAGCCCACGCGTTTTTCAACCTGGTAAAAAGCCTGCACCTTATTGAGAAATTCAAGCTAAAGCTTGTACCCAAAGAAGATAAAACGCTTTTATGCGCCGAGCAATTCGGCGCACTGGTAAAATGGTACAGAGACTATAATGTAATACTCCCGGCTGACGCAGCCCAACGCACGGAATACTTCACGGAAATGATTAAGCACGAAATCTTGCCAGCACTTCAAAAGCTTCCTAATCCTTTCCCCTTACACCCACACTATAAGCCGTTGCCGAAAAGAGCGCTTTACGGCGGTTATTTCAATGCTCAACAATCTTATGCCCGCGTAGTAGGCCCAATGTCTGAAGCTGAAAGAACAGACGTTGGCTATGGAAAAGGGTAGTACAAAATATTTACTGGCTGATGTTGTAGGCGTTAAGAAAAACGTGTACGGCAAGGCGGGCGACAAAATTACTGTTGTTTCGGTTTTTCACAATGTCGCAATAGTTCAGGACGCAAAGGGCGTAAAGTTTCCTTGTGCCCTAACGAACCTCACATGATTACACCCCCGTGAAAGGCCAGGGTTGCCGGTCCCATCAAAACCGGGTGTAGTTCTTTGGCACATAATCCCCAGCACAACCCCGGCGTAAAGCCGGGGCTTTTTTAAACTTCTCAATTCTTTTTATACATGCTTAAAATGTCTGCTATTGGCAATCTTGGTAAGGATGCCATAATTAACAATGTAAACGGTCAATCAGTTATAAACTTCAATATAGCGCACACGCACAGCTACACAAACGCCCAGGGTGTAAAAGTCAATGAAACTACTTGGATAAGCTGCGCATACTGGACGCAAAAACTACGTATAGCCGACTATCTTCTAAAGGGGCAACAGGTTTACGTTGACGGCATTCCTTCTATTAAGACTTATGAAAGCAACGGCAGGCAAAGTACCTGTTTTGCACTGAAAGTGTCTAACATAACCCTTTGCGGCTCCCCAAAAAATAATGAAAGCGCCGCCAGCAACCAGCCCGCGGCCGCAACGCAACAAAGCACGGGCGATATAACGGGCGATGTTGAGGACTTGCCATTTTAAACCACACATAAAAACTACAACGATGCAAAAGAGCCACATTCTTTTATTATGTTCATTCATCGCCGGTATGACGTTTACCCTTTTAGTACTATACCTGGCTTCAGCGCAAGCCGTTGCGTTAACCTGGGTTATGGCCTTCGCTCCTTTATGGCTACCAATAGCAGTTATTGCCAGCTTTGCAATTGCTTACGTTGCCTGCCTGCTTGTCCCTGTCTTCGCTGCCTTGTTTCGGGACCTTGTAATAACCCCAAAGCATTCACCCAATAAACACATATAACCACCATGAAACAAGACTTAAAAACAAAAGTAGCTACAGCGTTGAGCGTTGTATATACCAAATGCAAATCCGAAAAGGCGTTTTCCTTAAGTGCGGTAATTAGTATGCTCAATATCACTTCATCCTTTGGCACTATTATCAAAAGAACCGGGGTTATTGAAAGGGTAGGAGCATACGAAGAAAATGCCACCGCTGTTTATAAATGGAAAAAACAAGAGCCTTGCGAAGCTTTGGCAGCGGAAGTTTACGCTTCACTGAAGGAATACCAACAAGTAAACAACCAAAATACAAAGGCAAAGGCGGCAAAGCTTAATGGCCCAGCAGTTCAGCTTGACTTGCCTGGCTCATTTCAAACGGATGGAATTAAAGATGTTACGCCGCACGTTGTTGAAGAAATACCGTTAGATGGTAGAATGCTGTCAGTAAAAGAATTGCTTTTGCCTAACGTGCATCCTTACCCACACAACCACGGACCTTTTTTCACTGCTGATGCTTTTGGCAACGCTATTCCCAATTATCCCCCCGGTCAATACCCTGTAGCCCTTAATGCCGAAATAATGGGCGTTATTAACGCTATGGCTGCAAAGATTGATTACCTGTATTCACAACTTAAAAACTAAATACATGAAACACTTTCTTGCGAACGGCGAACATACGCCGGACGAGATACGGCAGATATTGGAAGACAATTCCGACGGGTGGGAAAAGAAAACATATACCCGGCAGCTTACAGCAGAGGAAATAACGGATTTGAAGGATAGTAACGCCACTATTGACATTGAGCAGGCGCGGTTAACGGAAGTTCTGAACGAAGCAAAGCGGGTTTATAAGGACGCAATGTCCCCGCTTATTGAGGAAAAGAAAGAGGCGCTTAAGGCGATACGCACGAAGCACAGAGAGGTAACAGGAACGGTTTACAAGCTGCCGAACTATGAAAGCGGTATGATGGAACTGGTAGACGAAACCGGGGAAATTATAGAAACCCGCAGGCTGTTACCCAATGAAAAGCAGGGCCGCATGTTCATAATGGACGGTGCACGGGCAGTAAATCAATAAGGCGAGCAATGAGCCGCCATAAACCAATAACAATTTTTACCTATTCAATTTTTACACATGGACGACAAATTATTAATGAACCTTTCGCCTGACAGTGAAGGCAAATACCCTGACATTGTTTACCGTACCGGCTCCGCGGAAGTAATAAGAGAACCGCAGGTAGTAAACCTTTCAGGTGACATAGAAAGCGTTGGGCGCTTTATTGATAAGCGAATTGTTAACCTGGCTTTAGATGAAAACGGCGAACTGAACGAAAATGAGGTAAAAAAAGCTGACCTGCACGGGCTGCAGCATGTAGATGCCAACATTGCCGTAATACTGGTAGATGTTGAAAAAGGGGAAATTGAACTACTGTTAGACCCGGAAAACTACTACGGTGCAAAAGTAAAGGGAACATTAAGCCAAGCGTCAGAGCTTGAAATATTCGAAGTTAACAGCGGGGATATGTACAGCCGCGAAGAACTGATAAAGTTGATTAAGTTTAACCGGTTCCTTTTTGCCGATGAAAAAGAGCAACAAAACCTGTTATTGGCCTTTCAAAAGTTCAAAGCTGATATATTCCTGAACATTCACAAAGAAGACGACAATCGCGGGAACTTCAATGCTGTGTTTAATCGTACAGTAAACACCCAGGTGCCGTTAACTTTTAAGCTTAACACCCCTATATATAAGGGACAGCCAAAAGAAAAGTACGAGGTTGAAATTTGTATCAACCCTGGCGCCACAAATGTTCAGTTTTATTTTGAAAGCGTTGAATTAAAAGACCTTTTAAAAGTCCGTAAAGAAGAAATCATAGCAAAGCAGTTGGCGCTTTGTAAAGCCTTCCCGATCATCAACAAGTAATCAAAATTTCATCACTTAGTAAATCAGTAAAGGCCGGGAAACCAGCTTTATCCGGCCTTTATTTTGCCCATATTATGAAAAAGATTGCATTAGATATTCTTTACATTTTAGCAATGGGTGTTTGGTGCTTCGTTTACTGGTTTGTTTATATCGTCCTGGCTTTTCTTGCTTGCATCTGTTTAGGTAAATACGCCCTTATAGGCATAATTGCTTACCTGTTTATCCGCGGGTATGCAGAAGCAAAAATGTAAGCACCCTACTTGTGGCGATACTTGCCGCCGGGAAACAAAGCCCCGCAAAACCTACGTACTTAAACGCTCACCAATAGAGCGAAAACCCTACAAAATACGGCGTTACAGCCTTAAGCGTTCTAAAGTCAATAAAACCGAATATAGCCCCAAAGCAAAGCAATACATCATAGATAATCCGCTTTGCAACATACAAAGCCCCGTTTGCACTTACTTCTCACAATGCGTTAACCACAGGAAAGGGAAACAAAGCATAGAACTGCTATTAGATGAAACTTATTGGGAGCCTTCTTGTATCGCCTGTAACAACTGGATTGAAGAACACGACGCATGGGCAAGGGAACGCGGGCACAAACTTTCACAGCACGCAATCAGCAATAACACTATAACCAATGAATAAAATTGAAGTCCCCGCTAACGAAGTCTTGCAAGCCAAAGAAGATTTTTTTACTAACAACATGGACTTATCTAAAAAGTTTGAAGGAAGGCCATACCTGTATTTAATGGGCCTTCTTAACCTGGCGGCAGATGCTTACAAAAAAGCATACGAAAGTGGTTACAGGGCCAAAGAGTTAGAAAACGTAATAAACAGCAAGTAAATGAAATATACACCCTTACAAGCTACAGAGGCCCTACACAGCGATGCAAAAGAAGCACTAAGGGCATTAAAGGGCCTTCAGCAGTTAGAATACTTTGAACGAATTTTTAGCCCAGGTGAACAAGGTAGCATAAAAGCTTTGGCAACTGGAATGGAAATTAAAGCAAACATTGTTTCTGTGATTGTAACTGAAGTGTTGCGAACCGAAACCACGGCAACAATGACTGAAGAAGAAAAGAAAGCTGAAATAGCCGACATACTTAAGCGCACTAATGCCCGTATTGAAACCCCGCTTCATACCAGAGTGTAATTTTTAAGCATTAACACCTTATACCAATGAACAAAACAGTAAAAGAACTTTTAAAAGATGCCTACAACATCTTAAGCCACCCGGCAGTATTAGCGGCCGCGGAGCGGGTAGCCGGTCCCTATGATAAGAAAGCCCGTGCCGTTGCTGATGAACTTGAAACGTACTTAGTAATGGCATGCGACGGGGTGGACGCAATAGCCAAAGCGCGTACAGAGCAAATAGTAAAGCACAGCTACACGCTTAGTCACGACGTTAAACACAACGTTGCGGGCACACTGGTAACCGCCGCCATAGCCTTGCTGCAAGAAAACCCTTCAGACTTCCCGGACGACTGGAATAGGGCCAGAATTGCCCGTATGCTTGCAAAGGATGAATTAGGACGTATCGCACACGCTGGCGGCTTTCTGGCAGCAGAGTATGCCCGGCTGAAGTTCATAACTGAAACGGCTGAAGATAATGAGTAGCAAAACGGCTGTAAAGATTACGGGCTTAAAAGAAATAGCAGACGGACTTATAGGACAACAGGGGCGCGTTTATTTGGACGCAATCAATTTAAAGGGGGAAAGAACACCCTACGAACTTACACTACTTGAAGGATGGGACCGCCACGGCCTTGCGGTTGCGGTGCAATCTGTCCGCCTTTGCTCCCCTGACGTTCTAACGGTTCACATAAAATCAATAAAAGTCATACGCTCAAATTCCTTTTAGATGACAAAAACAACAGTTAAAACTTCTTCCGGTAGTATTATACAATTTACCCCGTCTGTACCGGCGCATGTAAAGCCGAAGGTTCAAATAGAGCGCACCGATGACGACGGGGTAACCTGGTATGAAACTGCATGCGGGCGCGTTTTCCGGGCGGACCTGTTTGATAAGATGTTTAAGACCAAACGCGGCACAATACGGCCTATAAATTACCGGGAAGACATTAACAGCAAGCGCAAGAATTAAACAGCATCATTAACGCTACAAAGGATTTATAGAACATGGCAAAAGACCCCGCAGCACTACTATATATTGATAAATGGTTTGTTGCTACAAAGGAAATGAAAGCGGATTGCCGCGGCTGGTATCTTAACCTTATACTGCATCAATTCGACAAAGGCGACTTGCCGAACGATGTTGAAGAACTTGCAAATTTGGCTGATGTACGCATTAGCGAGTATCAACAATTTCAACAAGTGTGGGAACAAGTGTTGAAGCATAAGTTTCAACAAAATGGCAACAATCGGTTAGCAAATGCTTTTGCAAAACAAATTTTGGCGAACAGAGAAGTTTATAAAGAAAAGCGCGGCCACGCTGGAAAAATCAGCGCTTTTTGTAAGTACGTTCGTAAGCATTTATGCCAAGATGAAAACATTATTTTTTTAGCAAAACAAAACATTGACTTTGACAATGTTGGCGAACTTGACGCTAACACAATTCAACACTTGTTTCAACAAGTGTTAGAACAAATGCCGCAACAAACACCTGAACAAAAAGTTAACTATAGAAATGTAAATGTAAATGTAAATACAAGTAAAGAAGATATAGGGGGTGTGGGGGAAAAAGAAGAAACCCGTACAGCAGCTAACGAAGTTTCAAAAAATGTCTTTTTGGTCCCTGAAATGGTTGCCGTCTTCAAAGAGTTTCAGCCCCGCTACCATGTGCAACAGTCAAAAGATTTTCCCGCCCTGCTTTTACTGGCCCAAACAATCGGTGAAGCTGAAAAAGTAAACTACTTAACGCCTGCCGGGTTTGAAACGGTTAAGCGAACCTGGGCGGCAATAGCCGAATTTGTGGCAAAGGATTCGTTTTACGGGCGTTTCTCCCTTGCGCAGATAGAGAAACATATTCAAAGCATTTTCCTCAAAATGCAAGAAGCTAATTCGCAAACAGCGCAAACCAGCAAGCAGGCTGTAAAGACCACAACCATACAAAACAATGCGGATGCTGCCGACGCGGCCCGCCAAATATTAGCGAACAAGTACGGCGCAAATGCCGCGCAAGCGTAAAACATGCAAGACTTATTCGGCAACGAAATAAAACCCGGCAAGCTTGTTAACGGCAAGCTTAAGAAACGCAAATCTGAAGCTGCACACGAAACCCTTATAGCCGTACACGGCAAAGTAGAGGGTAAGAAATGCCGCCAATGCGTTTTCTTCTACTACGTCACATATTCAAAAAGCTACCCCAAATGTTTGCAGTCAGGATGCACGGGCCATACACCTAATCATGATTGGTCTGGACGCTGGCAGGCATGCGGGAAGTTTGAAGAAAAGCAATCAAAAAAGTAAAATTCAGAAGGATGCAAGAATTATTATTAGATACTATTTACGAAGGGGATGCACAAAAAAGGTTGGCTGAATTGCCGGCCAATTCGGTTCATTGCTGTGTCACTTCGCCACCTTACTATGGGTTAAGGGATTACGGTGTAAAAGGGCAACTTGGGTTAGAACGAACGCCACAGGAATACATTGATAACATGGTAAGCGTTTTTAGTGAGGTAAGGCGTGTCTTGCGGGAAGATGGTACACTATGGTTAAATATTGGCGATAGTTATGCAGCTGGGCCAAAGAAGCGTAGCGAAGAACAAGCTTGTAGGAAATCTACCCTTAAGGGTTCGTTAGGTGGGCAAGTCGCATGTAAGGACCAGCCCAATAAAATTACCGGCGATTTGAAGCCTAAAGACCTTATCGGTATTCCCTGGATGTTGGCTTTTGCTTTACGTGCAGAAGGTTGGTTTTTAAGATGTGATATTGTTTGGGCTAAAAAGAACTGTATGCCCGAAAGCGTAAAGGATAGGCCTACGCGCTCACACGAGTTTATTTTTTTACTATCTAAATCCCCTAAGTATTATTATGATTTTGATGCAATAAAAGAGCCTTGTATTTATGATTTGGATGGGACTGGCACCGCTAAGAGAAAAGCAAGGCAGAAACACTCAAATAAAAGTATGCCTATTGGTGTTGTTGCTGGTATTCGCCCTTTAAGTGATAAGCAAAGGGGGCATTCCCGGCGGCATGAAGGTTTCAATGAACGTTGGGACAATATGACACACAAAGAACAGTGTACCGGTATGCGTAATAAGCGCGATGTATGGACAATTGCGCCCGCTCAATTCCCTGATGCACACTTTGCAACATTTCCTGAAGAAATACCTGAACTGTGCGTTAAGGCAGGATGCCCCGTTGATGGCGTGGTATTAGACCCTTTTATGGGTGCCGGTACTACAGCATTGGTTGCTTCAAAGTTGGGAAGGCATTTTATAGGTACAGAACTAAACCCAAAATACATAGCAATCGCAAATAAGCGACTTAAAAACGTTTTGGGCATGTTTAGCCCAATAAAGTAACTTTTATGAACCAGCACACTGAAACAATAGTTTGCCCCGAATGTGAAACGTTGCAGGCTGCAACGGTACTGCATAGCTGGCCCTGGTGGACCTACGTACATAAATGCAGTCATTGCCGGTATATCATTTTAGAAAGTGAATGGCAGCGCCCGCTTAAAGCTTTGCCTTTCATTTCCTTCAACCGGAATTACTCACCGGTAGCAATAGGCCAAATACGCCTACAACTTACGCAACAGCTTTCCGATAAAGCAACCCAGCTAAGGGAGCTACAAAGGGAAATTGATTGCATAAAAAATTCTCTAATCAGCACGGGCCTTAACCCAAACAGCCCGTTTATTCAAATCAACTAACAATGAAACTACTTCGCTTTTTCGCCATTTCGGTGCTTTCGTTCTATACAGGCTATCTCATAGGATTTGCTGGCCATCACCCCTTGGCGTTACTCGCAATGTCTATTTTATTTTACCTCGCCATTTTAACAGAAGACGATTTTTTAACCCTTGAAAGAAAAAGGATGAAATGGAGCCGGGCAACTTTCCCCGAATCTACGGCCCTCAGCAGTCTATCAAAGGCTAAGGGAGAATTAGACGAAATACAAGACAATATTTTGGCGGGAACTAAAGACCCTACAGAATACGCAGACGCTATAATGTGCCTGTTCGACAGTGCCGCCCGTGACGGCATACCCGCTGAAGAAGTAATAAAGGCATACGCCAATAAGCTTAATATCAACAAAGCCCGAAAATGGGTTATAAACTCTGATAATTCTTATTCGCATTTAAAAATGGAATAGACCTATTTACTTCATAAGGAAAGGAAAGGCTGTTTCTTGGTCCTTTATACAATGAACTACGAAATTGACCGCGCCATTTTCATCGAAAAAGATTACGGTTTGTAGTGGCTCCATATAATTCGTAGTGTATTTATAAAATTCAAAGTTTTCGTTTTCTCCTGTTGATTCATAATAGCCTGACGTTTTACATAGGTTTCTGAAATCTTTGTAATCATAAGTGTAAATATGATCTTGATGATGACATCCGTCAAGTACGATAACGTTGGTGCATTTCCTGTAATTCATAATAAAAAATTTGATTACCAAAGTAAAAAAAAATTTAAAAAATGAAGGTAAAAATTGAAATCAACTGCGAAGACGAAAAAGACATAATGGTACATCTTTCAGTTATCCGCCAACAGATACGGCAGGCTTTAAAGCAAAACCCAGGTAAAGCCCGTCACGAATTACAGGACGAAAATTGTTACGGTGGCCACACTGTTATGATTGAATTAGAAAAGTAATGACTTTCAAAGAAATACAATTAAAAACAAAGTATTACAAAGGCGGCTTAGTGAAAGAAAAGCGAAACTGCCGCCACCGCGAAACGCTTTGTACAATCTACGTTCTTGCCAAAGATGAAATAAATAAACGTGTATATGCCTCTATCAATGGCCTTCCGGCTATTTGGTGCGACGCACAATATTACAGGAAATGGAAGAAAGAAAACCCGCTTAAAAAAGCAATAGCATGAACTTACCCGCAATTGTACAGAAAGCCGCTTTAACGGTCCCTAATACCCAGGTAGTACAATACCTGCCACCAACAGACAGAAAGATAGTACAGGCAGCATTACAGCCCCAAATAAGGCAGCTACAGCCCGGTATTGTTCTAAACGACCTTATTACCATACTAACCAGCATTTACACCATTGCCGGCCAAAAGTCAGAGCCGCAAACCTTGGCCCTATATGCTGAAGCTTTTTATGTGAAGCTGGCGGAAAGTTTTCCTATGATAACGCTTGAAGAAATAAAAACAGCGCTTACAAAGGGGGTATTTGACGAATACGGGGAATACTTTGGCCTGAACGTTAAAAGCTTTGTTTTCTTCGTTCGCTCATACCTGGAAAGCGCAACCAGAAAGCTTGCGTTTGAGCAACATGACAAGATAAAAGCCCGGCTGCAGGAATACCGGCCCACGCCTCAAGAAGTGGCCGAAATAACAAAACAGTACATAAACGAACTTTATTGCGACTATTTAAACGGCAAATTGCGGGTTGACTTCATCCCGGCTCACTACTACGACTATCTTTTGTCTTTGGGCCTTGTAAGCCCCGTTTTAGACCGTACACGCGCATTGTTGCACTACACTACTAACATTGAAACGAATAAGCTTCGGTTTATACGCCCTGAACACATCAACGAAGAAGACGCAAGCAAAGAAAGCGCATTGCACAGCATTGCACGCCGGTTTGCCATCGTTGATATGTTTCGGAAGCTTAAATTGAATGAGAAAGAATCAGCATTTAATTAGTTCTGTTTTTTAAAGAATCTAAACAAATCGCTTGAAAATGAGTAATTACAGCCATAGACGATGCCTTTTTTTGTTTGGTTGCAAGGTGCCAACTTAAACAAGTAAATCCCAAACCAATCAAGAAAATTCCAACATTCTGGCAAGTATGTTTGAAGTTCCAAATTCTGTAACTCTTTGTTCTAACTGCAATGGTGGAGATTGTAAGTGCAAGCATGGGTATGGCCAAAGGGTATAAAAATCCAATAATCTTTGAATTGTAATTCATGCTCTTTATTTGATATTCATTTGCATGCCTTTCATTATAAGCTCTCGCTAATAGGATGAAAGGTTCAATATTGTCATTTTTATCAATATTGTAGTTTAAGTAGGTGAGAGAGTTGACTTTAAGTGCACGCAATAATTGTGAATCCTTAGGCAAATAATCTTCTTTTGCGTTAACTGTTTTGGCATATTTCCCACCGAAATAAATCTGCCCTTGATTCAAGGGGACGCCGAATACCAATGAAAACCCAAGAATAATTATTGCTTCATGCTTATTAATACTTATCATTCGTTTCTTTAATGCTGCAAGCTTTCCTCTATAAAAAATAAGCAAATGCAAGGAGCAAAAAAATATGGACCCTATTAAAACCTGATTTAAATAATTAGTGATAATTGGCAAGACGTCTCCCATGGCTTAGAATTTCAAACAAAATAGAGAATAAAAAATTAATGTCAAAGAAGGTCTGCATTAAATGTGAGTTGAATAAATCTTTAAAACAGTTTTATAGACGTCCTGACAACGGCAAACTGCAGAACACTTGTATAAGCTGTAAAGTGAAATACGCATGTACTTACCAAAAGAACGGTGCAGAAAAGAGGCAAATGCCTTTAACTGGAGAATTGCTTCACTGTAATAAGTGCGACGCAGATAAAGACACCACCGAATTTAGTAAGCGTACCGGCAGGCCTGGGTATTTTCAACCCTGTAAGGCCTGCAAGCGCGATTATGAAGCCGCCAGGCGCTTTGAAAAGATAAACAAGCGAAAGCGAATGTATTTACGGGAAGAAGATATGTACGACCTTCTCGCACCGGTAAAATTATTTCATTGATAATGATGGTATTGCTGCTTATTTAAGTCCCCTACATCTTTTTTCAAGTTGAATCCTCTTTTCATCATTCTGCACCCCAACAAACGGATTATCCCCACGTCTGTAAAGAGTTTTTGAAAAAAAAGAAGCGTCAAAAAAGTTAAGTGTGCTATTATCGTTTTCAATATCAATTGCCTCAATTGTATAGCATATATAGAAGTCATCTTTTAACCAATAGGACAGGTGCATTGTGAACAATGGGAAAAAGCCTTTTTCAGCTATTAGTTGTCCGGGTGACAAGCTTGGGGCAAAATCATAAACGTTATTATTCATATCAACCAAATAGGCAGTGACTTTTGAAAACTTAGCACTTCTCCTACCAATATTTTGAAAGTCAGTTCTTATTTTAAATGTGTCATTATTCACTGGAACAAGCGTTGAAGCCGCGATTATGAAATTCGGTGCGTTATTCTTTAAATTGGTTTGTTCTTTAATTAATTCAGCTTGCGCTTGCTCTTCTGCCCTTTTTTCAGCTTTATATGAGTAGTAATAGCTAACTAAGAGCGGAAGAATCCAAGGCAATCCCCAATGAAGAAATTTTTTTAAAAACGTATCCTTTTTAGGTGGCAATTTGGGTGGTTCAGGGTTTTGCTCTTTCATAGATGGTGGCAGAAGCGTTGGGGGCTTTTTCTGATTAGTGTTACTCTGATTTGTATTGTTTGAATTAGGTTTTTTTTTTCGATTTGCTGCCATACTTAAACTGTTTTTTGCTGGTTAGGAGTTGACTTAATAAAATTAATAAAAAAAGATTTATTCTAAAGCCTTCATCAAAGCGGCTAAAATCTTATCATAAACGCTCATATTACTGCCGGTCCCCTCAATCAGCGACCATGTAGGCGCTTTATGTTTAAGACCTTTGTTGCATAGCAAAGGCCTGTTACTTGCTAATACTATTGATTTGTTCCTTCCTGATATGCGGTAACTTTCGTTTGCTTCGTCAAAATGCAACCGTTCTACTTTTGGCATGTAAGCGCGTCTATCTTTCTCTATTCTTATATAAAACAACATATTCACAATGTGTGGATAAACTTAAAATAAAATTCCGTTACTGAAAACGATACTTGCAACATCGCATCCCTCTTATTTCGGCTATTCAAACTTTTAGAGATATGATAAAGATTGAAACCGATAAAGCAATTAAAGACTTTAAAGACCTTGGCAAGCAGCTTTCGCAAAAGCAGCTTGCCAAGGGTTTGTCCAGAGCCATCAACAGAAGTATGATGCAGGGGCGAACCGTGGCGCGTAGAAAAGTGGCCAGCATTTACAACATTCCCCAGCGTGCCCTTACCGAATCCGTAGCCCTAAAGGCCTCGACTTCCAACACTTTGACAGCGTACATTCAAGCCGGTGCAAAAACATTGCCCTTAACCACATTTGCGCCTCAATTTGATACCCCTACAAAGTCGCTAAGAGTTACAAAGCGTGGTGAAATGCGTGTTAGAGACCGTACCCGTAAGGGGAAAAATACGGGTAACGGGGTGAGCTTCGAAATCTATAAGGGCAAACGGGAGCGGTTGCCGTTCGCATTTATGACCCCTAAAATAAAATCTGTGTTTGGTAGGGGTAAGTACGCAAGCAGGGGCTTTGAGCGCAGAAATAAGCGTGTTAAGAACAAGGGCAACGACTTACCTATACAGTCCCTTAGTTCAGTGTCAGTGCATACAGCAGTCATCAATAAGTCTTCTCTCTCTGCTATTCAATCTAAGGTGGCCGACGTGCTGCCCAGAGAATTACAGCACGAATTAAACTACCGATTGGGCAAGATTAAGCCCACGAGCACGCGTTAGTGCCGAGTGTCTCATATTGGGACTCGCTTTCCCATTTTGGGAAAGCGCGGGTCCTTCCGAAGGGGGTCGCATGCGGTTGGCTACAAGCGCAGAACTTCGGTAGATACAGAAATTTTCATAGTTGACAACCTGCGCCCTAAATGTCAATTTCGGAAATGGCTCAAATGTAGGCGGATAAAGGGTTTGAGCCTTTAACATTTCTCCAAAATAAAACCGGTCTAATCTGTCAATTATGGCGAGGCCTCAATTAGAAAGAATTTCGCAAAGGGAATACGCCCGCCGGCTTCAGGTTAGTAATGAAGCAGTAAGCAAGGCCGTACGGGAAGGCAAAATAAAAAAGGGCTGGGACGCTAAAGCGGGTAAAATAATCGTGGAGCATGCCAATACTGAATGGGGAAGTGTTCACATGATTAATAACATCGAAAAGTTTTTGCCCGGCAGCGCTGAAACCCCAAATCCACCAAGCCAAGATTTGCCGGCGAACGCTGAAGGCGATTTTACATTAACAAACAAAACCACTTATGCGGAAGCGCGCCGCGCAAGTGAAATTTTACGCGCCCGGCAAATTTCTTTAGACCTTAAAGAACGAGAAGGTGAATTAGTAAACCGGGATGAAGTCTACAAAAAACTGTTTTCTTATGGCCAGGAAATTCGAAAAACTTTTACGTTAATACCTGACACCTGCATAGACAATATCAGGGCAGCAAAATCGCGTGCAGAAGCTCACAACGTTTTAACTAATGCAATATATACGGCTCTTGAAAAAGTCACATCAGAAAATTTGGATTTGAATTTCTAAAAGGAATGGCTTTTTTAATTCAGGGCTTTATTGATGGCTTACGACCCGAACCGCGGCTAACTGTTACGGAATGGGCGAACGCTCACCGCGTGCTGGATAGCAAAGCCGCGGCAGAGCCAGGCCCGTATAAAAGTAGCCGTACGCCATACCTGGAAGAAATAATGGATAAGCTTAGTGTTACCGACATTACCCGTAAAATAGTGGTAATGAAAGGGGCACAGATCGGATTTTCGGAGGTTGGATTTAATTTCTTAGGTTATGTTATTGACGTGGCGCCGGCTTCTTTCCTGCTGGTAATGCCAACGCAAGATACTATGGAGCGCAACAGTAAGATGCGTATTGCTCCAATGATTGAAGCAAGCCCGCGTTTGCGTGAAAAGATTGGCCCTAATACCAAAAAAAACAGCGGCAACACTATACTACAAAAGGAATTTCCCGGCGGCGTTTTGATTATGACCGGTGCAAATTCGGGGGCTGGGTTGCGTTCAATGCCCATTCGTTTTTTGATGCTTGATGAAGTGGACGGCTACCCAATGGACGTAGAAGGCGAAGGGTCGCCCATAGGTTTAGCAGAACAAAGAACGGCCACGTTTCACAATAAGAAAATTTTTGAGATCAGTACGCCGACTGTTGAAGGCTTAAGCATTATTGATGCTGATTTTAAAACAACCGATCAGCGGTATTATTATGTACCATGCCCACATTGTGGCGCTGAACAGACTTTAAAATTTTCTCAACTGAAGTGGGAGCCGCGAAAATGGGATGAAGTTGTATACCAATGTGAACATTGCGGAGACTTGATAGAGGAAAGGTATAAGCCAACAATGCTTTCAGCAGGTAGATGGCAAGCCACTATGCTGGAAAATGCAAGTATATATACAGTTGGTTACCATCTTAACGCTTTGTATAGTCCTTTGGGTTGGAAATCCTGGGCTGAAGTGGCCCAACAATGGGATGATGCACAGGGCAACGATTCAAAACTGAAACTGTTTTATAACACTGTACTTGGTGAGACGTGGAAAGAAAAAACGGACGCGCCGGAATGGGAAAGGCTTTACGAACGCAGAATTGATTACCCGCTTAACAAACCATTCAAAGAGGTTGTATTTCTTACTGCCGGGGTGGACGTACAGGGTGACCGTTTAGAACTTGAAATTGTTGGGTGGATGCCTGGCAGGAAAACCCAGCAAATAGATTACAGGGTATTCATGGGCAATACCTCTAACCATAAAAACGATGTTTGGCAGGAATTGAACAAAGTTGTTAGTGAAGTTTGGGAAAGAGAGGACGGCGCAGCTTTACCGCTTCGTCTGCTTGTCATTGATAGCGGCTATAATACCGCGGAAGTGTATAAATGGTGTAAGCAGTTTTCATTTTCCCGTGTTATACCAATTAAGGGCAAGGATACATTAGAAAATTATTTTGCGCCGCCGAGGGTGTTAGATACCGTGAAGCATGGTAAGAAAATAGGCAAGCAAAAAATATGGCTTGTAGGTTCGTCTTTCATTAAGGCCGAAGTGTACAACACTTTCCGTCAAGTGGTAGACCCTGATACAGGCGAAGTGCCGGACGGCTTTTGTTACTTCCCACAAGCCCGCGACGCAAATTATTTCCGTGGCCTTACTGCTGAAATACAACAGGACGTAAGAAACAGGAAGGGATATATAAACAGAGTATGGGTTAAAAAGTACGATCGGAACGAACCCTTAGATACGCGCGTTTATAACCGTGCCGCCGCTTCCATTATTGGTATGGATAGGTGGAGTGAATCCCGGTGGAAACAAGAAGCTGAAATGCTCGCAACAGCCATACCCATAAAAGAAACAGTTACGCAGCCAAAAAAACCTGCACAAAAAAGTAAACCAAAGTCCAGCTACTGGAATCGCTAAAATTAAAATCATGGCGGAAATCACTTATCAGGCTTTTCAAAAGCCGATTGAACAGCGCCTAATAGATGCCGCATGCATTTATTGGGAAGTTGATCGCTCGTATTTCTCAAACGCAATACCAGATATGTTAGAGAGCCAGCGGAAGGCTATACTGTATTATCTGGTTAAGCAGCATACGGATTTTACTTATGCAAGCATTGCAAAAATTTTTGGGCACAAATCACATTCCCACGTTGTGAGGCTCACCCAAAACATTGAGGCTCGTATGCATGTTCAACCGGAAATAAGTAGAGCAATGAACCATATAACGCATTTGGCATCAAAGCTTGACGCACAATTTATTACTACAAATGTGCAATTCATTAATAACCAACTTCAAATTACCGCACAATGGCCCAATATACAGTAGCCCAATACACAGCAATTACAGCCGCCTACGCCCAGGGTGTAACGCATGTTGAGTATGGAGACAAACGAATTATTTACCGGTCCCTCAATGAAATGAAACAGATTATTGAGGAAATGCAAATTGATTTAGGGCTTAAAAAAGTCACAAGAAAGAAATATGCACAATTTACAAAAGGCTTACAATGAATTTTATAGACAAACTTATCGGATATGTAAACCCGAAAGCCGGGTTTCAGCGGGTGCAAAACCGTGCCCGCATGCATGCGATGGATGGCCAGGTTAGGCGCTATGAAGGTGCTGCAGCCGGGCGCCGGCATGCCAGTTGGATGGCAAAAGCAAATCCGTCAGTAAACCAGTTGATTAACAAAGATCACAAAACTTTGGTTGGCCGGGCCAGGGATTTGGCAATAAACAACCCGTACGCAAAAAAGGCGCCTGTTTCCATTGCAAACAATGTTGTAGGTACTGGTATAATACCTACGCCAAAAGTGGTACAGGTAGTAAAAGATGGCAAGGTAGTAGCCGCGGGGATTAGCGAACAAACAGAAAAATTATTAGCCGCCGCCTGGAAAGAATGGGCCGAAAATTTAAGCTGTGATTATGACGGGGACTTTAATTTTTACGGGTTGCAATACATCGCTATGCGAACTATAGCAACATCCGGAGAAATTTTAGCCATAAGAAAGCGGGTTAAAACCGATGTTAACAAGTTCGGCTTTCAGATCAAGCTTTTGGAAGGGGACTATATTGATACTTCAAAGCACAGCGATAAAGATAGTGGCGGTGGTTATACCCTGTATGGCGTTAAATTCGATGCACAAAACAAGCGTTCAGGCTACTACATATTCGATCGCCACCCTTCAGACGGCAGCGCTCAAAGCAGCTTTGTTAAGATTGAAGATATAATACATGTTTATGATGTGGAACGAGTTGGCCAAACTCGCGGCGTACCTTTTGCGGCTTCTACGTTATTAAAGCAAAGGGATTTAGACGACTATGAAGATGCTGAATTGTTGGGCAAAAAAGTGCAATCTTGTATGCCAATTTTTGTTACAAAAAATGACGTTGACCCGGACAATGCAAGCGAAGAAGAAAACATAGAGAGCTTGGAGCCTGGGCAAATAAACTATTTACGGAATGGCGAGAGTGTTACACTTGGCAGCACGCCGGTAAGTGCCGGCTTCACCGACTTCACCCGCACACAGCATCGTGCTATAGCTAATGGGTATGGCCTGACATACGAGAACTTTACCGGCGATCTTTCAAATGTAAATTTTTCTTCCGGCAGAATGGGCGCTTTGGAATTTGCTAAGACGGTTGAATATTGGCAATACCTCATGTTCATTCCTCACTTTTGTGATAAGGCTTTTACCTGGTTTGTTGAAGGTGCAAAGATTGCGGCGGGAATAAATAAAGATTTGGTAATCAAATGTTTATGGACTGCCCCGCGCCGGGAAATGATAGACCCAATGAAAGAAATTTCTGCACAAAGGTTAAATGTACGCAGTGGCTTTACAACCTGGCAAAATGTGGTAAAAGAAAACGGGTACAACCCCGAAGATATTTTAGCCGATCTTAAAGCGGCCAATAAAATGTTTAAAGATGCTGGCTTAATAGTCGAATCCGACCCAGCTACAGAAGTTGCATTGAAACAACCCGCACCTGTTAAAAATGAAGCTGGTAACGCTCAAAGCAAAGAAGGAAAGTAAGTATAAAAATCAAAAGTGCATTGTGAACGGTATAACGTTTGCCTCTATCAAAGAGGCCAAACGTTATACCGATTTGTATTACCTGGAAAAGGCCGGTGAAATCTCTGCACTGCAACTTCAGGTCCCGTTTCCTATCGTAATCAACAGCCAAAAGGTCTGTACGTACGTTGCTGACTTTGTTTATCTAACCAAAAAAGGCGATCGTGTTATTGAAGATGCCAAAGGCTTTAGGACTGGAATTTTCAAGCTCAAAGCAAAGCTTTTGTTAGCTATGTATGGCGTAACTATTAAAGAAATTTGATTTTGTCTCAATCTTGTCTCAATGTGCCCTAAAAGTCTTCGGTAATTCGTCGTCGTAATGAGTAATAAGACAATCACACAAAAGCAGGATGAACGTTTTTACACTCGTGCGCAAGTTGATAGCGCCACGATTGTAGACACAGATGCTGAAAAGTCCTTTGAAGTAACGTTCGCCACTGAAACGCCGGTTTTTCGCCGTTCCTGGGAAGAAAATTTTAATGAAATTCTTTCCTGCCTTCCCGAGCACATTAGGAGCGAAAGGCTTGATGAAGGTGCTGTGCCATTGCTTGACAATCACGACCGGTGGAGCGGTGTTAAGGGTCAATTAGGTATTGTGACTGAATGGAGCGTTAAGAACAAAGTTTGCCGGGCTAAAATCATGTTTTCTACCCGTGAAGAACTGAAGGAAATTTGGGGCGATATAAAGGCAAAAATCATTCGCTCCATAAGTTGCGGGTACAATGTTTACAAGTATATCCGCGAAGTTGTTTCTGATAACTCAATACCTAATTACACGGCTACCGATTGGGAGCCAATGGAAATTTCTTTAGCTCCTGTACCTGCGGACTTTAGAAGCAAAATACGCAACGACAGCCAAGTAGTTGCACACGATGTAATCATAGAAAATCTTTCACCCGTTCAAAATGTACGTTCAAATATGGAAAAAGAAACAGAAGTAGTAGAGAAGACTACTACAAACCCACAGCCGGAAGCTGGTAGCCGTTCTGCTACTCCTGTTGCGCCCGCTGTTGATGCGGCACAGGTGCGTGCCGATGCCGTAAAGGCCGAAAGAATCCGCGCCGCTTCAATTCGTACCCGCGTAGCATCCGCTAAGCTGGGCGAAGAATTTGCTAACGACCTTATCGAAAGAGGCGTAACACTGGAAGAAGCAAGCAATGAAATTTTTGCAAAACTGGCAGCGAACGACACAACACCGGCAGTTCGTAACGCTTCTGTTACTTCTGCAACAATTGTGGTTGATGAAGTGGAAAACACTCGTAAGGCAATGAGCGATGCGCTTTTGCACCGTTCAACCCCTGGCAGCGTGAAGCTGGAAGGCAAAGCCCAGGATTATAGGTTTATGAGCATGATGGATATGGCCCGCGCCTGCCTGATTGCAAAAGGCGAAAAAGCTTACGGCTACAGCCCTAACGAACTTATCAGCCGCGCCATTGCTACAACCGATTACCCATTGCTGTTAAACAGTACCGTAGAGCGCACTATACGTAAAACTTACGAGGCGTTACCGGTAGAGTGGAAGCAGATTGCAAAGCAGATTACCGCTAAAGATTTCCGTGAAAAAACCGGTATTGCATACGATGGTAAAATAACTTTTGAAGAAATCGCACAAGGCGGGGAATATACCGAAAGCAAATTTCTGGAAAACGAAAGCGCAAAAATTAAACTGAAGACTTACGGCAAGAAGGTAAGTATCACAAGGCAGACGATTATAAATGATGACTTAGACGTATTTTCTAAGTTGCCTTCTCTTATTGCCCGCGGCGCGGCTAATTTCCAGGCAGATATGGTTTGGGGATTACTTACCAACGGAACTACGAAAACGCCTGACAATGTAAACCTATTCCACGCAAGCCACGGCAATTTGGCCGGTAGCGGTGCAGCCCCTTCAGAAACAACTTTAAGCGCTGCAAGGGTGGCAATGTGGAAACAAAAAACCCTTGCTGGTGAACCAATGCCAATTGCGCCCAAACATATTATTGTGCCTATTGAATTACTCACTACCGTTGAAAAGCTTTTAACGGGCATAGTTGCGAGCACAACCGGCGACGTAAATATTTGGGCAGGGAAACTTTCACCTATTACAAATCCGCGCTTAACTAATGCTACTGCCTGGTACTTGGCGGGTGATATGCAGGAAAACGAAGGCTTAGTGTATGCTTACCTGGAAGGCGAAGAAGGCATTTTTGTTGACAAGGAAATAGATTTTAACAACGATTGCGTTGTAACAAAAGCTCGCTTAGACTTTGCCGCCGCGGCATGGGATCACAGGCCATTTTACAAGAACCCAGGCGCTTAATTGATGCCTTTAGTTTAACAGAAGTCAAAAAAAATTAAGAAAATCAGCCGGGCTTTAAATGGCCCGGCTATCAAACAAAATAGTATGAAAAATTTTCGCGCAAACGGGGATTCAATACAGCCAATTGCAGGCGTTGGCGGCGTAGTTGGTGGCAGCATCATTGCAATTGTTAGCCTTGTTGGGATAGTGGTGGCTGACGCCGCTGAAGGCGAGGCGTACACGCTTCAGCTTAAGGGCGCGTTTAGCGATGTTCCAAAAGCTACAGGTGAATCATGGGCTGTTGGTGATAAGCTTTATTTAAAAGCTGACGGCACCAGCCTTACTAAAACGGCAACGAACAACACATTTGCGGGCTACGCTTATGCAACAGCGCAAAGCGCCGACACAATCGGCAGTATTCTTTTAGCCAACTAAACTACTAAGGCCCCTTAAGATGGGGCCTTATTTGAAACATGGGTAACATTTTTGACGGCATACAAAATACAGCATTTGACATTGTTACTCAAACATTCGGCTACCCTGCATTCTGGACGCCTTCGCAGCAAGATGCTTTTAGCCCTGAATTTACCGGCGAATTTGGTGAATATGGATTAGAGCCAAACGGCGAAACGCAAACCGCTCAAATTCTCTTTAAAGAGCCTACCGAGAAGTTTGGCCTTAGTGACAATGACTACGAAATAGATGCCTATTACATGGAGTACCGTAAAGGAACTTTTCTTGGTCTTAAGTCTTCAGTTAATGCCGGAAGTCTTGAAACGGTTACTATTGAAACGCAGGACGGCCCAACAGATTTTTTTGTGAAGGGAATTAAGGCAAAATACGACGGTAGAACCATTATCGCAACACTCGTTACAAAATGAATTACGAAGTAGCAGAATTGGAAATAGCGGCGCGCATTAACGAAAAGCTTATTGCTGCAGGCTTGCAGGGTTCATTTGTGGCAGTAGCAATACCAGACACGGAAAAAGCCGCGCAGGACGTTGAAAAAGACATTGAGCGCGGAAGGGTTATAGTTGAGCACGTAGATAGCACCTTCGACCCTGATCAGGGCACGGACGTTTCAATAGTTTCGGAACGGGTAAAATTCAGGCTTTCTTTTTTGGCGCGTTCTCTACGCGGTCCCGTAAGCGTTTATAAGTTGGTTGAATTGTGTAAGCTGTATTTAGTTGGCTTCAAACTTTCTAACTCCGAAAGGCTGGTACCGGTAAAGCACGGCCGGCAACAAGTCGAAGAAAACCAATACCAGGTTTATTTAGAGTTTGAATGTAAGACGCTAAATGTACAGGTAGATGAAACGCCGGAGCCTGCTATTGGTGGCCCATTGTCGGGTATATCCTGGGAAGAACAATTCAACAACTAAGCATGAAAAAATATGTTTATACGGCGGTTAACCCCTGCCATACGATTGTAAAAATTAATGGCGAAGAAGTGCACGTGTCTTTTGTTAAAGACGAAGTGTATCTACTCCCGTCAAACGAGCCGGAAATTTTGAAGTTGATCGAATCCGGCTTACTTGAAATTCTAAAATCAAAAAACAAATATTCAAATGGCGACTAATTTCATTCACGGGGTTGAAACCATAGAAATTGATAACGGGTTGGTTGCGGTTAACGAAGTTAAGACCGCCGTTGTGGGGTTGGTTGGTATAGCTCCTAAAGGCGACAAAAATAAAATTGTTCTTGTGCGGAATACCCAGGATGCCGCGCAGTTTGGCATTCAGGTTCCGGGCTTCAATATACCGCAGTCGTTAGCGCATATTCTTGCGCAGGGCAATGGTGCGATTTTAGTGGTGAATGTTTTTGACAACGTGGCGCATACAACTGCTGTAGCTGCTGAAAGCAAAACTGTTGCTGATGGTAAGCTGAAGCTTGCAAGCGCTCCTATTGGCCCTGTTACGCTTTCTAAGCCTGACGATTCGCCGTCTGATTTTGTGCTTAACACAGATTACACCTTAGATGATTTTGGAAACTTCCAGGTTATCAAAGGCCGTATTGCTAATGGCACTGTAATCAAGTTTGCTTACAAAAAATTAAACGCAGCAGCCATAACAGAAGCGGTTATTAATGGTACTGTTGCGGGCAATGGCGCCAGAACAGGGCTGAAGTGTTATGATCTTGCTTTCAATCAATTTGGTTATAACGCCAAAATTTTTATTGCTCCTGGCTATAGCGCTATTGCTGCTGTAGCAGCGGAAATGCTGGTGGCAGCTAATAAGTTCCGCGGCGTTGCCGTACTTGATAGCACCTATGGTATGAGTGTTTCCGATGCCATTGCCGCACGCGGCGGCGCTTCATCTTCCAACTTTAATACTGCCGACGAAAGGGCAATTCTTCTATATCCCTACCTGAAGGCCTATGACGAAGCTACGGGCAGCGATCAGGTAGATTTTCCCTATTCTGCATTTTACGCCGGTGTAATGGCGGCTACAGATCGGGAATTTGGCTACTGGTTTTCGCCATCAAACAAACCAATTCGCGGTATCACAGGCGTTGAAAAACAAATTTCTGCCAGTCTTAACGACGATACCGCCGACACAAACATATTAAACGCCGCCGGTATAACCACTGTATTTAACAGCTTCGGCACTGGCTTTCTTGCGTGGGGTAACCGCAACGCTTCATTTCCTGTTAATACGACGCCTAAGAACTTCATTTCAATGCGCCGCATTGCCGACGTAATACACGAATCCCTTGAACAGGCGTGTATGCAGTTCTCCGACCGGCCTATTAACATGGCTCTGATTGATGACATAAGACAGACCGGCAACAACTTCATAGGGATTCTGGTAGGTCGCGGGGCATTAATTGAAGGCTCCCGCGTAGTGTTTAAAAAGGCAAACAACCCGGACCCCGATTTAGCCAACGGCCATGTAAAATTTGACATTGAGTTTATGGGCGCCACGCCAGCGGAAAGAATTACTTTCTTATCTCGCCTGGATATTTCGCTTTACTCAAACCTGCGATAAGCAAACGGCATAGCAAACAATCTTTTTCAACTAATATAATTTTTTAAAAATGAGCATAAAGGTTAACAGGTGTACCAATGCCAATGTTTACGTGGATGGCAACTCGTACATGGGCCGCGCCGAAGAAATTACCCTGCCGGAGTATCAGGCAAAAATGTCCGATCACAAGGCGCTGGGTATGGTAGGCGAAAGCGAACTGCCGGCAGGCCTTCAAAAAATGTCGGCTAAGTTCAAATGGAACGCGATATACGAAGATGTGATGAAGAAAACGCATGACGTGTACAGCGCGTTTCGTATAATGGTGAGAACCTCTGTTGAAACCTGGGAAGGCGGCACAAGGGTTTCACAGGTGCCGGCAGTTATATACTTAACCGGCAACTGGAAAAAAACCGGCGGACTTGGTTTCAAGGCGCAGGACAACGTAGAGACTGAAAGCGAAATGAATGTTACCGCCTATAAAATGGAAATCAACGGTGAAGAAATTGTAGATATTGACATTCTTAACAACAGGTGGCGTGTTGCCGGGGTTGACCAGTTGGCAACATACAGGGCAAACCTGGGCCTTTAAAATTACATAATGGCCCTTCAATTGCGGGGGCCTCTTTTATAGCGAAAAGAGCAAACAAAAACAAACATGGAAGCAATGTTAATCACTGAAGAAGTGGTATTTAAAGAACCAAAAAAAGCTAATGATTTTCCTGCCGGGGAACATGAAATAAGGCATAGCGAAAAAGGCAAACAGTTGATATACGTTCTTCTCGCTGATGAACGCATAGCCAAAGTGAAACAAGGTACGGGCGCCGCGGTTGAGCAGGCAACAATGATGATGGGTAACGATAAGTCGAAGTACCTTAGTTCTCTAATGGCGGGCTGCATTGAAATTGACGGCAGGCCTTTAGTAATGGAAGAACTTGCTGAACTGCCCATGAAAAGCTATATGCGGTTGCAGCTTGCATTTTCAGAGCTAAATTTTTAGCAAGCGCTGAAAACATTATGTTTTTGGCGCATTTCTCAAATACACCGCTTTCAGAGCTACTAACCTGGCCAACCTCTAAGCTTCATTTCTGGTACAATGAAGCACATGCATTGTACAAAAAAATACATCCACAAGGCGAATGAGTGACGCACAAATGAGAATCGCAGTTGTGCTTTCAGCGTATGACAAAATGAGCGCTGTTATTAACGCTTCCGTTAATAAGGCTCAAAGCAAACTAAAATCTTTTTCTAAAAGCGCCGATGCGCTTGCAGATAAATCTTTCAAGACCGGCCAGCAATTAATTGCTGGCGGTCTTGCTATTGGGGCGCCGATCTACAAAGCGGTTCAAGCTGCTACGGAGTTTGAAACAAAGATGATTGACATTCGCAAGCAGATGCAGCAAGACACGCCGGAAACGGTCAAGGCAATGACGCAAGACGTTATGAAGCTTAGTAAGCAATTGCCAGTTGCCACCGGTGAAATACAGGAAATGATAGCGGCAGGTTTGCGTATGGGTATTGCGCAGGACAAGATAATAGACTACACGAAAGATGTTACAAAAATGTCTGTTGCCTTTGACATGGGCGCCGGCGAGATTGCGGACAATATGGGCAAAATTGCAAACGTGTTTAAAATTCAGGTTGCAGAAATTGGGGACTTTGCAGACACTATTAATTATCTGGATGATAACACAATGGCCAAAGGCTCTGAACTAATAGACGTGCTGCAGCGTATTGGCGGTAGTGCAAAATCGTTAGACAAGAATGCGGCGGCTGCATTGGCATCTACAATGCTTTCGCTGGGTGAAAGTTCAGAAACGGCCGGCAGCGGCATTTCTGCTATGCTTAATAGGCTTTCAGCCGCTACAATGCAAAGCAAAAAGTTTCAGGACGGGTTAGGTATGTTGGGCATTAACTCCGCAAAACTGCAAAAAGACATGTCCAATACCGCTACAGCCCAAGGGGCCATAATGGAAGTTTTCTCAAAAATACAAGGACTTAAACCGGAAAAACAAACAGAAGCTTTGGTGCGCCTGTTTGGGCAAGAGCACGGGCCAAAGCTGCAAAAGCTTGCAAACAATGTTGGCGAATTTAGAAGGCAGTTAGAGTTAGTGAATGGCCAGCAAAAAGGCAGCATGGATAAGGAGTATCAGAAACGCGTTGCTTCAAGTGCGGCTCAAATGCAGATATTCAAGAACCGCATACAGGAGCTTTCCGTTAAAGTGGGTTCAGCGTTGTTGCCAACACTAAATAAGATTGTTGCTTCGGCGGGTAAATGGATGGATAAAATTAGTGGCTTTATTGATAAGCACCCTAAGCTAATATCTGGCCTTGCTATTGCCGCTTCCGCTGCTTCTGGCCTTTCTATAGCTGGGGGGTATTTGAGTTTTGTCGTTGGTGGCCTGGCAAAAGGTTTCAGCATCGTGAGTAAAGGGGTCGGCATCGTCATTCGCGTTTTTAAATACTTGAAAGATGCTTTTTTGATTTTGCGCATAATTTTTATGGCATTCCCTATTGTTGGCTGGATAATGGCGATTGCTACAGCGGCATTCTTTATTATAAAGTATTGGAAAAATATTTCTGCATTTTTTGCAGGGTTATGGGGTCGGGTAAAGAATGTTTTTTCCAGCACCTGGACTTTTTTAAAGCGCCTGTTTTTGAACTATACACCGCATGGCCTTGTAATCAAGCATTGGGACAAAATCACGGCCGCGTTTAGTAATATTTGGGGAAAAGTTAAAGCTGTTTTTTCTGGCTGGGTAAGCTGGGTTTTTGGTCTTGGAAAAACGTTTATCAATGCCGGCGCCAACATTGTAACAAGCATTTGGGAAGGTATAAAATCAATGGCTCACAAACCTATTGAGGCGGTTCAAAATATGGTTGGAAAAATACGACGCTTATTACCTTTTAGCCCTGCTAAAGATGGTCCGCTAAAAGACATTCATCGTATTAAGCTGGTTGAAACTATAGCGGAAAGCATTAAGCCCGCAAGTATGATTAATGCTATGAAGAAAACCGCTTCTTTGGCGCTTAACTTTCTAACGCAGCCATTCCAGCAAAACACAGTAAGGCCTGCTGCTGCCGGCAGTGGCGGAATGAATGTGAATATTAATATAAATCTTTCAGGCAGTGCGACGCAAAAGGATGCGGAAATGATTAGGGCTGCTATTAAGAAAGAATTTTCAGCGCTATTGGCACAGCATAATAACCAAAAGGCCCGTGTAGGGTTCATGTAAAACATGTACGCACAACTTGGAAATATTAGGTTTGAAAATTTAAAAGGCTTTACTGAATATTCTAAAGCCGGTTCTTCCACCTACGCAGAGCATCAACTATTAGACGGTAAACCGAGGCTGCAGCTTACTGGCCACGGCCTGGAAGAAATAACAATAGCAATGCGGCTCCACGCTTCTTTTTGTAATCCCGAAAACGAGTTAGAAGCAATACGCAATTTTCGCTTGAATGGCGAAATATTGCCATTGCTTTTTGGTAACGGTAGGCTGGTGGGCAACTTTGTTATTGTCAGCATGACGGAAACGACCGAAGACGCAGACGCGCAAGGCAATGTTTTTTCTTACATCGTTAACTGCTCGCTTCGTGAGTATGTTACGAATGATAAGCTGCAACAAGAACAGGCACAGAGCCGGCGCCGGGCCGCATCCGTTGGGGATATTAGGCCGGTGAGTGTTATAAAGACTAACCCACCGACCGGCGCGGCTATTGTTTCTTCTTTAGTTTCCAGAACAGAAAACAGCGCCGCCGCCATCAATAACACAATGATTGAGCGCGGCGGCATTGAGAACCCGGTGAACCGAAATAAGGTGCTTTCAAATCTTAAGCTAATTGCTGAAAAAGTAAACGACTTAACGAACCTCACAGGTGAGGCAACAAGCCCAGCCTTTGGCGATAATAGTTTACAGGTAGCAGCTAACCGGGTTTTAAACGAGGCAAACAAATTCATTGATATTGCCGCAAACAAGGCCTACCCGCTGGCCGGGCCGGCAAATAAAAATTTGCGTGAAGCTGTAGTAGGTTTGAAGTCAACAGCCAGGAAATACGTTAACAAAACAATCTTAAGGCGATGATAAGGCAGATAACTACAAAAGGGGGTGAGCGTTGGGATAACATAGCCTTGAGTGAGTATGGCAACCCGGCCATGATGGGGGACATTATTGCCGCTAACCCTGGCATTGATATTACAGACACTTTGCCCGCCGGCGTTGTGTTAGACATACCTATAATACAGAAAGCAGATGTTGCAACCAGTTCCGAAAACGTTCCGCCCTGGAAAAGATAACTATGCAGGTACCAAAAACGACATACGAAGTACTTTACAATGGAAAAAATATTACTGGCGACATATTGCCGTATGTTCTTTCTATCAATTATACAGACCGTGCAACCGGCGAAGCTGATGAACTTGAAATAGTTTTAGAAGATAGTGCGAAACTGTGGCAGCTTGACTATTACCCAACGCACGGCGATACTGTTAGTGTTCAGTTTTTTGACTTAGGCCGCACGCTTAATTGCGGCGCGTTTACCATTGACGAAGTAACTGCTTCGTTTTCCCTGGACGGCGATATAGTGACAATAAAGGCCCTTGCTGCAGGCATTCATAAAGACTTGCGCACCGTTAAATTTTATGCTCACGAAAAAAAGACTTTACGTGAAATAGCCAATACTATTGCTTCCCGGCATGGCCTTACTGTAGAGGGTAATATACCAGATGTTCGTATAGAGCGCAAAACACAGTATCAAAAAACTGATCTGCATTTTTTGCAAGAATTGGCACATGATTACGGGTATACTTTTTCAGTTCGTGAAAACAAGCTAACGTTTACCAACATGCTTGAACTGGAAAGCAAGGAAACTTCGCTTATCATAAACCGTAATGAGGTTACGCGTGTTGAGGTAACAGACAAAACCGCACAGACTTACAGGACTGCCGATATAAAGTACCACCACCCCCGTAAAAAATCAACTATTGTTTTTACAAAGCCGGAAAACGAAACGGCTTTCAAAAGTGCAAAAGCCGACACGCTTGTAATGCGTAAGCGCATAGAGAACAAGCAACAGGCCGAAATAATGGCTACGGTAGCTTTATACCGCGCAAACAGCCTGAAGCAAGAAGGCACGGTAGAAATGCCGGGTAATGTATTCGTTTTGGCTGGCAATAGCGTTCAGCTTACCGGGTTCGGGATGGCAAGCGGAAAGTATTACATAACAGAAAGCACACACAGCGTTTCAAGGGACGGGGGTTATGCTTCTGCCGCACAAATCAAACGTGTTGGCCTCATTTCAAAAAATGACTACTAATGACCTGTTTAAAATATGGCCTTGTTTCGGAGGTAAAGCCAGGCTTTGCAAAAGTTTCGTTTATTGAAGACGAATTTGTAACAGACTGGATGCCCGTTATTGTGCGAAAAACAAAAACGGACAAAGAAAGCTGGCAGCTTGAAATTAACGAGCACGTTGTATGCCTTATGCTGCATGACTGTGACGAAGGTGTAATATTGGGCGCCATCGTAAATGATGAAGACACGCCAGACCCCGGCGAAGGCGCCGGCAAGTTTCGCAAGCTCTTTTCCGATGGCACTTTTATAAAATATGATAAAGCAGCACACGAACTTACTGTTGATGTTAAGGGGGATTTGAAGGCAGTAACAACCGGCAAGGTTGAAATACGGGCGGGTGGAAAAGCTGATGTGCAAGCTGCCGGCGATATTACGGCGCAAACGCCAACAAAAGCCACCATACAAGCCCCTGTAATCAATTTGACTGGCAATGTAGTTGTTTCAGGCAGCTTGCAGGCGGCGGCAATATCTGCAATAGCAAGTGGCGGCTTCGATGGCAAAATAACCAGTAATGCAAACATTGAAACAACCGGGGAAATAAAGGGCGCGGACATTAAGGCAGGTGCCATTAGTTTATTAACTCATAAGCACGGCGGCGTGCAAACCGGCGCGGGATTAACGGGCACACCAGTATAAAGCTAATTGCGTTCCCTAAAATGCAATTCTCTTGGGTATCTAAACAATTTACGAACATCAGTTCCATATCTTGTAAAATCCGCTCCTTTTTCAACGTAAATCAATCCTGAATGATTTGGGTGGTTAGCTAAAGATTTCATATAATATCCGCCGCCGTGGTTTCTCTCGTCTGGTGGGTACCCTAAAAATCCTGTTACATATACCTCATCAAAAATGAATTCCATTTGCCACAATACCGCATCATCTGCTGAAATAATTTCATAAGCCTGGTCGTCATAATTGTATTGGCAGTCCTTGCATGATTCTTTTATTTCCACTACATTATCACGAATTATCGCCAGGGTAATCCCTTTTGAATCTCTTAGTACATAATCAACCAATAACTTTTGGTTTTCTACCTTTGCCTGAAATGTTGGAGCTTTTGTGTCACCTAAAACAAATTCGACTTTCCCATTTCTATTAGAAGCTTCTGTTACAGCATCTCCAAATATTCTTACAATTGGGTATTTGCTTACACGATCGCTTTGCAATTCTGCAAATTTTCTTTTTATATTTTCATCTCGGTTTGTATTATATAGTTTAATTCCAGCAACCCCTGCCCCGGAGATTATCATTATAACTCCAATTATAATTCTTGTTTTTTTGACTTTTTTCGATGGCTTATATTCGGTTTCTTTCGTAACATAATCCCATAATGATATTACGGCCCCTACAATCAAAAGAATAAGTGAAACGGTATACATTTTTAAAAAGTCATTTTAATAAAGGAGCGAAGCTCCTTATTTATGGTCTACGCTACTTGTAATTTTTCTTTCCTCTTGTTTTTTAGTGTGGTTAAGTCATGAAGGTTCTGCATGTTTAACCAAAATTCGGCCGGTATTTTTAAAACCTCTTCCAGCTTAAGTGCTAAGGCGGGGGTTATATTTCTCTTGCCTTTAAATATTTCACTTAGATTGCTTCCGTGTATATCAAGTGCTTTAGCTGCTTCTGATTTTCCTAATCCCCTTTCTTCAATCTCGTCTTTCAGTACTTCGCCTGGATGGATAGCCAGGGCTGAATAAATAGGCTTTTTGTCGTGATCAAGTACGACATTTGCAACTTTGCTCATTTTAAAAAGTTTTAATTAGTTTTAATTAGTTTTATTGCTACCGTGACTAATGGTAGTCTGTTAGTTCGTGAATTTCTGCTATTTCAATGATTTGTGACCCGTCTATTTGTTTCAAAATTTTAAAAACAATTCTGTATTGATCGTTTACCCGTATGCTATGAAACCCTTTGTAATCGCCTTTCAGCGCCTCAAAATGTAGGCTTCCAAATAATTTGAGTTGCGCAGAATTTGTAACGCTTCTCAAAATAGAAACCTTCTTTATAAACGCCCTCACAATTCCTTCGTTATAAACTGGTTTTCTCCGCTCCTTACCATGTGTAAAGATGTATTCCAGTTCGGGGTCTATAAATATAACAACCATAGCAGTAACTTTTACCAAAAGTAGGTAAATTCTTTTATTTACCAAAATCTGGTAAATAATTTTTGTCTCAATCTTGTCTCAATGTGCCTTAGCAATGTTTGCATCTTGCGCCCTACATGGCAACCTTAGATAATATAACGTCTCCCGTATGGGGAATAAGTACTAAAGGCTACGGGGTAGTAGTTGAAGGGTTGCCGGCTATACGTCAGTGTATTGACTTGATTTTGCGAACAACAAAAAGAAGTGACCCGCTAAGGCCGGAGTTTGGTAGCGACATTTATTTACACATCGCTTCGCCGCTTAACATCGGCATACCGAATATTAAAAAGGCCATTATTGAGGCTTTGGAAATTTGGGAGCCGCGCATAAAAGTTACTTACGTAGATCACTACTTAAAGGACGTTCATAACCCGGTCTTCCCAATTACCTATAAACTTGTTGACGAAGATTTAGAGGACAGTATAATTTTCGACTTGCTGGACGGTGTTAAGTCGGATGCCCAGGACGATGAAATAATTTTGCAAGCGCCATACCCGCTCAACCCTGATGCATTCCCTTACTTTATAACGTTTGTGAAGAATGGGGCGGACGTTCCGCCCATGCCGTGGCCTATTGGTTATGCTACGTTGGAAGATTTGTTTTCCTGGGTAACGACAAATTGGGGGTATACTGGCCGCTGGTTTCAGCTTGCTGACAAGTTTGTATTGTATATGCGGGCTGAAGGCGTTGAAAGTGCAAGCCTTGCTATTTCAGTTTTGCCTGTTGTGCGTATTTCATGTGAGTTCCCGCCCTTGCCCATTGACTTTCACTTTTCAATTTCATTTATAGTTAACGGCGCTGATGCTTTACCGCCTATGCCCGCTTTTGCAGGCATGGGCCAGGTGCTGGATTGGGCGCGAACAAATTGGAGCGAATACGGCGACTGGTATGTAGAAAGCCGCACCGCATCCGGGGAGTTAATATTTAGCGAATCGTTTACCAACGAATTTGAAGACGTTGGGCCTATGGCTGTTTACAGTCTTGTTTGTATTTCACGTCTACAAGGGTTTGAAGGCTCGTTAGAAATAATAGCCGAAGCCGATTAGTTAACATGGCTGATCTTTTGAAATTCATTCACGAAGACGCGGACACGATAATAGCGGAGTTGAAGGCCGATTTAGAAACCCGGCTTAATAGGCAGCTTGCGCCGGCAGATGTTGAAATGCTATTGGTGCAGGCATTGGCATACCGGGAAATGTTATTGCGCGCAAACATCAATGATGCGGCCCGGCAAAACCTTGTTGCCTTTTCTCGCGGCGCCGCGCTGGAATATATTGGCGAGTTAGTGGGTGTATATCGCCTGCCGGCTGCGTCTGCTGCC
This sequence comes from Foetidibacter luteolus, assembly GCF_009650435.1. Classification (GTDB taxonomy): domain Bacteria; phylum Bacteroidota; class Bacteroidia; order Chitinophagales; family Chitinophagaceae; genus Foetidibacter; species Foetidibacter luteolus. Next base: position 32,852 of record NZ_VVIP01000056.1, read on the forward strand.
TGTACCATTCAATTTACTTTAGTTAACGGCCATACTGGCGTACAGATATCGGAAGGATTAAGAGTGCAAAGCACAGACGGCAAAGCCATATTTAGAACTATTGAAGCGGTTGTAGTAAATCCAGGCACGTTAACCGTTAACGTAAATGCGAAATGCTCAACGGCTGGTAAGATCGGCAACGGTTATACTTCTAATAAAATAAATATAATTCTTGACCCGCAGCCCTATTTAACGGCAGCACAAAATACAGACACTTCAAGCGGTGGCGCTGATGAAGAATTAGACGAAGATTTGCGCGAACGTATAAAGCTTGCGCCGGCTTCATTCAGCGTTGCCGGTCCTGTTGATGCTTATATCTTTTTTGCGAAAAGTGCTTCATCCGCTATCGTGGATGTTGCTGTAACAAGTCCCGTGCCGGGCCAGGTGAACATTTACCCATTGCTTGAAAACGGGGCATTGCCTACACAAGCCATTTTAGACGCTGTGTTAGCCATCTGTAACGGTGACAAATGCAGGCCGCTTACAGATACGGTTATCGTGGATTCCCCCACTATACAGAACTATGCTATTAACGTTCAATTGACCCTGCTTACAAAGGCTGTTAATACAAATGCAGATACTACGGTATTGCAGGCGCTTACAGCCTGGAAAGATAGCCGTAAAAATCGTTTAGGCCTTGACGTGGTACGCAACAAAATTGCCAGCATGGCAATGCTGGACGGCGTAGTATATAACGTGAATGTTGTTAGCCCTGCAGCCGACATAGTAGCAACTCCGGAAGTTTACACTAACTGCACCGGCATTACTGTAACAATAATCGGTACCGCTGATGAATAAGAACGGAAGTGTATTAGCGGATAGCATAGCGCATGTAAAACACCTGGCCGCGTTTGATTTGCTGGTAAAAAAACGTTACAGCGAATTGGAGTTAGACAAGCTGTTGGTTTATGTTATTGACACGGTGGACGCGGGCGCTATTCCTTACTTGGCTGAACAGTTCGACGTATTGGGTTACAAGGGTTTCAGGCTTGCAACTACTGAAGCGGAAAAGCGCAACATCATAAAAAAGTCAATTGAGTTGCACCGCTTCAAAGGCACTCTTTGGGCTGTACGTGAAGCATTGCAGGGCATTGGGTTTGGGGATATAGAAATAACGGAACATGTGGACGATCATTGGGCAAAATTTAGAGCAACTATTGACCTTGGCGAAAAGAGCCTGAATATTCAGGAAATGCAGGATATCGTAAAAATGATTTACGAATACAAAAATGCCCGTTCTCACTTAGTAGATGTTACCTACACTATAAGCATTACTGAAGATAAGTTAACCATAACTGACGACTTCAGCGACGCTCAAGCAACAGACGATGCCGACGCTATAACAATAGGCGGCAATAATCTGCACGACGGATTAAGGTTGCGTAATGGCTCCATTAATTACGGCCCTGATTCAGATGTTTTAACTATTCAAATTGTATAGAATGTACGACGGCATTAAAGCCCGCGGCGCTGTTCGCATCGAAGTTTGGGAAGGTGACACTTTGCGGGATGTAATAACCGAAAACAACTTAGTTGTAACCCTGGGCAAAACAAATATTGCCCGTTTGTTGGGCGGGCATGCTTCTGGAAAGAAAATTGAAAAGATTGGTATTGGCACAAGCTCCAACGTTGCTGCAGCCGGTGACAGTAGCCTAACAAACGCTTTTATAAAAGCTATTGATACCGTAAGCTACCCAGACGCACAAAGCGTTCAGTACAACTTCGACATTGATAACGGTGAAGGCAACGGGTTAACCATTCGTGAATTTGGTTTGTACAATACGGATAACGTTTTGTGTGCCCGGAAAGTTCGTACCGGTGAAATAACCAAAACAAATCTTATACGCCTTGTTGGCTCATGGAAAATAACAATCAACTAATTTCTAAATGGGACTTTACCAGGGCTTAGACCTTTTCCCTACAGACATATACCAGTTTGATGAAACGGACGTAGTGCAGGGCGGGCCAAACGGCATAGATAACGTTCCGCTAAAACAATTGGCAGACCGTACAACCTGGCTATTTAATCGGACTGGCCGAATTGCAGAAAAAGAAGTATCGGCTTCGGGGGCGCTTGATAAAACCAACGCCAACACGCTTATTAACGTTGTTGCTGGTGTAGGGACGATAACTCAAACGCTTGGAAACTTATCCGATTACCAGCCCGGCGCCGTGGTATATTTCGCGGCTCACTGCGCTTTTGGGGCTAATGTTAAGCTTGCGGCTACAGGTGCCAGCTTTTGGGACTATGAAGGCCATAAAAGCGAATTATACCTGCATAATAAAGAGTTTATAGCACTGCTTTCCACGGCTACACACTGGAAGATATTGCAGGCTTCACCGGGCATATACCAGGCGGGCGAAGAACTTAAAGCTCGTCGTAGGCTTAATAATACCCTTGTGCTTGACGGCTCATTAGTAAGCCGTGCATCATATCCGCGCCTTTGGGCTTTCGTTCAAACGCTCACTATGGGGCAAGAGGTGGTTAGTGAGAGTACTTGGCTTTCTGACCCATACCGTTACCGAAGTTGTTTTACTACTGGAACTACGGGCGCAAATTTTAGACTTCCGGACGAGCGCGGCATGTTTGAAAGAATGTTGGATTTGGGCCGCGGTGTTTCTTTTGGACGTACACACAACTATGCAGGTGGTTACGAAGCTGATATGTTTAAAGAGCATGACCACGAATTTGCTGTAGCGGTAACACCTGGCGGCGGTTCGGCTGGTGGCCGCTCTAACACAACCGGTCCCAATGGGAAAACTACAAAGGCTGGCGGCGAAGAAACGCGCAGCAAAAACATTGGCAAACTCCATTTAATCAAATACTAAATATGAAACGACTATTTTTTATTGCCGCGTTACTGGCATTCAGTAGCCTTTGCGGCGCACAAAGCTTTTCTGACACAGGGCAGTTAAAAACTTATATCCGCAACAATATAAGAGACAAGCGCCCGGATAAGGTAACCGCGGAGCAAATACAAGTTGCCCTGCTTGGTGTGTCAAACTTTTTAAATACTGGCACCAGTTCACAAAAATTTGTAAAGGACACAACAATGACACTTACGGGCGGCGTTGTGGCTGTTGATGTAAGCTTAAGCGGTGCATCTTTTACCCCAGCTTACACAACGGTTGAGGTTTTGAGCAACTCCACAAATGACCCCTTCGCAAACAACCCGCGAAAGCGGTTTAATCCTTCAACCATGAAACAAGAATTAAGGTTCTCCGCTGGTCCGATTACGGTTGTAGCGTACAGAATCACAGCAGTACAGTAAATTTTACTTTCTATGAAATGAAAAAACTTTTTTTCTTATTGCTTCTCTTTATATCCGTTTCATCCATAGCGCAAGACTTTCAGGAGTTTAGTATTACAGTGGATTCGGTGGGGGCTTTGCGTAGCCGCGCAGGCAATCATAAAGGGTTAGCACTGGTAAAATCACCAGACTATAACCGTAATGGAGAATTTATATTTTATGAATATGATTCAACATCCACGGACGCGGACGATGGTGCCTTAAATATTCGTGTAGGGATTCTTTTAAAAGGTGCATGGAAATTACTCGTTACGGAAACGGTAAAAGCTTCGGCATTTGGAGTAGAGGCAAAAGATAGTGACAATGAGGGGCAAGCAGGTTTGAAGAATATGGCAGGCAGATTAACGTATCTTATGAACTACCTGCGCTATACTAATACCGGTCGAATAAGGGCGGTTTATCTGCCGCCGGGGTATATATTTACCGGTTACTTTGAGGTCCCCAGCAATGTCATTATTGTAGGCTCTGGCGGAACTACTGAACAGTCAGGCCGTAGCGGCACTACCCTCGTGCAATACCCTGGATTAAATCAGGACATTATGTGTTTGAAGGGCACCCAGGGCAGCACCATCGTGTTTTGGCAGGGCGATATAGTGAATATAAAATTTAAGGGCAGTCCGACAGCTACCGCAGGTTGTGGTATCACAACAAAAGATAGTACGGGAGCCATCTCAACCCCTTCTGATTTATCCCGTGTAAGCGGCTGTATTTTCAGGGATATAGCGGGTTATAACTTATACTTGGCTAATGGGGCCGCGCCTATGCTTATTGAGTTTTGTAAGTTCCTTAATGGCAAAACGAAAGCGCTTGTAGCTGAAAGGCCAACTATTGGAGAAAGTGGGCTGCAGAACTTAGAAATTAATACTTGTTCCTTTGATGCCATCTTGGATATACCACTACTTATTAAAAACTTTGGTTCAAAGTCTCAAGTAAATATAAGAGGTTTTAAAAACGAAGCGCGTAGAAATTCTGCCGCTGGTAATCAGCCGGGCGGTGAGATAGCCATAAGGTTTGAAGAATCAGCAGTAAAAGCGAAAATTGACGGGGCATATCATACCAGTAGCATTAATGATGGTGGAGATACAACCCGCTATCCTGGGCCATTGATTGAAATTGTGAGCACGGCAGGCCGTAAACCCACATTGAACATTTCAAACGCTGTAATTCGCCTGCCGGAAGGCCCAAATAGCGGAGATACGCCGGTATTAATTAAAGGAACGCATATTGATTACGATGCTACAGATGTAAAGTTTGGCGGTAAAAACAGCCAGCTTAGTGATACTATTAATGGAAGTGCTTCGATTCTTCCAATAGGCTCTGAAGGGTACAGGATTAGGCCACCGCTGGCCGGACGTTACCCAATCCTGCCACTTAGCGGCGCATGGCCCGGCATGGCATTTTACCAGCCCCCGTATTTGGGTGGCGTAGCAAATAAAACACTTTCATATTTGAGGTTGCGAAATGGAAATATCACGTTCAGTAACTACGCTGATGACGGAACGGAACACGCATTTTACAACCAATCCTTTGGCAGTGCCGGTAACGGACAGCGTGCAACCTGGCAAATAGTGGAACACAGGCAGATAGCCAATATGCCGAAAAACCAGTTTATTAACAACGGTGTTTCGGTGCCGGTAAATGCTGGCGGGTGGGAATGGCGTGCCCGTAGTTCATCTACAAATATTTTGGGCTTTGGTACGATCAGCGATGATGCAGCAACCTATAACCCCGGCTTTGATATTGTGCGCTCCATGAATTTTACAAGGCCTGGCGGCATGTATATGTATATGCCTTTCATTTTTGGCGGTCCGACTTCGCGCAGTGCTGGTACATCTGTATTTGCAACCCTTGCTAATGTTAACGACAGCGTAGGCAATGGCAAGGATGAAAACAGTTGGACAGTTGTAAATGCAACTGCTAAAGACCTGGTAAGGCTTGACAGCGTGCAGGTAAACCAGCTTATTATACTGCACTTCGCAGATGGTAATACAACCATGCGAAACAAGCGGCCTGCCATCGCAACACAAAATCAATTTTTGTTACAAGGCGGCTATGATTGGAACCCTACCGCAAATTCAATGTGGGCGGGCATGAAGGTTGGCAGTTATATTGTTGAGCTTGGACGCAGCTATGGTACTTACACCGGTAGCCTGCCGTGGGTTCAAAATCAATATTCGACCTTCCAGGCGGCAAGCGCAAGGCTTGACAGCTTGCAGTCAAAGTATTTTAAGCCTGGCGATTCGGTTTTTGTTCGGTTTTCTACTCCCCGCGGCCTTGAATGGGGTACAGATGCTAAGGTAACAGGTAATAATGTGCCACTTTCAGCCACCGCGCGGAGCAACAGCCGCCTATTTATGGAGTTTTCGCATACCGCTGGTAGCGGCATCGGTTCAGCACCAATTCTAAGCACCCGTGACACTTCCGGCGTAATTAACTTCCAGGTTGACGGACGTTCTTTGTTTTACCGCGGCGTGAAAATTTCAGATGGTACAATCTGGTTTGACAATCATCCAACAACAGTTTCCAATGCTTATGCTGTTGTAGTGTATGATAGTATTGATAAGGCTTACCGCACAATCCCGGCAAGTTCACTACCTGGCGGTGGCGGCGGTTCTGGAACCGTAAATAGTGGCACAGCAAACCGGTTGGCATACTATAACAGTACCGGCACAACGGTAAGCCAATTAGCTGCAATGACTGCAGCCCGTGCTGTAATTACGGACGCGAACGGCCTTCCAACAAATAGCACGGTAACAGCCACCGAATTAAGTTATTTGAGCGGTGTTATATCTGGCGTGCAAGGGCAAATAAACAACAGAACAACAGAAGCCCGTGTAATTGAATTAATAGGTGAGCATGCCCCTTCAGGTGGCGGCGGTGGTGGTATTCAAAATTTAGTAACACGAACAATTGGCAACCCTTATCAGCTTTTGTTTCCACAAGACAGTACTAAGCTTGCAATTAAGCCTTACTTGTTTTCAACAGAAAGCTTTGAAACTGAAGTGGCCGACAGTGCAATAAACATAAAGCGAAAAGGGGAGAGGTACTATGAAGCGCAAACAACGAACGCAACAGCAGCCAACACGGATTACCCTGTAACTGCAAGCGATGTTTACCAAATTACCATACGGGCAACATCTGCTGCCGGTCTGGAAAAACATTGGGAATATCTGGCCCCTATAAAATGGGCACCTGGTGGATGTACCTTACTTGGTGGCTCCGCTATTGCTTCTGTTAATGGTATCGGGGATAGCGGTATATCTTCTGCAAGTGTTGCAATAAGTATAAACGGTACTGATTTACGAATAGCGCGAACTGGCATAGCGAGTACCACAATAAATTGGAACATAATTGTAGTAAAACGCATGTAGCACTATGAAAAAACTCTTATTATTCCTGTTAGCCTTGCATCTGTTTTCCCTGGCAGATGCAAGGGTTATAACCAACATGCGGCGAAACTCTGGCACCGCAGTTTCTTACTCTAATTGTTCGGGCGAAGGTGGCGGCATACAGCTTACAAACTTTTCCTTTTTACGCATTTTGCCGGGCGATACTATACAACTTGAAGCGGGCGCAAACCCTTACCCCGGCATTGGCCTTTACAATGTTCTTGGCACGGCGGATTCGCCTGTGGTTATTATAAACCCGCCAACAGGCTTGCCTTCACAAATTGGCATGTCAACCACCGGGGTTAACCAATCTTTTATAATTACGGGCCGTTACATTAAGGTGTTAGGCAACGGTAATCCTTCTTATGCCCGTGGTATCAAGTTTCAGGGGGGGGACGGTGCTACCACATGCGCTATAAAACTGTATGCAAGTGTATCAGCAACAGCGGGCGAATATGATAACACCAGTGATATAGAAATAGCATACTGCGAAATTGGTAGTCCAGTTAATGCTGGCAAGCTTAGTAAGGGCATTTTCCAAGCCCCTAACGAAGGCAACAAAATGCGCAATATTAAAATTCATCACAATGACTTTTGGAATATTGGGTATATAGACGATTGGTCCAATCTTTTTGAAGCAATGTATTGCGGGTACTACAGCCTGACAAACCCGAATTTAGAATGGACTTACGAAAACTTTGAACTTGCCTATTGTAACTTTTACAATGTTCACGGTGACGTTTTCCAGGGCAAAGGCGGTGATTTTTGGGTGCATGATAACTACGCATACAATTGCGGCTTATCTCGTAATCCTGGGCAGGCATGGATATTTCAATATGGCGAATGGGCTTACGGTAGATGTTGGAATAATACAGTAATTAACAGTCGTGCAGGCTTTCTATTTAGTAAGGGCCTTGGCTTTTTGCGGATTGACCACAACTATATTTTTGGCGTGCAGTTGCGACGCGGCGAAAGTTCAGACGGTGCAGTGTTTTATTTCAATGGAGATAATTTTTCAGGCTGGCCGAACTTCAGATATCAAATTGACAGCAACACAATCGTTAACAGCTTTGGGTTTTCGGCGGTATTTCAAAACATAACTCCAACCGGAAGCCAAGATATGAGTTATTATTTCGATAATAATATTGTGGGCTTGCCTGCTGGTAGAGTATTAATTATAAAGACTTCAAAAGACGACACAACCAACATAAGGCGCGGCTTTATTGATATATCTAAAAAGCTTCAGCTAATTAGAGGGAAGCGTATTAATCTGACTACAAGCGTCAATTATAGCGAAAGTTATTTCAGAGAAGATAAGCGGCCCGCTACAGGATGGCCGGTTGATTGGCCTGTGTATAACATTACACAAAGTGTTTGCGCGGTATTGCCTAATACGGGATGGGGAAATATTATGAATAGACGAAAAACGAACCCGACAAACATTTAAAAGTAATTATTTGATACATTTGCGCTTTAAGGGTTTAGGGTTGAAAATGCCGGGTATTCTTGCCCGGCATTTGCTTTTATAGCCATTGTCTCAATCTTGTCTCAATGCGCCTTCACTATTGCTGTCCCTTTGTATTCCACATGCGTTAAGCAAAATTGTTTCAAATACCTGTTTTATGTAAATGGAAAAAGAAGTTATTCAGAATGTAGTATCTGAAAGTTACAAGTATGGTTTAGCGGTTACGATACTTGTTGTTTTAAACATCGCCCTTTCAGCTTTCATTTTTTTTATGTGGAAACAAACCATTAAAGAGAAAAATGAATTGGTTGAAGTGATTAAGGAAAACACCGCTGCCTTTACAAGCCTACAGGGTACTATTAACCAGTTACAAGGCACTATAACTACTCTCATCCAATTAATCCGCAAGTAATGAACGAAGTAATAAACAACTTCAAAAAACCGGCTCCTAAATGGTTTAGAAAGCTAAAAAATTCCGTTTCAATTGCAAGTGATACGGCAATAGTTCTGCTTATATCAACGGGGCATTCGGAAAACAGTGTAGCAATGCTTATAGCCCGTGTAGTTGTAAGTAACGCTATGAAAATGCTTGAAGGCATTTTAGTTGAAGACGAAGCTTAAAAATCCTTTTTATGAAATATGCAACCATTATTTTACTCACTCTTTTTGTTTCATGCGGGCCGGTTAAAAAAACCGGCTTTGAGCATTCTACCCAAAGCGACAGCACCCAGATAAAAAAGCAGATCAGCATAGACTTACAAAAGCAGGATAGCGCGGCCACAACGGAAAAGAATACCAAAGCGCAAAGCAATGTTGACAGTGGTTATAAGAAAACAACTAAGGTAAAAGAGTGGCTTTATATAGTCCCTGGCGATGATTCTGAATTTTCAAGCGGGCTTTTAGATTCGTCAGTAGGGGACGCAAAAAACTTACAACAAAAATATTTCCCGGAACTCCCGGCGGTTGCCGGTGCCCCCAATAAAAAGAAAGGAAACGCCCCCAATACCGGGGCTTTCCTTTACCGGGAAACTGAAATAGAGGAAACGGGTAAGCTTACAAAAGAAGGTGTTCAGGAAAGCACAGAAAGGGCCACTACTAACGTTTCGGACATTGGGGCCGCTATTGATGCAAATAGCGATTCTACAGCCGTTAAAAACGACGAAAAGCAAAGCTTCTTTGAAAAGCACCGGGGCAGCATTACCGGCAGCATATTGACTTTACTAATCGTTGCCGGTGTTGCTTTTGGACTGTACCGGTTCTTAAAAAAATAGTAGCATGGTAAACGCATACCCTGAAAAGCCGGCCATCCCCTACATGCGTACAACTGTTGAAATGCCGGAAGTAATTCACTACTTAAAAGCTTTAAACGTTCCTGCTGAAATAAAGCGCGGCGCATATATCATATTTCGCAACGAAGGTGCTAACGGAAGGTCTGGCATAAATCATAACTATATCGGCGTGCAGGCTGATAGCGGGCGGTGGCCTGCAGCACTGGAACATCATATAGTAGGCGTGGTAACAAAGCGGGAAAATCAAACTGGTAAACTGCGCCTGTTTTGTGCTTTCAGGTCTTGGCAGCCAAGTGTTGACTTTTTGGTAGATCGTGTACAAAAGCGCGGTTTCTATATTGGTGGCACCACTACCAAAATTGTTACAATGAAGGTTAACACGCCTGAAGACCTGGCAACCGCTTATTACCGTAGCTGGGTAAAAGGTGACGCAAAATACAAGCTTACAGAATCCAATTTTTCATCAATAAAGAGTATGTACAATCAAGCAAGCAAGATTTTTTTGTAGTGTTTATTTTGGTTGCTTTAAAAGCGAAGGCCCCTTTTTAGGGGCCTTTTGATTACCAAACTCCAAGAGCGCTACATCCCTCATCTATTTTCTCCCCAAAACTATAGTAAGGTAATAACTTCAAATGGATGCTTGGCACCTTCTTCTATTCTCGTGCACATTATCTTTTTTAAGGTTTTAAATGAAAGGCTATCTTTTCAAGCATTTTATCTAAGTCAAACGGCTTTTCAATATAGTCATCCGCTCCGCACTTTTGCATAAACTTTTCTATTTCTTGGTTTGCTGACATAAGCACGATGGGTATGCTTTTACAGGCTTGTTTTAGTTTTTTACAAAGTTCATCGCCCTTTATACAGAGTAACCCATAGTCAATCAAGTATAAGTCAGGCTTGCTTGAGCTATATAAAGCTTCTTGTGAAAAACAAAATGTTTCTATTGTATAGCCTTTCTGTGATAACCATAATTGGAGTAATTCGGCTATATCAGGGTCGTCTTCCACTATTGTAATTTTCATAAAAATACTTTTCAGGTTAACAAATGGACAAGGTTTGCTAACACACTGCGCGCAGGTAAAAAAACGAACAAATTTTGTTACGCCTGCCGCAGTTTCTGTTATGGTAGATAATTCTAATATAAAGCTTTTGATTGAATTTTTAGAATTAAAATGTTTAGCCCGTGGGTTGTTAAATATTCGGGTAGCATTTAAATGAAAGCTCTAAACAATGGCCGTTTTTGAGATCCCAAAATCAATATTGTTTCTAAGCAATTTTAATAACTTTTGCCTGGGTAAAAGAAGGGGACTTATCAATAATTTCATTTTTATAAACTTCTTTGATTTGCTTCACGTATCGTTCTGTCATTTTCTTATTGCTATGCCCATACATAGACCGGAGTGCGTCAAGGTCTACGCCAGCCATTATTTTATCATCCGCGCCGGTATGTTTCAGTGCATACAGGTACTTATTAATACCCAATTCTTTTTTAACTATAGTGTCCCATGTTTCTGTAATTAGGTTTCTTCGCACACGAATGGGGGAGGACTTTAAAAAGTCAGAATGCCCCACTGAAACGCACTTATTGCCCCTTTTCCCTGACCGGTCCGCATGTTTCCCAAAAACATAATAGTTCGCCGGGTAATCCCGCAAATTCAATTCCTGTAATAAGCTGGTAAGTTCTGCATTGATCGGTACACGGCGTTTTGTTTTCGTTTTTGAGTTTTCTTCTTTTAGGTCCGGGTTAATATTTATTAATTGACGCTCTAAATCAATGTCGCTAATTTTAAGGGCTAATACTTCTTTTGGCCTAATTCCGGTATGATATACAATAAGGGTGCAGACATAGTAAGTGAAATGCTGCTTTAGCCGCTGTTCAATGGCCTTTTTTTCGTCGCTGGTGAGTTCCTCGTATTTATTTGATTCGGCAATGGCCCGCCTGGGTATTTTTGAAGCTGGGTTATACTCTATAATTTCCCAATTGTGAAGTATTGAGAAAAGGCCGCAAATAAATGTCGCATACTTGTTGTACGCATGGTTGCTTAAATTCTTGTCAATACAAAGCCTTTCCAGAAGGGAAAGCACGTTGAAACGCTTGAAGTCGGAAATCTGTAAATGCTGATAGTTTAAATTTTTGGCTGATGCTAAAGTAAATTCTAACATGCTTTCATAGTCAACTACTGATTTGCGGGCAAGGCCGGGTTTCTTTTTTTCAAGTGCCCACTTTAGCGCATCAGTTGCCTTCATTTGGAGTTTACTTTCCAGTGTATCAGCTTTACGGGCTAAGTATTGGGGGTCAGTAATCGGGTTCCATCCAGCCTTTAGCCATTCATAACGGGCATTAGCAAGCCCTTCGCCTGCTATTGTTCTTTCTTTTCGGGAAGGAATACGGTTAATGCCTTCTCTTAGTTTACGTTTATACTTTACCCCTTCATGGGTGAAAGTAAAATAAACGAACCATTCTTTTTTGGGATTGCCGCCGTGGTCGCATAAAACCGGCCTTGTGTAGTTTGGTTGTATGTTCATGCTTATAATTTTAAAAACCTGCAAGGTTCCGGGTTGGTTCCGGGTTTTGCGTTTAAAATTTATAAAGCATTGATAAGCAGTAGGTTACGAAATATTGGTGGAGAATACCGGAGTCGAACCGGTGACCTCTTGCATGCCATGCAAGCGCTCTAGCCAACTGAGCTAATTCCCCTGACGGGCGGCAAAAATAATGCGCTAAACAACTTGACCCAAAATAAAATTAAAAAACATTTTTAAAGGCGTGGCGCATAGGTTATCCAAACAATTCCAGCCATGCTTTTATGCCGCCTTTTAAAGAAAAAACTTCCGCACCAGGAATTTGCTGCTTTATCTGTTTTGCCGCCTCGGCGCTGCGCTTGCCCGATGCGCAGTAAAACAGAACAGGTTTACTGCTGTTAATGGCAGAGGCACTTAATTCATTCAGCGGAATATGCCTTCCGCCAATATGAAAGGTTGCCCTTTCTGAGGCATCCCTAACGTCAATTAACTCGTAAATGCCTGAATCTATGACATGCGTTAGTTGTTCTACAGTAACCAGCGGAACATTTATAAAGTAAGGCAGGTGTGTGATGTTGGTTGATGATTGTTTGCCCAGTTTAATAATCCTGCTTTGCAGCGTGTACGCATCAAGCATCAACATTTTTCCGGCCAGCAACTCCCCGGTGCCGGTAATATATTTAATAACTTCATTGGCCTGCATGCAGCCAATAATACCGGCCAGCGTAGGTATTACGCCACCTTCGGCGCAATTGGGTACCTGGCTTGCATCCACCTCCGCAAAAACATCGCGGTAGTTAATGCTCCTTGTACCGTCCCCGTTCTCAATGTTCCATACGGCAACCTGCCCTTCAAATTGATAAATAGCGCCATACACCAACGGTTTGCCCAGTAATACGCAGGCATCATTCAGCAGGTACCTGGTATCAAAATTGTCTGTGCCGTCAACAACTATATCGTAGCTGCCCATAATATCCATGGCATTGCTGCCGGTTACCCTTTCAGTTATGGCGTTTAAAACAATCTGCGGGTTTTGTTGCCTCAGTTTTTGTATAGCTACCACGGCTTTGTGCAGGCCTACTTCGGCAGGGGTGTACAGTACCTGGCGGTGAAGGTTGCTTAGGGAAACTGTGTCATCATCAGCGATCGCAATGTTGCCAATGCCGGCAGCGGCAAGATATTGAGCTGCCGGGCAACCCAGGCCACCTGCGCCAACAATAAGTACCCTGGCATTTTGCAGTTGCTGCTGTTTGTGCAGGCTAAAGCCGGGTAATGCTATCTGGCAACTGTATCGTAAAAAATCGGGTTGCAATGTTATCTGTTTTGATGATTAAAAAACTACCTGCTAACAATGTACTTTAAACATGCCAAAGTTATGTATTGCAATAAAAACCTGGAGCTTGTTATAGTACACGGCGTTTGTGGATTATGTTAACCACTTATCCCTACATGCTGTGGGATGCGGGATTAGTTGCTGCGTAAAGTGATGGACGTACAAGAGTGCGACGCAAGGAACGTTCAATGATGGTTCCTTCTGCCGGGCCCATAAAAATCTGTATGCAACCAACGGGTGGCTATTTGAAACGGTTAATCCAGGTAGGGCAATTCTACGTAAAATATGGAGCCTTTGCCAACCTCGCTTTCAAACCATATACGGCCTTGGTGTTCTTCAATAATCCTGCGGGAAATGGAGAGGCCAAGCCCATAAGATTCTTCACCGGCAGTTCCCTCCCTTGAGCTGCCCGGCTGCAGTGCCATGATGGTATTTTTTAAATCTGCCGGTATACCTATACCATTGTCTTGCACGGAAAGTAATATGTTATGGTCTTTACGTTCCAGTGTTATGATGATTTCGGCATTATCGGGGCTAAACTTGATGGCGTTGTTGACGATGTTATTGATAACGCGGCTGATTTTTTGCCGGTTAAGCATTATCATCGGGTGGTCAATGTGCAGGGTTAGCTGCTGGTTTTTTTCTTTTGCTTTTGCCTGGTTTAAATCGGTGCATTGTTCAATCAGCTTACCAATGTCAACGAGGTCTTTGCTGAGGTCTGTAACCTTGCGTGTATTATTGGATAAATCCCTGATAAGTGCAATAGAATCAACACAGGTGGTTTGCATAAGCTCCAGTGTTTCCCGGAAAGGGCCGGGTTTTTCGTTTTTAAGTAAAGAATATAAGAGCGTACGTATGGCCGTGATAGGGTTTTTAAGATCGTGGGCCACCACCCGCATGATGTTGTTATTATCCCTGTTGCTTTGCTCAAGGGAGTCAAGGGTTTGCCGGAGGTCTGTGTTCTTGTTGCTGATTTCAATATTCAATAAGCCCAGGCGCTTCAGGTATTGAGATTTACGCTTGAGGTTCTTCCAAATAAGCAAGGCAATTGTAAGAATAGTGATTGCCAAACCAAAAGCTACCAGTATGTAAATACCTTTTATCCTTTTTTGTTCATTTAGTGATTCAGTAATCGCCTTTTGCTCGCGGTTTTCGAGTTCTTTTCCTACGTCAATAGCATTAAACAAACGGTCTCTCCTGGTAATTGAATCTTTTATGTTGTAGGCACGCAACAGGCTTGCATGTGCTGAATTGTTGTTGCCGTATTGGGAATGAAACTCAGACAGCAGTTTGAAATACTTCTCCAGCACTAAGTTTACCTGCGTGGTATCAATAGTGTTGGCTATGTTGCTTATAACGGCCCCGGCTTTTTTTGTTTCCTTAAGTTGCAGGTACATACTTAACAATGATAACCGCGTTGAGGCGGTAAAATATGGATCTGCGGCCTTTGTACCGCTAATGCTTTGTATAAAATAATGCTCTGCATCCTGGTATTTCTTCTGTAAGGACAACACATCTGCCATGTTGCCATAAACTACGGCCTTGGTTAAGGCAACATTTTCTACCTGGGCAGGCAACGTAAACTTTGTTTCATTTTGTTGGATGTAATTAAGTGCGGCATTGTAATACCAGGCGGCGCTATCCGGCATCCCGGCTTTAAAATAACAGATGCCTACATTGTCAAGGTTTTCCTGTATGGTTAAAAATTGCAGAGCCCACTCACTAAAGCAGTTTTCAGCAAGCTGGTATTTGCGCTGGAAAAAAGGCACTGCCATGCGAAACTTTTTTTGCGCATACAATATGTTGGCCATATTGTGATAGTACTTGTAGTATTCGCAACTGTCACTAATGCCGGCATTGGATAGCGCGGCCTTGGAAAGCACAAAATTCCTGATGGCTTCATCATAGTTTTTCAGGTCAAACGAAAGGTTGCCTTTAATAGTTAACGCTTCGGAATACAGTAAAGCGGTGGACTTATCTGCTGTGGCATAGTTTTCTAAAATGGTTACAGCGCTATCGGCATTAAGCCTTTTTGCCGCATAGTTGTTGCCAAAGTAAGTTTTGGAAACATACCGGGCGCCAAGGTGATATGCACCTGCGCCTTTTACATGGGCAAAGGCAGAATCCAGGTAATGCATGCTGGCTTCATTATAACCCTGTTTTCTAATCGTATCAAATACCTGGTCGAAATATTTGCGGTTAGTGCCGTATAGTGGGTCGGTGCAGGAGTAAAGTTGAAGTACAACAATAGAAAATATTATTGCAAAAATGCTGTAATAGCAAAGTGGTGATTTTCGTTTTAGCCGCAATAACATTTCAAAAAAATTTCTGTTATTTCTTATTCTAAAATTACGCAGTGGTTTTAATTAATTCTATTCCGGCCTGTTCTATGTTTAGGTATACTCGAAAAACGGTTTATGAAGCAATAAATTCTTTTTTCAAATGTTATACGTTTGCTTTCAAAAGAAGATTGGCCTCTTCCAGTTCTTCTGTTGTGTTAACATTCAAAAGGTTTTCCTTTTTTTCCGGCGTTATTATATGTACATCATTGTTGCGCAGCACTTTTCTAGGGCAGCTATACCCTTGCGCAAGGAAACTTAACAATATGGGATAGGCCTTCGGTTCCCAAACAGTTATCAGCGGTTCCGGCAGGCCGTCATGCGGGCTTTCAAAGGTGGTGGCTATGGCAGATGCATCCCTGTTTTGCAGCAGGTATTGCAAGGTGGGGGTGTCAAGTAACGGTAAGTCGCAGGCTGTTACCAGCCAGGCGGCATCCGGCTGTTCCCTGAAAGCTGACAGTATTGCGCCATAGGGGCCAAGCCCGGTAAAACTATCGGCAATTGTTTGGTAAGCAGCATCTGTTTGCGCCACCTGGTCGTTACGGCAGGAGATATAAACCTGCCGGCATAGTGCGCCCAGCATATCAGCCATATAATACTTCTGTTCTTTTCCATGCCATGCAATGGCGCTTTTATCGTACCCCATCCTGGTGCTTTTGCCGCCAGCCAGCACCAAACCATTGACTTTCGGGATTGATTGCTGTGCCAAAGCCTCGAAAAAATCAACGATTTTTTCTGTTTCATTAAGCCCATATATTGGCAGTTGCTGCCAGTGAGGGATGGCTTCTTTTACAAAATCGAATACAGCTTCTGTATTTTCTGCCATCAGTATGAGTACCGGGTTGGTTATTTGCGCAACCCGCTTAAGCAAAGAATTTTCTTTTACCTTGTCTATGATGATTACCTGGCTTTGGGCCTGGTAATGATTGCCGTTTACTAAAATCAAATCTGCTTCATTCAGCAACCCGCGAAACTGGAAGTTGCCGGGGGTATTGCTGTAACGTATTTCTTTGTAGCTAATCCTGTCAGTGTATTCTGCAAAACAGTGTGGCGTATCCACATCGCCGGATTGGTGCGATGCATCTATGTAAGCGCATTTACGCGTTGCTGATGAGGCGGCCATTATTTTATCAGCCAAAGCCTTTACATTGCCGCAGGTGGTACCGATGAATGAAAATTCGTTCCTGCCAAAATTGCCCAATGACGGCCTGGCTATATCACTATGTTTCTTATGGTCTTTTGAAATCATTTTTGCCTCCTGTTTTTTCCATCAGCCTGGTTTCTTTTATCACAATATTATGGCTTAGCGCTTTGCACATATCGTACACGGTAAGTGCGGCAATGGAAGCGCCTACCAGCGCCTCCATTTCAACGCCGGTTTTTGCAGTAATCTGCGCGGTACAATCAATTACGAGCTGCCGCTGCTCATCCAGGTGAATATGGATGTTACAGTTTTCCAGGCCCAGCGGATGGCAAAGTGGGATTAAATCCCCGGTTTTTTTGGCAGCCATTATACCTGCAATGATAGCTGTTTGAAATACAGCTCCTTTTTTGGTCTGTATATCGCCATTAACCAGTTTTGCCAATACTTCGCCGGGAAGCACAACAACGCTTCTTGCTGTAGCAGAACGACGGGTAACTATTTTGTCACTAACATTCACCATCGTAGCTTTCCCCTGCTCATCCAGGTGGGTGAAATCTTTTTCCCTGGTGGCGGAGGTTGTATCGCTTTCGTTATTTACCGGCATAAAGCAGTATTCTGTGTGTAATGTGAATTATTTAAACGGCGCCGAACTTCCATACTTCATAAATTTCGCCTTTTGTAAAATTATTGCGTTCCAGGGGAAGTTCCATAAAAGCATCGGCATCCAGCAGGTTGGCAAAATCGCCTGAGCCGTTACCTTCCACAGGGCTGGCAACCAGCCTGGCTTCTTCATTTATCTGCAGCTTTACCTGCAGAAAGTATTGCAACGGCGGGTTGAAGCTGAAGTCTTTATCGAGGATGGCATAAGCTTTAGGCTGCTGTATGCCCAGGCATTTTTCCAACCAGGGAATAAAATAACGGCGCAGGCACATAAAGGTTGAAACAGGGTTACCCGGCAAAGCAAATACAACAGGCCCTTTATGGTGTTTTCCAAACCAAAATGGTTTGCCCGGCCGTTGCTGCACTTTGTGAAACAATTTTTCAACATGGCAGTCTTCCAACGCCTGGGGTATGTAATCGAACTTACCCATAGATATGCCGCCACTTAATATGAGTACATCGTATTGCTGGAGACAATTTTCTATTTGTTTTTTGATTATATCCGCATTATCGGGAATGTGCAGCATGTGTGCATTGATACAATAGTTTTTTAAAGCAGCCCTGATATTGTAATTGTTAGACCTGCGGATTTGAAACGGGGTAGGGGTGTCTGTTACTTCCACCAGTTCGTCGCCGGAAGAAATGATGACTACTTTTGGCAATTTTTTTACTGTCAGCCTGTGTTGCCCAACGGCTGCGGCCATATTAACCACGGCGGGGTTAATTAGCTGGCCGGCCGCGACAACCACTTCGTGTTTTTGTTTGTCTTTGCCCCGGTAATGTACACATTGGCCTTTTATCAGCGTTTCCGTATTGATGGTGGCTGTTCCGTTAGTAATGGTAAGGTCTTCGTACCGGATTACTGTATCCGTAGTGGATGGCATGGCTGCGCCGGTCATTATCTCAATGCATTCCGCTGGGCTGTTAATTTCCAGCGGAACATCACCGGCTGCCTGTGTGGCCACAATACTAAAAGTGCGGATACCATTTTCAAACGCGTTGAAGTTGATGGCGATGCCATCCATGGTAACCCGGTTATATGGCGGCAGGTCGCGGTCGGCAAGTAAGTCCTGCGCCAAAACCCGGCCCAAAGCATCTTCAAAATAAATGTCTTCTGTTCCGTAATCTTTTGCCTGTTGGCTTATCATTTTTTCTGCTTCCTTAACAGTCGTCATTCTTTTTATGGTTATTGGTTTAAAAGTAAATACGCACCTGGGGTATCTGCTTTTTCGAAAGCTGTATTTTAAAGATAGTCAAATGCAAAGGCTTGCCAATGAGATATAAGATTGCCATTTCTTCGATTATGACATACTTGATTACAATTAATATTTGGCATGTTTTTTGGCAATAATTTGTTAATTGTGTCAGCATACCTATTCAGCGTAACCTTCGCGCTGAAATCTTAAGCGTGTAACCATGTTAACCGTACAATCCCCCCCAATGACAGGTACTATCATTTCTATTGATGGTGACGATTCATTTGATGAACTGGCCGCCGAGTATTTACAAGAGACCATAAAAATTATGCTGATCCCATTTGAGAAAGAGCTTCGAAAGCAGGGTGTTTCTCCCGTTGTAATTGTTGATATCCCAAATTCAAATGTAATACTTGATATTGAAGGTGCAGATCAGCAGCTTGTTCAACGTATCCGGAATGTGGTTCTTGACTTTTAAAGTAAATGAAATACAGCATTGAGACTCAATAATAAACAAAAGCAATGCAGCGGGCTGCTGGTATTGTTGCTGCATGAAGCGGTACAGTACAAGAGTGCGACGCAACGAAAGCCAAATTGATGTTCCTGTCGCCGGGCCCATAATTTCTTTACCTCAGCCACCGATGGTGGCCATGCTTTCATGCACCGGCGCATTGGTTTTTCTTTTGTTTTCAGCTTCCCATCCATCTTTTGCACGGTGATGCATGGCATACAATAAATCTGTTGATATGGCTTCATCTGTTAGGCCATTACGCATCAGCTCTTTTATATTCAGTACGCCGTTATCGTAAAGGCATGTTTTTAATATGCCTTGTGGCGTAATGCGTATGCGGTTGCAACTGCTGCAAAATGTGCGTGTATAAGCTGCTATTATTCCTACGGAACCCTGGTGGCCGGGAATGTGGTAGTTGTAAGAAGTGGAAAAAGCTTCGTCTTTTACCTTCTGGATGTTTGGGTAAGCCTGCCTGATGGTATCCAGTATTTTCAGGTAATCCCAGTTAAGTTTGCTGTAATGTGCATCGCCGCCGTTAAAAGGCATTTCTTCTATAAACCGCACACTGATGGGCTGGTCTTTTGTTAGCTGTACCAAGGGCAGGATATCCTGGGTATTTCTTCCATCCATTACCACCGCGTTAAGCTTTACTTCCATACCGTGTTGCAGCAAGGCTTCCAGCGTTGCCATTACGTTGGGCAGTTCATCCCGTTTGGTGATGGAGAAAAAACGGTTTCTGTCGAGGGTATCAAGACTAAGATTTACAGAACTTATGCCTATCTTCTTTAATTCGGGCACCAGCGGTGCAGTTAAAACGCCATTGGTAGTAATGGTTAACTGTTGCAGGCCATTTAACCGGGAGATGGCGGTAAGCAACTTCATCATATCCTTTCTTACAAACGGTTCGCCACCTGTTATGCGGATTTTTGTAACGCCCATGTTAATCAACAACGAGCAAATGCGCAGCATTTCTTCGTAAGTCATCAGCTCTTTACGCGACAGCCATTCAAGCCCTTCTTCGGGCATGCAGTAAAAGCAGCGCAGGTTGCACCGGTCTGTAACTGCCAGCCTAAGGTAATTTATCGTTCTTCCATGGTTATCTGTAAGCACTTGTTGTTTTTTTTCTAAGAAAGCTATTAGCTTCAAAAATGTTTAGTTGCCATATATTGTTCCTTCCCTAAGCCTAAGGCTTGCACCCTTACGGCCAGCAAAACAGCTTCTTATTTCGGCCACAATAGAAACCGCTATTTCTTCAGGCGTGGCGGCGCCTATATCAAGCCCTGCGGGTGAGTAAATACGCTGCATGTCTGCACTGCTTACCGGCCTGTCTTGCTGCTGAAGGGTATCAAACATTTTAACGCTGCGTTTACGCGGGCCAAGCAGGCCAATATATTTTGCATTGGTCGTAAGAACTGCCTGCAAGTTATTGAAATCTGCTTTGTAATCGTGGGCCATCAGCACAACAGCGGTATATGCGTCAATAGCAGGTTCTTCCCCACCTTTATTGTGCAGTACATGTGTTGCGGTTGTAAACAAAGCTTTATCTGCCTTGTGTATGTTGGTAACTACGGTAGTACTCCAGCCCAGTTCGCCGGCAATGCGTGCCATCGTGTGTATATCGTAATTACTGCCGTATAAAACAAGCTGGGTAACAGGTTGTACCACTTCAATAAAAATTTTAACTGTGTTGCCGCCATAGCTGTAATTGCGTGTTACAGATGCCTGGTTTTCCAGTGCATTCTTAATGTCTGTCAAAACAGTATCAGCAACCGGCGCAACAGAGAATTGTTGAAAAAAACTTTCATCGTTTTCGTACAGCAAAGCCCGCCCCAGTATGCCGTCAGTTATATCGCCACCCGTAATAGATACAACAACCCTCGGCTTCCTGGTGCCCGTAATAGACGATAGCAGGTTTACCGGGTTGTAAACGTCTGGCTGTAACGGAGTAAACAGTACATCAATGATGCCGTTGCAGCCAAGCCCAACGCCAATTTGTGCGCCATCATCCTGCGTGGTATCGTAGGTAATAACAGATGGTTTGTTTTGGGCAATGGCTTTTTGCGCCCGCCTTAACGCATCACCTTCCAGGCAACCGCCGCTTATACCGCCCAGGTATGTGCCGTTATCCAGCACCAGCATCCTTGCGCCTGTGCGCCGGTAAGAAGAGCCCTCCACACGGGCCACTGTGGCCAGTGCAGCCTTTGTTTGGGTAAAATCTATGCTGTTATACGCGTTAATGATTGCTTTAATCTCTTTCATAAATCCTTAGCTCAACTTACTTTACTTTTTGTGTAAAGCCGGGTAACAATACTATCAAAATAAACAATCAAACAGTAAAAAATCAGGCAAATAATGATTTGCGGTATTGCGCAGGGGTAAGGCCGGTATAGCGCTTAAACAATTTTAGAAAATAGTTGAGGTTATTAAACCCGCAGCTAAAACTTATTTCGGTAATTGTTCTGTCTGCCGCATGCAGCATCATCCGGGCATTTTTAATGCGTTGCTCGTTTATGTAATCTACAGGCGTTATTCCAAACTGTTGCTTAAAACAACGAAAAAAATGAGGCTCGCTCATATAAGCTTTCTGGCTAAGGGTTTTAATGGTTATGTTATCCTGCAGGTTGCTGTTGATAAACTCAATCACATACGCCATCCTGTTGCTGGATGCGTGTTGCTTGTAATTTACCATCAGGGCCTGTTTTGCTTTTGTTTGCATCAACCTTATCAATAATTCCTGCAGTACAAGGTTGGCAAAAAAATCTTTGGCCTGGTTGTTTTCGGTAAAAATAAATACCAGCCTTGCCAGTAACTGGTTAATTATTTTATCGTTGCTGCAAACGTAATCTTCACCATTGTAGTTCCAACCGGTTGCGGTATCTGCCAGCGGTGCTTTGTCATTTAACCGGCCGCAAAAAGCCGATACCGTTTCTGGCGCAACAGCCAGTGTTAAGCACTGCGTAGGCGTACCGGCGCCTGCTTCCGGAAAATCTATAAAACAGGTTTTTTTAGGGGGTAGCACCAGGCTTTGGCCGGGCAAAAATTCAAATGCCGGCTTATCGTTTATGTGCATTATTTTTTTGCCGCTAATCATACCTGCCAGTACGGGTATGTCAAATTGTAATGCCACGTTCCAGGCTGGGTGCAACGTTTCGTAAATGCTCAGTTCCGCATTGTCAAGCGTGTAAGCCGTACGGTTTTCCACTTCCTGTTCAAGCCTGCGGGTTTGCAGGTGCGTGGCTATGTTGTAAACTGGTTTTTTCATGTGCAGCAAGCTGATTTGTTGTAAGTTAAACAAATTCGGCTTTAGAGTAGGTTTTTACAACAGCCATTTGGATACCAGCGCCCGGTTTTTTATGGCATCGTCCCTTGCGTCGCAATCCTTTCATCGTTCAATTCTTTGGGCTGCTTTTCAGCCCCGGATAGTTGGAAAAAAGGTTAGCCCTTTATTAAACAAAAAACCGGGAAGCGTAGCCCCGGTTTATGTTTTCAACATCATTGATTAAAATATAGTAAACTTTACGCTTTCACTTCCACCTCTTTCTCCCAACCGGTTTCTTTTAAAGCCGGGTCGTTTTCTTTCTTTAAAAAGTCGGCGTTTGAAAGGGACTCGGCCTTGCGGTTAAGGATAGCATCATTGGGCACTACTTCAACCGGCACTTTCCATGCTGTAGAAGTTTCGTTATAGGCAATGTTAGATTGCGAGCAGTAGCAGGATATAATTGACCACCTGGGATGGTCAGAAAGATTGGCTTCTGAACGGTGCAAAAGATTGGGGTGAAATATAAGTGCATCGCCGGCATTCAGTTCACAATAAACCAGGTCCATGGTTTTAAGGCAGTTATTTACCATTATCATGTCGGCGCCAACCTGTTCGCCTGCAAAGCCATGATTAACCCTTCCTAATTTATGCGAACCTTTTATTACCTGCAGGCATCCATTGGCTTTGTTGGCCGGTGTAAGGGCAATCATCACGCTTGTCATCTGTTCAGGAAACATAAATTGGTTTTTGTACCAATAACCATAATCCTGGTGCCACTCCCAGGCGCCGCCCACCTTCGGTTCTTTTTGCATCAGTTTTGAGTGAAAGTGGCATACAGGTGCCTCGCTGTCCAGCACCTGGGCAACGCTTACTACCATTCTTTCGCTGCGGGTAAGGTAGCCAAACACATCGTTGCCCGGTGTAAACCATAATGACAGCCGTGTTTTTTTACCGCTCTGGTCATTCAGGTCTAAGGCATTTTTACTCATAGCACTATCTTCCAGGGCGGTGCCATAAAGGCGATCAATTTCCTCCTGGCTGCAAAAATTACGGATTACTACGTAGCCGTCTTTGTGGTAAGCCTGCACCTCTTCAGGTGAAAGTTGTTCAAATGGCATAACTTATTTTTTGAGGTAAAGTTACCCTGCCGGTAAGGACATAGGCTACATGCAAAATGGTTAAAACTGGTACTTTTGTATCATTTTAAACCTGTTAGCTGTTAAATTGCGGGCATAAAAGTGGAAGTATGAAACCTGTGCTTGAACATTTACCGCTGCAACGTGAAGAATCGTTTGTGGTAAAGCACTTTAGTTACAGCTATTATCCGACGCCCTGGCATTTTCACCCTGAGTATGAGCTGGTATTGGTAACAGAAAGTACAGGCAAGCGTTTTATAGGTGACAATATCAGTGACTTTAAGCAGGGTAACCTGGCTTTCTTAGGTCCCAACCTGCCGCACCTGTACCGTAACGACACCCCTTATTATCAGCCCAAAAGCAAGCTAAAGGCACGTTCTATAGTAGTGCATTTCCGGGAAAGCTCTTTTGGCGAAAATTTTCTGTTGCTGCCGGAAACACGCAAGCTTAAAACACTGTTTGATAAATCTGCCCGTGGGCTGGAAATTACCGGCGCCCTTAACAAAAGTATCAGCATTAAAATGCATGAGCTTTGCGAACTGCAAGGGTTTTCAAGATGGTTGAAGCTGCTGGATATCCTGCACGAAATGGCAGGCAGCAAACAATGCAATTACATATCCAATACTACGGTAACCGGCCTTAATGAAACAGAAACAGAAAGGCTTAGTAAGATTTTTGAATTTGTGATGCAACATTTTAAAAGAGAAATACTTGTTGCTGAGGCGGCCGCCATGGTAAACCTGGCAGAAAACTCATTCAGCCGCTATTTTAGCCAACGCACAAGAAAAACCTTTACAGGTTTTGTAAACGAGGTAAGGCTTAACCATGCCTGCAAGCTGCTTATAGAAAATGATATGAGCGTAAGCGAAATTTGTTTTGAATGCGGCTTTAACAACCTCTCCAACTTTAACAGGCAGTTTCTTGCCTTGTATGGCATAAGCCCGCTTGCTTACAGAAAGCAGTATTGGAATAAATTGTAGAATAGGATTAGGTAAAATAAGCGTAAGGGCTTAGTATACCCCGGATGGGCATTTTGCAGGTAAAAGAGCGATCTGCGTTCTGGTATGTTCCGAAGAACATGTTGTGTCCATCCACACAGGCACAAAGCGTTCCGCTGGAACGCGGGTAGCATCTTAAATGTTTTCTACCCACAAAGTGTTCCGCAGGAACACAGACTGCGTAGTAAGCTTATTTTACTTAATCAGATGATAGTATGTTAGCCGGTTGGAGGCAGATGTTTATATCCTGCCTTTTATGATATTTCTTCTGCCATCCTCATCTTTAAAAAATATCACAGGCTGTCGGCAACCAATCAACAGACCGGTAACCTGCAACCTGTAACCAGTAACGTGCTTTCGGGTTGCGGTCCTTTCCAAAGCTCCGTAGGAGCGATATGTTAGTAGCAGGCAAATCGTCACGGCCTGTTTGCAAAGCCTCGTAGAGGCGATATGTTGCTTAGGCTGTAGCACCCCGTGTTGTCTGCATAGTCATTCCGCGAGGCTATCAACCCGCCTGACATATCGCACCTACGGCGCTCTTTGCAAATCGTCTTTTTTCTTATCTACTAACATACCGCCCCGATGGGGCTTGACTGTTCAATGTTCATTCGTTCAAGGTTTAATGTTAGCAGCGGGTGTTTATTTTATACGTACTTTATCAACTAAACACACCATCAGGTTTTTACCATCAACAGACCGGTAACCTGCAACTTGTAACCGGTAACTGTCTTTCGGGTGAGGGATTGAAGCGGATACCCCGGTGAAGGTCTTGTGCGGTGGCTCTGTGCCGGAGTATGAGCGGAAAGCCCGACCCCTTGCGATAGCTTGGGGGCACCCCCTAATTATGCTTTACCGGTGTACTGCTTTATTTTGGCAACATATTGTTCAAATAAATTTCTAAGCGCGGGCCAGTCACTGTTTTCAATCAGGTCTTTAGGAAAAAGGCTTGTGGCCAGTCCCAGGGCTTTAGCGCCAGCCTGCAAAAAGTCTGTGCAGTTATTTAGGTTAATGCCGCCGGTGGGCAAAAGCTTAATATTGTTAAGCGGTGCAAGCACTTCTTTTACATAATCAATGCCCAGTTTTGATGCTGGAAAAACCTTTACCATATTGGCGCCCAGGCTCCATGCTTTGTATATTTCCGTAGGCGTATAAGCCCCGGGAAATACGGGTATGTTCTGGCTAACGCAGGCTTTAATTACATCTTCGTTTACAATGGGCGTAACAATAAATTGTGCACCTGCCGCCAGCGCATCATCCAAATCCTGCAGGGTAAGCACTGTGCCTGCGCCAATATTAAGTGTATCGCTGTATTTATTGCTAAGGCTGGCAATGGCAGAAGTAGCCCAGGGTGTGTTCATCGTTACCTCGAGGGTGGTTAAACCAGCCGCAGCGAATTGCTCAGTAATTTGGTGCATAATGTCTTCGGGCACATTGCGCATAATACCTATAACCGGCACACTGTCCAGCATTTGCCATGAAAATCGTTTGCTCATCTGGTTAACATTTTTTTTCGCATAAAATACGCAACTGGCCTTTTATAACCGCGTCGTCGGCATTTTCCACAGCCAGTGTTGTTGTATGGCCTGGCGGCAACAGTATATCAAACGCTGTTTGATAATATTGCTGCACTTTGCCCGAAGCCGCCAAAGTTATATGCGGCGGCATTGTTTGCAAAAGGCTTTTTAGTTCTGTACCCAGCAGCAGGCCGCTTAGGTAAAAATAGTTTTGCTGTTTGCTGGTTTTGTTAAGCAGCAGGTTGGTGCGCAGCATAAAGCATTGATGCAAAAGGTTGGCAGTAACACTGTCTGCTATGCCTTCGGCAAAACTGTTGTGGTTTTGCGGTTCGTTAATATCTCCTGTATCTTCGAGCGAAGCAGCCAGGATGCTTTTTTTAGAAAGCAGTTCAAAAAATTCCCCGGTCATGTATGTGGTAATATCGGTAACCTTTCCATCCTGTACGGTAATATGTTTGCTGTGTGTGCCCGGCAATACAAAAACACTGTTGGCTGTATTGTAAAAAATGCCGGCCAGTTGTGTTTCTTCGCCACGCATCACATCATTTCCTGTTTTGGCGCCGGATATTATCAGCAGGTCGTGCGGAAAGTTGTCACCAGGTGCAATCAGCTCGCTGTTAAGGTCACGCCCGTCAGCAAAAAAAGGCACGCTGGTATAAGGCAACTCTTTCATGCCTATGCTGGATGATGCCATGCCCGACAGCACTACCGGCAACCCCGCCAGCGAAACCTTTAACTTTTCTTCCAGTTGCTTAATATGCTGCTGTATAACATCCAGGTAAAAGCCTTGCCTGTTTTGCCCGCTTTGCTGCCAAAGGTTATAAGTGGCAGATATGCCCTGCGGCGCTGTTTGTTCAGCTAAAGTGCTAATGGTGCAGGCTTCAATAAGCCTTAGCCTGAAGTTGGAAGTGCCCCAATCGCAGCTAAGGAATTTTTCAATGGTTTGCATTATGGTTATCCATGCTTTAAAGCTGGTAAGATAATGATAATTGCCGCAATGGTTTTTGCCATTTTTTCCTGCTTCTTGCGGGTAGTTGGGTAAATACGATATGTTTGCGGCCACCAAAACGCTTACAATGAGAAACCTTATTATGCTGTGCTGTTTATTTACCTGCGCATGCAGTGCGCAGCAAAAGAACAATCTTACGTTTACCCAACTGTTTAATGGCAAAGACCTGAATGACTGGGTTATTAAAATAAAAGACCACCCGCTTAATGAAAATTTTGCCAACACCTTTCGTGTAGAAGACAGTGTTTTAAAAGTACGCTACGATGGTTACGATGACTTTAAAGAGCAGTATGGCCATATCTACTACAAACAAAAATTCTCCGCCTACCTGCTTGTGGTAGAATACCGTTTTACCGGTGAACAGGCTAAGAACGGCCCCGGTTGGGCTATACGTAACAGCGGCGCTATGCTGCATTGCCAGGACCCGGCAACCATTGCGCTGGAGCAGGATTTTCCCATTTCGCTGGAAGAGCAGTTCCTGGGTGGCAACGGAACGGATGAACGCCAAACGGCCAACCTGTGCACACCGGGTACCAATGTAATTTTAAACCAGCAGTTTTTTACACCGCATTGTGTAACCTCATCATCAAAAACTTTTCATGGCGATCAGTGGGTGCACGTGGAGGCGCTGGTGCTGGGCGATTCCATCATTAAGCATATAGTAAACACAGATACCGTACTGGTGTATGAAAAACCGCAATACGATGGCCGCGACCCCTGGGTTAAAAAATTGGGCCTGCCGGATGCCGGCCTTATTAAAGAGGGCTACATATCCCTGCAAAGCGAAAGCCACCCGGTGGAGTTTAGAAAAGCGGAGTTGTTTAACCTGGCCCCATATATGGCCGATAAGCAAAAGCTGGCGGCAATACTCAAGGAGTTGCAAAACCGAAAAAAGTAGCGATGAATTTTCTCATTTTGAAACGGCTATATTTCTAATAACTGGAATAAATCTAAGCCGGGTCTTCATAACCCCTTGGTTATTAATGCTTCTTCTTTTGGCATGTTTAGTGAATAATATATAATACCACTGTAACCCCTAAATTTTATTCCTCACCTTATTTCTTCAGCCCGTTAATAACCCTTAGAATCCCGCTTTTAAAGGCGGGATTTTTTTCTTTAAGATAATGGCAAAACATTTTTTCTGTTTAATTTTTAATTAAAATAATTAAACAAAAAAATTGTGATGTTGTTAAACAAAGAAAACACGATCTATGAAAAGAACACTCATTTCTTTACTGAGCGCTTCGATGTTGCTTACCACGTTTTCAGGCTGCAGCGACGATGATGATGTTGTTAACCCGCAAAACAACATTACCGATATTGTAGCCTCAAGTCCGGATTTCTCGATTCTTAAAAGCGCCCTTGACAAAGCAGGGTTAACAGCTACAGTAAACAGTTCAAACAACATTACGGTATTTGCTCCTGACAATACTGCTTTCAGCAATTCCGGCATCACCCAGGCCGCTATTGATGCTATGGACCAGGATGAACTTGCGGCTATCCTTACCTATCATGTTATCGCCGCCAAAGTGGCTTCATCTGCAGTGCCTGCAAGCGATACCGTTAAAACCCTCCAGGGCCTTAACCTGTATGCCAGCAACAACGCCAACGGTGTTTTTGTAAATGGCATTAAAGTAAAGCAGGCAGATGTGCAGGCAAGCAACGGTACTGTGCATGTAATTGATAAGGTGTTACTGCCGCCTTCGCAAACCATTGCACAAATTGCTTCGGGTGCAGATTTTACTTTGCTGCTGGCGGCTGTAGTTAAAGCAGGCCTGGCAACAGCCGTAAGCGGCCCCGGTAAGTTTACTGTATTTGCACCTACCAATACAGCGTTTAACAATGCGGGCTTTAACAGTGTTGCAGACATCAACAGTGCCGATCAGGCTACCATTGAAGCCGTAGTTAAATACCACGTGCTCGCTACCAATGCCTTTGCCAGCGATCTCTCTAACGGCGGCACTGCAACATCCCTGCAGGGTGGCACGCTAACTTTAAACGCTACCCCGCCTACGGTTAAAATTACCGGCAGCAACGAAAATGCTTCTGCCATAACCACTGCTGATGTGGTAGCTACCAACGGCGTGGTGCATGTTATAGATAAAGTATTACTCCCGTAGAAAAACCGCTTTGCAATAATGTGTGAAGGGTGATGAGGGGCCGGGTATATCCCGGCCTTTTTATGCTCCGCATAAACAAATATTTTATGGGCCCGGCAGCGGGAACAGGTATGAGGCTTCCGTTGCGTCGCACTCTTGTACGTTCAGTAATTCTATTCACCACCTGCCACGGCAGCCTGTTCCCCGAGAAACAAAAAGTTTGTTGTTTAAATGGCCACATCGCAAATACCCCTATGCATTTACCTGTTACATTGAACCTTTGTTTTGCCTGCCGGTTATACTAAATAAATTCCAAGGTAATTATGCATATCCTGTTAACCGGTGCAAACGGCTATATTGGTCAACGCATGATACCAGCATTGCTGGGGGCAGGGCATAGCATCACCTGCTGTGTAAGAAGTAAACAAAGGTTGGTTACAGATTTTAACGGTGCACGCCTGCAGGTGATAGAAACCGATTTTTCCAATAACGCCGGCCAGGTAAAATTTCCGGAAAATATTGATGTGGCCTTTTTCCTGATACACTCCATGCGGGAAGGGGCAACTTTTGAAGAAGCTGAACAAACAGCGGCTAATAATTTTCTGTTACTTATACAGCAAACACACTGTAAGCAAATTATATACTTAAGCGGTATTGTAAATGCCAGGCAGTTGTCTAAACACCTCTCATCAAGGCTGGCCGTTGAAAAAATACTACGTGCCGGTAAGATACCTGTTACCGTTTTAAGGGCAGGCATTATTGTAGGTTCAGGCAGTTCATCCTTCGAAATTATCCGGGACCTGGTGGAGAAACTTCCGGTAATGATAACTCCCCAATGGGTTAAAACAAAATGCCAGCCGCTGGCCATACGTAATGTTATCCAGTTTTTAACCGGGGTAATGCTATACAGCGAAACTTTTAATAAAGACTTTGACATAGGTGGCCCCGAAGTGCTTACCTACAAGCAAATGCTGTTGCAGTTTGCGGAAGTGCGCAGGCTTAAACGTAAAATAATCACCGTACCTGTAATGACGCCCCGCCTCTCCAGCTACTGGCTGTATTTTGTAACATCCACTTCTTATTCACTGGCCGTTAATCTTGTTGATAGTATGAAGGTTGATGTTGTTTGCCGTGCCAATAACCTTGCACAACTGCTGGGTATAGAGTTGCTTGCTTACCGGCAATCTGTGGCCTTGGCTTTTCAGAAAATTGAGCAGAACGAGGTTATCAGTAGCTGGAAAGATGCCTTTAGTGCTTTTAATACCAGCCCGGCTATTATCAGTAATGTGGAAGTGCCGGTGTATGGCTGCTTTAAAGACATTAAAAGCCGGGAGATAAAAGGCGATGATGCGCCGGTTTTGGATAGAATCTGGAGTATAGGAGGGGAGCGGGGCTGGTATTATGGCAATGCCCTGTGGAAAGTACGGGGGCTTATTGATAAAGCTTTTGGTGGCGTGGGTTTGCGCCGGGGCCGCACAAGTGCTATGAAAATTGATAGTGGCGACGCACTGGATTTTTGGCGGGTGCTGGTTGCGGATAAATTGAATAAACGTTTGTTGCTGCTGGCTGAAATGAAGCTGCCTGGCGAAGCCTGGCTGGAGTTCCAGGTGATAAGTAAAGAAGATAAATTATACCTGCTGCAAACAGCTACCTTTCGCCCCAGGGGGTTATTGGGCAGGCTGTATTGGTACAGCGTATTACCCTTTCATTATTTCATTTTTAACGGTATGATTGATG
Source organism: Foetidibacter luteolus (assembly GCF_009650435.1). Lineage (GTDB taxonomy): Bacteria > Bacteroidota > Bacteroidia > Chitinophagales > Chitinophagaceae > Foetidibacter > Foetidibacter luteolus. Next base: position 63,803 of record NZ_VVIP01000056.1, read on the forward strand.
CGTTGGTAAAAAAAGAGGATGCTGTGCAGGCAACAGCTAAAGTTGAATAAATGTAGCCTGTTGGTAACCTATATGCCAGGGTGTTCAAATCGTAAATTCTCTTCCGCATTTCAATAAAACATATAATTTAGTTGCTACTACCGGTTAGCCAGCGGTTGATAGCATTTGAGCCAACTTATAAACATAGCAGTCCGTTTATTGTTTTGCCTCGTTTTTACTGTCATTGTTTTTTTGCACGGCAACTGCCAGGATAGCGTGGTGGTAGCTGTTAAGCCTGTTTATGACAGTGTCAGTAATACCCATCGCTTTTTCCTGGGCGATAATTACCGCCGCCTTTGGGCCACGCCGGTTAAGTTGCGGGTGTTAAAGCTGGCAAACGAAAAAGGCGGATTGACCATTGTAAAACAGGGTGGGGGGCTGCAAACCCGTTCGTTAAGGCTGGTTGATAAAAAAGGCAAAGAATGGGTGCTGCGTACATTGGAGAAATACCCGGAGCGTAAATTACCCGATAACCTGAAAGCCTCCGTAGTTAAAGATATCCTTCAAGACCAGGTTACCACCGCCAACCCTTTTGCTGCATTAACGGTGCCCCCGCTCGCCGGGGCCTTGGGTATTCCACATGCCAACCCGCAGATTGTTTACGTGGCAGATGATACTGCCCTTGGCGTCTACCGCGCCGCTTATGCCAATAAGGTGTTCCTGTTTGAGGAAAGGGATGTGGAAGAAGACATCAACTCCGACAATACTGCCAAAGTGCAAAAGGAGTTGCGGGAAGATAATGATGTAGGTATTGACCAGCAGATTGTATTGCGTGCCAGGCTGCTGGATATTTTGTTGGGCGATTGGGACCGCCACGAAGACCAGTGGCGCTGGGCCAAAAACAAAGAAAAAAAGTCAGTAACCTACATTCCCATTCCTCGGGACAGAGACCAGGTATACTACCGCACTTCCGGCGTGCTGCCGTGGATTGTATCACACCAGTTCCTCATGTCCAAATTCCAGGGGTTTAACGAAACGATACGTGACATTAACGGCTGGAACCTTAATGCCCGCAATTTCGACCGCTTTTTTTTAACCGCCATGGATGAAAAAGAATGGAAAAGAGAAATTACTTACCTGCAACAAGTACTTACAGACAGCCTGTTTAAGCTGGCCCTGCAACGAATGCCGCCTCCCATTTACAACGCATCGGGTAATGATCTTTTGCACAAGCTCATTATACGCAGGGATAACCTGGAAAAATACGCTTTACAGTATTACCGTTTCATTTGTACCAATGTTGACCTTCCTTTTTCGGAAAAACATGAAAGCTTCGAGATAAACTATGGGGATAGTGGGCAGGTAGGTATAAAAGTGTACAAAATAAAAAAAACGGGCGAAAAAGACAAGCTGATATACCAGCGTATGTTTGATGCCGCTGTAACAAAGGAAGTGCGTTTATATGGCATTGGCGGCAATGATGTGTTTAGCGTACATGGTTCAGGCCATTCTCCTATTAAAATACGTATGATTGGCGGCACTGGCAGGGATAGTTTTTACATAGCCACGGGCAGTAAAGGCCGTTTATTCCTGTATGACCGTAAGGATAAACCAAATGCTATACCAGAGGGTAAAGGTATAAGGCTGCGCCTAAGCAGGGATACCATGATAAACGTTTACGAGGCGGTTAATTTTACCTATGACAGAACCGGCCCCATGTTCTCAGCAGATTACAATAATGATGACAATATAATCCTCAAGCTGGGTTTTTTAATGGAGCGCCAGGGGTTTAGAAAGCAACCTTATGCATCCAGGCAAACGCTTTGGGTAAACTACTCGACAGGCAGGCATTTTTTGCGGATGATTTATGATGCGGATTTCAAGAAAGCCATCGCCAATAACGACATACAGGTAAACATCATTTCCCGCGGACCGCATTACATCCGTAACTTTTTTGGTATTGGCAACGAAACCGTTTTTGAAAACACAGGCGGCAAAAAAATTAGCTATTATCGTACCCGGCACGATTTCGTTACCGGGGAAGTGCGGTTGCGCCATCCGCTTGGTAAATATTTGTCTGCAAATGCCGGCTTGCGTGGCCAGTATTATACGGCAGCGGCGGATAACAATCAAGGCAACTCACTGGACCTGTTCAGCACTGCCAACCCAGACAAAAACATTTTCAGCCATAAAACTTATGGCGGTCTTGTCGCCGGCATGCAGTACGATTCCCGCAACGATCTTACCCTGCCTGCAGGTGGTGTGTACTCATTTATTAACCTTATGGGCATGCGCCAGCTAAACCAGGGTAACATTACGTATGCGCAACTTAACGGAGAGTTTAACCATTACCTGGCGCTTAATAAAGATTCCACTTTGGTGCTGGCCAACCGCCTGGGTGGCGGCATTATCAGCGGTAACCCCGATTTTTTCCAGATGCTATACCTCGGCGGTAATCATAACCTGCGTGGCTTCCGCAATTACAGGTTTGCAGGCAAATCGTATGCGTACCATAATATTGAGCTGCGGGCAAAGCTTTTTGACTTCACGTCTTACATACTGCCCGGCACGGTAGGCCTTACTCTCTTTAACGATCTTGGCCGGGTATGGGCGCCGGGAGAATCATCTTCCAAATGGCACGACGGTTATGGCGGTGGCATATACATACAACCTGCCCAGCTTGTGCTTATACAGGTACAGGCCGGCCATTCCGTTGAAGGATGGTTGCCCTATATATCCCTCGGTTTCCGGTTTTAGTAATGTTTTTGTAAACCAGGTTAAGTACGAAATACTTTACTCAAGAGGTCATTTTACCAACGTGTTGCTTATAGGCAGTAGGTCAACATCAAAGTACTTCGTACTTCGTAAATCGTACTTGCAAGCTGCCACAAAGAACCGGACGATGAACGGATTGCGACGCAACGAAGCCTCCCACGAAGTACCGAAGCTGGTATCTGAAAAATGCTAATGGGCCAATTGGTCCAATTGGTCAAAACTAAGGTTGAGTACTTCAAAATTGCCCGGCCAGTAGTAGTGCCACCATTCTGTATCAAAAACAATGAAGCCATATTTGGTCATGGTTTCACGCAGCAATTTCCTGTTAGCCAGCACATTTGCGGGTAGTGCGGTAAAGTTTTGGTGGGCAGTATCAGTGAAATTATCGAAGCCGGTACCCATATCAAGCTCTTTGTTAGTGGCAGTGTCAACAATGGTAAGGTCAACTGCGACACCCTTGTTATGGCCGCTTCCTTTGGCCGGGTTAGCCACATAACGCTCGTCATGCACCAGTTCCCAAAATTTTTGTGTTACGGAAAAGGGGCGGTAGGCATCGTATATCTTAAGCCCCAGGCCTTTGGTTTGTAATTCTTCCGCTACTTTTTGTAATGCCAGTACCGCAGGCCTGCGCATAAAACTATTTGCTGTATTGGCGGGGTACATAAGGCGGTGCATAAAATTATCCGCCGTAGCGTAGCGAAGGTCTAATATTACCGCAGGCGTTATTTTTTTAAGGGAAACCATTTGCTTTGCGCTGTCTTGTGCAATGGTATTTTTTAAGGCCTGAATGCTATTTATGAGCGTGAAACCGAATTTATTTTCCGGCACAGAACTTGGTATTTGCGCCCTGCAATACAGTGAAAACAAAAGTATAACACCAACAATCAATAAAGAATTCTTACTTTTCATGCGTCTGAACCGTAGGTTAATAGCGAAAATTACAAATTACTTGTCTATGAAAGCCTGCATTTTCATGCTTGTACTCTTTATTGTTTCATGGTCTGCCCCGGCCCAGGCTGTACCCGCTGCTACACAAAACCGCATTATTTATGGTATTGCCAGCTTTTACAGCAAAAGCCTGGAAGGTACTGCCACAGCTACCGGAGAAACTTTCAGGCACAAAAGCTATACCGGCGCCAGCAATAATTTTAAGCTGGGCACCTGGCTAAGGGTTACCAATCTGCGCAACGGTAAATCTGTTATTATACGTGTTAACGACCGCATGCACAAACGAATGGAAAAAAAGGGGAGGGTGGTAGATCTTACCCGGGCTGCAGCTATCGAGCTTGATTTCATTAAACGCGGTATAACAAGGGTTAAAGTAGAAGTAGTGCCGGAAGGCACTGTGGAATAAGCGTGCATTACTTTGGGGAAATAAATTTTTAAGATATTGATAAGATTTTAATATTTGTTGCAAATAATAAATCTGTGTATATGAAGAAAGTACTCCTTTCTCTTCTTACATTTACGATTGTTTGTTCGTACGCCCAGGAAACAATTAGTTATAAGAAGAGGCCCTCCCTTGCCATCCACCTAGTGTTTAACGATTTTAAGACAGCAGATCTTGCCCGCAAAAATGGCCTTGGTTCAGTGATTAACAATAAAAACTGGAGCCGCATAAAAGATATGGATATCGGCTTTGGCCTTGAATACCTGCAGGGTTTAACAGAGCACCTTGATTTTTCCGCCCGGCTTGATGCAACTAGTTTGGATTATCTTTTTAATAACATGCCCGGCCTGGGTAATGACAATATGCTGCTGGAAGGCGATGCCAACATAAAGCTGAAACTATTGTCTGATAAATATTTTCTTACCCCATACTTAAGTGCCGGCGCAGGTGTATCAAGATATACCGCCTACTGGGCTGCTTATATGCCGTTGGGCGGAGGTTTGCAGGTAAGCCTGGGCAAAGGCGATGCTTTTTTGTTCAGCAATTTTCAATACCGCATACCGGTTACGGAAAATGCTAACTACCATTTCAATTATTCCTTTGGTTTTGGTGCGCCGCTGGTAGGCAGGAAGGAACCCAAAGTTATTCCTCCGCCACCACCGCCCATGCCCGAAAAAGATACCGATGAAGACGGTATTCCGGATAGCCAGGATAAATGCGTTGATGTAAAAGGTATTGCAGAATACCAGGGCTGCCCCATACCCGATACCGATAGCGATGGCATAAACGACGAAGAAGACAAATGCCCTACAGTGGCAGGGCTTGCCAAATACCAGGGTTGCCCCATACCCGATACAGATAAAGACGGCGTTAACGATGAAGAAGATAAGTGCCCTACCGTGGCAGGTGTAGCCCGCTACCAGGGTTGCCCCATACCTGATACAGATAAAGACGGCGTTAATGATGAAGAAGATAAATGCCCCAACGAGGCAGGGCCAGCCAGCAATCAGGGCTGTCCTGAAAAAGCTAAGGTAATGCAGGCCCAGGTAGATATGGCTGCCAAACAGGTATACTTTGCTACAGGCAGCAGTACACTGTTGAAAAAATCAAATGCGGCGCTTAGTGCCATTGTGAAATTGCTGCAGGAAAACAGCGACCTGGCATTGGATATTGAGGGCCATACAGATAATGTGGGTAAACCAAAATCTAACATGACTTTATCTCAACGCAGGGCCAATGCTGTAATGAAATTCTTTACCAGCCGCAAAATTGAGGCATCCAGACTTACCGCAACCGGCTACGGCGATACAGTGCCCGTTGCAGACAACAAAACTGCCGCTGGCCGTGCCCAAAACCGCAGGGTAGAAATGAAATTGAAGCAATTATAACTTGCTGATTTATCTAAAAAAATAAACGCTCCGTTCAGGGGCGTTTATTTTTTAGAACATTTTTTCCGCACTTCGTGCTTCATAACTCGTGCTTGTCACGCCTACATCGTACATCCCACATCGTTCATCCCACATCGTACATCTAACATTTGTTTGGGGGTGTCCCTCGTACCTCGGGTCGGGCTTTCCGCTCATACTCCGGCACAAAGCCATCGCACAAAACCTTCACCGGGGTATCCGCTTCAATCCCTCACCCGACTATGCAAGTGCGTAACTTTTTGTAAACAACGCAATGGGCAAATATCGTAGGCCTGTGCCTGCCATATATAACTCTTCAACCTATGTGGATAACCTTCCGTGTTCAATCTGCTCCGTTAAGTATTTTTGTTTATTATGAACTTTCTGGTTAACCCTGAATGGTGGAGGCTGGCTATCTTTATTGGTTTCTGTATCGTAATAGCCATACAGTTATTTTATTATTTGTTTTACTTTAAAAGGCTGGCAGACTATACCGAACCGGTAAAAAGCCATTCGCAGGAATATCCCGTTTCCGTTATTATCTGCGCCAGGGACGAGGCAAACAATCTGGCTAAAAACCTGCCGGGCATTTTAGTCCAGGATTACCGCACCACCCACGAAGTAATTGTTGTTAACGATAACAGTGTGGATGATACAAAATACCTGCTGGAAGAATTTCAAAAGTCTTTTAAAAATTTAAACCCTGTTGCCCTAACCCAGGAAGCCAAGATGATTGCCGGCAAAAAATTCCCGCTTTCTATGGGTATCAAATCCGCCAAATACGAAATTGTTTTGCTGACTGATGCGGACTGTATGCCCGCCAGCGAACACTGGATTAAACGTATGCAGGATGGCTATTACAATGGGGCCGAAGTGGTATTGGGTTATGGCGCCTACTTTAAAAAGCCAGGCTTTCTTAATAAGTTAATACGTTTTGAAACCTTTCATTCCGCGCTGCAGTACCTTTCCTTTGCGCTGGCAGGCATGCCGTATATGGGCGTAGGCCGTAACCTTTCTTACCGTAAGGAGCTATTTTTTAAAAATAAAGGCTTTTCTGCCATCAACATGATACCCAGCGGCGACGATGACCTGTTCATCAACATGATTGCCAATAAGCACAATACAGCCATTGTAATTGCGCCGGAAGCGCACACCCTTAGTGAGCCAAAACAAACCTGGAACGAATGGTGGAAACAGAAATACCGCCACTACACTACCGCCAAATATTACAGGGCCAAACACAAATTGCTGCTGGGCCTGTATACTTCATCGCATTCGCTGGTGTACCTGCTGCTGATAGCATCCATGCTGTTTTTTAACTGGTGGCTGCCTTTGTGTGTATTCGCTATAAGAATGGTAACGCAGGCTGTTATTTGGCGTAAGGCCATGAAAAAACTGAACGAGGCAGACTTATGGCCACTCTTCCTTTTCTGGGATGTGTGGATGGTGGTATATTATGCATTGTTTGCCCCCGCCTTATGGAAAAAGCCCGGCAAGCGCTGGAATTAAAGTACGTTCGAGAATCTTTTTACGCATGCAAATCATCCTCAAATATTTCTCTGAGTTTACAGACAAGCAGTTACAGCAGTTTACCGCGCTGGAAGACTTGTACAAAGAATGGAACAGCCAGATAAATGTAATATCCCGTAAAGATATTGATGGGCTATATGAGAAGCATGTGCTGCATTCATTAAGCATTGCCGCTGTTATTAACTTTAAACCGGGCACTCAAATTATAGACATCGGTACAGGTGGTGGGTTTCCCGGCATTCCGCTGGCTATTTTTTTTCCGGAAGTACAATTTCACCTGGTTGACAGCATTGCCAAGAAACTAAAAGTGGTACAGGGCGTTGCCGCAAATATTGGCCTTACCAATATTACCATTCAGCATACAAGGGCCGAAGAGATTAAAAACAGGAAGTTTGATTTTGTGGTATCCCGTGCGGTAGCGCCGTTAAAGGAACTTTGGAAGTGGGGCCGGCCCTTATTAAAAAAAGGTACTGGGCAAGAGTTGCCCAACGGCTTGATATGTCTAAAGGGCGGAGACCTTGCCCAGGAAATTTCTGAAAGCGGGTTGCGGCCACGCAGCATAGCCATTGAAGATCTCTTTCCCGAAGAATATTTTAAAGAAAAGTACCTGCTGCATGTAGCGTTATAAGGTCAAGTCAAAAAGTCAAAAAGTCAAAGAGTCAAAGAGCCAATAAGTCAGTAAGTCGTTGAGATAGGCGGTGCCAGGCATTAGTATTCCATCTTGCGCAGGCTGGGCGCTTTTATCCACGTAATAATAACCACCAGCAGCGTCATGCAGCCGCCAAAAACCACTGATGGAATATTACCCATTAGTTTGGCGGCCAACCCACTCTCAAACTGCCCAAGCTCGTTGCTGGAATTGATGAACATGCCATTTACGCTCATCACACGGCCCCGCATGTTATCAGGCGTTTTCAATTGCATAATGGTGCCACGCACTACAACGCTAACGCCATCCAGCATACCGCTTATCATCAGCGCCAGAAAAGACAGCAGGTAAAGTTTTGACAGCCCGAAAATAATAATGCAGGCGCCAAACCCTGCCACGGCAAACAACAATGTTTTCCCCTGGTGTTTGCGCAAGGGAAAAGCGGTAAGTAAAATAACAATGCAAATAGAGCCTATATCCGCTGCGGCATTAAGCCAGCCATAACCTACGGGGCTTACATGTAAAATAGCCGTAGCATAAACAGGCACCATGGCCACCGCGCCGCCAAATAAAACAGCAAACATATCCAGAGATACAGCGCCCAGCAACTCCTTTGTTTTAAATACAAAACGAAGCCCTTCTTTAACGCTTTCCCAGGTGCGTTTTTCGCCCCGTTCGGTAAGTGCAGGTTTTTTGTTAAGCCGGAAAAGGAAGAGGAATGCCGTAAGTATAAAAATGGTGATGGCTGTTAAAGTGCCTGTGATACCCACGTAGGCAATCAGCAGGCCACCCAGCGCATGCCCGCTTACCGATGCTGCCAGCCAGGTGCCCTGGCTCCACGTGGTAGCGTTTTGCAATGTATCTTTTGGAACAATATAAGCCAGTATTACATTAAACACCGGGCCTGTAAAAGAGCGTATAATGCCGGTGCAAAAAATAACCAGGTATATGCACAACGCAATAGCATGGTTACCCAGGTATTGTTTGGTAAAATCTGTTGAAAGTGCCAGCAATACAGCCGCGCAGGTAAAATATAAAAGAACGCCCCTAAGCAGCATCCATCTTTTTTCGCTGGTATCAATAACATGGCCCGCGTACAATGCCAGCGATACGGCCGGTATTACTTCAGACAGGCCTACCAGGCCAATGGCAAAAGCTTCGTTGGTTAAATGATAAATCCACCAGCCTACCAGCGTACCCATCATGCGCAGGCCCATAATAAAAATAAACCTGCCTGCCAGCAGGTACCTGAATTCTTCAATTTTTACTGATGCGAAAGGGTCATGTTTTTGTAGCTCGTCCGTCATATTGTTCATCTTCGGTTTAATAAAAGTCCCCTTGTTTTTTTGGAGCCGGGCTTCTTGTTTTTCATTGTATCGCCTGTTGTGACTCCTATGTAAAGGAATACGCTGCCTGCCATCCTGAAAAAGGTTGCAAAACAAGGTTAATATGTTGTGTTTTTTTAAGTCATTGGAAAAAAGATTTTTATCACAGGTGGTGAAACTCCTATCAGCAGTCGGCACATGGCCGCTGCAAATCTTTATTAATCCCATAAAGTAAAAGTATAAGGCTGCAGACTCACTTGAGCAGTATGTTGCAACTGCAGGACACAAAAAGCAGTCCTTATAACTGTTTGATATTACCTTTCTGTGATATGAATAATACTGTTTGCTTCAAAATTAGATTTTTAAGTTTGTGCACCGGCCTGAACAGGAAGCGGGCTCTGCCGGAGGACAACCTGCCAGCGATAGGGCCTGTGCTTATACGATAGTATAGAGGGGGCCGTCATGGCGGCTCCTTTTGTATTACTATCGGTAAGCCGGATGGCTTAAAAAAACTCATTTCTGTTCCCGTTACTTTACCACACCTTTTTGATAAGGCACACCGCTTATCAAAACAGCCCTTATCCTGCGCAGCAGTTTACGGGCAATACGGATAATGGCCTGGTTGCCTTTCATTCTTTTGGTTAATGCCTGATAACAATCCATTAAAGCCGGATCTATCCTTATGGCCTGCCAGGCAGCTTCTATCAGCAGGCTGCGCAATTGTTTGTGGCGCCGGGTGGTAATACCGGTATCTTTTTCCTTATCGCCGCTGCTGTCCGTATCAGGACAGAAACCTATTAAATCATTCAATGCGTCAAATCCTTTGAACCGGTTGATATCGCCCACTTCCAGCAAAAACCACAGGGCTGTTGTAGGGCCTACTCCCGGAACACTCAACAGCAGGCTGGTATTTTGCTGGTACCGGCTTTTTTTCAGTTCCCGCAATTTACCTTCCGTTTTTAACAGCAACTGGCGCAGCAACCTGATTTGTTCCAACATCAGCACTAAAGTGCTTTTCAGCCGTTCGTCTTTTTGAGCTTCCTGTTCCACCCATTCCAGAAAATTATGGCTCCAGTTGGTCTTTTCATATTTAGCCGGCAGTTGGATGCCCTGGTATTTCAATATGCTTTTCAACCGGTTCCTGCTCCTGTTTAGATCCCCTACCAGTTTCTTGCGGAATCTTATCAGGTTGCGGTCTTTTTGAATATCCTCCCCCGGTACATGGATGGCCTTAAGCTCACCGGCTGCATGGTTGCGGGCCAGCTTTAAGGCATCCACCTTATCGGTCTTCCTTTTCTTCTCCTTATCACTGGTGGATACATCGGCAGCATGAACCACGATGCACTCCATTCCTGCGGACTGCAGTGAACGCTGAAGGGTGAAACCCCAGGCCGAACTTTCATACACACACTTAAATGTGGCCCCCGGATAGTGGCTATTCAGGTGTTTAATAAGGTCTTCACTGTTGCTGCCCATACGGTGATTACCCAGGCAAATCCCATTTAATAATTTGGCAACCTGGTAATCTTTTTGATGTACATCTATTCCTACATAGATGATTTTGCCGCTGAAATCAATCAGGCTTCTACCTTTGTCCAAGGTTTCGGTTGTGGCTGAAGTTTGCTGTTTCATATTTGTTTTTTTTAGCAAAATTCTTCTTTGCAGCCTAATTTTAGGACTGCCGCTGCACCGAAACCTTTTACATATAGACTCACTT
>NZ_VVIP01000057.1 GCF_009650435.1 Foetidibacter luteolus
ATTGATGATGTTCAAAAGCAGGTATTAAAACTCAATGTCCGAAGGACAGTTGCCGGTTACCGGATGCCGGTCTGTTGATGGGTAAAATGCAGGCATTGGTTGGTAATTGATGATGTTCAAAAGCAGGTATTAAAACTCAATGTCCGAAGGACAGTTGCCGGTTACCGGTTACAGGATGCCGGTCTGTCGATGGGTAAAATGCAGGCATTGGTCGGTAATTGATGATGTTCAATAGCAAGTATTAAAACCAAATGCCCGAGAGCCGGTTGCCGGTTACCGGTTGCAGGATGCCGGTCTGTTGATGGGTAAGATGCAGGCATTGTTTGGGAATTGATGATGTTCAAAAGCAGGTATTAAAACTTAATGCCCGAGAGACAGTTGCCGGTTACCGGTTGCCGGTCTGGTTATTTTTGCATACTTGATGGGCCGGGCAGAAGCAGATGCCGCGCTGTGGGAAAAGCCGCATAGCGAATCCAACCGCCGAACTGTGCGACGCAAGTAAAGCCTCATATTTGCATTGTCGCTGGGCCCATAAGAATAAAAAAATGGCGAAGCCATTTACACACTACGCAAGCTTTAACAACTCCGGCAGCCGATTTACACCGCTGCTGCATAATAAACCGGCCGCCAATCCGTTATCCAGCAAACTTACTATCCATGCGCCTGACCATTTTACTTGCCGCCGTGCTCATTAGCAGTATTTCTTTTGGCCAGAAAAAATTTTCGTTCCAGGTAACAGGCCTGCCTGTAAGGCAGGGTATTATTTATAAACCTGTTACCAAACTGGACGGCAATATTGTTGCACCGGTAAACGGAGCCCAGATTGAAACCGGGCAGGACTCCTGCTTTTCCTTAACTGACGGTGAAGTAACAGCGGTGTTTGACCTGGGCGATGAATATGCCTGTGTGGTGCGCTACGCTAACAATATGCGCATGACTTATGCTGGCCTTAAGGATGTGGATGGGGAAATAAGCCGGGGGCAACTGATACGCAAAGGCACCTTTATTGGTCTGCTGAACAAGCAGGAAAAAGTGGGATCGCTTACGTTTATGCTTACCAACCAAAAAGGCGCTAACCTGGCCTTTGACAAAATAATCGCGTTTATTAAAAAGAACATGAAAGGCAGTTACCAGTACCGGGCAACGCCGGTTTTAACGGCAGCAGTACGTTGACTACTCTAAGAGTTTATTAAATATCTCCCGTCGGCATTTTGCCCCGTTCTTTAGTTGCAATCCTCTTTATCTTTGGCGGCAACAAACAATTTTATATATCTGATGAAAAAAAAGATAGCCCTTGTTACCGGCGGGTATAGCGGCGAAGCTGAGATTAGTTATTTAAGCGCCATTACAGTTGGCAATAATATTGACACTGAAAAGTTTGACTACTACAAAATTGACATACACCCGGATGGATGGAATTATGTTGATGCGGCAGGCAATAAAACCGCTGTTGACAAAAGTGATTTTACCATTAACCTTGCCGGCGAAAAAATAAAGTTTGACGCGGCACTGATGTGCATTCACGGAACGCCGGGCGAAGATGGAAAACTACAGGGCTATTTCGATATGCTTAACCTGCCCTATACAAGTTGCGACGCAGCTACATCCGCACTTACCTTCAATAAAAGATATACAGTGGCCGTGGCCGCTTTTGGCGGTATCAATGTGGCAAAATCATTGCATATTTTTAAGTATGCACCGGTTTCTGCAGAGGCCATTTTGCAACAATTGACGTTGCCGGTGTTTGTTAAGCCCAATAACGGCGGCAGCAGCATTGGTATGAGCAAGGTTACCGAAGCCACCGCCCTGGAAGCGGCACTGGAAAAAGCCTTTAAGGAAGACAACCAGGTGCTGGTGGAGGAGTTTATTGCCGGACGGGAGTTTACCATTGGCGTATTTAAAACCAAAGGCGAAATAATTCCGCTGCCAATTACCGAAATAATTACAAAAAAGGATTTCTTTGACTATGAAGCCAAATACCTGGGCGCCAGTGAAGAAATAACACCCGCCAAAGTAGAGGAAGCCATAGCCGAAAAAGTAAGGGCCGCCGCCAGGAAAGTATATGAATTACTAAACTGCAGGGGTATTGTGCGCATTGATTTTATTTACAACGAGGCCAAAGGCGAACCCTTTATGCTGGAAGTGAACACGGTACCGGGCCAAAGTGAAGCCAGCATTGTGCCGCAACAGGTAAAGGCCAAAGGATGGGCATTGAAGGAGTTTTATACCGCCGTTATTGAAGAAGCGGTGTAAAAAATAGTCATAAAGACAGGGAAGTCATAGAAGGCAGGAAGTCATGGAAGGCAGGAAGTCATGGAGTCATAAAGCCAGGAAAAGTCATAGACGTCCGCAGAACAACATAAGGATTAAGAAAAGCCGTATAGTAAATGGCTTCACACTTATTGACTTTTTTGACTTATCGGCTTAAACTTATTGACTTTATGACCTATTGACTTTTTGACTTCATGACCTGTTGACTTTAGTGACTTTATTAAAATATTTAACAACCAACGTGTATCTTTCATTCTGCATATTATTCTGAAACTGGTACTCGTTTAAAAAATCAGCTCTTGTTTAAATTCATTACGCAAAAATCTTTTTTGATAAACCTTTTGGTGGTACTTGTGCTTGCCGTTGTTGCTGTATTGCTGTTTTTTGGCTCGCTGGGCTGGCTTACCAACCATAATTCCATTGAAAAAGTACCGTCTGTTATCGGCAAAAATGTGGAAGAAGCGAAGAAGATACTGGAAGCCCGTGGGTTTGATGTAGAAGTGCAGGATTCAGTTTACATAGATACAACCGCCAAGCTGGCCGTTGTTAAGCAATCCCCCGAGCCTGATGCTTCTGTTAAAGAGCACCGCACCATTTACCTTACCATTAACAGGGATGTAGCGCCTGAAGTGGAGATGCCCGATCTTCGCGGTTTTTCTTTTAAAAGCGCCCAATTGTACCTGCAGAGCCTGGGCTTAAAAATGGGCGACACTACCTATAAGCCGGATATTGCTAAAAATTCTGTTCTGGACCAGCAGTACAATGGCAAATCCATAGCGCCGGGCACTAAAATAAGTATGGGCAGTCCCATCGGGTTGGTGATAGGCAGCGGTGTAGGCAGCACTTTCATTAACGTACCTGATTTAACGGGTATGACGGTTAAAGATGCTCGTAACTTTTTAAGCGCCATGAGCATTGGCATCAGCACCATTAACCCCGAAAGCGGCGAGAATATTGAAAGCCAGGAAAATGCCTATATTGTGCGCCAAAGCCCGGAGCCATATAATATGCTGGATGAGGGGCAGATGGTGACCAACAAAATTAGGGCCGGGCAGTTAATTGACATCTGGATAAGCAATACAAAACCTGTGGTTGATTCAGCCGGCATTATTAGTCAGCCGCCCGCAGAACCGCAGGAAAACTAATAAAGAACGTAATTATGCAAAACATAACCGTAGAAGAATTAAAAGCCAGGCTTGATGCAGGGGAAAAAGTGAACCTGCTGGATGTACGTGAAGAGTATGAAAGGGCAGAATTTAACATTGGTGGCACCCATGTGCCATTGGGCAAAGTGCAAAGCATGCAGCTTGACGAGGTTGAACCCTGGAAAGATGAAGAAGTAGTGCTTTATTGCCGCAGCGGCAACCGCAGCGGTATTGCAGCGCTGTTTTTAGAACAACTGGGTTATAAAAACACCAAAAACCTGGTAGGCGGTATGCTTGCCTGGAAAGATAAGTTTGGCGGGTAATATATTCGTCTGATTGAATTTTTTTGGGGCTTTGAGCAGCAGGAATACAATGCAGCTTTTGTCCCGGCTGTCCGTTGCAACTCCGCCACAGGGCCGGAGCACAGCGCCTTCAGCGGGGTTTTCACTTCCATCCGGCAGCCCGTCATCAACATATCGTTGACCCGGGCCTGTAGATACACCAAAAAGAATGATCAACATTTGAAAGCCCCTTTCCGGGCTTTTGTTTTTTAAACAACCAGCCCGCCTTCCTGCAGCAAAAGCCTGGTTTTAAGGATAGCGATAACCGATACTGAATCTGTAATTGTACCGTTGTTTACCATTTGGCAGGCATCCTCAAAAGGTAATTTTTTTACTGTTAATTGTTCTGTTTCTTCAGGCATCGCTTCATGCTGAGAAAGACCGGTTGCCACATATACGTGGCCAAATTCATCGCTTACAGAATTGGAGAGGTGCATATCCGCAATCTTTACCCAGTTTTTTGCTTTAAGACCGGTTTCTTCCAACAACTCCCTTTTGGCAGTATCGAGCGGGTCCTCCCCCAGCGGGCAACCGCCTTCCGGTATTTCCCAACTGTATTGGCCAAGCGCAAAACGAAACTGCCCCACCAGGTAGGTATTCATCTCCGCATCCAGGGGCACAACCCCTATGGCAAGCGTTTTAAAATGCACTTTTCCATATATCCCTTTTCCGCCGGATGGGTTGATAACATCATACTCTGTTACACTAATCCAGTTGTTGTCGTACACCGGTTTTTCATTAAGAACAGTCCAGGGGTTGTGTTGCTCATTCATAGAAAGTAGTTAAGTCATAAAGTCATTTAGCCAGAAAAGTCGGTAAGTAACAAAGCCAGTAAGTTGTTGCCAGGGCTAAAGATAAGAGCAACACGCCAATGGATGATTTGAATGGTAAAGAAATCATCACAAGATAACAGCGGTGGGCATGAAAATACCATACTGCCTATAACTGCTTGCTTACAGCAGTTAACCGGCCAAGAACAAAGCAGGTCTTTTGCACCCCACAGTTTTCATCCTGTGCTTTGATTTAAATTTTATAATTACCCTTCTTCAAAAGATAACGCTGAATAAATGAACCTATAAAAGCAAAAAGCACCCCATTCAATATTGCGGCAATAACAACTATACCGGGCGCAAGCTCATCTGATGGTGGAATATTGGGAAGGAAAAATATTTTAAATACTAAAAGAAAACCAGTTAGCCCCAGGATAAAACCGCTGATTTTGCCTGTTTTGTTTTTCATAATTGATAAGTTTAAAGGTTTTGAAATATAGTCGTACAAATGTATCCAAAGCACTTTGAAAAACAAAGTATCTTTTAAAAAAATATTTCCCGGATTTTCGGTCATCCAGGCTGGGGCAAATAGCATTAGATAAAGAACCCGCAATGTTGTGGGATGCTGGCTCTTTTGCTGCGTAAAGCGTTGGAGTAAAAGAGTGCGACGCAAGCAAAGCCTCATAGCAGCTATACTGCCGGGCCCATAAAAATTTCCAACGTAATGATGAATACTGTCAATACCCGGTTATGGATTGGTATCGCCCATGGCATATTGTATTCCGCCCAGTAAATGCTGCAGGTACAGCGGGTCTTTATAAGATTCTTTGGTATGGCCAAGTTCTGTATAGAAAGCCCTGCCGCCATCAAAATCATGGTACCAGCTCATGGGGTGGTAGTTGCCGTTTTCACCGCCCTGGTAACTGCTTTCATCAATGGTTATCAAAACATGCACATCGTTATCCAGTTGCAGAGATTTGAAATTGTACCATTCATCCCAACGCTTCCAGGTGGCAGGTAAATGTTTGGTGGCAATAAAATTTTTATCTACCACGTTTAGTACAGCTTCCTGCTGCTTTGGGTGGCTTTTAAACTGAGCGCCCACCAGCTTATTGTACCAGGGCCAGTCGTACTCGGTATCTGTAGCGGAATGCACACCTGCAAAGCCCCCTCCATCCTGGATATACTTTTCAAAAGCTACCTGCTCAGCCTGGCCCAGTACATTCATGGTGGTATTCAGAAAAATAACCGCGTTGTATTGCTTAAGGTTATCGCTGTTAAATTTAGTGCTGTCTGTAGTAGTGTCAACAGCAAAACCGTGCAGGCTGCCCAGTTGCTGAATAGCGGCAATGCCTTCCGGTATAGCATCGTGGTGAAAGCCGGCTGTTTTACTAAACACCAAAACCTTTTTGGCAGGCTGGGCGGCAAGCATAGTAACAGATGATACCAGCAAAAGGCAAAGCAATAGTTGTTTGTTCATAAGTTGAATAATTTGAGTGGCGTAAACTTAGTAAAACTCCGTTAACAAAACTTACAGCCGGCAAATGAAACAGGCACGTCTGCCGAAATTTTAGGGATTGTGATTGCTGCACTTCATTTTGCCTTAAATTAGTGCGTTCATTAACGCTGCAGCTACAGTTAAACCTAAGAGAGTAATAACATTTCACGCTAACTAAAACAAACCTTGTCAATGAAACGAAGGGATTTTCTGCAATCATCCTCCACGCTGTTAGCTGGTGCGGGGCTTGCTTCTTTTTTACCAATCGATGTGTTGGCCAAAAAGGCCATATCTGCCAACGACAAAATTAACGTTGCCGCCATAGGCATTAAGGGTATGGGCTGGGCCGACTTAACAGCCCTGCTGAAACTGCCCGAAGTGCAGTGTATTGCCCTTTGCGATGTAGATAAGAATGTGCTGGACAGCCGCGTTGCCGAGCTGGCCAAACAAAACATTAAAGTAGCCGCCTACAGCGATTACCGCCAGGTACTGGCCAACAAAGATGTTGACGTAGTGGTAATAGGAACGCCCGACCACTGGCATTGCCTTATTATGAACGAAGCCTGCGAAGCCGGCAAAGATGTTTATGTGGAAAAACCTGCAGGTAATTCCATTATAGAATGCAGGGCCATGGTGGCGGCGCAAAAAAAATACAACCGCGCCGTACAGGTAGGCCAGTGGCAGCATAGCAACAAGCACTACCAGGATGCCATGGACTTTGTGCACTCCGGCCAACTGGGCCAGGTACGCCTTGTTAAAGCCTGGGCTTACCAGGGCTGGATGAAATCTGTACCTGTACAACCGGATAGCGCACCACCCGCAGGAGTAGATTATAAAATGTGGCTGGGCCCTGCCAAAACAAGGCCTTTTAACCCCAACCGCTTTCACTTTAATTTTCGCTGGTACTGGGATTATGCCGGCGGCCTGATGACAGACTGGGGCGTTCACATGATTGACTATGCACTGGCAGGTATGAAAGCAGAATTGCCCAACAGCATTATGGCAAGCGGCGGCAAATTTGCCTACCCCGACGATGCCGAGGAAACACCAGACACACTTACCACGGTTTATGAATTTAATGGCTTTAATATGCTATGGGAGCATGCTACCGGCATTAACGATGGCCCTTACCTTCGCGACCACGGCGTTGCATTTATAGGAAATAACGGAACGCTGGTGGTTGACCGTGGCGGATGGGAAGTAATACCCGAAAAAATAAACGGCGAACTTAAAATGCAGGCGGTGGAACGCCAGCAAAGGGTTGACAATGGCCTGGAACTGCATGCCAAAAACTTTATTGAAGTAGTTAAGAGCAGAAAGTTTGAAGACCTGCATGCCCCTATTCAGTTGGGCGCACATGTTGCTACGGTTTGCCAGATGGGTAATATTGCTTTCCGCTCGGGTAAAAAAGTGTATTGGGACAAAGCGAAGGGAGAATTTACTGACAGCGAAGCCAACAAGTACCTTGCAGCGGAGTATCATAACGGGTATAAAATTCCAAAACCATAAATTGGTTGCAGCAAGAAAAGAGCGGCAATTTTTATGTACCCGGCGGCATATTGCTATGGAATCGTTCCTTGCGTCGCACTCTTGTACTGCAAATCATTGGGCAGCAACACTCGTACTGTTGTTCAATTCGTAAGACTAAATCATCATTCTTCAAAAAAAGAGAAACATGCGTAAGAAAATTTTCTCATTGGGTGGCATTTTAATCACCGTACTCTCCCTATCGGCACAGAACAACAACATGAAACCGGAGTACACGGAATATTATGAACCTGTGCCACGTAAAGTAACACCCGGCGCCAATGCCGGCGAAGCACCGTCAGACGCTGTTGTGCTGTTTGACGGCAAAAGCCTTGACCAGTGGATTTCCGTTAGCGACACCACAAAACCCGCCGGCTGGAAAGTAGCCAACGGCATTGTAACCGTTGACAAAAAAATGGGCGACATAAGGACCAAACAGCGCTTCAACGATTTTCAGTTGCACATAGAGTTCCTGATACCCGATTATATTACCGGCAGTGGCCAGGCCCGTGGCAACAGCGGCGTATTTCTTGCCGCTAATGAAGGCGGCGCCGAATACGAATTGCAGGTATTGGACAACTACGAAAACAAAACTTACGTAAACGGACAGGCAGGCAGCATTTACAAACAAAAGCCGCCATTGGTTAACGCCAATAAAAAACCCGGCGAATGGCAGTACTATGATGTTGTTTGGACAGCGCCCCGTTTTAACGCAGACGGCATGCTGATTACGCCAGCCCGCATTACCGTTTTGTTTAATGGTGTACTGGTACAAAACAACTTTGAACTAAAGGGCAATACCCCTTATATCGGCCTGCCGGTGTATAAGGCACATGGCCCCTCTCCCATCAAGTTGCAATCTCATGGCGACCCCAGCGAGCCCATCAGCTACCGCAACATTTGGGTAAGACCTTTGTAATTCGGCTCTTTACTTACTAATCACAAACCCCGCTGCAAGGCGGGGTTTTGTATTTATAGTCCTTTACGGAGCACTTTGGCAATACCGGCAATTAAGTTATTGGGCTATTCACTTTTCACGAAGCTAAACACATAGGTAAAAGGCTCCAGTTCAACCCCCGAGTCCAATTTAATCTTAGCAGCAGACTGCACTTTAATAACTGCATTCTTGCTATCTGTAAACTGAAGGCTGCAAGAAGCCTTTATTGTTTCGTTATATCCCCTGTCAGCCACTGTATCTGCAGCATCCTGTTTGCCGGGTACCTTTACGATAGAATAATGCTGAGAACCTACTGAGGCATCTTCTGTAACCAGTTTCATTTCCTGCTGTAGCTTGCATGCGGCGCAACGGGCAAACCCATTGAATACATTGGTAAACAGGGTATCATTGCTTTTAGTATAATAAAACTGGAAGCTGCTCCTGATATCCACATTAACAGAGTCCGCTTTTTCAATAATCATAAAACCCTCCCCCAGCCTTGCCTGGGGCTGCACCGCAGTTAACTTCCACCTGCCCGCATAATTTTCTACAGGCATGGTATTTTCCTCAGCCGTTATAGTTACAGGTGCTGATGCCTTTCTGCTGGAAACATAATAGATGGCTGCACTGGCTACAATTAAAAATAGTATCGCTATAAGATAGCGGGTTGTTTTACCCCCGGAAAACGGCGGCTGTTTACTTATAGCAGCATTGTTTGGTTGACCGGGCGCCGTAAGATGTTCTTCCGCCAAAGCTTTTAACAGTTGCACAAAGCCCTTATCGTAATCCGTGGAAAAATCAATGTGCTGCAGGCGTTGCAAACGGTAAGGGGTTTTACTGTCCTTTACAATAAGCGGTATTACCTTTTTCTTTTGCTCCAGCGCATAATACACTTCATCCAGTACATGGGTAGAGGTAACGGATTTTTCAGACTCTAAAAACAGCAGGCTATCGCAGGTTTCCAGGGCCTTCTCAATTTCAAGGTCCCATTCAGAGCCGGCCCTGATGTCTTCCTGGTCAATCCACACATCAAAGTTTTGTTGCTTTAAATCAAGTGCAAGCCGTTGGGCAAACGCGGCGCCATCTATTCTTGAATAACTGAAAAAGATTTTCTTGTTAGCCATTACGGTTGATGATGTATTGTACATGGTAAACTACGAAAAATTTAATGTACTTATTAGCACACATCTAACATGCGCTTAAGGTTAATACTAATCAAGCCTGGTCTCTTTTATAGTTTAGGCATTTATCTACAATTTCTTCCACTGACGGATTATAACCAGTCAGATCATCACTGAACGCGTTAAAATTTTCCGGAAAGTAAAACAATGTACTACCATTAGGGTAAGGAACATGTTTATCAAATAGCTCCAATAACTGCTCTATGTCTTCACCGTCAGTATTTGAAGACATTATTTTATTGCCCAGTTCTATTAGCTCCTCTCTTGTCATTGCTATGCTACTGTCAAGCTCTGACATAGCAAGTTGAAAACCTACACTTTTAAATTGTTTGATTAAGCCTGCATATCTGTGGTCACGCTCTTTTCTTTTTAGTAAATTTTGAGCGACCCTGAGGTGTGTTTCGTACCTCATTGTTTTAAAATTTCTGTCTATCTCTTCTATGATTGTTAAAGGAGCTTTGCCATCTACGTAAAATCTACAGATAGCTGTCAATGCTGAGGCCTGAGGCCAATCATATTCACCAAAAGCCACTAAGCGAAGCGTGCCCATAGCTTTAACACCCTGCAAATAGATAAGCTCAAAAATTACAACCTGGCATACATATAGCCATTCTCCAAGTCCTAACAAATTCTCATCAATATCGGGATGAACGGGCGGGGGATTATGAAGCTTATCTATCAAATAATTTAAACTATCAGGTTCGTGAGGTACAAATTGTTCTTTTGCCAGGTTTTCAAATTCATCCTCCCTGGTTATCAAAGTTTTTGCCAGACCGGCTATCAGTTGATCAATATCCGTTTTTGTTTTCATACAACAACATTAAACAAAATCCTTTCGCAGAAAGTGCTCACATAGATGATTATATTCATATGCCTAAATAAAATTCTCACTTATCTACGCTTCAATAAAAGCCCCATAGCATTACAGAACGATGAACGTAATGCGACGCAACAGGCGATGCCACAGGGAACACCTGCCCGCCACCAAAAAAAGCCGCTTATCAATGCCCCAACACAATGTTTTGTTTTTACGCCTACCTTTAAAAAAAAGGAAATGAAATATATGAAAGGCTATTCAGTACTCATCTTTTTGGCCGTGTTAATTGCGGCTGCACCTGCAACAGCGCAGGAAGCAAGGCTGATGCGTTTTCCGGCCATTTACAACAACCAGGTTGTGTTTAGCTATGCGGGGGATTTGTTTACCGTTGATAAGAACGGTGGTATGGCACGCAAACTAACATCGGATATTGGCTACGAAATGTTCTCACGCTTTTCACCTGATGGTAAAAACTTAGCTTTTACCGGCCAGTACGATGGCAATACGGAAGTATTTGTAATGCCTGCAGGCGGCGGCGCCCCTAAACGTGTTACCTATACGGCCACGCTTGGCCGCGACAATATTGCTGACCGTATGGGGCCTAACAATATCGTGATGACCTGGCAGGACAATGAGCATATTATTTACCGCAGCCGTAAAAAAACATTTGATGATTTTGTGGGCTCTTTGTTTGTAGCTAATGTAAACGGCGGGCTTAGCGAAGAACTTCCACTGCCCAATGGTGGCTTCTGTTCTTTTTCGCCCGATAAAAAGAAAATGGCCTATAACCGCATTTTCCGCGAGTTCCGCACATGGAAATATTATCGTGGCGGCATGGCCGATGACATCTGGATATACGATTTTAACAGCAAACAAACCATCAACATTACCAATAACCCTGCACAGGATATACAGCCCATGTGGTTTGGCGACAAAATTTATTTTCTTTCTGACAGGGACAGGACCATGAACCTTTTTTGCTACGATGTTACCACCCGGCAAACAAAGAAGGTTACCAACTACACAGATTACGATATTAAGTTTCCCTCACTGGGTAACAACGCCATTGTTTTTGAAAGGGCCGGTTACCTGTATACGGTTGACCTTCCTTCAGAACAAATAAAACAGGTGAACATCAGCATCGCGTCAGACAATATCTATGGCCGTACAGAATGGATTGATGCTTCCAAATTCATACAGGGTGCATCTATTGGCCCTGATGGCAAAAGACTTGTGATGACAGGCCGCGGCGACATATTTACGCTACCTGCGGAGAACGGAATAACCCGCAACCTTTCGCAAACAAATGGCGTACATGAAAGAGATGCCGCATGGAGCCCTGATGGCAAATACATCGCTTTTATAAGCGATTCCACCGGTGAGGATGAAATTTATATACAGTCGCCAGATGGTGCCAGTAAGCCCATACAAATTACCAGCACCGGCGATGTATACAAATATGCGCTTACATGGAGCCCCGACAGTAAAAAGATTCTATGGAGCGACCGCAGGCCAAGGCTTAGGTATGTGGATATTGACTCTAAAAAAATAACAGAGGTTGACACCTCTAACATTAATGAACTACGCGATTTTAGCTGGAGCCCGGACAGCAAATGGATAACCTACAGCAAACAGGAAAGAGGCACCAAAGGCAAGATATATTTATACAGCCTTGCCTCAGCCCGCAAAACCCCGGTAACAGATGGCTGGTATGATGTGTTTAACCCCGTATTCAGCAACGATGGCAAATACCTTTACCTGGCATCCAACCGTAATTTCAACCCCACTTTCAGCAATACAGATTTCCAGATTGCTTACCTCAACATGGCCAAATTGTACCTTATTACGCTGGCCAAAGAAACAACCAACCCCTTTGCCCCCGAGAACGATGAAGTTGCCGTAAAAAAAGCCGACACAGCAAAAGATGATGACAAAAAAGAAACGGGTAAACCTGGCGGCAATGCGGTAAAAGATATTAAGGTTGACCTGGAGGGCATTACCCAGCGCATAGTAGCCATACCTGTAGAAGCCTCCAATTATTTTGCACTGTCACCCGGTGAAAATAACAGGCTGTATTACCTGAAGGTAAAAGATGGCGAAGACCAGCCCCAACTGAGTGTTTACGACCTGGAGAAGAAAAAAGAAACCAACCTGGGAGCATCGGATGGCTTTGAGCTAAGCGCCGATTTTAAAAAGATGGTGATAAAAGTGAAAAGCAATTATTATGTAATTGACGCCCCCACCGCTAAGCCCGAACTGGAAAAAGAAGTAGACCTTGGAGACATGAAACTATGGGTTGATAAGAAGGCCGAATGGAAACAGATATTTGATGAAAGCTGGCGGCAGATGCGTGACTTTTTCTATGCACCCAATATGCATGGTGTTAACTGGAAAGCCATGCATGATAAATACGCCGTACTGGTGCCTTATGTAAACCAGCGGGCTGACCTTACGTATTTAATCGGCGAAATGATCGGCGAACTAAGTGTTGGCCATTCCTATACCGGCGGGGGCGACCAGCCTAAACCAGAGCGCATACCACTTGGTTTGCTGGGCGCTAAATTATCACGGGATGCCAGCGGTTATTACCGCATAGATAACATATTGGAAGGCGCCAACTATAATGAAGAACTCCGCTCACCTTTAACGGAAGTGGGTGTAAACGTAAACAAAGGCGACTACATTATTAGTGTAAATGGTAAACCCGCCAATACACTTACAGATGTTTATGCGGCCTTGGTAAACACCGCGGGTAAAGAAGTGGAACTGGTGGTAAACAGCAAGCCATCCCCCACCGGCGCCCGCAAAACAATTGTGGTGCCTGTTGCAGATGAAAGCAAACTGTACTACTACAACTGGGTGCAGCACAACATACGCTACGTTGACTCCGTTAGCGGCGGCAAAATTGGCTACCTGCACATACCTGATATGGGGCTTGAAGGCCTTAACGAGTTCATGAAATACTTTTACCCGCAGCTAAACAAAAAAGCGCTCATTATAGATGACCGCGGCAATGGCGGCGGCTTTGTTTCGCCGCTGGTTACAGAGCGCCTTAACAGGCAGTTGGTGTATTACGAGTTTGCCAGGAATGCGCTGGGCACCCCAGACCCCGAAGGCCACTATGGCCCCAAAGTGCTGTTGGTAAACGAATATTCAGCCAGCGACGGCGATATTTTCCCTTACCGGTTTAGAACATACAAGCTCGGTAAAATCATCGGCAAACGTAGCTGGGGCGGCGTTGTGGGCATACGTAACAGCCTGCCCTTTGTGGATGGTGGCTTTTTAAACCGTCCGGAATTTGCGCCCTACCTGGCCAACGGCTTTGTAATAGAAGGCCATGGCGTTGACCCGGATATAGTGGTGGATAATGACCCCGCCAAAGAATACGCCGGCGTTGACGAGCAATTGAACAGGGCCATCAGCGAGTTGCTGGAAGAGTTAAAAACAAAAGAACAAAACATACCTGCCGTACCGCCCTACCCTGATAAAAGTAAATAAAGGCACGGTTTGCAGCTACACATTTTAGCCATTGCAGCTTAAACCTGCAATGGCTTTTTTATGGGCCCGGCAGACGGATAAGCATGAGGCTTCCGTTGCGTCGCACTCTTGTACGTTTGGTTCGCTATGCGGCTTTTCCCGCAGGGTAGCAACTACTGCAACCATAATTTATGACCAGCAAAACATTAACACGCACCTGCATAATATAATTAGGAACGCCGGTTTACTAAGGTTATCTTCACTGTAATTCACGGCGATACAATTTGTCCTCAACATTCTCCCGCTTACCATCACAGTTAGTTAACACTGAAATGAAAAAACAATATATGCTGGTTATCCTGCTTGTTACAGGTATGATAACAGCCCGAGCGCAATCCTCGTACACAACTATTCAATTTAAAGATAACATGAAGTCCGCTCTTGCACTTGAGCTACCTTACACAACAGATGAGGTGGAAGGTACTATACTCGAAAAACTAAAACAAAGCGGCTTTAAACCCGATACACGTGGCAGTTTTTTCTGGAAGAGAAACAAGACCGATGGTTTTTATGTTTTCAATGAAGTGATGTTACCTTCCGCAGGCACCCAAAAACTTGACTTGTATTTTAAAGTGGTGCAAAAGAACAACGAAGAAAAAAACAACAGCATCCTATACTTAATGGCAAGCAACGGCAATGAAAATTTTCTTTCGCCCGATGGGGATACCATCCTTTGGAACAGCACTATGGCATTCCTGAACAGTTTTAAAGACAAAACCACCGCTTTTAGCCTGGAGCAGTCCATCATCAACCAGGAAAGCGGCATTAAAGATTCTCAGGAAAAATTGGCCTCTTTACAAAAAGAAGGAAAAGATCTGGACGAGAAACTCAGGAAAAACCAGGACGAACAAAAGAACCGTCAACTGGAGTTAGACAATCAAATCAAAATGCTGGAAAACTTAAAACTCAAGAGGAAAACTTAATTATTGCTAACAAGTAATAATGCTTCAACAATGCCGTTGGCTTAACTGCCGGCGGCATTTTTGTACATAGTCATTTTTAAGGGTTACCACGAAAACACAGAAAGGTTTTACCACGTCCCCTTTCCATCCCGACGAAGGAGGTACCAGGCCTGGGTAAGACCGCCTGCGGCGTACGGAAGATGATTTGAGGCATGCGGAAGATCATTTGAGGGATACGGAAGACCATTTGAGCCATGCGGAAGATGATTTGAGGGATAGGGAAGACCGTTTGAGCCATGCGGAAGATGATTTGCCGCCTGCCGAAGACCGTTTGAGGGCTCGGGAAGATGTTTTGAGGGCTACATTTGGTCTTCGGGAGGGCTCTGACAATGTTCCGCAGTTTTCGGGCCATGTTCCCGGGCAGCAGTTGATTTTCCGGGTGCGGAGGGGCAGATTTCTCCTGTTCCATTCCGGCCGCCGTTCAATCCCGGTTAATTTTTACCGGCGAAAGCTTGTGAAACCCCGTCCGCCAGGCAACTTTCTTCTGAGTAAAAGCCCCGTTTCTGACGCCTCTGGCGCCAGAAACATGGAACGGAACCGGCTACCCCTTAAAGTAAATGCCGCCGCCTGTACGAATGTTTTTTGAGGATTTGCGCAACAGTACTTCCACTATCCGGCAAGCAGTTAAAGTATTGAAAACCAGAAAAGAGAATGCCGTATTTTTGGAGTATCCAGACAGGAAAAGGTTCGGATATAAATTGTTAGCTGTAATTAAAATGAGCATCTCAAAATGTTGAAAAATCTTCCATATTTAAACCCTGACGAAATCAATTTTTACTATGACCAATTAAATCTAGAAGAGCTTGAACAAGTTCAAACAAAAAAGACATTTGAGATTTCTTTCGCAGGACCCAAGTTTTCTAAAACCTTCGAAACAGACAAAAAGAATATTTCAGTTTATAAAAAATTGGACTCAATAATAGAAGGGCTTTCTTACCATAATCAAATAGCTACAAGCAGACCGATTAGTGATATAAATTGGGACTCACCTGGATTTGTTTTCGAAAACGTTAAAGCAACTAAGGTGTTTTTTCCTAAATCGGTAATTGGTGAAATCTATGGACTAAATCATTTAGTTGTTTGGGTTGCAAATCCAGATTATTCAACCTTATCAACAGAACGTTGGCAGTTTACAGGGACTTTTCTGTATTTGATTGAAACTGCTTATGACAAAGGAGCCTATCAAACGACCTTATCTGGTTGTTCTGCATTACAGGCAGTTTCAAATATTGTTAAAGGTGAAAATATCTTAAAAAAGAATTGGGATGAACCTTTAGGAAGAAACAACAATAAACATCCTCTTCAGAAACTCGAATCAATTGGAGGAATTGTTATTGGTGATAGACAAATCGAGACAATATATCGTAAGCGATATTCAACAGATGAACAGTGCTTTACTTATGAAGGAGTAGAATATCGTTGTAATGATTTACTCGGATACCCGTTATTTATCGATGCCAAATATTAATTACAGCTAACGTATAGGGCTTAAACACAGCGGAGCGCAGCGGAGGTTCGGTTTAAACCTATGTTGACTAAACCTTGGGTAGCCGTGCAAAGGAGTTATGGATTTTGAATAGAGGTAATCTTTGGTCTAGGCGGATGCCGCTTTTATCTTTACCCTCCGCAGGCAAAAAAGCAGCTTTCCCAGGTTTTCCGAAGTTTTGCCGCAGCCTCAAGTTATTTTCACAGGCCGGCAACTACCTACCGTGGCCCGGCCGCCACCTTTACCGAATAAACCAGGTGAACCTCTCCATCCCAGCTTCCCAACGTAAAAGCGCCGTTTCTGCCGCCTTTGGCGCCAGAAACATGGAACGGAAACGGCTACCCCTTAAAGTAAATGCCGCCGCCTGTACGAATGTTTTTTGAGGATTTGCGCACCAGTACTCCACTATCCGGCAAGCAGTTAAAGTATTGAAAACCAGAAAAGAGAATGCCGTATTTTTGGAGTATCGGGCAGGAAAAGGTGCGGATATAAATTGCTGTGCGTAATGCTTCTGCAATACACTTACGAATATGAAACAGAAAACGCTATTTATTTTTTTACTCCTTGTAACTAGCCTTCATTTGGCTGGACAGAATAAGAAAGCCTACATTAAACACTATTTTTCTACATTGGCAAAGAACAAACAGTTTAATGGCGGGGTGATTGTAGCTGAAAAAGGAAAGATTATTTATAAAAGCGGATTTGGGTTTGCTGACTTTTCCAATAAAACACCCAATAGTGAAAACATAGCATTTCCGATAGCATCGTTAACAAAAACACTTACTGCTACAGCCATACTTCAGTTGGCTCAAGCTAAAAAAATAAACATCACCGATGCAGTAATAAAATACCTTCCACAGTTCCCATATCCAAATATTACACTACAACATTTACTATCACATACTTCGGGACTACCTGCATATAATGCATATTTCGACAGTACAAGAAAACTACATCCTGATACTGTTTTTACCAATGCGGATTTTTTGCACGGTGTCTCAACTAACACCAGGCCGTTAATCTATCAACCTGGTGAAAAAGGAAATTATGACAATATTAACTTTATTGTACTGGCATTGGTAATTGAGAAAGTATCTGGAATATCGCATAACGACTACATTAAACAACATATTTTGCTTCCTGCTGGTATGACAAATACTTTATTAGTAGCTTATAAAACACAATATAATCTGCCAATCAACTTTCCTTTTGCTTATCCTTATTTGTTCCCACACAAATATTCTGATAGTGTAGTAAAAGCTAAAGATGTACCTTATATTGCTAATTACTGGTCGACCTATAATTTTTCAGGTTTTGGTGATTATGTAAGTACTTTAAATGATTTACTTAATTACGACAAAGCCTATTACAATGGCAAATTAGTGCAACAAAACACAATTGACGATGCTTTTCAGCCGGTAAAACTCAACAATGGAAAAAACAACTTTGCTAATTTCGGTTTAGGCTGGCAGATAGATAAGGACAGCAGTTTTGGAAAAGTGGTCTATCATAATGGAAATGCTACCGGACTTAGTTGCATATTGGTAAGGAATATTTCAAAGCATCAAACCATTATTATATTTGACAACATACATAATAATAATTCGCAGGAACTAGCTTTTAAAACATTGAAGATGCTTAACGGCATAAAAGTTCCATTGCCAAAGAAAAGTCTTGCAGCAGAATATGCAAGAGTATTGGTGAATGAAGGAGCTGTAGTTGCAAGAAACAGACTGTTTAACTTAAAGTCTGATACATTACACTATCAACTAAGTGAAGATGAAATGAATCTTATTGGTTATGATTTTATGGGCGGAAGCAACAATCCAAACCCCTACAAGTTTCCTGAAGAACATAAGTATCAGGAGTCACTGGAAACTCTGAAAATAAATACTGAACTTTTCCCTGATAGTTGGAATGCTTTTGATAGCTACGGAGAAATACTGTTAATAGTAGGACAAAAAGAAACAGCTATTAAAATGTATAAAAAGTCTGTAGAATTAAATCCCGGAAACACCGCTGGACAGAAAATACTGGAACAACTTTTAAAATAGTTTTTAGGTGTCAGTACAATGGCACTAACACACAACAAAAGGTTTTGTGCAATCGGGGCTGGACGTTGAAGCAATCATCGGCAGTGCATGTCCAGGCTTTATATCCTGCGGACGGAATTCTGCCGGGCAGTAGTTCTAAACTTCTGCTTTTAGTTATAAATTTAGCTTTGGTTCCGGGAGGACAGTTGGTCAATTCCCCAACTGCACAAAGCCTCGGAAGTTGGCGGTAATAAAGCACCTCTGTGACTTCAAAATCAATCTCTTTTATTATTTCCCTTTTCTCGTTCTTATTTTCCCTTGCGCAAAAAGCTGAACTATGGGTGAACAATCCAGAACCAAGAGTCGGAGATATAATTACAATTAAATTCAATTTCCTAGATGATTCTTTAAAACATATTGGATCGGACACTACAAAAGACACCCTTTGGGAATATACTGGGGAAGGCAATATCGATCTAAAAAGGATAATGACCAAAACCGGCTTATGTTCAATTGGGCCTTTTACTTTCGTAATAAATAACAAAACCTATTCATCGAATAAAATAGAATTAAACGTTGTAGATAAATTGCCAGATGCCAAGGAAGGCTTTTGGCTCAGACAGGTTAGATGGAATAATACTGATTATCTAATTTTCGAACAACGAATTGATCTTAAAAAATGGGTTAACAAAAAGGTTGACCCATACAATTCCTTTGCTGATTTGGCAGATAATGTATGGGATCACACTGATGAAGTTGTATTTGGCTCTTCAAGTTCAATTTCGCCAATTCAACCAACAGTAGAAAAAGCCGAGAATGTTGTCGGTAAGATGGAAGTGCTATACAAAATATCAATCTATAAGTTCAAAAAGAAAAAAGGTTATAATGGAAGTTTTACATTGGAAAAGAAAAATTTTGACAACTTCCCATCTGGCATAGAATTTAAAGGTTTTACAATTCAATGATTTTACTTCCGCTAACATATAGGGCTTAAACGAAGCGGAGGTTTGGTTTAAGCCTATGTTGACTGAAGCTTCGATAGCCGGGTAAATTAGTTATGGATTCATCACCAGCTTTACAACGTAAAAGCCCCATTCTGCCGCCTTTGGCGCCAGAAACATGCAACGGAAACAGCTACCCCTTAAAGTAAATGCCGCCGCCTGTACGAATGTTTTTTGCGGATTTGGCTACAGCACCCCTCTACCCGGTAAGCGGTCAAAGTATTGAAAACAAAAAAGGGAAATACCGTATTTTTGGAGTATCCGGATGCGGAAAGAGGTGAGGATGTGGATGTTGTGCGTCAGGCAAAAGTAACATGATACCAAATTGAAAATGGACAAACCCAAACGAAGTAAGAGTTTTCTACAATACTTAATTCAACTTATAGTTTTAATAATACTGGACTATGTAGTAATTCGATTTTGGGTTATACGAATTGACCCAGACCCAAGTGTTTCAATTGGACTACTGTTTTTAATTCCAGCAGTATTTGTTACCAATATTATTATCGGAGTGGTTTTAGCATTTATTAAAAATCAATACTCTGGATTATTTTCTGTCAATTCAATTATTGCATCAATTCTTTTCTACTTTCTTTTTATTGACGGTATAAACAGGCACCAAAGCAAGCGATACGAGCGTTGGAAATTTAATTTAAACGACACGACGTTTGAAATTACACTTTCCAAACTTGACACAAATTTCAATATTGCTTATAGGAAAAATCCTAGCTATTCAACTGGTTTTATGAACGGGCAATATCTTACAAATCAAAGTGAATACTTGTTAACTTCCGACAAAACAATACTTGCAATAAGCAATGAGTTTCTGTTCGGATTTAGAAATACAAATGACAGCATAAAATTGACAAAGGTTGAAAGATAACGCATACAATAGCCCGAATGCACGATAGGCAGTTTGGCAATATAGCGGGGCGACAAATATATTTTCAGCCTTTGCTCAATATTTGGCCTCACCTATAGCCAACTGATTACACCAAGCAACAGAATAAAAAATGAACTTTTATTAATAAATTTAGGCGCGGTTACGGGCTGACGATTTTCAAATACTGGCATATGGCCAAGCCGTGTTCGTGGCCTGCAACCCTTTTTAACACATCAAAATATTCATAGCAAAACTTCAATGGCAAGAAAAAAAATAAACTCCAGCCTTCCGACTTTTGACGATTTACTTATTCCGACTATTCAAGCTTTGCAAAAGCTTGGCGGTTCTGGTTCAATTGAAGAAATAAATGGAAAAGTTTACGAGATAGCTCAAATTCACGACGACATTTTACAAATTCCTCATGGCGAAGACGGAACAATAAACGAAGTTGATTATAGGTTGGCGTGGAGTAGAACTTATCTTAAAAAATTTGGACTGCTTGAAAATTCGTCACGAGGAATTTGGGCTTTATCAAAACCAGATATTAATATTTCAACTATTGACCCGGACGAAATTAAGCGAACAGTTAGAGAACAGGCGAGACTAACGACAACAAAGACGGAAAGCAAGGAAGAACAAGAAAAGCAAACAGAAAAAGAAGTAGAGTTTGAAGTTGAAGCATCTGAAAATTGGAAACAACAATTATTAAATACACTTTACAACATTCCGCCTTCTGCTTTTGAACGACTTGCACAAAGAATCTTAAGAGAGAGTGGTTTCTTCCAGGTAGAAGTAACAGGCAAAACAGGCGACGGAGGAATAGACGGAAAAGGGATTGTAAGAATAAGTGGTTTTCTAAGCTTCCATGTTATTTTTCAATGTAAGAGATATAGAAGTTCCGTGACACCCGATAAAATAAGAGATTTTAGAGGTGCTATGCAAGGTCGTGCTGACAAAGGACTTTTTATTACGACAGGGACATTCACAAGAGAGGCAACCAAAGAAGCCACAAGGGACGGCGCACCACCTATTGACCTTATTGACGGAGAACTTTTGTGTGACAAGCTCAAAGAATTAAAACTCGGGGTTGAGACAAAGCTAACCGAAACCGTAGAAGTCAAAACTGATTGGTTTAGCAATCTATAATGCTAACAGATTCGGGCAGCAGGCCGTTTTGCTTTAGCAGGCGTAGATGAATAAATGATGATCTTAACGCTACTATCGGCTAATATCAGGCTTAACCCAGTTCTGTTTTGCTTTTAGTTGTCCACTTCAACATCAGTATTTCAATCGGCTTCACTTGCCGGGCAGACACAGCAAAAATTCCAGCCCTGCGGTAAGCCCCGAACGTTTGAACCAATTAAATGACGATGCCTTTAGACGCAGATAGTTACCTGACAATTCAACTTTTAAGTTATGACAGACCAACCGCAATGACGGAACGTTTTTATTTTCTAGAAATGTCAACCTTACAAGCAACAATACTGTTATCTCAAGACAAAAAAATCGTTTCCGCTAAAATTGTTGCCTACACAAACGAAAAAAAATATTTAGATGAGATTGTAACAGTGAGTTTTGAAACGATTGGTGATTTCAATGATTTTTTCATAAACAATCCTGACTATTATATTCACAACTGCGACATTAAGTTGGAGAACGGGATAAACATAGGCAGTCACGATGACGGAGAAGTTTTAATCGAATTTCCAATTGACAACTCAAACTCAATTATTATAGAAAACATTTTCGACAGGTATAGTCTCGACAAAAAAATAATTCACACACTAAAAAGCAAACCTGGACACTATATTGCTATTGATAGGCAAAACATGATAACTGGAGACTTTAAGAATTTTGACGACTACATTAAAAAAGGAAGGAAATGAAAATAAATAGTGTAACATACAGTTTGGTACCAGGAATGGCAACCGTAAATCCTCATCTTAGTGCCTATCAGCCACATATCCGGCTGACCAAACACGGATGTGTAACAGAATATAATTTCAACTTCTGTATCTTTAATCGAAAGCAGTTCCGGGGTGGACGTTTTTCGAATGCCCTTCCTGTTCAAATATTCGAACGTTAGTGGTATGTGTAACAGATGATAGCAACAATAAAACAATGAAAAATATACTTTTTGACTTTATATCAAAATACGTTTCTCTGACAGATGATGAAAAGAGCGCATTACTTTCGTTAGACCTATTTCACTCGGTAAAGAAAGGTACTACTTTACTCAAAGAAGGACAAAACTCTAAAGAAAGTTACTTTGTTTTAAAAGGTTGTATCCGTACTTATTACATGATAGACGGAGAAGAAAAAACAACAGCTTTCTACACAGAAATGGACGTCTTAACACCCCACTGTGTTATCAATAAAACTCCTTCTGACTATTTTATAAGTTGTGTAGAAGACAGTATCCTTACAGTTTCAAATTCTGATATGGAAGCAGAAATAAACTGTAAGTTTCCAAAGTTTGAACTAATGTGCAGAAAATTGTCGGAAGAATTGCTAGCAAAACAGCGAATAGACTTTGACGAGTTTAAGACTTCTTCCCCTGAAGAAAGATACCTGAACCTACTGCAAAAAAGACCGGATCTTATTCAGCGTGTTCCACAACACCAACTAGCAAGCTATTTAGGTATCAAACCTCAATCATTAAGCAGACTAAGAGCAAGAATTCTTGAAAAAAAGAGCTAACACCTATTTCTTAACTTAAGTGAACGCATTATCGCATCTCACTAATCCACTTTTGCAGCATCATTTAACAATAAAGAGAAGATATGCAAAAGAAAATTGTATGGATTGGACTTGCCTTAGTGCTGACAAACAGTTTACAGGTGAATGCACAAGATGCCAAACAAGACAGTAATTATAAAAAGTGGTTTGTAGGTAGTACATTCTTGCTGCTTGGAAATTTTTCTAAAGTAAATAACCCGGAGTTTATACAATTGAATTTCGGATATAGGATAACACCTAAAAATGTTGTTTCCTTTGAGTTTAAAAGATCCATTTATTCCTGGCCAATAGGTATCCCCTGGGGGCCATCATTTGATGCACCGGGACTAAACTATCCCGGACATGCACGCATACTTGCACCTACATTAGCATACCAGCGTTTTTGGTGGAAAGGAGTATATACATCCGTTCATGCATTGAATGCTTTTGAAAAATATATGGATGAGAATAATAAAAAGATTGGAAATGGATACACGTTATATATGACCTACCGTTTGGGTTACCAACTTAAATTTTTTAAAAACCGTTTCTTTTTTGAACCATCTATTGGTTTGACTCATTGGCCTGTAAGAATTAATACACCGGAATCTTTTAAATTAGTAGAAAATAAATGGCCTAACTATTTTCCTTACGAACCCGGGCTTCATTTCGGGTATAATTTTTAATACCCTATGAGTGGGTTAACAAGAAAAAATTATATCAAAAGCACTATAGATTTTTTTTCAAGAAAACCAAGAACCTTTTTTTACTTGGCGATTTGGGTGCACCATGGACAATATTTTCCTTGTTTTTTATTTTAAGGCATTACTCCGATTGCTTTGGCATGCCAGTATACATTTTAGCTTACTTATCAGTAATTGGATTGATTTATTGTGCTCATTCTACGTCTTGTTACTTTTTTTATTAAAGAATGCTGGACGCCATATTTAAGAACAATAGGTATTAGTAATTTTTTGTATTGTATTTTAACAATAACGTTATTATATATCTATTGCAACGGGTTGACACAGATAGGATTGACATATTTTTTAGCTGAAATTCTTACTATAGCGTTGTTAGTGTACATACAGTTAAGAGTCGCAAAAATCAAACAATACTTTTATCTAAACAACAAATAGACTCTGGCAAGTTTAAGACTTCACCTGAACAACAATATTTGAATTTATTGCAATCACAGCCAGACCTTACTAAGCATGTGCCACAACATCAATTAGCAAGCTGTTCAGGCATCAAACTTCAATCATTCAGCAGACTAAGGGCAAGAATCCTGAAAAAAAGAGCCAAAACGTATTTCTTAACTTAAGTGAACGAGTTATTGCATCCCGCCAATCCACTTTTGCAATACAAATTATTATAAAAAGGAAAGAAATGCAAAAAAAAATTTTATTCATTGGTTTTATCTTAATGATGACAGGTACGCTCCAACTAAAAGCACAATATGCTAAGACAGACAGCACTTATAAACGGTGGTTCGTTGGCAGCTCTTTATTTGTATTAGTAGGAAATTTAGTTTCTACAAACAGCCCCGACTTTGTTCAACTCAATTTCGGCTATCGTATTACAGGAAAAGATGTAATTACATTAGAACCAAAAACCTGGAAATATGCCTGGCCGAATGGTATTCACCCATTTTTAAACAACTCATACGGAAAGCCGGAAGAAGAATTTCCGGGATATGTTCGTGAATATGGCTTATCAGTGGCTTATCAACGATTTTTGTGGAAAGGTTTATATGCCGAACTTAATATAATGCCTACCTGGCAAACTTTTGTAAACGACAAAGGCAAAAAAATTGATAATGGATTTCAGGTTTTTAATACCTACCGTGTTGGTTATCACATCAAACTTTTTAAAGACCGTTTTTTTATTCAACCATCCATTGCAATTACCCACCGTGCTTATCACACAACAATGCCTGATGGATTTAAACAGTTAGACGACAAATGGTCAAAATTTGTCTTCGGAGAACCGGGATTTCATTTTGGGTTTACGTTTTAACAACTTCATTTCCCCAAAGCGTCCAGCCGAAGTACCTCTCCGCAGTTAGTCTCCGGTACCGGGCTTTGCGGCAGGCTAGAAACAATTGACAATTAACACACAATACCCGCTATTCTCCTAAGAATGCCAGACAAAAAATCTCAGCGCCAACTCAAGATTAATCGCAGCTTTGAGTTTGGTATCTTGAAAACAGGACAGTTTGAAATATCAACACTTTCTTTAATCTACTTTGCTTCACGGAAGCCTCCTGAATTCAACAAACATCCCCCGCTGCACCACAACCGTCTGGAGCCTGGCGCAGCCTGTTACACCCCGTGGCGTCTCTACGTCTCACAGTTGCTTGTCATTCCGTTGCGCATGTCTCCACGCATCACAGTTACTTGCCATTCTTTTCAGGATGATGTCTAACACGGAACATCATTTTCGGTATACTTAAGATGATTTGAAGCATGCAAAAGACCATATGCGGCCTGCGGTAAATCATTATTCCGGCCAGCTTTCCTGTTTTTTTTACCCTCCGCAGGCAGAAAAGCAGCTTTCCCAGGTTTTCCGAAGTTTTGCCGCTGCCCTAAGCTATTTTCCCAGGCCGGCAACTACCCGCCGTAGCCCGGCCGGGTAGCTTTACCGAATAAACCAGGTGAACCCTTCCATCCCAGCTTCCCAACGTAAAACCTCCGTTTCTGCCGCCTTTGGCGCCAGAAACATGCAACGGAAACGGCTACCCCTTAAAGTAAATGCCGCTGCCTGTGCGAATGTTTTTTGCGGATTTGCGCTACAGTACCCCACCATCCGGCAAGCAGTTAAAGTATTGAAAACAAAAAAAGGGAATACCGTATTTTTGGAGTATCCGGCTGGAAAGAGGTGCGGATATAAATTGTTATGCGGCACATAGCCATGAGACAGCGTCTATTATTTCTCGTTTTATTCTTTCCTTCTTTCTTACTTGCACAGGGCCGGATTGATCAAATTAAAGAGCAAGGTTACGTGAAAATGGCAGCTAAAGTAAACTGTGACCATCCTGATGGAGACGGTTTGTCCAGCCGCATCTGTGCAAATTTGGCTTTTCAAAGAAGTGACTCACTGCTGGTTATTACTTATAATTCTATACTAAAAATAGCCGATGAACGAAGCGACAAGACATTGCATAAAAAAGTCGTTGCCCTTCAACAGTCATGGCGTAAGCTTCGTGACCAACACTGTTCGATTGTGCATGACCAATTTAAGAATTGTGGCAGTTGTCACGAACAGGCTGCGGCCTACTTAAACTGTCTTAGAGAAATGACTGTCAATCGCATTGGCGAACTTGAAAAGCTAAAAGAAGAATTGAACTAATTACTCAGGCGCATAACAGAACTTTTGCAAGATGGCTGCTTCATAATTACCTTTCATCTATAAATTATTAATCAACAACGGCAAGGAAATAGGTGTATTGAATAGGAGGGCTTACTACTTTTGACTGCGAAGTTTAATCAAATCCAGCTCGCCTTCCAGCAAATCGGCTATTATATATTTGGCCCACATTGCTGCGTACCAGTTAAACGGGGTATTAATTACAAACCTGCTTGACAAAGTAACCCTGGTACCCGCACCAGGTATAGATTCAAGCTTATATACATCTTCAAGTATATCAAGGTGTTTACCCCCAATTACAATATGCTCATCCATAACATCTGCCGGTATTTTGCCAGCATCCGTTTTGATATCCAGGGTTAAAGCTTTGTTCTCTTCATATCTTGAGATAACTTCATCAAAAATCAATCCTTTTTCATAAACGGCGGTTCGCTTACCGCCTGCTGCTGCCGTGTCAAGACTTGTATAAATATGCTTCGGAAAACCCAGGAAAGATGAAAGACGGGTAGCATGTTTTTCAGGATTATCCAGCCTTGGGGCCACAATACTTTTCCACACTTCAGCGGCATTCGCTTTTACTACAATATGCCTGCTAACAATTATTTCTTCATTACTCAGGCTCCGGTCATTTTCTAATGTCCCGCCTAAAACAGGAATAACAAGCAACACAAGAGAGATTTTTAGTTTATCGGAATTTTCATCGCCAATTTCATAATCATCATCCAAATCATCCTTTTTTCTCCATTTGTACGCAAGCAACCCGCCAAGGCCAGCCAGGATTGCGAAGAAAGGAAACATCATCATCCAGCATATATCGCCTTCAATTCCTGAAGCAATAGTTATTACAAGTATTACCACACATGTTAAAACAGGATAACCGAATGCAGCGCCGGAACTCTTTATTCTATGCCTGGGGATTAAACGAACAGTAAGAAACCCGATTAGAACAGGTACGATTACTAAAAAAGAAAGGCTCATGATACCCATAAACTGGTCGAGAAAGCCGAAGAAAAGCCTTATAGATAACCCGTAAATAGTAGCAGCAGTAATAGCCAGGATAGTTTTCATTTTTGGTTTTTTAAGGTTGTGAAACTTATGGCGCTGAAGGGCCAACAGTAACAAATATCATATCTTTTGTACAATTAACCGTACAGGCAGCGTATCCCCCGGGCCTTTGCTTACGTAAATTCTAAAATGCAGGTCAAAAATATATTATATGCAAAATCCTGTATGTTGGCAGAATAATGCGCAGTTCTTATTTTGTAAACACTGTTATGCCCTATTTCTAACTTCATTTTTATACCAGATTAAAATAGCAATGCTGCCTGCATGCCAGTTTTTAAAAGCAGTATTAATGTTAAATAACCCAGCAATCATATATAAGCTTATAGGAATAACTCTACTTAATGCATTCAACAAGCCAATTTTATACGTATGCCGTATGCTCTTCCAGACAGGATTAGTTGTATTATCAATCAACAGGGGGAACAGAAATAACAAATGCACTTCGCATAGGTAAAACACAAAAAATGCCGCGGGAACAAGAAAAATACTCTCCCTGTACAAAAAGCAACATGCAATCACAGAAGCCACGATGCACAGACCATACTTCAAAAGCCCGTAAAAAGTAAAGTTTGTCCCTGGGTTAACATGCACCTTTCTGCTATTATCAAGTTGTTGCAGTTTTGTAGCCATCCAGGCAGCGCCAACATTAAATAACTGCAGGGTAAAAGTTTGCCGCACATATTCCGGGTTGTCTTTTAAAAATGCTTCGGCTTCTGCAAGCAGTTTTTTGTAATGCATTATTTGCAGTATATAAAATGAAACCACGCAAGCCAGGCTATTCCATTACCAAATACAAGCATGCGGTGATACATATTTTCCCTTCTTTTGCAACGTTTGATATGGAATACAAACTCATCGTAACTAATAGCTACAACAGTATAAATAAGTACAATCAAAATGGGGATCAAAAAATTTTGTGGCTTTGCACTAATCATGGCACACCACATTAACAAAAACATCGGTATTCCGCCAAACCCCAGCGCCTGCGCTTCAGCATCCCTTTCTTTTTTGGGTATCTTCATATTCAAGGGATCCCGGTGAAATCTCCAATCCAATACACCGCCTGCAGTAGCAACAATACCAAAAACGCCAACGACCAAAAACTGCCAGGGTAAAAAGGGAAAAGTATTGTGCAGGCCAAGACTCGCATTGGCTTTAAATAGAATAAACAAAACGCCAAACAACAATGCTGGAACGAATAACAATACCAAAGAAAGGTATTGCCTGAAGACGGTATTCTTTTGCATATCGGGTAAATCTCAAAAAAATTACAGGTCAAAACTAATTCAAAGGTAACATTGCTCCTCTTCCATGTTACCAACCAGCTTGCATAAAAACTGCCAAACATCCGCAATTTGGCTCAGTTTGTCAAGTTAGCCAGCTATCCGGTTTAATAAAGCGGATATTAGCGGTACCACAAAAAACAAGGAGGATATTATGAAAATGCAACCTGTAGCAGTAGCGTTAACAGCTATAAACCTGGTTATTATGATTGTTCTTTTGGCGCAAATGCGGCCGGCCATGGCCCAACAACAGCCAGGCATTGCACCGGTAGTAAAAACCCATGCCCTTCATATATTAGACAACCAGGGTAAAATACGGGCCAGTATAACCGTAGAGCCGGCAGTGGAAGTAGATGGCAAACAATACCCCCAAACTACGTTGCTGCGCCTGATTGATAACCAGGGAAAACCATTGGTAAAACTTACCGCCGCAGAAAACGGCTCTGCTTTAGGGCTTTCTGATGAATTGGATGGCGGAGTGCTTATCCGTGCAAGGGATACGGGCACTTTTGTTAAGCTAAACAACAGGTACAAAGAAAGGGTTATAAGGCCCTGAAACAGGGTAACAGCCGCTGTTGTGCCAACCATTCCCGGCACGTATTCCACGGCTGGCCCTTGGCATATCATCAAGATTTTTTATGTACCCGGCAGCAGGAACATCTATTGAGCGTTCCTTGCGTCGCACTCTTGTACTGCACCGCTATATGCAGCAGCCCTACCCGCAACCCTGTTTATCCGTTTACATTTTTGAGCTGTACAGCAAAACCAATTACCGGTATTTTCCGTTTTTCAACCGCTTTATCCATTGGTCAATTTTCCATCATTGTTTTCTATTGCGCAGGATAACTTTAAGGGGCATACTCATCTGCAATTCCTTATTTCTAAAACACAAATGCATGGCTAAAATTACCTGTGCTGGGTTGTTGCTTATTGCTGTATTCAACATGGCACATGCACAAAAGGTTACGCAAAGCCTTATACCCAAAGATTTTGTGCGGCAATACTACCAGGCGTACAGCGGTGTACCAAAAGCGGCAAGGTTGTCGCCATTCTACGCTGACTCAACCACAATAGACGACCCCACTTATGACTGGGTGGGTAATACAAAAACAGCGATATTCAAAAACTTTGACCAGAATAACCTGAACAACCATTATACCTGGCGAATTGACCAGCAGATAAGCCAGGACAATAAGCTGGTAACAGAAGGGCTTTTATCCGCCGTGTATGGAGATATTCCTTACGAAATGAGGTTTGTGAACATCTTCTGGTTTGAAAATGGAAAGATTGTAAAACAGTACGACTACTACGATAACAAAGACTGGTACAAAGCAGTGGAAGAATGGAAAAAACGGCAACAGGAAAAATAAACCCCGGCTTTTTTAACCAGCCTGCTTTTAGAACAACCTGGGCTATTCATCATCCAGTGGCCGGCCTATTTCCCAGGTATGTCCAAACGGGTCTGTAAGCTTCCCTATTCTCCATGACTCTTCTGTGGTTACAGGGCAAACCTGCGTTGCGCCGGCAGCCACTGCCCGGGTATAAAAAGCATCCGGGTCGGCAACGGTAAGTATAATGCGTACGGGGCTGCCGCCAAGGGTTGCAGGGCTGTAATTACCAAACTCCGGTTCCTCATCCCCTACCCAAAATTCGGCGCCTTCAACAGCCAGTTTTGCCACCAGCCTGTCACCAGGCAGTTCGTAACTTGCCAATACCTGCGCACCAAGACCTGCGGTATAAAATTCCACAGCCGCGGCCGCCCCTTTTACGGTTAAAAAAGGATAAATAGTGGTAGCAATGCGGGATACTTTATCTATAGCCATAACAAGTGGTTTATCGCCGCACCGTATGAATGTCAGTGCTGCTTAACTAAGGATGTCAGCCTGAGCCTGTCGAAGGCGGGTTCATCAACACATGGCTGCAAAACCGGTTTCGACAGGCTCAACCTGACATTCATCTCTTATCTAAATGACATTGTGCATAAATGTACAACAACGGCAACAATCATTTTGGGTTTTATAACGTCCTGTGCGTATGTTGCCCTTATCAACCGGGATGACGAAATGAAAACGTATGCCGCGTTAGGGATTGGAGCGGAAATCCTTTTTGCGAGGCACGAGCAAAAAGATTGCAGCGTAAAGCCCGACGGCTTCGCCGGAACGCCCTGACTATTCTTACTTAACTTAGGTTTTAGATGTCGCACATACCTGTATTTAACAACCTTATTTTACTTTTTTGTTTTGACACAAAAAAGTAACAAAAAAAGTCAAGGAAGAAACGATATACAACACGTTTCTTCCGTTCGCCCTGATTAAGCTTTTGTACTACTGTGATTTCATCAGCAGAACTTTCTTATACAAAGCATACCAAACTTAATGATGCAGTTAAAATGAATGATCCTATCTGATTTTTATTTGTTTATATCTGAATTTCAGTATACAAGATCCAAAACTCACGTTACCTAATTCAATAAGCAGTTCTTTGGCCAGGTTGTTAGTACAAAACTATCCGCCGCTACGTCTGTTAAACAGGATACATTTGTTACCATTAAACACCGCCAAATGCTGTACAACAAA
The DNA here is from genome assembly GCF_009650435.1 of Foetidibacter luteolus. Taxonomy (GTDB): domain Bacteria; phylum Bacteroidota; class Bacteroidia; order Chitinophagales; family Chitinophagaceae; genus Foetidibacter; species Foetidibacter luteolus. Next base: position 31,401 of record NZ_VVIP01000057.1, read on the forward strand.
ATACTGTTTGCCACATTGCTGCTTGCTGTTACAATTACCACCACATCTACCGCACAGGAAAACCAGGCTCCGGAAGGCACTTACGCTAACCCAATGCCGGTAAAACTGGGCGACCCTTATGTTTTATACGACAATGGCGCCTACTACATGTATGGCACAGGTGCAAGGGATGGTTTCCCCGCCTACCGGTCAACAGACCTGGTAAACTGGAAACCGCTGGGCCAGGTATATACCCGCGACACGCTGAAATCTTTTGGCATTGGCGCTTTTTGGGCGCCGGAAGTGTACAAAGTGAAAGGAAAGTATTACATGTTTTACAGCGCACAATGGAAAAACAATCCAACCAACGAACTGGAGAATTTTAAAATAGGCATAGCAGTGGCTGATAAACCGGAAGGCCCGTTTGTGGATTTTTCCGACAAGCCTATTTTTGACCCCGGCTATCCCATTATTGACGCGAATGTGTTTTTTGATACCGATGGCAAAATGTACCTGTATTATTCAAGATGCTGCTACAAACATGCTGTAAAAAGTGAAGCAGCCGATATGGCAAAGAAAAACGGCTGGTTTAACGAGGTGGAAGAAAGCTGGGTGTATGGCGTGGAGCTAAAGCCCGATTTTTCCGGTGTGGTGGGAGAACCTGTTTTACTGCTTCGGCCACCTGTAAGCATGAAAGATAAACAGGCGGAATGGGAAAGCCGTTCTGTTACCGCACGTGAAGTAAACAGGCGCTGGACGGAGGGCTCTGTTACTTTTAAAAAAGAAGGCCTTTACTACATGATGTACTCTGCCAACAATTTTGCAGGCCAGCATTACGCGGTGGGCTATGCCACGGCAAAATCGCCACTTGGGCCTTATACAAAAGCACCCAACAACCCTGTGCTGCAAAAAAATACAGCAGAGGGCGGTACGGTATCCGGCACTGGCCACAACTCAATTACCTGGTCGCCGGATGGAAAGGAAATGTTCTGCGTGTACCATGCCCGTACAAGCGCTACCGGCGATGAGCGTGTGGTTTTTATTGACCGCATGACGGTTAAAGATGGCAGCATAACCGTAGATGGGCCTACCACTTCGCCACAGCCTTTACCGGCTGGCTCGGTAAAAGAAAAATAATACTGCGTTGCGTAACCGGCAGGCAGCGATATATTTAACTTACAGGCTATGATGTACTCCAGGAGAAAATTTATAGGCGATGTGGCAAAGGGCATTTGTTTTATCGGGGCCGGTAATGCGCTGCAGTCCTTTAGTGCCAAAGGTTTTGTATTGCCGCCGGCGGCTGATGTGCAACTGCGTTTTGCCATAGCTTCAGACGGGCATTATGGCGAACCCAACACCAGCTACAACCGGTACTTTGATGATATGATTGGCTGGCTTAACCAGGAAAAAAAGCAGCGTGGCGTAGATTTTACGGTTATCAACGGAGACCTTTTTCATGATAACCCTGTATTTCTTCCGCAGGTAAAACAAAAGCTGGATGGCCTGCAAATGAAATACTATGTATCCCACGGCAACCACGATAAAGTAGATGACAATACCTGGCAACAAACCTGGGGCATACAGCAGCACCATTCCTTTACAGAAGGCAACAACGCCTTTTTGATACTTAACACGGCCGACATACAGGGCAAATATATTTGCCCGGATATGGCCTGGACAAAGAAGCAGCTAACCGCTTTACAAGATGCTGAAAACCTTTTTGTGTTTATGCACATAACGCCTGTTAAGTGGACGGACAATGCCATTGACTGCCCGGAACTGGTGGAGCTGTTTTCCAGGCAGCAGAACCTGAAAGCGGTATTTCATGGCCACGACCATGACCAGGATGCCATTAAAGAAAATGGAGGGAAACATTATTTTTTTGATGCGCATATTGGCGGCAGTTGGGGAACGGCCTATCACGGTTACCGCATCGTGGAAGTTTTAAACAGTGGTAATATCCTCACCTATCAAATGAACCCCGTTACCGGGCAAAAGGTAAACCATGATAAGCTAACTGGTTAGTAAACCTGCTAATTAAAATGCCTCGCCCAATTGAAAATAAAAGCCATGATTGCCGGTGGAAGTAACGCCATAATCAAGGCGCAGGTTAAGCCTTTCCTTCTTGTTGAGCGCAAAGCGCAGGCCGCCACCATAAGCAAACTTAAAACCACGCAGGCTGTAATCCATTACACGGCGGGTAACATCTCCTGCGGCGCCAAACAATACCGCCCCCAGGCAACCATATACGGGCAACCGGTATTCAGACTGTATCACCATCATTTGCTTATCCCTGAAACGGCCGTTGTAAAAACCCCGCATACTGCTGGATCCGCCCAACTGGGCCAGGCTACGCACAGGCACTTCAGGACCCGCATTAATAACGTTGTAGAACTGTAGTGCCAGCACCTGCTTTTTAAACAGCGGTATGTACTTTCTTATGTCCTGCACTATGTTGGTATAGGTAAAATCAGAGCCTATATAAGGCGCAAAATGATTAAAGTATAACTGGGCAAAGGCGCCGCTGTTGGGTGCAAAAGCATTGTTACGGCTGTCGTAGGTTAGGCTTAGCCCCAGGCCTGATACAAAGTAGCCTTTGCGGCCAGCTATTTTCTGTTTGTCAAACAGCCCGCCGGGTTCATACTCCATAGCCAGCACATTTTGCTGCTCATACAGCACACCTGCAAAAAGGCCTCGCCCTATTTTTTTCATAGGGTGCAGGTACACGTAGTATTGCCTGAATTTGTATGGCTCTTCTGCTGAGTCTGGCGTATTGCTGCCAAGGCCCCAGCATTTATCAGGAAAGTAACTGTAAGAAAACTGGTGGTTGATAATATACTTTTCCTTAGGAAAATAAATGGAGCCATTGATGGCGGCAATCAACTGGTGTTTAAGTGAATACAATGCCAGCGCCTGTATGTTAGACGTACGGGAAACAGTATCTTTTCCGGCAATGCGGAAGGTGCTGGCAGCTACTGCCCCAAAAGACCACCCGGTTTCCACGGAACGGGCCATTACAGGCAGTACCATCAGCTTTTTGGTGCGACGGTTAACAACACTGTCTTTTTGAGCGCCGGATGTTATGGAAAGCAGGTTTAAGGCAATAAATACGCTGAAAAAGGCAAGCCTCAAATCTCTTATAGTTTACAGTTGGTTAATGCCGCAATATATTAATATTCTTATTGCGGCGTGTAAATAAATTAACGGCTTAACGTTATTAAAAATGGGATAATTTGTAAAAAAAAGCATGGCCGGTAAAACACAACTGAAACGAATGTTGAATGGGGAAATGTATAATTCCTCAGATGAATTGCTTGCAGCAATGCGGGCTAATGCAAGAAGGCTTGCCGAAGAACTTAACAGCACGCTTTACGATAAAGAAAAACGAACCGCCATACTGCAAAAGCTGCTGGGCAAATGCGGCGAAAATATTGATATACAATCGCCGTTTCTTTGCGATTATGGCTGCCATATTGAAGTGGGCGATAACTTCTATGCCAACTTTAACTGCATATTTCTTGATTGTAATTACATACGCATAGGCAACAATGTTTTTATAGCGCCCAACGTACAGATATATGCGGCCCAGCACCCGGTAATAGCGGCTGAACGTATAAAGGGCCCCGAGATGTCGGCGCCGGTTACCATTGGCGACAATGTTTGGATTGGCGGCGGCAGTATTATTTGCCCGGGAGTAACCATTGGCAGCAATACTACTATTGGAGCGGGTAGCGTGGTGGTAAAGAATATTCCCGCAAACGTGGTAGCGGCAGGCAACCCATGCAGGGTGATAAGGGAATTGCAATAAGCTCCTCCATGGGCGGGGTGCTAATCATTTCTTGCCGGTTCAATCAGTTTGGCGATCAATCCCGTCCACCCGGTTTGATGTGCGGCACCCATGCCATGGCCGGTATCAGCATGGAAGTATTCGTAAAAAAGAATATAGTCTTTAAAGTGGGGGTCCTGCTGCATTAGTTCATAGTTGTTAAACACAGCCCGCCTGCCATTTTTATCCTTCAGAAAAATGTTGGTAAGCCGTTTAGAGATAAAGTCCGCCACCTGGCGCAGGGTAAGGTAATTGCCGCTGCCTGTGGGGCATTCTACCTTAAAATCGTTGCCATAGTAGTGGTGAAAGCGTTGCAGGCTTTCCACTATCAAAAAGTTAACCGGCAGCCATACCGGCCCTCGCCAGTTGCTGTTACCGCCAAACAAACCTGTTGTTGATTCGCCTGGGGTATAGTTAACGCTAAAGTGGTTGCCATCAATGTCAATAGCATAAGGGTGTTGCTCATGGTACCTGGATAAAGACCGTACACCATACTCGCTTAGGAACTCGTTTTCGTCCAGCATGCGCCGGAGTATTTTCTTAATGCGGTGGCCGCGCAGCAGGCTGAGCAGGTGCTTTTCGGCAATACCTTTTTCGTACCAGCGGGATACCAGCGACGCAAGCTGCGGCCGATGCTCTAAGAACCAGTTGAGCCTTTGTGCAAACTCAGGCACTTTCTGTAAAAATTCATGCTCAATTACTTCCACTGCAAAAAGCGGTATCAGCCCTACCATACTGCGCACTTTTAATTTAGTGCCTGTTGTTGGCGAGCACTTCAAGACATCGTAAAAAAACTCATCTTCTTCATCCCACAGCCCCGAATTCTTTGAACCCATACTGGCCATGGCATCGGCTATGTATAAAAAGTGCTCAAAGAATTTGGTAGCCATATCCTCGTACACTTTATTATGCCTTGCCAGCTCCAGCGATATCCGCATAAGGTTAAGGGAATACATGGCCATCCAGCTTGTACCATCCGCCTGCTCCATATAACCGCCGGAAGTCAATACGGTGTTCCTGTCGAAAACGCCAATATTATCCAGCCCCAAAAAGCCACCCTGGAAAATGTTGTTGCCCTGCGCATCTTTCCTGTTTACCCACCAGGTAAAGTTCAGGAGCAGTTTATGAAATACCGATTCAAGAAAAGCTATGTCGGATTTTCCGTTGTTGTTCTTCTGGTCAATTTTATATACCCGCCAGGTGGCCCAAGCATGTACAGGCGGGTTAACATCGCTAAACTCCCATTCATAAGCAGGCAGTTGCCCGTTGGGGTGCATATACCATTCTTTGGTAAGCAACTGTAGTTGTTGTTTGGCAAAGCGTGCATCAATAACCGCGAATGGCAGGCAGTGAAAAGCGAGGTCCCACGCCGCGTACCAGGGGTATTCCCATTTATCCGGCATGGAAATAATGTCGGCATTGTTCAGGTGCCGCCAGTCCCGGTTTTTACCCTTCATCCTTTGCGGTGGCGGTGCAGGCTGTTCCGGGTCTCCATCCAGCCATTGCTGCACATCGTAGTAGTAAAACTGCTTGTTCCACAACATGCCCGCAAATGCCTGGCGCTGTACAGATTTCTCATCATCACTTTCTATCTGCTGCTGTATGCCGCCATAAAATTCATCTGCCTCATTTATACGTGCTGCAAACACTTCTTCAAAATCACTAAACGGGTTGCCTGATGCGCCTTTACTTAACCTTAACCTTATGCATTTGCTGCCACCGGCCTGTATGTTAACAGCATAGTTAAACGCCGCTTTTGTGCCATAGGCGTTTTTATTAACGGCATTCCTGTTGCCAAGCACTATGTAATCGTTAATGCCATCCTTGGTAAAAGCTTCTGTATTGGCAACAGCATACAGCTTTTGCAGGTTGGTTTCGTTGTTGCAAAACAATGCTTCGGTATCCTCCTCCGCATACAGGCTATAGTCGCCGGCCCGCTTATGCTGAATTAATATATGCCCATTATTGGCCGATGCAAGTTGCGGTTTATAATCATCGTAGCCCCAGCTCCAGGTATTACGCAGCCAAACGGTAGGTATTACATGCAACGGCGCATCTTCTGGGCCACGGTTATACGCGGTTATTTTAATGAGTATGTCTGCATCACCCGCTTTGGCATATTCTACAAAAACATCAAAATACCTCCCTTCGTTAAAAATGCCGGTGTCTGCCAGCTCAAATTCAGGTTCAAAACGGCTGCGCTTTCTGTTTTCTTCAACCAGCCAACGGTAAGGGTACTCCTGCTGCGGATATTTGTACAGCATCTTCATGTAGCTGTGCGTGGGGGTGGAATCTAAATAGTAATACAATTCCTTCACGTCTTCACCATGGTTGCCTTCAGGGCCTGTAAGACCAAAGTACCGTTCTTTTAAAATAGGGTCTTTACCATTCCACAGGGCAAGTGCAAAGCAAACAAGCTGCTCTTTGTCACTAATGCCCGCAATACCTTCTTCGCCCCAGCGGTATGCCTTGCTGCGAGCCATATCGTGTGTAATGCTGTTCCATGCCTGGCCGTCGGCACTATAATCTTCACGCACTGTACCCCATTGCCTGTCTGTTAAATAAGGCCCCCAGCTTTTCCAGTTATAGTCTTCCAGTCTCAGTTGTTCAGCATTCATGATTCTTTTTTTATGGGCCCGGCAGCAGTAACATCCATTAAACATCGTTGCGTCGCACTCTTGTACGTTCTGTTCGTTATGCAGCTTTTCAGCCCAGGTAGAGAATATCGAACAAGGAACAAGAGAATATCGAACAAGGAACAAGGAATTTTGAATGGAGAAGTAGAATGCCACCCCACTCACCACTCACCACTCACCATTCACCATTCACCATTCACCACTCACCCCCCTCCCCCTCATCCGTTATCTTCAAATCCCGGGTACAAGGTCATGCCTCCGTCAACAAATATGGTAGTGCCGTTAATATAATCTGAGTCATCACTTGCCAGAAAAACGGCCACTTTGCCGATATCTTCCACCTGGCCAATGCGTTTTTGCGGAACCAGCTTCAAAAGCTTTTGCAGGTCTTCCGGTGTATCCCAGGCTTCGTGATTGATGGGTGTGGCAATAGCCCCGGGAGCTATGCTGTTAACCCGTATTTTATGTGGGGCGTATTCCTGTGCAATGGTTTTCATCATCATCATAACACCGCCCTTGCTGGCCGCGTAGTTTACATGCCCCGCCCAGGGTATCACTTCATGTACGCTGCTCATACAGATAATTTTTCCGGCAGCCTTGCTCTTAGTTTCATCCACGCCACGCCTTAAAAACTCTTTAATGGCTTCCCTGGCACACAAAAACTGGCCGGTAAGGTTTATGCCGATTACTTCATTCCATTGATCAATTGTCATATCAACCAGTTTGGCATCCCGCTGAAGGCCGGCATTGTTTACCAGTATGTCAACGGTGCCAAATTGTGCCGTTACATCAGTAAACATTTTAACCACTTCATCTTCCTTGCTTACATCTGCCTGGTAAATAATGGCTTTGCCGCCTTCGGCTACTATTCCATCGGCCACTTTGCTTACTTTTTCCTTCGATCTTGCTGCCGGGTAATTAATTACAACAGTGGCGCCTGCACCTGCAAGCGCACGGGCACAGCCCGCGCCAATGCCACTGCTGGCGCCTGTCACAATTGCTATTTGATCCTGTAATTTTTTCTCCATGTATTGTTTTTAATAGGTTGCTGAAAAATGGCAGGCAGAAAAAAAATAAATATACAAATTACAGCCAAAGCATATCAAGGGCAGGTAAAAACTTAACTGCTTTGTAGTTAACCCTAGAAAGTTTCGCAATGCGTAGGATGTACTGCACTACATGCACAAAGCCCCGCAACACAATCTTGCAGGGCTTTGCTATTTATGATATTTGAATAAATATTACGCGGCTTCTATATCTGCTTGGAAAGCCAAATCGAAATTGCGGTGAAACCGCCCATTTGTATTATTGGTAGAGGCTGTCCATTCTTCACCATCCGGGTAAGGGTCTTTTTCTTTCCAATGATTTTCTCCTATTGCCATCAGGCTGCTGTGGTTGCAATCTACTTTAAAAGCATATTGCTTGGCCGCATCCAGCATAATATCACCCATGTCAAAATTCATCCAGCTACCCTGTTGTTTTTTACTGATGGAAAGATGTTTTTCGGCCAGCTTTTGCTTCCAGGAATGTGTGGATTCTTCAAACTCGTAGAGGCTTACGGAAGCATCCCCTTCTCCCAATACCATTTCCGGGTAAATGCGGATGTTCCTGAGCTTTCCTTTTGTTTTAGTTTTGAATGTTTGGCCTGCGGAGTAAATGGTTCCATTCGGGCAATGGCCAACCCAGTAGTAATGGCCGATATTTTCGTTTCCAATGGTGAAGATCTTTTTCATACAAAAACTTTGTAGGTGTTTAGCAATCTCTTGAACAAACGAAAAAAACAGGCCACAGGTATTCCGTAAATGTTAAAGTTTTAAACATTTTCATGTGCTCTAAAAAAATAGAGAACATTGGTGTTTGCAAGGCGCTTCAACACCAAAGCTAACCTCCTCTCTTTCAGGGTAACTACTTAAGCTTTTCATTATTCTTATGCCTGTCTTTATCACGGATGTTCTTTTTGTCAAAATTTTTTTCCAGTGCGGCTGTAAGGTCAATACCGGTTTGGTTGGCCAGGCAAAGAAGCACCCATAACACATCGGCCATCTCATCTTGCAGGTTTTTGTGTTTATCACTTTCTTTAAAAGACTGCTCGCCATAAGTGCGTACCATCAGGCGGGATAGTTCGCCAACTTCCTCCATCAGTATACCCAGGTTGGTAAGCTCGTTAAAGTAACGTACACCTGTGGTTTTAATCCATTCATCTACCTGCTGCTGCGCTTGCTGTATTGTCATAATCAATCTTTGAAATTTATAAGCTGTAATACTTACTTGAATAAGCGGTTACTGCTGATTATTGAAAACGGATGTGAGTGAGGGATTGCAGCGGATACCCCGCTGAAGGCTCTGTGCGTTGGCTTATGCGGCGGAGTATGAGCGGAAAGCCCGACCCCTTGCGATAGCTTGGGGGCACGCCCTGAATTAAGTACGAGTTACGAAGTATGAAGTACTTTGAATTGGCAACTTAACAATGCAATGCCAGCTTGAACAACCAGAACATCTTCAAGGTTTCGTTTAACAACATCAGCATTTTCTTCAACCGGGGTACTTCGTACTTCGTAACTTGTACTTACTCTTTATTTTTCGTATCCACCACTATCGTTACCGGCCCGTCGTTTAGCAGTTCCACTTTCATATCGGCGCCAAAAATACCGGTGGCAATGGGCTGGCCGTGGTCTGTTGCAAGCTGAATAATCATTTTTTCGTAAAGCGGAATGGCAACATCCGGCTTTGAGGCACGTAGGTATGAAGGCCGGTTACCTTTTTTGGTGGAAGCATGCAGCGTAAACTGGCTTACCAGTAAAATGCTGCCACCTGTTTCCTTTACACTTCTGTTCATTACGCCCTGTTCGTCGTTAAAAATGCGCAGGTTTACAATTTTGGCACTTAGCCAGGCAATGTCCTCGTGTGTATCCGCATCTTCTATGCCCAGCAGTACCAGCAGGCCGCTTTGTATGGCGCCTGTAATTTTTTCATCAACCTTTACGCTGGCCTTGCTAACGCGTTGAATAACCGCTCTCATAACCGTTTATTAATTTTACCGGATGAAGATAGACATAAGCAAAGAAATAGAATTTAAAACAGCACGCAGCGGCGGCAAGGGTGGCCAAAATGTGAACAAGGTAGAAACCATGGTGGAGGGCCGGTGGAATGTAGCAGCATCTGTATTGGTTACGGAACAACAGAAACTGCTGCTGCTGCAAAAACTATCCGCAAGAATTACCGCCGATGGATGGCTGCTGGTAAAGTCTCAGACAGAAAGAACGCAAATGGGCAATAAGGAACAGGTGGTAAAAAAGATGAACCAGCTTGTTGATAAAGCGTTGGAAAAGAAAAAGCCACGTATTGCCACCAAGGCGTCGACAGCATCCAAAGAACGACGGATAGAAAACAAAAAACTAAAAGCCGTAACCAAACAAAACCGACGGCAGGTAAGACCGGGCGAATATTAGCCGGCCTTACAAACAAACAGCCCCATAGTTTAGTAACTACGGGGCGCTGTTCTTGTTTCCCCTGTACAAATTATTTGTTAGCCAGCGCTGGCTTTAGCTTTTGCAACTGTGTTTGCAGGCCTGCAATCTGGCTGGTTTTGTCCGCTATTGTTCTTTCAAGCTTTTCTTTTTCCATCTCCAGGTCTCTCAGCCTTTCGCTGGCGCGGTTTAATTCTTTGGTAAGCCCTTCAATGTTTTTGCCAATGCGGTGCTGCTCAAAATAATTACCACGCAGGTATTCGGCAAACTTCTTTAAATCGCCCCAGGCCTGGGATTGAGGGCCGAGAAAATTATTATATCCATTTCCTGCCACCATGTGCAGGGTGGTAACATCCGGTCCTTTCTGTTTGCGGGTATCCAGCTTAAAATAATAATCCAACGCCTGTCCATTCATGCTATCTGCCACGGCTCTTTTAAATGTAATGAAGGGCAGCTTTTTACGGATAATAAACCCCTTGCCTTTCTCCCTTTCAACATGTAATGTTTTAAAATAATTTTCCAGTGCCTGTTCAATATCATCCTCGGGAATATCCAGCTCCATATACAATGCGGAACGGTTGAGGCTGTCCACTACAATTCCTGATTCGGTAACCTGGCTAAATGAAGTTTTAGAGAAGAGCAGTATGGCTGCATACGCAATCAGTTTTTTCATTGGTTTTCATTTTGAGTACAGAATAAAATTTGTTTTCAGGTAAGAAAGGTAACTAAAATTTATAATCCGAAAATCATGCCAAACCGTTTGTATTAGCTGTATGCGGTGCATGGCAGTTACCTTACTTTTGCTAAAAAATTTTACTTGAGCAGTATAAAGAAACTGGCAGGACAAACACTGTGGTATGGCTTAAGCACAATAGCATCAAGGTTTATCAACCTGCTGCTTACACCTTATCTTACTTACAATGCCCTGGTATCAACCGCTGACTACGGCAAAATGGGCGCCGTGTATGCGGCCATACCCATTGTAAACGTAATCTTTACTTATGGCATGGAAACGGCCTATTTCCGGTTTATACACCGTAAAGACAACCGGGACGATGTTAACGCTACCACTGCTATTTCACTCATCATAAGCACCCTTCTTTTCTCTGTTATACTTTGGCTTAACCAGCAATGGCTGGCTAAAATGACAAGCCTGGAGGAACTGCCTTTGCTGATACAGCTCAGCATCATCATTATTGCACTGGATGCATTAACCACTATACCTTTTGCCAAGCTTAGAAACGAAGGGCGGCCCAAACAGTTCGCGTTTATAAAAGTGAGCAGCATAGTAGTAAATGTGGCAGCCACCGTTTTCTTTTTAAGTTATTGCCCGGCCCGTATAAAAGAAAATCCTAACACATGGCTTATATTGATTTACAAGCCTGATGTAAACCCCATTACCTATGTATTGCTGGGCAACGTTATCCAGAACATTTATACCCTGTTGTTGCTGAGTAAAAAACTTTTCCCCGCTAAATGGAAGTTTGATATTGCACTCTGGAAAGAAATGATGGTATATGCCCTGCCCATACTGGTAGCGGGTTTAGGCGGCATGATTAACGAAACATTCGACAGGCTGATGCTGGGATGGTGGCTGCCGGGTTCTGCCCAAAACGCCGATGAACAACGCGGCATATACAACGCCTGCTACAAGCTTTCAATTCTTATAACACTTTTTATACAGGCTTTCAGGATGGGCGCCGAACCCTTCTTTTTCAAACAGGCGGAAGGCGATAACCCCCAGCGTACCTACGCTAGGGTGATGAAGTTTTTTGTGATAACGCTTGCCGTTATGTTCCTGGTGGTAAGCCTGTATATCCCGTTATGGAAATATATCATCGGCGAAAAATACTGGGTTGGTTTACCTATAGTACCCATATTGCTTCTCGCCAATGTATGCCTGGGCATTTACATAAACCTGGGCGTATGGTATAAGGTAAGCGGTTATACAATGGCAGGCGCCTGGATAACACTAATTGGCGCGGCCATCACCATCACCATCAACTGGCTGTTCATTCCGCGGTTTGGTTATATGGCCTGCGCATGGGCTACGCTTACCTGTTACGCCAGCATGATGGTTATCAGCTTTACGTGGGGACAAAAAAAATATTACATCCCCTACGCCTGGAAGAAGCTGCTGGCATACATCGTTATTGCCATTCTCATTTTCTGTATTCACCAGGTTGTAACAAGTTTTATTGACAATACAATAGCCGGCTTTGTTATTGCCGCCCTGTTTATATTGGCATTTCTGTACCTGCTGGTAAGGGTTGAACGTAAAGAGTTTCAGCGCCTGCCTGTAATAGGAAGGTTCATACATTAACTGGCAGCATTTACATTTTGCATTCTACATTATTATGGCAAGTGGTGAGTGGTAAATGGCGAGAGGGGCAATGCCGTTAGCTTAAGAACCCAATGTCAGGTTGAGCTTGTCGAAACCGGGTTATGCAAGCTGCTTTTTCACCAATCCGCCTTCGACAGGCTCAGGCTGACATCTTAACTAAACCACATTGAATGGTGAATCGTGAATTTTTTACATCGTACATCCCACATCCAATATCTTACATATTAAGTACTTCGTACTTCTAACTTCGTACTTGGGGTGCCCCCAAGCTACGCAAGGGGTCGGGCTTTCCGCTATTACTCCGCCACAGGGCCTGGCTGCGAAGGCTTCAGCGGGGTAACCGCTTCAATCCCTCACCCGAAGGTGCAGCACGCTCATTTGTTTGCAGGCAGGCCTCCTTTTAAATGCCTTTACGAAGAACTAAGTACCTGTATGCGGTACACATCTTCCATAGCATAGCATGCCATCAACAACTTGCTGCACCTAAGGCTATCTTTGCACCCATGAGAATAGACATCATCACTGTTTTACCTGAGTTACTGGAAAGCCCGCTGAACCATAGTATTATGAAACGTGCACAAGACAAAGGCTTGCTGGAAGTGCATACACATCACTTGCGTGACTGGGCTGTAAATAAATATGGCCAGGTGGACGACTATCAATATGGCGGTGGCGCGGGAATGGTAATGATGTGCGAGCCGCTGGCTAACGCCATTGAAGCCCTGGGAAAGCAAAGAAAATATGATGAAATCATATATATGGCGCCCGATGGCAAAACATTTAACCAGCAAACAGCAAATATCCTGTCGCTAAAAGACAACCTGATGATTATCTGTGGCCATTACAAAGGCATTGATGAACGGATAAGGGAACACTTTATAACGATGGAAATTTCCGTAGGAGATTATGTACTCAGTGGCGGAGAAATGGCTGCTGCAATTGTTGTAGATGCTGTAGGCCGGTTATTACCAGGGGTTTTGAATGATGAAACTTCGGCACTTTTCGACTCTTTCCAGGATAACCTGCTGGCGCCGCCGGTATATACCAGGCCCGCAGAATTCAGGGGATGGAAGGTTCCAGAAATATTGCTGGGGGGCGATCCAAAAAAAGTTGACCAGTGGAGACATGACCAGTCCGTTAAAAAAACACAGGAAAAACGCCCTGACTTATTAAAAGGCAATGAGTTAGCATAAAATTTGCATAGAATATTTAACACCACACATATCGCCGGAATATCCAAAAATGTCATTTTGTGTCCGATTCGGATATTCGAAAGTCTTTTATCGGCATAGTAATGTTTATCCGACAATTATTTTTGTTCTGTCAAATAACAATATCCTAAAGAGAATTTCCCGTTTTAAAATCCAATGCGAAAATCCAATATCGCGGGAATCCAATATCCAAACAGATCCAATATTCCTGGAAAAGAACCTGATTTTCTGAACAACAAGAAGCAATGTTTAGGAAATTAAATTGTGAACTTTAAGCAATAGGAAACCATTAGAAGGTCCCGCGTCTGCGGGACCTTCTGCATTTTAAACCATCCCTGTTTTCCCTGATTATGTTTATTGCATCGTTTTACAAATTTGTCTTTTACAAAAGAGTTTCCGGATAATAATTTATCTATAGTTTTAACAACAGATGTTTTGAAGTATGTGTTATACTCCGGGGCATCTGAATTAACCAATCTATTTAATGCTGAACAATTCATTTAGTACAAAAGCTAACCTGGCCGATGTATGGACAGAGCAGGTTTACCCTGCTGAGATTACAGTAGAAAACGGCACTATAACCGCTATACAAACAATTACGGATGAGGGCGTTACCGGTTATATATTACCGGGGTTTACCGATAGCCATGTACATATTGAGAGCAGTATGCTGGTACCAGCGGAATTTGCCAAACTGGCCGTTGTTCACGGAACAGTAGCCACTGTAAGCGACCCACATGAAATTGCCAACGTATGCGGCATGCAAGGCGTTGAATTTATGATAGCCAATGGCCAACAGGTGCCCTTTAAATTCAACTTTGGGGCGCCAAGCTGTGTGCCTGCCACCAGCTTTGAAACCGCCGGTGCAACGCTTGACAGTAACGATGTAAAGAAACTGCTTGAAAAAGACGAAATAAAGTACCTGAGTGAGATGATGAATTTTCCCGGTGTACTGTTTGAAGATGAAGAGGTGATGAAGAAAATAGCGGCGGCGCACCGGCTAAACAAACCCGTAGATGGCCATGCACCAGGATTGAGGGGTGACGATGCCCGCAAGTACATAGCTGCCGGCATTTCTACTGACCATGAGTGTTTTACCAAAGAAGAGGCGCTGGATAAATTAGGCTATGGCATGAAAATAATTATAAGAGAAGGCAGTGCCGCTAAAAATTTTGAAGCGCTGGTTGGGCTGCTAGACGATTATCCGGATAAACTGATGTTTTGCAGTGATGACAAGCACCCGGACAGTCTTGCCGATGGCCATATTAACCAGCTTTGCCAAAGAGCTATAGCCAAAGGTATTGATGTGTTTAAAGTGCTTAAAGCAGCTTGCATAAACCCTGTTCTGCATTACAAACTGGATGTTGGCCTGCTGCGCATTGGCGACCCTGCCGACTTTATTATTACCGAAGACCTTGTTTCCTTTAAAGTACTCAAAACTTATATTAATGGCGAGCTGGTGGCAGAAAACGGCAAATCACTCATTAGTACAACCACCGCTGCCGCTGTTAACAATTTTAACTGCAGCGAAATAAATGAAAGCGACCTGAAGATTACAGAAAACCAATACCCATCCGTTAACGGCCTTATTCCTGTAATAGAAGCCCTGGATGGGCAGCTTATCACTAACCGCTTGCTGTTAAAAGGCAACCTTGTTAATGGCGAGTGGATAAGCGATACCGGCACGGATATACTCAAAATGGTTGTGATCAACCGTTATAACCAGGCGCCGGTGGCAAAATGTTTTATCAGGAATTTTGGGTTTACAAAGGGTGCTATTGCGTCTTCCGTAGCGCATGACAGCCATAACATTATTGCAGTTGGAGCAGATGATGAAAGCATTGTTGCCGCGGTAAACCTCGTAATTAAAGAAAAGGGTGGCGTAAGTTGTGTTGCCGGCAGCAGGAACCTAGTATTGCCCTTGCCGGTAGCAGGTTTAATGAGCATTGAAGATGGTTACCAGGTAGCTGCCCTTTATACAGCCATTGACGCAATGGCCAAAAGCCTGGGCGCAAACCTGGCGGCTCCGTTTATGACTTTGAGCTTTATGGGCTTGCTGGTTATTCCGCATCTGAAGCTGAGCGACAAGGGGCTGTTTGACGGAGACAAATTCTCATTCGTGAGCGGCGTGTAAAAGCTGAGGAAAGATATGTGGCTGAATGGCTGCCGGATGGAAGTGGAAACCCCGCTGAGGGCTTGTGCGTCTGGTCTTGCGGCGGAGTTGCAACGAACAGCCGGAACCGCTGCCAATAAAAGCGCCAAAGCAGAAAGCCCCTGCCCTTTTTTTAAAACATAACGCAAAAAATCCTGCATGTTATGAGCCTGTTGCAAAAACCTGAAATACGCGTAACCTTAATATTCCTGCTCACCAGCAGTTGCTGGATTATATTTTCTGACATGCTGCTGGCCAGCATCAGCAAAACCGTTGGCCTTGATGAGCAAACGGGTCAAACCATCAAAGGCCTGCTTTATATATTGGTCATCTCACTAATTATCTACTTCGGCGTAAAAAAAGCATCACAAAAACTTCAAAACAGTTTTGAGGAATACAAGGCGTTATTTGACAGCCACCCGGCGCCTATGTGGATTTTTGATACGGACCTGAAATTTGTGCGGGTTAATAATGCGGCAGTATTGAAATATGGCTACACAGCCGATGAATTTTTGAACATGCACATTAAAGACATAAGGCCGAAAGAAGAAATTGAAAAACTGTACCGCCACATTGAGAATGTGGAGCCCGGCTATACAGAATCAGGCATATGGACACATAAAAAAAAGAACGGCGAAATTATTAAAGCCAGCGTAGCTACCCACGATGTTACCTACAACAACAAGAAATGTTTGCTGGTAATGGCGGCGGACATAACCGACGTGGTACAGGCCCGCGAACAATTGCAGGCCAGCGAACGAAGCCTTTCTGTAATAATAAACAACACCAAAGATTTGATATGGTCTTTTGATACCAACATGAAACTGACAGCTTTTAATGAACCTTTTGCAAAAGCTGTTAAAGAAAATATTGGAATAAAGGCTACGAAAGGGCAGGATATATGCGCCGATTATGAGAGTGCCGATACCACCCGCGAGTGGATACCTTATTACAAAAAAGCGCTGGGAGGCGAGTCATTCAGCACCATGCATACTGGCATTGCCCCCAACGGCCAGGCATATTATATGGAAGCAACTTTTAATGCCATAACCAACGAGGAAGGAGAGGTTACCGGGGTTGTATGTTTTTCGAGGGATGTTACCGACAAGCAAACGCAGGAAGAGAAAATAAAACAGCAAAACACAGCACTGAAAGAAATAGCCTTTACCAATTCTCATATTGTAAGGCGCCCGTTAAGCAACCTGCTGGGCTTAACCGATATGCTTAGCGAGGACAGCGTTACAGATACGCTGCACAGGCAGGTAATTGAAAACATAAAAATTTCAGCGCTGGAGCTGGATGAAGTTATCAGGGAGATAGCCCGTAAAGCCTACGCTTTTAAAGAACAAAACGGTTAGCCTTTACTCCGCTACCGCAGCGGCGCTCATAATACTTAATGCCACACTATCAGTACCACGCGGTGTGCCGTAGCGGGCCTTAAACTTCATGCTGCCGCCGGGTGCAATGGTTTCGGTGTAAACATCCTCATGGTTGGTTACAAGCTTGCCGTCTTTATTGTAAAAAAGCATTTTAACGCGTATATCACGGTAAGAAACAATAGTCGCTTTGTTGTGTATGGTGCCCTTAACAACAGTTTGGCCAAGCCAGTTTCTTTTATCGTTACCACCCACTTCCAAAAAAGTCACAGGACTTTTTCTTTCTTTATCTGCCAGGCTTTCTTTTGCGGTCTGGTAATTATTCTCATCAAACCCCTTGTCGCTGCTTTCGCCGCAGGAAACAAGCATTAAAACCGTTACAATAAGCGCAATAAACTGCTTCATTAGTTTAGAATTGTTTATGAAAAGCTATGCATACGAAGTAAATAAAAATACATATACGATGGCCGGCAATAGGCATAAGAAGAACTTAAAAATAGCAATACAGGGTTTAACTACCGTCAACATAATTTCCCGGGTTATTATTTATTGTATTGTTGCATTCGCTGAACGCCAAAATTTTCTTTGGATACCGGCTGCAGTATTTCATGGTGGTCTTCGTTGCGTCGCAATCCGTTCATCGTTTGGTTCATTGGGCGGCTTTTCAGACCCGGATAGATAGCCCGCCCCCAACCACCAACCAATATTAACGTTACTGTTCTAAAAAAATTGCTGAAAACAACGGCCATGGCAGCCAACTGCAACATGCAAGCTTTATCTTCATGGCCCTA
The DNA here is from genome assembly GCF_009650435.1 of Foetidibacter luteolus. GTDB lineage: Bacteria > Bacteroidota > Bacteroidia > Chitinophagales > Chitinophagaceae > Foetidibacter > Foetidibacter luteolus. The sequence continues at coordinate 49,183 of NZ_VVIP01000057.1, forward strand.
TTTATTAACGCTAACATATTGCCAAATATGAACCAACAAACTTTTGAAGCCGTAGATAAATACATTGCCGATTTGTTTTTACCACCTGATGACAGCCTGGATGCCGCGGAACAATCGCTGGAAAAAGCCGGTATGCCTGCTATAAGTGTATCGCCCAACCAGGGTAAATTTCTGCACCTGCTGGCTTTAACCTGCAACGCTAACAAAATACTGGAGCTTGGTACACTCGCGGGCTACAGCACCATCTGGATGGCAAGGGCCCTAAAAGAAGGCGGGAAACTGATAAGCCTGGAAGTAGACGAAAAACATGCCGCCGTAGCCCGTGAAAACCTGCAAAGGGCAGGTGTTGGTAACAAGGCAGAAGTACGGGTTGGGAAGGCGATTGAAATTTTGCCCCAACTGGTGCAAAACAATGAAGGCCCTTTTGACATGATTTTTATTGACGCTGATAAACCACCTTATACAGAATACTTTGAATGGGCATTGAAACTTTCCCGGCCCGGCACACTTATAATAGCCGACAATGTAATCCGCGATGGTAAAGTGCTGAATGAAGACAGCGACGATGAAATGGTAAAAGGCGTTCAACGGTTTAACAAAGCACTGGCGGCAAGCACAGCCGTTACCGCCAGCATTATACAAACTGTGGGCGTAAAGGAATACGATGGTATGGCGCTGGCAATTGTAAAATAACTGTCGTTTGATGCAACATAATAGAATGCCGGGCATTTCCCGGCATTTATTTATTGTATAGCTTTCAAAAAGCCCTGTTTATAGTTTCTGCCAATAGGTATTTCTATTTTTTCCAGCCTAACAATATCACCACTGTAGCCTGAAATTTTGTCTTTGGCTATGATGAAAGATTTATGCACCCGTATAAACCTGCTCTCCGGCAGTTTTTCCTCCATGTAACCAATACGCTGGTAAGTAACCACGGCTTTTTCTTTGGTAAAAATCTTAATATAGTCTTTGATGCTTTCGATGTAAAAAATGTCTTTCAAAAAAATCTTCACTAATTCTTTATTCACCTTAAAGTACATATAGGCTTTACTGAAAGCTGTTTCAGCCTCATCGCCTGCGGATGTAATTTTTTCCTGCAAAAAATACTGGTTATACCGGGCGATGGACTTAAGGAACCTGTCGAAAGAAACCGGTTTTACCAGGTAATCCAGCACATCCAGTTCAAAGCCTTCCACCGCATAATCGCGGTATGCCGTAGTTATAATGATCTTGGGTTTTACCTGCAGGGCACGTATCAGTTCCATGCCATTCATCCTCGGCATATTGATATCAAGGAAAACCAATTGAGGATTGCTGGTTTGCAGGTAGTTAAAAGTTTCCAAAGCATTGCTGAATACAGCTTTAAGCTCTAATGTATCCACCCGTTCTATATAGCTTACCAGCAATTCCCTGGCAGGGGGTTCATCCTCCGCTACGATGCATTGAATTTTCATGCCTCAATATTTTTTATGCGCAATACGGTAAGGTAAGTCTGCTCATCATGGATGCATTTGTATTCATGATTGCCATTGTACAAAAGGTGCAGTCTTTGTTTTACATTCTCTATGCCGATGCCATTGCCGGTAGTGTTATGTTTATGGCCATTTACTTGAGATTTATTGTGCTGGCTATTCTCAATTTTTACCGTAAGCCAATCGTCTTTTATGGAAAGGTCCATACGTATCCAGCTACTTTCAAGGCAATCAGAAACGCCATGCTTAAAACTGTTTTCAACGAGTGGCAGCAAAAGCAGTGGGGCAATGCAAAAGTTTGTTAATTCGTCATATACATTAATAGAAACATCCAGCTTGTTGCTATAGCGTATTTTCTCAAGCTCTATATAGTTGTAAATGTATTGGAGCTCTTTACTTGCGGGTATAAGAGCTTGCTTGCTGTCGTACAGCATATAGCTTAGCAAAGCCGAAAGCCGGTAAATAAGGTCTGGCGTTTGCGGGTTGCTCTTGATAGCCATTGAGTAAATGTTATTAAGGGTATTGAAGATAAAATGCGGCTGCACCTGGGATTGCAGCAACTGCAACTGCGCTTCTACATTGTCCTTTTGCAAAGCCTGGGATACCCGCTGTTCCTCGTACCAGGCCTGCTTAAAATAAAACATGCTGTACAACGCTACTATAAGGTAGATGTTTACCGCTTCAATAACCACTTTTGGAAAAAACAGGAAGGGCATGGTGCGGGCATACTCAGGATTATAAACAGGATAAACATAAAAATAATTATACGCCCGCCTGGTAACACCAAAAAATATGATGCTTAGTATTAGCACTAACCAAAACTGCCACACTTTATCTTTACGCAACAACCTCTTGATAAGCACTTCCGTTGTAAACAGCGTGGCGGTAAATGTAATAGGCACTATTATCAGTGCATTGAAAAAATAACGCTCATACTCACTCATCCAGTAAGCATTCGTAAGCCATTCATAAAGAAAATAGGCCAGCCAGAATATAACCGGCAGCAGCATCCTTCTGTATCCTGTTCTCATATCTAATTCAAGAGATACTAAATCTACACGATTAGCAGCAGATAATTATACGGCAATTCGACAAACGACCACATTATAAGACAAACGGCTATCCCGTTGTTTACAGCCATATTACCGGCAAAAAATCCTGTTGGTCTAAAATGAAAAAACCTGCCGTGGTTATTTATTCTTTTTGTACTGAGCAAACACCACATCCACCACTAAAAATTAAACTGTATGAAGCCTCTTCTAATCAACCTGCTGCTGATAATATTTATCCTTATGCAGCACAACGGGCGGGCTAACGTTATGGCCAGCACTTTTCGCACAGATTTCAATACCGATAACAAAGATGCCATGGCCAGGCGGGAAGTGCCCCTTAAAACCATGCGTGATTTTTTGAAACGTTATGATACGAATGAAAAAGAAAGCTGGACAAAAATAAGCGATGGCTATGTGGCCAGGTTTACCAGTAACGACATACCCCACTCCACCTACTATGACAAAAACGGCGAGTACATTTGTACTGTAAAAAACTATGACGAGAAAAAAATGCCGAAGGATGTACGCGTACCCATACGGGTGAGCTACTACGACTACCGTATCGTTCACGTTACAGAAGTTGCCTACAATACCAAAACAGCCTACCTGGTACAAATAAAAAATGACGAAGGCCTATATAAGATTATACGCTCTGTTAATGGAGAGATAGATGTGTATAAAGAATATGAAAGCATGCCCGGCACAGCAACCGGGGAGCAGAGATAAGGCATGCTTTTACTTTACCCCCAATATTTCTATAAGTAAATCCAGTTCCCCGAAACTGTTAAAGGCATGGAGCACTATACGTAACCGCTCCATGCCTTTTGGCACTGTGGGGTATAGTATGGGCCGCACATCCAGGTTGGCCGACTGCAACCTGTTTGCAAGCTGCTTTACCTCATCGTTACCAGGTACCATTACTACCTGTATGGGTGTAAAGGAGGTAAACTTATCAAAAGCTATGTGTGCGTGCTGAAACTTTTCCACCAACTGCCGCAGGTGCAAACGTTGCGCATGCAGACCTGGAAATATTGCATACGCTTTGGCTATATGCGCCACACTTACAGGCGGCAAAGAAGTTGAATATACCAGGCTGCGGGAAAAATTGATAAGATACTCTCTCAGCTTGCAAGAACCAAGCACTACGGCGCCGTGGCAACCTACAGCTTTACCAAAAGTATGTATGCGGCAAAACACCTGCTGCTGCAGGTGTAGCTGCTGAACAAGCCCCTCCCCCCTTTCGCCCACCACACCGGTTGCATGGGCTTCATCAATAATAAGGTGCGCATGGTATTGCCTGCACAGTTTAACTATCTCTATAAGCGGGCATACATCCCCATCCATGCTGAAAACAGATTCTGTTACAACAAATACATTTCCGGCTGCCTGTTTTAATTGCGTTTCCAACTCAGCCAGGTTGTTATGTGCAAAAGAAAAAGAACGGGCGAAAGAAAGCCTTATGCCATCGCGGATGGAAGCGTGTGCAAGTGCATCATACAGCACAGTATCGCCACGCTGGGGAACACAGGAAAGAACACCCACATTAGCATCATAGCCGGAATTATAAATAAGCGCCGCATCAGCCTTATGAAAACCAGCGATAAGCTGTTCCGTTTCTTCGAGCAAAGGGTAATTACCGGCCAGCAGCCTGGAACCCGTACTGCCACCGGGCAGTTGCAATTCTTCCCCGGTAAGGGCAACCAGTTTGTTTTTTACTATACCCAAATAATCGTTGCTGCAAAAATCAACTTTGCCTTCCGGCAGGCGCAGCCTGCGGAGGGCATTTTGCTGCCGGCGTTCATTAAGTTTGGTATCCAGGAAATTATCGCTGTACATGCCCCAAAACTAAAGGATATGGGGCATTCAATTCCGTTTCCCTACTATTGAAGCCTTATCAATAAGCGGGAATAACATCCGTTGCATAACACGGTTTCGACAGGCTCAACCTGATATTGATTTTATTTATGCCCAACATTGATAAAGAATTGAAGTTTTTACTATCGGAACAGCCATCTACGCTTAGATAAAAGCCGCCATGAAAAACAAACCGTACAAGTGAGTGACACAACAGGCGATGCCACAGGGCTATATCGCTGGTAACCAAAAAATAAGACCCGTACAACCCCTGGTTGTACGGGCCATGAATTTTATACTGCCTGCTTTATGCAGAGTTTCTTCCTGCATTGATGATGCCGAAAGAACAACGCATAATAAGCTTTTCGTATGTTGATTTTACCTTGGCGGAAACAAGCTGCTCATCCAGCTCACGCAACCTGGTTAAGGCAAACTGCTGCACTGTTAACAGCGGCAGTACAATTCTTTCACGCATCTGGATGGAAAGTTGCTCCACCGGGTAATCAGACATCAGCTCACGCTTGCCGGAGAGCTTAAGAACATATTTTTGGGTAAGCTCATACTCCTCGTACATCATGTTCCATATTTCGCCGTATTTGGGGTGCGCTGCCAGAAACTGTGTTAGCGGGAAGAAACTTTTCTTCATGGCCATCTCACAATTATCTATCAGCGTTTTAAAGAACAGCGATTGCTTGTACAAAGTTTTCAGCTCTTTCCAGTGGCCTTTTTCTTCCATTTTTTTCAGGGCCGTGCCCACACCGTAATAACCGGTAACGTTTTGCTTTAGCTGGCTCCAGGCGCCTACATAAGGTATGGCCCTTAAATCGTTGAGCGTAAGCTTGGCGCCACCGCCGCGTTTGGCAGGCCGGCTGCCGATGTTGGTTTCCGCATAAAACCGCAAAGGACTTGCCACTGCGAGATACTCGATAAAGTAGGGATGGTTCTTTAACGTTGAATAAGACAGGAAGCTTTCTTCTGACAGTTCGTTCAGCAAAGTATCCTCCGCTTCTGTAAGCGTTCTTTTTTGCTCCACCAATATATCGTTGCTTATGCCGGCGTTAACCAGTTGCTCTATGTTAAACTGTGCCGACTCGATAGTGCCGAAGTTAGAGCTAACCGTTTGGCCCTGTATGGTAAGCTGTATTTCTTTACTGGAAATATTGCTGCCCATAGAAGCGTAGAACTTATGCGTTTTACCACCGCCACGTGCAGGGGGGCCGCCGCGGCCATCAAAGAACACCACATCTATATCGTACTTTTTTGAAATAGCAGAAAGCTCTTCCTTAGCCTTGTAAATACACCAGTTGGCCATCAGGTAGCCGCCGTCTTTGGTGCCGTCTGAAAAGCCCAGCATAATGGTTTGTGTATCGCCACGTTGCTTTAAATGCTTGCGGTAAATTTTGTTCTCATACAATGCCTGCATTACTTCAGCGGCAAACTTTAAGTCTTCAATGGTTTCAAACAGGGGAACAATGTCTATGGTTAAGTGTTGTTTATCCCAGCCACTCATCAAAAACAGGCCATACACTTCCAGTACATTTAACGCACTGGTGCTGTGGCTTATAATATAACGGTGGCAGCCTTCTTCTCCATTTTGTTTTTGTATGGCTTTAATGGCTTCAATAGTTTTAACGGTGTCTATGGCAATATCGCTGTCCAGTTCATCTACAGGTAAACGGCCTTTTACCTGTAGCAAGGCATTGATTTTTTCTTCGTCGGAAAGTTGCTTGTAATTTTTGGGCAGCGCATTGGTTTTGTCGGCTATTTCCAGCAATACTTTTTCGTGTATGGAGCTGTCCTGCCGCACATCCAGCGATGCGAAGTACAAGCCGAATATCTCTACTTTGCTTATAAAGCTGTCAATCAGGTGCAGGAACAAAGAGTTGTGTACTTCTATCAACGTTTTGCGCACATCGTACAACGTGTTCAGCATATCCTCCTTGTTAATGCTTGCTTTTTTAGAAGGCACATACAAAATGGCATACAGCGTGTCTTCCATTTCCTGCAACACATTTTCAACGCCTTTAAAGGTAAGCCTGCGCTTAAGGTTGCGCACATCAAAGTAATAGCACTTAAGAATGCTGCTGCGCAATGCTTCCGCCACTTTAAGCGTAGTATCGTATTTTACAAACGGGTTTCCGTCCCTGTCGCCGCCGGGCCAAAAGCCCATTTGTATAACCGGGTTGGCAGGTGTGGCCACTTCTTCAAACTGTGTTTTAATAAACGACAATATGCGGCCCGATGCCTGGTAAAAAACATTTTCCAGGTACCATATCAAACTAACCGCCTCATCGTAAGGCGTGGGTTTTTGTTTCTTTAAAAAAGGCGTTTTACCCAACTGCTGCAGGTACATATTTACCATGGCGGTATTGCCGCTTTCCAATGCTTCAGAAAGATCGTTGATGATACCCAGCACCTCGCCCGGGTAAAACTGCGTGGGGTGCGCTGTAAGCACCAGCCGTACGGAGAAGTCCTTCAGCTTTTCCGTAAGCGCCTCTTCTTTTTGCGTTTGCTGCACCACGCTCTGCAATTGCTTAAGCGTGCCGGCGCCGTTCATGTCGTTAACCGTGGTAAACGCGGCATCCTCCAAGGCATCAAACAACACAACCTGCCGTTCGGCATACTGCACAAAACGAAAGAGAAGGTCAAGCTGTTCCTGCTCCCTTGTGTAGCTGGTATATTGTTTAAGAAAAGATTCTATTAGTTCTTTGGGGCTCTCCTTTTTGCGAAACCCCTCTTCGCAGTGGATTAAAAACAGAGACAGCAGTACACCTGTTTTCTCAATACGGTGAAAAGGCAAAGCGGTAAAAAGGCTGTTATACAATTGAAACTTGATGCCAACAAGGTTCTTAAATTGCTGCAGCGCATTGGTGGTTGATATGTCCATAATGATATACGTTTGTACATGTGGCAGGCAACCTTTTTAGTACGGGTTGAAGATAAGATAAATGTTCAATTGTTAAAAGAGTTTTCAGGCAGGAGGCGCCTGACTGTAAACTAACAAGTGTTACGTTACATACATTTACATCGTACATCCCACACCGTACATCTTACATAAAAAAGATACTTCGTACTTCAAACTTCGTACTTGTTTCAGGGGGTGTCCCCAAGCTATCGCAAGGGGCCGGGCTTTCCGCTGCTACTCCGCCACAAGCCCCAGGCTGCGAAGGCCTCAGCGGGGTATCCGCTGCAATCCCTCACCCAGGGTGTAACACGCTGCGTTATTTGCAGGCAGGCTGATTTGTGGGCTGCCGTAAAACACATGGCAATGTTCCACCCCCTACATTCAACCCGAACCACTACACTATACAGGCTGGCTCATTTACCCATGTAAACAAATCTGTAACCCTTACCAACGGCATACAAACGGATGGCGCCGGCCATGTATGGATCATCAGTAACAGCAACGCCAATGAATGTAGGCTAAGCATGCAAAACAGACAACAGAAAACAGTTTGCATTAATGGAATATTATAACAGAAGAAACAAAAAATAAAGGTACCCCTGCCTGTAATGTTTATTATCAAAAATCAATCTTGCAACGTTCGCAATGTTTTGAAGGGTTACACCAAATATCTGGTGAACATCCCCCCATGTAGTATTCATTCCTATCTTTTCCTTTTACAACCCAATTACCATTTACATCAACAGAAGGAAGCCCCCAAAGAATTGGCTTAACCTTGTCTTTCTTATTACAATTTGGGCAACAATCCATATGCTTTGTTTTCTCATAAGGGCAGGTTACCATCAGATAAAAAACGGTATGATAATTTTTCCCGGCAAGAACATTAATATTACTGTCAATTTCATTACGCCCCAGTCCGTCTGCAATATGCACCGGCAAATATGTTGTGCCGGATTTCATTTTGTAAAAGGCTGAGACAGCATATTGGCGTGGATACAGGTTTTGAAACATAAAACTTCCGGTTGTATCTGTTAATACCGACGCAACCACTTCGAAACCGGCGGCTCCCCTTACAAGCAAATCAACTTTGGTAATTGCGAGAGGCTTATGGGTTGCCTTATCCAAAACCGACCCGGATATGGAAGATGACTGGCAAAGGCACTTGGCTGGCATAACATAGAAGAACGCTGCCAATACTAAATAAAGGAAAGCTGTTCGGAAATAAACCGGGTAAAATTTTGCAGGTATCGGAAAATCATGAGTTAGTTATTCTTGTAAAATAACGCAGGGAAACAACTAAATCTTGTGAAAGAAGATAAATTAAAGGGACTGGCAAAAAAGTGCAGGGAACACGCAATGCTCCGGCCGGAAATTTCTATCCAAAAAAACACCGTTACACCCGGAATATTTATCCCCACCAGCGATAGCAATAGCTGTAAAAAGGAAAATTTGCCTGGCATTTCCGAAAGTCAAAATGCTACCTTCAAAACCTCTCCACCCGACACTGGTTTACCCAAAGGAGCAAGACAACTTCTTCTGTTATTGTTGGGCGTTTTTCATTGAAATATTTTGAATAACTTCCGATTCTTATAGTTTAAAAAAAGACAGAGAATTTCCAGCGCATGAAAGAGGCAAGCCATAAAAAGGCTCCCAATAATAAACGCAAGTTCCTGGTTGCAGGACTATCCGTAACCAGCATTTCCTATCTTCTGTTCCACATAATACACTTTGTACACAGTGCAGAACAATTAACCGGATCAGAGAATGAAATTAAATTCGATGATATACAGTCGGTTATTATTTTGACAGATTCTGTAACAGGAAAAAAGGATACAGTAAGTTTACTTGACTACCTCGAGAAGAAAAAAAGTATAAAAGACACTGCTGCAAAAAAAGAAAATACTCATTCTCTATAGAATTCTTAGCACAAAAAAACGAAGCCCCAATTGTTACAACAATGTTACCTATGTAAACAAATTTCCTCCATCACCTCCATTGTCTCCTCTATCGAAAATTGGCTGCCAGTTCCTCAACTATCAACAAAGAATCTAAAACAACCCGCACCGCCTACCCTGCGGGAAAAGCTGCATAGCGAATCCAGCCGCACACGAGTGCGACGCAAGTAAAGCCCCATAATAATTCCTGCTGCCGGGCCCATAAAAAGCTTTCACTATGCAAACGCCAAACTCCCCTTTAGGGGATGGGGTATCATCAACCGCTGCGCGGCTGTGATAATTTAACTTTCTTAACTTTCTGCTTAACCACAGATAGCCTTAATTTTATGCCTGTCTATGAAGAATATTTACTCCATCGCATTATTGGCAGCGGCGTTTGTCACAGGATGCCAGGATACGCCTGGTACGCAGAATGATATAGAACAGGAAAAGGTAGCAGCCGCGGTATCGTGTACATCCAACGGGCTTACCGTACAGGATAGTACGCTATACATGCAGCAGGGCGGCCAGGAATTTTTACCTACCAAAACAAATAATCCCGCCGGCAGCCCGGCACAACAGCAAATGGTGTATATACCGGGCGGCGAGTTTAGCATGGGTGGTGTAAACCCGGTAGGCATGCAGGATGGCGGCAAAGAAGCCATGAATGATGCCAGGCCTGTACACCGCGTATATATAGACGGCTTTTACATGGATGCTACGGAAGTTACCAATGCGCAGTTTGCGGAATTTGTAAAAGCAACGGGCTATATAACCATCGCGGAGCATAAACCCACCCAGGAAGAATTTCCTGGTGTCCCTGAAGATAAACTGGTGGCAGGTTCTGTTGTGTTTTCTCCACCGGCACACGATGTACAGCTAAACAATTACATGCAGTGGTGGGCTTATGTACCCGGTGCTAACTGGCAGCACCCTATGGGGCCTAACAGCAGCCTGGAGGGCAAAGAAAATTATCCTGTAGTGCACATAGCATGGGAAGATGCCGCGGCCTACGCCAAATGGGCCGGTAAGCGCCTGCCTACAGAAGCGGAATGGGAGTTTGCAGCCCGGGCAGGCAGAAGCGGCGAGCTATATACCTGGGGCAACCAGCTACGGCCCGATGGGCGGTGGATGGCAAACATATTTGAAGGTAAATTTCCAAACAACGATATAGGCTCTGACGGTTTTAAAGGCATTGCGCCGGTAAAACAGTTTGCAGCCAATGCTTACGGCATTTATGATATTGCCGGTAACGTATGGGAATGGTGTGCTGACTGGTACCGCCCGGATTATTACCAGTCCCTGGCCAAACAGGGCACAGCAAAAAACCCGAAAGGCCCCAACGACTCTTACGATCCTGAAGAGCCAAAAGCGAAAAAGAAAGTGCAGCGCGGCGGCTCGTTTCTTTGTACTGATGAATATTGCACCCGTTACATGGTTGGCACCCGCGGCAAGGGCGAATGGCGCAGCGGCAGCAACCACATAGGTTTTCGTTGCGTAAAAGATGTAAAAGCCGTTATTACCGCAGGCAGGTAACCTATTGATTCTTCTTACTCTTTAACAGGTAGCAGGTGTTAGCGCGGGCAAGTTTTTATAGTGCGCAGACTATGTAAGCATGCAGTTACAGTATGGATTAAATAACGGGCATTTTAAGATTACTGCCTTTGCCGGCTTACATACTATACTAAGCAACCTTTAGTGCAGTGTTTTTTTATGAGCCAGACGTTCGGAACTACTATTAATCCCAGTTGCGTCGCACTCTTCAGGGCTTTGTCCGCTCTTCGGCATAATGCGGTCAGCCTAAATGAAGCAAGCCTGTGCAATAAGCAAAAGGCAGGAAAAATCCCGCCTTTTTTTCCGTTAAAACCCCCAACGATTAAAGAGCACTTCTTGTATTTACAACAGCGGAGTACCCTTTTTAAATAAAAACTGATTCTGTATTCTTGCTGAATAATCCTTGCAGGTGCATATCTTGTTTACCAGCCGATTTCTTATTACACGTACAGTTGCCGGCAATTTCTTAAGGGCTTAGGATTTGTCATTAATGTCTGATAAGTAATTTTTCATGGCTCGCAACTAAGCCGTTCGTCCAGTGAATTTGTAAATATTTATAAAGCGAAGTTGAAGAATCTTCAATTTATTTTTGTTACAGCTTTCTACATAAATTTTATAAAATTCACAGGTCTTCAAGTTGTTTCCTTCTTTTGTACTATAGCTGTTTATAATGAGTGGGAGTTAAGCCGGTTACTTTTTTAAACTGTCCTGACAGGTGGGACACACTGCTATAATGCAATTTAAAAGCTATTTCGGTAAGGCTAAGTTCATCGTATACCAGCAGTTCTTTAACCCTTTCAATTTTGTGGGCTATAATATAATGCTCTATGGTAATGCCATGATGTTCTGCAAAAAGGTTTGCCAGGTAGGTATAATTATACTTAAGTTCTTCGCTTAAGTAAACGGAGAAATTAATTTTAAGTGGCTCCTCGGAATAATGTATTAATACCGTTATAATATTCTTTATTTTCTCAACCAGTATGCTTTTTTTGTCATCCAGCAGCTCAAAACCCCAGGCACATAGTGCGGCGTTTAATATTGCCCGCTTTACAGGGCTTATGGCCTGCAAAATTTCTGTTTCGCCCAGTTCCACACTTGCGTATTCTATAGATAGTTTCTTCAGCTCTTCTTTTACAAGTGTTTTACACCGTGCGGAGACCATATTTTTGATGTAGAGTTTCAACGTATTGAGTGCGGATTGCTGGTATGAAGTAATAGACGCTATAGTTTATTTTGCCGCTAACATTCATTTATCACAAACGACACAAGATAATATATCTCCTGTGGGTTGGCAGGCTTGCTGATGAAGTGAACAACGCCAGCTTCTTTAAACTCATTTTCATCCCTAATCTCAGTAGAAGTAGAATATACAATTACCGGGATGTTCCTCAGCCGCTCTTTTTTCCTCATTTCAAGCAGGCATTTTTTACCCCCGATGCCAGGCATGCGCAGGTCAAGAAATATATAATCAGGTACGCTATTCTTTTTATCGTTCAACATTTTCAGCGCCTCCATCCCGTCGGATGCCGCCCGGCACTCTATGGTTTCATCAACTTCTTTTACTGCTTCAAAAAACAATTGTTTATCGTCTTCATCATCATCAACAATCAAGATTACCTGTTTTTTGTTCATACATGAATAAACACCTGCCTGCTAAAAACAAATGTTTCATCATGTAAAGGTTACAAAAAAATACGGTTGGCGCAACCCGCATTTTAGGTATACGTTTTACCGGTAGTGGCAACTAAATTAAAGGGGTTGTTATCCTGGCTGTTGCTTTAACGGAAGAATAATATGAAATGAGGCCCCTTTTGCTTCACCGGGCACCGCATAAATCCCCCGGTGGCCGAGTACAATTTTTTTGCACAGTGCAAGGCCAATACCAGTGCCTTCATATTTTTCATGTCCGTGCAGCCTTTCAAACACCTGGAAAATGTTCTGAGAATTCGTGCCTGAAGCCTATCCCATTGTCCTTACTGTTATTTCACAAAAAGAAAGGGCAGTCATAAGCGATGGATATTTTTAGCACCGCTGCAGAAACGCGATTGGAGCTTATACGGTACGTTTTTTCTTGAAAACTTTAATGCATTTGTCAACAGGTTATAAAAGAGATAGTTGGCCTGCGAAAATATTGCTTCTATAACGGGAAGCTTTTCGCGGCATTGCGGAACATTTTCGCCTTTCGTCAATCTACTTAAGCGGTAAATACCGCCTGCCTACTCCTGGCTCATCTTTCTAACCAGCGGCAAAGTAAGCAACTGTAATATGGCTACGGCAAGGGGTATGTAACGCTGTGCGGACTCCTTACTTACATAAAAGAATACAAAACAAAATATGCCTATCGTTAGCAGCCGGCCCAACTCTGTAAAAAGCTCCGAATTAAAGATGTAAGCATATTCGTCCCGGTTTTCAATAGCCTTGCTAACATCTACACTGCGCATACGTATGGCCACATACACAAACGCGTTAAGTATGTAGGTAAGTTTATTGAAAGCATAAAATGTAAGCACACCGTTTTGCCCAAAGTCAACAGCCAAAAAGGTAGTGCCTATTAACAGCGATGTAACGCTTGCAGTAAGCAGGTAAACACGGTGCCGCGGTTTTGTATAACGGCCCATCAGGTAAACAGGCAATGTGCTAAGCGCCACGCTAATAGTTTCAATGGTGCCCAGCGTATCTTCAGCGCCAACAAACATCAGTATCAATATAGGCGGTATGGTATAGGTTGCCCCTTCCGTAAGGCCTTCAAAAATGTTTACTAGGCTTTGCCTGTTCCAGCGGCGGTTGTATTTAAAGAATACAAATTTCTTAAGCGGTACGGTTTGGTAACGCCCCTGCATAATGTTCCATGCGGAGAAAAGAAATAGTGCCGTAACCACCACAAACAGCATTTTATACTGCCCGAGGTTGGCAAGGCCCGTACTGCTTTCTGTGGCCACCATAATACCGAATATTACCGGCGCCAGTAGTTGCCCTATGGTCATAAGGGTAGAATCAATGCCACCCATATAATTACGGTCTTTGTTTTCGGTACTTAGTATGGTCATATAATGGCGGTTACTCCAGTACATGCCATTACCCATGCCGGTAAAAAAACCGGTTATAATAATAAAAGTTACCGTGGGGTTGTTATTAAACAATAGGGGTATAAAAGAGCAGGCATTAAACAGCATCCCTACAGAATACAGGTAATTAACCCTAACTTTTTTCAACAGCATACCGGTAACAAAAAAGCCAACCGTAGTACCCAGGTAAGCGCCGAAATAATTAATCATATTGTAAAAAATATCGCCGCTTTTCAGCCGGAATATAAAAGATGCGCTTACCAGCCCCACTATGCCATTGGTAATAATGTAAACAAAATTGCTCACCAGCAACCGGCGGCAGGCTACAGACAGGGTTTTAAACTTGGCTATCTCGCCGGTTATGTAGCGCAGTATAAAGTTGCCATACAAGCCTTTGGTACTGATAACCGGGCCCGGCGCAGGCATTTCTGCGGCAGCCACAACAGGCTCATCCTCATGGGTAATGTTTGTTTTCATAACAGGGCAGATTAACTGTAAAATATTAAGCGTTAAAAAATAATCAGTTAATGCTCTTTGGAAAGTAGTATGTGCAGTATAAAGCGATAAGGGTACATGGCAGGCTGAAGAAAAGCAAATGGCACGGTTTCGTTATCTCTGTTTGATTGCTTTTGTAAATAAATGATTTTTTTAGATAACAGCGTCTGTTGCCACAAAGAAAATTTTTACCGGGTAATTATCTTCAACATCATTTAAATACCAGCGACGGTTTTTTATGGCATCTTCGTTGCGTCGCAATCCGTTCATCGTCCGGTTCATTGTGCATCTTTTCAGACCCGGGTAGATTAGACCAATTGGGCGGCTTAAACAACCTGCAGCAAAAAATTTCTCCGCCACTGTGATTTTTGAGTACTTTCTGCGAATAATAAGTAAAGCACAATTAAGGCAGTATGGGCAACGCTTTTAATGAAGCACAATTTTTAGAACTGGTACAGCAAAATAGCGGCATACTGTACAAGGTTTGCAATGCCTACTGCCGTAATGCGAATAACCGGCAAGACCTTGCCCAGGAAATAATCTACCAGCTTTGGAAATCTGCACCGGGGTACAACCCGCAACAAAAATTTTCCACCTGGATGTACCGGGTAGCGCTTAATGTGGCCATTTCTTATTATCGCAAAGAAAAACAGGTCATAAAACCAGAAAAAGTAAATGATACCCATAGCATGGCAGAAGATACTTCGGCCCATGAAGCAGAAGAACAGAGCAGGCAGTTGCAACAATTCATCAACGGGTTAAGAGAGCTTGACAGAGCTATCATGTTGTTGTACCTGGATGCAAAAAGCTACAGTGAAATAGCCATAATAACCGGCATTACAGAAACCAATGTGGCCACCAAAATAAGCCGCATTAAAAACATATTGAAAGAAAAATTTTCAGCAATAAAATAAAGGTTATGGAACAAAGCAATATAGACAGCATGATACAGGCCTACCGCCAAAGTACCGGTGAAACCTGGCTGATGAACGTAATGAAACTTAACATGGCCTGCCTGGAAACCCTGCACATGCAAAAAGCAAGGCGGGAGCTGAGAAAACTGTTGCTCCCAAAAATACTCGGCATACTGCTGGGTGTGGCATGGGTAGCGTTTATCAGCATCATTACATGGAATGTGTTAAACTATGCACCTTCCCAGGCTGTGTTTTTCGGTTTGTCACTGGCTGGCATACTGGTTATAAGCGCCAAAGCGGTTATTGATTACATAAGGCATACAGTAATGATATGGCACATTAACAACAGCGGTAATGTTACTGATGTTCAATTGCGGCTGGCCAGGCTAAGATTAAGCCAGTTTAATGCCAACCGCACCGGGCTGCTGCAAATTCCGTTTTACACTACCTGGTACCTTTACCCCGGGCTGTTTACCGATAAGCCATTTGCCGTGTGGGCCATACCGGTATTGATTACCTTGCTTTTTGTGTGCCTGACCATATACGTGTACAAAAATTTTACACCTGCCAACCTGCATAAAAAATGGGTAAAATGGCTGATAGCCGATTCATCGTGGAATGCTGTTAATAATGCCCTGCAGTTTGTAAAAGAAATTGATGATTTTAAGAAAGATAGGTAAGCAAGTACGGGTTACGAAGTGCCTTTTTATGTAAGATGTTAGGTGTGGGATGTACGATTTAAGTACGTGTTACGAAGTACGAAGTACTTTTTTCATGTAAGATGTTTGATGCGGGACGTACAATTACGAAGTATTTTTTATTGTAAGATGTTAGGTGTAAGGTGTACGATCCGGGAGTGCATTTTTGAATTCTCAGGCTCACCTCCCCACTCGCCATTTACCACTCACCACTTACCCAAACAATCTGGATTTTATATATACGAGCCTGAAAAAAACAGCCTGTTCCTTTAAAGTACTTCGTACTTCGTAACTCATACTTATAAAAACCTGCCTGCAAAAGAAGCAGCCTGTTACACCTTGCGCCAGGGATTGAAGCGGATACCCCGGTGAGGGTTCTGTGCAGGGGTTTTGTGCCGGAGTATGAGCGGAAAGCCCGGCCCGCCCTGTATTTTGGCGGGGGCGCCCTGAAAAAAATATTGAGTATGCATTAAATGTAAATTAATACCCTGGTGCAGCAGCCGCTGCTAATGGCCATTAGCGTTTTTAACCACTTAATTGTTATAATATTGCAGCAATCCACTTCCAATGAATTTACCATTTCAACACTTGCTCCCCACAAGAGCAAGCGGGTATATTTTCCTGGGTTTATTATGGCTGCTAACCGGTTTTGCACTTGGTGTAGCTGTGTTGCTGTGGCCCCTGCGCATTTGGGTGAATTATGTTAGAGACAATGCCTACAGCGACATTATTGAAAAGGCTGGCGTAGTAATGATGATAATACTGCTGGCTGTTGTTTCCTTTCGGATAAGCCTTTTTCTTTTTCAGTGGCACCTTAACCAGGAACGTACTATTGTTACCATTTACGCCTTTTGCATACCCCTTGTTTTTGCAGCCCTTGCATTGTACCTGATGATGAAGCCCCAACTGGTAAACAGGAACACGGCACAAACCACTATTTCTCAAAAGTTTACTACAGGCCCCTACCCCACTGCCGATAAAATACAGCAACTGAAAGCGGACGGGTTTACCGGCATAATAGCCTTGCTGCACCCGGCCGTAATGCCTTTTGAACCGGAACTGCTGCAACAGGAAGAAACCGCATTGAAAAACTCCGGCATAGAGCTGATTAAAGCGCCTATGCTGCCATGGATTGGCGACAACAGTGCATCGCTGCAAAAAATTGAGGACATCATTAAAAACGGCAAAGGCAAATATTATATTCACTGCTACCTTGGCAAAGACAGGGTGAATGTGGTAAAAAACCTTATTGTAAGGCTATCCGGCACGGAAGCGGTGCATGAAATAAACAAACACAGCAGCCGTACTTTTGAACAAATGGGCGCATTTGAAAGAGGTGACATTTACCGGCTTGATTCAGGTGTGTACATGACGCCCTTTCCCACGGATGAAGAATTTTTGTCTTTTTTCCTGGCCGGCAAGGTTAAATCTGTTATTAACATGATGGACACACCTGACGAAGAAAGCAGGCAACGCATGCAGGATGAGCAGAAAACCCTTGAGCAGGCCGGCCTGCAGTTCAGGCACATGCCTGTTGTAAAAACCACAGGCAGCAGCCTGGCAAACATTACCGATACCATAGCACGGCTACCCAAACCATTGGTAATACACCACTGGGGCACCGATGCCAGCATAGCAAAAATTTTTAGGCAACACTACCGGCGCATTACCAGCCAGCCGGCCATAAACTTATCAACCCATAATGCAGAAGCTGATTGAACGTTTTTTACCAGACACGGAAATTGTAAAAACACTGGCATTACCGGTACTGGCGCTGGCCATTTTCGCGGCCTGCCTGGCGGGTTGGATGCGTGTAAAGAAAAAGATACGCATACCCTATACCCGCAAAACTTTTCACTTCATTATTTTTTCGGCAGCGGGTGTTATTCAATACTATTATGGCCTGCATGCCGTAACACTTATGGGCAGTATGGTATTCGTGCTTGTGCTTATAGCGGTAGCGTTGGGCGAAAGGCTTTGGTTTTACCAGGCGCTGGCCAGGGAAACAGACAGGCCGCATGAAAAAAAGTTCATTCTTTTTCCCTTAATGGCCACAGCGCTTGGCGGCGTGTTAAGCAACATATTTTTTCCGGGTACGGCTTACATAGGTTATTTTGTTGGCGGCTGGGGAGATGCGGTGGGAGAACCCGTTGGCACAAAATGGGGCCGGCACCGCTATACAGTGCCCACGTTATTTGGCGTAAGGGCTACACGCAGCCTGGAAGGCTCAACCGCGGTTATGCTGGTAAGCGTACTGGTGTCGTTTATATGTTTGTATTATATGGGGCAGTTTAGCGTAGGTTATGCATTGCTCGCCTCCCTGGTATGTGGTATAGCAGCGGCGGGCATAGAAGCCATCAGCAGCCATGGGCTTGACAACCTGAGCATGCAATTATGCGCCTCGGCAGTGCTTAGTTTTTTTGTACACGGCTAAACAATCAAAAAAGCATGGCTTCGCCTGACATTTCTTTTACAGTAAAGCAGTTAAGCATCCTTATTTTCAAAAAGGCATAAAGCATTTCGTTCAAAATATACTGAACTGTTTTTCTTACTTCGGGTATTATCATGTTATCGTTAATAAACCTGCGGAACACCCGCCTGGTTTCATTTTCGTAAAAAGCGGCACACTCAAATACACAATCAAAACTTTCTTTTATGCCCTGGTAGCTGTTAGCGGGGTGAAGATCCTGCAAGGGAAAAAAGTGTGACAAAGAAGCTATCTGCTGTTCTACCTCCTCTTCCTGCGGCGCTGTTTCGGCCACAAAGCTTAACACACTTACTTTAAGATAACTGTCGCCAAGCCGGCCCGCGGTGGCGCCCATAGCGGTACGGGCGTTACTAATAACGTCTTTCAGGTATTCAAGCCTGTGCAAGGTATAACGCAACTGCGTTCTGTCTTGCGTGTTTAACTGCAGGTGAATCATAGCTGGTATATTACGGATGAGAAATTGGATAAAGGCGGCTACTTACCACCCTGCAAAATGCTGCAAAGGCCATGCTGTGAGAATATTCCTTTTTTTACTGAAAAAACCGGTAGAATAAAGCAGAGTGAAAAAAGTGAATGGTGTCGTAAGAATTTTTTCCTGGCTTAGCTGAATTATCTTCTGGCAACCTGTTTAATACTGAAACATTAAGTTAGGCAAATTGCTTCACAAATAACTAAAATGGCCACATTAATTTTTTGTTTGCTTCAAAATTCTTTGGTGCACTGCGATATAGGTGTTTTCAAAAAGTTTCCCCTGGGCGCTGGGGCTATTGTATTTTGCTGCAGCAGGATTTCTTTTGGGGGTGTCCCTCGTACCCCGGGCCGGGCAGAACTACGTTCGCAACCTTCGCAAAAGCAACATTTAGTTGCTTTTACTTGGTTGTGCTCATACTGCGGCACAAAAGCCCATGCACAAAGCCTCGCCGGGGTATCCGCTGCAATCGCTCACCCAAAGTGCAACACGCTGCTTGTTTTGCTGGCGGGCCTGTCAGTAAAATCAAAACAGGTATGCTAACGCATCAATCCTTAACTTCCGGTTTCAAAGATCTGTATGAAAAAAACAGTGCCGGGTATTATTATTTTTCTTACCTGCTTTTATAACAGTGTAGCGCAGGTACCGGCTTTTATAAAAGACAGCCTTAACAGCTATATTGAGCAGGGCATGGCCGACTGGAACATACCCGGCCTGGCTATCGCCATTATTAAAGACGGCAAACCTGTGGTAATGAAAGGTTACGGTGTAGCAGACATTCAATCCAAAGAACCGGTTACAGAAAACACTTTGTTTATGATTGCCAGCAACAGTAAACTGTTTACCGGTACAGCGCTGGCACAACTGGAGTACAATGGCAAACTTTCGCTGGATGATAAAATAACCAAATATTTTACTGATTATAAACTGGCCGACAGTAACAGTACCAGCCTGGTTACCATAAAAGACATGCTTGCCCACCGCCTGGGCACCCAAACATTCCAGGGCGATTTTACCTTTTGGAACTCCAACCTTAGCCGCTACGAAATAATGGAGAAAATGCGCCTGATGGAACCTGCAGGCATCTTCAGGCAAACCTATGGTTACTGCAACAGTTGCTACCTTACCGCCGGGGAAATCATTCCGCTGGTAAGCGGTAAACCCTGGGAAGTATATGTGTACGACAGCATACTTACCCCGTTGGGTATGTCGGCCACATCGCCGCTGGGCTACAACATGCAGCAAATGCCCAACGCGGCCAAACCTTACAGCACCGCGTTTACCGGCCAGCTAACAGAGCTGCCTTACGACAGACTGGACAACCTTGCTCCCGCCGGCAGCATTGTAAGCAACATAAAAGACGTTAGTAAATGGCTGATGATGCAGTTGGACAGTGGCCGCTACAATGGCCGGCAAATAATACCCTGGAAAGCCATACAAAAAACCCGCGATGCTGTTAACATTATCAGCAGCCGCCGAAGTACAGTTAACCCTACCCATTTTACCGCGTATGGGCTGGGTGTTTTTGAAACTGATTATAGCGGCAGGCAGGTGTTTTGGCATACCGGCGGGGCGGATGGCTTTGTTACCAACACCTGCTTTGTGCCAGAAGAAAACCTGGCCATAGCCATTTTAACCAATAACGATAACCAGCAGTTTTACGAGTTGTTACGCTACCAGTTGCTGGATGTTTTTTTTAACCTGCCCTACACCAACCGCAGTAAAAAAGCACTGCCGCACTTTGAGGAAGACCAAAACAAAACCATACGCCAAACCGAAGCGTTAAAGGCGAGGGTGCAGGGCATTGCCCCGCCGATGCCCCTGCAGGCTTACACCGGAAAATACAACAACAGGTTTTATGGCGATATTGATATAACAGCCGCCGCCGGCCACCTGCAGGTAAAGTTTTCCCGCCATCCCGGCCTTACTGCCCTGTTGCAGTATATGGATAACGATGAATGGATGATATCTTACAGTAACCCCGCCTTTGGTTTCTTTCCGTTAAAATTTAAAGCAGCCAATAACAAAGCTGTAGCTGTTGATATTAAAGTGAGCGATTTTATAGAGTACGACCCTTATAGATTTACCAGGGAGTAACCTGGTAAATGTTTTGGAGGCGGACAGCATTGCTACTATAAGGCTTTGGTTGTGTCACTCACTTGTACGCTTTGTCCTTTGTTTGGCAACGCGAAGATTATGAACAAAAACATAAAATGTTTGAACAAAACCCATTTCCGAATAATTAAAGAACGAATTAACAGGATGATTGCCTATACAAAAATCATTAACCGCCTTGGTTCTTAATAAAACTAATACTATGATTTTGTTTCGAAGTTTTCAAACTCAAATAGTAAATGCCGGCAGGTAATTGGCTTACATCGATGGCTATAGTAAAATCAGGTGCTGGATTGCTGGCGCGTTTTTGAAAAAGAACGGCGCCTTTTATATCAATAATAGAAACATACACGTCTTCTACCTGACCAACTTTGACAGCTACATTTAAAATATTAGCCACCGGATTGGGAAAAACTGAAACTCTCGGAGCAAGGTTTTTCAACCTAACCGGCTCAATTTCAGAATACTTGTACCTGCCATCTTTATCAAACATCTGCAGTCTGTAATACAGTACATCCGCGTTTACGCTAAGCACATTGTTATCATTAAACCGATAGCTTTGGGGATTAGTTGCACTACCAGCGGCTGTTACCTTACCAATACATTTAAATACTGCTCCATCAGTACTTTGCAAAATACTAAAATGGCTGCTGTTAATTTCACTGGATGTACGCCAGGTTAAAAGCACTGTATTTTTTTCTAACCTTGCCTTAAATTCTATTAATGAAAGAGGTAAGGTTTTTACAGTTTCACCAAGTTTATAAAGATTCTTGAATCTTACATTATCACTTGACGAATCCACACAGTTGAAATACAATTGATTGTTATACACATATTGAAATGTCAAAGGCACCCTTGTAATTGGGAGTACTTTTGCATCGCCAACCTGAATGGTGCCATTAGGTGTACCATCCGTTTTCCAGATTTCTATTTTATCCTTTACCAATACGTTCCTCGAAGTAAAATACAAAGCGTATTCAGTATAAAATGCCTGTATTGTATCGCTAAATCCTCCCGGGATACTTTGGAACGTGTTGCCTGGTAAATCTTTAATCATTTTAGTACCTCCCACCGTTCCATCTGTTACCCAAAGTTGTTTCTCCTCCAGATAGGATCTCTTGTCACTCCAGTAATACACTTTGCCTTTATAATTCGTTTTGTAGTTATCCTTTGTAAGGTAGTTCGGACAATTCATAGCAAGAATAAAGGGCTTTGCATTTCGATCAGATAACCAAAAACTACCTTCTGCCGTTCCGTCACAAATCCAAATGCTGGCCTGTTCTTTTTTGGACCAAGATGCAGCGAAAATTATTTTACCCCCAACGATGCCAGCGCTACGAAGGTCTGTAAGCCGTGGGTAATTTTCTGCATTGCGGGATAATACAGCCTTTGTTCCTTCAGCAGTTCCATCCGTTACCCAAAAATCACTATAGTAATAAGTGTTTACATTCACGACGAAATAAAGTTTGCCGTTAAGGGCAAGAAAATCATGCGGAAATGAAGAGTTAGCGCTATTGCCAATTGCAATATCGGCTAACATCACAGTACCGGCATCCGTTCCATCTGACTTCCATAATTCCTGACCATGAATTCCATCATCTGCGGCAAAAAAAATATTCTTTCCTTCTCCTTTCATGGAATAATCATCAACCAAATAAGATTGGGTAATGTAATACGAATCACCGGTCGGGTTGATGTCCTTGACCAGTAAAGTCCCTACAGTTGTACCGTCCGTTTTCCACAACTCCAGTCCATGCGTTCCGTCATTAGCGAAAAAAAACACTTGATTGTTGTAAGCCTCTATCACAGCAACAAAGTCCTTATTCAGGCAACTATCTTTCCCTGGGTTTATATCCTTTATCAGCATAGTGCCTTCTGTTGTTCCGTCAGACTTCCAAAGTTCCACACCATGAATCCCGTCATCTGCAAAAAAATACAGTTCATTATTCAAAATGCATAATTTCTTTGGTGAACTTGCAGAGGCTCCCTGGTGTATATCTTTAACCATGAAGGTTCCTGCGTCAGTTCCATCGGTTGTCCAAAGCTCGGAACCATATTCCCCGTTAACGCCTGCGAAATACAGACGATCATTAAGTACTACCCCCTGTTTAATAAAATCAGGATCCAGCGTTACTTTTTGGGTAAATTCCACCGTACCAGTGGCAGAGCCATCTGTTGTTAGAAAGCTGTAATTTTTCAGGTTTAGCATAACGGGCCTTCCATTCAGTACAATACCTCCCACATCTGCCCCCTGCGTAAGTTGGGTGATCTGGGCAATACTCCGGCCAGGTATATACTGAAGAATAAAGGCTAACAAAAGGCACGGTAAATTTCTTTTCATACTACCAATGATTTCTTACTGAATGCTCAGTTTTTGGGTTAAACGCAAAGTATCTATTGTGCATATTGTACAACAGATATTTCAAACGCTATTTAGAGAGGTCATTTTCATTGTATCCTAATTCGGCTCCACAATCAGCCAGGCCACATCGCTTGCATCCTGCCCATTGGTGGATGTGATGGTAAATGAAGTTCCCGCGGTTCTTGCCGAAATATAAGTAGTACCAACATTGGCAAGGCTGCCACCATTGATAGTTAAGAATATCCTGCTATTGGCAGTAACTTTTGAAGTATTTACCGTAACAGTGCCACTCACCAGTGTAGCCACGCCCATTACCGCATCTGTACCTTCCTTAATGTAAATGCCATTACCCGTGTTGGCAAGTTTAATATCACCGCCAAATTTACTGGCGCCACCATTTACCAGTAAAGCCCAGTTATTGGTGCCCCCTGTTGGCGCATTATCAATATATACCGTAGCGGCATTGGTAATTGTTGCCGCCCCCGTAGTTATTGCCGGGGGCAATATACCCAGGTTGGTGATTACAGCATGCGTACCGGATGTTGCCGCGGTTACAGGGTTCCTGGCCAATATCCAGCCGGAGTAACTATTGTTGGCAGCAAGCACAGGATTACCGGATCCTTTGCTTCCTACGCGATAGTTTAAGCTACTGGCGCCGCCAAAAAGCCAGTTTCCATCTGTTGTAGTGTAAACAGATGTAGGGGATACAGTTAAATTGCCATTAGCCTGCGCCGTACCGGTTTTGATACCACCGGATGCGTGCAAAATATCGGCTATTTGTACAGCCTGCGCTGTACCCGACGAAGTAACATTGTCAATTACGAGGCTGCCCACTGAGGAAACCGTAAAGGCTACATAATTGGCCGTATCGTAGCCCAGCCTTAGCTGTTCTGTGGTTGCTATGGCATGTGTTTTGGCAGCAGGTGCAGTGGTACCAATGCCCAGCCTTTGCTGTGTACTGTCAAAGTACAATGCTGAATTGCTTTGCTGTAAAGTTCCTCCGGTTCCTGTATATAATATACTCCCTTTACCTGCACCGCCCATGGGGCTACCTATAGCCAACCCAGGCGCCGGCAGTAATGCATAACCATTATTGCCGCCTTTGCGGTAATATAGCGTATCGGCAGACCTCCACAGCGTATCCAGATATTGCGCTGACTGCCCTGTGGCTGCCACCCAGGCAGGAACACCTGCGGATATGCCCAATACCTGGTTTTCTGCGCCTATCCCAATACGGGTTAATGCACCATTGGTACTTCGGTAAAGCAGGTCGCCGGTGGCATCGTTGCCAACATCTATCCTTGGCGCCACTTCGGCCCAAAAGCTATAGGCTGCGGAATCAGGCACAACAGCATTGGATGATGCCTGTGGTTTTTTTATATACAGCGATGTCATATATTT
Source organism: Foetidibacter luteolus (assembly GCF_009650435.1). GTDB lineage: Bacteria > Bacteroidota > Bacteroidia > Chitinophagales > Chitinophagaceae > Foetidibacter > Foetidibacter luteolus. The sequence goes on from NZ_VVIP01000057.1 coordinate 73,961, forward strand.
TGTAGCTGCACCTTGGTTAGAGCCGGTCAATCCACCTACTACCGTGTTGGCAACTATGCGGTGAGTACCGGAAGACGATTCTGTAAATAACTGATCCGGAAAGTTTACACCGGAATAATTATATCCCGCAGGCACCGTTACACTGGAGGCCCCCCTGCCGGCGCTAAAACGCTGGGCTATGTTCGTGCTGCCCCCAAACTGCCACTGTGGCCCGGATGTATTGGCGCCACCCGATGCCGATGTTACCCACAGGTTACTGCTGGTGGTAATGGTAGCAGTTTGAATAGCATCCAAAAAAATAAAAGCAGGCGATGTACCAACGGCATCAAGCTGCACTTTGCCGTCAGAACCAACAGTAAATTTTGTGTAATTAGAAGTGTCGTAACCAATACGTAGTTGTTCAGCGGTTGATAAGGCATGCAAGGCAGCCGCGGGTGCAGCCGTACCTACGCCCAGCCGCTGCAATACACTGTCGTAATAAAAATTTGAATGGTAGCGGGTTGTTCCGCCGGTACCGGCAAAAAACACGGCGCCGTTGGTTGCGCCACCCGCACCACCTGTGCCGGCCGCGTTTAGCCGGGTATAACCGGTAACTACCCCTTTCTTGTAATAAAGGGTATCCCCCGAACCCCAAACGCTATCTACCGAAGGGGTAAGCGGCTGAAATTTTGTAAGCCCGTTACCTGTATTGTACAGGTAACCGTTTACATTTTTGCTGGCATTATTAATTTTCAGTTCACCGTTGGTAATAACAACCGTGTCCCTTTTTACCTGGATGCGGGTTTGAGAGTTCGCCTGTATTGATGCCAGGGCAAACAGCATCACTAAAAGGCACGATTGCAAACGCATTGTAATAGTTGTTTTCATAAAATATTGGTGCTGGGTTTATAGGCGCAGAAAATATAAAAAAGTATGATTATAAGCCAACCGGAACAAAACCGCAAACAATAATGTTGCTATTGTGTAATCAATGTCTTAGTTAACAAACGAATGCCAGGTTGAGTATCGTCCTGTTGAGTTTATCGAAGCATTATCGAAACCGCTTTTACATCCGTTGCTTTTCCTACATCGCCTTCGATAGGCTCAGGCTGACATCTTTAACCAAACGGCACTGATTGCGCAATGATGAACATAACCTCACCCGCCCTTTTGATACCTTCTGCCAGGGGAGAAGGAAAAAAAGATGAAGAATGTTCTGGACGTACAAGAGTGCGACGCAAGGGACGCCTCATAGCAATCCCTTCTGCCGGGCCCATAAATTGCTGTATTGTACCGGTAGTCATTAGATAACAGTTAAACATTTTGTAAACAGCCTGCAGCAGCCCAATGTCATTAAGTTTAGAAACTAATGAGGGGCCGAGCCTGCCGAAACCGTTTAATACAAGTCTGTTTTCCACGAATCCGCCTTCGACAGGCCCAGGCTGACAACCTGCGGTCTTTAACGTTTTATAAATTTTTGTTGCTTCTGTTGTCCGTTGCAAAATACCTGCAAAACGTACACACCTGCCGGTAAAGGTGCAATACCAATTACTGCTTTGTGGCTACCTGCACCAGTAATTTCCCGGTAAGCTACTTTTTGGCCGTTCAGATTAAATATGGCAAGCTGTGTTTTGCCAGGCATATTGTTCAGCGATACCTGAACTTCATCTGTTGCCGGATTAGGGGTAAGGGTAAAATTCCATTCAGCCGCCCCAGGATTTACAGCAATAATCTTACTGTTTGTAACAGCGCCATCCTTATCCACCTGCTGCAGGCGGTAATAAATTCTTCCGGAAAACTTTTTCGCTGCATCCGTATCCTTGTAAGTGTAGCTCATTACTTTGTGGCTGTTACCCGCCGCCGGAATTTTATCAATTGTAGTAAACCCGCCCCCACCTACACTTCGCTGAACGTTAAACCAGGCACTGTTGATTTCCGCAGCAGTTTGCCAGTTAAGCAGTGCGCTGCTATTTTCAAGATGCGCGGTAAACCCCAGGAATGTTACCGGTAGCGTATGCACATCAAACGTATCACTGAATAAGGTTAGCTTGTCCGCAACCTTATTGGTGACCGTAACAGTATAATTTCCATTCTGCGCCGGTACAAATGTGGAATCTCCGGTAATGGTACTCATTAACTGGTTATCCTTATACCAACGGTACGTATTGTTACTTAACGTACCGCCGGCAGAAACGGAAAGTATACCCCCGTTAAAGTGCAGCGGCAAAACGGTATCCTGCGGTGCGTAAATGATTGATGAATAAACCGTTCCATTACCGATACTTTCAGTGCCTTCAAACGTAAACTTATTGTCATCTATATATCTCCAGTTTCCCATACCATATCCTGTACCCCTTTTAAGCAGCGGTGAAATGGGGCCGGTTAACAGGTTATGGCTAAGGTAAAGGTCTGCAAGGTCTGGTATGGTATCCAGGGAAAAAGGGATACTGCCGGTTAACCGGTTGCTGAAAAAAGACAGGTAAGTAACCTTGGCAAGATTGCCAAACTCAGGGGGTATGCTGCCGGTCAACTGGTTTTCAGAAAGGTCCATATACTCAAGCATGGAAAGATAGCTTAGTGTTGCAGGTATGCTGCCGCTCAACTGGTTCTGGTTTAATTTTAATACCCAAAGGCTTTCAAGTTTACCAAGCTCTGGCGGTATGCTGCCCGTTAACCCACAACCGGATAGCTGTAGCTTCGTTAAAGCCGAGAGATCACCAATGGATGCCGGAAGCGGTTTAGCACCCAACCGGTTATTAGACAGTTGAAGGATTTGCAATGCATCAAGATTACCTACAGATTCAGGTAAGCTGCCGTTTAAATTATTGGAATTCAGGCTTATTTCTTTTACCCTTTGGCCGCCATCATCCAGTTTAATACCGTACCATCCGCTCACAGGCGTTGCGGATAGCCAGTTGGTATTATCATCCCATTGCGGGCCGCCGGTACTGTTATACAAATCCACCAATGCAAGTGAATCCTGCACATTAACCTGCGCGGTAACTACCTTGCAATTAAGAACCACAACAAAAACAAAAAGCGTAAAAAACATTTTCATAGAACAGGATTTAGACTAAATTTTTATCTGGGCATATTAAGCTGTTTCGCAAGATATTGGCATCTGCCTAATCATTCTAAGTTTTTAATCCATTTATAATTTCCGTTTGAAATATTGTAAAGCTTACTACCGCATCATTGGCATATTTATGGTACCGGCAGGAAGTTTTTCATGGCGGCTTCGTTGCGTCGCAATCACTTCATCGTTCCGTTCTTTGGGCGACTTTTACGCGGGTATTAGTATTTACTCCGCCGCAAAATAATAATACAGCTATTCAGCACCCCTTCGCCATAAATATTGAGGCAGTTCGAAGACTGCCTTCTATTCCAAATGCAAAGAGCCACTGAGGCTAACTCTTTGGATAGCGGCCTGCTTTTATTTGCGGCTTTCTACCAAGAGCGGGGAGGCAGTTAATATATCTTCATTTTAATTCCAGCAGAATAATCCATATTTTTTTCAGACAAAAGTTTAACATCATAACACTTAACCGACTCTTCTTGAAAATCGTAGACATCCTTATTTTCCCAACAAAACTCCTGCTCTTTCTTTAAATTACCTAAGCAGACCGATAGTGTGTTCAACTTAGTTGTCTTTTCAAATGAAAATATGATTTTTGATTTATAATCTCCGCTATAAACTATCTTCCCATTTATATCAACTACCAAATAGTATGATGTTAAATCCAAATTAGTATCATGAAAAATTTTAAAACAGTATTGCTGAGCAGATTTAGGGGCAAAGTAATCTTTCTTCACAACCATACTACTTTTTATGTACCAGTTATAGTCCTCTAAACTATACGTTTTATTTTTTCTGTTACATGAAAAACTAAACACCAAGCACACAGAAAAAAGAATCCAAAACTCTTTAAAATTTTTTTGTCTTATCATAAATATTTATTTAACCACCATATTTCCTTGATTCTTAACTTCTGGATTCTTCCCTTTTTTAAATGTGGTCCATCCGGGTGCAAAATACGGAGTGCTACCCTTTGTAGGATATTGTATTTCATTTAAGTTTTTCATCCAGTCATTGCCATTCGAATCTCTATTTGTTGGACTTCCGAATTTATCTTTTAAAAACAAGTCAACTTTATTTCCTAATATTCCTGTATAAAGACTCCGACTTTGCAAAGCATTAACAGTAATATTTAAACGATCGGCTATTTTTTGAGCTAAACTGTTTTCGGGCTCAGATGAGAAAAGAGAAACATCTCCTATGCTTGCACCAGCCCCTGTTCTACAAGCATTTGAGGTTAAGACAGCCTCAGTCATAAATGCATCCTGCGATATCATTCCCAACTTACTTTCATCAAATTTGTACGCCTCGGAAATTTTAATACCCTGCGCGTTATTTTCGTTATGACCATGACCAAAATCAAACATTCCAGGTATTCCATGAGAATATATATCTATTGATTGGATTAAATCATCCTTTCTTCTATTGACCAAAGAGGGATTATTAGATGTATTTTTTGTATTGATGTAATTCACGAATTCCTCTGAAGAATTCAACCATGTAACGTTAACATTCCGTGCTGCTGACCATGAATTTATTTGCTGAACTTGTTTCTCTGTATATCCTGCTCTAAAGATCAACCAAGAAACTTCCGTTGTTTTATTTTCTGTCTTATGCGCATCAATTTTTTTCATTGCTGGCAAAATAAAATTCAAAGAATATCTACCATGAGATTCCTCCGAACCTGAAACAACTATCTTTTCTTCCAAGCCATCTAAATCAATTGCTGCAATAGGTTTATTTCCTGCAAACTGATAAGGCGTATACCATGGGTAGGATGCCATTAATGGGTCAACAGACAAGAATCGACCTATTGCCGGGCTATAAATTCTAAATCCATAATCATACGTAGAAGTACCTATAGTTTCTTTATCATTCTCCTTCCCATTAAACCCATACCTATACCCACCAGTACTAACCGTCCTGCCCACCAACTGCATCCCAAAAGGCGCATAGTCATTTGCACTTGCCACATCTGCGAGGTAATAGTCAACTGTTGAGTTATCCTCCGTGTGCTGCAGTTTCTTATCCGTCACCACAGCCAGCACATTGCCCAAATGATTACTTAATTCAAAGAACTTTTCACCCCTTGTAAAGCTATACAAATAAGCCGTTTTACCACCCGCCAAAGTAGCTGTATTTGTTGCCGCCAGGGTAACATCCACCTCCGCTTTATACAAGCCCAGCCTGCTGCTGCCATACAGGTGCGTTTCCGTTTGCGTAAGCCGTCCGCTGTTTTTAGTGTTATCACCCGATACATATACCCCCATCACATTGCCGCCTGCATCCCGCACATACCAGGTGGTGGTAGTGCCACCGTCATTGGATACCGCTTTGCTTATCCTGTTACCACCCGCATCGTAGGTATAAGCAATCAGCATCCCGTTATCTTTTCTAATGCTGCTGATCTTGCCATATACCGTCCACTCAATCTTACTTTGCTGCGATTGCCCTATACCCTCCGCTTTATCCTTTACAAGGTTGCCTATTTCATCGTACTCATAATTGTTGGTACCCTGCCCGTCAATATCTTCCGTATAATTGGCCGCATTCACATCATCCGTAATATGGTCAAGCTGGTTGGTATTGGGCTTGTACCGGTACCCAAGTTTATCCATCGCCAGCGGCTTACCGGCAAA
>NZ_VVIP01000058.1 GCF_009650435.1 Foetidibacter luteolus
TGCAAACCTACGAACACCTGCAGATAACACTGATGCAACTCAGGAGATTGCAGCATCATTACGATGGCCGGCATGTTTTGGCCATTGACCCGCACAGGATACAATCAGCAACCCGGCGTACAATGCCCCACAAAAAGAAAAGACCGGATGAACCGGGGCATAAAATGATGCAGACCTTTTTTTGCGTGGATGCATTCAGCGGCCAGCCCCTGGCTTTTACGCTTGGCTCCTCCGGCAAAAACTGCAGCCCTGCCACCCTGCAACTGGCCGATATAATTGAACAGGGTGGGCCTTTTTATAGCCGATAAGGAGCACTTCACACAGGAGGTGGGTGATTATTTTTGTCAGCACCCAACATTTGACATATTAATGCCGGCACCTGCAATTAAAAAAATTACAGGCCGCCTGGAGCACCTGCAATACAAACCCCTGTGGGCAGGATATGCACTGGCCTGCACAGACTTTGCCTTTGACAACAGTCCCCATACTCTGAAATTATTGGTACAACGCCAGGGAGAGCGGGAGGATGCCTATAATTACAAACCATTCTTAACTACCTCCAGCCAGACAGCCCTCGAATTGGTTACCCAAATATTCCCGCAACGGTGGACAATAGAAGAATTCTTCAACTTTAACGGGGATATAGGATGGAACAGGGCCTCCACCTTTAACCTCAATATAAAATATGGAAAACAAACCCTGGCACTCATAGCACAGGCTGCCACCCACCAACTCAAAAACAAATTGCCCGATAACTACAAAAAATGGACAGCAGCGCATACAGCACAACAGGTACTCACTAACATGGAAGGGGATATCAGGGTGGAAAATGACACCATCATTGTAACCTACTACAGAGACCATGAAGCACTGCAGCTACGAAACCATTATGAAAACATAGCCCAGCGGCTTGAAGCAGAAAATGTCAACCCAAAAATCCCATGGCTCTTTGATTATAAATTAGACTTTAGATTTAAATAACTAAAATCAATTAGTACAATAAAAAAGCTGAAACTTCAGAACCATGAAAAACCGTCGCTGGTATCAAAAAAAATGCTTGAAATAATATAGCCGGGCAGGATGGCGACAGTACCTATCTTATACAAAAGCTGCCGGTAGAAACCGGCAGCGTGTAGAGAAACCAAACACTATATATCTATCTAACTACCACTAAAACATGTAATATAGATGGCCGGGGCGTTCCGGCGGGTTTACATTTACACAATACATACGTTGGCGATGCAATTATAGATTACCCGGCCCTTGTTAAAGTAGTGAGTACGTAGGTGTAACACCCGGGGTTGTCTGTAAAACAGATTTACGGGTAATGTTTCTACACGCGGTGCATACAATACCAGGTAAAAGTTCAACGGGTTTTGCTCAGTTCAGCTTTTTAAAAAAAAGGTTGGCTATAATGATTGGCTACAGCAGCGCCCAGGTTTTCTTTTAACGGGCCCGGATTTAGCCTTACCACCTCCCCTACCAATATGATGGCCGGGTTACCCAACCCAGCATATTGGGCCCGGAAAGCGATATCCCTGACGGTTCCGGTTACCATTTTAGCCTGCGGAGTGGTGCCATCTTGTATGATAGCTACAGGGGTTTCGGCCCTGCCTTCTGCCGCAAATAAATCCATAATGGCTTCCAGCTTACTCATGGCCATTAATATAACAACGGTAGCGGATGATTTTGCAGCCAGCTTTATATCAGGCGATATCCCGCCGCTCTGGGTGGTGCCGGTAGTAACCCAAAAGCTTTCATTAATGCCACGGCAGGTTAAAGGTATCATATGAGATGCCGGAACAGCCAGCGCACTGGAAATACCCGGTATTACTTCCACCTCTATGCCGGCTTCCCTTGCCGCATCTATTTCTTCCTGCGCCCGGCCAAAAACAAAGGGGTCTCCCCCCTTCAGTCTTACCACATGGCCGTGGCTATAAGCATGTTCTACAATAAGGTGATTGATTTCCTGTTGTGAAAGTGCATGGCAGCCATAACGTTTACCCACAAATTGCTTAATGGCCCCGGGAGAAGCATACTCCAGTAAAGCTTCGTTTGCCAGCGCATCATATAACACAACAGCGGCGTTTTTAATGGTGCGGATAGCTTTTAGGGTAATTAGCTCCGGGTCTCCCGGGCCTGCACCTACCAAAGAAAGAAGCTTTTTCATATTACATTTATAATTATATTACTTAAATCATATTTTCATTTCAAATTTAAAAAATATTTCCGTAATTTTATGACATAAACAATAAATTAAACATTAAATCTGCCAGTTTAAAACTTTCTTTTATTGTATATATTTTTTTACAATACGACTGCTTGCCATCATTCTTACATTAACCAATAAAATATTACAGATGAAACTTGTAATAATCGGTAATGGAATGGTCGGCTATAAATTCTGCGAGAAACTGCTTACTAAAACCGAGGCGCAGAAATTTGATATAACCGTTTTCGGCGAAGAAACACGCCCCGCTTACGACCGTGTTCACCTGAGCGAATATTTTGCGGGCAAATCAGCCGACGACCTGGCGATGGCGCCTACTGACTGGTATGCTTCCCATAATATTAAACTACACCTGGGAGACCCGGTTACCCATATTGACCGGGAAAACAAACAGGTAACCTCTCATCTTGGCATAACACTTAGTTATGATTACCTGGTACTGGCCACCGGTTCATCCGCTTTTGTTCCGCCTATACCAGGCGTGGAAAAAGAAGGTGTGTTTATCTACCGCACCATTGAAGACCTGGAGTTAATGACCGCCTATGCCAAAAAAGCCAGGAAAGGCGCTGTTATCGGCGGTGGGCTTTTAGGTCTTGAAGCAGCCAAAGCCATGATTGACCTGGGTATTACCGATACGCACGTTATTGAGTTTGCCCCCAGGCTAATGCCCCGCCAGATTGACGAGGCCGGCTCTAAAATCCTGCAGCGCAAACTGGAAAGCCTCGGATTAAAGATTTTCACCAATAAAAATACCTCTTCGATTGTAGGCCATCCTCACATCTCAGCCATGGAGTTTACCGATGGTTCCAGCATCGCCGTTGACATGCTCGTTATCTCTGCCGGCATAAAGCCCAGGGATGAACTTGCCAGGCAATGCGGGCTGGAAACCGGTAACCGCGGCGGCATTGTGGTTAACAACCACATGCAAACCAGCGACCCGGCCATCTTCGCCATTGGCGAATGTGCCCTTTACAAAGGCATGATATATGGCCTGGTTGCGCCTGGTTATGCCATGGCCGATGCGGCAATAGCTAAAATCATTTCCCTGGATACCCCCTCAGGGGATGGGGGTTTTACCGGCTATGACATGAGCACCAAGCTTAAACTTATTGGCGTAGATGTAGCCAGTTTTGGCGACCCTTTCATTTCCGGCGATGACTGCCGCACAGTAGTTTTTGAAGACACTGTGAAAGGCATCTATAAACGCATCAACGTATCGGCCGACGGTAAACATTTGCTGGGCGGCATTTTGATAGGCGATGCCGAAGCCTATAACATGCTTTTACAAACCTGCAAAAACAAAGTAGTGCTGCCACCTAACCCGGAAGATGTAATACTTGGCTCACGTGGGGGCAGCGAGGCGGATGCCGGCGCCGGCGTGGCAGGTCTTCCCGGCGATGCGCTTATCTGCAGTTGCGAAAGCATTACCAAAGATGCCATTTGCAATGCTGTAACAGCTAACGGCTGCGAAACCGTTGACAGTATTAAAAAATGTACCAAAGCGGGCACCGGTTGTGGCGGCTGTGTACCGATGATTAAAGACCTGGTGCTGCACACCATGAAAGCGCAGGGTAAATATGTACGCAACGTTTTGTGCGAACACTTCAGTTATTCAAGGCAGGAACTGTACGACCTGGTGAAGCTGAAACAATTAACCTCTTACGATGAAGTGCTGGATACTGTTGGCCACGGCGATGGCTGCGAAATATGCAAACCGGCCATAAGCTCTATATTGGCCAGCCTGTGGAATGACATGATCCTGAAAAAAGGCAATGATACCGCGCAGGACAGCAACGACCGCTACCTGGCCAACATACAAAAAGGTGGTACTTACTCTGTAGTGCCACGCATACCCGGTGGTGAGATTACCCCAGACAAATTGATTGTTATTGGCGAAGTAGCTAAAAAATACCACCTGTATACCAAGATAACCGGTGGCCAGCGCATTGATTTATTCGGCGCCCACCTCTCCGACCTGCCCGACATTTGGTCTGAACTTATCGCCGGAGGTTTTGAAAGCGGCCATGCCTATGGCAAAGCATTGCGCACTGTAAAAAGCTGTGTGGGCAGCACCTGGTGCCGTTTTGGCCTGCACGACAGCGTAAGCTTCGCTATACGGATAGAAGAACGTTACCGCGGCCTTCGTGCGCCGCACAAGTTGAAATCCGCCGTTTCCGGCTGCATCCGCGAATGCGCAGAAGCACAATCCAAAGACTTTGGTATCATCGCTACAGAAAAAGGCTGGAACCTGTATGTGTGCGGTAACGGAGGCTCCAAACCGCAGCATGCGTTGCTGCTGGCTACTGACCTTGACAGCGAAACCTGCATACAATACATAGACCGTTTTTTGATGTTCTATATTAAAACGGCTGACCCGCTTACACGAACTGCTACCTGGCTTAATAAAATGGAGGGCGGCATTAACTACCTGCGCAACGTAGTGGTAAACGATAGCCTGGGCATCGCTGGGCAATTGGAAGCAGAAATGCAATTGCTGGTTGACAACTACAAATGCGAATGGAAAGAAGTAGTAGAAACACCCGAACTGCGCAAACGCTTCAACCATTTTGTAAATGCACCTGCGGAGAAAGACCCAACCATCGCATTTGACGATATGAGGGGACAGAAGAAAGCGAAGTGGTAATTCTTTGGCGAGTGGAAAATGGGGAGTAGCGAGTAGGAAGTACAGGGTTTCAGCTTGAAATTTTCTGAACACCTCTTCAGGGGATGGGGGTTTTTGAGCCCAACGACAATACAAGCATGCAACCCAGTTGTGTCACTCACTTGTACGTTCTGAACGCTACGCAGCAAATCCGTCTCCGTAACAACATCGCTCTTTGATGAACTAAATTATAGCCCGGCATTGCAGGTTCTGGACAAACAGGCAATACCAACGGGTACAAAGAGATTTAACACTTAAAACTTGCATTCATGAACAACACACAAGTATTGCATCCTGCTCATGAACCGGATGCAACAAAACATTCTACCGGCTACCATCCTTCAGGAGATGGGGGTAGCTGGTTCGCCGCATGCGCCGTACATGATGTTCCTGACAATGGCGGCGTATGCGTAAAATACGGCGAAGAACAAATAGCCCTCTTTAAATTCAGCCGCCGAGGCGAATGGTACGCATCTCAAAATCTTTGCCCGCATAAACAACAGATGGCATTAAGCCGCGGTATGATAGGCTCTCACAACAGCGAACCCAAAGTAGCCTGTCCTTTCCACAAAAAAACTTTCTCCCTCAAAACCGGCGAATGCCTTAGCGGCGATGAGTGCAGCATCAAAACTTACCCGGTAAAGATTGAAAATGACCTGGTGTACATCGGAATTACCGCTGGTGGCAATGATTGAAAAGAGGTAACGATTTGAAACAAAGCCAGGCGTTTTTAATACCCGCTTAAATGCCGCCCAAAGATGGGAACGATGAACGGATTGCGACGCAACAGGCGATGCTATGAAATACTGACGCTGGTATCCAAAAATAAAAGGTGGGAAAATCTCGATCAATTAATAATCAAAAAAGAAGATTTTTCTCCATTCGAAGCTTCCTAACTCCCCCTTTAGGGGGTTGGGAGGTAAAAGCCCGGCAGGTGGCAGCCTAACCGGACTTTTGAAGGTTTTAAATAGATAGTCATTCACACTTAAAACCCAGTCAAATATAAATGAAAAATACATTTATAAAAATTTCAATATATGCGCTTGGCAGCATAGCAGCCACACAGCAGCTAAAGGCGCAGTTAACCATCGGCGCACAGTTGCGCACCCGCACCGAATACCGTGACGGGCAGGGCTCGCCCCTCTCCAAAGAGACCAAACCGGCCATCTTTACTTCGCAAAGAACAAGAGTATCCTTAGCCTACAATATGTACCGCTTAAAGTTTGGCGTAACCGCGCAGGATGTACGTGTATGGGGGCAGGATGTTTCTACCATTAACCGCACCACCACACAAGACAACAATGCCCTTATGCTGCACGAAGCCTGGGCAGAAATTTTATTAACTGATACAACACTTAAAAACAAAGCATTAAGCTTAAAAATAGGCCGCCAGGAATTGGTGTACGATGACCAGCGCCTGATAGGCAACCTGGACTGGCTGCAACAGGCACGCCGCCACGATGCAGCAGTATTGAAGTACGAAACACCCTTGCTTACGCTGCATGCAGGCGCTGCTTTTAACCAAAACAAAGAAAACGCATCGGGCACAGTATACAACAGCACTGTTCCCGGCAATTACGCTGCAACCACTAACGGTGGCACTATGTATAAAAGCATGGAGTTTTTGTATGCGGCAAGGAAGCTGAAGAAAGGCATCGTTTCATTCTTGTTCTTTGCCGACCAGTTCAGTAAATTTCATAACGATACCATCAACAGCGTTCCATCCAAAACTTTTATGCCCGGTACCTGGGGCAGGGCCACCACAGGATTTTACCTTAACAACAGTTTCAGCAAACTAAATGTAACCGCTTCGGCCTATTACCAGTTTGGCAAAACAGCGGCAGGACAAAAGCTAAACGCAGGGTTGCTGAGCGGACTATTAAAGTATTCATTCAATAAAAAGTTTAGCGCCGGCCCGGGTATTGATTATACCACCGGCGGCAGCAGCGGCGCTACCAGCAACACGTTTGACCCTTTGTATGGCACACCGCATAAGTTTTGGGGGCTGATGGATTATTTCTATGCCGCAAACGGCTTCGGCAAAGGCGGCCTTGTGGATTATTATGTCAAAACAAAATTCAAAGCATCAGACAAGTTCTGGCTTACCGCTGATATACACCAGTTCAGCAGCGCGGCCAAAGTACCTGCAGCAGGCGAAGACAACAAAAAGAAAAGCTTCGGCACCGAGCTGGACATAGTAGGCCAATACAGCCTTACCAAACAGGTAAGTTTTGAAGCAGGCTACAGCCATTTTGCCTCCACCTCTTTATTGTCATCGGCCAATGTAAAAAATATAGCCAACGCACAGGGCGGTAATAACTGGGCTTACCTGATGATTAACGTAAAACTGTAACCTCCCCCCCGAAGGGGAGCCAGGAAGCCCATATTATTCACCAGCCTCCATAACACCCCTTTAGGGGATGGGGGCACCATTCACCACTCACAATTCACCACCATGTCACAACAATTAACCAAACTAAATATATTCAGCCTCAAGGGTGTTCAAATGAAAACCTTTCACACCACCTGGCTCATGTTCTTTGTATGCTTTTTCGGGTGGTTTGGCCTGGCGCCGTTAATGCCCACCATACGCGAAGACCTGCACCTTACCAAAGCGCAGGTAGGTAACCTTATTATAGTTTCTGTTTCTTCCACCATTATTGCAAGGCTTGTTATTGGCAAACTGTGCGATACCTGGGGGCCACGCATAACAGCGGTACGGTTGTTACTCATCGGCTCGCTGCCCGTATTCCTGGTAGGCCTGTCAAAAGATTACACAACGTTCCTGCTGTTCCGCGCCGCCATCGGAATCATCGGCGCTTCTTTTGTCATTACACAGTTTCATACCTCCATCATGTTCGCACCCAATATTAAAGGCACGGCCAATGCCGTGGCAGGCGGCTGGGGCAACCTGGGCGGCGGCATTACCAACATGCTGATGCCCGTAATATTCGCCACCATAGTAGGTTTCGGTTACACCAAAGCCGAAGCCTGGCGCTATGCCATGATTATACCGGGCCTGATGATGCTGTTTGTAGCATGGCTGTATTACCGCTTTACCAAAGACACACCCGAAGGCAACTACAAAGAAATTGGCAAAACAAAAGCCGCTGCGCAAAAAACAGATTGGTCAGTTTTAAAAGACTGGCGGATATGGGCGTTAACCCTGGCCTATGCCATGTGCTTTGGTATGGAAATAACTTTTGACAATGTAGCCTCGCTGCATTTTGTAGATACGTTTAAACTGTCACAATCAACAGCGGGTTTATGGGCGGGCGTGTTTGGCTTTATGAACATTTTTGCCAGGGCGCTGGGCGGCATTGTATCAGACAAGGTGGGCAAACGTTTTGGCATGCGTGGCAAAGGTTTGCTACTGGCCGGCGTACTGCTGCTGGAAGGTATCGGCCTGCTCATTTTCGCACAGGCAGGCACGCTGGGCGTGGCCATCATATCCATGCTCACTTTCGCGTTATTCCTTAAAATGGCCAATGGTGCTACGTATGGTATCACGCCTTTTATAAACGATAAAAATGTTGGGCTCATCAGTGGCATTGTTGGGGCAGGCGGCAATGTAGGCGGTATGTTGTTCGGCTTCCTGTTCAAATCTCAAAGCATCACGTATGCACAGGCGTTTACTTATATCGGCTTTATCGTAATGGCCGTTGCAGGCATTGTATTGGTAACAAGATTTGTTAAGCCTGTGGCCGTAGCAAAAATGCAGCATGGTGCGGAAATGGCGGCAGCATAAACGCCATAAAAAGTGAAATACAATTATGTACTTAGCTGCATTACTACTATTAGGCTTCTGTTGTGTCACTCACTTGTACTGCAGCAATTCTACTCACCAACTGCTGCAGTAGCCTGCCCTGAGCAAAACGAAGGGATCTGTACTTTATTCAGCAAGGTGCAGCAACCCGCATATGTCATAGCAAACTAAACGGATAAGCTTTGAGCGACTTCAATAAAAATCAAGAGGCTATCAAACTCACCCTTTAGGGGGCCGGGTGTATTCGCAGACAAACTAAACAGATAAACTTTGAGCGACTTCGGTAAAAATCAAGAGGCTAACAAGCTCCCCCTTCAGGGGGCCGGGGGGTACCGTACCACCTGTTGTTATTGCGGTGTAGGGTGCGGGGTTGTTGTGCACAAAGACCGCGACGGCAAATTAAGCGTTGAAGGAGACAAAGACCATCCTGTAAACCGCGGCATGCTCTGCAGCAAAGGCATGAACCTGCATTACACCGTAATGGACAAAAGCGACCGGTTGCTATACCCTGAAATGCGCTACAACAAAAACATGCCGAAGCAAAGGGTAAGCTGGGATGCGGCCCTGGAAAGAACAGTTGCCGTGTTTAAAACGCTGATTGATAAATACGGCCCCGATTCAGTTGCGTTTTATGCTTCCGGCCAATGCCTTACCGAAGAATATTATGTAATTAATAAACTGATCAAAGGTTTTATAGGTAGCAATAACATAGATACCAATTCGAGGCTTTGCATGAGCAGCGCGGTAGCAGCCTACAAAATGAGCCTGGGGGAAGACAGTGTTCCGGTTGTTTATGACGACATTGAACTAACGGACTGCATTTTTGTGGCCGGCGCCAACCCGGCGTGGTGCCACCCTGTTTTATGGCGAAGGGTTGAAGCCGCCAAAGCAGCCAACCCACACCTGAAGATAATCGTTAGCGACCCACGCAAAACGCAAACCTGCGCCAATGCAGATGTACACCTGCAGCTAAGGCCGGGTACGGATATAATACTGCACCACGCCATAGGAAGGGTATTGATTGAGAATGGAGATATTGACATTCACTTTATCAAACAGCATGCAGAAGGTTTTGAAGCCTACCGCGATAAGGTTATGCAGCGCGGTATTGCCGAAGCAGCAGCCATTTGCGATGTACCGGAACAATTGATTTACGAGGCCGCAGAACATATTGGCAACGCCGGTGGCTTTATAACCATGTGGACGATGGGCTTAAACCAGAGCGTAGTGGGTGTAAACAAAAACCTAAGCCTCATTAACCTTAACCTGGTAACCGGCAAGATTGGCAAGCCCGGCAGCGGGCCACTTTCTTTAACCGGCCAGCCTAATGCCATGGGTGGCCGTGAAGTTGGCGGCCTTAGCAACCTGTTGCCTGCACACCGCAACCTGAACAATGAAGAAGACCGCTTGTATGTTCAGCAGTTCTGGAAAAGCAATCCCCTTTCGGCAAAGCCTGGTTATACCGCAACAGAAATTTTTGAAGCGCTGAACGATGGCCGGCTGAAAGCAATATGGATTATGGGCACCAACCCGCTGGTTAGTTTGCCTGATGTACGTATGGCCGAAGCGGCCCTTCAAAAGGCAAAGTTTGTGGTAGTGCAGGAAGTGAGCAACAGGGCAGAAACCCTGCGGTATGCCGACGTAGTATTACCTGCCGCTGCCTGGGCTGAGAAGGAAGGCACCATGACCAATGCGGAAAGAAGGATAACACACCTTAGCAAAATAACTGAAGCACCGGGAGAAGCTTTGCCTGACGCGGAAATTATTTGCCGCTTTGCCCAAATGATGGGCTTTGATGGCTTTGATTACAAACAGCCATCAGATATTTACGCCGAACACTGCCGCTTAACCGAAGGCACACATATTGACATCAGCGGTTTGAGCTACGAATTGCTGAAACAAAAAAGAAGTGTTCAGTGGCCATACACAAAAAACGAACACAACAACAGCACAAAACGTTTATTTGAAGACCACAGGTTTTATACGTCGTCCGCTAAAGCTGTAATTCATGCGGTTGACGATAGTAATCAGTCAGAACCGCTAACCAACAACCTGCCTTTAATATTAACCACCGGCCGCATACGGGACCAATGGCATACCATGAGCAAGACCGGCAAGGTGAACAAACTGAAGCAACATATTGCCAACTCATTCCTGGAAATACACCCTGATGATGCAGGCAAAAGAAACATACACGAGAACGACCTGGTTGAAGTAACCAATGCGAGAGGCAATGTAAGAGTAAAAGCAAAGCTTACGGAAGACATTAAACCCGGCGTTGTGTTTTTACCCATGCATTGGGGAAAGATTTTAAACAACGATTTAAACAGGGCCAACAATTTAACCAACAATCTTGTTGACCCTGTATCTAAAGAACCTGATTTTAAGTTTTCCGCGGTAGAGGTAAAGCGTTATCAAAAGCCCAAACAAAAAATAGTGGTGATTGGAGCCGGTGCCGGGGCTTGCGGCTTTGTAAGAAGTTACAGGGCGCTGAATACTGAAGATGAAATTGTGGTCTTCAGCAAAGAGAACTTTCCGTTTTACAACAGGGTAATGCTGCCGGATTATATCAGCGGTGTACAGCAGTGGGAACAACTGGTGAAGATGACTGACCGTGAAGAATATGAACTGAACATTACTTTACACCGGGGTGTTAGCGTTGAGCATGTAGACAGAGCAAACAAACAGGTTACCGACAGCAACGGCAGCGTACATAGTTATGATATACTGCTGATGGCCACGGGCAGCCGTGCAGCGCCCCTACGGGATATGCCACCGTTACCCGGCATATTTACCATGCGCAGCAGGCCGGATGCGGATGCGTTTAAACGGCATGTTAACCCGGCCAATGGCAAAGTAATTATTGTGGGCGGGGGCCTGCTGGGTATTGAATTGGCTGCATCGTTACGTGAAGTGAATGTGGAAGTAACCGTTATACAGCGCATATCCCGCCTGATGGACAGGCAGCTTGACCCATTGGGCAGCCAGTTATTGCACGAAGAACTCACCGACAAGGGTATTGACATTTACTACAATGACGAAATTGAACGCTTTTTGGGCAATACACAAATAGAGGGCATACGCTTAAAAAGCGGGCTGCTGATCAATTGCCAGGCGGTTGTGGTGGCTATTGGAACAGTTGCCAATATTGAACTGGCGAAAGCCTGCGGGCTGGATTGCAAACGGGGTGTTGTAGTGGATGAATACCTGCAAACCAGCGACCCGGATATTTTCGCTATTGGAGAGATTGCGGAATTCAAAGGGTTTCTTTACGGCATTACGGCTGCGGCTGAACAGCAGGCGGAAATTGTGGCGCAATACCTGAACGGGGATATTGCAAAATATTATGAGGGCTCTTTGCTGATGAACATTTTAAAGATGCATGGCACAGACCTTTGCTCACTCGGCATAACCCAATGCCCTGATGACCCGGCCTATGAAGAAGTGGTGTTTATTGACAAAGCCAAACGCTACTACAAAAAATGCATCATACACAACGACAGGCTTGTAGGCGCCATACTGATTGGCGACAAAAGTGAGTTCCTGGAGTTTCGTGACCTGATACAAAACAGGATGGAGCTAAGTGAAAAGCGTTTGCTGTTATTGCGTTCGGGCAAAAAGGCTGAACCCGTAATTGGCAAGCTGGTATGTAGCTGCGGCAGCGTGGGCGAAGGCAATATTGAAAATAAAATAAAAGCAGGTTGCATTGAGTTAAAAGCACTGTGCCAGGCCAGCGGCGCAGGAATGGGCTGCGGAAGTTGTCGCCCGGAAGTACAGGCTATCCTGGAGAAACACATGGGCAAGTACGAAGTTAGAAATACGAAGTACTTGTAAATATGTAAGATGTTTGATGTGGGATGTACGATGTAACAAGTACGAAGTTTGAAGTACGAAGTACCTTTTTTATGTAAGATGTTTGATGTGGGATGTACGATGTAAACAAAGTACGATTTACGAAGTACGAAGTACCTTTCTTATGTAAAGTGTTCGATGTGAGATGTACGATGTAACAGGTACGAAGTTTGAAGTACGAAGTACCTTTTTTATGTAAGATGTTTTATGTGAGATGTACGATGTAAACAAAGTACGATTTACGAAGTACGAAGTACCTTTCTTATGTAAAGTGTTCGATGTGAGATGTACGATGTAACAGGTACGAAGTTTGAAGTACGAAGTACCTTTTTTATGTAAGATGTTTTATGTGAGATGTACGATGTAAACAAAGTACGATTTACGAAGTACGAAGTACCTTTCTTATGTAAAGTGTTTGATGTGAGATGTGCGATGCAACAAGTACGAAGTTTGAAGTACGAAGTACCTTTATGTAAAGTGTTTGATGTGGGATTTACGATGTATAGCTGCAAACTGGCTATCTACGCTTAGATAAAAGCTGAATAAAGAACAAGGCGTACAAGAGTGCGACGCAACGGAGGCCTCATGGTAGTTCATCCAGCCGGGCCCAAAAAAATTTTGAACATGAAAGATTATTCAATCATTAAAATCAATTTTCCCGGCGGTATTATATCACCGGGAAATTTGTACAACATATTAGTGGCGGCGGGTAAAGCAAGCGTACAACAGGTTAGGTTTGGGCTGCGGCAACAATTGCTGGCAGAAGTAGCAGCGCCGGACATGCCCGTATTTACCGCAGAACTGGCAAGCCTTGGCATACACTACGAGACAGATGCGGACAAATATCCCAACATATTAAGCTCCTACCCTGCCGCGGCCATTTTAAGTACACATGGCTGGCTTACGGAAGGCATTTATAAGGATGTGCTGGACATGATGGGGACGCCGCCAATTCTGAAGATAAATCTTTGTGATGCCAACCAGAGTTTTACGCCATTGCTTACCGGCAATATTAACTGGGTATCATCTCCCCAACCGCATTTCTGGCATTTATTTATCAGGTTTCCTAAAACAAATACGGTGTATGAATGGAGGGACTTGATATATACGAATGATGTGGCAAGGATGTCGAAACATATTGAAGAGCTGATATTGCAATGTGCAGCTTTATTTTATGATAACCCGGATGCAAGTGGCGATGATTTATACAATATGGTACAAAGAGAAAATTACATAAGTAAGCAGGCAGAAAAACCTGTTGCAATGCCTGTTTTTAACCTGCCGTATTACGAAGGGCTTAACCGGTACTACGATAAATACTGGCTGGGCATTTACAGGCGAGATGAATTGTATGACACAGAATTTTTGAAAGCCCTATGTATACTTTGCCTGGAAACAAGGATAGGGTTGTTATGCGCTACACCCTGGAAATCACTTATTATAAAAAACATAGAAGAGAAAGACCGGATATTATGGAACAACCTGCTTACCAAATTCCAGGTTAATGTACGGCACGCGGCCAACGAACTCAACTTCCAGGTAGAAGATAACTGCAATGAAGGGCTGGCCCTTAAAAGGCTGCTGGTAAAGCACTTGAATGATAATGATACCAGGACCTCGGGCATTTGCATTGGTATTAAAACAAGAAGCAAAAGTGAAATTTTCAGCAGCATTCTTGTAAAGCGCAGGGCATTGCTTAAGATTGGGCGGCTTGAATTATTTTACGTGTATGATATTCTGTGTGCACATGACTTTAACCCGAACGAAAGAACAGCAATGGCTTTTAGCAAAGGAAACCCCAAAGCATTGCTGCCGGAACAATTGAGAAGAGCTATACTGGCCGCCTGCAACCAACAGGGTAAGAACATTAACCTTGCAGAAAAAAGAGCTGCAGCAAAGAAACAAAAGACAATTACCGATAAAGTTAACCGGCAACGAACGGTACATCAATGCATGCATTGTCTTACAGTGTACGATGAGGCGTTTGGGGAGCCCGATAACAATATACTGCCGGGAACTGCTTTTAACACAATAGCTGAGTCTTATCAATGTCCTTTATGTGAAGCGGAGAAGAGTAATTTTAAGGAAATAACAGTTGAAGAGACGGCAATTGCTTAATGAAATTTACTACAGTGTTCTCTTGCCAGACCATGTGCCTTTCAATGCGTCTGCCTTATTCTCCCACTGGCCGGCACATGTGTTGTTATTTAGTTTTCCGGTAAATGTGGCCCCGGAACTGGCGGTACCGGAAATATTGTTACCATTGATGGTACCATCAACAAGATAAGACTGGTTAAACCTTCCCGACTTTGAAAGACCGGTAATGATATTGCCCTGAATAAGCGCCGTAAAAGGCCCAAAATCATTACCCGCTATGCTGCCTTCAAAACACCTTACCAATTGCGAGGATGTTTCTTTTTTTACGATAACACTTATTTCGGGATGATCATCAATAGAAAGGCTGGCCGTGGGATTAGTGCCGTTTGCGTTTACATTGAAATACAACGAGCTGAATTTACCCGAAAAGTAGGCGCCTGTTATGTCCTGGCCATCCTGCACTGAACTTGTAGTTATTAAAGTGTCTTGTTTGTTGTCAAGCGTTACAAAGGCAGCTATTACACCAGGGGTATTGCCAACAGCAATCTTTACAGTTCCGGATGAGCCAACAAAAACGCCTTTATAAATACCGAAAGAAGAATTGTTGAATGAAGCTTTAGCTTCCGGCGTTTTTGCCAGCATTGTATCCGCTACAGACCCTGTGATTTTTAATGAAACACCTGCTTTAACTGTAACGCTATGCTCTTGGGGGTAAAGCGCAATGCAAACTGCGTCTGCATCAACTATCAAATCATAGTCAAGAAAAACAACACTGTTAGCGGAAGGGATAGTTGCATTGCCCCAAGTGGAAGCATCGCTCCAATTGCCTTGCTTAACATTTCTTACTGTGTCCTGGGCAGTCGTCAGTCCGGCAATACCCAATAGCATGGCTAACACAAAAAAGAATCTCATGGTGTTTACAGAGGTTGATATGTTTTGAAATAAAGTTTACCGGCAGCGTATGCAGGTTTAGGGCTTAACAAAGTTTATTGGAGCAAGTAATTTGCTAATATAATCATGAAATAGAGAAAGGCAGCAAGCAAGGTTAAAAAAATTGGCAAGGTTAATTCAGGTTCGCCATACCGGCGCCGTTAATATGCTGTAAAACAACATCAGCCTCTGCTTTAATATCATCCAGTAACTCCGTGGCGGCAGTTACATTAAATACATGCATTGTTTCGAGTAAGCGGGCCAGGTGCGCCAGTTCATCCATACCAGCCACCAGCGCTGTACCTTTTAACTTATGCGCCGCGGCATTTAGTGCCGGCAGGTTATTTTGTGACAATGCTTCCTGCAGTTCAACCAATGACAATGACAGTTCTTCCCTGGAAAGCTGCAGAAATTCATCAAGGGCTTCCATATTATTATCAAGAAACGCTACTACCTGGTTTAAGTTAAAATGCCGCTTTTCTTTTTCTAAGGTAACTGCTTCAACCGGCGCCGTTTCCTTTGCATATACCCACTTATCCAGCACCTGCAGCAAATGCTCTTCTACAAAAGGCTTTGTAATAAAATCATTCATCCCCGCTTCCAGGCAACGCTCCTTCTCCCCTTTTACATTACCGGCTGTTAAAGCTATAATGGGCACATGCGTATGTTGTTGCATAAGCCGCAGGTTACGGGTTGCCTCGTAGCCGTTCATTTCCGGCATTTGTATATCCATAAAAATAATATCAGGCTTTACCAGCCTGCAATGGGCCAATGCATCGTTGCCATTACGGGCTTCCAGTATAACAGCCTGCGGAACGGCTCTCTTAACAATAGTTTTTGCCAGCAGCATGTTAACGCTGTTGTCTTCCGCTATCAGCACGGTTATATCATGCTTCTGTGTTGCTTTTTTGTTGCTGGTCTTTGCTTCAAAGCCCTTCGTCCCTTTTAGGGATACGTTAGAAAGCGCTTTGAACAGTTCCTGCATCTTAACAGGTTTCGCTATGCGGGTATTTATCTTCAGTTCTTCACAGCACTTTATCATTTTTTCATCATCGGCAGAACTATATAAAAGTATAACGTTGGTGGCCGATACAGGCCCTGAAAAATTCTCTCTTATTTTACGGGTAGTCTCCAGGCCATCCAGGTGCGGCATGTGGTAGTCCATAAAGATGGCATCAAAACTTTCACCGCCAGCCAGCAGGTTAAGGGCGTCAAACCCGTTACGTGCCTCTACGGAAGTAATGTTTTTAAGCAGCAGCATCTCCTTTAAAATGTAACGGTTGTTATCGTTATCATCTACAATCAAAACGTGCTTAACTGCGCCTTCGTCCTGCCAGTTAACAGCTTCGCCATGCGCAGTTTTTACCTTTAAATCAAAATAAAACCGGCTGCCATACCCCGGCCTGCTTTCCAGCCTCATGCGGCTGCCCATAAGCCCCAGCAACTTGTTGGAAATGGTTAAACCCAGGCCCGTGCCGCCATACTTGCGGGTGGTAGAAGCATCCTCCTGCAAAAAAGCCTCAAAAATCTTGTCCTGTTTTTCTGCCGGTATGCCAATACCGGAATCCAGCACTTCAAAACGCAGCACTGCCTCTTCCGGAGAATGCTGATTAATTATATCAATCTTCAGCTCTATTTCACCTTTTTCGGTAAACTTAATGGCATTGCCCAGCAGGTTTATCAACACCTGTTTAAGCCTTATCTCGTCGGCCCAGATAAACCGGGGAAGGCCCGGCGGTACATGCAGCAAAAGTTCCAGGTTTTTCTGCTGTGCCTGGTAACTGATGATATCCGTGGCCTGGCTGGCCATTTCATGCAGGTCGCACTTGCTTATGTCCAGTTCCAGTTTACCCGCTTCAATTTTAGAGAAATCAAGTATGTCGTTAATAATATTCAGCAATGCGTTGGCAGACTGGTTAACAATAGAAAGGTATTGCTTCTGTGTATCGGTAAGGGCGGTTTTCAGCACCAGGTCTGTAAAGCCAATAACGCCGTTAAGCGGCGTACGTATTTCATGGCTCATATTAGCCAGGAATTCTGATTTGGCAATGCTCGCCTGCTCGGCATTGTACTTGGCCTTGCGTAATTCTTCCCGTTGCAGGCAAACCTGTGTTATATCCTGGGTAAACATCATAATGCCGCCAACAGTGCCATCATACTGGTACCAGGGCCTTACCTCCCAACGCAGGTATTGATCCTGCTGCCAGCCCGGCGGCCGCCATATATCTTCATCATTGGTTTCCACTACGCCATCCAGGCAGCGCTGGTGTATGGCTTTCCACTCCTGCGTTATGTTTGGAAACACTTCGTAATGAGAACGGCCAATCAACTCCTTCCCTTCCAGCCTGTATTCTTCCACCCATCGTTTGCTTACTGCCACGTAATTAATATCCCTGTCAAACATGGCTACGGCCGCAGGGGCATGGTCCACAAAAGCCAATAACCTGGAGCGTTCTACGGACAAAGCATGCTCTGCCTTGCGCCGTTGTGTAATATCTGTGGCTATGCCCAGGTAACCAATAATACATTCATTAATATCCCTTATAGGCGTTACCACCAGCGATACGGTACAACGTGAACCATCTTTTCTTATAAACGTCCAGGTTCTTTTATCAGAGCCGCAAATTTCAGATTTATGCACAAACACCCGGTAACCTTCTACAGGTGTATTGAATTCTTCGGTAAGCGCTATGCCAGCCAGCCGTACCTCCTCCGCATCGTGTATTATTTCCGGGGTTTGCTTACCTACCATTTCTTCGGCGGTATAACCCAGCAATCTTTCCGCCCCTTTGTTAAAAACGGTAATAATGCCATCAGTGCGGGATGCAATAATACTTACCTCGGAAGCCGATTGCAGCACATCATTAAACAATTTGCGTGAATGTATAATTTCAAGTTCCGCCTTCTTCTTATCATTAATGTCCTGCAGGGTGCCATACAACCTTTTGCAAATGCCATTCTCCATGCCTGGGTTCCCTTGAGCCCTTACCCATATTTCCCGGCCCTTTGCAGTAACAATCTGCAACTCGAGATCCCAGGGCTTACCTTCTGTTACTGCGGCATGCAGGGCTTGCTTAATCTTGTCCCTGCTATCACCGTGGTTATAAAAATTCAATGCTGTTTCCAGTTCTGGCACAAAGTCTTCTTCAACTTCATGTATGGCACGTGTGGTGGCAGACCAATATATCTTTTGCCTGGTTAAATCAAATTCCCAACCACCCACTTTGGCAACCTTACTCGTTTGCTCCAGCATCTCTTTGGTTTTTGTAAGGTCTTTTTCCAAAAAGTGCCGCTCGGTTATATCTATGGCATTGCCTATTACATAACTTTTACCATCTGCATTCTTTTCAATAACATTATTAAACATCCATATTTTGGGTGTGCCGTTTTTATGCCGGGTATACATAACGCCGGATACTTTGCCCGCAACTGCTATTTCCCGGAGATAAGCGTCAAGAAAAGTATGTTGCTTTGCAGGAACTATATCGTACAGGCTCATACTCAGCACCTCTTCTACCGTGTAGCCCAGCATACCCGCGCCGGCAATGTTTACAGAAATAAACCTCCCGTCAAGGTCGTGGGTGCACATAAGGCCCTGGGAGTTTTCAAAGAAAGATTTCAGGCTGTTCTCGCTGCTTTTTAATTGCTGCTCTCTTGCTTTATCCGCGGATATATCTCGTGCAATAGCGAAAAAGTTGCCCGAAGCAGGCTCTGGCGAAGCAGTCCATTGCAGCGATTTATAAGTACCCTGCCTGGTGCGTATGCGGTTGGTGAAATTGATAATAGAACTGCCCGAAGTAAGCTTGGCCACCTCTTTAAGTGTGCTTACCACATCTTCTTTATGAACCAGCTCAAAAAGGGAAGTTTTCAGCAAAAAAGATTCATCCCAGCCAAGTACAGCCTGGAAAGCCGGATTTACCTTACTAAAAAAACCATCCGCGCCGGCAATACATACCAAATCCCTGGAAACCTGGAAAAGCCTATCAAAGTGCCTGATTTCATCTTTCTGCTCCTGCTGCAATACAGACTGCACCAGTTGAGCGGCCAGCAGTTGCAACGTTTTTTCCTGCTTGTCGGTAAGCCTTCCCGGTACTTCATCTGCCAGACATAACACCCCCAGAACATCACCCTGTGGATGTATAAGCGGGTAGGCCGCGAAAAATTGGATAGAGGGCTTTCCGTGTACAAACGATATCCTCCTGCATTCAGGATTGCGGTCTATATGCTCAACCTGGATAACAGCGCCAGTGTTAACAGCTTCCTCGCAAAGCATGCTTGCCAATTCTTCACCACATGTATCCAGAACAACATCAAAGTGTACCCATTCGTTATCCCGGCTTTTTGTAGAAATAAATGAGGAGGAAACGTTGCAGCTTAAGCGTGCCAGTTCGGTAATGTTACCATACTCCGCACTGTTAAGCAGCTTAAGGGTTTCATTGTTACACACAAGGCTGGTGTTTTCAGCCGGTTCTTCGGTTAATGTACGCATGGATATTGTATTATCAAATTAGCAGCTCAATCATTGAAGCCATGCTTTCAAAAGGCGGGTCAGCTATCAAAAGGTACAAAAAACCTGGTAAAACACTTTACAAAGAGAGATAATTAATAACAGAGCTTTTATTAAAATTGGGTTGAAATCAATTAAAATACTCTCATGGCGTACAGCCCACGTCCACAATGTCTTTTTTATGGGCCCGGCATTGGTTTTTCATGGTATCGTCCGTTGCGTCGCACTCTTGTACCTCCGGTTCTTTGTGGCAGCTTTTAAGCGGGTATTAAAAAGCTTTGTATTTTGTTTAGCTTTCTTCAGCAAGACTTAAAGCATATCTTCTCCATCAAATTGCATGAATGAAAAAGCTGTACACATTTTTAGCAACTGTTACTTTCTTGTCTTCATGTCAAAAGCATGCTTCCATTTCCCTGGCTAAAGAAAATACCCGCCAGGTAATAGCCATACAACCTTTGGAATATTACGACCCGGCAGAACTGGCTTTTCTCCAAAAAAGGTTAAGCAGTACATTTAAAATACGTGTCAGCATCCTGTCTCCTGTTACTATTCCTTCTACATTCATCAATCGTTGGGTTGATGCCTGTTCCGCAGATTCTTTGTTACAATACCTGAAAACATTTGCAAAAGACAGCATAGCTGAAGTAATTGGCCTAACGCACAAAGACTTATATGTTACCCGCGAAATGAAAGCCGATTCATCCGGCAAGCAGGTATCGTTTACAACTACAAGAAGCATTTTTGGACTGGGTTATATTAACGGCAACACCTGCATTATCTCCGATTATAAATTAACCACACCGGATACTGCCCTGTTACATAACAGGCTGATAAAAGTGACCTTGCATGAACTTGGCCATAACCTGGGCCTGGGTCATTGTCCCGAAACCGGCTGCCTTATGTCTGAAACCAACGGAAACATGGCTATGCTTAATAAAGCAGGCAGCAATTACTGCAACAGGTGCAGGAAGAAATTACGGTAACATGAATTGTTTAAACTGGGTACCTGCTATAGTGTAAGCACAATTAAAACCTGCCTTGGGCTGCGTTTTTGTTGCCGCATAGCGAATCTAACCGTACAAGAGTGCGACGCAAGGGACGCCACATACTAGTACCTCCTGCCGGGCCCATAAATATTCTCGCAATAACCACTATAATGCAGTAAAACCAATTGCAAAATAGTTAGTCGCCAGGCATACCGGTTAACAAACGCAAAAAAATTTTGTTTCCTATACTGTACCTCCTATTTTTGCACCCCGATTGAGAATTGGCCAATGGTGTAATGGTAACACAGCAGATTTTGGTTCTGTTATTCTTGGTTCGAGTCCAGGTTGGCCAACACGGGTTACGGGATAATGCAGTTAAATGTGTTATCCCGTTTTTTATTCATTAATAGTAACGTTGCTTACTTTTTTCCAACGCAAATTTTATCCTTTACGTTCTTAAAGCGGTTGATTTCGTACCCGTGAAGTTGGATGCAGCAGTATTGTGCTGACAGGTTTTAGTGCCAGGAAAACAGTGTGTTACAAGATTGGAAAAATTGAAAGATGCAGTTAATCATGCACCAGGGCAACAGACATAAACATCCTGTCAAACGCAAGCATGGCCAGTTCGGGGGTTTCGGCATACACCACTATATTAGGATGCTCCCCGGAAATGTGGCTGGCACACCATTCGTCGCCATGTTTGAAGATAGATGGCTTTAGTAATTGTACGGAATCCGGAACAGGTATAACGCTGTACTCCAGGTGAAAATGTTGGATGAATTGAGCAGGCATTTCAATGGATTTAGCAAACGTTAGGAAATCTGGTTTTTCGGACGCTTCATTTGGCAAATCAGCGGCTATAATATTACAGCAATTTTCTGAATTCCGGCCAAAAATGGGGCTGAAAATTTTCCTATACCGGAAAATTTAATCTTTACCAGGCGACATCAAAAAGCTATATCAATTTAGCCCTGAAAGCCCATCTGACGGCCATTGTAAGTAACTTTCTGTAAATAGAAAGGGCCGCGGCAAACCGCAGCCCCACTGTATCAAAAAATGGGCAAGTAAGCTAGTTAAGCGACCTGAAATCTACCGGAACCAATTTGCTTACGCCGGGCTCCTGCATGGTTACGCCGTATATCACATCCACGGCGCTCATGGTCATTTTATTGTGTGTTACAATGATGAACTGGGAGTTTTCACTGAACTTTTGTATCATCTGCGTAAACTTGCCCACATTGGCATCATCCAGCGGCGCATCCACTTCATCCAGTATACAGAACGGCGCCGGCTTGATAAGATAGATAGCAAACAACAGTGCCGTAGCAGTTAATGTTTTTTCCCCGCCGCTCAACTGCGTTATGGACGATGGGCGTTTACCTTTTGGCTTGGCAACAATATCAATACTTGTTTCTGCCAGGTTTTCCGGGGTTTCCAGTACCAGGTCCGCTGTATCTTCTTCTGTAAACAATGCCTTAAAAACTTTCTGAAAATTATCCCTAACCCGGTTGAAGGTATCCAGGAACTGCTGGTTGGCGGTTGCCTCCACTTCCTGAATGGTTTGCAGCAGGCTTTCTTTGGCTGTAACCAGGTCGTTCTTTTGTTCCAGGATAAACTCGTAGCGCTTTTTCATTTCTGTAAAAGCCTCTATGGCTGTCGGGTTAACTTCGCCCATATTTTCCAGGCGTTTCTTCATGCGGTCACTGGTGGCCTGCAGTTCTTCCAGCGGGCTGTCGGTAATCCTGTCCTGGTCAAGTATTTCGTCCAGCTCCACTTTAAACTCCACGCTCAGCCTTTCCTTCATACCGGCCAGTTGCAGCTTAAGGTCGTTCAGCTTGTCTTTTATTTCGCCAAGCAGGTGTTCTGCCATTTCGCGGCTTTTGGCTTTATGGCGCAGTTCGCTTTCTTTGTCCGTAAGGCTGCTGCGCTGGCTATAATAAGCCTGGTCTGCTTCATTCAGTTTCTTTTCTTCCTCTTCTTTGGTGCGCAGCAATAACAGCAGGTTTTCTTCCGCGTCTTTCAGTGCCTGTTCGCTGTCTGCTATACTGCCGGAGGCTTCAGAAAGCTGCTGCGTATTCAGTTGTACCTGGTCATGCAGTTCGTTCAATTGGTTTTGCTTAAACACAAGCTCCTGCTTTAACGCAGCAATCTTGCTTTGCTGGCGGGTAAGCTGCAGGTTTATTTCATTATACACGGCAGATGCGAAATTGTATTCCTGTTCCGCCAGTTGATAATCCTGTTCCACTGTTTTCAGCTCCTGGCTGGTTTGCTGTAGCTGGTTGTTTAGTTCCAGCAACTTATCCCGGGTATCTGCAATAGCATCCTGCTCGTCCTGCAGGCGCAGTTCAATATCCTCAATGCGTTGCTGGGCATTTTGCTGGGCAGACTGCAGATTTTCTATCCTGTTCTTTGTTGCAAAAACCTGGTTGGTAAGCTGGTTGATTTCGTTTTCTGTTTGCTTGATGGTATTTTCTTTCAGTTGCTCGTTGTAGCCAATTACTTCGCTATGTTTTTGCTTAATTTCCGCCCGCAGGGAATTTACAACAGCATCCTGCAACACTATTTCATCGTGAAGCTTTTCCAGGTTTTTGGCGCGGCCTATTTTCTTTCCTTCAAACAGCCCCACACTGCCGCCTGTAAGTGTATATTTTCCTTTTACATACTTGCCGGTTTTTTCCAGCACAACCGCGCCATTGCTGTTAACAAGCGCTTCATCGTTCTCAGCAATGTACACATTGCCCAACAGGTATCCGGCCAGCTTGCTGTACTGTTCATCTACCTCAATTACGTCCAGCGCTTTTATGGTATGCTTAGGCTGGTAGCCCTCAGCATTTACTTCCTCCAGCTTTTCCAGCATAAAGAAATTAGCCTTACCCTTTTTGTTGGCATCCAGCAGGTTTACAGCCTGCAGGCCATCTTCCAGGCTATCTACCACGTAGTAGTTCAGGTAAGGTTCCAGCACATTTTCAACGGCCGCACGGTACTCTTCCTGTACATAAATGATATCGGAGAGTATGGGCACATCTTTTTTCCATTGTGGGTTGTTGTGCAGGAATTTTACACTTTCAGGGTAGCCTTCCATGGAGTCAATCAGGCTTTTTAACAACGCATGCTCGTTGCGCTTGCTATCCAGTTTGCGGGTTTCTTCCGCCAGTTCTGTACGCAGGCTTTCCAATACCTGTTGCGTTTCAAATATTTGTGCTTTGGTACGTTCATGCTGTTCCTGCAGTTCCCGCAGTTCTTCCCGCCTGGCGGCCAGGTTTTCTTCCTTTTCTTTCAGCTCGTTATCCAGTTGCTGCAACTGGTAGGAGCGGTTCTGTTTTTCATCTCCCAGTTGGGCATTGCTGCGCAACAGGTTTTGAATGGAAGTATCCGCTACGGCCACTTTTTTCTCGGCCTCAAACTGGCTGCGTTGTATCTGCTGGTACCGGCTGCGCAAGGTATCCAGGCCGGAGCGTTTGCCATCAAAATCCCGGCGTTTGTCTTCAATGTCCATTTTGGCAGCCTCTACCCTATCCTGCAAATCAGCAAGGCGGCCTTCTTCATCGCCCACCTGCATTTGCGTATACTGAATGGAATCTTCAATAGTTTTCAGTTGGCCGGCGGCTTTCTGCAAAAATTCGTTAAGGCTGGTTTCTTTTTCTTTCAGGTAATGCAGCTTCTGGTTAGCCAGGTTCTTTTCGTTTTCTTTGGTGCGCAGGTTTTGCTGCAGGTCGTTAAACGCGTGTTGCATGGCCTGCAGTTCTTTCTCCTGCTCAATAAAGCCAACTTTCTCCTGCTCAATCGCCGCTTCTGCCGTGGCTATCTCCGCCTCCAGTTGAAACTTTTTGTTGGTCTCCGCTTCCTGCTGCTCATTTAACTCTTTGTAAGTAATGTTGAAGCCCTGCAAGGAAGCTTTGGCCAGTTCTATGGATATTTCCCGGTATTCTTTTTTTATCTCGTAGTATTTCTCCGCTTTTTTAGCCTGGTTTTCCAGCGTTTTAAGTTGGTTGTTTATTTCAAAAAGCAAGTCTTCAATGCGGCTTAAGTCCATCTCCGTAGCATCCAGCTTGCTCTTTGCTTCTTTCTTGCGGGTTTTGTAGATAGTTATACCGGCAGCCTGTTCCAGCATACGGCGGCGGCTGTTCTCTTTGTCCTTAATGATATCATCCACCATACCCAACTCGATAATAGCGTAGCTGTCTGTACTTACGCCGGTATCCATAAACAGGTTATGAATGTCTTTAAGGCGGCAGCTAACATCATTCAGGCGGTATTCGCTGTCTCCGTTCTTAAAAAAGCGGCGTGTAATGGTTACAGTGCTGAATTCCGTGGGCAGCAGGTTCCTGGTGTTTTCAAAAGTAAGGCTTACTTCTGCCAGGCCGCTGGGGCTGCGGGTTTTAGAACCGTTAAATACCAGTGCCTCCAGGTTTTCGCTGCGCAGTGCAGAAATTTTCTGTTCGCCGATTACCCAACGTATGCTGTCAATGATATTGCTCTTGCCACAACCATTGGGCCCGATAATACCGGTTATGCCTTCATCAAAGCTTACCACGGTTTTATCGGCAAAACTTTTAAACCCCTTTATTTCTAAGCTTTTTAATCTCACGGTCTATCCCATTTTATCAACTGCGAACATAAGCCAATTTTCAGGTATCTGCCAATGAACAAATTACGCTGTGGAGAAGAAGTGGAAAGAAACGGTTAACAGCCCGCAATGGCATTGGTTTTCAATAAATTTCCGGCCTTCATTTAAAATATTTCCTGCAATTTTTTTGGGATACCAGCTATGGTATTTCATAGCATCGTCCCTTGCGTCGCAATCACTTTATCTTTCTGTTCATTGGGCGGCTTTTCAGACCCGGGTAGAGAATATCGAACAAGGACAAGGAATGCCGAATGAAGAATCAAATGCATCCTACTCACCATTCACCACTCACCATTCACCACTCACCATTCTAATATCGAACAAGGAACAAGGAATGCTGAATGAAGAATGAAATGCATCCCACTCACCACTCACCATTCACCACTCACTACTCCCCCTACCCGGGTCTGAAAAGATGCCATGAAAAACCAACCGATGAACGGATTGCGACGCAACGATGATGCCACGGGTGATATGGCTGGTACCATAAAAATTTTGGCGGGTATGATTTAAAATCGTTCTACACCTTCTATCTCCATTACCAGGTTTTCTCCGTAAGCGCTGGCCGGCGTTTGGTAGCCTGGCCTAAAATTTCTGTTCAGCGCTTTTTGTACAATCAGCAGGCTGCTTAAAGCGGTCAGTTCATACGCTTCGGGACAGCGCAGCCAGCCCGCAGCCTGGTTGCCGGCAGCATCTGTAACCTGGCCCCATACCAGGCTTACCGCTTTTTGCCGCATGGCATCGTCTGGCCCCGCAGGTTTTTTATCAATAGACTTTTGCACCAGTCTTTTTACAAAGCCGGTGCGTAATAACCAGTTAAACGCTTTTTGCAATTTCAGCAGTACCCATACAGGTTTGGGCATGGCGGTATAGCTTTCTATATTGGGTATGCCCGTGGTAAAATACGCCGTTGATACATCGCCCCAGGGTATGGTAATAACAAAAATATTTTTATCAGGCTTGCCATTCCCGGTTTTAAACTGTACCCACCTGCCCTTGTGCCCAATGGGCCTGGGCACAATATGGCCGTTCTGCCTTACCGCCCCCGGCGCCCCCAGCTTTTGAATAGTAGTGATAGCAGTGCCGCGGGATATGGCACTGTTAAGTATCGCGAAAGCCAGCTTTAATTCAACAGCGGCAGGCAGTTTATTCTTCAGGTACATGGCCAGGCAATCGGTAGGCACCACATCAAACCCGGAACCCGGCAACAGCATAATGCCCGCCTGCCTGGCAGCCCCGTTAAAGCTTTGCAGCATTTCAAAAACAGCAAGGTCTCCGTTAAGGTCTATATAGTGGGCGCCGGCTTTAATACAAGCCTCTACCATGGGCCTGGCGGTAATATCATAAGGCCCTGCCGCATGCATTACCACTTTGTGCCCGGCAATGGCAGCTTCCATATCCGCGGCATTGTTTAAATCCGCAATTACGTAATCAAAACCCAGTTTATCGGCAATGGGTTTTATTGCAGCTTCCCTTCTGCCGGCAAGCACTGGCCGCAAGTTGAAACGGGAAGCATATCGTGCAATAATTTCACCTGTATAACCATTGGCGCCATAGAGCAAAAAAGTATTGTAAGCCATACAGGCAAAGTACAAATAATATTCCAGTGCATCTGTAATTATCTGCCTCCATACCAGTGAAAGACTAGCCATTTATCAATTTACTTATGCGGTTGCCCGGCGTTTAATTATTAACAAACGCTTGCATAATTTTTTTGATCAGCGGCATGATATATTAGCTAAATTTAATGTTGGCCGGTATTTACGTGCCCGGGCAAAACAGCCTGCAACACAGAGAAAACTTTTTTACGTATGCAATTACACAATGCCCTTGAAATGCTTAAGCATCCACAGGTTGATGGCGCCCGGCAAACCTGGGCTGAACTGGGGTGCGGAAGCGGTACTTTTACCCTTGCCCTTGCCGCTATATTACAACAGGATAGCATGATACATGCTATGGACAGCGACAATGCAGGCTTAAGCAAGATACCAGATAACTACCAGGGTGTGAATATTCAAAAATGGCAGGGTGATTTTGTGAAAGACGGGCTGCCCTTTAACGATGTTGATGGAGTATTGATGGCCAACTCTTTACATTATGTAAAGGATAAAAAACTCTTTCTTAAAAAAGCGGCAGCACATATAAAGGCGCCAGGGTACTTTATGATAGTTGAATACAATACCACCACCTCCAATGCATGGGTACCCTATCCTGTTTGTTTTACAGCCCTTAAGCAACTGTTTGAAAACGCAGGGTACCACCAGGTAGAAAAGTTGAAGGAATATCCATCTGTTTATGGAGAAACCATGTACTCCGCGCTGGTGAGGCGGTAATTATTTTTTCGTTTTTCAGTTTTTCCGCAAGATGCTTTTATGAGTTACAGGCAGGCCATATATCTGGCACGGTTATTTTAATACCAGTTGTACAAAACATTATTGATTTATGGAAAAGATGGCAACAGAAAATCTAAAAACCCCTGCTACAGTGCAAAAGCGTAAGCTGCTTATTGTTGAAGATGAAGGCGAAATGTGTTTTCTTATTAATCTTTTACTTGCAGGCAGGGAGTTTGAGATTGAACATGTAAAAAGCATTGCTGCGGCTGTGGAATATTTGCAACAGGAACAACCTGCCGTGGTGCTTCTTGACAACAGGTTGCCTGATGGATACGGACTTGATTTTATTAGCTTTTTAAAAGAAAAATATCCCTCTACGAAGATTATTATGATTACCGGCGCCGACGCAGAAGCTAAAGATGTAGCGATAGAAAATGGTGCTGACCTGTTCCTTGAAAAACCATTCAACAAACAACAATTATGGCAGTCTGTACATGGCCTGCTGAATTAATTACATAAACCAACACAAAAAAGGGATACTGCGAAGATTTTTGCAGTATCCCTTTTCTATATCTGCAATTAGTTGCAGGTTTTATCATTCAATCCCCTTTACCCGCATGGGCAAAGTATAAACAGCTTTAGACGCTGTTATAAAAAGAACATTGCGGTTTTTGCCACCAAAGCAAAGGTTGGCTGTCCATCCTTCATTTACTGGTATGTAAGCCACTTTTTGCCCGGCAGGGTTATATACTGTTACCCCTCTGCCTGTAAGATAAACGTTGCCTTTCTCATCCAGCGTAATACCGTCAGAACCTTGCTCTGTAAATAACGTACGGTTACCCAGGCTGCCGTCTTCATTAATAGAAAAACGATAGGTTTTGTTATCGCCAATATCCGCAACATACAGGTATTTTCCATCGGGCGTTCCTGCTATTCCATTAGGTTTTACAAGGCTGCTATCCACTACTACAGCGTTCTGACTGCCTGCCGGTAAATAGTACACATGCTGTCCCGGTATATCAGGTTCCGTACGTTGCCAATAAGGGCGTGCATAAAAAGGGTCAGTAAAATAAATACCTCCCGGTTTATCAATCCACAAATCATTGGGGCCATTTAGTAGTTTGCCATTATAAAGGCTCAGCAATGTATCCACTTTACCGCTAAGGCTAATGCGCAATAGCTGGTCCCGCTCATCAGCGCAGGAAATAATATTATTGGCCGCGTCAAAATACAAACCGTTGGAGCGGCCCGTTTTTTCCATAAACAGGCTTAGCTTACCGTCTGTTCCGTATTTCCAGATCCTGTCGTTAGGCTGGTCTGTAAAAAAAATGTTGCCATCCTTATCCACCGCGGGGCCCTCAGTAAAACTAAACTGTTTGGCCACCAGCGCCGGGGCTATGGCGCCATTAACAAGAGAGTCGTTGTCAAAAGCGGCATCCTGCGCAAACGCAGGCAGGCAAGCCATTGCCATACAGCAAAACAACAGTAGCATGTTTTTCATATCGCGTCTTTGCCGCAATATAATCACAAATACAATTATGTACCCGGCAGCAGGAACAACTATGAAGCTTCCGTTGCGTCGCACTCTTAGCTGTTGGATATGCTATGCAGCTTTTCCCACATAGTAGCTGCTGTATAAGGCTGGCGGCTGGTAACCGGCAGCCCAATATTATTAAGTTAAGCCCCATCGGGGCTTCCTGTTTGTAGAAACAAAATCATTTAGATGAACGGATGCCATGGAGTGGCTACCCAATCGTCGCTTAAGGGTAGCCGCTATGCGGCATAATTACCTTGTCGTATGCTATTTCTACAAACATGTAGCACCTACGGCGCAAAGAACAAAGGCTTTCTTCTTAACTTAATCACATTAACCGGCATCCTGCTTCTGGCTGCAACTTTAAAAATTCGCACAGATACCTGATATTGCAGAGATTTGCTTATACAATTTTTTGTTGCACCTGTTATTAAAACATCGTTATGGAGCAAGGCTTTTTATTCCAGGCCATGATATACCTGGCAGCGGCGGTAATTACAGTACCCCTGGTTAAAAAAATTGGGTTAGGCTCTGTGCTGGGCTACCTGGTAGCGGGCATTATTATAGGCCCGGCCTGCTTTAAGCTAATAGGTAAAGAAGGCGAAAACCTGATGCACTTTGCAGAGTTTGGCGTAGTGATGATGCTCTTTGTGATAGGTCTTGAACTGGAGCCTGCCACGCTGTGGCGCTTACGAAAAAACATAGTGGGCCTGGGCGGTCTGCAGGTTGCCATTACTACCATAGTTGTGGCAGGCTTTGCCATGTTGCTGAACATGGGCTGGCAACAGGCATTGGCGCTGGGTATGATTATTTCCATGTCTTCTACGGCCATTGTGCTGCAGTCTTTGAATGAAAAAGGGTTGATGAAATCAGCCGCAGGGCAAAGCGCTTTTGCTGTATTACTGTTCCAGGATATAGCGGTGATACCGATGCTGGCTTTGTTTCCATTGCTGGGCACGGGTAACAGCAGTGCAGCCACTCACGGCACCGGTTTTGCCGGCAGCCTGCCGGGCTGGGCGCAAACATTGCTGGTATTGGGCTCTGTAGCGCTGGTAATAGTTTCCGGCCGTTACCTTATGCGGCCCCTCTTCAGGATAATTGCCAAAACCGGCATGCGGGAAATGTTTACCGCTACCGCTTTGCTGTTGGTTGTAGGTATAGCCGTACTTATGACCTCTGTTGGGCTTAGCCCGGCACTCGGTACTTTTTTGGCTGGCGTGGTGCTGGCCAACAGCGAGTACCGGCACGAACTGGAATCTGACATTGACCCATTTAAGGGCCTGCTGCTGGGCCTGTTTTTTATAGCCGTGGGCGCTTCCATTGACTTTAACCTTATTGCCGCGAGGCCCATGTTAATTGCCGGTCTTGTACTGGCTATTATGACGGTTAAATTCCTGGTGCTTTTCCTGCTGGGCAAATCGTTCAGGTTAAGCAATGCGCAGAATTTCCTATTTAGCGTTGGCCTTTGCCAGGTGGGTGAATTCGCTTTTGTGCTGCTGAGTTTTTCTACGCAGGAAGGCATACTGTCAAAAGATGTTACAGATATCATGATTGCCGTTGTAGCCATCAGCATGGCGCTTACGCCGCTGGCAATGATGCTGAATGAAAAATTTATTGTCCCCCGGCTATGTGCCGGCGACCCCGATGCCACCCCTGCCCGTGAACCGGATGTAGAAGAACAGGACCATCCTGTTATTATTGCCGGCTACGGGCATTTTGGCAGTACGGTTGACCGCTTTTTGCGGGCCAACAATATTGGCGCCACCGTATTGGATATTGACAGCGATAATGTTGACCGTGTACGGCGCATGGGCTTTAACGTGTATTATGGCGATGCCAGCCGCCATGATTTACTGCAGATTGCCGGGGCGCATAAAGCCAAACTTATCATTATTGCCATTAGCGATGAAGATAAACGCAGGGAAATGATTGATACCATTAAAAAACATTTTCCTAACCTGCGCATGCTGGTGCGGGCCAGCAACCGCTACGACGCCTATGACCTGATGAATGCAGGCATGCTGCACATTTACCGCGAAACGCTGGATACCAGCATACGCATGGGGGTTGACGCCCTGCGCATGCTGGGCTACCGTGCACACGAAGCCAACCGCTGGGGAAAGACTTTTTTTGTACAGGATGAAAAGACATTAAAATACCTTTCTTCCATTCGCAATGATGAAGAATATATTAATGCCGTCCGGCATAACTCCCGGGAAATGGAAGCGGTGCTGGAAGCTGATAAAAAGTTGCTGCATTTTACCGCCGATGAAG
The DNA here is from genome assembly GCF_009650435.1 of Foetidibacter luteolus. Lineage (GTDB taxonomy): Bacteria > Bacteroidota > Bacteroidia > Chitinophagales > Chitinophagaceae > Foetidibacter > Foetidibacter luteolus. Next base: position 31,799 of record NZ_VVIP01000058.1, read on the forward strand.
GCTGGGACGGCCGGCCTGGACTGGATTAGCCGATGGTGTGAAAATAAAAATCATCAAATGCTTCCAAAAAGTTGTGATACTATTAGTCAACCTCTTTGAGGTTGAATATCCCTGTCAAAATACCAACCCCGGATTTTATCAGGGGCTATTAACATTTTAGCCTTTCAGGCTATTGGATAATTTATCTTGCTTAATTAGGGCTGACAAAAATGTAAGCAGGCCCAGCTTAAAGACAGTTATAATCTCTAACTAAAAAATGTTTTTTCAACGCATCATCAACTATGCAAAAAGTACTTCGTACTTCATCATTCGTACTTTAAGAAAACACCCTGTCTTCTTTTTCGTATTCCCTTTTAATACCTTCTACCAGGTCGTCTTTAGAGATGCTGTTGCTTTGGCGGCTGGCACTTTGCAGGGCTGCATAGTGCACTACGTTCATAATAGCGGCGCCGCTTAGCTCGTATTTACTGGCTATTTGTTGCAGGTCAACAGTTTTATCAAGGGTTGCTTTAACCGGCAGGCAGGATTGCCAAATGCCCAGGCGCTCCGTGGCTGTGGGCATAGGAAAGTGGATAATGGCATTGAACCGGCGCACAAAGGCCTGGTCAATATTGCTTTTAAAGTTGGAAGCCAGTATAATAAGGCCCGGGAAATCTTCTACTCTTTGCAGCAGGTACGATACCTCCTGGTTGGCATATTTGTCATGGGCATTTTGTACGCCGGAACGTTTGCCGAACAGCGCATCGGCCTCATCAAAAAACAATATCCAGTCTTTGTTTTCGGCAATGCGGAAAACATTTTCCAGGTTCTTTTCTGTTTCGCCGATATACTTGGAAACCACCTGCGATAAATCAATGCGGTACACTTCTTTGTTAAACTGTTTGCCCAGCAGCGTTACCGTAAATGTTTTACCCGTACCGGAAGGCCCATAGAACAAGGCGCGGTAACCGGGCTTAACACGCTTTTCCATTTGCCAGTTGGTTACCAGCGTTTCGTTGTATTGCAGCCATACACGGATATCTTCTATCTGCCGGCGTGTTTTGCTGTTGATGATAAGGTCCTGCCAGTCCATTTTTGTGGTGACAGCTTTGGCCGGAAAATCAGGGCCAAAACGGGGCTTTGAGCTATGGCCGGTGGTAAACAAATCCACATATTCCTGCTGCAAAATAATCTTGCCGCTCATGGGCGGTTCCCCATCTTTAACAGCTTCCAGTTGCAGTATGTTCTTCCTGGCAAAAAAATGTTCCTGCGAAAAATAACTGGTGGCCTGAAGGCGCTTGCTTACGTCAGCGCCCGCCAATATAAAAAGAGCAGTTTCACCGGTAGGCAAAGAACCACGGTGGTGTTGCCCTTTAACGGCGCCTATTTCCGCGAATTCGCCACCATTGGGAAGATAGCTCTGAATAATCGCATCCAGGAAGCCGGGCTGTACATGCGGCGCAAGGGCCAGCAACAGTATGGTAAATTCTTCTGCATGTAGTTGATGGTGCACCAGGAAGCTGTGCAGCGGGCCATTGTCTGGTACAATAACAGGTTGCGGAAAACGGAATTCAAAAGCTTTCTCTTTATGAAAATATTCCTGTAGCCGGCGGTCTGTAACTTCTTTTAGAAAGTCAAGCGCATGTATGATATTCTGGTGCTGGTTTTGCAAATGGATGCTGTTTAAGGTTTGAAATTACTTTAAAAAACACATGACGCATACCTTGCGCAACAGCCTTTATGTAGATAATTAGCTGTATTACCACCTCGACAGGGGTTGCAGGGGGTAAATCGCTGCTATTCCCTCACCAATGGTATAATAGGCTGCATTTTTGCTGCCTGACCGCATAAATGCATCTCTTGATGGCTATTGACCCTACATTTAAGTGCAGGAATATGCAGGACACCTAATTAACATTGAACCTTAAATAATTAAACATTGCGCTTACAGTAGTTCATTATTCAATTTTTTCCACAAGCCATGTACACCAGTCTCGGTGTGCCTGCCAAAACTGCCACATGCCTTATCTTTGCTGTTTAATCAGCATTTTGCAAATGAAGGTACGTGCAGCTATTATAGACATGAACAATGGCCTGCCCAACCAGGGCATGCGGTGCATCCGTGAAATATTGGAACAATGGGGAAAGGCCAATAATTACTCCGTAAGTTATGATGAGTTTGATATACGGCAAAAACTTGAAGTGCCCGATTTATCCTACGATGTATATATATCCAGCGGGGGGCCGGGCTCGCCCCTGGAAAGCGAAAACAGTGCATGGGAACAACGGTATTTTGACTGGATTACGAGTGTGCTTAATCATAATAACGGAATAAACGGGTATCCGAAAAAACATGTGTTTTTTATTTGCCACAGCTTCCAACTTGCCTGCCGGTATTTTAACATAGCAGAAGTTTGTGCCCGCAAATCAACTTCATTTGGCGTTTTCCCGATACATAAACTGGAGGAAGGTATTGATGAAATAGTTTTTGATGGATTGCGTGACCCCTTTTACGCGGTTGACAGTCGTGATTACCAGGTGATTAAACCGAATTGGAAACGATTGAAAGAACTAAAAGCCCGCATATTAGCCATAGAAAAAGAGAGGCCGCATGTTCCTTTTGAGAGGGCCGTTATGGCCGTTCGTTTTACCGATAACCTGGTAGGTACACAATTTCACCCTGAAGCAGACGCGGTGGGTATGAGCATGTACCTGCAGCGAGAGGATAAAAAAGAAATGGTTATTGAAAACCATGGTGAAGAAAAGTGGAAAAGCATGATAACCCAGTTGAACGATCCGGATAAAATTATGTGGACGTACAGCCATATACTTCCCAACTTTTTAAATGTGGCGGCTGAACAAATAACCGCAAACAACGCTTCCAAAAATAATTAAATAAACCAGGCTATATTATTGACAGTCAATGTTCTGTTATTTGAATAGTTAGCCTGCGTGTGGAGGATGCTGCCGTATCTGTACCGGTTAGCAGCAAGGTATAAAGTTTGGATTTTTTAAAGATATAATTCTTTTTTTCGGCCAGCACTACTGAATCTTTAGAGCGCCACACTGTTACGTTGCATGTGTCAGCCGTAAAAGCGTCAAAGTTTTGAAAAGTATTGGTAGTATCCTGGTCATTAAAAGTGCGGCCTGTTGCTTTATTAAATGACGTATCTTTTTCTGTCGGCTTTATCATCATATCCACCTTTGCCAGGCCTGGGCTAAACTGGAAAAACCTTGCTTTGGCCCTTGCGGTATCAGCAATAAAATTGTCTTCAATAATAATAGGCCTTATCCTGCTTAATGAGTCAATTGCATATAAAGAATAGTATTTACCGGTGGTAAGCGTACCTGTAAAGCTGAATAAGGCATCGCTGCTGCCGGTATTGGTAAGCTGCATACTGTAAGTGCCGGGAACTGTTGAAACATAACCGGATGATGCTGCATAAGTTAACCCACCGGATATGACATTGGCGTTAACCAAAAAATCAAGTGGGCCAGCATCGGGGGATACATTGGTAAAGCCGATGTTGCAATTGCTTACTGTAACCTCACTTTTTTTGCAGGCTTGTAACAAGAAAATAAATAAAAACAAAACAAATGGAATTTTTACAGGAAGTTGCATGAGCCTGTTATAATTACAACAATGATAGGGCAAAAAAACTATAACTATTTCTAAAAAGAATGGCTGTTACTTGAACAGCCATGTATGGTTTTTAAAAGAGGCTTCAGGTTTGTATAACTTTCATCACCTTGTTATGCAGGTAATGGATAATTCAAAAGGATAATGAATAATTCTAATCCATCAAATGGATTTGGCAATATTAGCAGTTCAATTACTAAAATCCTGCCAAAAACTAAATTTTAGGATAAATTTTAAAGGTTTGCATGAAATCCAAATTTCTGAAGATGCCATATCAGCCAAGGTTGCTGGACAAAGACCTTTGCTTCATGCGCATTTGTTTTAATGTAATCATCCTGTTATTTTCTGCATCCCATATTTTAAGCTTCAGGCAGGCGGCGATATCTGCCGGTTTTAGCGAGGTTGTTTTAGCAGCCTGCAGTTCAGCTATGCCTTTCATGGCCTCAGGCAGGCGGTAAAATGGTATGCGGGCATTAAGATGATGTATATGATGATAGCCTATATTGGCTGTAAACCAATGCATTACGCGGTTCATTTTCATATAGCTTGATGACTGCAATGCGGCTACCTCGTAGCACCAGTTATTACGGCAGCTAAAGTACACACCTGGAAAATTATGCTGGGCATAAAACAGGTACGATCCTATGGCGCAGGCTACAGTGTGGGGAACAAAAATGCAAAATAACCAACCCTGCCAGCCAAAGAACATAAACAAAGCCACTGAAAGTGCGAGGTGTACAATCAGGGCCACGAGGGAATCTGCATGTTTGCCAGGGCTACTTGCGAAAGACCGTATGCACATGCCATAAGCAAACATGGTTAAGTAACCAAACAATATAGTTAGTGGATGACGGATAAAGAGATACTGCCGCTTTTCAGCGCCAGACATCGCTTTAAATTTTTCCTCGCTGGCTACGGGAAATGACCCTATTTCCGCACTGAATAACTTGGAATTGTGCTTGTGGTGATAATCATGCGACCTTTTCCAGATACTTTCCGGAGCAAGTATATAAATGCCAAATAACGTCATGATTATTTTGGCAAGCTTAGAGCGTTGCAAAATTGCAGAATGCTGGTAATCGTGGTAAATGACAAAAAAACGAACGATCAGCAATCCTGAAACAATGCTTGCCGGTATTACAATCAATAAGGATGGAACGAACAATGTTAGCGCCAGTGAAGTTGCAAGCAATAGCATGGTTGACAAAAGTGATAACCAGCTTGTGCGCTTACATTCTTTTGCATAGGGCTTAGTAGCAAGAATTAATTGTTTACCAGATAACATGAAGGGTATTTGCAGCAAGATAACGGTTTAATCGGTTCGGCGGCTATGTTTCCATCTCCTGTGTGACCAAAGCCATATCTCAGGCTGTTCTTTAATATCTTGTTCCAGTTTGCGTGTGTGTTTTTCAGAAATTTCTCCTTCCCTGGTCTGGGCTGGGTTTTCTTCCAGCATTTCAGCATAAATGCGGTAATAACCCCTTTTTGCCCTTTTAACGGTTACGTAAATAACCGGGTAATTGAATTTGCCGGCAATTTTCTCCGTTCCCCAAAAAACAGGTGTATCCTGGTTTAAAAAATTAGTCCAGTAGGCATAGGTATTCGATGGTGTTTGGTCTGCTATAAAAGCAGTGGTGGTAACCTCATTCCTGTAGCCCAACATAGCACGGCCTGTATCCTTCATGGCAATAAGCCCGTTGCCAAACCTTGACCTTATTTTGAACATGAGCCGGTTAAAACTTTCGCTGGCTAAAGGGTGGTATATTACATAAAGCCGCTGCCTGCAGCATAAAGCAAAGGTATTGCCTGCCCATTCCCAATTGCCATAATGCCCCATTACCAAAACGGAGCTTTTGTCTTCATCGGCCATCCTGTTAAAAAGAGCAAGCGCTTCGGGATCAAACTGGCAGCGCTCCAGCATTTTTTTGCGGGAGATGGTAAGGGTAACAAAGGTTTCCAGGAACATATCGCAGAGGTAGCCATAAAACTTCCTCGCTATATCATTAATTTCAGCCTCTGTTTTCTCAGGGAAAGAGTTGCGCAGGTTGGTAAGTACTATCTGTTTGCGGTAGCCGGTAACGCGGTAAACTATAAAAAAGGCAAAATCTGCCAACAGGTATAAAACCGGGAATGGTAAAACAGACAACAAATACCAGAAAGGCAATAAAAGGTAATAGGAAATGTTGATTTTCTTGTTTTTAGCCATGTTGCGGAAATGGGGCGCAAGATAATTTGCTTTTAAAGATAAACCGGCAGAATTGTAATGAATCGTTGTTAAAATATGCTTTGCCGTGCCTGCCTGTACAACTTGCGGTTACGCAGTTGCGAGACAACAACAATCAAACAAAAGCCCCGGTAGAAACCGGGGCCGCTATATAGTCACATGAGAAAAAACTAATTTTGTCCGCCTGATTTTACGCGGTTCTGCACATCTTCCGCACCGGTTGACCTGCGCCTTGGCGATTGCCCGTTGGTGCTGCCAAAGCGATACGTAAATGTGATGATGGCCCTGCGGTTATCCCAAAAACTGTGTATTTTGGTATAACCCCGGTTCATATCTGTACTGCCACGGAAACTCATAATATAAAACGGGTCGCGAAGGTTTAACCGTATACCGGCTTTATCTTTTAAGAATTTTTTGCCCCCTCCTACCGAAAACATACCCATGGGCCTTGCCAAAATGGAGCTTGTTTCTAACTGGGTTGAGCTGTAAAAGCCACTTATCTCGCCACTCCAGCCTTTGTTAAAGTTAAACTGGTTGCTCATGTTGGCGGTAAAAGCGGTGTAGTTAACGTTGATGCTTTCCCCATCCAGAAAGCCATTAAACTGGTTGTTGTAAATGTTGGCAAAAACATTTAACGTCCACCATTTTTTAAGCTGCTTGTTGTAATTTATTGACAGGCCGATGTTTCTGCTGGAGGCCACATTAAGCGTTGTTTGATAAGTAGTGTAGTTGGAGTCTCCGGGAAGTTTTTCCGTAAGCAGTACATCGTTAATGATATCTGAAACGGTGGTAAAATTGGCCGATACATTAAGCTCTCCTTTGTAGTTGTAGCTCAACTCAATATTATGGCTGAACTGCGGCTGCAGGTTAGGGTTGCCCTGGCGGTACGTATACCTGTCTAACTGGTACTGGAAAGGATTGAGCGATTGATAATTCGGGCGTTCAATACGCCTTCCGTAAGACAGTCCAAAGGTGTTTTTATCGTTAACATTGTAGCTGACATACGCCGTTGGAAAAAGCCGGGTGTAATTACGGTGAAAAGCGGTATCACGGGTAACCTGGTTGCCGTCAACAACGGTTTGCTCTGCACGAAGCCCAAGCTGTATTCCGAATTTTTTTATTTGCTTTTGCAGGTTAATGTACGCCGCGTTAATATTTTCCTTGTACAAAAAGTGATTGCTTCTTTGCATATCCGGTTTCCACTTTCCGGCGCCGTTATCGTACAGTGTGTATTGGGCGTCGTTATCAGTTTTTACATAACTGAACTTAACACCGGCTTCCAGCGTAGCACCTTTTTTCAACGGTTGTTTATAGTCTGCTTTAAAGCTATAAATATCTATGTTGGCGGGCAGGTAGCCATTCAGCAGGTAAGGGTTGGGATTGTTGGGGTCGCTATCCGCCAGCAAAACACCCTTTGCGTCGTAGAGGTAGTTATTGGAGTATTGGTTACCCTTGGTCCGGTACAAAATATAATCAGCGTCTATGTTTAGTTCCTTTCCGGCGGTATCAAGTTTTTGCTGCAGGTTAAGGTTAAAGCCCAGGTTGGTCCATGGGTCATGGGTTTGGGAGGTTGCCTGGTTGTACCCTACAAAATGGTACAGGCTGTCAAAAATATCGGCGCGGGATTCTGACTTAAACCTGTCGTTTTCAAAGTTGCCTGTAATAGCAAAACCAAAGGTGGATTTCTTGTTCGCAAACCAGTCTATACCCGCTTTAAAGTTTTGCGGCCTGCCGGAATATTTGCCAAAAGTATACTGGGAAGAATACCTGTCGTAAGCTGTATTCCTGTTAAGCCTCGAGCTTCTGTCAATATAAATCTCATTAAAACCCTCCCAATAAGAATAGCCGTAGTTACCGTAAATATTAACCTTGTCTTTACGCCAGTTTAGGTTAATGCTATTGGTATTTTTAAAGTACCTGGCAAAAATGGCGCTTGTAGAAATATTGCCGTTAAAACCATTATTACGGTTCTTTTTAGTTTTGATATTAATAACCCCTGAATTACCAGACGCGTCATACTTTGCCGAAGGCTGGCTCATTATTTCAATCTGGTCAAGCTGGTTAGACGACATGTTTTTCAGGTAATTAGTCAAATCTTCCCCGCTCAGGTAAGCAGGTTTGCCATCAATTAAAATAATTACGCCACGCTTGCCTTTAAGGCTAATGTTGCCGTTGTTATCCACTGTAACGCCAGGGGATTTTTCCAGTACTTCCAAAGCGGAAAGCCCTGTGTTGGTGGGCGACGCATCTACGTTAACCACTGTTTTATCAATCTTGTTTTCTATCAGCGGACGGCGTGCAGTAACGCTTACACCAGCCAGCGCTGCCTCTTCCCGCTGCAATACCGGCTCAGTAACAATGGTTGTTTCCCCAGCCTTAACTTTTACAGCAGTAAAATATTTTTGATAACCAATGGCTTCCAATTTAAGCAGGTAATCGCCGGCCTTAACATTGTCCAGTTCAAACAAACCGTTTTTATCTGTAACGGCAATTTTTACAAGTACACTGTCAGCCAGCTTTAATAAAGATAATGTGGCAGATTCCACGGGCTTCGTGTTATCCTTAACATAGCCGGTAAGCCTTCCTGTTTGTGCATTTGCAAAAGAGCATAACAGGGTTACAATACAAGCAGTTAATATGCCGGCTAATACTTTCATCTGTGGTACAATGAAATGGTTGTTGGTTTGATTGCAACGCTAAATTGAAAAAGGCAGGCGGAGAAAAAATGTCAAAAATGATAAACGGAATAATTCAATTGTAGTTGGAAAGGTTTCGTAGATGGGGCATCTCTCCCGCCTTTCAACGGTTTTTATAGGCCCGGCGGGCCCATGACGACAAATAATTATGAGCCCGGCTGGAAAGTATTAATTAAGCTGCCGTTGCGTCGCACTCTTGTGCTGTTGGATTCGCTGTGCAGCTTTTCCCGCAGTGTAGGTTAGCGCCGTTGTTCTACTAATATGCGCCTTAACTGTTCAATGTTTTTTTGTTTAAAGTTTAATGTTAGCAGCGGGCATCGAATAGCTTCTGCACTTGATCATTCAAGCAAATTTTAAGCCTTCTAAACTTCAACAGACCGGCAACCAGCAACTTGTAACCGGTAACGGGCTTTCGGGTGAGGGATTGAAGCGGTTACCCCGGTGAGGCCATCGCAGCAGGGGCTTTGTGCCGGAGTAATAGCGGAAAGCCCGACCCCTTGCGATAGCTTGGGGGCACCCCCAAAAACAAGTACGAAGTGGGAAGTACGAAGTACTTTTTCTATGTAAGATGTTAGATGTGGGGGTGTACGATTTGGGATGTACAATGTTTGAAGTACGAAGTACTTTTTTATGATGTTAGATGTGGGGTTTACAATGTGAAGGGAACCTATGCAACAGGCTAATTTAATACCGGTTTTACCTGGTGCCGGTTGGCAGCAAGCAGGTGCCGTACATCCCCGGCAGTTTTTGTAAACGGCCCGGAAGACTCAATTTTTAAAGTAGCCATTGCTGCGGCAAACTCACCGGCTTGCTGCAGGCTGTCGCCCTTGATGCGGCGGTACAGGTAACCCGCCATATAGGTGTCGCCACAGCCGGTGGCGTCCACAACAGAAGAAGGTATGTAAGCAGGTATATGAAAAAAATCATCGCCATTGTAGATAACCGAGCCCTTGCTGCCCAGCGTTATTACCACTTCTTTTACCCCCCAGCTAAACAACTCCATAGCGGCCTGCCGCACACTGCTGTAACCGGTAAGCACTTCCATTTCGTATTCGTTTGCCTTAAGCACATCTACATATTGCAGTGCCTCTTTTTTAGCCGGCCAGTCAATAGCAACTACATCCTGGTTTTCCACTTTTCGCAGGTAGCCCTGCACATCCAAAGATACTTTGCCGATACCTGCCAGGTGGCGTATCAGCTCTACCGGCATATCATCTGCCAGTAAAGGGCCCAGGTGAAATATTTTGGCCTGGGTGTGTTGTAACTGGCTAACTGAAAATGCATCAGCCTTTTGTGTTACCCGCTGAATGCGGTGATCCATATTTTCCGGGTAAATATTTTCGAAATACACGGTATGCCGGCTTGGCAACGCCTGTACGGCAACTCCTTTAGCGGCAAGCGCCGACACTATACTCATTTCCTTTTGTGCCAGGGCGGTTATTAGGGAATAGCTTACGTCCATATTGCGCATAGCATGAGAAAAATAAAAAGAAGTGCCGCCGGGCATGTGCACCACCGCACGGGTGGTAACCACAGTATCCAATGTAATATGCCCCACACAACAGATATCTACCATAGCTTGTACTTGTTACGTTTAGGTTAGCCAAACTGCAAATGTAATAAGAAAAGATTTGTACTTAAGGTAAGAAGGGGCCGTATTTAGCCAGCACTGTTTGAACTTATGTAACTATAGCTTTACCCTTCTTTTGCACACTGTTTTTAAAAAAGCAACAATGTTTTTGGCTGGAATCCATTTTCCCTTATTTTTGCGCTCCCAAAATACAGGAATGGCCTCGTAGCTCAACTGAATAGAGCATCTGACTACGGATCAGAAGGTTTCAGGTTTGAATCCTGACGAGGTCACTGAAAAGCCGGCAAATAATCATTTGCCGGCTTTTGTGTTTTTGTAAATAGCATCAGGCAGAATATAGCCATAATACTTCACAACAGGCAACCGCTGCAAAATGCCGCATTTATAGCTTTTTATCAGGATGTTCCTGTAATACCTTCTCTTTCGCCATAAAAAAGTAGATTTGTTTACCAACATACACGGCCAAAACTATGGACCTCAATACTGCCCAAACAAAGGCTAACTGCATGATAGTAGATGACGATGAAATAGCCCGGCTGAATATTATGTCGCTGGTAAATAAGTTTCCTGCACTGCATATTGCAGGTGTATTTGATAACGCTGAAGAAGCTTTTCTGGCGGCAACAGCCAATGCCCCGGATGTACTGTTGCTGGATATTGATATGCCGGTATTATCCGGCCTGCAACTGAGGGAAAAACTTTTCCATATACCTGCCTGTATTTTTATTACATCCTACCCCGACTACGCCGTAGAGGCTTTTGAAAAAGAAGCGCTGGATTTTTTGGTAAAGCCCGTAAATGCTGACAGGTTTGCAAGAACAGTTGAGCGGCTTACAGCATATTTAGCGGTACGCAATAAGGCTGCCCGGTTTGACAGCACGCCAAATGACAACAGTTTCTACATAAAAGACGGGCATGATAAAATAAAAATTAAACTGGGCGACATTGTATACCTGGAAGCCCTGAAAGACTATACCCGGATTGTTACCCTTACTAAAAGGTACTGTGTACTTTCCCTGCTTGGTAACCTGCTGAAGGAAAAACCCTTCCATACATTTATGCGCATACACCGCAGTTATGCCGTACAAAAGGATTATATTTCTAAAATTACGGCAACGGAAGTGCTGGTAAAAGATATTGCGCTGCCGGTTGGCAGAAATTACAAAGAGGCATTGGCTGCCCTTAAATAACCTGCATGAAAAAACTGCTGCTTCTTATTTTACTGCCCGTAACCATTACCGCGCAAAAAACAGGCCGCCTGTTGGTTGATTCCCTGCTACATCAGGCCCTGCCTATTGCCGGGGATGATACCATAAAAGCCCGTTTGTACCACCGTGCATTTAATGAACTTACTTACATCAATATTGAAGAAGCCATGCAAATTGCGAATGCCGGCCTGGCGCATGCTGAAAAAATGAAATGGCCCAAAGGCATTGCTGTTTTTAATGACAATATCGCACAGGCCTACAGCTCCATGGGTAACTTTGATTCAGCCATCAGCCACTTTTCTATCTCTCTGAAGACGCATACAAAAGCAGGCGACAAGCGCAATATGGCCTCTACCAATAACAATATGGGTACGGCAGCACAAAACATCCGCTCTGATTATACGGCAGCGGTCAGTTATTATTTTAAAGCCCTGGCCTTGTGTGAAGAAATAAAGGACAGTACGTTAATGTCAGCTACGCTGGGCAACATAGCGGCGGTGTATATGATACAGAAGAACTACCCTAAAGCATTGGCCTTTAACCAAAGGGCCCTGATAATACGGGAGAAGCTGGGCAAGCCTGATGAAATTGCCAATACGCTGGAAAATATAGGAAAAGTATATATCAGCCAGCAGCATATTGACAAAGCAAAAGGTTGCTTTAACAAGGCGCTGGCCATGTATCAATCGTCTGGCAACCTGATGGGGCTCGCTTCTGTGTGGTCAAGCCTTTCCTTAACCTACGGAAACGATTACCGCAGTGCTATTGAAGCCAGGATACAGTCAAAAGAACTGTGGGATGAGGTAAACCCCATGCACAGCGATGCCATAACCAATACCGGCAACCTGGGCTTAGCCTATCTTGATGTGGTGCGTTACGATACCAGCCATAAGGTAAAGTATAGCAACATTATGCCCGGCAATAAAACTGCCTTGCTAAAAAAAGCAGAAGAACACCTTAGCATGGCCATACAACTAAGCGGGCAAACAGGCGCCATTGAAAGCCAGGCTTATTTTACCGGTTTACTGGCCGAGTTGCAGGAATTTAAGGGCGATTATAAAAATGCGTACTACAATTTTAAAAACTACGCAGAAACACGTGACTCCATATACTCCCAGGAAAACAAAAACAAAATTGCCGAAGCCGAAAGCCAGCGGCAAATAGCCGTTCGGGATAAACAGTTAGAGCTAAACAAGCTGGCTTTGATGGCGGAGAAAAGGCAACGCCTGGCCATGCTTACCGGCCTGGTATTGCTGGCTATTATCGGGGCGTTGCTGTACAAGCAAAACCGCCTGCGCAAAAAGAACAATACAGCTTTACGGCAATTAAATACGGAACTGGAAGACGCCAACCGGCTTAAAGCAAAATTCTTCGCCATACTTACGCACGACCTGAGAAACCCTGTAGCCAGCCTGTTGGATTTTCTGCGTTTGCAAAAAGAGGAACCGGGCCTGTTGTCTGCTGCACAGGCTGCGTTTCATCAGCAGAAATTAACCGCATCCGCAGAAACGCTGCTGGAAAACATGGAGACCATGCTGCTTTGGAGTAAGGAGCAAATGAAGAACTTTAAGCCCATGATGAAAGATGTAGAAGTAAGCGCCTTGTTCAGCAACCTGCAGAAGCTATTTTCAGAAACTAAAACAGTACAATTGCTTTATAATAACCCGCAAAACCTCAGTATATATACAGATGAAAACTACCTGCACACCATCATGTATAACCTTACCGCCAATGCGGTTAAGGCTCTACAGCATACTCCTGGTGCAACCATAACCTGGCAGGCGTATGAAAAAAAAGGTGCAACTATTCTTTCTGTTACAGACAACGGTCCGGGCATTAACCAGAACGTATTACAAACCTTAAACAATGTAACGGATGCCGTAAACGCCAAAACAGGCATGGGCCTGCATATAGTAAGAGACCTTGCCAAAGCCATTAACTGCAGCATTACTGTAAAATCGGCGCCGGGCAGCGGCACAACTTTTATACTGTTTGATTAATCCCTGCCCTTTCTGTTTTACCCTTAACTTTAGCCAAATCTAAATGCCGTATATGCAGCGTGTATTGCTTAGCCTTGTAGCCGTTGTGTCGTTCGTTTTACTTGCCTGCCCGGGCAATAAATCTATCAGTGCCCCTTCTCCCGTAAAAGATTCCGTTGAAAAAATAATAGGCGCCGATATTTCATTTCTGCCGCAGTTGGAAGATGAAGGCATACGCTTTTCAGTAAAGGGTAAAACCGGCGATGCCTTCAGTATTCTCAAACAGCATGGTTTCAATTATATAAGGCTCAGAATTTTCAACAATCCGCAGGCTGACAGTGGCTATTCAGCCAAAGGTTACTGCGGGCTTGAGCAAACCAAAAAAATGGCCAAACGCATTAAGGCGGCTGGCATGAAATTCCTCCTTGATTTTCATTACAGCGATACCTGGGCCGATCCCGGTAAGCAGTACAAACCCGAAGCATGGAAAAACCTCAGCTTTCAACAGCTTAACACTGCCCTGCACGATTATACCAAACAGGTATTGCTGGCATTGCAACAGCAGGGCACTTTGCCGGATATGGTGCAGGTGGGCAACGAAGTAAACCACGGCATACTGTGGCCAGACGGTAATATTGTAAACCTTGATACGTTGGCAAGTTTTCTGAATGCCGGTTTAAAAGCAGTAAAAGAAGTTTCGCCGAACATAAAAACCATGTTGCACATTGCCAACGGCGGCGAAAATGAGAAGTCCCGGTACTTTCTTGACAATATGCTTTCCCGCAATGTTGTTTTTGACATCATCGGGCAATCCTATTATCCGCAATGGCATGGCACCCTTGCTGATTTACAAAGCAACCTTACAGACCTTAACAACCGCTACCCGCGCCCCATTGTTGTGGTTGAATACACGGCCCATAAACAGGAAGTAAATGATATAGCTTTCGGTGTGCAAAAAGGGCTTGTTAAAGGCACGTTTATATGGGAGCCACTGAATACATGGGAGTTCATCTTCGACAAACAAGGCAGGGCCATTGATTCTCTCTTGAACATCTACCCTGCACTCGCCAAAAAATACCAGGTAAAATAATAACCGCAGTAAAAGCCGCATGATACCAGCGTCCGGTTTTTCATGGCGGCCCGGTTGCGTCGCAAACCTTTCATCGTTCGGTTCATCGGACGGCTTTTAAGACCCTGATAGATTGCAGGGGGCGTACATTCTCATTTCCACTTATAAACCTGCCCGCAAAAGCAGCAGCGTGTTGCACTTTGGGTGAGGGATTGAAGCGGATACCCCGCTGAAGATTTGTGCGGCGGATTTGTGGCGGAGTATGAGCGGAAAGCCCGACCCCTTGCGCAGCTTGGGGGCACCCCCTAAAAATCTTATCACAGCAGAACGCGAAAACCTGGATAAACAGTCCCTTAAATCATCGTTACCCTCAACCATCTGGCTAATTGGCACAATATTTTAATATGTTACCTATACAACATTAGCTAACCCGAAAAGAATATTATATGGCTACAAATATCATAGACGCATTACAGCAACGGTTAGGTTACGGGCCATTGCAAAAAATTGACCCGAATACACAGGAAATAAAGGACGCACCTGACTCAAATGGTTCGCTGCTGGCGCAAGCTGCCATACCCGCTACATTGGTGGGCATTTACAAACACACCCGCAGCAACGAAGATGCTGTGAAGCTTGTTAGTGGAAAAAATTCTACATCCCTGCTTTCATTGTTGTTTGATGGCGCCGACAGCGAAGTGATAGCTAAAGTTGCTAAATATGGAAGCGTCTCCGGTCAGCAGGCTGAAGAAATAATGGAGCGTACTGCTGCCGAAGCTTTAACGGTTATTAAAGAAAGCACGGGCACTGATAGCAGCGGACAGGTAATTAAAGATTATATGGCAGCACAACGGCAAAACATACTGCTGTACCTGCCTGCTGAATTGCAAATTGGCAACCTGCTGAACGATAATACTGTTGACGACCGCACCAATAAAATGGAAGGCCCGGTATCTGACTTCATGCATAAAATTGAGAAAGCCTTCTCTTCATCAGACTAAAACCTCTATAACAATCACCAATTTTAAAAGCACCAATCAAGATGAGAACAGCAGGTATCATACTAATCATCGCAGGCATCCTTATGTTTGTTTTCAGGAGCATCAACTTTACCAAAGAAGAAAAAGTTGTTGACGCCGGCCCTATTGAAATAAACCGTAAAGAAAACAAAACCATTGGCTGGCCCACCTATGCTGGCGGCGTAGCCGTGGTAGCGGGTGTAGTGCTTGTGCTGGCAGGCAAAAAAAGAAGCGCTTAATTTTTTTAGAGGAAACATTAAACAATAACGTCCCGCATAATATGCGGGATTTTTTTTGCAGCTACTTCTTTTTCAATCCGGCCAATGTTTGGGTAATAAAATCTTTTGATAACCACTTGCCACGCAGCACCACTCCTTCCACGTTCGCCGTTTCACTTATATCCGTTAAAGGGTTTCCATTCAATAATACCAGGTTAGCCACCATATTTTTCTTCACCTGTCCCTCATCACTCTTTTTATAGAAAGATGCAACGTTTACAGTGCTTGTCCGCAGTGCTTCATAAGGTGTAAGGCCGGCATCTACCATATATTTCAGTTCGTGGTGCAGCGAAAAGCCAGGCACATCAAATACCTGTGGTGCATCGGAGCCGGAAAGGATACCGGCATTGTTTTTATAACAGGCCGCTATCAGTTTTTTACGTAGGGTAATATAATGGACAATCGCCAGTGAATCGTATTTACTGTTGGCCATCAGGCTTTTTTTGGCGTTTATCCAGTCGCTGGTGGTTTTAGCATCCATATAAACCATTTCAGGCTCGGCAGCCAGGGCCTCCGGCGAATGATACGGAGAGAACCATCTTTCTGCCAGCGCCTGTGTTGGCACCACCCAAACATTGTGTTGCTTTAACCCGGCAAGCAGTTTAGGCAAGGCGTTGGTATCGGCACGGGCGGCTATAAACATACCGAACAAACCGGCATCCTGTTCTTTTACATTTTCAATGCCGGGCACAAGGCTTTCCACAAAGCCATCCATGTGGTCAATAGTTGCATAATCCGCATCAATGGCACGCCATACGCCTACCTCATAAGGCACATGGCCGGCTATGGGTATGCCAACCTCCTTAGCTGTTTTCACCAATGCGGCAAAAGGCTCTTTTTTAATGCCGGGGTGTATTTTCAGGAAATCATAACCTGCACTTTTTTGCTCACGCACCAATGCTTCGGCTGCCTGCGGGGTTGGCACAGTTTGCCCGTTAAAAGAAGGGCCTGAAGTGTAGAATTTAGGGCCTAATATTTCCCCGCTGTTTACTTTGTTCCTTAATTCAATATGCCGCGGGTGGCCAAGCATTCCCCTTATGGTAGTTACACCGTTTACAGCGAATAACAGCAACACTTCCTTCATTGGTTCTATATCGTCTATCGGGGGCACATGCGCATGCATTTCAGCCAGCCCGGGTATAAGATATTTGCCCTTGGCATTAATAATTACCGCGTCTTTACTGTAATCAACACTTCTGGTATTACCCATGCCTGTAATCTTGCCATCACTTATCACAACATCCTGGTCCGCCAATACGGTTTCCGTATCCATCGGTATTACGTTAACTGACTTGAACACTGTTTCAGTGCCTTTTCCGGTTTTTTGTTGCGCATTGCAGGATAACAAGAGTAACGCTACAGCAATAACAAGCAATGGTGATTTCATGCAAGGTGGTTTAAGAGAAGTGAACAGGAAATATCAACTGAAAGTTAAAATAATAATAGCAAACGTTTTGGTATGGGTATTGTAAACTATTGATTATAAGTAAAAAAGCCTGGTGCATTTTATTGGCAAACCAGGCCATTACATAACCATTTAAAACTATTTGTATGAACAAACAATTAATTGCAGGTGGTATAGCTTTAGGAGCGGTAGCTATTGGAGTGGCTGCTTATTTTTTTAGGAGAAGCAAAGCAGAAAAATTGGTTGATGATGTAGAAAATGCCGCCAGTGATGCACATTCCACCATGAATAAACACATGCGCAATATAGAGCGCAAAGCTGCAAGAGCATTTAACAATGGTGTACCTGCTTAAACTAATTTGAACAAGTAAGCGGGAAGGTTATAACAAAACTAACCTCACATAAAAAAGTCATGAGTTCATTTAAACAACTCATGACTTTTTCATTATGCACCATAAGCCTTACTCCGGAACAAGCATTCAAATTCTTTTTCCCGAAACAAAACCAGCAAATGTTTATTGTAATGCTTCTTTCCTGATGCTTTCAATTTCTTCGATGCTGCGCGGTAAAAGATCTCCGCCCAATAAACGGCTGCCATTAGCGGTAACCAGGTAATCATCTTCTATTCTAACCCCGCCAAAATCATTATAATCTTTTGCCGCATCATAGTTAATAAATGCTGCATGCCTGTTTTCCGACTCCCATCTTGCCGTTAATTCAGGAATAAAATACAAACCAGGCTCTATGGTTACCACAAATCCCTCCTGCAACTCCCTGCCCAGCCTTAATGATTTTAACCCGAATTCCCTGCTCTTCTTTAGTTGTGGCGTATACCCTACATACTCTTCTCCTAAGTTTTCCATATCGTGTACGTCAAGCCCCATCATGTGGCCAAGCCCGCATTGAAAAAACAAAGTGTGGGCGCCCGCCGCTACAGCTTCTTTGGCATCGCCCTTCATCAAACCAATTTGTTTAAGCCCCAGCACCAATTGCTCGCAGGCTATAAAATGAACATCTCTAAACTGTATGCCGGGCCGCAGTGCAGCTATTGCCGCTGCCTGTGCGCCCTTCACAATTTCATACACTTCTTTTTGACGGTTGGTAAAAACCGCATCTACGGGAAAAGTGCGGGTAAGGTCGCCGGCGTAGTGCATGGCAGTCTCCGCGCCTGCATCGCAAAGGGCAAGCCTGCCACTGTTAAGCACATTGTTTCCGTAATGGTTATGCAGTATCTGGCCGTTCCCTGTAAATATAATGGGGAAGGATAGGTTGCCGCCGCCTTTAATGGCCGCAGCATGTACAAGGGCAGCCACCTCTGCTTCCGTTTTGCCAGCCGCGGTGGCCCGCATGGCTTGCAGGTGCATGGCCGCGGTAATATCAACCGCCTTTTCTATTTCGGCTATCTCTTCTGCAGTCTTAACAGAACGTTGCGCTACAACGGCTTTTATAAGGTCAACCGAAGCCATTTGTTTAAGGCCGGCAACAGGCACATTTAAAAGAGTGCTCAGTTGTATTGCCGTCTCAGAACGGTAAGGTGGCACAAAGCGCAAGCGCTGGTTTTTCAGGCTGGCAGTCTCAATATAACTGGCCAGTTCTTTTAATGGCAGTACATCTTTAATGCCACATAAGGCGGCCTGTTCCTCTATGGTAGGTTTTGGCCCCATCCATACAATGTCATCCATGGTTAATTCATCGCCAAAAATAATTTCCCTGTCGCCGTCAATATCAATCAAAGCAAACAGGCTGGCCCTGTCTATACCGGTAAAGTATAAAAAATTACTGTCCTGCCTAAAATGGTACCAGTTATCTTTATAGTTCATGCTGCTCTCTTCGTTGCCTGGCAACAGTACAATACCAGTACCCAGTTGTTGCTTTAATTGCTTTCTTCTTTCAATATAAACTTCGCTGTTAAACATACCGGTTATTTAATTTTCACAAAGCAGCTAAAGTACAATAATCAGCCGCATAAAAAACTTAGACATGATACCATTCAATTTTTTTGGGACGGACTGCAGTACTACTATGAGGCGTCCCTTGTGTCACTCCTTGTACGACTTGTACGCTATGCAGCTTTTCAGCCCGGGTAGATATTACTTTAGGCGGGGCCCTGGGTACTACCAGTTGAATGATTATTAATACAAAATAACGCAGGCACGAGCTTACAGTATGTACAGAAATTTTTCAATTGCCCTTTGGGCTAAATGTAAATAGCCCCGGGTTAAACCCAGGGTTAAAGATGAATCGCACAGCAACCCTGCAAGGGTTGAATACGAAAGAGGTTCAACCCTTGCAGGGTTGGGTTGTCCGGATGCAGTAACCCCGGTTTGCAACCGGGGCTATTCTTAGTATAACCTTTCAGGCTTTTATTGATGGCTATTTTTGCTGGTATGTTTTCTTAATGCTTAACTTAATGAAATGCTCCTCCCGGAACATAACGAGCCTTTGCGCTTATGCAACCTAATCCTATGTCCAATGTTTATAGAGCCAGCCTTACGGGTTATGGTTTCGGTCACCGCAGGTGCCGGAAACATTATCTATCAGGGCCTGGAAAGCCGCCATGAAAAACCAGCCGTACAAGTGAGTGACACAACGAAGCTTAATTGAAAAACCATTCGCCCGTACCATAAAATCCTGGAAACGTCGGGTTAAAACAGCATTGAAAAGATAAATACGGCAGCACTAAATTTTACCGGCAATGAATTTTAACCGAAAATTGTTGCATGTTAGTGACTGAATGCTGCTGAAGAAAATTGTCATATCACTTGTGTCGGCACTTTTTGCGCTGGCTGTTTACGCCCAGCCATCTAACCTGCGTACAAAAAAAATAGCGGGCAGCGCTACTGTAAAGCTGGATTCGCTGAGTATTGTACCGGGCTCTGTCTCCATTAAAAACTACGACAGCATTTACTACAGCCTTGACGCCATCAACGGCCTGCTGCGCTGGAAAAAACCGGCGGCGACAGACAGCGTTACTGTTGTATACCGCGTATTTCCACTACGGTTAAATGCCGTGGCACAGCGCTACCGGTTTGACAGTGTGCAAAACAACTTTGTGGCCGCCCCTGCCTACAAACCAAACCGCGGAGCAGACCAGGCTTCGCTGTTCAACTTCGGCAAGCTTAATTACAACGGCAGCTTTGGCCGCAGCCTTAGTTTTGGCAACAGCCAGGATGCAGTTTTTAATTCTCAGCTAAACCTGCAGTTGAGCGGTTTTATCGGCGATAGCATTGAAATGGCCGCCGCCATTACCGACAATAATATACCCATACAGCCTGATGGAACTACGCAACAGCTAAACGAGTTTGACCGGGTGCTGCTGCAGTTTAAGAAAAGAACCTGGGAAGTTGACCTGGGCGATATTGACCTGCGGCAAAATCAATCTTATTTCCTTAAATTTTACAAGCGTCTTCAAGGTTTAGCATACCGGCAGGACTATAGGGCCGGCAAAAACATCAGCGGCACTTCGCTGGTAAGCGGCGCCATAGCAAAAGGAAAGTTTGCCCGCAATATATTCCAGGGCCAGGAAGGCAACCAGGGGCCTTACAAACTGCAGGGCAATAACAACGAGTTTTATTTTATACTGCTGGCGGGCACCGAAAAAGTTTTTATTGACGGCGAACAGATGCAACGCGGCGAAGACCAGGATTACGTAATTAACTACAACACCGCCGAAGTAACTTTTACCCCCAAAAGGATGATCACGAAAGACAAACGCATACAGGTGGAGTTTGAATATGCTGACAGGAACTACCTTAACTCCATGCTGTACGCCAGCAACGAAACAAAGTTTGGCAAACGGCTTACCGTTAATATTTCCGCTTACAGCAATGTGGATGCCAGGAACTCCCCCATTAACCAAAACCTTGATAACGACCAGAAACAATTCCTGGCTAACATAGGCGACAGCATACAAAACGCCTTTTACCCGGTTGCCTCTGTTGACAGCTTTTCAACCAGCGCTATCCTGTATAAAAAAATATGGATGGAATACCCCGGCGGAGGGGATTCCATTTATGTGTATTCCACCAACCCGGATAGCGCCCGGTACAACCTGAATTTTATTGAAACCGGCTTTAACAAGGGCAACTACCTGCCTTTGTACAATGCAGCAAACGGCAGGGTGTACCAGTGGGTAGCGCCGGTAAATGGCGTACCGCAGGGCAGCTTTGAACCAGCCGCCTTTTTGGTAACCCCCAAAAAGCAACAAATAGTAAGTGTGGGCGCAAGCTATCTGCTGAACGATAAAACAACCGCTTCGGCAGAGTTTGCCAGCAGCAAATATGATATAAACACCTTCTCTCAAAAAGATAAAGGCAACGATGTGGGTTATGCAGGCAAACTGAACGTGCAACGAACAGAAAGCTGGAAAACCCGGCAGGGCAAACAAATGAACCTGCTGGCCAACGCCGGTTATGAATGGGTAGATAAAAATTATCAAACCATTGAACGGCTGCGTGGCGTAGAGTTTGGCAGGGACTGGGGGCTGGACTATGTACCGCAGCACACTTCAGAAAAGTTACCATCCTTTAGCCTGCAACTTGCAGATGATAAACTAAACAGTGTTTTATACCAGTTTACCAGTTACATAAGGGGCGACGGTTATAAAGGCTACCGCAATACCATACAGCACAACCACGATGTAAAGGGGTGGCGTTTCAACAATGTGTTTAACCTTACCAACATAAATACCATTGCTGACAAAGGCTTTTACTTAAGGCCCACTATTGACATCAGCAAATCTTTGCCGGCTTTTAAAGATTACGTTATAGGCGCCACCTATGCACTGGAGCATAACCAAATTAAAAACAGGCTGGCAGATACCGTAACGCCAGCCAGCTTTGCTTTTGAAACCATATCGGCCTATCTTAAGTCTAACCCCGCGGCCGCCAACCGTTGGTCGTTCACTTATTTTACCCGCAGCGATAAACTGCCTTATGGCAAAACGCTGGCCCGTGCAGACAGGAGCCACAACTATAACTTTCAAACCGAACTGCTGCAAAACAAGCACCACCAGTTCAGGCTGAATGTAACCTACCGGCGGCTGTTCATCATCAACGATAAAATAAGTACCCAGCAGGCCGACAACAGCTTGCTGGGCAGGGCTGAATATTACATAAACGAATGGAACGGCTTTGTAACCGGCAACATTTTATACGAGCTTGGCGCCGGACAGGAGCAGCGCAGGGATTTTTCTTACATAGAAGTGCCCGCAGGCAGGGGTGAATACGCCTGGAACGATTACAATAAAGACGGCATACCCCAGTTGAACGAGTTTGAAACAGCCCTGTTTCAGGACCAGGCCAAATACATACGCGTTTACACGCCTACGTACGAATATGTAAAAGCTGGCTATACGCAATTCAACTATGCCCTGGCGCTGAACCCCAGGGCCCTGGCAAACAGCATAAAGCACAAAGGCTGGAAAAACTTTATTACCCGGTTTAACCTGCAGTCATCCCTGCAAACGGCCAAAAAAGAAATCTCCGGTGGTAAGCCGCTGTTCAACCCTTTTCAAAGAAGTGTTGCAGACAGCGCCCTGATTAACCTGAGTTTTATACTAAGCAATACCCTTGCCTTTAACCGCAGCAGCAGTGCCTGGGGCGCAGATGTTACCAACGTGCGGAATTACAATAAAGCCTTGCTAACCTACGGCGCGGAAACAAGGCAACTGAACGAATGGACTTTACGCGGCAGGGTTAACATTGCCAAAACCTGTACCATAGAGCTGCTGCAAAGGCTGGGCTGGAACAACCTGTTCACCCCTTCTTTCGGCAACAGGAATTACAGCCTGGATATACGCTCTACCGAGCCCAAATTCACGTATATTAACGGCACAAAATACCGTGTGCAAACCAGCTATGTGTTTACCCGCAAGAACAACCTTGTTGCATACGGTGGCGAAAAGGCAACCAGTAATGCCTTTAACCTGGAGGGCAAATACAATGCGGTACAAAACACCAGCTTTACCGCCAAATTCACGTTTGACAACATCAGATACACCGGCGAAACCAACTCCACAGTAAGCTATATTATGCTGGATGGGTTGTTGCCGGGTAAAAACTTTTTATGGACATTCGATTTAACCAAACGCCTTCTCAACAACCTGGAACTTACTTTTGAATACGAAGGCCGCAAACCCGCCGAAGGCAGAACTATTCATATTGGCAGGGCAGGTATCAGGGCGTTGTTGTAATGATGATTCTTTATTATATCGGGCTTTACACTTAACTTAGAAGCAGTTTTTACATCCTTACCTGCACGTATTACATTTTTCGCCAAAGTTATCAATGGTTATTAACCAACATGGTTGCTTTAAAAGCAAACCTGTTTTAGCTATACGCCACGGTAAGGATGCAAACTATATTCATTAACATTAAATGCGTGCTTGTATGAAAACAGTTTGTCTTTACTTTAAGGTGCACCAGCCATACCGCCTGAGAGATTACCGCCTGCATGATATTGACATTGACCACTGCTACGAAGATGTTACAGCCGATAAAGAACTCATCAATACCATGGCGGAGGAATGTTACCTGCCCACTAATAACATATTGCTGAAAGACCTGCTTGAACAGGATGGAAAATTCTGCATAACCTTTTCCATGAGCGGCCTGGTAATAGAGCTATTGCAGCGCTACCGGCCCGATGTAATTGAATCTTTCCAAAAACTGGCTGCCACGGGCCATGTAGAATTCCTGGCGGAAACATATTATCATTCCCTCGCTTCCCTTCATTCGCAAAGTGAATTTAAACGGCAGGTAAACATGCATACGCGGCTTATACAGCAAACCTTTAAGCTAACACCGGCCGTTTTCAGGAATACGGAAGTAATCCATAACAACAGCATTGCGCAAACGGTAGCCAGCCTTGGCTATAAAGCCATCTTGTGCGAAGGGCTGTCAGGCATTTTGCAGGGGCGCACCTCCAACAGGCTTTATTATCCCGGCGGCGGCAACAACATCATCCTGCTCTTGCGCAACTCAGCATTGTCAGATGATATCGCCTTCCGCTTTAACGATACGCAATGGAACGAGCACCCCTTAATGGCAGATAAGTTTGCCCAGTGGCTTCATAACCATACTGGCGGTACAGAAGTCATCAACCTTTACCTTGATTATGAGACCTTCGGCATCCACAAACACAGAGATACCGGTGTACTTGAATTTTTGCGTGCCCTGCCCACCGAAGTGCTGGCACACAGGGGCTTTAATTTCTCAACGCCATCTAGGGCCATAAGTATGTATAGTCCGTCCGATACATACGATGCGCCGGAAACCGTTTCCTGGCAAGGCCACCCAACGGGCAGTGCGCTTTGCTGGGAGAATGTGATGCAAAACAACACCCTCAAAAAAATTTACAGTATAGAAAGCATGGTACACGAAACAGGCTGCGCCACATCGCTGGATACCTGGGGCAGGCTGCAGGCTGCGGATTATTTTTACTACATGGCCGATAACCACACCCCCACGCATTATGAGCGTTACTACTATCCGTTCGCAACAGCTTATGAAGTGTTTAAAAACTATACCAACCTTGTGGCCGATTTCGAAATATCCCTCATCAAAAAAACGGTAATCAACAAACGGGAAAGCCAGTTTGCCAAAATCATGTAACCCATGAGTTCATTAATGCGTGATTATCTCTGGGGCTGTCAGCAATAGTAAGTTTGTTGGGCTGTGGTCCCGGCTTTTCCCGCATTATAGGGTAATGACAGCCGTTTAATAATTATCCGGAAGGCCTCTTTTACATTAGGCTCTTAAGGAGCTTTGGGCACGGCTGTCCGCTCCGCCATAGAATAATACTGCATAGGTTGGCCAAACTTTTATGGTGCTTACAGGATAAAATTATGCCGCAGCCCAAAGGGCTTAATGTGAATAGCGCCGGAGGAAATCCGCGGGCGGCATTTAATGATAAGATACCAACCCCAAAGGGGTTGAATAGTGCCATTGCGCATTTTATCTTGTTGGCGTTAAGCAGCAAAAACAACATTTAGGTATAACCGGGCGCTGCAGGTGCCGTATATCCCGCACTGTATTAAATAATAACATGAGGAATTGCTATCAGCCATCTTTACAATAACGCATCACATTATTCTAAATACGCTGCTGATAAAACTCTAATTTTAAACAACAAACCAATCATTGCATGCGTAAGGTATTGCCGGCCATTTTTTGCCTGGCGCCCTGTTTTGCAAAGGCGCAACTAAACGACAGCACTATCATCCTCAAGCTAAGACGCATTAACCACCAGGTATCCGGTGGGGCATGCAATACGGGTAATGGCCGGCTCATCAGCAACAGGGCTATGAACCTTTTCCTGTCAGATAAAGTGGGCAGCTACCTGTCTAATACTACAGACCTTTCTTTATTCAAAAACAACCTAACACTTAATACCGGTACGGGTAGCTTTAATGTCAATCACAATTTCTATAATTCAAACAAACCGGATGAGCCGGCAAAAAAATTCTTCTCAGCCGGGGCCAGCGCCAACCTGTACAATACCTACAATGCAGCCATCAATAACAGGAAGTATAACAACGAGCTTGGTTTTACTGTCAAGCATACCTGGATGGGGAAAACTGCGAGCCATTATAGTTGCACAGCGCAATCATCTTCTACCGTTTCTCATAAAACGTACATGGATGTACAACGGTCTTTAATATTGCGGCAACTGGAAACAGAACTCACCAAAGACAGCAGGGAATTTGAAACTACCCTTGATTCTCTTTATAAAACCCGTGCAATACCCGCCGATACGGCAGGCTACTACAAAGCCGTTAAAGACCCCTTCTATCAAAACCTGGAAGCGAAATACATACGCCGGTTTGCTGACATGCAATGCGATGCCCTACTGGAAAGCAACAGCTATAACAGCATCAGCACCAGTTGGACAAGCCTTTTTGCGTACCTGCCCGTACTTAAACAGCATGCAGCCGTAACGCCAGGCCTAACAGCTAAACTCCAAAACAAAAAGAGCTACCCACTGGAAGCAGGCCTTTACCATACGAGGTTTTGGGAAATCCGCAAGGCCGGCCGTTTCTTTTTAACAGGCAGCATAACCGCATTCCTTAATAACTCCGCAAAAGCTGACCTCCTGAAAAAAATAACACAGGATGAATACAGGCGGCTTGGCGGGGCAGACAGCGCCTCTTTAAAAGCCTTTACCGGTGAGGACATATATACCGGTGCATACAGTAATTTCATCACGCCGGCGGCAGCCATAAGGCTGGTTTATTATCCGCCATCTTCGCACATTGGCATAAGTGTGTCAGCGGAAAAAAATATGGGCACTTACCATCCTTTCAACCTGTGTGCAGGTATGCCGGTTGTACTGATAAACAAACAGGGTAAATCTTCCTTCAACATAGAATTCAGGGTTAGCAGTTTTGATGTAACCAACCAGGTAAGGCCGGATAAATCTTTTGGAGAAAAAACATCGGTAGCGGTACTCTTTGGAATTCCTTTCAGCAATATTGTTTATTAAGGTTACATAACGTAAGTGCAAAGGCTTATTATGTTCCTGGAGTACATATTGTGGATAGAATAACCATTTACGTTCTATTATCTTCCAAAGGAACTTTTTTGTGTCTATCCTTGCCGGCACAGGCACAAAGCGTTCCGCTGGAACGCAGGTAAAACTATCGCCATGTTCTACCAACAAAGTGTTCCTCCGGAACACAGGTTGTCTAACGTGTAATACTCCCTAACCCTGGTGCGTGTCTTCACGCACCACTACTACCAGAGTCTTAACGGCCGCCATGAAAACAGAACGATGAATGGATTGCCAGCCAGCTTATTATTTTATTTTGGCGCTCACTACTCCCTGGTGCGTGTCTTCACGCACCAGTGCTACCCGGGTCTGAACAGCCGCCCATTGAACCGGACGATGAAGTGATTGCGACGCAACGAAGCCACCACAAGTACTGTCGCTGGTATCAAAAAAAGATGAGTTGAAAAAAGAAAATCCTACCCCTCACTGCCACCGTCGCCGCCATTGCCACGTCGTTTGCCAAACAGGTCAAAATCAGCATTGCCAAACTTGTAGCTAAACGTAACCCTGAAAGTGCGGACACTCCACCGGCTGTAGGAGTCCTGGTAGAAACGTTCTGTATCGTATATGGAACCGAAGCGCCGTGTGTTGAAAATATCGTTAACGGAAATGGACAGAGCACCGGCCTTGTTCTTAAGAAACTCTTTGCGCAAAGCAAAGTCTGACACAAACTGGCTCTTGGTTTTGCCCTGCGGTATTACACGCGGCGACTCATACTCTGCCACCAGTTGAAAGCTGAGGTTATTAAACAGTTTGCTTTTGTCGGATTGAATTTTGTAACCCGCGATAAGCTTTGTATTATAATTGAAGCCCGTATTGCTAAGGTTTAATTTATTAACCTGTGCATTGGTTTCCCGGTACTGTAGGTTAAGGTTATAAGTAAGGTCTAGCTCTTTAAAAAACTTTCGCTGTACGGTAAACTCTGCCCCCATGCGGTTGGTGTAACCCGCATTGATAAAGGTATTGAGAATGGCATTGGGCGAAACGCCTGCATTGCTTAACTGCTGGTATAGCTGTGGTGAAATGGTATCGCTGTATTCGGTGATATCCCCGCCGTTGTTTCTAAAGTACAGCACACCCAAAAAGCTGCCCTCTTTAAAACGGTTAAAGTAGTTAAGTTCAAAAGAATGTACATATTCCGGTGTTAAAGCCGGGTTACCCTGGGAGATATTCAAAGGGTCGTTGATATCTACAAAAGGGTTTACTTCCCAAAAACGCGGCCGCCTTATACGTTTGGAATAATTAAACTGTATGTCTTGTGTTTCCGTTAATTGTTTGGTTAAGAAGAAACTGGGGAAAAGGGCACTCCAGATATTGCCGATCTTGTCAGGATAGCTGTAACCAAACTTAAAGGCGCTGTCAATCATTTCACCGTCAAGCTTCGACATTTCTACACGCAAACCCACCTGGTATTTAAAGCTGTTTATTTTGTTGGCATAATTAAAGTAACCGGCATTAACTGTCTCGCGGTATTTATAATTATTGCTCAATGGCAGCTTGGTTTCGCCGTTTGACTGGTCAACGGAAAAAGCGCCGAACGTGGTATTGTTATCATTGAGGTAAGTGCGCAGGCCGAATTCAACCTTCTTATTTTCGTTAACCGTGTTGGTATAATCCAACTGGGCGGTAAACTGTTTGTCTTTACCCGAACCTGCATTGCGCACCACGTTATCCGGCTGGTAAGCACTGCCATCAGGGTTAAACAACTGGGTGGTGATTAACGTAGCACTGTTGCGGGAGCCGCTGTTGTAGGTAACATCCAGGGTTAGCTTTTTGTCGGGCCTTTCAAATACGTGATCAAAGATGAGGCTGCTGCTGTTTCTGCTGAATTCAGAAGCACCGTCAGAAAAACGAAGGCCGGTATAATCCAATACCTGCGCGGCATCCAGGTAATCCTGGTTTTGCGTTTCGTTGTTGCGGAAACGTCCCCTGGTAAAACCTTGCGTAAAAGTTACAGTGTTTTTGTCGTCAATATAATAATCGGCGCCAAACCGAACGGAATTAAACCTGCGTGTACGGTTGTTATCGGATACCTGGTTAAAGTAATCGGTAATGTTGCCGTTGTCTTTGTTTTGCCGGAATGTTTTTTCCGTGGTAGCGCCACCGGAGCGGTTATAGTTAACGCTCCCAAAAAAGTTAAACTGCCTCTGCCGCACGTTAAGGCTAAGGTTACCGTTTAACACGCCCGGTGTGCCCCCGCCTACAGATGCCAGCCCGTTGAACCCTTTGCGTTTATTTTTCTTCAGCACTACATTAATTATACCACCGGCACTGGATGCATCGTATTTTGATGATGGGTTGGTAAGCAGTTCTACCCGTTCAATATCATCGGCAGGTATCTGGTCAAGCGTTAAGATAGTGGGCCTGCCGTCAACAAAAATCTGCGGGCTTGTATTGCGCATTTCAACATTACCATTTACGTCAACAGTAAGGGATGGTATATTACGCATTACATCTACGGCTGTGCCGCCTTGTGCGGTAATGCTTTTTTCCACGTTGAATATCTTCCTGTCAATGCCAAACTGCATGGAGGGTTTGGTGGCGGTAACCGTTACGTTCTCCAGGGTTTTTACATCCTGCTCAAGGGCAAGGATACCAACGTCGGTAATACTGCCAGGCGAAGCGGTATTACCCGTTGGCCTTGAAACAGTTACCTGTTGCTGTAAAGCTTTGTAACCAACTGTTGTAACAATTATCGTATAGGCAGGCGCAAATGGCACATCGTTAAATTCAAAAGTGCCGTCAAGACCTGTAATAACATTCCCGGTAAACGCGGCATCTTTCGTTTTTTCTTCGTCGGAGATATCGCTCAGCAATTGTATGCGGGCACCTGCTATAATGCTTTGGGTAGTTTTATCGGTAACAATACCTTTTATTTTTACCTTACCGCTTTCAGCCATGCCTGATGTGCGCTGCTGTGCAAACACAACACCAATAACAAACAACTGACAGAAGAGGAGTAAATATAATTTCATTATAAGTTAAATTTTACCGTTAAATAAGCCCAGGGATTTCAGCCGTTACACAGCCGGGAAGCAATCGCAGGATATTGTGTTAACCGGAACAGGAAACACAGAAACAGCAAAAGAAACCTATTTGTAAGTAAGGCAAAAACGGCAACGGCAATTTTGGGATTTTGTTTGCTATAATATCGGTGAGAACGGTATTATATGGCGTAAGTAAAGAATGAAGATTTGCTGATAAAAACTATACTTCTCAGCCCACAAAAATCAGTCCATGCATAGCTTTCCCGCTACAAATAATAAATATAGCCGGCTACGGCACTTTTACTTCACCTTCCTTCATTTTATACCAGTACTTTATCCTATTCGCTTTTACCACAATCATTACAACACCCGGCGTATCTACCCCTTCATTAAACCACTGGTTAAGGGAAGGTACCCAATGCTCCTGCATAACAGTTTTTGATTTTATTATACGGGCTTTGCCGGCAACACTAATAAACATACCCTCTTTGGTATTAAAGGTTAAGTTTACAGAACTGTCATCCAGTATCTCTTTTACTTTCTTGGTTTTCTCAAAACTAAAAAAGTAAGAATTGCCGTCGTACTTCACATCACCATTGTTACTCATAGGTCTTGAAGTGAGTGTACCCCTGCCGCTTTTTGTAGTGAACATGCACAGGTCTATGTTCTTCATTTTACTGCTTATATACTGCAATGTTTTCTCTGCCATGATTTTTACTTTTCTGTAAACAAACCAAAGGCTGCGCCAATTATAATACCAGGCAAACCCGTAGAACAAGACTATATTAAAGCCTCGCCTGTTTACTACCTGGCAGTAAATATTCAATAAAGATTAAACAACAGCCCATACTGCTACAGGTTATTATGCGCCGCCACTACAGCAGCGGGTATTTTAATACACTTCAATCACCGGGGCATGCGCAATTTATCCACGGCTGACGTTAAAAGAGCGGTTATTATATCTCCAACAAAAAAGCGGCAGGAATGCCGCTCTTACTGTTTCTCCGTTTATTTAACCATTCCAAATCATGAAAATCCTTCTGACTTTGATAACACAAAACTACAACCGCAGGCGCCGTTGTTGTTAGCCCAAACAGCCGCAGCTTTGCGCCGGAAAGACAATCATGATTATCCCCTACCCTATCTCCGCGTTTTTCTTCATGGTATCCCAATATTCTTTACCATAGCTCACAAATATTTCACTGCCGGCTTCAATATTTTTAGTGGATTTAATATAAACCTTGTTGCCATCTTTCTCGTAACAGGCATTGTTAAGCTTACCCTCAGCTCTCGAAAAACCCCTGGCATCATTAGCATAACGGGCCAGTGCCTCTTTATGAGGAGCCGCATTAATAACATATTTGCTGCTTACATAAAAAATGTAGCCATTGGCGCCATCGTTATGCTCTACTTCCTTCCAGGTGGTAACGGTGCCGGTATATTCCACAATCCGTGTTCCTTTGGGTATAAATTCACGGGTAAACAAGCCTTTGCCCGCATTGGGTAAAGTTGATTTTTTAACAACCAGTTGCTTCTCCAGTAATGCCATAACGGGGTTATTTTTGAAGATGGGATGAATGCTCACTAACGCCGTAAATATACGTGGCGGCAGTAATGCAGCAGCAATATTTTTATGGAGCCCACCTGCAGGACTACTATGAGGCGTCCCTTGCGTCGCACTCTTGTGCTTTATATCTTTACGGAGCATTTAAGCGAAGGGGGCGATAACAGCGAACCCTTCATATCATCGGATTACAAAGCCACTTATAAAATCCTACCACACACCCGCAATATTTCCAGAGGCCACAGAAGTTTCTGCCGCTTCCGGCGGCAGAAACAAAAACTATATGGTGGAAAAAGCCGCGTAGCGAACAGAACGTACAAGTGAGTGACACAACGGAAGCTAAATTATGTCCTGCTGCCGGTCCCATAATTTTTAATACGCCCGTTAGGGGATGAGAGCACTACTCATCATAAGGCGATGGGCTTACTGCCGTCCAACCGCCGTCTATTACCAGGCTTTGGCCGGTAATGTGCCGGGAGGGCTTTGCGACAAGGAACAACGCAGCATTGGCTATATCAGACGGGTAAGCTGGCCGGCCCATGGGGGTAATGTGAGACCAGGTGGCCTTGTAGTCTTTGTCCTCTGCCGTTCTTTCCGTCATGGTAGCGCCGGGGGCAATGGCGTTTACATTTATATTAAAAGAAGACAGCTCAATCACCAGGTTCTTGGCCAGCATTTCAAGTGCGGCCTTTGTCATGCCGTAAGCAGCCAGGTTTTTATGGGCCTGGTGACCGGTAACGGATGACATAAACAATATGCTGCCCCCATCCTGCTGCTGTTTCATTTGCCTGGCCGCAGCCTGCGCCAGAAAAAAGCTGCCACCCAGGTTGGTGTGCAGCACCTTGGAAAAAGCGTCAGGCTCATAATTAAAAAAATCGCCGAAAAGGGTAATGCCTGCGTTGGCAATGGCTATGTTAAGGCCGCCGTATAGTGATACGGCCGTATCCACCATTTCGCGGATAAAACCAACATCAGACGCGTCTCCTGCAAGGCCGGTACACTTGCCCTTATACTTGCTGTTAACCCCGTCTGCAGCCTGGGCGGTAAGCGCCGGGTCAATATCGTTAAGTATAACGGAACAACCCGCCGCTGCCAGTTGCATGCAAATCTCCAAACCTATGCCTTGCCCGGCACCTGTTACAATGGCGGATTGCCCGTTGAATGTATTTGCGTACATGAAATTTTTTTATGATATATGTGTAGAGACGCGATGCATCGCGTCTTTACTAATGTGAATCCCTGGTAACCTCGCTGCCGGAGCCCCCTTTCAAAAAATCAAGATCGGCGCCTTTGCTGGCCTGCTCAACATGGTTAATATACAAGTGCACATAGCCCCGGCCCGGTTTTTTGGCAATGCTCTTCCAGGCTTTTTTCCGGGCAGCCAGTTCCTCATCGCTCACATGCACCTGCAGCAGGCGTTGGTGTACGTCCAGTTCAATGATATCGCCGGTTTGCACCACGGCAAAATTACCACCGGCAGCAGCTTCCGGCGAGGCATGCAGTACCACCGTACCAAAGCCGGTGCCACTCATACGTCCGTCGGATATGCGTACCATATCCGTAATGCCTTTGGCCAACAGCCTGGCAGGCAAGCCCATATTGCCCACTTCGGGCATGCCGGGGTAACCTTTGGGCCCCACATTCTTCAGCACCATTACGCTGTTTTCATCAATCTCCACGCTTTCATCATCCACACGTGCCTTATAATCTTCAATATCTTCAAACACTACGGCTTTGCCGGTATGCTTCATCAGGTGTGCACTTGCAGCCGAAGGTTTAATGATGGCGCCATCTTCGCACAGGTTGCCTTTTAAAACTATAATGCCCGATGTTGGGTTAAAAGGCGCATCAGCGGTAGCTATCACCCGCTCGTTAAAGCAGCAGGCTTCGTTATAGTTTTCCTGTATGGTTTTGCCGTTTACAGTAATGCAGCTATTGTTCAGTTTACCTTCCAGGCTTTTCATTACAGCAGGCAAGCCGCCGGCGTAGTAGAGGTCTTCCATAAAAAACTCACCGGAAGGCTGCAGGTTGGCCAGCAAGGGTATACCTGCGGAATATTTGTCAAAGTCTTCCAGGTTCAGTTCAACCCCAATCCTGCCGGCAATGGCCAGCAGGTGCACCACAAAATTGGTAGAGCCTCCAATGGCCGCGTTTACCATAATGGAGTTTTCAAAAGCCTGCCTGGTAAGCACGTCGCTCATACAGCGGTTTTCTTCCACCATCTTCACAATCTCGCAGCCGGATAAATGTGCCATTACTTTCCTGGCACTGTCAGATGCCGGTATGGCTGCATTGCCTGGCAGCGAAAGTCCCAAAGCTTCTACCATGCACGCCATGGTGCTGGCCGTGCCCATAACGGCGCAGTGGCCGTCGCTGCGGCAAAGGCCGGCTTCTGCAAGGGTAAGCTCTTCTTCTGTCATTTTACCTTGCCGGTAGGCTTCGCTAAAACGCCATACATCGCTGGTGCCTATGCTGGCGCCACGGTGCTTGCCGGTAAGCATAGGCCCGCCAGATACCACGATGGTGGGCAGGTTTACGCTGCCGGCGCCCATTACCAGCGATGGGGTTGTTTTATCGCAGCCACACAACAGTACTACGCCATCCATGGGGTTGGCACGTATGCTTTCTTCCACATCCATACTGGCCAGGTTACGGTACAGCATGGCAGTAGGTTTTATCAGGGTTTCGCCCAGTGACATTACCGGAAACTCCACGGGATAGCCGCCGGCTTCCAGCACGCCGCGTTTTACACACTCGGCCAACTCCCTGAAATGCGAGTTGCAGGGCGTTAGCTCACTCCAGGTATTGCAGATGCCGATAATGGGCTTATCTGTTAACTCGTAAGTAGGTATGCCTTGTTTTTTCATCCAGGCACGGTATATAAAACCGTCTTTGCCTTTTCTTCCAAACCATCCTTTGCTGCGTAATTTTTGTTCCATTGGTATCAATAAATTTTGAGGTTTTTTTTATGCGACGGGCTTTGGTATTTCATGGAGACTTCGTTGTGTCACTCACTTGTGCGTTCTTTATTTCATGGCGGCTTTTAAGCGGGTATTAAGAACTGCTACAGTTTCTTCTTCACCAAACAAACATGTCATATCGTGTCTCAACAGGCAGTTTAAAAGTGCAGGCAATCGTTACTTGTTTATCTATTGGTGAATGTTTCATGGCAGCATATTTACCGGGTAAATATACCGTATTTTAATTCCTGTAAAAAAAGCCCGGCCTGGTTCTTTAGCACGCTGCTATACCAACACATCATTACAAAAAAAGCCTTCACAATGTAAGGCAAAGCTCACAACAAGCCAGTGCTCATCAAACTATCATTTCGGTAATTGTATTAAATCAAACGGGGAAAACCTGTGCTGGTTATACAACCACGTACCTTCTCTATAATTTGTTTGTTCAAATTTTGCCCCGCAAACTCTTTATTGTAAAATTGTGCCCAAACTAAGTTCATTAATATTCCTCTTTAAAAGCAGCCCAGGTTTACATGCAGAACAAATGGTTTTCTCTTTACTCAAAGCTCTGTTTTATATGCAGTGTTGTATTTTTTGTTTTTGTGTTGCTTGCCAAACTGCATGTTGGTGTAGATGTAAATTATTATTCCCTGGCCGGGTTTATTATAACGCTGGCATTTCTTTCTTTTATCCTTAATTTCATTGCCGCGGCGGTGCTGCTTTTCTTCCTGGTAAAAAAGGAACCAATTGCGGCCCCGGTATGGGTAACCTATGTTAATGTATTCACTTTCTTGTTTCAAATGTTTTATTTCCTTTTCTAATGATACACCAAATCCTCAAAGACAAGCCTACCAAACTCTTTATCAGTTTTGCAGCGTTCTTTGTTGCCAACGCCCTGATAGCGGAATCCATAGGCACAAAAATTTTTTCGCTGGAAAAACTGCTGGGCACCAGCCCGGCAAATTTTAAACTGTTTGGAGAAAGCGGGCTTGGTTTTAACCTTACCTGCGGCGTGCTGCTATGGCCGCTTGAATTTATTATGACAGACATCGTAAACGAATACTACGGCCCCCGTGCTGTCCGCAGGATTTCTTATACGGCCGTGGCGCTGATAGCTTATGCTTTTTTGATGTTTTATATTGCAATGGGAGTTCCGCCTGCCGATTTCTGGTATTCCACCGGGGTAAAAGACGGGGTTCCCGACATGTCAAAGGCCTTTAACTCGATTTTCGGGCAAGGCATGTGGATAATATTCGCAAGCATTACAGCTTTCCTTGTAAGCCAGATTATTGATGTTACCGTTTTTCACCGTATTAAAAAGTTTACAGGCGAAAAAAAAGTGTGGCTTAGGGCTACGGGGTCAACTTTAATATCGCAACTTGTTGATAGCTTTATCGTTTTGTTCATCGCCTTTAAAATTGGCAAAGGATGGAGCTGGCAGCTTGTATTCGCGATTTGCTTAATCAACTACGCATACAAATTCACCATGGCCATCGTTCTCACACCCGTTATCTATTTCGCGGAAAAAAGAATTGAAAATTATGTAGGCCATGAAACTGCCCGTAAAATGAAGCTGGCTGCCATGGGCAAAGAAGAAGAGTAACCCATAATACAATTTGTACCAGCTATTTTTTATAGGTAAGTAAGCCCTTTTTTAAGGTTAACGCCACACTCTTAAATTTTAAAGCGCTATGCCCGCTGTTTAATTGTAGTAACTTTATTGTCATCTTAAAACCTATTACATCATGGCCATTTTTAAGCTAACCGTTAATGGTAAGGAACAACAGGTTGATGTGGACGCGGATACCCCCTTACTTTGGGTACTCCGGGACAGCCTGGGGCTTACAGGCACCAAGTATGCCTGCGGTATTGCCCAATGCGGTGCATGTACCGTTCACCTGAATGATGTGGCAGTACGTAGCTGCATGCTGCCGGTATCGGCGGTTAAAGCGCCGGTAACCACCATTGAGGGCCTGTCAGAAAACGGCGACCACCCCGTACAGCTTGCCTGGGATGAAGTGGACGTTCCGCAATGCGGCTACTGCCAGGCCGGGCAAATAATGACGGCAGCCGCCCTGCTAAAGAAAAAGCCCCATCCTTCGGCAGAAGAAATAGCCAACACCATGCATGGCAATATTTGCCGTTGCGGCGCTTATCACCGTATCCGCGAAGCAGTAACATTAGCCAGCACAAAAATGTAATCTATGCTAACCATCAATAACAGCAGCAGAAGAAAATTCATCAAGCTGTCATCCCTGTCAGCAGGCGGTTTAATGCTCAGTTTTAAATGGAGCGGTGCCGGCGCAAAAACGCCGGAAGTATTCAAACCCGGCGCAATAGAGGGCGATGTTGTTTTCAACAATTACCTCAATATTGCAACAGATGGTACCATTACCATCTTCTCGCCCAACCCGGAGCTGGGGCAGAATATAAAAACATCCTTCCCGATGGTGGTGGCCGAAGAACTGGAGGCTGACTGGAAAAAGGTGAAAGTAGTACAGGCTGCGCTGGATAATAAGTTTGACCGGCAGGTAACCGGCGGCAGCGGGGCCGTGCCCCATTCATGGATGTTACTGCGCAAAGCAGGCGCTACCGCCAAATACATGCTTATTGCCGCCGGGGCCAGGCGCTGGGGCGTACCCGCTGCTGAATGCCACGCCGCGGATGCTTTTGTTGTTCATAAAGCCAGCGGTAAAAAACTGGGCTATGGAGAATTGGCAGAAGAAGCTTCCAAGATGCCTGTTCCGGAAAACGTAACGCTGAAAGACAGGAAAGACTTTAAAATAATTGGTACCGCCGTTAGAAATGTAGAGAACAAAAATATCACTACAGGCAAGCCGCTCTTTGGCCTCGACTTCCAGCGGGAAGGTATGCTCATCGCTACCATACAAAGGCCACCGGCTTTCGGCACCAAAATTAAGTCTGCCGATATAGCCGCGGCCAAAGCCATGCCCGGCATTGTGAATGTGGTGCAGTTTAAAAACAATGTGGCCGTGGTAGGTAAATCAACCTGGCAGGTGTTAAAAGCTAAAAAGGCTTTGAAGATTACCTACGAGAAAGACGGCAGTGTTGAAAGCACGGCAGACCATGAGCAACTTTTTACAACTTTAATGGATAGCGGTAAAGCCACTGTACGCCGTAAAGATGGAAATGTGGATGCGGCATTTAAAAACGCCGCAAAAATTATTAAAGCTGAGTACGAATGCCCGTTTATTGCGCACAACCCCATGGAGCCCATGAACTTTTTTGCGCATGTAAAGGAAGACAGCGTAGAGCTGGCTGGCCCCAGCCAAACACCGGCTGGTGCCAGGGCCGCGGTATCCAAGTTGCTCAACATACCTGAAAATAAAATAAGCCTTGAGCTTACCCGCCTGGGTGGCGGCTTTGGCAGGCGCCTTAAATTTGATTACGTTACAGAAGCCGCCGAAGTATCCAGCCTGGTAAAGGCGCCGGTTAAGGTTATCTGGACAAGAGAAGACGATATGATGGGCGGCAGTTACCGCCCTGCGGTGCGCTACCGTTTTGAAGCAGCGCTGGATGCCTCCGGCACAATGATTGGCTACAAGCTGCGTGGCGTAGGCATTAACGCCGGCAACAGCACCAGGGAAGACAATTTTCCTTCCGGCGCTGTAGATAACCTGCTGATTGATTCCGTTGAGTATGAATCGCCCATTACCACCGGCCCCTGGCGTGCACCTATCACCAACTTCCTGGCTTATGCCGAGCAGGCTTTTATTGATGAAGTGGCCCATGCTGCCGGTAAAGACCCCGTACAATACCGG
Organism: Foetidibacter luteolus; assembly: GCF_009650435.1. Classification (GTDB taxonomy): domain Bacteria; phylum Bacteroidota; class Bacteroidia; order Chitinophagales; family Chitinophagaceae; genus Foetidibacter; species Foetidibacter luteolus. The sequence goes on from NZ_VVIP01000058.1 coordinate 69,729, forward strand.
CTTGACATGCTGCAGAAAGCAAGAACCAATCCTGCCGGCGCCATCAAGTACGACATAGCCCGTATGGAAGGGGTTATTAAACTGGCCGCCGAAAAGGCTGGATGGGGCAAAAAGCCCGGCGTACACCAGGGTTTCAGCGTGTATTTTTCGCACCGCAGCTACGTGGCGCAGGTTTGCGAAGTGGCTGTTGAAAAAGGCCTTCCTGTGGTGAAGAAAGTGTTTGCCGCATCCGACTGCGGGCAGGTAATTAACCTTACCGGTGCGCAGCAGCAGGTAATGGGCGGCATTGTAGATGGGTTTGGCCATGCCATGTACAGCAAGCTGAGTTTTAAAGATGGCGCCAGCGAACAGAACAATTTCGGCGCCTACCGCCTGGTACGCATGAAAGAGATACCAGAAATAGAAGCCTATTTTGTTGACAATGGCATTGACCCCACGGGCCTTGGCGAGCCTGCCTTGCCACCCACCGGCGGCGCGGTTGCCAACGCCATTTTTAAGGCCACCGGCAAACGGTTATACAAGCAGCCTTTTATTGAACAGGATGTATTTAAAAAAGCATAAATAAAAAGCCACCGTACCGGTGGCTTTTTATTTATAATACAGTTTATGGTCCCTGCAGAAGGATTACTATGAGGCGTCCCTTGCGTCGCACTCTTCAACGGCTTGATACGCTATGCGGCTTTTACCACCGGGTAGCATTTGTTTCTGCCGCCTCCGGCGGCAGAAACGGGAAGATTGCTACTGAAACATGGAAGGGAAACAAGGAATAACTCAAAACTAAACCGGCCATGTTTTATTCAAAACAACGTATCAACATATCGCACCTACGGCGCTCATGGAAAACCGGTTCTTTTCTTACCTACTAACATGCCGCCTCTACGAGGCTTTGGTTGTTCAATGTTCTTTTGTTCAATGTTCAGTGTTATTAGCAGCACACTAAAAATATTATATGTATTTCACAACATGATAATGGCGTTATATGTTCCGGTGCCACGTTTTGCGCAACGCACGCAACGATGGCTACAAATCTCAAAGCATCCGCTACTTTGGCTAAAGCCATCCTGTGCGGTTTTTACTAACCCAAGCCTTTAGGCTTGGGTTAGTACTTCTTAGCGCTATGGCTTTAGCCAAAGTTTTCATTGTAAATCATTACCAAAATACTCCCAAATTACCTTCCCCAACCCGGCGCTTTAAAAGCCTGAAAGGCTTTACTAACAATAGCCGGTTATAAACCGGGGTTACACGCAACGCAACATCCCAACCCTGGAGATTGAATATACAGGAAATTCAACCCCTCCAGGGCTGTAGGCGCATTTTCTATTTCACCACGGGCTTCACCCGTGGCTATTGTAATTTATGCCCTGCGGGCAATGAGGGAAAATGCTGTCATTCCTTCCCTTCTCACTTACCACACCTACAGTACTTTAAAAGCCTGAAGGGCTTTACTAACAATAGCCCCGGTTGAAAACCGGGGTTACAAGCAACATAACATCCCAACCCTGAAAGGGTTGAATATGCTGAAAATCCAACCCCTTCTGGGTTGTCGACGCATATTCTATTTCATCGTGGGTTACACCCGTGGCTATTGTAGTTTATGCCCTGCGGGCAATGAGGGAAAATGCTGTTACTCTTATCCTGTATGCAAAAAAATTAACAGGCTGCACCTTCGGGTGAGGGATTGAAGCGGTTACCCCGCTGAAGCCTTCGCAGCCCGGCCCTGTGGCGGAGTAATAGCGGAAAGCCCGACCCCTTGCGATAGCTTGGGGGCACCCCCTGAAAATTTTTAGTAACTAAAAAACGCTATCCTTTAACTACACACAATACCCGTTACAGCTACCTGTTTGTTGAGATAATGCTACATTTCGTAAAGCCATTTTGCCGTATGATGTAAAATATCTGCCCGCATTACCGGCCTGCGGTACATTGAACCCTGAAAAACATGAAAGAAAAGGGGGGAACAAAATTTAATGTTGCGTTTTGCGCAGAAAACATACTTTTATTACGAACAATTTCGTTCATCTTCCGGCAACCAACTTAAGTACCACTTTAACCGATGGCCGCAAAGCGGCGTAAGCTTTACAAAATTGCATTGAATAAACAATCACAGGTAACTGCCTGCATGTTATTGTTGTGCCCAACCTCTGGCAAGTTTGACGCACAACCCGGACGCCGTTTCTACGGCGTCTTTAAAGAGAAACCGAAGCATAAATATATTGTTTGCCTAACGCAGAAACAAGATTTAAAATAACAGTGTGTACAAGTTGGGAATGACACACTTTAAGGGCGGCCCATTTCTATCGGCTGCCGCATTATTTAAAATGTTACAGCAGTTATGGCAACACTTAATGAATGACAAAATGCTTACCCGGTTTTACCAGCAGCTCGCAGCCTGCGGCAATGGTAAAGGGTGTATGTAATATACATTGTCCGCCGGGCAAAGGGTCTATAATAACCTGCGTATTGCTGCCGGGCGTGGCAACAGGCGGCTGGCTGTTCACCCAATTACCGGCCAGTTCCCAATCACCGTTTCCCGTAAAAACATAGGTGGCTTTTATGCCTGTAACATAAGGTGTGATGTTAAAGTAATGAACCCTGGGTGGCACATCCAGGTGTATGGGGCCTACGGTACGCTCAAACCTCTCGTTGCTGATGTAACCATAAGCATCGCCGTTAAAGCAAATACCTTCGGCCTGCCCCATCGTTAACACATCCGGCAAATCAATTTTTCTTTTGTTGCCTGAAAAATAGCGTGTGCCGGTATAACCGTACAGCAGGTGCATAAAATGCCGGCCCGTACCGGATACCTGGTAGCCCAGCAAAACAACCAGCTTTTGATAGGGCGATTTGTCTGCCCCGGTAACCAGGTAACCGGTGGCAAGTGTTTCCACCGGCTGCGCCTTGTAGGTTCCGGCAGAGATGCCTTTAATTACATAGTGCGTGGTATTTTGTTCAACCCAGTTTTTGGTAAAAAGGTGAATGCGGCCGCTATCTATCAGCATAGCCTCGCAATCAAACTGAGTATTGTTGGGTGATGATTTTTGCGGGGGTTGCGGTTGATTGGCATAAGTAAACTTAATGGTGGATATTTTGGAAGCGGGTACGTACACTACCGGGTTGTTTTTGAAGTTGGCCGGTATGGCAGACAGGGGAAACCTGTATATTTTAAGGTCTGTTCTTGCACCGGTGGCGTTGTTGCCAAAATCACCAATGTAAAAATAGCCGTTATAAAAGGCAATATCTTCCCAATCTACATTGCTGGCGCCTTTTAAATAAACAGTTTGCAAAATTCTTCCGGTTATACTGTCAACCCGGTAGATAGCGGCGGCCCCTCCCCCGTCGTTAAAAGACCATAAGAAATTACCCGCCATTTGCAATCCGCTGGTTTCAATAAGCGTATCACTTAACCTGTCAACTTTTACGGGAGGAATATATTCCACCGCGTTGTAGATGCAGCTTCCATTATTGGCCGTTGCGGCCGGGTTGTAATTGGTGGCCGCGGAATCTGTACAGCCATACACCTGGCTAACAGCATGCTGCGGTAATGCCATTACAGTAACAACGAATGCGCTAAATACGAAACTAAAATGATAAGTATGTAAACTTTTCATGCAGGTAGCCGGTAATGTTGCACAAGATACTTATAGCGGGCTGCTTTAAAGACATGAACATGCAGTAACCAGAGAGTACATTCCTTTACGCTGTACTGTGTACCCGGTAATAAACAGTTTCTGTAGCCATGGTTTCTTCGCCTTGCGGGGTAATATTCCATGCGGTAATAACAAGTTTATCGGCATCCTCAAGCTTCAGCTCGGTACGCCAGCCCCACCGTTCCGGCATTTCCGGCATGCCATAGCTGCCAAGTACGGAAAAGCTGGTGCTATCAGCAGCACCGCTTTCAGAAAACATGATGCCGGTACTCATGTGAAAGCTGTCAACCCAGGCGGCCTGCCATTTGTTATTGGCGATGTCAAAGCCATAGATAACCATGCCCTCAAAAGGTTCTCCGTTAATATGGCCGTTGTACTCATGCAGCATAAAGCGGCCACCTAATACAGGCCTGATAGTCCCTTTCATGGGCGATTCGTCGGCAAGGTTGCCAGGCTCGAACCAGGTACGGGTAATGCCTTCCCAATTGCCCTGCAGCAATCCCAGTTGATGGTGCCTGCCATTTTCTTTAGATGCAACAAATTTTGACATAATTGAATGTTGTACTGTAAAATAGGGCAATATGGCGGATAAAAGAAGTAAACAGTACAGTTATGTTACGCTTTGCAGCCTATGCGTCGTTCGGCCGCAACAAGTATAAGAAACGATTAAAATAACAGGGCCTTCAGTTTGCGGTCAAGGTTATAAATTACATTTGCACGTAAAGGTCCGTACAGGTTTACACATCTTGTAATTTGATCTAAAGTTAAAGCAGGGTAGGTATTTTGGAGTTGCCTTACCTGTAATTCATCAGCCAGGTTAACATATATACCGGTTTGCGCAGATGCTGTTCTTAGTGGTTCCATAGTTTTTTAAGCCTTGGTTTAGTAGCACGAATTAACGAACGCAACTAATTGCATGCAAGACCGCCCGGATGATTTAAGGATGGTTTACAGAGCCTTTAAACCTGTTTTAAGAAACAGGTTGTTATTAACCCGTTTTTAAGAGTTGGTTTAACCATAACTCTGCCAAAATTGACAATAACGCCATAACATGCAGTACCCATGCAAAATTTTATTTAAACAATAACCAACATAAACCCTGATTAAAACGGGAAGGGCCGCCAGGTAACCCTTTTACCAATCTTAAAAACCGTAATTACTATGAAACTTTCACAACAGGCAAAAGCCTGCATTATCATTCTGCTTTTTGTAGCGCCAGCCTTTGCTTACAGCCAGTACCGTGGCACATCCTATTGCGAAAAACCAGTGTACCCAATGCTGGAGATTTCCGCCGAAACCGGGAAACAAACCGCGTTTAATATTTCAGCGGGTCTTACATCGCTAAACAGCCCGTTCTCTGCCCACTTACTGGTTAACATTGCTACAAAGGAGGCAACATTTGGGCATGAAGACGAGCCCGATGTAACCATTAATCCCATGCTGATGCTGAGGGCTCTTATTGCACATAGCCCCACATACCGGCATAATATGGAACTGGTACTGGCGGGTGGCACCAGCGATTACCGGGCAGGTATCAGGTATTTTTATACACTTAACGGCAGTGCAGCCGCGTTTGTGCAGCCCACCCTTAACAGCAAGGGTTATGTAACCAATTTTGGTGTTAGCATTGTGCTTTAAACCATCAAACAGCGGGCCTGCATTACAAGGCGGTGATTAGCGTTACTGCCGGTGAATGGCTGCCGGACACTGTCATTAAGTTAAGCCCCATCGGGGCTTCCTGTTTGTAGAAACAAGATCATTTTAGATGAACGGATGCCACGTAGTGGCTACCCAATCGTCGCTTAAGGGTAGCCGCTATGCGGGATAATTCCCTTGTTGTATGCTATTTCTACAAACATGTAGCACCTACGGTGCAAAGAACAATGTCTTTCTTCTTAACTTGACATTGGGCTGCCGGATTGAAGCACAAACGAGACAAAACAACTGATTGTTGTTTTGGCAAAGTTTGCGAACGCAGTTCTGCCCGCAGCCACGAGGTAGGAGTGGTGAGGACTTGCAGCGAAAAGCCGGGACCACAGCTATAACAAAGCTGCAAAAGCCGAAAGCCCCAACCTGTTTTCTCTTACCCGGCTTCCCTGTACTCTTTGGGGGAAATGCCTGTAGCCCGTTTAAAAAATTTGCCAAAGGAAGACTGATCGGCAAAGTTTAGCATCATACATACCTGTGCTATGGTAAAGCCGGGAATTTTAAGCAATACTTTAGCTTCGAGGGTTACCACTTCGTCTATTAACTGCCCTGCGGATTTGCCGGTTATCTCTTTCACCACTTCAGACAAATACTTGGGCGTTACAAAAAGTGTGTCAGCGTAAAAACGAACGCTTCTGTGATTGCGGAAATGCAAGAAAAGGAGGTTATGAAAACGCATATTAAGCTCTTCTTTACGGGTAAGCTTACCGGTGGCTTCGGCAGCGTGGAATTGGTACAGGGCATCTATCTCGTACAGCAGCGATATGATAAGGTTGCGGGCAATTTCTTTACGATAGGGATAATCGTTTTTTTCCACCTTTTCGCGGATAAGTTTAAAGAAATTAAGCAGCGAGGCCGCGTCTTCATCTGTAAGCTTTAAACCTGCATAGGCGTTGGGTTTAAAGAACCCCAGGTTATCCAGCACATGGGTGTTAAGCTGGTTATCTAACAGGAAAGGTTTCGTAAAAAAAATAATACGGGCGTTCAGGTCGGCACTGTGTTCAACAATCTGAATAATATGATGCGGGGTAACAGAAAGAAAGGTATTGGATGAAATAAAATATTCCTGCAGGTTTAGTTTTATACGGGCCGATCCACTGGTGCAAATGCCAAATACGTAAAAGTTAGTACGCATGGCCGGTGCAGGTGCAATAACAAAACTCTGCTCTGGTGAAACGTAAAAGTCAGTATCGCTCCAATTGATGTTTTCTTCGGCAAGAAAGGTACGGATGTCGAATTCCGGCAACCTGGGATTATTCATAAAGCGGGATTATGCTCCCCTTAAGTTAATAAATAAATTCAAAAAACAGAGCAGGGCGCTTAAAATTAATACAGTGTTGCCACATTTGGCCACCTGGAAAAATGCCTGAGAAGACTAACGTTGTGAAAAATCACATCTAAAAAAAATATTTATCCCATTGGTTACGGTCGCGAGTAGATGCAACTTTGTACTGTTGTTACGATACGAGCAAGTAACAGTAACAATAATTTTTCATTGGGGGTTATATGCTGAAATAAACGGAGGTTTTTCAACCTCCGTTTTTGTTTGTGCGCCTTTTTTGAGATTATCCCTTTTTGGATTTATAATTTTCTTTTGCCTTATCCATCATTTCTTTTTTAAAAGTTTTATACTTTTCAAACTGCTCCGGGGTAAATATTTTTTCCAACTCCCCGTCTTTATCCCCCATTGCGGATTTTGCTTTTCTCATTTTAGCAAACCGGCCGCCGCCATCATTTTTAAGTGCATCCATTTGCCGGGCATACTTAAGGTTAACTGTGCTTACCTTTTGACACTGTTCATCCGTTAGTGCGAGTTTTTCCTTCATCATATCGCTCTGCATCTTTGCCCTTTCTTCCGGCGTGCTGTTTTTCAGGTTAGAAGATTGCGCTTGCGTTGCAACAAAGGCTGACAATGCAAGCACTACAGAAAAAATGAGCACTTTAAACTGTGAAATTCTAATTGTTTTCATTTTCTTTTTTTTGATGTTGATTAAATAGGTATTTAATAATTGTAAAATGACTGGATGCTGGATGCTGAATACTTAAACAGCCCTTCACGGGAAAGTCTATCTAAAAATGACTACCAGTTGATAACATAACTGCTGCCGTTGCCTAGCTCTACCGTTGCCTTTTTATTTCCTTGAAATATTACCTGCCCTGAATAACTGAAAGAGCCGCCGCCACTGCCTGCGCCGCTAATGTTTATTGCGGCCGTACCTGAAATAACCTGGTAGGTTTTCTTATCAACCAATATATCAGTTGAGGTTATGATAATGGTACTGCCAAAGGATTTCTTGTTTCGCACTTTTGAGATTTGTGTGCCGGTACGCTGGTATGTTGCGTTTAAAAGATAATTGCCCCCGTTTTGGGCTTTCCATGAAACATCTACCTGGGCATGGCTGCTGTCGTTTGACGACATGCGTGGCGCATCATAGCTGGTTTTGCCGTTGCTTATAACAAGCAACCCGCCGGGTATGCCTGCACTGCAGTTAACACTAATGCTTTGCTGGTAAGCATAACTGTAAGTTACAGCCGCCCCGGCCACATTTTGCCCGGCAATAGCAGTATCCTTTTGTATACCGCAGGCAGATGATACGGCGGCGGTTCTTGCGCTGCTCTCTGCAAGCAATACAAGGCCATCACTTTCTGGAGAAACAGCCTGGCTTACGGCGTCAGCGGCATCATCTATGCTAACAGTTTCCGGCGTAACAGCCTCCTGGTTTTTGGAGCAGGAAGCCATCAGTACAGCAATTGCAGAAACGGCTAACAATTTTGTTGCTTTTGAAAAATTTGGCTTAGTGAAATAAATTTTCATTACTTGAAATTTTAGTTTGTGTGAATGGGATTAACAGACGGCGGTATGTGCTGAAAATTTAACCGCCAGCGGTGAAGCTGACAAAGACAGGGGCGAACTATCCTTTATAATGCATTTTATTGCGGAATAAATCAATAAACCCGCGGAACATAAGCGTAAAAGGGTTATAGCTGATGAGGCCACTGGTTATGCCATAAACGGGTTTTTCCGTTTCCGGTTGCCAGGTTTTAAACAGCCTGTCCCAAATCATGAATACGCCACCAAAATTTTTGTCAATGTATATGCGGTTACTTCCATGGTGCACCCTGTGGGCGGAAGGCGTATCTATCCATCCTTCCGCAAAGCCAAGCTTACCTACAGCTTCCGTATGCATAAAAAACTGGTACAGCAGGTTAAGGGCATAAGATGCAGCGATGAATGCCGGGGGAAAACCAATTACTGCCAGCGGCATAAAAAACAAGGGGCTTATCAGTGCGCTGAACCAGTTAAGGCGGTAGGCGGTGGTAAGGTTCATACACATTCCTGAATGGTGTACCAGGTGAAAAGCCCATAAGGGTTTCCATACGTGGGATGCCCGGTGAAACCAGTAATAAATAAAATCAGCCAGTACAAAGCATATCGCAAAACTCCACCAGGATGCAGGTATATTAAGTACAGCATACCTTGATGCAAAACCAGTTACACCCAACTGGTAACCTGCAAATAAGAACTTGGAGAAATGAAACCCGGCAAAAATAGCCAGGTTAGTAAACGTGTCTTTCACTTTATAAGCCTTTTTTCCGCTGCCCCAGCTCCAAATAATTTCTGCCAGTATAAAAAACAGTAAGACTATTAAAAACCATCCCCTGTAATGTTTCATGTCAATTTGTTTTGTGAATGCTATCTCTTCACAAAATTTGACCATCACAGGTAAAATAAAAGGCGCATTACCGGTGAAGCGGACAACAAGCTGGTTGAAACATCAGCGGTTCATCCATTGCTTAAACTCGGGGGCCCTGGCCTTGCTTACAATTACCTTCTCAGCAGGCAAAGGGTGCGTTACAACAAACAACCTTCCATTAAAATAATACTCAACTTCTTTAATACATTCCCGGCTGATGATAAACTGCCTGTTGGCCCTAAAAAAATTATGGGGGTTAAGCTCCTGCTGCAGTTGTTCAAGGGTAAGCTCAATAATGTAACTGGCGCCACCGGATGTATTGGCATAAACCACTTCGTTAACAGTATAAAACCAGGCTATTTCCTGTACATTCAACGGTATAAGCTTATTGCGGTAATGCACCAGGAAAGATTGCCTGTAAACGCTGGCCCCTGCTTTTAGGTCACGGGCTATTTTTAGCAGATGGTTATAATCTGCAATGGCGGGAGTATTTACCAGGCGTTTGAATTTTTGTATGGCCGCGGTAACATCCGCGGCTTCAAAGGGTTTTAGCAGGTAGTCTATGCCCCCTGCCCTGAAAGCCTTTAAGGCATACTCATCGTAAGCAGTAACAAATATCACAGGTTTATCAACAGGTATCGTTTCAAATATCTCAAAAGACAAACCATCGCTCAGGTGTATATCCATTAACAACAGGCTGCATTGTTCCATATTTATTTTTAGCCAATTTACAGCCTCATGTACACCCGTAAGCACAGCAAGTACCTCTATATCCGGTTCCGCCTCCAGCAACAAACGGGCAAGGTTCCTTGCCGTAGCAGGTTCATCCTCTATAATAGCAACAGGTAATTTCATTTTTTATCTTTCAATGGAAGTTTAACAATAAAGCAATCATTTGTTTTTTCTATCTCCACTTCCCTGTGCAGCAGCAATTTGCAGCGCTCATTCAGGTTCTGTAACCCAATACCGGTGCTGCTTATGTGGCTGCCGGAACCAGTAAGGTTATTACTGACAGTTACAATACCCTGCTCTACCTTTACCTGTACCCGTAAGGGTTTTTTTAAAGATGCAACGTTATGCTTCAGGGCATTTTCCACCAATGGCTGCAGAGACATGTGGGGAAGCTGGCATTGATGATACCCGGCGCTTTCCTGCATAACAAATACAAAAGCATCTTCATAGCGCATTTTCATTAACTCGGCATAAGAGTTTACAGCATCCAACTCTTCTTTTAAAGAAACCAGGTGTACATCCGCCTGCTTTAAACTGTACCGGTACACCCTGGAAAGATGGCTGATGTAATTTTGAGCCTTAGCCGGGTCTTCTCTTACCACAGCGGAAAGGCTGCTTAAAGCATTGAAGAAGAAGTGAGGGTTTAGCTGTGCTTTCAACAAGGCCATTTCAGCATTAAGGTTGGCATTGCGCAGCCTTTCGTTTTCCATGTCTTTATCGCGGCTTTCCTTTAACAGCGATATAATACGAAGTTCAAGCACGATGAGCAGCAAACTAAGGTTCAGCCGCAAAAAATAGCCACCCCGAAAAAGAAATCTTTCATCAAAAATATACTGCTGCAGCCTGTTGCCGGCAATAGCAAATATTGCCGTGCAGGCTAAGTTGAGCAATATAACAGGCAGCACTTTCTTAAAGAAGGGTTTCTTGAAAACACCTGGCAAAACCCGCCTGTTTATGTAGAAGATAAATAAGCAAAACAAAAAATCATACAGCAGTTGAAACAGCAGGGTATAGCCGCTGAAATGCCAGAATTTTGCCAACAGGCTATCCCTGTTCAACACAAAAAGTTTTGGCATGTTTAGCGCTATGGCGATAAACATGGCACTGTATATGTAAATCTTTCTTTCCTTAACCACACGCATATTCAACATTAATAACATTAAGGCTTAATACATTATAACTTGCCGGTGAAGCGTACAAACAGAAGGTTGAAATTACAGGCAATGACATTTGTTGCCGATGCGATGTTTAACACAACCTGATCCTTTGCCGGAAAAGCACAACACTTCGGATACCAAAACTACATTTCCTGAACTTGGCAGATATCGGTAAAGCTTTTATTTTTGCGCCACTAAACTCTTACAAACATGAAAAAACTAACTGCAGTCGTGGTGGCTGCCTTCTGTATCTTATCCACAGCCCGTTCCCAGGAAGCAGAACCAGGAACCATTGAATTAGGTATCGGTACCGGTTACAACCTGTCATCCGTAATGATCTCCAACAATCAAACCAACAGCGCCTACCGGGGCAGTTTTAATGCAAGCTTTTCCGCCGATTATTATTTTTCTGACAGGTGGAGCATTAAAGGGAAAATCATCTACGACCAAAAAGGCTGGAACGAAGGCTTTATTGATATTGATAGTGTAGGCTACGCTACAACAAACTACCGGTTAAATTACATTACCATACCTGTTATGGCCAACTGGCATTTTGGAAGAACCCGTAACTGGTACCTGAACTTTGGCCCTTACGCCGGCTTTTTGTTAAGTGCAAAAGAAACCTCGCTAAACACAAATCTTAAAAATTACATGAAGGGTACCGACTTTGGTCTTGCGTTCGGCATTGGTGTTAAGTTTCCTATCTCCGAAAATACCAGGCTGGGGCTTGAATATGATGGCCAGAGCGGTGTTACAGACATCATAAAAAACAATTCAGGCACAAGCATACGAAACATAAGAAGCAGCTTTAATGTGGGGCTTCATTTTATGCTTAACTAATTTCTTCTTTAAAACAAATGTGGGATTACATCCCACATTTGTTTTTTGTCCGGACTTCAGTGCTACTATCATCGCCTGTTGTGTCACTCACTTGTACGTTCTGTCCGCTATGCAACAATCCCTCTCCGAATCTTCCTCTTCTTTCTCCATCATTTAAGACAACTTAAACAATTCGCCAGTAGAATTGCATGTGTTTACTTTGTATTTTTTGCTGATGATACGTACAAAGCTTGCTTTCATTACAATCATCGTGATTTCTTCTATATTATGTGGTTGCTCACCCATCACTAACTCAAAAAATTTTTCATTCCTCCATCAATATGCATGGAATGAAGATACGCTAAACAGCGTAGCCATTTTTCTATCTGACAATCAAACTTTCAAGTACTCTTTTATACAAGTTGACAGCACAGGTAAGCTTCAGGCGCAGCAAATATTTTATGGTACTTTTAAAGAGATGCCGGATAGAATTCAACTGTATTACAGGAAGAACAGGCAACCTACCGCAGCACTACCCTATCTTATCAGGGAAACATCCGGCGGATACTTTATTCAAAACTTTACCAATCAGCATAGGCGGATATTTTTAAGATTGATACGGACAGGAATGCGTTGAATGCTAATTTAGACAGGGCCTTTGCACACAATAGATTAAGTAATTAACTTAGAAAATCTATGAATAATTCAGATATCATCACCTGCCGCCTTATCAACCAGCAAATAGCAGCCACAAATTGCAAAACACCGGAAGACGTGGTAAAATGGATGGTGGCCATGCAGGCACAGGAATACGCTATGGCCAAATGGGCTATTGGTTTGCGTTTAGAAAAAGCATCCGATACGCTGGTTGAAGCATGCTTTAACGAAGGAAAAATTTTAAGAACGCACCTGATGCGCCCTACCTGGCATTTTGTATCACCGGAGGATATACGCTGGCTGGTTGCCTTAACAGCGCCAAGGGTAAATGCTATAAACGCCTACTATTACAAAAAATGGGAACTGGATAACTCAGTTTTTAAGCGCAGCAACAACTGCCTGGTAAAAGCATTGCAGGGCGGCAACATGCTTACACGTACCCAATTGCAGGATGCGCTGGCCAAAGCCAAAATAAAAGCAGATGGCGTGCGGCTGGCCAGCATACTAATGAAAGCAGAATTAGACGCGATTATCTGCAGCGGCCAAAGAATTGGCAAACAATTCAGCTATGCTTTGCTGGAAGAAAGGGCTGCGCCGGTTAAAGCTTTATCAAGAGCGGAAGCACTGAACAAATTTGTGGCGCAATACTTTACCAGCCGCGGCCCGGCCACCTTGCAGGACTTTGCATACTGGAGCGGTCTTAGCATGCAGGATGCAAAAGACGCTGCTTCTTTTCTCCCATCCAATTTTGAAAAGATAACTATTAACAAACAGGAATATTACTTTATACCGGGAGATATAAAAGCCATGCAGGAAACTGTACGAAAAAATAGTAACCGCATTACTTTCCTTATGCCTGATTATGATGAGTACGGCATGAGCTATAAAAACAGGGAGGCCATGGCGCCAAAAGGCAAGTCCGTTAAGCTGGCAGATAGTACTCCGGCCCCTTATCACAGCATTGTTTTGAATGGTTTGATGGCAGGTGGCTGGCAAAAAACCGGTACCGATAAAAAGATGGAAATTGCAACCACCCCCTATTATAGCTGGAATAAAACACAAACCACCGCGGTTGAAAAAGCCGTAAAAAGGTATAAGGCATTCGCAGCCAAATAAAGGTTTGGCCAAGGGATTAATACCCGCTTAAAAGCCGCCATGAAAAACTGAAAGATGAACGGATTGCGACGCAACAGGCGATGCCATAAAAATGTATAGCTGGTATCAAAAAAATGTTCATCTCGTGGAACTCACTTTTTCAATTGCCTGTTGTTGATGATTTGTTTCATTACTTCTTCTTTCAGGTATTTACTCACAGGCACCTGGTATTTACCGAGGTACAGCATATTGCCCTCTATGGATTGAATACTGTTGATACTAACCAGGTATGATTTGTGGGGCTGTATGAAAGCCGTGGCAGGCAAGGCTTCCTGCAGGCTTTTGAGCGTTGAGTGCGTTATTAATTTACGCTCCTGTGTGTATATGGAAAGATAATTGCCCATGGCTTCCACAAACAATATTTCGCTGAACAAAAGTTTCTCCAGGCGGGTATCTGTTTTGATAAAGATATAATCCGCCGTGGCCTGCTGCCTGCCGGCGAAATAATCTGCGGCACGGTTGGCCGCTTTTAAAAACCGGTCAAAAGAGATGGGCTTTAGCAGGTAGTCCAGTACATCCAGGTCGTACCCCTGTATAGCGTATTGTTCGTAAGCTGTTGTAAATATTACCTTGGGCGGGTTATTGCTGCTTTTTAAAAATTCTATGCCGGATATATAAGGCATTTCTATGTCAAGAAAAATCAAATCAACCTGCTGCTGTTTAAGCAGAGAGTTTAGCTGCAGCGCATCTTCGCAAACACCTGCCAGGAAAAGAAAATCTATCCGCTCCACATACCCTTGCAGGCCCTTCCTGGCAAGGGGTTCATCATCTGTTATCACGCATTTTATCATAGATGCCATATCAATTATATTCTATGGTTAAAAACGCTGTAAACTCACCCGGTTTCTTTTCCGTCACCAGCTCATGCCTGCCGGGGTATAATAATTCAAGCCTTCTCTTCAGATTTTCTAACCCGATACCTTTTTCTTTTTTAACCGGTATTTCCACCGGCGTACTGTTGCTTACTGAAAAGATTATTCTGCCACTATCTTCTTTTGCTGCGATACTAAGTTTGTAACCGCCCCCCACATATTTAAAAGCGTTTTCAACCAGCGGCAAAAAAAGTAACGGATACACTTTCTGGCCATTCAGCGCTTCATCAAAGCAAACGGTAAGCTGCAGTTTGTCTGAAGTTCTTGTTTTCTGCAGGTCTATAAAATTCCGCAGGTAATGCAACTCCTGGCTTACCGGTACGGTTTGCTGCTGGTCGTACAACTGGTACCGCAACAACTCTGAAAATTTTTCTATGCTGCGTTTGGCTTCCGGTATGTTGTCATCCATCTGAAAGTATATGGTGTTAAGCGCATTGAACAAAAAATGCGGATGGTATTGCGCTTTTAAAAACTTTAGTTCTGTTTGTAACTGGTCGTTGGTTATTTTCTCCAGCAATGTTTGCTGATGCACATACTGCTTCAGGTAATTGTTACCTCTTACTATGGCAAAATACAGCAGCAAATACAACCCTGGAACAATATGAATAATCACCACATCATTCAAGCCAAGGCCATCATCTGTTAACGCGGCCATGGGGGTAACCGTTACATTAAGGGCTACCATTACCCAAAAATAAACGGTGGCAAATTCTGCCAGTATCCGTTTTGCGTTCAGCGGTTTTATTGTTTGCCTGCTAAACTTTCGGGCGAAGTAGTTTACAACAAATTGAAAAATGTAGCTTGCAAAAAGAACCGTGGTTATTTCAATGGCATTTAGTTTCCAGGAGCGCTCCCAAAAAGTCCTGTCTGCATTGGTATCGTTTACCAGCCTTACGCTGGTATAGATGATCATACCAAAGAAAAAGGGAAATATATATTTCGAGAAGAATTTCATGCTGCTGTAAAATAAAGTTATTTAAGCGGTTTGCAGCAGGTCTCGTTCTGGTTGGGCCTCGTTGGCTGCCTGCTTTTTTACTGGCTGTTTAGGCTTCATTCCGAACATGAACCTGGTTAAATTATAGGGCCTGATAAAGAGATGGTAAATACCCAGCGTTAATGCAAAAGAAACCAATACAGTAAAGGCGTACTTCATTCCTACACCTTCGTTTACCTGTACAACATAATACACAACAATTACAATAACTGTTTGGTGCAGGATGTAAAAAGGATAAACAGCCTGGTTGATATAGTTAAGGGAGCGGTGTGTTTTGTTAAGGTATTTTTTTCCATAACCTACTGCCGCCAGTAACCAGGCCCAGGCGGTAACAACCTGCAGGCACAGATAGCCATAAGTGCGCCAGTCGCTGCGATAATTTTGTAATACCTCCCATGGTTCCAGGCCGTTCCAACGTACATAATTGATAGCGATGATGGTAATAAAAGCGGCACCGAGTGAAGTACGCCTGTTTCTTTCAAGACTCTCCATAAAAAGGGGGTGCGCAATACAAACAAAGCCAACCAGCAGGAAAGAAAGCCAGTAAAGCAGGCTGCCCCAGTCGTGGATAAGGTCGTTGGTGCGTGGAAAGAGCAGCGTAGTAAAAGTATACACCAATATGCCGGGCACGGTTAGCAGGTATACCCATTTGCCTCTTGCCATCCAGTTAATGCGCTGCAGCAATTGCCGGCCCTTATGGCTCATTACAAATACAAAGAAGGGCGTAAATAGTACATCGTACACAAAAAGATAGGCAATAAACCACAGGTGGTGCCAGCTTAAATCGCCTTCGGGGTAAGGTTTACCTGTAAAAATGCGGGGATAAAAATCGAAGAAATTGCCCTGGAAACCCTGGGTAACCCTCTCCAGGTAAATTTGTGGGGGAACTACCAGCAACATACCGAACAGCAGCGGCAGCAGCAACCTTCTGAAACGCAGGCCCACAAAGGCGGCGCCACTTTTTTTCTGCAACATAAAATAACTGACAGTGCCGGATATAAAAAACAACAGCGGCATGCGGAAACGGCTTAGCCAGAAAATGAACTCCAGCAATAGGTTACTTGTTTCTTTGTTCTTAATATGCCACCACTCCCCATGGGCAAAAGCCATGGCTGAATGAAAAACAAGAACGCCGAAAATGGACATGATGCGCAACCAGTCGAGATAAGCTTGCCGGGAAGAGGTTTGCATAATTTTTTATTTTTTACAAACCTACCCGGCAGCTACAGCCTTATAAAATGCGTTTGATATGTGGACTGTTTGCGGTGATGAATAGACGATTCATGCTTCTTAATAATCTGAATACTCGGCCGGGTACAGAAAAAATATATCGGATTTGGATACTGTGTTTTTGTACTGTTCATCCGCCACCAGCTTTTTCCATTGAGCGTCTTCAAAAAAAGCTTTCCAAAGCTGGTCCCGCTGTTCCATATTGTTGAATGTGGTCATATACATCAGGTTAGGCATGTGGCTGCCGCTAATTACCTCAGCATAAAATACCGCGTTAAAACCCAGCCTTTTAAACAGGCCAACTTCATCGCCCGTATTAAACATTTTCACCTTGCCTTTATAGTATTTTTCTGTAGGCCCCTCGTAACTGCGCATTTCGTACACACGGTCTTTTTTAGCAACGGTTAGCGCTGGCACCGCCGGTTGCGGCATACCACTGAATGCCCGGGTTAAAATTGACTCTATGCGCCTGTAAGGGGCATTATTATGTGGTGCGGCAATGTAATCTTTTCCATCTTCCAGGTATTGCTTGTCTACCTCCAGCTTTTCTTCCAGTTGGTCAAACTCTTCAAGGGATGAAAAAGGTATAAATACATAAACCAGCCGTTCTGCGCTGTCTTTCTTAATGGGCTTAAATACACCCACATGCGGTATACCTGCCCGGTGCAGTGCCGGCAAGTAGGCTTTTTCCAGGTATTGCTCCGTAAGCTGTTCCTGTTGTTCACTGGCCAGGTGGTATATTTTTAATTGATAATAATATTTCTTTGATTCCTTACCCAAGGCTGTAAGCTGAAATAACAGGCAAACAGTGATTAACATTAGAAAGCTGCGAAATTTGTTTGGTATTTTTGTTGTGGTAAGCATTTTACAGTAATCGTTTGGTTGTTAATAAGTAGATGATTGGCCGAATTTAGCAGTTCAAATTATCAGGTTATTGTTAATTTGGCAACCGTAAAATGACCGCTGGAAACTGTAACGCCAGCAAATACAAATCAAAACTTTATTTTCTATTTTACCCAACTTAATTTTTACATAGCTAACAAAACCATTGTGTGATGCCGGAAAGAAAACTCACCTCTACCAACTATCGTAACCAGTCGTTCCTGGAAGAAAAATGTGCCTTGAATGAAATGCTGGACTTGTTAAGCAAGCGCTGGATAACAGACATACTGTTCGCCATAGAAGAGGGCCACAACAGGTTCTCTGCCATTAGAACGGAGCTTAAATACATCAGTGATGCCGTGTTATCCGACAGGTTGAAACTGCTGGAAAAAGCCACCCTTATCGTGCGCCGCTCCTTTGATGAAATTCCTGTAAAAGTGGAGTATTCCATCACAGAAAAGGGCAGCGAACTTTCCAGTTTACTGGATGAATTATGCCACTTTAGCGAAACGGTTTTCCACGAAATTGCCGAAACCGACAACGAGACTGTTAGCAGTTAATGTGGGCTATACGGGCCTGAAAAGCCGCCATGAAATACCAACCGTACAAGTGAGTGACACAACCAAAGTCCCCATGAAATACCTGCGGCTGGTCACCAAAAAATATTACAAAAAAAGAGGGCTGCTAATGCGTCCCTCTTTTTTATTCCTGCTTATTTCTTTTACTTTAAAGCAAACACCACGTTTACTTCAAACTGTAGTTTTATCTTTTTAAAATCCACGTTCATGGGTGCACCTGCATCGGCCGCTTCCATTTTCATCCTGACGTTGTCGTACAACATGGGACGTGGATAATCCTGGTTAATTTCATTGGCATCGTTAATGGCTATGGCGCCGCCAACCTGCTCATCAATAGCCGCTGCCAGGTACGTTGCTTTTTCTTTTGCCGCTTTTATGGCCTGTATCTTAAGCTGTTTTTTCAGCTCATCCATTTTGCTGTGAGAAACCTTACTGATGTTGAAACTCTGCGTGGCTTCATCATCCAGTTTTTCAACCAGTTCATCCATCTTTTTGGTAGAAGCAAGCTTAATGGAGTAAGTGATGTTAGCCTTCATATCCGGGTTTTCTTTTTTTCTTTTTTTATACCACCAATAGTTGTTATCGTAGCCTGAATAACTTTGAACGCTTATCTCATTTTCAGTAAGCCCGATACTTTTGCAGGCAGCCAAAAAATTATTCTTAATGGCTTCTATGGATATTTTTCCCGCTCCTTTTTTATCATACTCCTGCAAGGTTACCTGCACATATATTTCATCGGGTATAATTTCCATATCGGCAACGCCGGTAACGTTAATGGTTTTTTGTTTAGCGGCGCCTGTATTTTCCTGTGCTGTAGCTACTAACATGGCAGTTGCTGTTAACATGGTTACTAAAATCTTCTTCATAAAATTATACGTTTTAAACAAGGATGTGGCAAAGATTGTAATTACATAAGTACAAAAAATACAGGGGTTTATCTTAACATTATATTGACAATGCTTATTTTGCAACGCAATGCTTTTTTAAGCTTTCTACAATGAAAAAATTTACTGACCGTTTGAAGCATATAAAGGTTGTACGTGCATTGGTTTATGGTATTGTTGGCGCTATTACATACCCCGGCCTCGCCATTGTAAACAGGTTACGCATAGAGGGCACGGAGCATATAAAATCGTTGCCCAGAAAGAATGTGCTGTTCGTAAGCAACCACCAGACTTACTTTGCGGATGTAATTATGTTCATACATATTTTTTGCGCCGTTAAGTGGCGTAAAAACAACCGTTTGGGTTTGCCATATTACCTGTTAAACCCGTTTACCAGGCTCTATTTTGTTGCAGCCGAAGAAACCATGAACGGAAGTTTCATCAGCCGCTTTTTTAAACTTGCCGGCGCATTAACGGTTAAACGTACCTGGCGGGCGGAAGGCAAGGAAGTAAGGCGCGGACTTGACCCTTCTGACACACGCAAAATTACAGACGCTTTAAAATCAAGCTGGGTTATTACCTTTCCGCAGGGCACCACCAAGCCTTTTGCGCCGGGCCGCAAAGGCACTGCCTATATCATCAAAAATTTGCAGCCAATAGTTATACCTGTTGTTATCAACGGTTTCTGGCGTGCGTTTACCAAACGCGGCCTTACCTTTAAAAAAACGGGTTCGTTGTTGTCCATCCGTTTTAAGCCGCCAATGGCTATAGATTACTCTCATTCTGCCGAAGAAATTTTGGAGCAGGTTATGCACGCCATCGAACAAAGCAAGGAGTTCATGCTTAAAGGCAAGCATCATTTAATAAGTGCGCTGGATAAATAAAGGGTAACAAAAACTATCAGGGCGCCTGCCGAAGGCACTGGGCTTTCCGCTCATACTCCGGCACAAAAGCCCTGCTGCGATGGCCTCACCGGGGTATCCGCTTCAATCCCTGGCGCGGTGGTGACACAGGCTGATCATTCACCCACTGCTCGTGGCGTAATGCGTATCAAAACAAAAGGCGCCCTGCAGGAACGCCTTTTGAAATGTAAAATGTTATTAACCTACGACAGTACACGCTCTTCAATTTTACCAGTCTGTTTGTTTTTGATGATTACTTTTTTGGCGCCGTAATGGGTCAGCTCTTCCTTTACCAGGTAATGATCCGCATCATATTCTGTAAGGTGGCTTTCTTTGGTAAGCCCCTCTTTGCCACGCCATATATCCAGTTGAACAGGTTCCCATTGTTTGGTTTTGGCACTTTTGTAAGCCGCATCCAAAACAGCGTTTACCACGTAGCCATCGTAAAAGGTTTCCTTGGGGTCAACACCTTTTTCCATACTGTTGAACATGTCCATAAACATGTGGTTATAACCTAACTCGTTCAGTTCATCCCCCACCGGAAACAACCAGCCCGTATTGCTCTCCGCTTTCTCGGCAACATAGTCGGCACCCTTTCCGGATGTAAACATTTCAAAGCCGGTACGCAAAAAGCTGTTAATCCAAATGGTGCCTTCGGTACCCATTACCTCGTCACGTAGGTCAAGCCCACCCCGGAATGTCCAGCTTACCTCAAACTGGGCGATGGCCCCGTTTTCATATTTTATCAATCCGATGGAATGGTCTTCCGCATCTATTGGTTTCACTTGTGTATCAGCCCAGCACATCACTTCAACGGGCTTAATGTCTTTACCTATGTAGCTACGGGTTATTTCAACACAGTGGCAGCCCAGGTCAAGTATACAGCCACCGCCGGCTTGCTCTATGTTCCAGAACCAGTCGCTGTGCGGGCCTGGGTGCGTTTCCCTCGACTTAGCCCATAACACCCTGCCGATTGCGCCGTTTTTAACGCTTTCAAAGGCTTTGATAAACTTAGGGGTATATACCAGATCTTCCAGGTAACCATTGAAAATACCGGCCTCTTCCACGGCCAGCAGCATGCGTTTTGCTTCGGCAGCATTACGTCCAAGCGGTTTCGTGGTAATAACGGCTTTTTTATGTTTGCAGCACAACAGCACCGCTTCTTCGTGAACATTGTTAGGCAGGGCTATACAAACCACATCCACATCAGGATGGGCGACGGCCTCTTCCATAGAAGTTGTCCAGTGTTCGCAGCCATAATCCGCGGCAAATTTTTTGGCGCTTTCTTCCCTTCGTGCATAGATGCTTATGATCCTGTCTTTACTCCTGTAACCGTGCAGCGCATCCGCATAAAAACGCCCAATAAAACCGGAACCCAGCATAGCAATTCTTTTCATGGTATAATGTATTAGAGTTAATGGCAAGTATTAGATGAGCTTTGTTGAAAAGTTATTGTTAAGCAGTAGCTTGATTAAGCTGCTTCTTTTCTTTAAAAAAAAGTGCAAAATATATCAACACGCCTACAGCAATATAAGCGGGTACAAACCATATTCCCAACCAGTTGTGCTGCCCTTCGGCAATCTTGTATTTGTCAACAATAATCCCGGAAAACCAGGTACCAATCACCATGCCTACGCCGTAAGTGGCAAAAGTGAACAAACCCTGGGCGGCATTCTTGATTTTCTCTCCTGCTTTCTTTTCTGTGTACATGTAACCGGTAACAAAAAAGAAATCGTAACATACCCCGTGTAAGGCTATACCGGCATACAGCATCCACATATTATCACCGGTGTTACCGTAAGCAAAGCAAACATACCGCAGTATCCATGCTGTCATACCCATCAGCAGCATGTTCTTTACGCCAATCCGGTTAAACAGGAAAGGAATCGCCAGGATAAATATCGCTTCTGAAAACTGGCCCAGCGTCATTTTAGTAGCTGCGTTTTCTACCTTAAGCTCATTTAAAAAGGGGTTGGCAAACCCATAATAAAAAGATAGTGGTATGCACACCAGTATGGCAGCTATAAAGAAAATGAGGTAGGGCTTATTTTTAAACAATACAAAAGCTTCTGTGCCCAATGCTTTGGATGCAGAAGCATCGCCGGCGTTTGCTTTTGGAGGCGTGTTGGGCAATATGAAGCTAACCAGGCCCAACAAACCAGATGCCCCGGCTGCCATATAAAAAGTTGAGGACGTTTTTTCGATACCCAACTGTCCTATCAAAACACCTGCAACTATCCAACCCACTGTTCCAAATACCCGTATCCAGGGAAATTGCTTGCCCGGGTCTGTCATCTGGTGAAAGGCAACACTGTTGCTAAGGGCAATTGTTGGCATGTACAACAATGAGTAAAATAATATTACCCAATAAAACGTGCTGCTGCTTTCAATAGTAGTGGCAAGAAACAACAGGGCCGCCCCAACCAGGTGTAACACACCCATTATACGCTGTGCGGCAAAATACCTGTCTGCAACCATGCCCACAAAAAAAGGCGATATGATAGTGGCAATGGCCAGTGCGCTGTATGCTGCGCCTATTTCCACTCCACTGGCCTTAAGGTTTTCACCCATGTAAGTGCCCATTG
This sequence comes from Foetidibacter luteolus, assembly GCF_009650435.1. Lineage (GTDB taxonomy): Bacteria > Bacteroidota > Bacteroidia > Chitinophagales > Chitinophagaceae > Foetidibacter > Foetidibacter luteolus. Next base: position 92,225 of record NZ_VVIP01000058.1, read on the forward strand.
TAACATACCATGCTCCCCAGATAAAATACTCTAATAACATCATCAGCGATAAAAGAAACCCTGTTTTTGCTTTCATGAATCTTGACAGTTTATAGTTCAATAGTAATTAAGCGCCGGGAAATGGGGTTACGCGACAACTGTGTACCGGGAGTTTATTATCAATTATCCGCAATAGCAACCTGTTTTGATACAGCATGTTATCTCTCTTCAAATATATGTCTTTGTAATGCTACTGTGTAATTGTTTTGCAACCGCTATTCATATTTTACGAAGCGTATCCATGGTGGGGTTTTCCACCGCATGAAGGCGTTGTAAAGGGAATCTGTGTCACCACTGCGCCAGGGATTGAAGCGGATACCCCGGTGAGGCGATCGCAGCAGGGGTTTGTGCCGGAGTATGAGCGGAAAGCCCGGTGCCTTCGGCAGGCGCCCTGAATAATTTCAGTTAAGTTACAGCAAGCAAAAAGGGCAAAACCTGCCGGTTTTGCCCTTTGTTATTTTGTTGCCTTTTAAGGCTGGTTTAAACAGTTTATTCTGCCGCTTTTTCTTCAGTAGAAGAAGGGGCTTCTGTTTTTGTTTCTTCCACTACTTCCGCTTCGCTGATAGCAGGGGCCGCTGTTGCTGCAGTAGCAGCTTCAGCTTTTTTGCCGGCACCGCGGCTACGGCGTGTCCTCTTAGCAGGCTCGTCAGCTTTAACGGCTGTTTTGCCATATACTTCGTTGAAGTCAACCAGTTCTATCAATGCTTTTTCAGCATTGTCACCAGGGCGTATACCCAATTTAATAATGCGGGTATAACCACCGGGGCGGCTGGCTATTTTAGGGCCAACTACTGTAAACAGTTCTTTCACAGCTTCTTTATCCTGTAGGTAGCTAAACACTACACGGTGCTGGTGCATGATTTCTGTTTGGCTGGCGTTCTTTTTGGTTTTGGTAACCAGTGGCTCTACATAAGTTCTGAGTGCCTTTGCTTTAGCCAATGTAGTAACAATACGTTTGTGCACTATTAGCTGGCTGGCTAAGTTTGAAAGTAAGGCATCTCTGTGGGCTTTTGTACGGCCCAGGTTATTAATCTTGTCTCCGTGACGCATGGCTGTTGTTTTATGGTTTGCACCGTGCCAGGAATTACAAACCTTGTTATAAAATAGCTTTGAGCTTGAAGCTACGTGCTGCGAGTTTCTTACTCACGGCTCATAACTAATGGCCCGCTGCCTTTAGTCTAAATTGTCTAAACCTAATTTGCCGAGGTCCATACCGAAATGCAGGCCTCTTTCGCTTAATACCTGTTCAATTTCGCTCAGGGATTTCTGACCGAAGTTCCTGAACTTCATCAGGTCTTCCTGTTCGTATTGTACAAGCTCGCTCAAGCTGTTGATCTTAGCTGCTTTCAGGCAGTTAAAGGCACGTACGGAAAGATCGAGGTCTTCCAGCGGTGTCTTTAGCACTTTACGCAACTGCAGTACCTGCTCATCAACAACATCTTCTTTCTTGTCTTCTTTGCTGTCGAAAGTGATGTTTTCATCGGTGATGATCATCAGGTGCTGAATCAAAATGCGGGAAGCTTGCTTAACAGCATCTTCAGGGTGGATGGTACCATCGGTAGAAACATCAAGAACCAGTTTTTCATAGTCAGTTCTTTGTTCTACACGGTAGTTTTCAATACCATACTTCACATTTTTAATAGGTGTATGGATAGAGTCTATTGAAATAAAACCAAATGGTGCGTCTTTCAGTTTATTTTCTTCAGCGGGTACATAACCACGGCCTTTTGCTACGGTAAATTCCGCATCAATTTTAGCGGTTGTATCCATGGTGCAGATAACAAGTTCGGGGTTCATCACCTCGAAGCTCTGAGAGGCTTCGCCCAGCATACCGGCAGTAAACTCGGTACGGCCTTTAATGCTAAGGCTTACTTTTTCGTTGATCACATCGTGGTCAACTTTTTTCTTAAACCTAACCTGTTTCAGGTTAAGGATAATTTCGGTTACGTCTTCCGTAACACCTTTGATAGTGGCAAATTCGTGGTCAACGCCATCAATCTTCATACCCGTAATGGCATAACCTTCAAGGCTGCTCAGCAATACCCTGCGCAAAGTATTGCCAATGGTTAAGCCATAACCTGGCTCAAGCGGGCGAAATTCGAATTGACCTTCAAAATCAGTTGCTTTCTGTAAAACGATTTTGTCAGGTTTCTGGAAGTTTAAAATGGCCATTTTATATTCCTTGTTTTTTATATTGTTATCCCTGAGCCCCCGTGGAAGCCAGGGATTAAATTTTGACTACACTTACCTAAGGCTTGCCGCCATTGGCATTATTACTTACTGTACAACTCTACAATCAGTTGTTCCTTAATGTTTTCAGGAACGCTTTCTCTTTCAGGGTAAGTAATAAATGTACCTTGTTTTTCAGTATCGTTCCAGTCTAACCAGCTAAACTTGGGGTTTTTACCGCGTATCTGGCTGGTTAAAGAAGTGTTGCCTTCGCTTTTGGCTTTCAGGCCAATGATATCGCCGGGCTGTAACTGGTAAGAAGGAATGTTTACTACATCGCCATTAACAGTAACGTGCTTGTGACTTACCAACTGGCGTGCGGCTGGGCGTGAAGGAGCAATACCTAAACGGAATACAGTGTTATCCAAACGTGCTTCCAGCAATTTGATCAAATTTTCACCGGTTACACCTTTTTTACGGGATGCTTCTACGAATGTGTTGCGGAATTGTTTTTCCAGAACGCCGTAAGTGTATTTGGCTTTCTGTTTTTCACGAAGCTGCAGGGCATACTCGCCAAGGCTTTTACGTTTACGTGCAGCACCATGCTGACCGGGAGGATTGCTGTTTTTGTTCAGCCATTTGCCATTGCCCAGGATAGGTTCTCCGAAAATCCTGGAAATTTTGGTCTTGGGACCATTGTAACGTGCCATAATCTAATCTTGTTGTGATTTTTTAATGACGATGCAGCATCTATAAAAATCTAAAATGAATACTGCACCCTTTTTTTGTTAAACAGAATGTAGAAGTATATAAATGATAAGCCCACATCCTGGTATAATGTAAACCAGGCTTAAAGTAAGAAGGAACTTTTTGCAAAATTACTTCGTATTTCAAACCTCGTATTTGTGTTATACCCTTCTTTTCTTGGGAGGCCTGCAACCATTGTGAGGCAGCGGGGTAACGTCTTTAATCATCACTATTTCTATACCGCTCTGAGAGAGAGAACGGATAGCGCCTTCACGGCCAGCGCCAGGACCTTTAACATATACGTCCACTTTCTTCAAACCTGCTTCTGCGGCTACTTTCGCAGCGTCTTGAGAAGCAACCTGTGCAGCATAGGGCGTATTTTTCTTAGAGCCCCTGAAACCCATTTTACCTGCAGATGACCAGGAGATAACCTGGCCAGATTTGTTGGTAAGGGCGATGATTACGTTGTTAAATGTAGCGCTGATATGGGCATCGCCATAGGCGTCTACTTTTACAATCCTTTTTTTCGCAGCGGCTTTTGCGCTGTTTTGAGCTTTTGCAGCTTTTGCCATAATAAAATTAATTGAGGTAATCTTCTAAAATCGAGCCCCTCCTTTCTAAGCGTGTGCAGAGAATTATCCGGCGGCTTTATACAAAAAATCCAAAAAACAAATTCCAAATTCCGGAAAACCGGGATTTGGAATTTGCCCTTTGGCTATATTACTATTTCTTAGGAGCCTTCTTTTTACCGGCAACTGTTTTACGTTTACCTTTCCTGGTACGGCTGTTGGTACGTGTACGCTGGCCACGAACCGGCAATCCTTTACGATGGCGTAAACCGCGGTAGCAGGCAATATCCAGCAAACGCTTGATGCTCATCTGTACTTCACTGCGCAACTGGCCTTCTACCTTAAATTCATTGGTGATGATGTTACGGATGGCAGCCTGTTCAGCATCATTCCACTCGTGTACTTTCTTGCTGTGGTCTATTTCAGCCTTGTCAAGAATGTACTGAGCAGTGGAACGGCCAATACCGTAAATGTAGGTTAAGCCTATTTCGCCTCTTTTGTTTTTTGGTAAGTCTATACCGGCAATACGAGCCATATCTTAATTTATAGTTTGTAGTTTTTGTTTGTGTGCTTTGAGATGTTGGCCATGGGCTTTGAGTTGTTTACTCATAGCTGGCAGCTAAATGCTCAAAGCCGGTTTTTATCCCTGGCGCTGTTTGAAGCGTGGGTTCTTTTTGTTGATAACATACAGCTTGCCTTTTCTGCGAACGATTTTGCAGTCGGCGCTACGTTTTTTTACAGATGCTCTAACTTTCATAACCTTTGTTTTTTGCAAAGCTCGTCGCTCAAAGCTCAAAGCTGTTATTTATACCTGAATATGATTCTTCCTCTTGACAAGTCGTAAGGGCTCATCTCCACACCCACTTTATCACCCGGTAAAATCCTGATGTAATTCATTCTCATCTTTCCTGAAATGGTAGCCAGTATTTCATGGCCATTTTCCAGTTTTACCCTAAACATTGCGTTGCTCAATGCTTCGAGAATTACACCATCTTGTTTAATCAGCGGCTGTTTAGACATAATTTTGGGAGCGCAAAGATATTAGTTTGCAATCGAATAATGAAAAGTTTTAAAATTTTTTTACCCTTTTCCGGACTTTTGAGATGCAATTTTAGGTTGTTTTTGCCCACAATTGTGGAAAACCGGCTTAAAAAAGCAGAATGTTTAGACACTTTAACCGTAAAACGGCAAATTAACCGACTAATGCCGTTGAAGATTATGATACCAGCTTGCGGTATTTCATGGCGACTTCGTTGCGTCGCAAGCACTTCATCGTTCTGTTCATTGGGCGGCTTTTCAGACCTCGGGCAGGGTGCCTGTGTCTGCCAGCTTTGCTGCCAGACACATAGCATAAACAACAGCTATAAAATTCCATCATTCCCTTATTTAGCAAAACCCATTGGGCAGCTTTGCTGCTAACATGCCGCTTCTATGGAGCCGGAAACCGGCTCTTCAATTATTTTTTTTATACCCGGGTCTGAAAAGATGCCATGAAAAACCGAACGATGAAAGGATTGCGACGCAAGGGACGATCCCAAAAGTTATGTTGCTGGTATCATAAAAATAAACGTAGAAAATAGTAAACCGGCACCTTCTGATATACCGCCGGAGAACAAGGCTGTCACGCCCGCTATCCCCCACTTTTCCACAGGCCTTAAGCGCATGGGGGCATGTGTTATATTTGCCCACTATGGCAAAAGCGGCTTCTGAAACCCCGCTGATGCAGCAACACAAAGCCATCAAGCAAAAATATCCCGATGCGGTGCTGCTGTTCAGGGTTGGCGATTTTTATGAAACATTTGGCGAGGATGCCATCATTGCTTCGCAGGTACTGGGCATTACTTTAACTAAACGGAACAACGGCGCCGCCAGCAGCAGCGAACTGGCGGGTTTCCCCCATCATGCGCTGGATACTTATCTGCACAAACTTGTTAAGGCGGGTTACCGTGTAGCCATTTGCGACCAACTGGAAGACCCCAAACAGGTAAAAGGGATTGTTAAACGCGGCGTTACTGAAATGGTTACGCCGGGGGTTGCCACTAACGACAAATTGCTTGAACACAACAGCAACAACTTTTTGGCTGCAGTGCATTTTACAGAAGATATACTGGGTGTTTCTTTTCTTGATATCTCCACCGGCGAATTTTTTGTGGCAGAGGGCAACCAGGAATATGTTGACAAACTATTGCAAAGCCTTAAGCCTGCCGAAGTTATTTTTCAAAGAAGTTATCAAAAGCATTTTAAAGAGGTATTTGGCCTTAAGTTTTACACCTATACCCTGGAGAGCTGGATTTTTGATGAAACCTTTGCTGCCGAAAGCCTGCTGAAGCACTTTCAAACCCATTCCTTAAAAGGTTTTGGCATTGAGAATATGCACTGCGGCATTGTATCAGCAGGCGCTGTATTGCACTACCTGAAGGATACGGAACACCCCAACCTGCAACATATTACATCTATACAAAGGCTGGAAAAAGAGGATTTTTTGTGGATGGACCGCTTTACCATCCGCAACCTTGAGTTGCTGGGTACCGGCCATGAAAACGGCAACAACCTTTTAAAAGTGCTGGACAACACCGTGAGCCCGATGGGTGCACGTATGCTCAGGCGCTGGGTACTGCTGCCGCTTAAAGACCTGCGCAAAATAAACGAGCGCCTTGGCCTTACAGAGTATTTTATTAAAGAGGTTGACCACCGCAAGCAACTACAGCACCTGATAAAACAATGCGGCGATATTGAACGGCTGGTAAGTAAGATACCTACCAAAAAAATAAACCCGAGGGAGGTACTGCACCTGGCCAAAGGCCTGCAACAAACAGAGCTAATCAGGCAGATGGCGTTGGCTTCGGGAAATGATTACCTGAAACGCCTGGGAGATGCACTGAATGGCTGCCACTACATTGCTGAAAAGATAATTAATGAAATTGCCGAAAACCCGCCCGTGGCAGCCAGCAAAGGCGGGGCTATAAAGGCCGGCATTCACAACGGGCTGGATGAGCTGCGTTCTATTGCCAGCGGCGGCAAGGAGTACCTGGTGAGTATTCAACAAAGAGAGGCCGAGAAAACGGGCATCAGTTCCCTAAAAATAAGCTTCAACAATGTTTTTGGTTATTACCTGGAAGTAACCAATTCGCATAAATCAAAAGTGCCGGCAGAATGGATGCGCAAGCAAACGCTGGCCAATGCGGAACGCTATATTACACCGGAACTGAAAGAGTACGAAGAGAAGATAACCGGTGCTGAAGACAAGATAATGGCTATTGAGCTTGACCTGTATGACAAGCTTTTGCTGGAACTGCAGGATTATATTGCCCCCATACAGGTAAACGGCAACGTGCTGGCAACGCTGGACTGCCTGCTTTGTTTTGCCGCCAATGCCCTGCAATACAATTACAAGAAACCTGATGTTCACGAAGGCCTTGAACTTGATTTTAAAGGCAGCCGCCACCCTGTTATAGAAAGAAACCTGCCCGTTGGCGAAGCCTATATTTCCAATGATATTTATCTTAACCCGGGCGAGCAACAGGTAATTATTTTAACAGGCCCCAACATGAGCGGTAAAAGCGCCATATTGCGGCAAACCGCGCTGATAACGCTAATGGCGCACATGGGCAGCTTTGTGCCGGCGGATACGGCCCGGGTTCCGCTGACGGACAAGATTTTCACCCGCGTTGGCGCCAGTGATAACCTAAGCGGCGGAGAAAGCACTTTTATGGTTGAAATGAACGAAACCGCCAGCATTATTAACAATATCTCCCAACGTAGCCTGATACTGCTGGATGAAATTGGCCGCGGCACATCTACCTACGACGGTATTTCCATTGCGTGGAGCATTGTGGAGTTCCTGCACTCCTCCCCTTCTGCGCCAAAAACCCTGTTTGCCACACATTACCACGAACTTAACGAGTTGGAGAATAAATTGCCCGGCGTTAAGAATTACCATGTTACCAACAAAGAGGTGGCCAATAAAATTATCTTTCTGCGCAAGCTGGCGCCCGGCGGCAGCACACACAGCTTTGGTATTCATGTAGCCAAAATGGCCGGCATGCCGCCTGAACTGATTGAACGTGCCAACGACATACTAAAACAACTGGAAGAAAAACATGTGGATGAGGAGAAGCCCGAAAGCCAAAAAGACGTTAGGGCATCGGGGCCGGAAATAAGGGATACCAAACAATCCGTAAAAAAATTGTCAGCACCGCAAATGCAGCTTTCCATATTCGATGCGCACAGCGAAACCTTTGATGAAATAAGGCAGATGCTTACCAGCATTGATATCAACCGCTTAACCCCTGTAGAGGCCTTAATGAAACTGAACGAAATAAAAGGCTTGCTGAAATAGAAAGAATTTTTGGGGGTGTCCCTCGTACCTCGGGCCGGGCTTTTCACTGCAACTCCGCCACATAAGCCGCCGCACAAATGCTTCAGCGGGGTTTCCGTTTCAATCCCTCACCCGAAGGTGCAGCCTGCTGCATTTTTGCAGTCTACGCTTTTATGAAATAGCTCATTACAAAGCGTGATTATTCCTGCACAACAACATAAAATCCACTTTTTTTACTGCTGCCCCAAATTAGCAACCAGGCCAAAGTTGCCCTGCTACGAAATATTTTACTTTTAACGGCAATGAAAAACACCAGCCCGAACAGGCAAAAGCAGGCCAGGGTATTACGCATTTTCCGGAAAGTGCACAGAACAACCGGGGCTTTGTTGTTTGTATTCTTTTTTATTGTCGCTATCAGTGGGCTGTTGCTTGGCTGGAAGAAAAACTCAGGCGGGTTGCTGCAGGCAAAATCCTATAAAGGCAGCTCTGCTGATTTGAAAGACTGGCTGCCTATTGACAGCCTGCACAAGATAGCCTGCAGGATATTGCGGGATTCTGTATCGCCGGACTTATCGCCAGAACTTGACCGCATTGATGTAAGGCAGGACAAAGGCATGGTAAAGTTTATTTTCGCCCACCATTTTCACGGCCTGCAACTGGATGGCGCTACAGGCAACCTGTTGTTTATTGAAACCCGTACTTCGGACTACATTGAAAAAATACACGACGGCTCCATCCTTGATTTTTACACCGGCACGCAGAATGGTGAAATAAAACTGTTTTATACATCAGTTATGGGCCTGGCCCTGCTTGTGTTTACCATAACAGGTTTTTGGCTATGGTACGGCCCCAAAAGAATGAGGCAGGCCAAACCATAGCTCCAGCTAAAAGCGGAATGTTTTCTTCAACAGTTTGCTTGCCAGCCGGCCAGTAGCTTTTTTTTTCTATATACTTTTCGCCCTGTAAATAATAGGTGATAACAGCTTTGTCAGAAGGCTCTACGATAAAGTATTCCTTAACGCCAAATTTTTCATATTCGGCTTTCTTTTTAACCAGGTCGGCATTCTTGTTCTTGGGCAACAAAACCTCAACAACAATATCCGGTGCGCCGTAAACACCATCGGCATTGATTAGATTTTGGTTTTCTTTGGAAATAAAGAAAACATCCGGCTGAACAGCATTGTTATCGCCAAGAAAAACATCAACCGGGGCATAACATACTGTTCCGGCATTATTTTCTTCAGCAAAGGCATCAAGCGCTTTGAAGATGCTCTTGGCTACTTCAAAATGATTGAAATTGGGGGACGGGCTCATATAAAAACGGTTACGGATTACTTCAATAGGGGTGCCCTCAGGCAATAGCCTGTAGATATCTACCATTGTTTTGGGCTTGTTGAGCAAAACAGACATGGTTCAAATTTACAAAAGGGATACTAAACAGGTAAGCAGGCAATAGCTGTTTCTGTATTGCCCTAAAACGCCAGGCTTTTTTTGAGCACCTTACTTACGAGCCTATTGCTGGTCCTTCGTTGTTCAATGTATTTTTCATCCTGGAGATAATAAGTAATAACAGACTTATCAGAAGGCTCTACGATAAAGTATTCCTTAACACCAAATTTTTCATATTCGGCTTTCTTTTTAACCAGGTCGTCATTTTTGTTTTTGGGAGAAAGCACTTCAACAACAATATCCGGTGCGCCGTAAACACCATCGGCATTGATAAGTTTTTCGTTTTCTTTGGAAATAAAGAAAACATCCGGCTGAACGGCATTGTTATCGCCAAGAAAAACATCAACCGGGGCGTACATTACCTTGCCGGATTTCTGCTTTTTTACTTCTTGTTTTAAGGCATCAACAATTTTATCAAGCACTTCAAAGTGTTGAAGATTGGGGGACGGGCTCATATAAAAACGGTTACGGATTACTTCAATAGGGGTGCCCTCAGGTAATAGCCTGTAGATATCTACCATTGTTTTGGGCTTGTTGAGCAAAACAGACATGGTTCAAATTTACAAAAGGGATTTGAAAAAAAGACCACTATTGCCAAGAGAAAACACTTTACTTCCATTACGGAATAAGCAATAATAATATCTAAATATATAGACCGCCAATTCACAATATCATAAGTTTTAAAGTTATATACGATTGCAGGCTATTTGAAACTATGATTTTTTCAATTTACTGTAAATCTAAACTAAGATACAATGTATCGCCAGTAAGTACATGGCTCAACTTATAAGATTGTATCTCCTAAACTTGATTGAGGTTTAAGCTCTTTTTCATTTTTCACTAACGGATATAGTTTTACCTTTATTATTCCCGAAATTATTAACTCAATAAACCATATCCTATGTCAAAAGTAGAAGTCCAGTTAGTGAGCACAAATATCCACAGCTTTGCAACTATTTTACATCAAGGCTCATGTTTAAGATTCTCCAAATTTCCTGGCAACTTAAAATGCGATCGCTTAGGTTCCCCCTATTGCAAATCAAAGTCCTTATAGTCGGTACAAAATTGTAACCAGTTGCTTTTTATCTATAATTTCTTTTTATAAAACTGAAGCCTGTTTCTCTAAGTTTCAAAATCATTAAATTCCCCGTTTTGAAAAAAATTATTTCTCCAAAGTTTATTTTCCTCTTTTCAATGCTCGTTTCTTTAGCCTGGTTAATTTTAAGCATTACATCATTATTCATTAAACTGTATTCCCCGAGCGAATTAACGATAGCATCCTTCCTTGATTTTTTGGCAACTCCTATCGATATTAGATTTCTCGCATCATTTGGATTGGATTACATTTGTACAACGACGCACACGCGTATTAGCAGCCTTAGCCTATGGTTCTACTTTTTGTTACTTATAGGAAGTTTTACTTATCAAATTAGCCAGTACAAATCATTTAAAATTCTTAAATTCTGTTTTTCCTGCATCATTATGTACAGTGTTGTTGATATAATTGTCCTTATTTATAAAGTCACGGGGGTAATAAATCCAGTATTTAATGACCAACACTATTTCCTGATGATATTCAGTTTATTAAAAATGGTTGGTTGGGGATGGCTTTCGTGGAAAATACTGAGTTTTTTTAAAATTAAGCCAGTAATACCGGCTGATACAGAAGAACCAAACAACATGCCATCAAACCATTATGTTGATACAACGAGGTGGCAGCGTTTTGCACATTTTATTATAGATACGGTACTCGCTTTTTTTACTTGCTGGCCAATATTTCTTTATTTGGTATTAGATTTACAAGATTCTTCTAACAATTCAATAGGAGAACGGAGTTTATTATTCCTTACTATTGTAACCTCCACGTCTATTTATTACCTTTTTTTTGAGTCTCTTTTTGGAACAACACCTGGTAAGTTGCTGACTGGGTCTAAAGTAATAGATGAAAACGACAAAAAGCCTTCCCTTAAAACTATTATTTTACGTACACTTATACGAGCCATTCCCTTTGAGGCATTATCCGGTTTTACATATTTGTGGCACGACACATGGAGTAAAACCTACGTAATAACCGAAAAAAACAATGAGGCAACCAAAACAATTTTACTGTTTTTATTGTCGGCAGCATGTGTTGCAGCAGTACTTATCTATATTAAAACATCTGAGACAATATTGTGATATATCCACAATTTTCTATACGCAAGTACCAAAAACCCTGCTGCACAAATAGGATATAATAATTATTCCATTTATTTACCCTGTGGGAAAAGCTGCGTAGCGAACCCTACAGTACAAGAGTGCGACGCAACGGATGCTTAATGCTTGTTCCTCTGCCGGGCCCATAAAAATTATCCATTGTTTACAGATAACTAAGCCACCATTGTGTGTGCGTTTGCTTATACCTGGCAAACCAGCGGCAGGGAAAATACAATACAGCAATTACACAAAACCATATTAGGTAAACAATGGGCAGGCTGTACCCAAAATTTGCCGGCCTGAACCAGAAAAGGGTTTGCTGCGGATCAACTTTTTGGCTTAGGGTATAACCGGATGCGAAAAAGAAAATAAGGCAAAGCGTATGTATAAGGTAAAAATGAAAGAGGTAATAAAAGAAAGGCACTTTGCCGTACACGCTGACTATTTTGGAAAAACGGCCCTGTATATTTTCCGTTAAGGCAAGAACTATCAACGACGGCCCGATAGTCATGCAGCTATATAACAGGGACGGCGGATACTTGGTGGTATTAAGAAAAGAGAGCAAAGTGAACACAGCGTTTTTTTGAGTACTCCAATGGGCGGGATCGCCATAAACATTTATAAAGCGAACTATTACAAAAAACGCCACCACCAGCAACCCATATTTAAGCAGGATTTTTTTACGTTGTTGTTGCGAAAAGGAAGCCGTAAAATAAAAGCCCATTGCATAACCCAGCAGCATAAGGCCCGTCCACGGCAGCGCTGTATAAAAAACCAGCAGCCCCCTGTTGCTTGTAAACGGGATAAAATTGGGGCCACCGCTTATAAGGCTGTTGAGCAGCACAGCACCCGCATTATCATTAGCAACAGGAAAGAAATCAAAAATGTTGTGGCACAGCACCAGGGCGGCGCCAACAGCTATAATTACTTTCATGGATGTGCGTATGAGCAGGCCCAGTATTACCATGCTGAAACCAATGGCCCAGATTACCTGGAAAATAATGGAGTTATAAAATGGGTTGAATGTAAGCCCAAACGTAATAACCACCATTTCTACCAATATAAGCCAAAGGCCTCTTTTAATAAGAAAACCACTTTGCCGGACCTTTGTTTTTTTAAAGCCGGCCAAGTATGCGGAAAGCCCGGAAAGAAATACAAAGGTTGGCGCACAAAAATGGGTAATCCAGCGGGTAAAAAACAAAACAGGCGTTGTTGTATTCATATCTGTAGGGTCGGCAGTCATGGCTGTTTCATGAAAAAAATCACGAACATGGTCAAGGGCCATAATGAGCATAACGAAGCCACGGAGAAAATCAACAGACTGTATTCTTTTATTATTAGCGGTAGTTTGCATGCCAGGCAGTTAAGTTTACGGAAAGATACGTTTTGCATTAGTTATGCCTATGCCCAAATTAGGGAGTGGCATTTTGTTAATGGTGAATGGCGGCATACACAGAATATACCATTTACCGGATGCAGAAATTATGGTTACCTATATAAACTTAAGCTGGGCCAGTATTTATCAAGCTTCATTTACAGTAACCTGTTTTGCATGGGATGGCATAAGCTGCTGCATTACCAGGCTAAGCAGCACCACTGACAAAGCACCTGCTACGTTAAGCCAGAGAAAACCAAGGCCGATGATGTCGGTATGGTCAAGGATAAATAAGGCTATAACAATAAGCTCTCCCACAACGGCGCTCCAGAACACAGCATCGCTGCCAATACGCTTCATATAAAAGGCAACCAGGAAGATACCGAGTATAACGCCATAAAATAATGAGCCAAGTATGTTTACCGCTTCTATAAGGCTGCCCATACGATTGGAAAACTCGGCGATAATTATGCAGAATACCCCCCAGGCAAACGTAAACCATTTTGACAAACGATAGTGGCGGCCCTCGTGCAGGTGGGCATCATCCGCATGAGGCTGGTGTTCTTTAAAGCGGCAATAAAAATCTATCATGGTACAAGACGCCAGTGAGTTAAGCGCCGCGGCAATAGAACCCCAGGCAGCAAGAAATATGATAGCGATAAGCAAGCCTACAAGACCCGCCGGCAGGTTATCTACCACAAACCGCAGGAAAATGTAATTGGTATCGTTGGTATCTATGGAACTGTCTGCCTTTTTAAGCAGCACCTTGTAATCTGCACGAATTTTATCTGCCTGCTGGTTGGCTGCACGTATGCTGTCTTTTAATACTGCCTCATTGCCACCCTTGTTGTGAGAAGCTGCCACGTAAGCTGTTGCCAGGTTTTGTTGACGGCTGCTTATTTGGTTGTACTGGCTCTCCAGCAGTTGCAGCGAATCCCCATATTTGGTTTGGTACACTTTTTCGCTAACGGCACTGTTGTAAAAAACCGGGCCGCTTTTAAACTGGTAAAAAGTAAACAACAAAGCACCCAGCAGCAATATTAAAAACTGCATAGGCACTTTAACCAGCCCGTTCATCAATAAACCCAACCTGCTTTCGCTACTGTTTTTGGCAGTAAGATAACGGCCCACCTGGCTTTGGTCTGTACCAAAATAGCTAAGCGCCAAAAAGAAACCGCCAATTATCCCGCTGATGATATTGTAGCGGTCTTTCCATTCAAAGCCCTTATCTGTAAAGCCACTGGTAATAACATTCAGCTTACCGCTGGCGCCGCTTACTTTAAGCGCATCTGTAAAACCTACCCCTTGCGGCAGCAGCTTTACAATATAATACCCTGCCACAAACATGCCTGCAAATATGATGGCCAGTTGAAGCTTTTGGGTATGCGCCACTGCCCTTGCCCCGCCGCTTACCGTATAGATAATAAGCAGGCCGCCCATTACTATATTGGTCCAGTAAATATCCCAGCCCAGCAAGGACGACAGTATGATGGATGGCGCATAAATGCTGATACCTGTTGACAACCCCCTCGACAGTAAAAACAAGGCTGATGTGAAGGTTCTTGTTTTTACATCAAAGCGTTGCTCGAGATATTCATACGCGGTAAAAACCTTTAGCTTATTGAAGATGGGTACAAAAGTGATAGACAGGATGACCATGGCTATGGGCAGCCCGAAATAATACTGAACAAAGCGCATACCATCCGTAAATGCCTGGCCCGGTGCGGATAGAAAAGTAACGGCACTGGCCTGGGTACCAACAATGCTGAGCAACACAATATGCCAGGGCATGGTGCGGTTACTGAGGAAATAACCTTCCATATTTTTTGTGCTGCTGCTTTTGTACAAGCCATAAGCAATAATGCCGGTAAGTGTTACTGCCAGTACTGTCCAGTCAAGACTGCTCATGAAAATTTTTTAGTGAACCAAAGAAAGAAAATTATCAAAACCACCAGTGTAACGACTACTAATGCATACCAATGGCTCCATTTTTTTAATAACGGTATATTTTCTTTTTCAGGCATAATATAGTAAGTGGTTATTGGCAAGCAGAAATATCATCGTTTTTTACTGGCGCAATCACCGCCGCCGCCTGGTAGCAAGCCCGCTGATTAAAAACCCGAGTACCAGGCCTATTAATAAACCGGCTTTTACATTTTTAATCAACCAGCCTAATAACACGCCAAGCAGTATAAGAAATAATAGGCTAACCTGCTTTCTTCCTCTCATTGCTGGTTGGTTTTATGTTGTGGCAACGCGATTAAATTAGCCATCAGGCGGTAAGCCCCGCTTACACCTGCAGGCAGCTCCCTGAAAAATACCAGCCCGGTATATACAAAGTTGCCCTTACCGTAAGGCGCTATAATAAGGCTGCCGTTGCTTTCTTCTTTTTCACCGGAATCTTTCATGGCAAGCGGCGTTTCAAAATGGCTGTCCAGTTGGTCTGCATGGTATATGCTGCGCTCTTGTATCCAGCCATCAAAATCCTTCTCAGCTATCTTGTTAGGATGATTTAATACCGGATGATTTGGCAATAATACATGAACCTTCGCACTTTCCTCTGTAACTCTCGTTCTGCCAATGTTAAAATTGTAATGGCCAATTTTTGCTTTCATAGGCCCCACGTTGCTGTTGGTGTTGTACTGAACAATCAAATTTCCGCCGTTCTGTACATAAGCCATCAATACATCATTCCTGTTGCTTAACCATTCGTGTATATTGTAAGCTCGCACGCCTGTAAGTACGGCATCAAATTGCCGCAGGTTGGCTTCCGTTATTTCCGGCTCCGTAAGCAGCTTTACTTCATACCCCATCTGCACAAGGCTTTGAGGTACTTTATCACCGGCACCGGCTATATATCCAATCCTGTTGCCAGCGGTTTTTATCTCCTCTGTAATAACCTTAACATTGTCGCGGTAGAAATAACTGATGTGCGGGATATGATCAAACTGTATGGTGCGCAGGTAGTGCCTGTACTGCAGTTTTTTGCCACGCAGGCCCACGGTAACAGTAGCCTGCAGGTTTTTATCTGTGCCATTAACCTGGCCTTTAAAAATATCAGCCAAGGCAATAACGCTGCTGAATGTTTTGCCTGCAACAAAATCAACCACCGTGTCTTTTACATATAAGGGACTGCTTGTTGCTGAACCAGCCTGCCTGTCTTTTGTTACAGCGGCATAGGTTGGCTGGCTTAACTGTACCTGCACATTAACAGCGGCAGCGGTAATATTAGATTTATATTCAACCTTTACAGCCGGTTTTCCGGTACGCTCATTACCCGGTTGTATATTAGATAAAATAACATTGGGTGACAGCGCAACTGTTACGGGGGCAATTACCACAACGGGTTCGTACAATTCTCCCTTAACCGGGTCAGTATATTTGTACATCACCGGGCGGCGGATAAATAATTTTTTCCCGTTTGCATTAAAGATAAATGTCGCGGTATAAGCAGCGTGGCTTTCAGGCTCACCTATTTTTAACTGGTCGTCCGTTTCAAAGCTACCCTGCTGCATAGCTTTTTCCAGCCAGTAAGGCTGAGAAAATTCCTTTGATGAAAGCACTTCTATTTTACGGCTAAAGGCGGCATTCTGGTTTACAGCCAACGCCCAGTTTACTGTTGTATCAAAAGCATTGAGGCGTATACTCTCCAGGTTTATCCCGGCATTGTTTCTTTTGTTTACAAAAAACTGAACATTCAAACTATCCCCGGGCACAGCATACTCACTGTTGCTGGTGGCCTCCGCAAAAATACCGGCACAAGCCAGTATCAACTGTTCAATTTCCTGCAGCTTTTTTTGCCCCAATATGCCCCGGGCGAAAAGGATGTTTACTGACTGGTATAAATCCACCAGGCTGTCGACAGAGTTTTCAGGATGGGTAAAATTGTACGTTGCTATAATGTTATCAATCTTACGCTCTACAGCTTCGTATTGCAGGTTTTGTCCGGACTGCCTGTTTACCAGCGATACTTTTACAGCCGCTTCTTTCTGCGAGGCAGACCAGTTACGGAGGTCCCTGTATAACTGGCTGGTATTTTTTGCGGATGTATCTGCGTTATTCAACCTTAACCAGGTAGTCTCAACACCATCCATCAGGTTAGCAGTTGGCGCTTCGCCCCCGGTTGTTACAAAATATTCAAACGCCTGGCCACGCTGCCTGGGCACGCCAAAACCCTGGCTCTTGTGCTGGCTGCGGCTTTCACTGGCAATTTCGCCATAGCTCTTGCCCTGTATGGCATTGTATTCGCCTACGTCAATTTTAAACTGGTCGCTACTGGTTGTATTCGTGCTGCCAAAATTGTAAGTATTCCACAATATCCTCTTGGCCTGCCAGGGTTGTACACCATACTTAAATTGCCCGGGGAAGCGTGTGCTGTCTGCAGCCACTTTAAAAGCCTCATTGGCCAGCAGGGCAGATGCCCAGTGGTGGCCATGCCCGGCCCGCTCATCACCGGGAAAGCGGGTAATAATCACATCCGGCTGAAACTTCCTGATTACCCAAACCACATCGCTCAATATTTTATCGTGCCCCCATATAGCAAGCGCTTCATCTGCGCTTTTACTAAAGCCAAAATCATAGGCCCGGCTAAAGAATTGTTCCGCCCCATCTATCCTCCTGGCGGCCAGCAGTTCCTGTGTACGTATCAGGCCAAGTTCAATGCCTTGTTCATCACCAATCAGGTTCTGGCCCCCATCGCCCCGTGTAAGGCTAAGGTAACCGGTACGATATTGTTTTTCCTTTGCCAGGTAGGCCAGCAGGCGGGTATTTTCATCATCCGGGTGAGCGGCTATGTACAACACGCTACCCATTACCTTCAGCTTCTTTAACTGCTGGTAAATATCCGCACTGCTGTAAGACGGTTGTATTTGAGCGTGAGCAAAAGAATGAAGCAGTAAAATAATGGCGGGTAAAAAGCATTTCTTCATCGGCTTAAATTAGGATGAGCGAAGATAAGCGATAGCACAATGGATAATCCTGCAGCAAAAAAAAGCCCACCCTTTGCAAGGTGGGCTTAACAAAAAATTACAAGGTAATTTTTAGCTTACAGGTATTTTATGGGCCCGGCAGCAGGAACTGCCATTAGGCTTTACTTGCGTCGCACTCTTGTACGTTCTGTTCGCTGTGCAGCAGCATGCGTTAGTTGAAATTAAATCTCAAGCCAATTTGGCTGGTCCACCTGGCAATATATGATGGAACAGTGCTTGTGCTTATCCCCCAGGGTGTTCTTGTATTATTCTGTGGATTATAACGATACTGTGGTGTTAAGTCTGAACTGCTTTTATAACCTGCGAAACTAACCAGGGCATAGTTATCATTGCTTAAGAAATAAGTGCGCCCCCAGGTTCTGTTAAGAAAGTTGGTGAAGTTAAACATATCGTAGGTTAACTGGAACTGGTAACGGTTTTTACCTACCCTAACATTAAAATCCTGTATAATTTTCAGGTCTATGATATTGGTAAAGGGTAACCTGGCACCATTTCTTTCAGCGTACTGGCCACGCCTGTTGTTTAGGTATGAGTTATCGGAAATGTAAGCTTCCAATGCAGCTTTTTGCTGTTCCGGCGTATAAGTAACAGGTGTAGAGCCGGGGATAGTATTATTCAAAAATGTCATGCCCTGTATATCAGAACTGGTAGGAACGTACATTAAGTCATTACCACCAGAGGCGTCATCTCTCACCACGGCGCCACTGTAAACATAGCTAAACGGAGCGCCGGACTGGCCGGTATAAACTAGTGAAACAGTGGTAGCCAAAGATTTTTTCAGGTAAGTAAACTTCTTGCTTACATAAGCAAAAATCCTGTGTCCCTGGCTAAAATCAGACCTTGACCTGGTAATGTTGTTTCTTCCGTTAACTGTTTCCATAAACCTCCATTGGCTCAGATTAACAGAGCTTGTACCCTCGTTAATGGTATACGCATCACCATAGGTGTAATTAACATTAAAGCCAAAACCGTTTTGCATCCTTTTGTCAATTGTAAAGGTAAAATTGTACGAATAGCCTTTACTTCCCTGCGCATTTGACAATAATATCGCATTGTCATAGGGGTTTCTTCCATTAGCCGTAATAGGTATGGTATTAGGTGCCGGGTAAACCATACGCCTGTCTGGCCCCACCGAATTACCAGATGGAGGTAATATGTTGATGTTGGTATAGTTAATCTCGTTAATGTTCTTTGTCAGGATTCCTTCTACTGTAAAGGTCCATACTTCTCCTATGCGTTTATCAACAGCAAGTGATGTCCTGAATACTTTGGGCATTTTGAATTTTTCAGCTATCAGGTTTAACCCGCCCTTACTTAAAGTTATTCCTACATCGCTGGCACGCCATTGTCCAAAGGGGTTTGACCTAAAGCGGATGACATCCAAAGCTGCCGTATTCTGGCTACTGCTGGCGGTAAAGCCTCCCTGGTTTATACCATTGTTGTTGTAAATACCACCAGGCCATACCAACGGAATTCTGCCTGTAAACAGGCCAAGACCACCCCTGATAGTAACACTCTCTTCAGGTATTTTGTAGGTAAACCCTAACCTAGGTGAAATTGAAACCGGTATGCTTGGCCTTAAACCAGACCTTGCCCCCTGCAAATCATAATACTCAGAAAACTTTGGCAAAGCAGAATCGTTGGTAAAGGCGTCTGTAGCTGGCTGTGTAAGGAACCTTGAGTAGTCTGCCCTGATACCAAAATTTAAAGTAAGGTTTTCTGTTGCTCTATACTCATCATTTACAAACAGCGCCAGCCTCATTGTCTTAAATTTAGCTGCAGCGGCGGTATTGTCGTCTGTTTTATTATCTATAAGCGAATAGCCCACCGAATATTGACGGGGCTTGGCATCATTCAGAAAATCCTGTAGATTATTGTACTGGTAGTTACCATACGTGTTTTGGATAAACACGTTAAATGCATCGTTTATTTCATTGTCAGTACCAAAAGTAAGCACATGCTTACCAAGGTTCACTTTAAAGGCATCGAAGAAACTGAAATTTTTCTGGGTCAGCTTATTCTGGGTTGAGCTGTTGTCCGGCCCTACTATTAAACCGTTGCCGCTTGAGGTGCCGGTGTTATCCAGTATCTGTATCCTTGGAAACGGATCTCCAAGAGGGTTACGGTCATCCAGCACATCAGTGTAAGTAATCAAAAGCTTATTGCTGGTATTTGCACTAAAATTGCTTTTTAGTTCAAGCGATGTAGAATTTGTTCTTGTAGGAAAAAGATAGCCGTTGTTATAAAAATTAATGGCTGTGGTACTGCTGGATACAGTATTGTACCTGTCGCCTTTTGTATAACGATGGCTTACGGACAACTTATGTTTGCGGCTGATATTCCAGTCAATCTTTGCAGATATGCGGTCAGCATTTACTTTTTCCGGGTTATCGAGAAAACTTCCCGCATCGTAATTATATTTTGTTTTCAGGGCGTTAAGCAAAATATTTATAGAATCCAGCTTGGTATTGCCGGTATAGGAGCTAAGGTCAAACGGTTGAGGCCTTAAATCTCTTTGCTGTTCAGCATTGATAAAGTAGAACAATTTGTTTTTAACCAGCGCTCCGCCAAGCCTGAAACCATAGGTTTTGTTGGAAAAGTCGCCAAGCCTTTTAGCTGTTGATTTATCGCCTGTTGGGTCTTTTCCTGTTAAATTCTGGTTACGGTAAATGTAATAAACAGAGCCCTGTGTTGTATTGGTGCCGGAACGCGTTATTGCATTAATGCCACCGCCAACAAAGTTACCCAACGAAGCATCATAAGGAGATATTACTACCTGGAACTGGTCAATGGCATCAATAGAGATGGGGGCAATGGCTGCTTGCCCACCATTGGTACCTGACGCAGAAAGGCCAAACACGTCATTATTTACGGCGCCATCCACATAAAAGGAATTATAGCGGTTATTCTGTCCTGCTATACTTATGCCGCCTTCACTGTTGGTAAGCTTTGCCTGCGGTACAGCTCTCAGATAATCAGCTATGTTTCTGCCTACTGTAGGTAAGGCCTGCATCTGGTCTCGGCCAATTGTAGTTCCGGCCCCTCCTTTTCCGCCTATATCCGCTGTTCTTCTTACGCCGCTAACCACTACAGCCGCTAATTCAGCAGCACCCTCGCCTAACACAACATCCACGCTTCCTGTTTCGCCCAAATTAAGATATACTTCTTCTTTTTTCTGTTTTTCAAAGCCAACATAAGTAACCTCTACGGTGTAGGGGCCGCCAGGCTGCACGTTATTTATCGTGTACCTTCCGCCTGTTCTTGATGTGGTTGTGTAAACTGTACCTGTAGGCAGGTGGGTGGCAGTAACTGTGGCGCCGGTAAGCGCTTCGCCTTTTGAGCTTTTAACGATCCCCGCAATATTACTGGTGGTAACCTGCGCCATCATAAATGCGGGTAATAATAAAGCAATAAGCAGTTGTAGGTTTTTCTTTTTCAACATACGCATAATAGTTTTCATGGGGCAAAGAAACTACTTTCTGTTAGTTCAGCACCCATACGTTATTAACATTTTATTATTTTAATTTTTAATACAGTGCAGCGTTTTTTCCGCCTGCGAAAACCTAAAATGCATAAATACAGCCCGCTATATGTAATTTTGCCGCATATATTTTAGTTATGCTGAACACAATTGAGAGTGCTATCGAGGATATCAGGCAAGGCAAACTGGTAATTGTTGTAGATGATGAAGACCGTGAAAACGAAGGTGATTTTGTTACGGCTGCCCGCAATGTTACCCCTGAAATTATCAACTTTATGAGCAAGGAAGGCCGCGGCCTTATTTGCGCCCCTATTACAGAACAACGTGCCAACGAACTGGAACTCAACCTAATGGTTAACCGCAATACCGCATCGCACGGTACGCCTTTTACCGTTAGTGTTGACCTTATTGGTTATGGCTGCACCACCGGCATCAGCGCCCATGACCGCAGTAAAACCGTGCAGGCGCTTATTAACCCCAACATTAAGCCTGAAGAATTTGGCCGCCCGGGCCATATCTTTCCGCTAAGGGCTAAAGATGGTGGCGTGTTAAGGCGTACCGGGCATACCGAAGCTACAATTGACCTGGCCCGCCTTGCTGGTTTTGAGCCCGCCGGTGTGCTGGTTGAAATTATGAATGAAGACGGCAGCATGGCCCGTGTACCCGAACTGAAAAAGATTGCCGAAAAATTCGATCTTAAGATCATTTCCATCAAAGATTTAATTGAATACCGCCTTAAAAGCGATTCGCTTATTGAAGAAGTGGTGCGTGTAGATATGCCTACAAAATACGGCCACTTTAAGCTGGTGGCTTTTAAAGAAATTCTTACCGGCGGCGAGCACCTGGCGCTGATAAAAGGCGAATGGAAAGAAGATGAAGCCGTACTTACCCGTGTGCACTCCAGTTGCTTTACCGGCGATATACTGGGCAGCTTTCGTTGCGATTGCGGGGAGCAGTTGCACAGTGCTATGCAAATGGTGCAGCAGGAGGGCAAGGGGCTTATATTGTACATGAACCAGGAAGGCCGTGGCATTGGCCTGATGAATAAACTGAAAGCGTACAAGCTGCAGGAAGAAGGCATGGACACAGTTGAGGCCAACATTCACCTGGGTTTTGATATGGATGCCCGTGACTACGGCGTGGGCGCCCAGATACTCCGCCACCTTGGTGCTACCAAGCTTAAGCTAATGAGCAACAACCCCCGCAAACGTGCGGGGCTGAAAGGCTATGGTATTGAGATCGTGGACATTGTTCCTATAGAAATAAGCCCCAACGAGCACAACGAAAAATACCTGCAGACAAAACGTGACAAACTTGGCCACGAAATTTTGTCTCAAAAGTAATTACGCTCATAGTTTTTTTATAGATACTGTAATGCCCGGCGTACCGGGCTTTCTTTTTTGGTGGCCGGCGACGGTAACACAGATGAGGCATCGTTGCGTCGCACTACGTTCATCGTCCTGTTCGCTGTGCAACTTTTCAGCCCAGATGGGATTTTTGGTTGGTGCGTGGAGACACGCACCACGGAGGAGAGATGTTTTTTGCCACGGAGACACGGAAAAATGTTTTTGCAAAGCAACCACCCGCCTTTGCCACGAAGTGCCAGAGACTTGAAAGAAGCAACGTTTTACCTGTGTTTAAAATTGATGTGATAAAAAATACTTACGATGATAACACGGGCAACCTTTCCAGCTAAAAGTTTCTGGCGCCGCAGGCGGCAGAAACATACATCTCGCAAAACAGCCACCCGTCTCTGCCACGCAGTGCCAGAGACTTGAAAGCAGCAGCGTTTTACCTGTGTTTAAAATTGATGTGATAAAAAATACTTACGATGATAACACAGGCAACCTTCCCAGCTAAAAGTTTCTGGCGCCGCAGGCGGCAGAAACATGCATCCTGTAAAGCAGCCACCCGTCTCTGCCACGCAGTACCAGAGACTTGAAATGCCACAAGCGGCAGGAACAAATATATCCGGGGCTGAAAAGTTGCACAGCGAACAGAACGATTAACGTAGTGCGACGCAACAGGCGATGCCATGGAAATATGTCGCCGGACACCAAATAATGCTGAAGCCTGATTACAGATTCATTTTTTTGAGCATGCCAATGACGACCTTATCAATGGGTAACGACATGGTTTCTTCTGAAAGGCTCCCCCACTCTACCCAACGGAAGACTTCGCTTTCGCCGTTGGGGTCGGCAATTTGGTGAGGGGCAAAATCAAACAGTTCTGTTTTGGTTTCTAAAGGTATGGGCTCGCTGGTGTGGGCGAAGTAGTAAATAGAAATAATCTGGTCAACCTTATTGAAGGCTGATATCTGAAAAAAATCTGTGGTATAAATATGCTCTCCTATGGAAACATCAAGGTTGGTTTCTTCTTTAAATTCACGTTTAAGACAGTCACGGGTGCCTTCGCCAAACTCAAGCCCGCCACCGGGCAGCTTGGTAAAATATTCTCCACGAATAAACTCGTCGCTAACCAGTAAACGCTTGTTGCTGTCAAGTAAAATTCCGTAAACCCTTACAGTAAATTTTGGAGGCATGGGCATGTGTTTCTGTGGATGCAAAAGTAATGGTTAAAACCACTTTCGCTTCATAAAGTACCAGCTTATAACAATGGAAATACCCAGCGACAGGATGATGGGTATATAAAACGCATGGGTGGAATTGGCGTAAGGTATGGGCACGTTCATACCATAAATACTGCTAACCAGCGCCGGCAAAGACAGGATAATGGTAATGGACGTTAACCGTTTTAAAACATGGTTGAGATTATTGCTGATGATGCTGGCAAAAGCATCCAGCGTGCTGCTTAGGATATTGGTGTAAATATTGGCCATTTCAAGGCCCTGGCTGGTATCAATGATAAGGTCGTTTAAAAACTCACGCTCATCTTCGTTTAAACCGAGGAAGTTGGTACGCTCCAGCTTCATCATCATCATTTCATTAGTGCGCAGGGCGGTAACAAAATACACCAGGCTTTTTTGTATGCGCATCAGCTTCAGCAGGTCATCGTTGCTGTTACTGTCGTAAAGGCTTTGTTCGTATTGGTTTCTTTTGTGGTTAATTTCCTTCAGGTATTCCATGAAGTTCTGCACTATCTTCTCAAAAATTTTCAGCACCATCATGTTGCGCTTATCGGGATGGCGTTTTTGAAAAGTACTGAGGAATTTTTTGATAGCGCCATTGTCAAAGGAATTAACGGTGACAATCTGGTTGTGCGTTAAAATAATGCAAATGGGGATGGTAATGTAATAGGCATCACTATCGTTAAAAGAATTATTTTCTGTTGGTGTTTTGATAACAATGAAGCGAACATTGTCATCCAGTTCGTAACGGGGCCGCTCATCTATATCCAGTGAATCTCT
This sequence comes from Foetidibacter luteolus, assembly GCF_009650435.1. Taxonomy (GTDB): domain Bacteria; phylum Bacteroidota; class Bacteroidia; order Chitinophagales; family Chitinophagaceae; genus Foetidibacter; species Foetidibacter luteolus. Next base: position 116,923 of record NZ_VVIP01000058.1, read on the forward strand.
CAGGAACTCAATAGGTATTTCCAACTGGCGGCTAAGCTCTACAAATTCTTCTTCTTTAAAAGGCGGAACCAGGTTTACCCACACGCCATTTTCCGGCTTATCAATTTCTACCGTCTGGCTATTGATATTCTTGAAGTACTGAATCATTTTTTTGGGGTAATGGGCGCAAAGTAAACTAAAATAACACGAAACCGCGGGTTAAAGAAAAGTGATGCACAAATACCAGCACATAAGCACATGCAACTATACAGCAGGACAGTTCTACAATTTAACATCCCCATGAAACACAAATTCTGCAGGCCCGCATAGCCATATATCGCTGAATTTTTCTTCTCCGTCTTTATTGAACTCCACCGCCAATGCGCCACCGGGCGTTTGTACATCCACATGGTTAAACCCATTTTCATTATCCGCAAACACCAGGGCCGATGCTGTAACACCTGTACCACAGCTTAATGTTTCATCTTCAACCCCACGTTCGTAAGTACGCACAAATATTTTGTTCTCATCCTGTACCTCTACAAAATTTACGTTGATTCCCTCAGTTGCAAACCTGTTGTTATAACGTATGGCCTTTCCTTCTTTTACCACTTCAAACTTGCGGATTTCCTGAACCGGCTTAACGTAATGTGGCGAGCCCGTGTTAAGCACGAAGGAATCAAAGCTTTCTTCTATACCATCTACATCTTTCATTTTAAGGTAAACCCAGCCATTCTCCTGTATGGTGGCTTCATGGTCTCCATCCACCGCTACAAAAAAATATTTGCTTTTATGAATGCCCACATGCCAGGCGAATTTAACCAGGCACCTTCCGCCGTTGCCGCACATGGTGCTTTCGCGGCCATCTGCATTGTAATATTCCATGGCAAAATCGTATCCGGGTTTGCTGTTGAGCAGCATTAAACCATCCGCGCCGATGCCAAAACGCCTGTCGCACAAATGCTTAACCTGGGCGGTAGTTAGTTTAATGCTTCCATCCCGGTTGTCTATGATAATAAAATCGTTTCCTGTACCCTGGTATTTGCTGAAATGTAGATTCATAATTTGGTAAGGGGGGAGTGGTAAATAGCAAGTGGGATAAAGCATCAGCGCATTTGATAATGAACTTTCAGGCCCGTTTACCAACACCTTTATTGACTTTTAGAGTTATTTAAATTGTCTATCATTTTTGATAACATCCTGAATACTGATTCAAGATACCTTTCCAACTTCACAATTTGATTGGTTGTAAGATATTCCAGAACTAAAGCTATTTCGATTTGCGTATCAATTTCTACGCTGGAACTTCTTGAAATCTCGTAAAATCTCATCTTCTCCTGTTTTGATATCCTTGATGCTCCTTCCGCAATGTTACTGCAAACAGAAACAACAGCTCTTCTTAATTGCGATACTAATACAAAACGTTCATCCGGTGGAAATTTTTTAGTTACTTCATACACTTCTTTTACAAGATTCATAGAAATTTTATACACATCCAGTTTTTTGTGCGACAAGTTTAACATGGGTAACAGATTTTACGATTTTGTGCGCAAAGTTAATATGTAAATGCATTAGCCAAATTGACTAATCAGCTTCTCCTCATACCCCACTCACCATTTACTACTACCCACTAGCCACTTACTATTTCCCTATCCCAAGGAAGCAATTATCCCTAACGCCTTTTCTATTAACCCCTCCACTGCTTTGGCGCCGTCTTTGGAAAACTGTTTGGTTACCCGGTTGGCCACTATTGCATTCAGACTAAGGCATTGGTGCCCCAGCAGGCGCCCAAGGCCATAAATAGCGCTGGTTTCCATTTCAAAATTACTGATGCGGTGCTGGCCGTAGCTAAACTGCGTAAGCCTATCTACCAATGCCGGGCTGGATAGCCCCAACCGCAATACCCTTCCCTGTGGGCCATAAAAACCAGGACAGGTAACCGTAATGCCATGGTGAAAGCCATCCACAAAATGTTTTAACAAAGAAGGGCCGGCAGAGCTGATATAGGGTTGTGAGAATATAGCATCCAGTTGGGTATGCGCCACAAATTGCTGCAAGAGTGTTTTTTCTTCATCATTGTTTTCCAGCCTGTAATAGCTCAACAGGTTATCAATACCAAGCCCATGCGTGCCTGCCACAAAGCCATCCACAGGTATATCCGCCTGTAAAGAGCCGCTGGTACCAATTCGTAAGATACTAAGCGAAGTAAGCTGTGGCTTAACGGTGCGGCTGGAAAAGTCTATGTTAACCAGGGCATCCAGTTCGTTCAATACAATATCAATATTATCAGGCCCTATACCCGTTGATACAACCGATACCCTTTTGCCGCCTATATAACCTGTATGTGTAATAAACTCCCGGTGTTGCCGTTCTGTTTCAACAATATCAAAGTGTTTGCTTACTTCTTTCACACGGCCTGGGTCGCCAACGGTGATGATGGTAGATGCCAGTTCATCGGGCCTCACATCCAGGTGATAGATGGCGCCACGGTTGTTGATGATTAATTCGCTTTCGGGTATGACGTTCATTATTAAAAAGTTAAGGCGTAAATTTCGTATAATTTGAATAAGAATTTTGTATTTAACCGGTTTCCTTTATTTTCGCAGCCGGTTTTAAAAATAATGGTTCCGTGGCCGAGTGGCTAGGCAGAGGTCTGCAAAACCTTTTACAGCAGTTCGAATCTGCTCGGAACCTCATATCAGGGAATCGTCGGTTGACGGTTCCTTTTTTATTTTACCGGATTTATCGGTTACAGTAAGAAACTGATTTTCATTTCTGCAATAGTTATTCATAAATCCCGTTTTTATCATTGCGACAAGTTATCAGGTTTTCCTCAACCAATTCAAAATTGACTGGTATGCAAGGGAAAACATTGCATCGCATATAGCCTGGTTGTTTCAGGCCAAGAGCAAACGGTAACAGCGATATTCACAGTCAATATTGCTACTCTCATAAACAAAAAACTTTGCTAGATACGGAAAACGGCAATCCAGCACTACTGAACAACTCGATAAAGTTCCAAATGCAATTGGTGTATCGTATTGGTAATGCTTTACAGGCAGCAGGTGACAGCAGCGCCTGTTTTACACGACGCGGTTTATCAAAATTCCGTTTTATTGAGAAATAAAATAACTGGTGCATGGATAATCTCATCATCTGCATAGACAATTCTATGAACCGTGCAGTACAGGAGAGAATACAGCTAATTTCAGCTATCAAATAACAGCCGGGATGAAAGCCTTACCTATCTTGCTCAGTATTTTTTTCGCATTCAGCTCCACAGCGCAACAGGTTTATTATATTGATATTACAAAAACGCCGGAACAGGCGCCACCGGTAACCCTGGACCTGGGGGGCAGCAAGCCGACCGGGGAAAGCATTACCGTGAACAATGAATATATACTTGCTAACGGCAAACCTTTTTTTCCTGTAATGGGGGAATTTCATTTTTCCCGGTATCCCAATGAGTACTGGGAAGAGTCTATACTTAAAATAAAAGCGGGTGGTATCAACATCCTGGCTACTTATGTGTTCTGGAATTTGCATGAACCTATTGAAAACCTTTTTAACTGGACCGGAGATTACGACCTTAAAAAATTCATATCGCTGTGCGCAAAACACCACATGCAGGTTATTGTGCGCATTGGCCCTTACGGTCATGGCGAAATAAGAAATGGCGCCATGCCTGACTGGCTCTACGGAAGGCCAATAGATATACGTACCGATGACCCGGCCTACTTAACACTTGTAAAAAAGTATTACAGCGAAATTGCCGTACAACTGAAAGGATTTTTATATAAGGATGGTGGTAATATCATAGGCATTCAGTTAGAAAACGAATACCAGCATGCCGGCTCTACCTGGTGGCTGACCTATCCCAACTCACCCAGTAATTATACTTTTCCGTTTAGCCAGCAGGAACTGACAAAAGACAATACCTGGAACCTGGAAAAAAGAGAAACATACAAGGCAAGCGGCGACCAGCACATGCGTACATTAAAACAAATAGCCAAAGAAGCCGGACTTGACGTACCGCTGTACACTGCAACAGGATGGGGCTATGCGGCAATTGTTGACAAGGGCAGCCTGCCGGTATCTGCAGCTTATGCCTACCCATCGTGGGGCAACCAGGAGCCATCGCCTTTTTACCTTTTTAAAGACCTGAAAAGATCACCAGATTACCAGCCTGTACGTTACGACCCCCAATTATACCCAAGCATTTCAGCCGAAATAGGCGGGGGCATTATGATCACCAACAGCAAACGGCCATTAGTGCCAGCCAACAGTATTACGCCACTTATGATCAGGAATATCGGCAGCGGCAGCAATGGTATCGGTTATTACATGTACCACGGCGGCTCCACACCTGTGCTGAACGGTCAATTCATGAGCGAAGAAGCCGGTGAACTGCCGAAAATCAGTTACGATTTCCAGGCGCCTGTGGGCGAGTTTGGCCAGGTGCGCAGTGCTTATAACGAATTAATACCGCTTCACCTGTTCCTCAATAAGTATGGCAGCCAACTGGCCCCTATGAAGACATACCTTCCGGAAACAAACCCGGTTAACCCAACTGACGCAAGGCGGCTGCGTTATGCTGTACGTTCCGATGGAAACACGGGGTTTGTATTTATGCATAACTACCAGGACCATGTAGCTAACTCCGATTTACATAACCTGCAGTTGTCTGTTAAAACCAAAAGCGGAATCATCCGCATACCTTCAACAGGCAGCTTTACGCTCAAAAAAGAAAGCTATGCCATTCTTCCATTTAATTTACAGGCAGGCGGTACAACTATACAATACGCCACAGTACAGCCGCTCACAACATTCAAAAACGCCGGCAGGGGTTACCATGTTTTTGTTTCTATTAACGGCTTCAGGCCTGAACTTTTGCTACAATCCAGTCACCGCATCAGCGCTCTCAGTAATTGCAGTACCAGCAAAGAAAAAAATGGTTTGCTGGTTAAAGGCAACGCAGATATTTTCAGCTTTCAGTTAGGTGAAGGGGATAGCAGCCAAACGTTCCTTGTCATTCCCCAGGCGCTTGCTAAAAAAACGTATGCATTGCCAAATGGCTTATTATTCAGCGGTGAAACGATCCTTCCACTGGAAGACGGGTTTGAACTCATCTCACGTGGAAAAAATATTGACACCGTATTGTTTTACCCTGCAACTAATATTTCCATCCAGTCCCCTAACGTTACTGTTGGCCCTCTGCCTTCTTTTACAGAAAAGTCTTTCTCTGCTTACAGCGTTCAATTCAAACAAATATTGCCGCCTGTCAAGATTGAACAACCACGTACAACAAGCGCTGTGGTAAGCTTCAATGAACACAGCTTTGACGGACTGAATGATATTTTCCTGCACATAGACTATAGAGGGGATAAGGCACAGGCTTTGTTAAACGGACATCTTGTGGCTGATCATTTTTATTATGGCGCGCCATGGGAAATAGGGTTAAAGCGCCTCAAAACAACCGCGCAACAACCCTTATTCCTGTTTTTTCACCCACTTTCCAAAACAGCCCCATGCATACCTTACATAAAGAAATACCTTCCTGATTTTGGAGATAAAAAAGACTATTTACAGGTTAATGCCATCAGCGTGGTGGCGGAGTACAAATGCAAAGTGGAACTGCGATAAATTTTATAACAGCAAACGGCCAATCCGTACTTTGCCGGCTTTAACAAGATTAAACTTACATTCACAGTTTAAAAAAGCAACAGCCATTATTTGCCCGGCATACGCACTGCTATTAAGCTTCGTTGTGTCACTCACTTGTACGCCTTGTGCGCTATGCAACAGGCACCTGCTATTATACTGCCGGTTTAAGCAATCAGCACCCGATAGTATTTATCACTATTGTCCTACTAAAGTGTTTAAACCATTGTCTATTAATTTAGACCTCACCCCAACCCCTCTCCTTTGGAGAAAGGTCAGAGCCCGCTCTGGCAAATAGTTTCAACGGAATTGCTAAACTTTTCCCGGACAATAGTGAATATTGATGAAAGAAAACAGGCCATGTAATAATGTACAGCTAACCGGTTAACTAATGCGTAGTGTATTGTTCCGGGAATAACCGTACAGCCATAAGCCGGGTAACGCGGTAAAGCTTCACTGGCTGCCGGATTGAAGCGGAAAGCCCGCAGCCACGAGGTACGAGTGGCGAGGACTTGCAGCGAAAAGCCGGGACTACAGCTTCATTGAAATACTTTAGCTGAAAGCCCCACATCATTTTTTACAGATAATTTGCGGGCATCGCATGCACTATAAGAAGAGCCGGCAAAGCGGCATTAGCGGCAGTGCAAAAGCATCCATTCATAAACATTCAGGCCATTCTCTTTATAGTTTGGGTCGTAGGTTTTTGTCCAGGCATCATGCCCCGCATCCTGGAAAATTGTTTTGCGGGCAAGAGGCCCGGGTGGCTTAACAAAGGAATTGATATAGCTGATATAGTTATCGGTATATTCAACGGTTACAACAGGGTCTTCCCGGTTATGTGTGGCCCATACCGGCAGGTTGGCGTTGGCTATGGCAACAGCTTTGGTACTGTCAGGCCGCGATGCACCACAAACAGGTACAACCGCTGCCAAAAGATTTGAGTATTTTGCGCTATTGCCCACACATTCCCATGTTATACCGCCACCCATACTGATGCCGGACAGGTAAACACGTTTCTTGTTAACCCGGTAATTAGCCAGGGCATAATCGATAATTGAATAAACTGTGCCGGGCCATGGCCAATGCATGAACTGCGGCGCAAGCACAATAAACTGGTAAGTGGTATCCTTAACCGCAAAGTACGCAGGAAACCTGCCGGTTGTTATTAACTTCATCGGGCCATTGCGCAGCAGCTTAGGTAACTCAGTGCCGCCATTACCCAATTCGCCCACACCATGCAGGAAAATTAAAAGTGGATATGCCTTTTCTCCCTGCTCGTAACCATCTGGCAGGTACTCATAAAAGCCATGGCAATTGGTATCTAAGGCTATGCTTTTGGCAGAAAGTTTTTGCCCAAAAACTGCAGCGTGGCCAACAAACAGCAAAACCGTAACTAAGGATAATACGATAAGTGGTTTTCTGCATGCAGAAGCAGGTGTTGCAATTTCCATGGTAATTATTTTTCATTGATTAACGCAGGGATGGCCCCGGTGTACAGCAGAAAGTCTTTGATGCGGGAATGAAAACTTGCACCGGTATGGTAACGTTGTATATTATTCACCTGCATAAAAAATTCGTCGGCAGCCCCAAACTCACCTAATCCTAAATGCCCCAGCGCCTGCAGGTAATAGCAATGCGCTTTGTTTAGCTGCTGTAAGTCCTGGTCAAAAACCAACAGGTCTGGCAATGAGACCGCGAAATAATCTATCCGCACTTCATCTTCTATATGCCTGCTGCCAAAGCTTATTAACTTCCTGAAAACAGTCACTGCTTTTTCAGGCCTGCCAAGCTTATACCAGGCCATGCCCTGGTAAAATATTTTATCAGGTTGCGGATCGTTATAGAATATCGCCCGGGCAGGTTCAGATGACCCCTTTGTTGCTTTATCATAATACCTGGCCGCCTCTTCCTCATTGCCCAGCAACCGGCAGGCGCATGCCCGCAGGTAATCCAGGTCATTTTCCGGTTTGCCGTACAGCTTTCCTTCCCCAAAGTTTTCGGGGTAATGGTCCAGCAACTGCAATAACGATAATGCTTTGGCGGGGTTTTCTTCACACATGGCAATCTTTGCCATTTCCGTTAAACAAACCTGGTATTGTTCAGCAACCTTTCCTTCTCCCCCCTCCCATGGATGAAACTTACGTTCAAGCAGCAAGGTTTTTGCTTCTTCGTGCCTGCCTGATAAATTCAGCAATGCAACCCTTTCAAGATAAACATCATCCCGTTCTGTTACCGCATGCATGTTCTCGTCAAGAAAGCCCAGCCTCAGCTCAACCGGCATATTCAATATCTTATACAACTGGTCCAGTTCCATCAATATTCTCGTGTCTGATTTATCCAGCACAAAGGCACGCTCCATAGCGGCAAGTGATTTTTGGGGCTTGCGTTCTTTGTTAAAGTATGCCAGGGCCAGGTTTCTATACGCGGCGGGAAATTGATTGTCCAGTTTAACAGATTGCTCCCAGCAGCCAACAGCTTCTTTGTATTGCTTTTTATCATACCACAAGTTACCGAGGTAATACCAGGGCTTTGCATTACCCGTTTCTACCTTTATAGCATCCTGCAAAATGAGTACTTCATCAATTTTATTGGGAAAACAAAAATCAGGTGAAACCCCTTCCGCTTCGGCATAATATTTAAATTGCTGTTCAGTGTTACCCTCCTTGCCGGCCAGCCATCCAAGGTAATACAAAGGCAATGGCGAAACTTTTTCCGTATGTGGAAGAAGGGTGTGGATAAACGCCATCGCGTCCTTGTACAGCCCTGCAGATGCGTAATCAAGCGCATACTCAAGCAGGTTTTGCAGGCGGTTGCCTTGTATGGCCTTCATGTCCTGCAAAATGCAGGCAGCTTCTTCCGCCTTCTGCTGCATCAGTAAAAGATGGTACCATTCGTAATAAGCGCCATAGTTAAATGGGTCATCCATCAGCAGCTTTTTTATCAAAGCATTTACCTGCTCCAGTTTGCCTTTTTTTCGCAGCACTGCAATCTCAAGGTGCCTGGCTGTATAACTGTTGTAATTTCTTGCCAGCGATTGATGGATGAACCGCAGCGCATCATCCCATTTTTCCCGGCGGCCGGCTATCCTTGCCAGGGCCAGGAATGCACTGTGCTGGTACGCATCGCTCCATATTGCTTTGAAAAAGGCGTCATACGCCTCTTCAAAGCGTTCCTGCATTTGAAGGCAAATACCCAAATTAAACCAGGGCCCGCCATCAGCAGGGTTTAAGTTCCTTTCCGTAAGGGTTTCAATGGCCCTTTTAAAGAAAAATTCGGATTGGGCAAATTGTGCCCTGCGCAGTAACAACGCCCCCATCGCGTTGTTACAGGTACTGTTGCCAGGCTCCCGCCCCAATGCCTCTTTGTAATAATCAGCAGCATCAAATGTTGCATGACGGTACTGCTCCAGGTGTGTGCCGGTAAGGTATAGCTGTTCAAGGCTGTCAATTTCATGCGGCAGCTTTGCAGGCTGAGCCGCCGGGGGCACATTTTGGTCGCCTGCGGTTTCCGGCTTAAAATTTACAAGCAGGTTATTGGCACTGTCCGTAACTGATATGTTAAGCGATGGCCATGATATTGCCGGCGAAAGGTCAATTGTTTCAGCAAACAAGTCACCTGGGCACACATCACAGGCAAACGCCGCTATCAAGTTATCTCCGGCATGTGCCTTAACCTGCATGTTATTGTAGATGGCCGTAACGTATATTTTTATGGTCACTCTGCCCTCTGCCTTTTCTACATTAATAACCGCATTTTTTGATGCATTCTTTATGCCGCCCGTTCCTGCATAGGGCATAAAGTATTGTTCAAATTCCTTGTGTTCATTTGGCTGCAGCCAGGTAAAATCGGGCTGGTTGTCTGTAAACACGCCTGTCATTAGTTCAGCATAAGGCCCATCTTCGTCTGTAAGGTTTTTATCCCAGGCTTTTCCAAAATCGCCGTTGCCCCATGTCCATTGCTTTTTACCCGGTGCAATATGGCTATCCGCAATATGTACCATGCCTGCCTGTGTATCATGCTCATAACAGCCAATGAAATCATATTTAGACCGGATTGCCATATAGGATGTGGGCACGGGGATGTTTTTATAACGGGAAATATCAGTACCTGGCGCATAATTTACTTTGTAATAGTCGCCTGTAGCTATAGGAAAGCCCGAAACATCCCGTTTACCATGATCGAAGACAGCGTACACATCCGGAGGAAATACGGATTGATAATGATCATTAACTTTTACTGCGGGGTTAGCCCACCACAGAAAACTTTGGCGCAAGGTTGTCCCGTTAAAAACCCTTCCTTTTACCTCCAGGTAGGCCTTACCGGGATATAAGGTAAACCCTGCCATACCCTTTGTCCGGAACATAGCCTCTACCTCATTTACCCATATTGTTTTGCTCCCGTCCTTATTATCCACAACAGTACAATCAACAGGCAAAAATGTGCTTGGGCGGTGGTGCTGCGGCCAGTTAAACTCAATGCCACCGGATATCCAGGGGCCAGTTAACCCAACCAATGCCGGTTTTATAACCTGGTTGTAATAAACAAAATCACGCTGCTTTATTTTATCATAGGCCCGGTGTACCCTTCCCCCCAGTTCAGGCAATACCATTATACGCAGGTATTCGTTTTCAATAAAAAATGCACGGTATTTTTTGATTACTTTCTCATCATAAATTTTTTCGATCACCGGGTATGGATATACCGTACCGCTGCTGCCCTGGTAAACGCGTTTTTCAAGAAATAAAGGATTTTTTTCAGGCTTGCCTGTTTCGTAAGCGGGCAACTCAACCCATTCTTCCCAGGCTTTAACTTCCTGTTTCATGTAAAAAGTATATAGAGTAATAAACAGTGAAAATGAAACTCAAAATTAGAATGCCACATAAGCGGCCATATATCGAAAACAACTATTTTAATGGATAATCCAACACAACAGCAATGGTTAATATGTAAGAGCCCCGGGGTGGCATTTTAAACTTCAGAGACCTTGACTTTCATTTTTTTGGACCCGGCGGCAACACCCTGTGGCAGCTTCGTTGCGTCGCACTACTTTCATCTGCATATCATTGTGGCATCTTTTATCTAAGCGAAAATTTAAGACACATTCAACAGGCAGCCCCGGCGTGGAGGGCTGTCATTTTCGGGCAACGCCGGGCTAACGCCGTTATGGCTGCAGAATGCTATTATCCATTAATAGCATTAAATACTCCATTAGGCCGCTTTCCATCTTGCCTACATTTGCCGTATCTCATCAGCCGGGCCTTCTTTACAGGCTATACAAAAGCAAGCCATCATATCACCCACTTACAGGTTCATGAAAAAACAAATGATCAACATTGTACTCATTAGCCTTACCGCCGCCCTGGGTGGGCTACTGTTTGGTTTTGACTTTGCGATTTTTGCAGGCACAATACCCTTCCTCAAACCTGCATTCAATCTTACAGATGCACAACTTGGCTGGACCAGCAGTTCTATTTATATGGGCTGCATTGCAGGCTCTCTCTCCACGGGTTACCTTGCGGACCGTTTTGGAAGGCAACTGCCCTTAGTTATTTCCGCTGCTATTTTTGCTGTTTCCGCTGTAATGATGGGTTGGTCCGGCAGCTATAACATCTTCATTGCATGGCGCATTATAGCCGGCATTGGCATGGGGGCCGCCTCTATGCTTTCACCGTTGTACATAGCAGAAATATCCCCGCCCTCCATACGGGGCAAAATGGTTTCCCTTAACCAGTTTACAATTGTAACCGGCATCCTGCTTGCTTATCTCACCAGTTATTTGCTCTCGGGCTATCCAAACAACTGGCGGTGGATGTTTTCTTCTGCCGCGGTACCTGCCACCATCTTCTTTCTTTCGGCTATCGCTTTACCTGAAAGCCCCCGTTGGCTGGTGGTAAAAGGGGGCCTGCAAAAAGGCAGAAAAACATTATACCACCTGATGGCGCAGGACGAAGCCGAAAAAGAAATTGTTGCCATTCGCTCTTCCATACATGCTGGTACAAACAGCAGTTTCCGCAACTTGTTTTCAAAAGATATTGCCCGCATTGTAATGATAGGTATGGCGGTGGCGGTGTTCCAGCAAATATCCGGGGCCAATATTGTATTTGCTTATGCCCCTTTAATTTTTGAGAAAGCTGGAATGGATGTAAGCAACCAACTCTTCCAGCAAATACTCATTGGTTTTGTAAACCTTTTATTTACTGTGTTAGCTATGCAGATAATTGACAAAACCGGCCGCAGAAAAATGATGACAGCCGGCGCTTTGGGCATGTGCTTGTTACTGCTGCTTATCAGCTCCGCATTTTATTTTAACTGGCTTGATGGCCCCTGGCTAAGTTTGTTTACCCTGCTTTTCATAGCTGTTTATGCCACTACGCTTGCACCGGTAACATGGGTGTTGATTGCTGAAATATTTCCCAACCGGGTACGGGGCATGGCCATGTCGGCAGCCACCACCATGTTGTGGCTCGCCTGTTTTGGCGTAGCTTATATTTTTCCAATATTGATCGGACATTTCAAACAGAACGTTTACATAAGTTTTTTAATTTTTGCAGGCATTTGCTTTATCTATTTTATTTTCCTTCTGCAAAATGTGCCTGAAACAAAAAATAAAAGCCTTGAACAGATTGAAAAGGAATTTTTAAACCGATGAAGATGAAATACAGCTACGCCTTTGGGGCCATCGCCATTTGTTTTTCCTGGCTAACCGGCTTTTCACAAACCAATGGGGCTTACATTGATACAGCGCATTACAGCAAAGTATTTGGCCATCCTAAATATTACCGGCTGTACCTTCCTGAAGGATATGGAAGGGCAGGTAAAAGATACCCGGTTATCTATTTTTTTCACGGCTGGGGCGGACGGCATTTTAAAGACGATAATGCCTTGCTGGAATATGAAAAAATAAAAACACTTGCCGATAAATACCAGGTATTGCTGGTAATGTGGGATGGCAATATTGATACCGCGGAACCACGGCCATACAATACCGGCAACCATGAGGATATTAAGTTCAGCGTTCAGATGAAAGACTATTTTCCTGAACTTATCAGCCATATAGATTCGGCTTACCTTACCTTAACAGACCGGCAGCACCGTGGCATCATCGGCTTCAGCATGGGTGGGTTCATGTCTTTTTTCCTGGCAGGAAAATATCCCGAAAAAATCAGCGCTGCCGTAAGCCTTGCCGGCAGCCCTGAATTCTTTATCGGCTATCCGCAAAACCACACCCTGTACCCGCTGCGCTACACATTTAAGAACCTGCAGGATGTAAATATCCGCATGCACAATGGCGATTCGGATATATTGTATTACCTGAATGATGAAGTAAAACAGGGGGCAAAGTGGGAAGGCATCCCCGTTGACTACTGGAAATTTCATGGCGGCCACATGGTGGACATAGCAGGAGAAACAAAAGTTTTTGAAACGGCCATGCGTTTTATTACAGAAACATTCAACAATCCGGCACCGAGAAAACCACGCTGGTCACACTATGATTTGTATCCTGCTTTCAGCGCCTGGGATTACCAGGTGAATACAAGCAAAAGTGTTCCGGGATTTGTTCTTTTAAAGAATGTTGACAAAAACGGGTGTGGCCTGTACAGTTACCAATGGCTGCCGGATGGCCCATCCATACCATTGGACACCATTACCGTTTTAACTGCCCCATTGTACCAGCCCGGCAAAACCTATCGCATTCTAACCTGCAATACACACATGGGAACAACAGTTACCAATACACAAAAAGCAGATGAAACCGGCAGGCTATCGTTCCGTTACACACAAACATCCATCGAAACAGGAATTTATGACGACAATGACAGTCCAAACCTGGTAGTAATGGGCTACAGGGTTGATAAAGGCAGCCGCTACCTGCGGCAGGGTAAACCAGCAAAGCTCTCGATACAGTTGCTGAACAGGGTATCTGATATATCTCCCTTCACCATCAGGGTGGCCATATCCGCATCAGACAGTGCGGTGCAGCTCATAAAAACAGCAACAACAATAACAGTACCGCCCAACACAAGGCTTATCGCTTTTCCGCCCGTTACTATTGTGCCGGCAATAAAAGCGCCTGCCCATGGGGAACCACCGCAAGTGAAGCTTAACATCACCATGCAAACCGGCAAAACAATTTATACTGATGATATAACCATCCCGGTTCTTTACAATGCCCCCATGCTCGACAGCATACAAACAGACGATGGGCTGAAAATAAGGGACAAGCCTATGGGTACAGGAAACGGCAATGGTATTGCAGAAGCCGGCGAAACCCTGCTGCTTTATTCAGGCGCCCACCGCCTGCGGTTATATACTGAAGACAAATGGGTTATAAAGGAAACGTTGGCAGACGAAATGATACCGGCAAGATGGCCGGATGGGTTTACCGTAAACTCATTGATTTCTATTTCACCGGATTGCCCGGATGGACATGTGATAGAACTGCATGCCAGCTATGAAACAAAAACATTCAACCCCATTGAAAGAAAAACCACCTGGGGCAGGTTAAGGTTAACCATACAAAACAAAAGCAAACCTGGAAAATGAAACATCTTACATTTTGGAGGGTCATACTCACAGTTACTTTATACGGTTTTACCGTGCCGGCCTATGCACAAAAACAACTGCCTGCCATTGTAAAAAAGAAGAACGGCGGATATAATTTCATGGTGGACGGTAAGCCTTACATAGTTCTTGGCGCCCAACTCTGGAACAGCAGTGCATGGCCTTTTGTGCTTGATAAAACCTGGCCGCAACTGCGGGAACTTGGGTGCAATACGCTTGAAGCCCCCATTTACTGGCAGAATATAGAACCAGTGCCCGGGCAATATAATTTTAAAGAACTGGATTACCTGGTTACAGGCGCCCGAAAGGAAGGATTGCGTTTAATACTGCTTTGGTTTGGCTCGTTTAAAAACGGCAGCTCTCAATACCCGCCGGAATGGGTACTTACACAACCGGATAAATACCCGCGCATGAAAAACAGTGCGGGGGGAGAAATGCTGTTATTATCCACCCTATCGAAGGCAAATGTTGATGCTGATAAAAAAGCATTCAGCGCAATGATGCGGCATATAAAAGAAGTGGATGCTGCGCATCAAACCGTAATTATGGTACAGGTAGAAAATGAAGCCGGTTCCCTGGGAACAGACAGGGACTATTCAGAAACGGCAAATACCCTGTTTAAAGAAACAGTGCCAGCCCAACTGGCACAGGGTCTTAACTTAAAAAGCGGCACCTGGCAGGAAACCTTTCCCGTATACGCCGCAGAGGCATTCAGTGCGTGGCACATGGCTAAATACATCAATGAAGTGGCTGTTGCGGGAAAAAAAGAATATGATTTGCCAATGTACGTAAACGCCTGGCCGAAAGAACATGCTTTTCAGCGGCCGGGCGAATACCCAAGCGGCGGGCCGGTATCGCACATGCTGGATATATGGAAGATAGCCGCCCCCGCTATTTCGTTGATAGCGGTTGACATTTATATGGGCAATTACACCGCTTTTAATGATTTGTGCGCTAAATATAACCGGCCAGATAACCCGCTGTTTATACCTGAAATGGGCAAAGGCGCAGATTTTGCCCGCAACCAGTTTTATGCCCTGGGCAATTTTAACGCCATTGGGGTTGCCCCTTATGGAATAGATCCTTTTCATGCCGACCCCAATGATGAACGCGATAAAGAAAAGCTGGATAATAAATTCGCTTATTTTAAAGATAATTACCGCTTGCTGAAAGGGGCCGTTTCATCTATCGCCATGCTGCAGGGTACCGGAAAGCTGCAGGCCGTAAGTGAGGATTATAACCTGAAAGAACAACTGGTGCAGGCAGGGGATTATGATATCCTTTTTTCCTACGGGTTTCCGGCATACAAACCGGGCAAACCGTTAACAGGCCGTGCACTGATTGGGCAGTTAGGGGAAGATGAATTCCTCATCATTGGTTTTGATACAAGGTTTCAGTTTAAGCCAAAGTATGGATCTGGCTACAGTACCGCCGAACTGATAATAGTGGAAGAAGGATATTACGAAGATGATAAATGGATACAAAAAAGAATCTGGAACGGGGATGAAGTATGGCATTCAACCCTTACGCCGGAGGGCGTAATACTTAAAATAAAATTGCGGAAAACCAAAAATTCAACAAACGGCAAATTGAAAGCAAATTTTGAATAGCAGCTTCTTTAGCAAACCTGAACAACCTCCATTTTCAGCAACGCCCCCAGCTTCCTGATTTTTGCACTTATATGACCTGTACCTACCGCGCAATGGTGTGCAGGCCCATAACTGTTCCAGTTGTTCACAAACCCTCTTGCCCCTATCGGAAATTTATACCGGCTATTCGTGTTCCCTATCTGAAGGATGGGGCCCGGCACCGATTCTCCCTCTGCGAGAAGCAGCATCAGTTTTCCATTAGCTGTTTCCGTTATGCCCAACAATGTTACAGGCCCGTTACGCACACTCATCTCTACGGATACGCCTTTGCCAACTTTACCATGATAAACTTGCAGCGGCCTTACTTTCGTTTTACCCTCTGCAATGGCTATATGCCCCGGTCCGTCATGCCCCATTAAAACCACGTCATCATTAAAATCCATGGCATAGTATTCCGTAAAAGAACCACCGGCGTTAAAACTGTCCATAATTTTCATGGCTATGGCGTTTTTAATTTCATATTCCCCCGCAACGGGTACCCCGTTTGCCGTAAGTAACGATGTACCCAGTATTATTGAGCTTATTGCCTCTTCATTTTCTTCATTCCCTGTGCCCTTGTAGTAGTAGGCCATTGAGCCCAGTTTATGAATTTCAACCAGCTTATCAAGCGCAACGGAAGTAACAGCGGCCTGGTACAATGCCTCTGTTGAGCAGTCGGGCTGAATGTCGAATGATTCGGCAAATAAAGCCAGCCTGCCGGTTACGGCCCCGGCCACAACAGATTTGCGCAGTGTGGCCAACTCTTCTACTTCAAGCAACTCAATATGCCCGCCAAAATGGGCATACACTTTTGTAAGGTCTGTATATATATCCAGCATCCCGCTGTAATAATGCCCCATACAGCCCAACCGGTTATTAAAAAGTTTCTTT
Organism: Foetidibacter luteolus; assembly: GCF_009650435.1. Lineage (GTDB taxonomy): Bacteria > Bacteroidota > Bacteroidia > Chitinophagales > Chitinophagaceae > Foetidibacter > Foetidibacter luteolus. The sequence goes on from NZ_VVIP01000058.1 coordinate 133,644, forward strand.
GCCACGGCCGCTGCCATTACCCACTCCATCACCTCTTTCCAGGCACCCTCATCATTGTTCAGCATACCTGTAACCTGGTGAAATGGTATGCCGCAACGGTTAAACACGTTGGCAATTTCAGGCACCGGGCAGGCCGGGCAATAAGCCAGCCATTCCCCGGTCATTTTGGTGCGGTCATTCATTGCGTTAAAAGCAGTGTAATCTATCGCTGCTTCGGGCGAAAGGTTTAAAATTACAACCGGTACTTTTGCACGTTGTATTACCGGCAGCACGGTAGATGAAAGAGCGTAAGTAGTTACATACAGAAAAATCAGGTCAACACCCTCTCTCCTGAAATGGTCGCCGGTTTCAAAAGCTCTATCCGCACTGTCAACAAGCCCCGCGTTAATAACACAAGGGTTAACTTCCTTAATTTTCGCTTCTACTTCGCCAAGGTACCCTTCCAGCCGCTCCTTTAAGCCAGCAAACTGCGGCCAGTAAGTGTTAAGGCCTATTCCAAACAATCCTATGTTACAGGGCCTGTCTATCATTTTAATTTACATTGGTTCATAATAAAAGGATCAGCTCCGGGAACTTTATCCCTGCGTTTTAAAATTTCGCCGGATATTGATGTATGCAGGTGGTGGCCGGCAATATATCGCTGTGGCATCGCCTGTTGCGCAATTTGCGTGTTGAAGCAGCAAATTGGAAACTACGTTCATCTGCAACAATACTTTCAGCTTTTACCTAAGCGTAGGGTAGGCCCATGCCCCACCATTAGTTCAGCATATTTACCATTGTCATTTCACATCTCATGGGTATCGGTTGTGTGCTAAAGAGAATGCTGCCTGCAAAAAAGCAGCGTGCCGCACTTTGGGTGAGGGATTGAAGCGGATACCCCGGTGAAGCCCATGTGTATGGGCCCTGTGCCGGAGTAGCAGCGGAAAGCCCGACCCGAGGCACGAGGGGCACCCCCTGAAAATGGCTTTTATCTCAGCACACAACAACCGTTCAGCATATCACCGCAGGCCACCATTTACTTGCCGGCCAAACAAAAACCTTCCATCTGCTTTTGCGTAAAATACAGCACCGTTAGTAACCTGGATTTTGCTGGCCCTGCAATTTGGGGTTCTGGTCAATTGCGTACTGTGGTATGGGGAATAAATAATTTTTTGACTCAAAAAACTTCTTGCTGCCCCCGGGGATAGTAACCGGTGTGTAAGTGAGGGGGCCTGGGGCACCTGAAATTGCGATGCCGTGCAACGGGTTATTGAGCACAATATGGGCTGTTCTCCAGCGGACAAGATCCCAATAGCGCTTATCTTCAAAAGCAAGTTCCACTCTTCTTTCATGGCGGATAGCGTTACGCATTTCAGATTGGCTAAGGCCCGTGGCAAGGTCTGGTAATTCTGCACGTTTACGTATTTCATTAATAGCTGCATAAACAGTTGCATCAGGCCCCACTGCCTCATTTTGCGCTTCAGCATAATTCAGCAGCACTTCTGCGTACCTGAAATAATAATAGTTCTGTGCGCTGGTACCAGGGTTGTTCCAATTGTCGGCGCCTAAGGTAATTTTATCATTGAGCCTTTTACGCAAATAATAGCCGGTATTGGTAGCATCATTCCTGTCAGCAAGATCAATCTCGTTGGGGCTGCCTATGCCCTGGCGGGTATAAATGGTATCATTATACCACCAGGTAGCATCGTAGACTATGGATTGATAAAACCTTTTTTCCCTGTTAACATAAGGGTTTTGCGGGTCGTAACCGGAAGTTGGGTCTGTTATGGATTTGCCATTGGCCATAAAGTAGGCATCAACCATTTCCTGCGTAGGGCCTATGCCCCCCCAACTCGTCTCCGCCCCACCTTTGGTGAAAGTAGGCCCCAAATAAGAGTCTGCCCTGCCGCCCCATACCCTGGGCAGATACTGGCGATAAAATATGCCTTCTTTATTATTGTTGTTCTCCGGCATAAAGAAATTTCCGTAATCGGGAAAAAGCGTATAAACCGATCCGCCAAATTCGTCAATTACCTGCTTATTAGTAGCCGCGGCTGCAGCAAATTTGCCAGCAAATAATTCGCACCACCCTTTTAAAGTTAATGCCGCCCCTTTTGTAGCACGCCCGGTTTGGCCTGGCACCTGGGGCAAATCGGCAGAAGCGGCTGCACATTCTGAAGTAATGAAGCCAAGGGTTTCCTCAAACGTACTTCTTGCAACAAAAATAGCGTCGCCCTGTTCTGCGCTGTTCAGTACATCTGTTATAACGGGAACACCGCCATACGTCATCCAGAGCAAATGATAAAAATAGCTACGCAAAAAACGGGCTTCAGCAATGCGCAGTTTTTTATAACTGTCCGTGAGTTGCGAAGATGCCGTTACGGATTCAATAAACAAATTGCACTTGCGTATGTAACCATACTGTAGCCTCCAGTCATACGGCAAAAAACCATACGATGGGTTGAAAATTTGTGTAAAAGGATTGTACGATGCTTCCTGGATAATGTTTCTTGAAGGCGTCCAGTTATAGCCGCACACTGAATTATCACTAAAGTTTTCCATGGGGTCGTACCAATTATTACCATCGGGCAGTTTTCCATAAATATCATTTAAAAACACATCCGCTGTATTTGGATCTGTCCATACCGTAGCGTCTGACAGCCTGTCCCTTGGAATAACATCCAGCGATTCGTCTTTTTTACAGGATACAATAAACAGGAGCAGTAATATAACAATGGGGCTATTTGTATTATTAGTCTTTTTCATTTGGCTGCCATTTAGAAATTAAGATTTAAACCTATAGTAACTACTTTTTGTTGCGGATAATACTCGCCATTAGAAACACTTACCTCAGGGTCAAAATTTTTGACGGGGCTCCAGGTAAGCAGGTTTTGACCAGAAACAAAAACCCTTGCAGACTGCATGCCTGCCTTACGGGCTACCTGGTAAGGGAGATTGTACCCCAATTCGCCTGTTTTTAAACGCAGATAGCTGGCATCCCTTATCCACCAGGAGGAGTAAGCTGTATTATTGGCAGTGGGCGTTGGTGTTAGGCGGGGATTTTTTGCGTTGGTATTTTCGGACGTCCAGTAATCCAGGTTTTCTGTTGTGGCAGAAGCGCCGTTTACAAACGGCCATGCGGCAGTAGCTGAAAGATAGAAATTTCTGCCGGCAGCACCCTGGAACAACAATGTTATATCAAAGCCCTTGTACCTTATTGTTGGCGAAAACCCATATACCACCTGCGGCACGGCGGATTTGCCAATTTCCACTTCATCATCCGGAGAAATAAGGCCATCACCGTTAACGTCTTCGTATTTTATGTCGCCGGGGTGCAAGTCTCCAAAAGGCTGGGATACAGGATACTCAGACGCGTCTATTATACCATTGCCATTCTTATCATCAGATACCTGAAAATATCCCAGGGCACGATATCCGAATTGTGTATTGAGAGGCCTGCCTGTGCGCCTGCGGTTTGGATTATCATAAGTGGAAGAAGTTTCAAAAACACGTTCCAGCTTATTTCTTGCGTATGTAATATTACCGGTAAGGCCTATGCGAAAATCCTTTGAAAAAGCATAAGAACTACCAAGGGTAAGTTCAAACCCGCGGTTGCTCATTTTACCTGAATTTACCTGTGAAAGGGAGATACCGTATTCAGCCGGTACCACTACATCTGGTGCGAAGAGCATGTTATCCCTTTTTTCCCGGAAATAGTCTGCTTCTATTGTAAGCAGGCCATTCCATAATACGGCCTCTATACCGATATCTGTTTTTTTGGCCCTCTCCCATGTAATGGATCTGTTTGGCTCCGCATTTTCATACAACCCCTGCCCGGCAATTCCATTTATAATTGCCGCATTGCCATACAAAGTGTAAGAACTTAAATATTGAAAAGGCGCCCCAGCAAGTGCCCCGGATTCGCCATAAGATGCACGCAATTTTAGATTGGATATCCAGGTGATACTTTTTATGAAATTTTCTTCAGACAAACGCCAGCCTGCCGAAAAAGCGGGGAAGAAACCAAATCGTTTACCGGGTGCGAAGTAGTAGTTTCCATCATAGCGGCCAGATGCTTCAAGCAGGTATTTATTGCCGAAGCCATAACTAAGGCGGTAGAGGGCAGATCGTTGTTTTGCTTCTGAAGAATATCCATAATTGCTGATATCCGTTGCATTGGAACTGCCATTGTTTAACTCCGGGACATTAACGCTGAAATTACTGCGGCTAGCCCCAAAAACAGAAGACTTTGTATTCCTGGCTTCAAGCACTATCAGCAAACCGAGATCATGCAGCCCGAATTTGTTATTGTAATTGATAAAGCCCTGGTAGGTGAAAGCCTGGCTTTGGTTATAATATTGCGTGTAAACCGGTTTTGCAGGGCCATCATTGCCAGCAAGCGTGTACTCGTATGGGCGCTTGGTTGTATCAACGGCATAAAACGGTATTGGAGTTGACCATATTTTACCCTGGCTGACAATACCTGAACCAGGATTGTTTGCATTGGTAGGGCTGAAAGGGTTAAAGTCGTAGCTGGCCGCTATTTTTACACTAAGGCCTTTTACAGGCAGTTGCTGTTCTACAGACAACTGGTTAAGCATTGTATAACCGGTTGTTCTTGCCCAACCACTATGGTGTAAATTACCGTATGCGGTACGACCTATATAGCTGCCCCATAACCCATTGCTGAAGGTAAGCGGCGCTACGGCAGGGGTACGGAATGCCTGATAAAAAATGAACCCTGTATTTACTGCTGCCTGGTTGCGGTCTTCTACCCTTCCATTCATTGAAAGAGATACTTTAGTGGTCTTAGTGGCCTGTACATCCAAATTGCCGATAAGGTTATACTGGTTATAAGCAGAGCGGGCCCACATGCCATCCTGTTTCAGGTAGCTAAAGCCAGCATAATAGCGAACTTTTTCACTACCCCCGGATAAGGAAAGGTTGTGGCTTGTTATGATACGGTTACGGCTTATCAACTCCTCAAGCACATTATGGTTGGGGTGCCCGTCGGGGTCTGATCCGTCCCTGAACTTCTGCAGGCTGTATTCAGAATACACCGGCAGGGCCCCCACATTGGCGTTAGCCACGTTGCGCATGGTAGCATATTGATAGGCATCCACAAATTCTGTAAGCTTGGTTGGGTTCTGCCAACCCACATAACCGTTATAACTCAGCGATGAAGCACCCGCTTTTCCACGTTTGGTGGTAATGAGGATAACACCATTGGCGCCTGCCATGCCATAAGGGGCAACCGCCGCCGCGTCTTTCAATACTGAAATGGATGCTATGCTGTTGGGATCTACCTGGGAGTAATTTCTTGGAACACCATCCACTATTACCAATGGCTGTGTATTACCGGTAGTGCTGATGCCCCGTATGATAATATTAGAGCCGTCGAAACCCGGCTCCCCCGTTCCCTGCATGGCTACAATGCCTGCCGCACGGCCCGCAAGGCTGTTGGTAATATTTGCAACCGGTTGCGAAGCGATATCAGAACCATTGATGGTACTGATGGAAGATGTAAGGGAAGATTTTTTTTGTGTACCGTAAGCTACTACAACCACGGAATCCAGTCTTGCTTCTGAAGTTAGTAACAGAACCAGCACCTCCCGGTCTTTAACAGCACGCATTTCTTTAGACTGGTAGCCGGTGGAGGAAAAGACAAGCGTAGCATTCTCTGAAGGTACCCGAATTGAAAATGCCCCGTTGGCATCTGTTATGGCGCCGATAGAGGAACCCTTTACCTGCACGGTTACATTGCTTAACCCCTGCCCTTTATCATCCGTTACCTTGCCGGAAACAGTAAAACCGTTCTGCGCAAGTACGTGGGTAAAGCAAAAGATAACCAAAAGCAAAATGAGGCAGCAAGCCTTTGCTCCAAAGGCAGCTAAAAATCTTTTCATATAGCTTGTTTAGTTTTGGTTGATTGAAAATGAACCTGTTTGTAACGATAAAATTAGAACTGGCCTAAGCCTGTATAAATGGATGATTTACCTTTTAGCATGGAGAATTCTATGGGTAAAACTGTTAAAGCATGCCATATAGAAAAATTATAATGGCCGCTTCCCTTAACGATGAAGCGGACTGAAGTTTTTTAGTAACCGTTAATGCGGGAAAGAAGCATTTTGCTCCGCTGTGCGGGATTTGCGGCTTCGGTATTCTGCCGGCGGCATGCCCATTACATTATTAAAAAGCCTGGAAAAATAAAAGGGATCATCTACGCCAAGCTTGCAGGCAATTTCTTTAATATGCATATCAGTAAACAGCAGGTACTGACATGCCTTTTGAATTTTGATGTGGTTAAAATAATCAAGGGGCGAATAGCCTGTTTTTCTTTTGAAAAGGCTTGAGAAATATGATACCGATATGTGCACCTGCGAAGCAAGTTCATGTAATTGAAGGGGCTTGTGCAGGTTTTGCCGCATATAGTCAACCACTATCTCAATCAAGTCCTTAAACTCCTTACGCTGGGGCAGCAGGAAGATATCCGGAAAACAAAAAGAAGAAAGGAAGTGCACCAGGCACATATTTACATACCCGATTTTGTCTGCACTATACCCGGTCTCCAGAACGCAGAACATCCGTTCAAATAATTTAATCCGCTCTTCGCTGAACGCTACAGACTGGCACATACGGGTGTTTTCAACCGTCAGCAAGGCATCAAGCTGCCCCGCGCCTGAGCCGGCAAAATGCACCCAATAAATTGACCATGGGCGCAGTTCTGATGAGCCATAAGCATGTGGCGCCCCGGCGGGAATAACAATAAACTGGTCCTTTTCAGCCATAAAACGGCCTTTGTCGGTTTCCACCCAACCCAGGCCATCACTGCAATAAATCAGGATGCTTTGATCGCACCCGTTATCACGGTGCCGGAAGTGGTGCCTGGCACGTGGGTAATAACCAATATCTGTAAGCGCCAGCCCGGGCAGGCCGCCCGCTGACAAGCAGGATTCTACAATTGTACGGGGGATAACAATTGCTTTCTGGCCATTGAAACCATCCTTCTTTTGCCGGCAATCTGTATCGTTTACATTAAGCATCATATTTTGCAGCCCGTATTTCCTAAGAAGAGGCTAAGCAATCATTTTACGGGTGAATTCTTAACTTACCTTCACAAACAATTCATGGTTAGTAAAGACAATCAAATTTACTTTATGACCTGAAGCGGAAAAATGCGCAAAATGATATTTTGCATATAGAATTTGACATAGATAAGCCAGCCATGACTAACTATTACAAATACCTTCCCTTTTCCCAACAGGATGAAGATTGGGGCCTGCATGTACTTAACGCAGGGTGTACACGTATTGAAAAGGGCCAGGAATACCCGGCACACACACATCCCGGCCATCATTATTTCAATTGGCAGAAAGGCAGGGTACTGCGCGAATTTCAATTAATTTATATAGCAAAAGGCGGCGGTTTTTTTGAATCTCTCCATTGTAAAAAAACAACCATTACTGAAGGGTCTGTCTTTATCCTTTTCCCTGGTGAATGGCATCGCTTTAGGCCAGACCCCGCCATAGGATGGGATGAATACTGGGTGGGGTTTAATGGTAATATAGCAACCTCTCTTCTCAAAAACAGTTTTTTTCCCCTTGATGAACCAATAAAGCAAGTTGGGCTGCGGGAGAGCATACTGCTGTTGTTTGCAGAGATACTTGAAACAACACGCCACGAGAAAGCCGGGTACCAGCCATTAATCTCGGGAGCCGTTTTGCACCTATTAGGTACCATCTACTCACTGATACGCCAGCAAAAGCTGCCGTCTGACGACGTTACGGAAACAATTATCGGAAAGGCAAGGGCCCTTCTCCGGTCTGGGGAATATAATAAACTCTCTTTTGAAAAGCTGGCAAATGAATTAGGGGTGAGTTACTCCTGGTTCCGGAAAACATTTAAAGCGTACACCGGCATGGCCCCGGGCCAATATCTACAGCAACTACGCTTAGAGCAAGCGAAAATAATGCTGACCAACACTATAAAACCATTAAAACAAATTGCTGACGACCTGAATTTTGAGTCAGCATTCTACTTTTCCAGTTTATTCAAAAAAAAGATGGGGGTTTCTCCCGAACAATACCGGCGGCAAATAGCGGCATTAAATAAACAAAACCTGGACAATTGATTATAAAGCAACGCGCCGTAATTGTATGAGATACTTTAAGGCAAAAAGCCATGTGCCGGCTTAATGAAGCACAATCAAATAGCTTATATCGTTTTTTCAAAACCATACTGATGTTAAAGCTATTTTTTGGTGGTAAAGCCTTGGGCGCCAGTTATAGTTTTGGCATTATTTAGATAGTTATAGCTGAACGAAGCTATATCCACAAATCCTTTTTCAGAAATAGTGTTATAATTATATATTCCGATTCGGTCGCCCCGGTAGCTTCCCCATTTCAGTTGCGAAGGCATGTTTAGCGTAATGAAAGTCTTTCCATCAAAGCTGTAGGAATACCTATTGATACCGTTTACATTCCACGTTGATTGCAGCCAGATACTTTTTCTGATTATTGCCGTTATTACAGTGTCCTTGCCGTTGTTATCGTAAACAAGGTATTTTTTTCCATTTTGTTGCTTTACACCCAGGGTACTATAGCAAGCTGTGGAAAAATGGGTTAGCCCGGCGCATTGCCCGTTGGCCATACTGTCAACATCCATTTTTACAGTTACAATGCTTAAACGTGTCCTCATGCTGCGTTGGGTTATGGTATTGCCTGCTCTTAGTATTTGTGGCACTTTATTTCCGTCATCCAACGGCTTAAATGCATATAGCCGTAAATGGCCTTTTCGTTCGGTAAGGGACCATTTGTCCGCTCTCGGCTGATAATTCCACTCCCATTGCACATTCAGTTTTGCTGTATTAAACTCATCGTTTGTTTCGATGGATAACTTCCTTTTTGTATTGATTGGTTTGTTTGCAGCCCATACCATTTCCCCAATTGTATCCTTGCCCACTTTACCAATAATTGGCCAATTGTTTATCCAGGTTACAGGTAACAAACTGGCCGGCCTACCCTCCCAATCGCCACTGCCATGATGTGTCAGGAAATACCAGCGATTGTTTTGCGCTTTTACAAGACCGCCCTGGTTAGGTTCCCTGTCTTTCAGTTGATCAACTTTGTTAAGCTGTTTATATTCGTAAGGCCCATATATGTTTTTGGAACGGCCCATCATGATATAACGTTCCCCAAGCGTATTTACCTGGCTGAAATAATGATAGTAAAAGCCATTTATTTTATACAGCTTGTTTGCTTCGCTTCCTTTGGACTGATAAATTATGCGGTCGGTCTCCATAACGAGATTCTTACCATCCGGCGTCATTTTAAATAGATGGATATTGTATTGTTTATTGGTTACAGTATCGAGCGCAAAGTTGGTGGCAATAAAATAGAGTTGCCCGTCGTCATCAAGAAAAGAAGAGCAATCGTCCCAGCCGGCTACGCCCCATACCTGGTGCAGGGGTTCCCAGGGGCCCGCGGGGTTGGTTGCCGAGCTCATAAAAAATCCTTCATCGGGAGTGCCGAAGTAAACCCAGAATTTATTTTTGTAATAACGTAAGGAACCAGCCCAAATGCCCTTGCCGTACCGGTTCATTTTATCCCAGTTAAGTTCAGGGCTTATTTTAGTAAGGTCGCTCACTACATGGCTTTTAATTTCCCAATTCACCAAATCAACCGAGTGCAGCACCACCATACCTGGAGAAAACTGCATAGTGGAAGAGATGGCGTAATAATCATTACCAACACGAATAACATCCAGGTCACTGTAATCCGCAGGGAGCACAGGGTTAACGTAAGTCCCATCGCCCTGGTCGCCCCACCGGTCAAACATTTGTCCATAAGAGGAAAAACAAAAAAAATAAAAACAAAAAAAGGCGGCAAGCGCTCTTTTTATAGTATCACTGACAATCAAATATTCCTGTATCATAAATCCTGAAGTGTTTAGAACGACAGCCTGGCCAATACCATAGTTAGGTTATCAAGGCAAATATAAAATTAGTTAGTGCTTACTATTTATTGCTTGTTTCAATGGCTTTACATCTGATGGGAGAATGAATTTATTCGTGAGCTAATGCATGGCACATCGTGGGTGATGCTTTGAGAATGCGAAATAATTAACCGTTGACAATTTATAAAGGAGAATTTCGTGAACCCAGGGAAACGTTCACAATACAGGCTATATCCAGTTTTTACGAACCGCACGAGGAGCATAGAGGTACGGAGGATAATCTGCATCAATCAAATCTGGTTATCGCGAAAATCCGTATCCAGCCGGTTTATGAGTCAGGCACACCCCATGAAGGGGGAACGTAAAGCCATAAGCTGGGTAACGCGGTAAAGCCTGACTGGCTGCCGGATTGAAGCGGAAAGCCCGCAGACACGAGGTACGAGTGGCGAGGACTTGCAGCGGAAAGCCGGAACCGCAGCTACATTGAAACGCCGTAGCTGAAAGCCCCAACATAATTCTGTAATGGATGATTTAACAGGGCACCCAGGTATCCGCTTTGTAACAGCCTGTATGCTGTTAACAGTCTATGCGCTGGGCGACTGAAGCATCTGCACCCGTTGCATTATTCTTACTGTCATCATTGATGTTCATTGAAGCAGCATGCGCTGGTGCCAGGTTTTCGCGGGACTCTGCCGCGATAGATTCGATGTCAAAAGAATTCCTGAAGATTGATTCATTCATAGTGTTAACTTTTAGGATGCGTAGAAATGGCTTTAGCGTAAAAAAAGGGTCTTCTGTAGAAACAGACGACCTCTAACGATTGCTTGCCATATGAAAAAGTTCAAAAAATCTTTTGGAGAAAAAGTTCCGGCTATCTTATCCACCTCTCCATCCAATCACCTTTCTTTAGCTGCACCAGGCTCTGATAAAGACTGCCTTTTAACTTTCTTACATAAAGATAAAACCAACCATACGCCTGCGCAATACAAATTTCAGCCGCTTTTATTATGTCCAGTAACACATGGCAGGCCCCAATCCCTTGCCAGTAAAGGGTTTTAGTAAAATTTTATATTGGCCGCCAGTTGAGAAATTAATAGGGCAATGGTACGGTCGGCCGGTTTTATACGTTATTGACAAAAACAAGAATAAACAGGTATGGATATTAGAAATAGAATGCTGTTGCTGCCGGTATTGCTGATCGTTGCGGCTGGTTTGCCGGCGCAAAAATGCCCCTTACCTACGGCCTGGACGCCTGTAGCCAACGCCGCAGCAGTTCCGCTTGCTGAATATCCCAGGCCCCAGTTGCAACGCAAGGAATGGCTTTGCCTGAATGGATATTGGGATTACCTGGGCGGCAGGAACGCCCCGGATGCCCAAAGCCCGGAAAGCGTGGCTTCATTTTCGGCCAAACCAGAAAAAATAAAAGTGCCTTATTGCCCCGAATCAGCCCTTTCCGGCATCCAGCGCATGCAGGAGACAAATATGTGGTACCGTAAATCTATCCGCATACCGGCAACATGGAAAGGCCGGCAGGTACTGTTACACCTGGAAGCGGTTGACCATACCGCTACCGTGTTTGTTAACGGTCACAAAGCCGGCACACACCAGGGCGGCTATGACAGTTTTGTTTTCAACATCACTTCCTATCTGCAGCCGGGCGACAACAGTATTGTCATTGCCGCTTATGATGCCAATGATGGCCGCACGCCATCCGGCAAAAATGGCCCGAGGGGGGACTATACTTTTACCTCCGGCATCTGGCAAACCGTATGGCTTGAACCTGTTAATACCGCATACATAGAAAATGTACGCCTTACACCCGACCTGCAAAACAGCAGGCTGGCCATCAAAATTCAATCATCGCCGGGCACCCGCGTAAAAGCCACGGCACTTCAAAACAACAAGCCCGTTTCCACCATAACTGCTTCCTGCAACGAGACGTTTTTCTTACCCATCAACCACCCTGTGTATTGGTCGCCTGACAAACCTTTCCTGTACGACCTTCAACTTACCCTGCTGGATGATAAAGGTGCCGTTAGGGATGAAGCGCTAAGCTATTTTGGTATGCGGGATATAAAACTGGGCATGGTCAATGGCATTCCCCGGCCCTTGCTAAACGGCAAATTTGAAATGCAGTTGGGTCTGCTTGACCAGGGATACTGGCCAGACGGGATTCTTACCGCACCCACAGATGAAGCACTTCAATACGACATCAGGTTTACAAAACAGGCGGGCTACAACCTTATACGTAAACACATGAAAACAGAGCCCCAACGCTTTTACTACTGGGCGGATAAACTTGGCCTGCTGGTATGGCAGGATATGCCCGCCATCTGGTACCAGGATGAAGACACTGCCGTAAACAGGCCGCGTTTCCGTAAAGAATGGAAAGCCATTATGGATGACCACTATAATTCTCCATCCATTATTGCATGGGTGCCCTTCAACGAAAACTGGGGGGCTTTTGATGTTAAAGAAATTACAGACTGGGTTAAGGCTTACGATCCCTCACGGCTGGTTAACGGCAACTCCGGCTTTAACAACAACCCCTCCTATCAAAAAGCTTATGGAGACCCCGGCAATGGAGATTTTGTAGATACGCATATTTATGTAGGGCCGTACAAGGCCTCGGTGCCTGATGAAAAAAGGGCGGCATCACTAGGTGAATTTGGCGGAGTGGGTTTGTTTGTACGTGGGCACATGTGGCCTGTTGAAAACAACGCTTATGATTATGCCCCAACCAAAACCTCGCTTACCGACCGCTACATTTTATTGATGGACCAGGTGGAGCAGCTTATGAAATATCGTGGACTAAGTGTGGCCATCTATACACAAACTACCGACGTAGAGCATGAGGTGAATGGGCTGCTTACTTATGACAGAGCTTTTGAAAAAATGGAATTGCCCCGCATCAAATCTGTAAACAAGGCTGTTATTGAATCCGGCAGAAAACTGAATGAGGAATAGCAACCGCAGATGTTATTATTAAACTATCAGTTATAGTATAGGCTTCGCCACAAAAAAATTCTTCTTTTAATGATGACCTCTTTCTACTTTTTGCGATGTAGATAAAACATGCCTTGCCAACCTGCATAGCACCTTTAATCCACTCCTACCCTTTCAGAATTATTACAATGCAGGCAGGCTTACAGCAACCTGGCGCCAGGCATGGCTACTGAAAAACAAAAACAGAGTGTCATGATACTTCATAAAACTGCTTTTCTAAAGCTGGCAGCGTTGCTAATGGCAACCAGCGCCTGCAACGCGCAACCCAGTCCTGCCGCAAAAAACAAAACCACCATGCAACAAACCGCAACAGGAAAAAATTTTACAGCCGGTAAGGATTATTTTGAATTCACCCGGGTAAAAATAATGGACAACGAGGCTTTTACCGAGCCTGCCGAAGCCTACAGCATTTTGCTGCCGCAAGGCTGGCTTTCAGAAGGTGGCGTATTCTGGACTGCCCCGGGCAATGCCTGCGCCGGAACCAATGTGCGTTTCTCGGCCAAATCCCCCGACGGCAAATCATCGTTTTCAATTTATCCGGCCATAATATGGTCGTGGAGCAGCAACCCCCAAAGCGTTGAAATGAGCAGGCAATTCAACACTTCGCAATACTGCGGCGTTGGGCAGCCGGTAGATGCTGTGCAATACCTGGAAAATGTGTGGCTGCGTGAATTACAGAATCCCGGTATTACCGATAAAAAAAACAATCCGGAAGTAGTGCAGGCCATGAGCGAAAATGATGAAAAGGGCCGTACGGAATTAATGCGCTACGGGGCAGCCCAGGTAAATTACAGGCACACTGCCGTAACTGCCCGCCTTAAATGGAATGATGGCATGGCCGGCATTGCCCTTTGCGGTGTAACCAATACAGAAACATATATACCCAATGTTTATAATGGCACTTACGATATTAGCTACACAAGTTACGCCACACGCATGCTGTTTGTTTTTCCCGAAAGCGAAACCGCTGCCGCTGAAAAAATAATGACAGTAATGGTGGCGGGTGTGCGTACTAACCCGGCATGGAAACAGGCCACCAATGACTACTGGAAAGATGTGCGTGAAAAAAAACACCAGCAGCACCTGGGCACCATCAGGATGATAGATGAACGCACACAACAAATAGCGAAGAGCGCCATAGAAAACGGCAACCGCCGCCTGTCCGATATGGATAACCAGATGCGTAGCTGGGAAGCCCGCCAAAGCCAGCAGGACAGAACACATACCAATTTTATTAAAGCCATCAGAGAGGTAGAAACTTACAGGGACGACAATGGAAAAGTTGAGCTAAGCGCCGGTTACGACCATGCCTGGAGCCGCAGCGATGGCACGCATTTCATTATGTCCAACAATCCCAATTTCGATCCATCATCCGTATTGCAGGATAACCGCTGGAAAGAGATGCGCAAAGTTGATTGACCCATTCCATTAACTACATCTGCCGGTAACTTACCGCGGCGTACGATCAATACAATTTTTGATACCGGCAGTAGTACGCTGTGGCTACTTCGTTGCGTCGCAATCCGTTCATCGTCCGGTTCAATAAGCATCTTTTCAGACCCGGATAGGTTCCCAAGAAAGACCCGGGTTATGTGTCTGCCAGCTTTGCTGCCAGACACATTGTCTCAACCAGGATTTCAACTGATTTTGCTGATTACACTGATGGCTGTAGTGTCTGCCGCCTTTGGCGCCAGACACGTTAGCACTCGTAGTCTCAAAATTTGTTAGGAGATATCAACTTTATATAACTAAGAAACATAGTTGATATTCATTGGCAAATAGCGGGTATTCCATTGATATGACGGTGATGTGATTGATTATTATTTGTTCTTTCAGTGAAAGAGGTAATAACAAAATCATAGTTGCAAGGGATCCCGAAATTTTGGGACCAGATAAAACCATAGCTGGGTATCCAAAAAAAGATGACACCACTGCTGGTTAAAAAATAACCCTGCTCTTACCCATATCTTTTGAGGTAGCCACGGCTATGCCCCGTTGGTCTTTTTTGTTTACCGCGCAATAGAAATGGTACACAACTCCATCGTGTTTAATTACGTAAGACTTGTGTGCGTAAAGGTTGTCATACTCTTCAGAAGGCTCGATGAGATTGGGGCCGTTCCAATCCGTCCAGTTAACCATATCGTACGAACAGGCAAACCGGTTAAATGCGCCTTGTGTATTGGCCCAGAAAGCACCAAAATAAAACATGACCCAGGTATCGTTGATCTTTTGGATAACGGCATCGCCGGTGATGCCACTGCCATGCATAAGCACGGGCTCTTTATGAAAACGCTTCCAATGCAGCATATCGTTGGATACGGCCATACCAATACGCTCATCAGACTGCATTTCCTTTATATCAGTCGTATCTCCATTGGCATTATAATACATTACAAAAGGGTAGCCTGTAGTTTTATTTTCATCCTGCAAAACAGTGCTCTTGTATAGCTTGCGGTTCTCCCACCACCGTACATCGCTGTCTGAAGCACTTAACACAGGATTTTTAAACCGTTGCCACTCATGCGGGCTGGCAACATCGGCGTTTGTATAAGCCATACCTATGCCAAGTTTGCCAGCCTCGTATCCACGGCTACTGCCACCTATATAACTCATCCAGTATTTGTTGTCGTATTGCTGCAACTGGTAGCTGCCACCCCAACGGGTATCCTGCAAAACCGCATACCCTGCTTTTTGATTGTTATCCCAGTCTGTGGTATCGGAGAAAGACATAAGGCGGCCCATTGTTTTCCAGTCAAGCAGGTTATTGCTTTGCGCCAGCCATGTTTCATAACCGCGGCCATCAAAAACAATGTAGGTCATATACCAAAGGCTGTCTTTCCTGAATACAGTTGGACTATCCAGTTTTTTTGAATCATCCTCCGGCACCAATATAAGGCCATACTTGTATGGTGTTTTTACTTCTTCGTAAACCTGCTGCATGCGCTGCTGGGGAACAGGGTTAACCTTAACCTGCGATGAAGCCTGCCTGCCGCAGAATATAAGACAAAGAGTAACGGTTATATACAAAAAGAATGGATGTTTCCGGCGTTTTACCTTCATAGTTAACCTGGTATTATTTATTGCTATTAATGACCGAATCTATGTGCCCGCCAATGTATGCAAGCTGTTATATAGCCACTATATTAACCCGGTAAACTTAAGAAATAAACATGCTTATTCAGCAGATAAAGCAATGACGCCAAAAAGCTTTGGCTTGCCGCAGGGTATAAAAGAAAAAAGGAGGGTAGAAACCCTCCTTGTTCAGACTGCTTATGCGCCTTAATCAAGATAAATTTTATTTAGCAAAGGTTACAATGCATGCGCCTGCCACCAATAGCAGCGCACCGGTGATTTTAACATATGATACCGGCTCTACAGGAGAGCCCAGCATGCCAAAGTGTGAAAAAAGCATACCGGTAACCACCTGGCCGGCAATCATTAATACAAAAGCAGGCCCTGCGCCGATTTTGGGTATAACCCATGCTATACCAAATACAAGGGCGGCGCCCATAACACCTGCTGTTAACAGCCATAACGGCACATGTTTTATACGGTCAAACACGCTGCTGTCCCAGCCTGTGGCGCCAATAAGCAAAGCCGCAACACCACCGATGGTCCAGAAGATAGCGTTGCCCATTTTTGCATTTTTAAGTATAGCACCTACCTGGGCGTTCATAGCTAAATGAAGGGTGAGTACAACACCTATCAAAAGCATTAAAAGCGAAAGAAAAATTTTCATGATCGTATGGCAATTAGTAGTTAAGAATTAATATGCAAGGTGGCTTTGAGCGAAAGCTGCAAAATCATTGCAACTGTTTAGTATAAAGGCCTGAACCGATAAAACGATACCGGGGATATACAACTATTTTACCGTTTATTTTCAAAGGCAGCATCAGGCATTCGCAAAAAAGGTGCGCAGTTGCTTTAAGCTGCGGTACATTACCCTCCTGGCAGACGATACATGTGAAAAGTTGAACTGTTGTGCTATCTGGTCGTACCCCATGCCCTTAAAGTAGAAATAATAAATAGCCTTTTGTTCAATACCATCCAGCGCTGTTAATGCTCTGCCAAGGCGCTCCATTAACTCTTTGTTGGCCTGCCGGGTTAAATAAGTAGCCTCGCTTCGTAGTTCAGGTTCAAAGTCTGCCATTTCAAACTGATCTGTAACCTTTAATATATTGCGCTCTTTCTTCTGGTAATCTATTATCCTTCTCTTAAAAGATTTTAACAGGTAATACTTTATTGAAGTAGTGGCACTGAAGCCCTGGCGGTTCTCTTTCAGGTACACAAAGAAATCGTGAAGGCAGTCCCTTACCAGTTCTTTGTCTGCAGTGTACCTGCAGCCATACTCGTAAAGAAGTGTTGAATAGTTATCGTAGATAACAGTAAAAGCATATTCGCTCCCTTTTTTAAAGGCTTCCCATAGCTGCTTATCCGGAACCTTACTTTCAGCATCCTGGTAATAACAAACCGGGGCAGTACGGGGGGCACAGCCTGGTGCCAATTGTTCTTCATACAGCATAAAGTGGAGGTTTTAAATGTGCGCCGAAGCGTTGGTTAGTATTAAATTATTAATTGGGGTGTTGCTAGCAATCAATAACCAAATTTCATTTAATACATCCACAATTTTTTCCAACCAATTCACCAGAAGTTATACTATAGTAACATAAATGACAAATACCGGCCGCCTTATGCTGGGAAATTTAATATCTTACATGTATGAAACCGCATTTGCTGAAAGTTTCTATAGAACCTGAAACATCTTTTAACATACGCCTTAATAAAGGCGCCAATTTTTATAACCAATGGCACTTTCACCCGGAGATAGAATTGATATACATACACCAGGGAAGGGGCACCAGGTTTATAGGCAACAACGTATCCAGGTTTGATGCCAATGAGCTGATGCTGATAGGTTCTAACCTTGACCACATGTGGCGGTGCGACCCTGAATATTTCAGGAAAGATTCTACGCTTACGGCAGAAGTTACCGTTATCTATTTTCACCGTAGTTTTTTGGGAGACCGCTTCTTTGATAGCCCTGAGCTGGCCACCATTAACAACCTGCTGGAAAAAGCAAAACGGGGAATTAAACTTACCGGTGGCGCCAGGTTTGAATTGAGGGACCTGATAGCGCAACTGGTAAAAGCCACAGGCACATTAAAGATTGTGCTTTTACTTACCATACTTGAAAAAATAGCTAACACGCAGGAGAAAGAATTTGTAAATGCCATGTATCACCCTGTTGATTTTGAAGAAGACGAGGCCAACCGTTTAAACAGGATATTTCACCATACACTTACCAACTTTCAACGCACTATACCACTGGAAGAAATAGCAGGTATAGCCAACCTTACACCCAAGGCTTTCTGCCGGTATTTCAAATCCAAAACAAGAAAAACCTACTATAATTTTTTGCTGGAGGTAAGGGTTGCACATGCCTGCAACCTGTTGGTATCAAAAGACAATACCATTTACAGCGTATGTTACGAAAGTGGCTTTAACAACATATCTAACTTTAACCGCTACTTTAAAAAAATAACCGGCAAAACACCGTTTACTTACCGCAGGGAACACTATGTGGCAGACGATTAAAAGCAATGTTCTTTTGTTCAATGTTTAATGTTAGCGGCATTTTCCATGCTGAATCATTTCTGGCAGCGAAGCTGGCAGAAACATAACCCATCTACCAGGGTCTGAAAAGATGCCATGAAAAACCGGCCGACGAACGGATTGCGACGCAACAGGCGATGCCACAGGGCTATATCGCCGGTACCATAAAAATGCTTTGCCTGCAAGCGGAAGAGCTATTCTTTTTTGAGTGTTTTAATGGTACGCAGTTCCGGAAACTCCTTACTCCATTCGCGGGTTATTTTTTCCTGTGTTGGTATAATAAAAATCTCCAGCAGCAACGATACTTCTGCTTCTTTCAGGTGGCCGCCATGTACGGTAAAATCTGGTGCTCCCAGGTTTACATGCGGGTGCACAATCGGCTTGCCTTCAAACCAGCCAAGGTTGCCAAGCAGCGAAAGTACTTCCATAGAGCCCTTAAATTTTTTGTAGTTGTAGTGCTTGGCATTAACGTCGTAATAAGCCACTTCCGGGTTTTGC
This sequence comes from Foetidibacter luteolus, assembly GCF_009650435.1. Taxonomy (GTDB): domain Bacteria; phylum Bacteroidota; class Bacteroidia; order Chitinophagales; family Chitinophagaceae; genus Foetidibacter; species Foetidibacter luteolus. Next base: position 152,694 of record NZ_VVIP01000058.1, read on the forward strand.
ACGGCGCCAAGGCCGGTAAAAGTAGCGCCGGGCAGTTTTTCTTTTTCGAGGAATGCATTTAAACTGGCCACCACCGGCTGCCCCTTTTTAAGTACGAGCAAATAATTATTTCCATCCTTGCGGTAATCAAGGTCAGCAGCGGTAACGGTTGCAGTTTGAGATACCAGTTTTGACGCAATTAAAAGGAAAATAAAAGGAAGTAATTTCTTCATGAGTTATTTATTTTGTGTGGCAGATAAATGCACTTAACAGGCAAGGTTACAATGCCCTGCACAAATGGCGAATACACGCCGGCGAACAATTTAAAAGTGCTGAAAAATGGGTCGGTTATTTTCCTTTGTTCCAGAAAATAAATGTGCCACGGTTGGTAGCGGTTATAATGTCTGGTGCGCCGTCTTTGTTAAGGTCAACCACGGTTACTTCAGAGCCTGCGCCGGAACGGTTGTGTATAAGCTCGGGCACAAACCTGGCGCCGCCGGGTGCATTTTTGTCCCGCACGGTTTTGTACCAATAAAGTACGGGCGGCCCGTAGGAGTCGGGATCATACATATTGTCAAGATGTGTAAAGTAACGTTTACCCACTACAAAATCAGGAATACCATCCTTGTCTATATCGGCAAAAGCTGCGCCATGCGCCTGCGAAAAAGTTACATCGCCTGCGTTCTGCTGCGAGTAATCGTCGCTGATAATATGCCGCTCAAAACTAATATTGCCCGCAGCGTCTCTCTTTTGCTCAAACCAAGCCAGGCCAAAGCCATGCACATTTAAGTTACACACCACATCGTTAAGGCCATCGCCGTTGGCATCATATACAGCCATTAGTGCGCCGCCCACATTAGAAGCCCTGTTCTTGTACCGTCCAAAAGCAACAGGGTGATATTTCCAGGTAATGTTTTGTTTCAACTCCGCTGGCTGCTCCCACCAGCCGTTGGCGCCAAGTATATCTATGCGGCCATCGCCGTTAATATCGCCGGTGCCAATGCCATGCGCCAATGCATAGCCGGGTTCTGATACATTGTACTCTATCCATTTTTTGGTAGGATCCGACGGGTCTGGTTTGGCAAAACGAAAAGCACCGCCCGCCGCATACACCAGCTCTGGTTTGCCATCCTTATCAATATCAATAAAATCCGTTGTTTCGCTTTGTACAGCGGGCAGTACATCGTAACCTGCCCAGCGGCGTGATTCTTTGCCCGGGTTTACATACAATGTTGCAATAGGCGGCGTATTCAGTATATCCGGCCATCCGTCGTTATTAAAATCGTAGGTGAATTGTATATGCGTACGGCTGAATTCCTTTGAAGGGCCTACTGCCACGGCGGGGTAAATTTCCCGGTGCCTGGTAAAATCCGGGCCAAAGTAAATGTAGGGGCCAGATACCACATCCATGTGGCCGTCTTTATCATAATCGCCTGCATCAGCGCCCCAGGAATAATACATATCGCTTATCTGCTGTACGGTAAAGCGTGGTGACACCTGCTCGGCAGGGTTAACCCGCACGGCAACATCCTTGTACATAATATCTTTAAAGCTTGCCTGGCCATTACCGCCTACATACAATGCCAGCGGACCAAAACCGGTAATGCCATATGTGCCTTCCACTGCGCCGCCATTTTCCCGGCCATCATTTAAAAAACTCCTGATAACATTTGTTTCCAAAAAAACTTCAATGCCGTTCCATTCATTGTCGCGGAAATCTGTAGCAGGCCTAACCATGGGTACATCAGCCGGTTGTTTGGCGGGTGGCAGGCGTGGCACTTCCCTTAAAGTACCGGTATCCGGCGGCGGCGCCATACGGTAAAAAATACCGCCTGCGGGCCTTAGCTTTTCCCTTTTTATTTCTTTGCCCTGCGCATCTAAATAAACCTGGCAGGGCAATGCACCTTCTTTACCCGGCGATACCAATACCCCGGTGTAGCCTTCAGCGGTTTTCTGCATCCTGAACAATATGGCCGTATTGGCCTGCCCCGTAGCCCTAAACATGGCATGAAAGCCAATATCCTGGTAGCCGTTATCCATTACCAGCCAGCCACCTGCGGCATCTTTAGCCTTCCCGGTAATTTCCCCGTCTTTGGCCGTCCACTCTACGTTGCCCATTGCATGCCAGCCGCTAAGCCCGCTGCCTTTAAACTTATGGTCTGGCAGAAAGGTTAGCCCCAGGCTTTGTTGCTGCCCGTAACAAAAAACAAAGCCGGTAAAAAAGAACAAGCAAACAAGCATCTGCTTCATAATATCATAAATTTTAGTTTGGCTAACGCCATGTGCGGCCATCAGCCTGTTTTGTTTTACTATTTTTTCAGCCCTGGCTTATTTTAGATACCAGCGACGGTATTTTATGGCATCGCCTGTTGCGTCGCAATCACTTCATCGTTCGGTTCATTGGGCAGCTTTTCAGCCCAGGTAGAGAATATCGAACAAGGAACAAGGAATGTTGAATGAAGAATTACTCACCATTCACCACTCACCAAATGAATATCGAACAAGGAACAAGGAATGTTGAATGAAGAATGAATGCCCCACACTCACCATTCACCATTCACCATTCACGATTCACTACTCCCTACTCACCACTCACCATTCACCACTCACCACTCACTTCTCCGGCAACGCAAACACCACATACGCCCCGGGTATTTTTTCCGGTGGTGTAGCCGGGCCTTTTGCCGTATCCCGCTTTTCTTCCTGCTGCCTGCCAAATACCAGTGGCGCGGTAGCACATAACGCCAGGTAATGCTTTCCGTTAATTTCATACATGGCAGGTATTGCCTCGGTAACAGCGGGCAGTTCGTACGACCATAACTGCCTGCCATTATCCACATCAAAGGCGTACAGCTTTCCGTCTTTGCCTGTGCAAAAGAGCACTCCGGTAGAAGTAACCACCATGCCCTGGCGCTGCGCCCTCAGCATACCCGTATTTTTAGCACCCAGCTTTTCAGCTTCCTTGTCAGAGCCAATGGGTATCTGCCATTTTATTTTGCCGGTATTAAGGTCGTAAGCCGTTATGGTTGACCACGGCGGGCTAATAATGTACGGAAAGTTAAGGCCCCATCCCGGTGGGATAAAATACCTGTCAAGCGGCACATCCGCATCTTCGGGATAAGGAACGCCATACTGTTGCCCAAACATGGCAGCGCCATTTAAGCCAGTCACTTCCCGCTGCTCTAACCCGCCGGGCGCCCCGCCTGAATCTACCACTGGGCCTGTAACTTTAAACGGAATATTGTCCATAAAGGGGAACCGGCCACCACCCGGGCCGCTTGTAATATACTGGTATAGTTTCTTTACATCTTCTTCCTTAAGGCCGGGAAAAGCAGGCATTTCGCCTTTACCGCTATGCAGCACCTGTTGAAAATCTTTGAAACTGTGCCTCGATTTTAGCGATAGTAATTCGGGGCCTACGCCTCCCCTCCTGTCTGCGCCATGGCAGGCCATACAGGTGGTCATGTAAATTTTTTGCCCGCTTGCCGAAGCCTGCTGTGCCTCCAGCTCTTCTTTTGTTGGCGGTGATATTTTTTTCACTTTGCCATAAACGGATGGCCATTCTACCGTACGTACAAACATCAGCCCTTTTTCCGGTATGGATGCTGTACTGCCCCAGCTTGCGCCACCAACAGCACCCGGCATGGATATGGTTTCCCTGTCCATGGAAACGGGTACAAAAAGGCCGGAAGGTATGGTATCCACTCTTGCTTGCCAGTCCACTTTTTCAGCGTCTGAAAGAAAATAGGGATTAAGGTCTGCCGAGGTGAGTTTTTGCCTGTTAAAGGGAGGCACTACTGTTGGGTGAGGTTGGGTAGGCCATGCCTGTTCGCCGGGTATATCACTGGCGGGTACCGGCTTTTCTTCAATAGGCCACAAAGGCTCGCCGGTAACACGGTCAAACACGTACAGGAAGCCGTTTTTGCCGGCAACGGCAACGGCATCTGTTTTCTTTCCATCATGGTCAACAGTAATAAGCTGGGGCGCCGCTGCAAGGTCGTAATCCCAGAGATCGTGGTGCACGGTTTGATAATGCCACAGCCGTTTGCCGGTACGGGCATCCACAGCCAGCAGGCAGTTACCAAACAGGTTAGCGCCCACCCTGTCTCCCCCGTAATAATCATACGTGGGAGAACCCAGCGGGAAGTAAGCTATGCCGCGCTTATCATCAACGGTTATTTCTCCCCAGGTATTAACACCGCCGATATATTTATAAGCGTCTTTAGGCCAGGTATCATAGCCAAATTCGCCGGGCTGTGGCACGGTATGAAATATCCAAACCAGTTTACCGGTAACAACGTCATAAGCCCTGCAGTGGCCGGGTGTGGAAACATGATTTTCGCCAGGCGCCGAGCCGAGTATGATAAGGTTCTCAAATATTTTTCCAGGCGTGCCGGATTGCACCCTTGCTATTTTTTTCGGGTCTCCACCAAGAGCCTCCTTCAGGTCAACCAGGCCTTTGTTGCCAAAACTTAGTATAGACTTACCGGTAGTGGCATCTATGGCCTGCAGGTAATTGTTTATCTGGAAAATCAGGCGCCGGTCTTTACGGTCTTTGCTTTCCCAGTAATTAATACCGCGCCTGGCAATGCCGGTAAGGTTGGCATGTATCCATATTTCCTTAGCTGTAACAGCGTTTAATGCAACCAGTGAACTGTTTTTAGCCAGCACATACATTACAGTATCTACTATAACCGGGTTCCACTGGTAAGTTTTACCATCTTCTACGGCGTAAGACCAGGCCACCTGCAGTTGGTTGACGTTTTCTTTGGTAATGTCATCTACAACTACATATTTTGATTGGTCTGGCCCGCCACCATAATCCATCCAGGTAGTATGCTCATCTGAGCCGCTTTTGCATGCAAACAGAGAGACTAATGCAAAGGCCGGGATAATTGCGTTAATGTAACGGGGCCTTGAGTGTTTTACAAACTTCATAATGACAGCCATTGCTAAGAGCTATTATAAATAAGAGATACCAAGTACGATTTACGAAGTACGAAGTACTATTTGCTATCTGCGATTCAGGAGGCATATAGCACCACTTACCAAGTACGATTTACGAAGTACGAAGTACTATTCGCTATCTGCGATTCAGGAGGCATATAGCACCATTTACCAAGTACGATTTACGAAGTACGAAGTACTATTTGCCACCTATGATTCAGGAGGCATATAGCACCATTTACCAAGTACGATTTACGAAGTACGAAGTACTATTTGCCACCTATGATTCATGAGGCATATAGCACCATTTACCAAGTATGATTTACGAAGTACGAAGTACTATATGCTATATGTGATTCACGAAACATAGGCACCTTTCATTAAGTACGATTTAGGAAGTACTCAAACCAAATAAGAAGCACCATGCGGGATGAATGCAACACGATGCAAGCTTTAGGTGGTCGTACTTCGTACTTAATGCTGTTAAACAGCGTAGCCTACAAACAAGCACCTTGCAAAGAGTACTTCGTACTTCGTAAATCGTACTTAAACAAGCAACCCGCCTGCAAAGAGCCAACCTGTTACACCCGGGTGAGGGATTGCAGCGGATACCCCGGTGAGGGCCTGTGCATTGGCCTTTGTGCCGGAGTATGAGCGGAAAGCCCGACCCCTTGCGATAGCTTGGGGGCACCCCCTGATTTAATACTGCTATGAATTTTAAAACGTGAAGTGACAAACATGCGTTTATAATTTTTACCATGCCTGACGCTTCACGTTTTAATAAATACTAATACCCGGGATTTTGCGTTATTTTTCCTTTGCTCAGGTTGATTTCGCTGAGCGGAATGGGGAAAATTTCATTTACACCATCCGTAAAGCCTTCACCTTTGGCAGTGTTGTATTTTGTCGCATAAGCCCTAAGCACCTGCCCTGCACGGCCCTGCCTAACCAACTCGAAAAAGCGTTCGTACTCCTGCCCGAATTCCACCCGCTGCTCTTTCCAGATAAGCTGCCGTAAAGCATCTTTACCGGTAACAGTAACATCCGGCAGAATATTGGCATTACCCTGCCTTGCCCGGCGCCTTACCTCGTTAAGGTATTGCAGGGCTTCGTTGGTTTTACCCACTTCGTTGGCGGCTTCTGCATACCACAGGTACACTTTGCCAAGCCTCATATAAATATCATCTTTACCAGCCTGCAATGTGCCTTGTATTTTCTCATTTTCCAGCACAAGTACCTTTTTATTAAGATAGCCGGTAGTGCTGTTGCCCACATTGGCAACCCTGCTATCGGGCAACACATCGCCGTTTTTATAAACTGTTTGCCAAAGCCGGGGATCGCCTGGTTCAAAGGCGTCTACAAAGTCCTGCGTGGGCAGGTTAAAGCCCCACCCGTTCATAGCCCGGCTGCCCATAACGATGCCCAACTGGTTGTTGGCAGGCTGAGGGCCCAGGTCGTTAAGAAATTTAACCTGGAACACATGTTCTTTGCTTGTTTCGCCATTTCGTGTAAACAGGAAATAATAATCTGATTCAAGCGCATACTCATGCGATGCGATAAGTTTGCCGAACCATTCTTCTGCTTTGGCAAAATCGTGCAGGTAGAGGTACACTTTACCGAGGTAGGCCTGGGCAGCGCCCTGGGTGGCCCTGCCATGGTCTGCCGCCGGGTAAGCAGTAGCTTTGGGCAAAACGGCTTCGGCCTCAGTAAGGTCTTTGATGATCTGCGCATATACATCCGCTTTGGGGGAGCGGGTAAGATCGTAAGATTCGAACTGGGAAGTTAGCACCAGGGGAACATCGCCGAATGTTTTTACCAGGTTAATATAATACCAGGCCCTCATGAATTTTGCTTCTGCGAGGTAACGTTCTTTAAGGGTTGCATCCATTTCGATGTTAGGAATGTTTTCCAGGGCAAGGTTGGTTCTGTTTACACCAACATACGAAACCTGGTATGCAAACCTTGTAGCATCATTATCTGCAGGGATGTTAAATAGCTGCACCTGCTGGGCGTATAACTGGTCAGAGCCAGACTCGCCGCCTTTGTCAGTATCATCAGAAGCCACATTACCCAGCACCCAATGCATAAAACCGGGAGATACGTAAGTACAGCACCAGTTGTTGCCGGCAGCGGGTGCATACGCGGCTGTTATGGCACGGCGTGCATCGTCTGCCGTTATGTAGTTTACATCTGTACTAAGCTGCGCTACAGGATCTTTATACAAAGTTTTGCGGCAACCGGTAACCACCAGCAGCAGTGAGGCCGAGAATATATATATTATGCGTTTCATGTTAAATGAGTTGTTTTAGTTTTTACAATCAGGTGTCAGAGGCCGATATTAAGGCCTATCGTGTAAGTGCGTGGTATAGGGTAATTGGTTTCATCAATACCTATGTACAATGGGTTATTGGCACGATTGGTACCCATTTCAGGATCGAACCCTGAATAGTTGGTAATAGTGAAAGCATTTTGCACTGACGCATATACCCTTGCACTTCTTAATTTGGATATGCTGGAAGGTATCCTGTAACCTATCTGGATGTTTCTTACCCTTAGATAAGAACCATCTTCAACATAGTAAGTGGATGAACGCATGTTGTTATTAGGATCGCTGGTTATTAAACGCGGCATCGTATTGCTGGTGCCGGGGCCTGTCCACCTGTTGTCCCAGACATTTTTGGTATAGTTGAAAAAGTTGGCGCCTTCTGTCCTGAACTTAAAGCCCTGGAAAATATCGTTACCGTAAGTGCCCTGTATCTGCACACGGAAGTCGAAGCCTTTATATGACATGGTTCCTGTAAGACCGTAAGTGGCTTTGGGCCAGGGGTTGCCGATGATTGTCTGGTCCCGTGCATTGATAGTATCGTTGCCATCAAGGTCGCGGAAGCGGAAATCACCAGGCGCAGTACCATTGCTTTGATAAGCATGATCCTGCACTTCCCTCTCAGACTGGAAAACACCATCTACCTGCCAGCCAAAGAAAGAAGCGATGGGAGCACCTATCTGGGTAGAATTTACCAGGCCCACAAAACTGATGAACTGCTGGATGGCCGTACCTGCATTGCTTAACTGAGTTACTTCATTTCTGTTGAAAGCGATATTGCCGGTAATGCTATAGCTGAAACCTTTGGAAGCCCTTTTATCGTAGCCAACCATAATTTCAACGCCTTTGTTTACCACATTACCTCCATTAACATAGGGCGCTGTTGTAATACCACTATAACCTACCAGGGGCACCTGGAGCAACATATCGTTGGTTTTCTTATTATACCAGTCGAATGAAGCAGTTAGTTTTCCATCAAAGCCGGTAAAGTCAAAACCCAGGTTTATTTCCTTGGTTGCCTCCCACCTGAGATCCGGGTTACCCAGCGTGGTGGGCGCCTGGCCCCTTACTACAGAGCCGGGAGCGCCAAAAGAATAATTGATATTTGGCGTAACCAGGTTAGCAAAAGCATAGTTAGGCAAAGAGCTTTGATTACCGAGTGAGCCCCATCCGCCACGTATCATCAGGTTGTTGATCCACTTAACATTTTTCAGGAAATTTTCTTCTGACATTTTCCATCCTACAGAGAAAGAAGGGAAATAACCGAATTTGTTATTAGCGCCGAATTTGGAAGAACCATCGGCCCTGAAGTTTACGGTAGTAAAGTATTTACCGCCATAGTTATAGTTTACACGGCCAAGGTAAGAAAGGATTCCCCACTCGCCAGCGCCGCCGGCAACCCTGTTATTAGAAGTAGACAAGTCGAGATAGCGCAGATTTTCATTGTCTGTGGCGTTGGCTGGCAAGCCCTGGGCCTCTGCGACTATCGTTTGGGTAAAAGAGTTTTGGTCTGTCATACCTGCAAGCAACTCCAACGTATGTTCTCCGAAATTTTTTGTATAGGTAAGCGTATTGGCCCAGCTTGTTTCACGAAACCTGGTTGTTGTTTCTGTAAGCCTGGCTACATCATTAAAGTTAGAAGTGGAAATACGGTAAACAGGCACGAACACTTTTTGTTCAGCATAACCTATATTGACATTGTATTGAGAGCGAAATACCAGCCCCTTGAATGGCGTAATTTCAATATAGGCGTTACCATTAACCACAGGTCTTCTTGTATCATCATTGGTATAATGAATAGAAGCGGCAGGATTAGCGGAGTTAAGTGAGGTTGCAGAGTAACCCCAACTGCCGTCGGGCATTTTAACCGGAATCTCAGGGTTTGCAGTTAGCGTGTTACCGAGGATAGAACCAAAATTAAACTCGGCGATGTTGCTATACCTTGCCATACTTGCAGACAGGTTCTGCCCCAGCTTTATAAACTTATTGATAGAATGTGATGAATTGATGCGCAGGTTAACCCTGTCGAACGAGGAACCTGTTATAATACCATCCTGTTTGGTGTAACCAGCCGAAAAGAAAAATTTGCTGAACTCGTTGCCACCGGAAGCACCAATATTTACATCTACCATAGGCGCCACCCTGAAAATGGCTTTCTGCCAGTCAGTGCCTTCACCCAGGCTTTCAGGATCCGGGTACAATGGGTTTTGCCCGGCGTTTCTTAAGCCTTCGTTATACAGTGTGGCATATTGCGTGGCATTGGTTACAGGAAAGTAACGCTGTATCTGTTGCCAGCCTTGTGAAAAACTCACATCCAGTTGAGACTTACCCGAACGGCCCTGCTTGGTAGTAATAAGAACAACACCATTAGCGCCCTGTGCGCCATAGATGGCCGCCGCGCTGGCACTCTTTAATACCTGTATGCTTTCTATCTGGTCCGGTGCAATATCCAGCGGGTTAGCATTGGGGTTGCCATCAATTACGTAGAGAGGCTCAGCATTGTTTACAGTACCACTGCCCCTTACACGTATCAATAAAGCCGAACCCGGCGCACCGGAGTTTTGCGACACCTGCAGACCGGCCACCTTACCCTGCAATGCCTGGCCAACCTGTATTACCGGTTCATCCGCTATTTCCTTAGCGCTCACTGTTCCGATAGCGCCTGTAACATCACTGCGTTTTTGGGTACCATAACCAACTACCACAACACCTTCCAGCGGGTTTGTTGAAGCCTGCAGCGCTACCCTTATCGTTGTTTTATCTCCTATAAAAACTGTTTGCGACTCTCTGCCGATAAACGTTACTGTAAGAGAATCGTAACCGGGCTGAACAGTTATGGAAAAATTACCGTTCACATCCGTTTGGGTTGCTTCTTTGGCCCCCTTAACGGTAACCGAGGCACCAACCACTGCCTCATTATTTGAGTCAACCACCGTACCGGTTACCTTTTTTTGCGCATAGGTTAACATGCCGGTAAAGAGAAGCAGCAGGAATATTGTCAGCCTCCGTATCCAAAATGTAGTAGTCATCATAACAAGCGTCGTTTTATGGTTTATGGAATTTTAGGTAAATAGTCAGCAAGCAGTAAGGTGTGCGAAGTTTATGTTCAGTTAACAATACACATCAGTCTTATATATTGCCAGTAAAGGCGTTGTTATGCCGGCAAGCAATATGTATGCATGGTGTACTCTATGTAAAGGGCGGAAACGATGAAATGATGCCCGGTTCCTGCAGGTTTTTTTAAAAAATTATGTGAAAGAATTACAACGCATCTTCAACACCTGATCATGATTGTTTCTTTGTTGAAAGATGGGGTAAAAGAAAAACATATCATTCAGGAAAAGAAATATCCTCAAACATTTTATAGTTGTCAAGGTTGGTCATAGGCGCAAAAAAACAGATCACTTTCATTTCTGTATCGCCGGTATTGCGCAGCATGTGTACTTTACCTTGCTCAAACAATATGGCGGAGCCTGTTCTTACATCGCCCACCTCTCCTTCTATCATTACTTTACCGGTGCCTGTGATAATATAAATTAACTCTTCGCTGTTGGGATGTGAATGGGCAGGTCTTACTGTTTCGCCGGGCAGTACACGTATCACACAAACGGACAGGTTTTTTGCCGGCAGAGAATCTTCATTGGCCAGCCAGCGCATAAACCTGCCGGGGTGTGCCACTTCAGGCACTTCGCTTTCGTTGATAATGGTCATGCTGTTACTGGTTTAAATTTTAGATGGCCTGCAAGTGTTTCGCTGATATGCGCCGCATCCAGCCCGTAAGCTGCAGCAAGCTCCGCATACGTGCCTGAATGTATGTAGTGCGGTGTGCCGTTATGTGTTGTATTAATGGGTATAAGCTTTTTTGTGTGAATATTGTTTTCACGGGCAAACAGTACCCTGCGGAAATTAGTCCAGATGTAGCCGTTGTTCTGCTCTGCAATAAATACAGGCCGGCCGGATTCATATAATTCCACCATCGCATCTTCATCTATAGAAGGCATGTCAACTACATTTACAGGTAAGCCTTTTTTGCCGAGCAATTCAGCAGCGCCCAATGCTTCATATACACCACGGCCTGAGGTTACAATCGTAGCCACCGCATCCGGCGTATCTTTTAAGGTGTAAGCTTTGCCAAACTCAAATTCAAAATCACTGTCATAAACAACAGCCGAAGCCGCTCTTAAAATGCGGAGGTAAATGATGCCTTTGTTGCCTTCCATTATCCATTTCATAACGCCCAGCAACTGTTGCGGGCAGCATACATTGATAATCTTTACATGCGCCGCTTCATTAAGTAAAAGAACATCATCATTACCCATGTGGGTAGCGCCGTTGGATTGTGTTTCCAGGTCAGCAGCCGTGGCAACCATCGTATAATCAAGCCCGTGGCCTTCTGACAACCAGCCCTTGCTTTCTATCACCTCCAGCCTTTCCTGGTGGCCCACAGCAATTCTCCGCAGCACTTTCCAATCGTAAAAAGGGCAGAAAGTACTTACCCATGTGTTGGCGCCAAGTATGGCAAAAGCCTCTCCTATCAGCATCATGTTTGCTTCTGCCACGCCTACGTTTAATGCACGGTATTTATCTACAAAACCTACGCCTGCCTGCAGGCCGCTGGTAGATGCCAGGTCTGAATCTATGGATACCACCCGCTCATCCTGTGCAAAAGATTTCATGGCAGCCTGTATCACCTGCTGGGCACCTGCTGACTTTCCTTTTTCCAGCTTTGGCAGTGCAGCCGGTAAGTAATCAATGCGCTTGTTTCTCTCCGGCGCTTTTACGGTTTTGACAACCGCTTCTTGTGTGGTAATGCCTGTAAAAGAACCATTCTCTTCCCCAATTGTGTAGCCCATCTTACCGGCATGGACCAGTATTGTTTTTAATGCGGAAGAATATTCATCACCACTGTTTAATTCATTGAGAAAACCACACAGCTCCTGCACCCTCGCCACCCGTTGTATATTCTGCAACTTTTCTTCCTGGATAAGCGTATCACCAACAATAGTGGTTTTGTGGTTGTTCATGTAATCAGAGAAGCCGCCATGCCCTTTGGTTGATTTACAAATAATCACTGTAGGCCGGCCATCCCTTTCACCATACTTAAACGCCTGTAAGGCATTGTAAACAGAGTGGTACTTTGTAGCGTCTACTTCCATTACCCGCCACCCGAAACTGGCGAAGCTTGCGCTGAGGCTGTTGTAAGGAAAGTGCAGCGTATTCACTATATCCAGTTGGCCGCCGTTATTGTCTACCAGTACGCACAGGTTTTCCAGGCGTTTATAACCTGCATACATTACCGATTCCCAGATTGGACCTTCCTGCAATTCACCATCGCCGGTTACGGCAAACACATCAAAGGCCGGTGCCTTTTGCCCTGCAATGGCAAAGCCCTGTGCAACACCCATGCCCTGCCCCATTGGGCCTGTAGCCACATGAACACCAGGCAGCAGTGGCCCCGGGTGCCCGTTGAGTATGCTTGATACAGAACGTGAATTGTTTAGCACGGAATGGTCAAAATAGCCAAGGTCTGCATATATAGATGCAAGTGTTGCCACCGCATGGCCTTTACTTAATACAAACATATCCTGGCCGGGCGCCGTAGGCTGTTCTACCTTCAGGTTGATGATACCGCCATAAAACAGGCTTACCATAGGTATAATGGCGGAGGAGGCGCCACCGATATGAATAGAGTTATCCACCGCGTACCTGCATTGATGAATATTCAGCAACCTGATATCGGAATCCTTTACCTGTAACAGGTAATTTATTCCTTTGGTGACCAGGGATGATTTGTTTTCCAGATAAATCACGAGGTATATTATTTAGTGCGTTTACGAATTGTATTTGCATGGCAATAGAGTGGCCATGGATAGCAAACAGGTTTACACAGCAGCCTGCAGCCGCCCATTGATATACAGATGAACGGATTGATTTTTATTTGTTCTTTCACTGAAAGACCAAATAATAACAAAACCATGTTTGGAACAGGCGATGCCACGAAGTACTAATGCTGGTATCTAAAAATGTCCTATGTTGATTGAATGATTTTTTTCTTACATAATTGACCAGCCGCCATCTACAAAATAGGCAGCACCGGTAACAAATGAAGCTTCGTCTGAAGCAAGAAAATACATAACGTTGGCTACCTCGGCCGATGTACCCATGCGGCCAAACACACTCTTTGAACCCAGCACCTTTTCTGTTTCGGCGGGGTTGGGAGAATCGTTGATGGAGCCGCGCAACAATGGCGTATCTATAGCGCCGGGCACTACGCAGTTAACCCTTATATTATCCTTTGCCAGATCAAACGCCATGCTGCGTGTAAGGGTGTCTATAGCGCCTTTGGAAGAAGAGTAAGCAGCCCTTTCCCCTACCGTGCGGTAGCCAAGTATAGAGCCTGTATTTACAATGGCGCCACCACCCTGTTCCAGCATCATGGGAACAAAAGCGTTGGACATGTAGTACATGCCTTTAAGGTTGATATCATACAACTTTACCCAATCATCTTCGGTGCATTGCAATATGCTGCCACGCACTTCCAGGCCGGCATTATTGATTAATACATCGGCCCTGCCAAAAGCTTCTTTGGTGGCTTTTGCAGCCTGCTGCACCTGTGATTTATCAGATATATCGCACAGGCAGAAGATCGCATCCACACCAAGCGCTTTAATCTTCTGTTCAGCCAGTTTACCCTTTTCTTCGTTCACATCAATCAGCACAATATCGTAACCATTTTTGGCAAATTTTTCTGCCGCTGCCAATCCCAAGCCCGATGCCCCGCCACTTACTATCATTACTTTGTTGCTCATGGTAATAGTTGTTTTGTTTTATAGGTACTGTATCAATTTATTTTCCCTAAAAAAATCAATGTCAGGTTGAGCTTGTCGAAACCGTGCCAAAATAAGCATGCTTGACAAACCCGCCTTCGACAGGCTCAGGCTGACGACATTAATTAGTTTAATCCGTTAGGTTTGGTAGCCACTTTAACAGCGCCTTCTTTTCTTTTTTCAAATACATCCAAAGCTTTGTCAAAATCCTTCAGGTCAAATCGGTGCGTTAGCAGTGGGGAAAGGTCAACACGGCCATTTACCAGTAAATCAATTGCAGCCTGTGCCGTGTTTGGATTGGCCCTGTTGCCAATAATTTCCACCTCATCCAATACAATGCGCTTTAATGGCAGTGCAGGGTCTGCATGCGGAATACCAATAACAGACACCACACCTCCTTTTGACGCGGCGAAGCAGGCAAGCCTTATAGACTCAGCGGTTCCCGCACACTCCAGTACGGCAGGCACGCCAAGGCCATTGGTAAACTCTTTTACTTTTTCAACAACATCGCCTTCCCTGTAATTAATAGGTATGGCGCCAAGTGAAGTTGCTTTTTCTAACCTTTCACCGCTGCCTGCGGCAAAAATTCTTGCAGCGCCCAACGCTTTAGCCACCAGTATTGCCATAAGGCCTTGCGGGCCGGTGCCCAACACAAGTATATCATCTCCGGGCTGCATGCGTGAACGTTTTACCGTGTACAATGCAATACTTAACGGGTCAACACATGCCGCGTATTCCAGCGACATGGAATCTGGTATTTTATAAATGCTTTTAACGGATGTACGCATGTATTGTGCGTAAGCACCAGGCGTATAGTGCCCGTACTGGCGGTGGCCGCGTTCTTCATGGCCATAGTTAAGGCAAAGATTGTAACGCCCCTTTAAACATTTTTCGCAGTAGCCGCAACCACAGTGAGAGATAGCGCAAACACGGTCGCCTTCTTTCCATCCAAGCTGCCCGGCCCTTTTGCCTGTTTGCACCACCGTGCCAGACCATTCATGCCCCGGCACAAAAGGAAAACCTTTTGGCCAGAAGCCCGGAAAATCGCCGGATATAATGTGCGGGTCTGTTCCGCATATGTAAGTAGTATCCACTTTGCAGATAACTTCATCCGTGTCGGGCACGGGTACCGGTACAGACATAATTTCAAAATCCCTGATGCCTTTTAAAACAAGCGCATCCATTTCTTTTGGCAGCGTCATAAATTATTTCAGTTTATTTTCAGGAACAATAGCAACTCCTCTAAATGGCGAACCTGAACCGTCCTTTATTTTCAGCGGCAGGCCCACAAACCAAAATTCATGGGCGGGTATCATATCCACCTGCGCCAGGTTTTCAATATTCAGTATTTCTCTTTCGCGGCAAACAATATGCGCCGGCTGTTCCTTTACCACCGCTACTTCATGATAGCTGTCAATACTCGGCGCATCAGCGCCAATGCTAATGGCGCCCAGGTCGTTCAGGTATTCAATGGCGCTTCTGTCAACCCCCGGGTAATTGCGGATGTATTCAAAAGGTTTATGCCATTTTTTATACCACCCTGTATAGTACAACACTACCGATTGCGGCTGAATGGTTACGCCGGTTGCTTCAATGGCTTCTTCCACATCGGCTTTGGTAATGTAACTGTTGGGCGCTTTATGCGAAAAATCGAACCATACCGCAGGCGCCATAAACCATTCCAGCGGCAACTCGTTTACAGCCCTTGCGCCGGGCTCGTTTACCACATGGTTAATGGCATCCACATGCGTATTGGAATGGTCGCACATGGTAAAGCCAACCACCTTATAAGAATAAGGGGGCTTGGTTAAACCCATCTTCTGCGTTTCTTCATGCGAAAGATGGTTCCATATTAATGTGCGTTGATGGCCTATGAAGGTGGGGTCTTCCCTGCTGATGGTATGGCTAAGATCGGTAACAACACAATCCGTTCCTAAAAAATTCAATTTTGTTTGTAGCTGGAAAGGTGGGCAAAAGGCTTTTTTCAAAGTAAGCATTCATGTGTTGATTAGAGTTAACAATCGTTGTTTATCGTTACAATAGATGTCTCATTACATTTCTTAACGCCCCGTTACTTAAAGGGGAGTTTTTATGGGCCCGGCAGCAGGAACAGGTATGTTTCTTCCGTTGCGTCGCACTCTTGTACGTCCGGATTCACTGTGCAGCTTTTCCCACCGTGCAGATATAGCGCAAAGAATTACCTGCCCCAGTCTGCAACATGCAGCTACGGCCACTTCAATTAAGCAGTATCAGTTGTTGTTCTAAAACTTACGCGACCATTCTTTGGGCCATCTTTCAACTACTATCTTGGTTTGTGTAAAAAATTCAATGGCGTGGCGGCCCTGGCCATGCAGGTCTCCGAAAAAGCTTTCCTTCCAGCCACTGAAAGGAAACTGTGCCATGGGCGCCGCTACGCCTATGTTGATGCCGATATTACCGGCATTGGCAAGGCTCCTGAACTTTCTTGCATTGGCGCCGCTGCTGGTAAACAGGCAGGCCATATTACCGTATTGTCCGTTATTGATAAAGTCAAGCGCTTCATCAACGGTGTTTAGTTCAATAAGGCTCATTACAGGCCCAAAAATTTCTGTTCTTACGGTTTCACCCTGCAGGGGCAAGCCTTCCAATATAGTAGGTCTTATAAAATTACCTTGTTCAAAACCATCAATCTTTGCATTGCGGCCATCCAGCAAAACCTTACCGCCTTCGTGTATAGCTTTATCAATAAGGCTTTCCACTCTTACCCTGCTTTCCATACTGATAACCGGGCCCATTTCCATTTTTTCATCCAGCCCAAAACCAGTTTTCCTGTTTTTTGCAGACTCGTATAAAGCGTCTTTTATGTTGCCGTTATCGCCCACTGTAATAATATTGGATGCTGCCAGGCAACGCTGGCCGGCACAACCATACACGCTGTCTGCAATGATCTGTACAGACATGTCTATATCCGCATCAGGAAGTATTACAACAGGGTTCTTGGCGCCGCCTTGCGCCTGCACCCTTTTGCCATTGGCAGCGGCCCTTGAATAGATATAACGGGCAATATTGGATGAGCCTACAAAGCTGATGGCCCTTACCTCGGGATGGTCCAGCAGGGCATCTACTGTTTCCTTGCCGCCATGCACCAGGCTGATGACGCCTTTAGGCAGGTCAATTTGCTCCAGCAGGCCAAAAACTTTTGTCATGGTCAGCGGCACTTTTTCCGATGGCTTCAGTATGAATGTATTGCCGCAGGCTATGGCATAAGGCAAAAACCAAAACGGTATCATGCCCGGAAAGTTAAAGGGCGCAATACAGGCGCAAACCCCAAGCGGCTGCCGTATCATGAATTCATCAATACCGCCGGCAATGTTTTCAGAAAATTCGCTTTGAATCAGCATGGGTGTACCACAGGCAACCTCCACATTTTCTATCGCACGCTGTAGTTCCCCTCTTGATTCAGCGAGGGTTTTACCGCATTCTGTAGTAATAGTCCTTGCAATATCTTCCGCATGTTCTTCCAGCAGTTGCTTTAGCTTATACAAGGGTTGTACCCGCTTCATTACAGGCACCTGGCTCCAGGCCTTAAATGCCTGCGAGGCAGCCTCCACGGCATTGGCTACATCGGTTGCCGTATGCGTACCATAAGGTACACGGCCCAGCACTTCCTGTGTGGCAGGGTTAATTACATCCCTGTAGTTGTTTTCTTTACTTGCGCTCCAACTGCCATTAATATAGTTTTCTAAAACTTTCATATACGATATATCAGTTCCTTTAAGTTATTAATTTTTCTCAAGTTTAAATAGCAGTCTTCACAACTGTCCATCCAACATACCAATAGCAGGCCGGTAATGCTTTTGGGCTGTGAAAAGGAATGCCGGGTAAAATATTGTCCTGCTGAGTTTATGGAAGCATTGTCGAAACCGGCTTAAGCCGCTTTCACCCATCCGCCTTTGACAGGCTCAGGCTGACAGCTTAGATTAATTACCTAATGCTGAGGGGTGCCGCATTTGCTGCCGCGTAAAGCGGTACAGTACAAGAGTGCGACGCAATCCCGATGTTTCGGGACCTCAGAATAGTTCCTCTGCCGGGCTCAAAAAAATTTCGCTTCACTTTTTAACGCAGGCCAAACTGGCGTTGTATTGCTTGCTCAGGCGTTGAATGAGTAGCCCAGTTTCTGCAGGTAGTCGTGAGAAACCCTGGCCGCCTCATATTGGGTATAAGCGGGTTTTATTTTGTTGTCATGGTCCAGTTCAAACATAATCATGCCGGCCATTTCATGCTTTCTTTTTTCCAGCAGGTTAAGTATTTTTTCAATTTTAACCTTGCCCGTTCCCAATGGTGCATAACCAAGATAACCGTTATCGCCGCCGGCATAGTCTTTCAGGTGCACATGCTCTATCAGCGGCATAAAATCTTTTACAATCTTTACCGGGTCGGCGCCGCCTTTTTGAAGCTGGCCTACATCAGGTCCAAACTTCATATAGTCTGTGTTAAGGTTTTCCATAATAAAATACACTTCTTCTTCCGTTTCTATGGGCGTTCCCGTATGCGGGTGCAAGGCGCATACCAGCCCTTCATCAGTAACGGCTTTGGCATATTCGTTCATGGATTCAACCAGGTTTTTTTTGTGGTCTTTGTAATTATAGCCTTCGCGTTTAATACCAGTAGGGCAATACTCAACCACTTTGCCACCACTTGCCTTAAGCAGCTTTGCCCACCTCACCAACTTTTCCGTTTCATCTTTTCTTTTGGAAGGGTCAAGCACATCGGTCATACAAAAAGCAGAAACAATAGGCACTTTATATTTTTCAACCACCTGTTTAAAGCCGCCCCGGTTCTTTTCCCACTCTTCAATCACCTGTCCAAAGGTTTCAAAAGAATGATACCCAAGTTTGGCAATGTCGCTCAGTGCCGGCTCCAGGTTATCTGCGCCGTAACCCCAAAGAATAAACGTTGAGCCAATACTGAAATTCCTTTTTCTTGCCTCATCTGCAAGCACAAGGTTCGGGGCCAGCAAAGCAGCGGCGCCGGCAGTGCCTGCAAGCTTCATAAAATCCCTGCGTGTAAACGTGTTGTTGTTGTTCATATCAATTCTTTTTCAGTAACGCCTTTGATATGCGTTTAAAACCACTATGGCTTGCAACCGTATATAATTTTCTGGCGTTCAATATTGTAAAGGCAAAAAACTGTAAAATGATACCCGGTTTTCAATTTTTTTTCAAAAACGCCGGCCACCCACCTGTTATTGGGTACCGATTTTTACATAATCCTAAACGCTGGCGCATAAAAAAAGCCTGTTACCAGGCTTAATCTAATGCACGGAAGATGCAGAAACTTATTTTACATGTTGGCCAACAATCTTCGCAAGTTCAAACATACTCACCTGGTCTTTACCGAAAACAGCTTTCAGTTTGTCGTCGGCGTTAATCATACGCTTGTTAGCAGTATCCTGCAGCTTGTTTTTCTTAATGTAGTCCCATATTTTTTTAATGATCTCAGTTCTTGGAAGAGGCTTGTTGCCCACAACTTTGGCCAATGCATCGCTGGGGGTTAGTGGCGCCATAAATGCGGCGTTTACTTTTTTAGCGGCTTTTTTCGGCGCTGCTTTTTTCGGCGCAGCAGAAGCTTTTTTAGGTGCTGCCTTTTTCGCGGCAGGCGCGGCCTTTTTAGGAGCCGCCTTTTTTACAGTTTTTGCCATGGTATTTAATTTAACCATCTAAATTATAATAGTATAATTCACTCTCTGTTATTGTTTATGCACATAGTGTGAATCAGTTAATTTGCACGTTTACCGGCAGTAAAGGGTATTTAACATTCCCTACTGATTACCCTGCCGGAAAGCCGGTTAATTAGTTGTATATTTGCCGCCGCAAAACAGGCTTCTTATTTACAGTTCCCTTCCCTATTAGGTTACAACAACCATTTAAAATATCAGTTAAACCCCGCCAAGCCTTAATTACAGTTTAGCCTGCATGCGGGCAACGTTTTTGAATAACAGATTAATTTTTTCACGAAAGAATACATATGAGCAAATCAAAAGAAACATTTTTAAAAAGAGAGAAAGAAAAGAAAAGGTTACAAAAGAGAACGGAGAAAGAATCCAGGAAACAGGAGCGTAAAGCTCATTCCCTCAGTGGTAAACCTTTAAGCGAGATGCTGGTATATGTTGATGAAAACGGCAATTTCAGCGATACGCCGCCACAGGCAGCCAGGCCGTCACATCCATCACCCGGTAATTACAGAACGGAAAGCCATTCCAACTCACGCATCAACAGTTTCAATAAAAACCGCCAGGCACGTTAGCCGTGCAACAGGGCAGTGAGATACCCTTATTCGGCCGCTAACTGAAGTGTAAAAAGCACCGGCATGTGATCGGAATAGCTAACAGGTATTACCTGCACATCCACCACCTTCCAGCTATGCGGTTTTGAAAGAAAAGCATAGTCAATTCTTACCGCCGGTTTTTTGTAACTGAAAGAATTTTGCGGATTACCTTTTACATCAGCGGCATCGAACCAGGCCTTCGCCATAAGCTGGTAAGGCCTGCTGCCGCTGGTAAAATTGAAATCACCGCAAACAACGGAAGGGTAAGCGCTTGAGCCCATCACTTTGTTAATGGCCGCTACCTGCGCCACCTTATTGGCTTCATGTTCATGGCACAGATGCGTGCCGCCCAACAATATAACGCGGCCACCGGGCAAGGTATAATGCGCATATAGTAATGCACGTGGTTCGCCGCCGGACGGGTTAGGCAACACCACTGTGCTGGCCGTTACAGGATTTTTAGTTAACAGCCCTTCCCCATAACCGCCGCCATCAAAATCCATCGCTTTGCCAAAATAACCGTACATACCCGTTTTTTTTGCAAGCTCCTGCATAAGGTCAATACGCTGGCCATAAATTTTTGCCACACGCCCTGTAGCACTGTCAACTTCCTGGCAGGCAACAAAATCCGGCTGCAGTTTTCGTATTAAAGCAGCTATACTGTCAAGGCTGGCTTTACCAGGTTGGTAATTCAGTTCGCCATGATAAATGTTATAAGACAATACTTTCAGGCTGGTTTGGGCCCGGGCCTGCAGCATCAGAAGCAGCGAGACAATTAAAAAAAGTTTTTTCATGCGGGTGTTTGTTTAGCAACCTGTTTAGAATGGCTAAAAATACATAAGCCAGCATTCAAGTGCTGGTATTTTTCGCCGTATTTTAACCTCAATACCCAGGTGGAGTCTTGCGTGGTTCAACATAAAACATCTACCCGGGCTGAAAAGCCGCCCATAGAACCGGACGATGAAAGGATTGCGACGCAACGAAGCTCCCATGAAAAACCGAACGCCGGTATCCAAAATTACCTTCCCTGTTGCATGTTTCCGCGCAATAACATCTTGCATTTTAAACTTTCCCGGTTAATGAGAGTTCAGCTCCTCTTATAAATTTCACCGTAATGTAACCTGTTTAGCCCGATAATACCGGTTTGGTTACCTGCAGTTGACTTACCTTGGTACGCTCAAAACAGGCATCATGAAAAACACAAGACTTATTCTACCGTTACTGGCAACGCTTTGTGGTACGGCTATGGCGCAAACCCCAAACACATTAACCAAAAAAGAAAAAAAGGAAGGCTGGCAATTGCTGTTTGACGGAAAAACCACCAACGGCTGGCATACCTACTTGCGTGACACCGTTGGCGCCAAATGGCAGGTAAAGGATGGCGCCCTGGTATTTGACCCAACCCAGCCAAAAGAAGGGGGCGGCGACCTGGTAACCAACAGCGAATACGAAAATTTTGAACTGCACCTTGAATGGAAAATATCCAAAGGCGGCAACAGTGGGATAATCTTTGACATACAGGAAGCCCCTGAAAACAGGGCCACTTATTTAACAGGCCCGGAAATGCAGGTATTGGATAATATTGATGCCGATGACAACAAAAAGCAGAACCACCTGGCCGGCTGTTTGTATGATATGCACGGCGATACCAGCGTATCTAAACCTAACCCTGTTGGCGAATGGAACCAGGTAAAAATAATCCAGGATAAAGGCCACCTTACTTTTTGGCTTAACGGCATTAAAACATTTGAAGGGCAAATAGGCAGCGAAGAATGGAACAACATGGTAGCCAACAGCAAATTTAAAAACCCGGTATTTGCCAATTTTGCCAAAGTTGCCAAAGGCAAAATAGCACTGCAGGAGCACCCGGGATCAAGCCAATGGAGGAATATTAAAATAAGGCCGTTATCTTAAAATTTACCGGCAGCATATTTTACCAAAACAGCGTGCCGCAGTGTTTGTGTGCACGCTGTTTTGTTGGCATCATAGTTATACGGGGTTCACAATAAAACGGAATTCCCTAATTTGTGGCCGTTATTGTAAGACTGACTATGGGGAAACGCATCTTGCCTGTTTTATGCATGTTATTATTGTTCTGTACAGCTATGGGCCAGTCTCATGGCCTGCAGTTTTTAAGCCATGAAGTGGTGCAGGAGAAAAGAACTTCGCTGAATTTAACGCCATCGGAACCATTTTGCATCAAAGAGAACACAGAGATTTCGTTCGACATAAGCTTTTCGCCCGATATGGAAACCTATTTTGGTTACGTGGTACGCATAGTAACAAAGGACAACCAGAATATTGACATTGTTTACAACCAGCGCCTGCTGAACTTTAATTTTGTTATAGGAGAAAATTTTTCGGTGGTTTTTACTGTGGAGCAGGCCCGCCTTTATGGGCAATGGAATAATTTTAAAATACAATTTGCAGGCCCGGCCAAAGACCCCTGCTTTTACCTTAACAACAAACTGATAGCAAGAGGCAAGCTTAAACCCGGCAGTAATGCCTGCAGCAGGATTTGTTTTGGCGCCAGCGACCTTGCCGGCTTTCAAACCGTTGACATACCGCCCATGCGTATTAAAGACATACGCATTAACGATGCTGGTAAACCGGTTTACTTTTATCCTTTGTCAGAAAGCACCGGCCTGCAGGCTACCGACGATATCCGCAACCAGGCAGCCATTGTAAAAAACCCGGTTTGGATAAAACCCCGCCACCAAAACTGGCAAGCGGTTAACAATTTTGCCACCAGGGGCTCTGCCAGCATTGCTTTTAACGCACGTACCGAAACGCTGTACGTTATAACAGAAGACACTTTATACAAACTGGCCGTTAAAAACATGCAACTCGCCAGTACGCCGCTATCCGCCCGGCATGATAGCCTGTTGCCGGGCAACCAGAGTTTATACAGCACATTTACCAATAAGCTGTATAATTTTTACATAGACCAACAAAAAGTAAGCATATACGACACAACCAACCGGCGGTGGACCCAAAACTTTACCCCTGCCCTGCTTACTGAGTTCTGGCATGCCAACAAGTTTTTTTCAACGTTAGACACCAGCTTGTACATTTTTGGCGGTTATGGGCAGTTGCATTATAAAAACCAGTTGCAGCGTTATGCTGTTAACACCGGCAAATGGGAA
This sequence comes from Foetidibacter luteolus, assembly GCF_009650435.1. Taxonomy (GTDB): domain Bacteria; phylum Bacteroidota; class Bacteroidia; order Chitinophagales; family Chitinophagaceae; genus Foetidibacter; species Foetidibacter luteolus. The sequence goes on from NZ_VVIP01000058.1 coordinate 176,222, forward strand.
ACTGTTATAACCAGTGGCGGCGAAGTATCCCCCAGGTACCTTGCAGCCGTAGGTCTTAACGCACAAGGCGATACAGCCTATATACTGGGCGGTTATGGCAGCAAAACCGGCGACCAAACGATAAATCCCCGTTACAATTACGAACTGGCCGCTTACGATATTAAGCGCAAAACCTACAGCCATATTTTACAATTACAGGAGCCGGCACTGCAGTTTTGCTTTGCCAACAGCCTTATTATTGATTCCGCTACCCGCAACTATTATGCGCTTACTTACCCCATTGACAGGTTTAACTCATCCCTGCAGTTGATAAAGGGCTCGCTACATTCGCCGGTTTACGAAATAATGGCAGACAGCATACCCTACCCCTACCATGATATAGAGTCTTATGCGGACCTGTTTTATTGCCCGGTTAGTAAAAAACTGGTAGCGGTAACCCTGTTTTCAGCCAGGCACAGCAGTACAGAGGTAAAAGTGTACACCCTTGATTTTCCACCGAATATACCCGAAACAGCGAAACAGGCTACCAACGGGATGCCCGGCTACTGGCCTTATGCGTTGGCGGCTTTACTGGTTGTATCTGCGGGGGCATCCTATTATTACATGAGGCGTAAAAAAGCCATTGTCGCCCAGGCCCCTCGGCAGGTGGCAACTGCATACGTACCGCCTGCTGAAAGTATTGCCACTGCCCCCGCCCAGCAAACGCCAGTGTATGCTGCCGGTGAGAAAAAGCAGGAAGCCCTGCTGCAATTGTTTGGCGGCTTTGAGGCTTTTGACAAAAGCGGCACTAATATTACCAAGCAGTTTACCCCTTTGCTTAAAGAGCTGTTTCTGCTGATACTGGTGTACAGCTACCGCGAAGCCAGGGGCATAACGGCTGAAAAACTGTACGAAATACTCTGGCACGATAAACCACTGAAAGATGCTAAAAACAATTTTTCAGTAAATGTGGTGAAGCTGAAAACCATACTGGAAAAAGTAGGTGAATGCCATATAGGAAAAGAATCCGGCAAATGGAAATTCGAGGTTACAAATGATTCAATTTATACTGACTACCAGGAATATATGTCACTTATCGGCAATATAAGTGCAACAGATAAGGCTGCAATAATGCGGCTTGCTGATATTGTTGGTAAAGGAGCATTTTTAACTGAATTGCACTATAACTGGCTTGACGATATTAAGGCGGATATTTCCAGCCAGGTGATTGATAAGCTGCTCGGTTATATTGTTACTGCAGACACCGCCGCCGAAGCAGAGTTTATCATCAGGCTTTGCAATTGCATTTTCCTGTTCGACCAGTTGAATGAAGACGCCCTGAAGTATAAATGCCGCAGCCTTGTAACACTGGGCCGCCATGGCATGGCCAAAGAGGCATGGCTGAAATTCTCCAAAGAGTACCGCGAAAATTATGGAGAAGAGGTAACCACCAGCTTTAAAGAAATTACCGGGGTAGAGTAATTTGTGGGTGTTACCGGCGAGAGTAGCGAGTGGGGAGAGGTAAATGACTAGTAGCGAGAGGCGGAGCCGGTTTCGTACTTTTACCGGCTTACATCATACATTCAAATTAAATGGGATTGGGTTATTGCGAGGTATAATGCTAAAAAATAACCGTCGCTAAAGGTTATCGAAACATACCCGGTAGCGACGGCTATTTCTATGAGTCTTTGATTTACTATTATTCTTTGGGCACCATTACAGCACGAACATGATTGATCTCATCTAAAAATTTCATTTGCTTATCAGTAAGTGACTCAATCGTTGCATCATTAGAGAATTGGTAATCGTACGTAATTAGATGGGTAGAATCGTTGTTAAAATACCACCAGCCATTTCTCAATCCGCCATTTGGAAGAACTTCATTAAAGGTCCCATCTTTATTAAACTTCACTTCTTCAAGCGACCAGTCTTCTGCATTATTATCGCTGCCTTTAATATAAATAGTTGACTGTTTAGGCAACCCCCAGTAACGGTAAATAGTGTCATACACCCATGTTGGGCCGGTAAGCAGCTCAGTTTTGCCTTTCGGTTTTTGGGGTATATCGTAACATTTTCTACATGAATAAAAGGACAATACAGTTAGGGCACATACCAATAAGAGATTCTTGTTCATTTTTTAAGTTTTAGTTTTATTGTGAAAGCGGTAGGTAATTTTTATGCAGAAAAAGGGTATAAATCGGTTTAAAGTTTGCGAGTTAGTTAAAGCGCAAACCTATAAATAATAAGTGAAGCCATAAAATTTTTATTTACTAAGAAAATTGCCATTCCCTTAATCCCTGCATAAAACTGTTGCTATTTCACCTATTTCCTCCCTAATTTCCTGCAAATCAGAAAATTAATTTCCCAATTAATGGGTTTATTAGCCGGTTTATTAATACCGCACGGGTTTCTTGCAGTCATATTCAATCAACCGAAACGATTGCCGTATGATGCGAATACTGACTCTTTTGTTCACTTTTTTCTGTTGCAGCCTGCAAAGTTTTGGCTGGCAGGCCGCTCACAAAGATGGCCACAGCAACCCGGCTTCAGCCCAGCCAAAAACCAAAAAATCAAATTCTGCCGCCGGCAATCAAAATATTCATATACCCCCCAATGCTTCAACTTCTAATCCGTCAAGCAGCGTTGAGACCTATGTTGACCCAACAATTGGAAATATCGGGCAGTTGCTGGAGCCTACCCGGCCAACCGTGCAACTGCCTAACCAGTTGGTAAGGTTTACACCACAGCGCAAGGATTACCTGGATGACGAAATCTCCAGCTTTCCCCTTACAATCGTATCGCACCGCATAGGGCAGGTCTTTTCTATTAAGCCCACCATAAAGCCACTCACACTTCAAAGCTGGAATGAACGTATGCCCTACGATCACCAACTGGAAATAAACCGCCCATGGTCTTATTCCACTTACCTGGTTGAGGATGAGATAACGGTTGAATTCACGCCGGGTAAGAAGGCCGGCATTTTTACATTTAAATTTCCGGTATCTAACTCAAGAAACTTATTATTAAATACTTATAACGGGGATGAACACAACTGGCAGTTTCCTTCCCCGGGTGAAATTACCGGCCTGGAAACCTTTCATGGTGACATTAAAGTGTTCATGTATGGCCGCTTTAGCGAGACATTCTCTGTTTCCGTTGCTGACAAAACCGGCATCGCCAACTTACAGGGAAACAATACAGCCAACCCCAGAGCGGCCCTATCTTTCCCGCCTTCGGTAAAAGAGCTGGAGTTTCGTTATGCTATCAGCTATATCAGCCCGGAGCAGGCCAAAAAGAATTTCGATGAGGAGCTTTCCGGCAAAAGCTTCCAGGCTTTGGCAGATGCTGGCAAAAAAGCCTGGGATGCTGTTCTTGGCCAGGTGCAGGTTGAAGGCGGTACGGATGCACAGCGCCGTAGTTTTTATACATCCCTGTACAGGTGCTATGAGCGAATGGTTAATATTTCCGAAGATGGCGCCTACTACAGCGGTTTCAATAAACAAATCAACAAAGACACCCGCCCCTTTTACGTGGATGACTGGAGTTGGGACACGTACCTTGCCCACCATCCTTTGCGCATGATTTTGAATCCACAACAGGAGGAAGATATGCTGCAATCCTACATAAAAATGTACGAGCAAAGCGGATGGCTGCCCACTTTCCCGGTGCTTTATGGCGACCATGCCTGCATGAATGGCTTTCACTCTTCCATTGTTTTCCTGGATGCTTACCGCAAGGGCCTGAAAAATTTTGACATCAGCAAAGCTTATGAAGCCATACGCAAAAACGCTACCGATGCCACGATGATACCCTGGCAAAATGGCCCCAAGACCACGCTGGATGATTTTTACCACGAAAAAGGCTGGTTTCCGGCATTGCATGAAAACGAAAAGGAGACTATTCCGCAGGTACATCATTTTGAAAGAAGGCAGGCGGTGGCGGTAACATTGGGCCACAGTTACGACGACTGGGCGTTGGGCCAGTTTGCCAAAGAGCTTGGTAAAGCCGGTGACGCAGATTTGTTTGGCAAAAGGGCTTACAACTATAAAAATTTATGGCATGCAGACAAGCAATTGTTTATGCCCAAAGACGATAAAGGCAACTGGATTAATATAGACCCCAGGTTTGACGGTGGCCCCGGTGGTCGCGACTACTACGATGAAAACAACGGCTATACTTATGCCTGGCAGGTACAGCAGGATATTCCCGGCCTGATATATCTTGTAGGTGGCAAAGCTGCTTTTGAACAAAAGCTCGACCAGCTTTTTCGTGAGGGCTTAGGCCGCAGCAAGCACGATTTCTGGTACAAGTTTCCTGATGCTACAGGCCTGGTAGGCCAATACTCTATGGGTAACGAGCCCAGTTTCCATATTCCCTATCTCTACAATTTCACGAATGCGCCGTGGAAAACACAAAAAAGAATTCGCTTCCTGCTGGATGTGTGGTTTAAAGATAATGTTCATGGCATTCCCGGCGATGAGGATGGCGGTGGCATGACTGCTTTTGTGGTGTTTTCTTCCATGGGTTTTTATCCCGTAACGCCCGGCCTGCCGCTATATACCATCGGAAGCCCTGTATTCAGCAAAGTGAGCATTGCATTAACCAACGGAAAGACATTTACCATTAAAGCCAACAACTGCTCCGTGGTAAATAAATATATACAAAGCGCTACAATAAACGGCAAAACCCTCAACACACCCTGGTTTACGCACAACCAGTTGGCGGATGGCGGTACGCTGGAGCTGGAAATGGGGCCAAAGCCAAACAAAAGCTGGGGAACCGCAACAGCCGCTTTGTAGTCTTTGCTGCTTACGCTAAGTAACCTGATTATTCACCCAAAACTGCTGCCATGCTACATGCCATATTTTTTCCGCCGTAAGATTCATGTCCAGAAAAGGATAAATGCAGAGACGGATTGATGCCATAAGTACTACAGATGAATCCCGAGGTTTCGGGACGACGCAACGATGATGCCATAAAAAACTATCGCTGGTATCCACATTGTTTAAAGAATTGACCTGCCAATGTTTCTATACAAATATTTTGGGACGGGCTGGATTGCTACTATGGGGCTTTACTTGTGTCACTCACTTGTACTGCAACAATTCTATTCACCGTGGTGCGGCACCTGTCTAAACCAGCCAGCCAGTTCTCTGCATACAAACTGCCATTACTCATTTGTCAACTAACACCGAATAACTGATATGAAAAAAATCTATTACCTCTTATTATGGGTGTTCCTGCTGCCGGTTTTTGCTTCTGCCCAACAGAAGACCATTACCGGTAAAGTAACCGACACCAAAGACGGTGCCCCTGTTTCCGGCGCTACTGTATATGCGCAGGACAACAGTGGCAAACAGGTGGCTATTACAGCTACTGACGCATTAGGCGCTTACAGCATTACCGTTAACGGAAGCGCCACGCAGTTGGTATTCTCATTTATTGGTATGAAGGACATTACCGAAACAATAGGCAACCGCACTACCATCAACATTTCCCTGGCCGCGACAGACGAACAGTTGGGTAATGTGGTAGTAGTAGGTTACGGCGTTAAAAGAAAAGAAACGCTAACCGGCTCCGTTGCTAATATTACCAATAAAGAAATACAAACCAGCACCAACGTTAGCCTTGCACAAAAACTACAGGGCAAAGTAGCCGGCCTGCAAATACGCCAGTTAGGCGGCGAGCCGGGCACTTTCGACAATATGATTAACATACGTGGTTTTGGAACACCGCTGTACGTTATTGATGGTATTGTACGTGACGGTTCTTCCGAATTTCAGCGGCTGAACCCGGAAGACATTGAAAGCATTTCTTTTTTGAAAGATGCTTCTGCCGCTATCTACGGTTTTGGCTCTGCCAACGGTGTAGTAATTGTTACCACCCGTAAAGGCGCCAAAGGCAAGACGGCTTTTTCTTATAACGGCGTGGTGGGCATTGGTAAACCAACCGATGTACCCAGAATGGCTAATGCCAGCGAATGGATGCAGATGCGCAACGATGCTGCTATTCTTTCCGGCGGGCAACCCTTTGTAACAAGGGAAGAGCTGGACAAATGGATGGCAGGCGGCCCCGGCTATCAAAGTACAGACTGGTATGATGTTACCATGAAAGGACAGTCTATACAACAGCAGCACAACCTCTCAGCATCCGGCGGTAATGAAAAAACCCAATACTACATGGGCCTGGCTTACTTTGACGAAGGTGGCCTGCTGCGCAGTAACGATATGGGCTACAAACGGTACAACCTGCGCTCTAACATTACTACCGAACTGGCTAAAAACCTGAAAGCGGAAATACTCATCGGCGGCCGTTACGACAAAAAAAGCAGCCCCGGTGAAAACTTCTTCAACATCTTTAAAGGCACCCGTGTTACCCTGCCAACAGAACAACCATTTGCCAATGGCAACCCGTTGTACCCGGCAGTAGTAACACCGAGCAACCAAAACCCATTAACGCTTTCCCAACGCAGTATTACCGGCTACAGTGAAACAGTAAACCGCAACCTGCAAACAAGCCTTGCATTAATGTATGATGTTCCTTTTGTAAAAGGACTGTCACTAAAGGGACTGGCCTCTTACGACATGAACAATTACCAGGGCAAGGATGTAGGCAAGCCTTATAAACTTTACACGTATGTGAATGACACGTATATAGAGTCTCCACAGCGTGTAGGTACCGGCGGTATAGGGGAAGGTTTTAGCAATAGCAACAGGGTTACTTTACAGGCGCAGGCTTTTTATAACCGCACCATTGCCAGCCTGCACAACATTAGCGTAATGGGAACTTTTGAGCAGCGCCAGGAGTGGGACCGCTATGCCAACCTTAGCAGGCTGTACGACTTCTACACACTTGACCAGATTGACCGGGCCAGCGCCAATCCCAATGGCGTAAAAAACTCCGGTAATGAAGGCCGCTCTGCTTCACAGGCTGTTTTGGGCCGCTTTAATTACGATTTTGACAAAAAATACCTGTTGGAGTTCGCCTTCCGTTACATGGGCACTTACGCATTTCCGCCGGAAAGCCGGTGGGGATTTTTCCCGATTGTAAGTGGCGGCTGGAGAATCTCAGAAGAAAAGTTCATTAAAAATCACCTGCCTGTTGTTTCTAATTTAAAGCTGCGTGCATCTTATGGTAAAGTGGGCGCCAGCGATGGCATAGGCGCTTACCAATGGATACCCGGTTTTGCGCTGGCAGGTGGCGGCTTATACGAGTTTGACAACGGCGTTATTACCAATGGCGCACTGGCTCCGGGCCTGGTTAACCCCACACTTACCTGGAAAACCGCTAAAACAACAGATATTGGCATTGATATCGGCTTATGGAACAACAAGCTCACCTTAGAATTTGATGTTTACCGCAGGGATATGGAAGGCATACCGGCCCGCAAAAATGTGTCGCTGCCCAACACTTTTGGCACAACACTGCCGGAAGAAAACCTGAACAGCCAACGCACACAGGGATTTGAGTTTACCGTATCACACAACAACCGCATCGGTGAATTTTCATACAATGTATCCGCCAACTTCAACTATGCCCGCACCATGAACCTGTATGTAGAAAGGGGGCCCTTCCTCAGCAGCTACGACAGGTGGAGAAGCGGCGAAAACAACCGTTATAACGATATCGTTTGGGGTTATACCTACCTGGGCCAGTTTCAAAACATGGATGAGATTGCCAACTGGCCATTGCAAAACGGCGACCAGGCAAATATTCGTGAACTGCCCGGCGATTTTAAATATGCCGACGTAAACAATGACGGGGTAATTGACGGCAGGGATGAGCTTCCACTGTTCACCGGCGCTTTTGGTAACAATGGCGACCTGAATGCAGGCGGCAGAAAAAACCCACGCATCAACTACGGTTTTACGTTGAATGGCTCCTGGAGAGGTTTTGATATAAACCTGCTCTTCCAGGGTTCTGCCATGTACACTGTAAGGTTTAGTGAAGTATATGCTGAAATGCTGGCCTTCCGCGGTAATACACCTGCCTACTTCTTTGACCGTTGGCACAAGGCCGACCCTTACGATCCTAAAAGTGAATGGATACCCGGCAAATGGCCTGCTACCAGGTTTAACGGTGATGTGGGCGCCATGTACAGGGAAAGCTCTGTATGGCGTAAAGATGCTTCTTACCTGCGCCTGAAGAGCCTGGAGTTAGGTTATACACTTAACCCCAAATGGTACAGGGCTGCAGGCATACAAAAGCTGCGTATATATGCCAGCGGCTTTAACCTGCTAACTTTTGCTGATGAGTTTGTAAAGCCATTTGATCCTGAAAGATTGGAAGGCCTTTTTAACGCAGGCTTTAATTACCCACTGATGAAGACTTACAATTTCGGCATGAACCTCACTTTCTAAAAAGTTCTATTTATGAAATGGAAAAAAGCAAGAATCTATATATTTTCTGTCGCCCTGTTTACTGCGTCATGTGCCAAAGTGCTTGACCTGGAACCTACAGACAGAATTACCGCCGATGTGATCTTTGGCGACCCACAGGGCGTGAAGCTTTACATGGCCGACCTTTATTCGCAGCTACCTATTGAAGACTTTGCCTATTTCAGGCAGGGCTTTAACTGGAACGGCAGCCCCGGTACCGGCGATGTGAACAATGGCGGGTTTGCGCCGGCCATGTCAACCGACGAAGCCGTACATAGCGAGTTCGGCGACTTTGTTGGCAACGATGATTTTCAGTGGTGGGATAAAGGTTATAAACTGATACGCGATGTAAACCTGTTGATTGATGTAATACCTACCCTAAACATCAAGGATGATGAAAGGGCGGCACTTACCGGTGAAAGCGCTTTTATTAAAGCTTACGCGTATTTTGCTTTGGCTAAACGATACGGTGGCGTTCCCCTCATTAAAGAATCGCAGAAATACGATGGTACGGCAGAAAGCCTTAAAGTGCCGCGTAGCACGGAAAAACAAACCTGGGATTATGTAATGGAACTTTGCGATGCCGCCATCGCCAACCTTGCTCCAGGTAAAGGCAGGCGTGCAAGCAAATGGACCGCCTATGCGTTGAAATCAAGGGCCGCACTGCATGCAGCTTCCCTGGCAAAGTTTGGCCCCCGTGCCCCCATGTCAGGCGATGCTGTTTCGCAAAACCTGATTGGCCTCAATACATCCGATGCAGCCGGTTACTACAGCGCCTGCATTGCTGCATGCGAAGCCATCATTAATTCCGGGGAATTCCGCCTGTTCAGGCCCAGTCCTGCCAATGCGAATGAAGCAGCGGAAAATTACAGGTTGCTTTTCCAGGATCCTAACGGAGCAACAGATGAAGCTATTTTCATCAAAGGATTTACCATCCCCGGCAATGGTACCGGCCAGAACTACGATATCTGGTACCAGCCCGCACAGGTTGCCAATGGCTGGCCACACCCCGGACGTATGAACCCCACACTAGACCTGGTGGACTTATACGAGAGCTATGATAACCCCGGGCAGAGCGCACCTATTGTTACCACGACAGATGGCAACGTGAACGATTACAATGGTTACAGTACCGCCAAAACTTACCTGCGGTTTGATACACCCAATGACATCTTTAAAAATAAAGATGCCCGCCTCTGGGGCACTGCCATACTGCCGCAAACAAACTGGAAAGGCATACCCATTATTATACAGGCGGGTTATGTAAAACCAGACGGCCAGGCAGTAATACGTGTGAAGGATGAAATTACCATAAACGGCACTACTTACTATACTTACGGAGCGCCCAGCACTACCATGTATTCTGGTTTTGATACCTATGGAGGCAACAATACCCGCACTGGTTTTTCTTTTAAAAAATTCATGAACCAGAATGCGCCGGTGGTGCCAGGCTGGAACCAGGGCACAACAGATTTCATTGAATTTCGCTATGCTGAAATTCTTTTAAACTACGCCGAAGCTGTTGTAGAAAGCGGTACCGGTAATGCAGCGGCAGCAGCGGCGGGGCTAAATGATATACGCAAGCGTGCAGGACATACCAGTACCGTGGCGCTTACGTCAGATAATGTTCAAAGGGAAAGAAGAGTGGAGCTGGCTTTTGAAAACAAACGTTTCTGGGACCTCATCCGCCGCAGGGAGTTTCACACCCAGTTCAACAACCGGTTTATGCACTCCATTCTGCCCTTACAGGACCTGAGGGCATTGCCTGATAAGAAATACATTTTTGTGCGGGTGAATGTACCCAACACCAATCCCAAAACATTTGAAACAAGGGCTTATTACCGTTACATACCGGGCATAGGTTCTAATGGCCTGGTGCAAAATCCACAGTATTAATTTTTCATTCTCCTTCTAACCCCTCTGCTTCAGGGAGGGGTTAGGGGCGAGGTTAACTACTTCTTATGAACAAGATAATTTCAATTTTATTCATCGGCCTTCTGGCATTCACATCTTGTAAAAAAGATAATTACGACGCCCCCAATGCCGGGCTTTCCGGCCGTTTTGTTGATGCCGAAACCGGTGAACTGGTGCAGCAGGACATCATCCGAGGCACACAAATAGAAATATTTGAGCATGGCTATGGTACCGGCCAACTGCAGTACCTTATTGTAAAAAATGATGGCACGTACGAGAACAGCCTGTTATTCGCCAACACATACACTATCAAGCCGGTAAGGGGCAATTTTATCGCCGTTGAACCCCAGGATATTAATATCCAGGGCAAAACCACGCTCGACTTTACGGTAACGCCTTATATACGACTGAAGGATGTAAGCATCAACAAGAATGGCAACAAGGTAGTAGCCAGCTTTAAGCTGGAACAAAAGGTTATTAATAACATCAAGAAAATTGGTTTGTATGCGCATTCCGATTCAAGGGTTGGCGAACCCATGCGGCTGGTGGCTGCGGAACAGGAGCTGAACGCGGTGTCTGATCCTAACCATACTTATACGTTAGAAATTGACCTGGATGCCAACAGCAGTGTATTGAAAGCCGGCACCTCCTATTACTTCAGGGCGGGTGCTTTAATAGATATTGGCGACGCCAAATTGAATTACGCACCGGCGGTAAAGCTATAACCAAAGACATTTTTTTGGTGGCCAGCGACTGGTTTTTCAATTGAGCATCGTTGCGTCGCACTACGTTCATCGTCCGGTATTTCATGGCGGCATGTAAGCGTAGGAATTGCCTCGTAATGGTAACAGGTTTGGGCATAGCCCAAACCTGTTACATCAACTGCCTACGCTTAAATGCCGCCCAATGAACAGAACGATGAAGTGATTGCGACGCAACGAAGTCGCCATGAAATACTATTGCCGGTACCATAAAAAATTTATTGTAAATCTTCCATATTATTCAAAAGCTAATTATGAAAAAACTCACCACAGTTTTATTAATGCCGCTGTTGCTGGCTATAACCTGTTGTTCTAAGAAAACGCAGAGTGGTGGCGATAATAACCCGCCCCCCAATCCACCGCAAGAGGTGGAAGAAGCAGTGTATGATGAAACGGGCTGTTTATATACATCGTACAGGAACCTGGTAATGGCTGGGTACCAGGGCTGGTTTGCGGCTGAAGGAGATGAATCAAACCGCGGCTGGTACCATTTTCAAAACGGCAGTTGCGGTGGGTTTAAGCCAGGCTGCAGCGCTGTTGACTTCTGGCCCGACATGACCGAATACACAAAGAAATATCCATCGCCATTTTCATTTGCAAACGGCAGCAATGCGCCATTGTACAGCCCGTACGATGAAGAAAGTGTTGACCTGCATTTTAAATGGATGAAAGATTATGGTATTGATGGTGTGTTTATGCAACGCTTTGTGGTAGAAATAAAAGAGTCTAACCCAAGTGGCAAAAGGCATTTTAACAAGGTGCTGGAAAATGCATTAAAAGCCGCGGAAAAATACCAGCGTGCTATTTGCGTAATGTATGACCTGAGCGGTTGCTCCGCCGCCGATGTGGCCTATTTGGAGAAAGACTGGAACGAACTGCAAAGCCTGTTTTCTTTATTTGATAACAAAAAGCACCCGACATATATAAGGCACAATGGTAAGCCCCTGCTTTCTATTTGGGGTGTAGGCTTTAACGATAACCGCCAGTATTCTATTGCAGACGCGGATGCGCTTATCAGCAAGCTGAAAGGGCCGGAGAAAAAAATATCCGTTATGCTGGGTGTGCCTTATTACTGGCGCACATTATCGAAGGACACAGAGAGCTCATCCGCACTGCATACACTGGCAAAAAAATGCGACATCATTATGCCATGGGCGGTAGGCAGGTACAATAACGATAGCTATAATAACGTAGCTGGTGGCGAACTGGCTGGTGATATACAGTGGTGCCAGGCCAATAAGCTGGATTATGTTCCGCTGGTGTTTCCAGGCTTTAGCTGGGGCAACCTGAAGAATGATGTGAACGCTTACAATTCAATTCCAAGGCTTAAAGGAGATTTTTTATGGAAGCAGGTAGCGGGCGCTAAAATAAGCGGGGCTAAATCTTTGTATGTAGCCATGTTTGACGAGATTGATGAGGGCACAGGTATTTACAAATGCGCAAAAGAAGATGCGCTGCCTTTACATGGCGATAAAAAATTTGTGGGTATAGAAAACGAACTGGCCAGTGATTACTACTTATGGCTTACAGGCCAGGCAGGAAAATGGTTTCGCGGTGAAAGTGGGTTTAGCGCTACCAAGCCTGCGAGATAAGATGGCCATGGAGGCATGGAAAAAAATCTAATCCAAGCTGCAAAGGCCTGGTACCATGTGCTTTGGCCTTTGCAGCTTTCATTTTCAAACAGCAACGCATGAAACAAGCGATAACATCTTTCGCTTTGTTGGTTTTAGTCACCATCGCTTTTTCTCAAAAGCATAGCAAACAAACATTATATCACTCTTATAAGGGGCTTGTTATGGCTGGCTACCAGGGTTGGTTCAGGGCGGAAGGTGATGGCAGCGGCGCCAGGCGCTTTGCGTATGGTGATGAAGAACGCAGTGGTATAGATATGTGGCCGGATGTTACTGAATACGAAAAGACCTATGAGACACCCTGGAAGATGGCCGATGGCAAACCGGCAAGGTTCTTTAGCTCTTATGATAAAAGCACGGTGGATGTTCATTTTAAATGGATGCAGCAATACGGCCTGAATGGTGTTTTTATGCAGCGTTTTTTTGGCAATGCCAAAGGCCGTGACAGGGTTTCTTTAAGCATACTGAAACAGGCGTTTGAAGCGGCGTCCAGGTACAAAAGGGCCATAGCCGTGATGTATGATTTATCAGGTTTAAAAGGTTCCGGAGAAGATTGTTCTGCATTGATAGAAGATTGGAAATATATGGTTGACTCATTGAAAGTAACCAACCAACCAGGCGATAAAACCTACCTGCACCATAACGGCAAACCACTTGTAACAATATGGGGGGTTGGCTTTCCAGACAGGCCGTATAACATTCGCAACATAGGCCTTGAACGGCTGATTGATTTTTTGAAGAATGATCCCATGTACGGCGGATGTTCTGTAATGCTGGGCGTACCAACTGCGTGGCGCACCCTTAACGCAGATTGTTTGAATGACCCTTACCTGCACGAGCTGATAAAGCAATGCGATATTGTAATGCCCTGGAATGTGCAACGCTACAGCCCATTGCTGCACAATGATATGGACCGCTTTAGAGACAATTTACTGGACGACCAGCAATGGTGCAGGCAAAACCATATTGATTATGCGCCATGTATATACCCGGGTTTTAGCTGGCATAACTTAAGCCGCTATGAATTTCCGGATGATGTAAAACCTGTTGGCTCTATACCCAGGCAGGGAGGCAGGTTTTACTGGCAGCAAATTTCTACCGCGATAGCCGCGGGGGCATCTATGTTGTACGTAGCCATGTTTGACGAAGTGAATGAAGGCACCGCTATTTTTAAAGGGTCAGATAACCCGCCCGTAAGTAAGGTTGCATCATTTATAACGATGGATGGAAAACCATCAGATCATTACCTCTGGCTTACCGGCGAAGCCGGTAAGATGCTGCGGAATGAGAAACCACTGAGTTATAAAATGCCGGAGCGGTAACATTGTTACTAACCCGTTTAAGGCGTTGTGGTGCTGCTGAAAAGATTAAATCAAAAACAGTAGTTTTGCGCCCGGTTGGCAACAACTATACATAAACGGATAAGGCAACATAACAGGGGCTTCAATCAACTGGCGCCCCATAAATCAAATGCCCCGTTATTTGCGGGGCGTTTTTAGTATATGAAATATTCACAGGTTACAGGCATTATAGCGGCGCTTCTATTAATTGTGGTTTGTTACTATGTACCGTTAAGTTACATTGCCAGCAAGCAATTAACCGTGTTTGGCATGAATGCCAGGGGAACCACTTTTGGCAAGCCCGGTATTATGAACATTGTTTTTTCAACAGTCTGTCTCTTATTTTTCGCCATACCCCGCATCTGGGCCAAGCGCACCAACATTTTTATCTGCGTTTTAAACCTCGCCTGGTCAATACGCAACTATATCCTTGTAACATCCTGTTTCATGGGCGATTGTCCTGAAAAAAAAGCTGGTATTTTCCTGCTGGTACTGCTGGCATTCATCATGCTGTTGATGAGTTTCTTTCCCAAGCTTGAAATAAAACACGGCAAGTAAAGAAAGAATTTTTATGGGCCCGGCAGGAGGAACTATTTTGAGGCATCGTTGCGTCGCACTCTTGTGCGTTTTGATTCACTACTCAACAAGCTTCCGTGATGCAATTATCTTCCACTGCCTGCCGTTATGCTGCAGTAAAAAAATATCTTCTACTTCAAACGTAGCTGAGTATTGTTTCAATTGGTATTCGTTCCAGGCCTGGTTAAACTTATCCAGTTCCAAGTCCCTGTAGGCGATGGTTATATGAGGGTTAAAATGCCACTCAGGCCACATAACCGGTATGGATGGGTAAGCCTTTCTAAAACTGGCGATCATCTCTTTTTGTAAAGCCGCCAATGGCTCACTGGCAAGGGGCTGCACAAAAATCACCGGTTTGTTTTTATTTACAAAAGAGCCAAAGTTTTCCAGCGTTATTTCAAAGGGGGCAACCGTGATATTTAATTGCCGGAACCAGCTCAATACTTCATCATGACCGGAAGCAGCCAGCTTAAAAGGGGATTTTACTGTAATATGCGGCATTACTTTCAAAGCCGCCTTGCTGGAAAATCGCGTAGCAAAATCATGTTTAAACCTGTCAATGTCCGCACTTATATCATCCGGTGGTATAACGGCAATAAAATACAGGTTCTCTTTTTCGGGCATTTCGCTTCCTTAAAATTTGAAATGAGAGATGTACAACAAAACAAGGTTAATTTTTCGGCCTGGCCAACGACACTACCTGCCATATTTTGCTTTGCTTGTACCTGTTTTTACCACCGCCAATCCTGCCCAGTGAACCGCTGCCGATAGAAATTCCCATTCCACCACCGCTGCCAAACGTTCCCGTGCCTATGCCGCCGCCGATAGATACGCCGCCACCGTTGTTATTCCTGTCACCAGGCTGCGGCGGAACAGCATCTATTACAAAGCCTACCGCTATGTTTCTTCTGCCGTAGTTGCCGCTGGTATTCTTTGGAAAAACAGCTTTAAGCGGTATCGCGGCTTCGTAAACCAGTTGCTCAGCTTCATTAAAATCCAGCCTTACCTGTACGCCCTGCTTATTGGGCTCTCCATAGGTAACATTCTCTACCCCTTCATCGCCAAAACCAAACAGTGAATAATCTTTCAGTTGGTCCAGTTCCATCACCTTATTTTTAGAGCCCGGCCCCATAATCGGCAGGATGCTTTTGCCTTTGCTGCTTCTTTCACCCAGCGGAAACGCTATGCCGGCGGCATTCTGTTCTGTTTTTTCAGCAATGTTATTTACCCATACGGTAAGGCCGCCCTGCAAAATTTTGCGTTGCGTAAGCTCATCCGCGGTGGTCATGATAATATACAGGTTGGTGCTGTCATTCAGTATATTGAAATCAAGCTTTTCTTTCTTATCGTGGTAAGGCAATGGCTTAACCCAATCGCTGTCGTAGCCGTCAACATTTAACGGCCTGGCCTGCCAGGAAGCACCCTGCAGGTAATCATTTTCCGCAGCGGCTTTTGATGAGCCGCAACCATACATCAACACAGCACCAACCAAGAGGCAACCAAAGCTATAATATACAGAACGCATGATGATAGATTTAGATTATACAGATATTCTTTAACGCAAAAATGTTTGCTGTCAAAACGTTTTACAAACCGCAAATTTATTTACAAGCATACAGAATGCCGCCGGTTTAACAAACTGTTGTACTGCAAGCATTACAACACAAGCTGGCGGTGCAGTTTTTCAAGCGCTTCAAGCGGTTCGCCCGGGCACAGGCCGGGGTGTACCTTAGAAACTTGTAATACCGTACTGCGGGTGGCCGTTAACCAACGGAAGCGGGAAGCTTTATCCAACTGGCCTATAGGCCCGGCATCTTTGCTGCCCGCCGCTATCTGTTCAAAAGCATGCAGGTATTTCTGTATTTCCTCTACATCAACAGCCTGGCTGAATGTAGCAAAACGTTCGGGGTTAAGTGTAACTTTTGTAGCCAGGAAATTGCGGCTGCGGCAATAAAGAATCACACCTACATTCAGGAATTCTTCACGCTCTACACGGGGCACGATGCGTATTACGGCGTACTCAAACAAATTGTTTTCCGGCATGCTGTGCTTCTTTTACAAAAATGGAAGAATTGTTTATCCTGGTGGTAAGAAAGTCTGTATATACCTGCCTTATTTCATCCGGGCTTTCCTCCTGCTGCATCGCCTGCAACCAATCATCAGGCAAAAGAGATACAATGGCATGCACCAGTTGCGGGGTTAGCTTTTTACGGAATGCTTCATCAACCTCTGCAAGTTGTGTGGCCCGGGGTAACAGCACATGGTCTTTCACCTGTACAAATGGCTTAATGGCCTGCTGTTGCCAGTTGCTCCAGGAATGATGAAAGTACAGGGATGCGCCATGATCTATCAGCCATAGCTCTTTGTTCCATAGCAGCATGTTGGTGTTGCGTGCCGTGCGGTCAACATTGGTAAGCAGGCAATCCAGCCATACAATAGCGGATGCGAGATAACTGTCAACAGTTGTAACAACAGGATCAAATGTAGTGGCGCCAGACAGGTAATGTAATCCCAGGTTAAGCCCGGTGCTGGCTTTGAGAAGGTCTTGAATTTCTTCATCTGGCTCCGTACGGCCAAAGGCGCTGTCAAGCTCCGCAAACACAATCTCCGGCACTTTAAAGCCCAGCGCCCTGGCTAACTCCCCTCCTACCAGTTCCGCGATTAATGACTTAATGCCCTGGCCTGCGCCACGAAATTTAATAACGTATAAAAAACCGTCGTCCGCTTCCGCGATGGCCGGCAAGGAGCCGCCCTCCCTCAGCGGGGTTACATACCGTGTTACGTTAACGGTTCTTATACCTGGTTGCTGATTGCTCATAATTGTTGTAAAAAGCTGTGAGTTGTGAGCTGCGGGCTGTGAGCCGTAAGTTAACAAGCCAATGTCAGGCTGAGCTTGCATCTCCCCACTCATAGCTCATGGCTCATAGCTCGAAGCTCTTTTAATACCCGCATAAATGTCGCCATGAAAAACCGGACGTACAAGTGAGTGACACAACAGGCGATGCCATAATAAGCAGAAGCCGGGTTCAAAAAAATTCCGCCACTCATCACCTGTGGAAAATCCAAAACCTACCGGCATCCTGTAACCTGTAATTACTTGGCCATGCTTTGTATTACATCGTATTTGGTAACAATGTGGTAATCGCCCTTTTCATCCCTGGCCAATACGGCGCCATTTTCTTTGTTGATTAAGCTGCCCAGCCTTTCAACCGGGGTATCGAACGAGACCACCGGGTAAGGCGGCTCCATAACCGCGCTGATTTTTTCGTTGCGTATTTCGGGGTTGCTGAATATTTTCTGGAACAGGCCACCCTCGCTTAACGAGCCCACCGGGCCGTTGCCGCCGGTAACAGGTATGTGCTCAATGTCATATTTCTTCATAAGCTCAACAGCTTCAGCAACGGTATGCTCCGGAGCAATGGTTACCAGCTTTTTGGTGGCACGGGCATTAATAATATCCTTAAAACTTTTTACATCCATAAAGCCGCGTTCTATCATCCACTGGTCGTTATAAATTTTGGCTACATAACGGCTGCCATGGTCGTGAAAAATACAAACCACCAGGTCATCCTTTTTCAGGCTGCTTTTTAGCTGCATCAAACCCTGCAAACAACTGCCGGCACTGTATCCGCAAAATAAGCCCTCTTCTTTGGCCAGCTTACGGGCCATAATAGCCCCGTCTTTATCCGTTACCTGTTCAAAATGGTCAATCACGCTCATGTCATAATTCTGCGGAACAAAGTCTTCCCCAAAACCTTCGGAAATGTAGGGGTGCACTTCGTTCATATCCACTTCGCCGGTGCGAAAATACTTGGTAAGCAACGAACCATACACATCAATGGCCCATATTTGGATGGCGGGATTTTTTTCTTTTAAGAACATAGCGGTACCGGTAACTGTGCCCCCCGTGCCGGCCGTGCAAACAAGATGCGTTATTTTGCCATCTGTCTGCCGCCATATTTCGGGGCCGGTGGTTTCGTAATGCGCCAGCCGGTTGGCCAGGTTATCATACTGGTTGCAGAGGTATGCATTGGGTATTTCCTTCTCCAGCCTTTTGGCAACGGAATAATAACTGCGTGGGTCATCCGGCTCTACATTGGTGGGGCAAACAATTACTTCGGCGCCTACTGCCTTCAGTATATCACTCTTTTCCTTGCTTTGCTTATCTGTAGTGGTAAAAATACATTTGTAGCCTTTTACACTGGCCGCCAGCGCAAGCCCCATGCCGGTGTTGCCGCTGGTACATTCAATAATAGTACCGCCGGGTTTAAGTTTGCCTTCTTTCTCGGCTACCTCCACCATCTTCAAGGCCATGCGGTCTTTAATAGAATTGCCGGGGTTAAAGTAATCCACCTTGGCCAGCACCGTACAGGGCAGGTCTTTGGTTATTTTGTTCAACCTTATAAGCGGTGTGTTACCTATTGTTTCCAGTATATTGTTCTTAACATCCATGGCGTGCCGTTTGCTGCAAAGATAGTATTTACCGGTGCGGGTATGCTATACCTAACGCAACGCTATCTTTATTTTAAAATCACCCTTCCACTCCTGCGCGGCCATTTGGTTTTCCGCAACCACGAGCTTATAGGTACCGTGACTTTTAATGGGGAATAATAACTCTTTCTGAAAGGGGCCATCCGCTTCGCCAGCCGGGTTATACACCTGGTTAACACGTATGTTGGCTGTATCCTGCGCTAACAATTGTACATACAGTGATTCACCTTTTTGCACATCAATGGCAAACACCACATGCCTGCCCATACCGGGCATATAAGCTTCGGCCACTATGCTGTCTTTTAGTGCCGGCAATACAATCGTATCTTTTGCCAATAATATCTGCGTGCCACGGGCCTTTTTTTCTGCAAGGGTTAAAGTATCCTTACCCGGGGCAGGTAACTGCTGTTGCTCAGGCTGCTCACTGTTGCCGCCGCAGGCGAGCAACACAGTACTTAAAAAGGCCCCTATGAAAAATCTTTTCATCGTTTATTGGTGTTGTTAACTAAAATGATACCAGCTATTCATCGGCCAGGTCTTCATAAGCAGCCTGCAGTTCATTGTAAGCATGCTGGTCTTTGGCAAGTTTGGCTGCTGAAAGGCCTTTTTCAAACCAGTTTAGCGCCAGTTGTTTTTCGCCACCGCGCTGCAGCAATTTACCCAAATGATAATAGGAGCCTGTATATTCGGGAGAGTCCGTAAGTATCTCTTCAAACAATCTTCTTGCCTCTGCGTCGTTGCCTTCCTTTATGTATTCCAATGCCAGTGCATGGCGCAGAAAGTTATCCTTGCCATTTGCTTTCAGCATGTCTTGTATGCGTTCAATTTTATTCATTGGCCAAATGTAAAAATTACCCTGTAATATGCTTTTTGTTTTCTTTTATTGGGACGGACTGCATTACTGCTATGACACATCGTTGTGTCACTCACTTGTACTGCAGCAAGTCTATTCAGCGATTGCCGCAGTAGCCTGCCCTGAGTAAAACGAAGGGGTTGGATTCTCTACCCGGCAGTCAATGTCAGGTTGAGCCTGTCGAAACCGTATTATACAACGTAATCTTAATCCGCCCTCGACAAGCTCAGGCTGACAGCATTAGCGAACGGATTAACTCAGCAATGGATAACTGCTTATAGCAAATCAAAGTTCACCTTGTGCATAGTTGATTCAGCGTAGAATTACGGCGGTTTATTTTTCCTTAAAATTAGTTGCATAAACAACTTGTTTTAAAAACTCTTTCTTACATTTGGCAATACAGTTAAAAAGTTTGTTGTATGAAGATATTAGTCTGCATTAGCAAGGTACCAGACACCACTTCTAAAATTTCATTTAAAGACGGCAACAAAAAATTTGAAGAAGCCGGAGTGCAATGGATCATCAACCCCTATGACGAATGGTATGCACTGGTTCGTGCCATAGAATTGAAAGAAAAAGACCCCTCTACAATAGTGCACCTTATAACTGTTGGCGGGGCAGATACTGAGCCCATTATACGCAAAGCACTTGCCCTTGGCGGCGATGAAGCCATACGGGTTAACGCGGTTAGCGATGACAGCTTTTATGTGGCCGCGCAGATAGCCGAAATTGCCAGGCAGGGCAGCTATGACCTTGTGTTTACCGGCAAGGAAACCATTGACTACAACGCCTCATCCATTGGTGGCATGGTATCAGAACTACTGGATGCACCATACATTTCCCTTGCGACAAAATTTGAACTGGACGGTACAACTGCCACCATTACACGTGAAATAGAAGGTGGCGAAGAAACCGCGGAAGTAAGCCTGCCGGTTGTGGTAAGCTGCGCCAAAGGGGTTGCCGAACAACGCATCCCTAACATGCGGGGCATTATGGCGGCACGCACCCGTCCTTTAAAAATTGTAGAACCGGCAGCAATTGAAACGCTTACACAGGTTGCCAGTTATGAACTACCCCCTGCCAAAGCCGGTGTAAAGCTGGTGGCCGCGGATAATGTGGCCGAACTGGTAAGGTTGTTGCACGAAGAAGCCAAAGCCATATAGGTTACAGGTTGCTGGTTACAGGTAAAGGGATACTGATAAACAAACAAAGTTTGCCAACAAAAAAATATTAAATACCGATGTCTGTTTTAATACTTATTGACCACGCTGATGGTCACATAAAAAAATCTTCTTTCGAAGCGCTTACTTATGGTGCGGATCTGGCCAAACAACTGGGCACAACAGCAGCCGGTTTATTGCTCGGCACCGTTAATGATGATTTACCCGCCTTGGGTAAGTATGGTATAACAACTGTGCAGCATGTAAACAACGAGAGCCTGAACAATCTTGATGCGCAGGTATATGCCAAAACCATAGCAGAGGCCGTTACTGCTACAGGTGCAGATGTTATAGTTATCTCTCATAACCAAACAGGCAAGGCCGTAGCGCCACGCCTTTCAGCCAGGTTAAAAGCAGGGCTGGTGGCCGGCGCCATTGCCTTGCCGGATACTTCCAATGGCTTTGTGGTTAAGAAAACAGTTTTTAGCGGCAAGGCTTTTGCCAACATAGGCATAACCTCTGCAGTTAAGATAATATCCCTGAACCCCAACAGCTACAAAACTGTTGCCGGCGAAGGTACAGCTGAGGTAAAGGAACTGGCCGTAACGGTGGATGCGCCGAAAGTAAAAATTACCAATGTAAACAAGGTAAAAGGCGAAGTGCCACTTACTGAAGCGGAAGTGGTAGTAAGCGGTGGCCGCGGACTTAAAGGGCCTGAAAACTGGGGCATGATAGAAGACCTGGCCCATGTGCTTCACGCGGCCACAGCCTGCAGCCGCCCGGTGGCAGATACACACTGGAGGCCTCATCACGAACATGTGGGGCAAACGGGCATACAGATTGCGCCCAACCTGTATATCGCTATCGGAATTTCAGGCGCCATACAGCACTTAGCAGGTGTAAACCGCAGTAAAACCATTGTGGTTATCAATAAAGACGCGGAAGCTCCCTTTTTCAAGGCTGCTGATTACGGCATTGTAGGCGACGCATTTGAAGTAGTACCTAAGCTGACCGAAGAAATAAAGAAACTGAAGGGCGTTTAGACAGCCGCGACGAGAGAACATCTGACAAATCCTAAATCCTGTTCAGTAATGAATGGGATTTTTTGTTGGCTACAATGAGTCGCGTTGCTTTAATCCACTTTTCTTACAACGCCAATCATCACACCAAAATCACCGTCAGCCTGTACCCACTGCTGTTCCGGTAAATAAGTGCGTGATACAAATCCATCCAGGTACAGCGCATTTTTACACCCCATCTTTTTAAAATAATCAGCAAAATCATAAAGGTTTACCTGCTTTTTCGACATTACAAAGACAACACGGTTATCGGGTAAAATGCCAACGCCATTCCTGATATTCAGGTTTTGAGAACCTTTCTTAAATGAGGGGTGAACCTGCCCATCAACCAGCAGCATAGGCCCTGATTGGGTAGCATACTTTACACTTCCGTTATTCTTAAACTTACTTGTTGGGCAAATAAAGGGCTGGTTATTTGTTGTTATGTAAAACACGCCGTTGGGCTTAAGGTAAAAATTACCATTGCCATTAAACCTGTTTAGCGCCGAAAGGGTAACAGAATTCTGGATATAGAGCCCCAAAGGAGAATTATCCGTTTTATACATACCTCCGTTTGTAGCAAATACCAGCGTCAGTTTTTGTTTTACAAGCCAGTCTCTTAGGTTTTGAATACTTCTGAATGGCTTACCCTTGTCATCCTTCCAGTAAAATTGCAGGTTATCCTTTTTTAAATCTGCCTTGTATGTAATAAAGCCGTCTTCTTTTTGCTGCTGCCTGGCAAAACCATATAAGCTAACAAAAAATATTGCGAGGCCAAATACTGTTGAAGCAGCCCTTAAGCTTTGCATAGTTTACAAATTTCATCATAGATGAAACAACCATTATATTCCATACGATAAGCCCTATAATACCCGCTTAAAGGCCGCCATGAAAAACCGAAAGTACAAGTGAGTGACACAATTCCGAAACTTCGGGACCATGAAATACAAAAGCCTGTCCCCAAAAAACTCGTCTATTTTGCAGCGAAATTCATTAGAAAGCCAATACCTATCAGACTTTTTAATTGCAGGCCGGGGCTGTTTTTGTTAGGGCCGAAGAGTTTTACATCGTCGTCGTAAATCATGTCGAGGTTGTAAGACGCGGATAGGTACTTATTAATTTTAAACGTAACAAAATTGGTAAAATAAATATCGGTGTTAAGCGGGTTAGAGCGGTAATTGGAGAACAAGTCCATTCTGCCTTTATAAGATACATTCTTCCAGATAGTCTTGGTATAATTGAGTGAGGCAAAGGCACCCATTTCGTTAATGATACGCCGGCCCTTAGGCACACCATAAGCGCCATCTTTATATAACCGCTTGCTGGCTACCAATACCCAGCGGGAAGTAAGCGGCGAAAGGAAAAGGGAGAAATCAGAATTAGGTTTGTAATCCATACCGGCCGACAGCAAGGTATAGGCCGGCGATAAAAAAGTGGAATTGAGAATTCCACTGTCGCGTGTTACGTAGGTTAGCCCGTCAAAAAGCTGTGTCCTGAAATTGTACAGGCCCGATATATACCATTTGCGGCTGCTGTCAACCGTGTAACCATACTTGGATACAAAATCAACCCTGTCGTCATTTTTCCTGCTGCCCAGGCTGGTTGTTTGTACATAGCCAAAAAAGAAATCCAGGTTATTATCCCAGGTATGCTTACCCTTACGGTGTAACAAATAGTAATTAAAATAAGTAGTAACAACCATTGAGAAATTATCGCCACCGGCACTCCAGTTGCTTAAAGAACCCTGGCCAAGATTAGCGTTAATAGCCCCGCCCCTTTTCCAGCGCCATTTGCTTGTATCGGTAATGTTTTTGTTAATGGAACGAAAGATTTCTGTAGGCAGCGTTCTTACCGGGATATTTTGCGACAGGGCTACTTGAAAGAGAGTTAGGGAAAATATGATAAGTAGTCCTATGCTTTTCATGCAACTAATCTCAAAATGGTTAGTAAGCCGCAAATATAGAATTGCAGGTTTGGAAAAAACTGTTAACAATCTGCCAAACTGGCACGGTTACATTTTTGCTTACATTTGCGCAGCAAAAATTACTAAATGGAATTGTTAGAGATAGCCCCTAAAGTTCATGATGAAGCAAGGCAGGGCGAAGCGTATGCACCCTTTGCACTGGACAATACTGAATACAAAAAGAAGTTTTACATAGAAAGCTATGGTTGCCAGATGAATTTCAGCGATAGTGAAATTGTAGCCTCTATACTAAATGAAGAAGGCTTTGGGGCAACCCGCAATTATGAAGAGGCAGACCTTGTTTTGTTAAACACCTGCTCCATTCGCGAAAAAGCCGAACAAACTGTTCGTAAAAGGCTTACAGAATTCCGGAAAACAAAAGAAGCCAAACCGGGTTTGCTTATAGGCGTGCTGGGTTGTATGGCGGAAAGGCTGAAATCAAAATTTTTAGAAGAAGAAAAGCTGGTTGACCTGGTGGTTGGCCCGGATGCTTACCGCAGCTTGCCTGGCCTTATTGAAGAGGCCGAAACCGGCCAGAAAGCAGTAAACGTTTTGCTAAGCCGGGATGAAACTTATGCTGACATCTCCCCTGTGCGGCTAAACAGCAATGGTGTTAGCGGGTTTATCTCTATTATGCGGGGCTGCAATAACATGTGCAGTTTTTGTGTAGTTCCTTTTACCAGGGGCAGGGAAAGAAGCCGTGATGCTTACTCCATCGTTGCTGAAGCGGAAGACCTGTTCAGCCGCGGCTTCAGGGAAGTAACGTTGCTGGGCCAGAATGTGGATAGCTACTATTGGGAGGATGAAGCAAAAGGCGAATTTGTAACCTTTGGAAAACTGCTTGAAAAGGTTGCGCTGGTATCGCCGCTGTTAAGGGTGCGTTTCAGCACATCCCACCCCAAGGACATTACCGAAGAAGTGCTGCAAACCATGGCCCGCTACGAGAACATTTGCAAATACATACACCTGCCTGTGCAAAGCGGCAACACAAGGATACTGCAACTGATGAACCGTACTTATACCCGCGAATGGTACATGGCCAAGATTGACCAAATTAAGTCCATTATACCGGATTGCGGTATAAGCAGCGATGTGATAGCCGGGTTTTGTACAGAAACAGAGGAAGAACATGCTGATACGCTCAGCATTATGGAATACAGCAAATACGACATGAGCTATATGTTTTTTTACAGCGAGCGCCCCGGTACGCTGGCTGCAAGAAGGTATAAGGATGATATTCCGGAAGAAACCAAAAAAAGAAGGCTGCAGGAAATAGTGGAACTGCAGGGCAGGCTATCGAGAGAAAGCAACCAGCGGGATATTGGCAAAACCTTTAAAGTGCTTATTGAAGGCGAAAGCAAACGCAGTGCCGGTGACTGGATGGGCCGCAACACGCAGAACAAAGTGATTGTCTTCAGCAAGGGTGGTGCAGGCTATCAAAAAGGAGATTATGTTGATGTAAAAGTAACCGGCTGTACACAGGCTACCCTGTTGGGGGAGTTAGCATAGATAATTTTAGCCAACAACCAAACTAAAGGCAGGAACATTTATTTAGAAACAAATAAGATTTCAGACAGACTGATGGCAGATATACAAAGTATAAAGAACAGGTTCGGTATCATTGGTAATTCGCCGGCCCTTAACCATGCGCTTAATGTAGCGTCACAGGTATCTTCAACAGATTTAAGTGTATTAATAGTGGGCGAAAGCGGTGTGGGCAAAGAGGCCTTTTCGCAAATAATACATGCGCTTTCCGCCAGGAAGCATAACCCATTTATAGCGGTTAACTGCGGCGCGATACCGGAAGGCACTATTGACTCAGAATTGTTCGGGCACGAAAAAGGTTCTTTTACCGGTGCTGTTGACAGCCGCAAAGGCTATTTTGAAACAGTAAACGGCGGTACAATATTCCTTGATGAGATTGGCGAAATGCCACTGGGTACGCAAGCCCGACTTTTAAGGGTGCTTGAAACAGGCGAGTTTATAAGGGTAGGTTCTTCCAAAGTACAAAAGACTGATGTAAGGGTAATTGCCGCCACCAACAAAGAGTTGCTGGAGTTTACACAAAACGGGAGATTCAGACAGGATCTGTATTATCGCTTAAGTACTGTGCCCATCAGGGTGCCCTCTCTCCGGGATAGAAAAGAAGACATCCCCCTCCTTTTCCGCAAGTTTGTAATTGATTTTTCCGAGCGGTACAAAACCACGCCCGTTCAACTGGATGAAGAAGCAAAAAGCCTGTTAATTAACTATCCCTGGCCGGGCAATGTGCGTGAACTGAAGAATATTGCGGAACAGATTTCGGTATTAAGCAGCCAGCAAATGGTAACCGCTGTTGAACTCAGGCGTTTTTTACCGGAAAAAAACACGGGCACCAGGATGCCGGTACTCGCTTCCCAGGCGCACCACACCGGTGAGTTTGCCAATGAGCGTGAAATTTTATACAAGCTGTTCTTTGATATGAAGAAGGATGTAACGGAACTAAAGAAAATGTTCCTTGAAATTCTTCAAAACCCATCGCTGGCGGGCAATGCGGCTAATTTTACCAAAGAATCGCTGATGAGCGATTATGTTGCCAACGGCGAAAAACAACATACCGCTTTGCCGGGGCAGGTAGTTCAGCCTTCATTGGTGCCGCAGGTAACACACCAGGGCCACCAGCCTGTTTTGCTGCAGCACGATCACCACGACGATATTCACCACCACGAGGAAGTGGAAGAGTCGCTGAATATAATGGACAAGGAGAAGGAGTTAATTATAAAAGCACTGAAAAAACACAAGGGCAAAAGAAAAGATGCTGCCCTGGATTTAGGCATTAGCGAAAGAACCCTGTACAGAAAGCTGAAAGAGTATGATATCAATGATTAACAAGTACGCCGCAATTACCTGCCCTGCAATTATGGGCAAACGCATTAACACATCTCGTTACGCGTTGTTTGCCATGGTTTGCCTGTTTATTGCAACCATACTACCCTCTTGCGGTATTTATACTTTCAGAGATGTATCCATTGATTATTCCAAAATAAAAACGGTTAAAATAGGGTACATCGAAAACAGGGCCCGCGGCTACATAAGCCCACAGTTAAGCCCCAAGCTAACTGATGCAGTGGTTCAAAAAATAAACAGCTACACCAAGCTTACACGTACCAATGCAGACAATGCCGACTACCAGATTACCGGCACCATTACCAACTACAGTGTATCTACTTCCGCCATTACCAACCAGCAGGCGGCTGCCAACCGGTTAACGGTAGGCGCACACATTATACTTTTTAACGCTGTAGATAACAAAACACAGGAATTTGATGTAAGCCGCGATTTCGATTTTGCAGCATCTCTTACCTTAACACAGGCCGAAGGCCAGTTGATGAATGATGTCGTAAAAAACATGAGCGACGAAATTTTTAACCGGCTGTTTTCTAACTGGTAATAGCCTGGCATGTAATTATTATGGCCCCGGCAGGAGGAATAAACATTGAGCATCGTTGTGTCACTCCTATGTAAAGGAATACGCTGCCTGCCATCCTGAAAAAGGTTGCAAAACAAGGTTAATATGTTGTGTTTTTTTAAGTCATTGGAAAAAAGATTTTTATCACAGGTGGTGAAACTCCTATCAGCAGTCGGCACATGGCCGCTGCAAATCTTTATTAATCCCATAAAGTAAAAGTATAAGGCTGCAGACTCACTTGAGCAGTATGTTGCAACTGCAGGACACAAAAAGCAGTCCTTATAACTGTTTGATATTACCTTTCTGTGATATGAATAATACTGTTTGCTTCAAAATTAGATTTTTAAGTTTGTGCACCGGCCTGAACAGGAAGCGGGCTCTGCCGGAGGACAACCTGCCAGCGATAGGGCCTGTGCTTATACGATAGTATAGAGGGGGCCGTCATGGCGGCTCCTTTTGTATTACTATCGGTAAGCCGGATGGCTTAAAAAAACTCATTTCTGTTCCCGTTACTTTACCACACCTTTTTGATAAGGCACACCGCTTATCAAAACAGCCCTTATCCTGCGCAGCAGTTTACGGGCAATACGGATAATGGCCTGGTTGCCTTTCATTCTTTTGGTTAATGCCTGATAACAATCCATTAAAGCCGGATCTATCCTTATGGCCTGCCAGGCAGCTTCTATCAGCAGGCTGCGCAATTGTTTGTGGCGCCGGGTGGTAATACCGGTATCTTTTTCCTTATCGCCGCTGCTGTCCGTATCAGGACAGAAACCTATTAAATCATTCAATGCGTCAAATCCTTTGAACCGGTTGATATCGCCCACTTCCAGCAAAAACCACAGGGCTGTTGTAGGGCCTACTCCCGGAACACTCAACAGCAGGCTGGTATTTTGCTGGTACCGGCTTTTTTTCAGTTCCCGCAATTTACCTTCCGTTTTTAACAGCAACTGGCGCAGCAACCTGATTTGTTCCAACATCAGCACTAAAGTGCTTTTCAGCCGTTCGTCTTTTTGAGCTTCCTGTTCCACCCATTCCAGAAAATTATGGCTCCAGTTGGTCTTTTCATATTTAGCCGGCAGTTGGATGCCCTGGTATTTCAATATGCTTTTCAACCGGTTCCTGCTCCTGTTTAGATCCCCTACCAGTTTCTTGCGGAATCTTATCAGGTTGCGGTCTTTTTGAATATCCTCCCCCGGTACATGGATGGCCTTAAGCTCACCGGCTGCATGGTTGCGGGCCAGCTTTAAGGCATCCACCTTATCGGTCTTCCTTTTCTTCTCCTTATCACTGGTGGATACATCGGCAGCATGAACCACGATGCACTCCATTCCTGCGGACTGCAGTGAACGCTGAAGGGTGAAACCCCAGGCCGAACTTTCATACACACACTTAAATGTGGCCCCCGGATAGTGGCTATTCAGGTGTTTAATAAGGTCTTCACTGTTGCTGCCCATACGGTGATTACCCAGGCAAATCCCATTTAATAATTTGGCAACCTGGTAATCTTTTTGATGTACATCTATTCCTACATAGATGATTTTGCCGCTGAAATCAATCAGGCTTCTACCTTTGTCCAAGGTTTCGGTTGTGGCTGAAGTTTGCTGTTTCATATTTGTTTTTTTTAGCAAAATTCTTCTTTGCAGCCTAATTTTAGGACTGCCGCTGCACCGAAACCTTTTACATATAGACTCACTT
>NZ_VVIP01000059.1:0-263559 GCF_009650435.1 Foetidibacter luteolus
TTGCTTTTGGGGGTGCCCCCAAGCTGCGCAAGGGGTCGGGCTTTCCGCTATTACTCCGCCACAAGGCCCTGCTGCAAAGGCTTCAGCGGGGTAGCCGCTTCAATCCCTCACCCGCGGTGTAACACGCGGCTATTTTTATGGCTTCTTAACTTTTTGTCTTCATGACTTTCCTGTCTTCATGACTTTCTTGACTCTCTGTCTTTTATGACTTCATGACTTTCCTGTCTTCATGACTTTCTTCACTTTTCTGTCTTTCTCTACTTTGTCTTTTATTTGCAATATGAAAATTGCCAGGGAAATCGCCGGGAGAATATGGGCCTTTTGGGCCCTGCTTGTATTTGTACCTTCCATGCTGGTAGCTATTATTTTTTACATGCCTTGTTTTTTAATGAAGGAGCCGGCAGCATCCTGGTGGCATCGCAGCGTTTCCCGTGCATGGATGACTTTTTTTCTTAACCTCGTAGGCTGTCCATTAAAGGTAAAAGGCGGCCATTATTTTAAGGAAGGGGAAAGTTATGTGGTTGTATGCAATCACAACAGCCTTATGGATGTGCCGGTAACCACACCTTTTATGCCTCATGCCAATAAAACCATAGCTAAAAAAAGTTTTGCGAAAGTGCCATTGTTTGGCTGGATATATTCGTTAGGCAGTGTATTGGTAGACAGGAATAGCGACGCCAGCCGGCGCAAAAGTTTTGAAGAAATGAAAAGGGTGCTGGCACTGGGCCTGGATATGGTTATTTACCCGGAAGGTACACGCAACCGCTCCGGCAAACCTCTTAAAGAGTTTTATGATGGCGCTTTCCGGCTGGCTGTTGACAGCAAAAGGAAAATAATGCCTACACTTATTTTCAATACCAGGAAAGTGCTGCCGGCCTCAAAACCTTTCTTTATGCTGCCGCATAAACTGCAAATGCATTTTCTGCCCCCGGTAGAGGTTGAGGGCCTGTCGTCAAAAGAGTTGAAAGAAAAAGTGTTTAAGCTTATGTGGGATTATTATGAGGCCAACAGCAAATAAACGGTAACATTTACGGTTAATTCCAATTTTCGAAGAACCAATGGGCTATGCTGCCCGGTGCCAACATAGGTATTGGGCAAGGCAAAATTTCAAATACCTGGCTGGTTACTAACGCTGTATAAAATAAACATTATCTTCGTTGCCGCTTAAGTAATCTGCCCATATCCTAAACGCAAACCATTTAATTCAACATCTTTCCTAAATAATAGGCCCTGTTGACTTGTAGTACATAACCTTATTTATTTTAACAGCACTGTATCCTTACGCAATGAACCCAGTAAGAGTATTGCTTTGCATTTTATTGTTGTTGCCCGCCTTTGTAAAATTTGCGGCCGGGCAGGTTAACTTTTTTAAGGAAGACCCCAACACGGTTGTAATTAAACGAACCGTTGACTCTCTGAATGAGTTGGCCTTTAAGGTAAAAAAGTACGACCTTAACAACGCCCTTACCTATATTGAAACAGCTAAAAACATTGCGGCTAAAAACAATTATAAAAAAGGCCTGGCTGTATCAGCATTGTACGAGGGTGGAATATTTCAGCAAAACGGGTATGCAAACAGGGCGCTCTCATTGTACTACCAGGCACACCAGATAAGCAAATCCATTAACGATACATTGAACATGGCCCGCGCCAACCAGCAAATAGCCATGAGCCATAGTAGTATGGGCCTGCAGGCCGATGCGGAAAAACGGCTGCTGGAAACGTTAGTGATTTATAAAATGCTTAACCAACGGGAAGAAATAATTAACGTTAAAAACAGTTTGGGCGTTATAAAACTTGGGTATAGAAATTTTGTTGCGGCGGACGAAAATTTTAGGGAAGCATTGGCGCAAAGCCTTACTCTTGGATATCCCTATGGAGAAAAGAAGGCCTATTTTAACCTGGGCCTTCTGTTTGAGGCGCTGGAAAAATATGATTCGTCTAATTTTTACCTGAAGAAATCATTCAGGCTGGATTCGCTGGCTTCCGATTGGTACGGCATGTCGTTAACCATGATAGAGTTGGCCAAAGTTGCTTACGAACGTAATAATATCACCAAAACCATCGAGTATGCGGAGCGGGCCGATACCATGGCCATTAACATACAGGCCCATGCGCTAAGGATAGAAGCCATGCAGCCTTTGTTGCGGGTGTACGGCCTGCAGGGGCGGCAAACAAAGCTTAATGAAACATTGCAGCGCATTGTGCGTAACCAGAAAGACCTGCTGCAAATGGAAAACCGCTATGTGGCCAACTTTGCCAACGCAATAAGGGAACAGCAGGAAAAGAACTTCCAGGCCGAAAAAGCCGCCATTGATGCTGAACGTGCTGCCCGCAACCAGTTGATACTGTTAATCTTTATCGGGTCAATTTTGCTGGTTGTATCACTGCTGCTTATACCCACTTTTCGCAACTACCGTAAAACTAAAAAGCTTACCAGGGAACTGGCAGAAAAAAATACATTGATACAGGAACACTCAGAATCGTTGGATAATCTTAACAAAGCCATCTCTGCTCAAAACAAAAAGCTGGAAGAAGAGAATAAAATGAAAGACAAGCTGCTGTTCACCATCTCCCACGACCTGCGGCATCCAATTGTCAACATCAAAAGCATCCTCGATCTTATCAGCCTTAACCTCGTTAGCCCTGAAGAAAGCCAGAAGTTGTTTCGCCAGTTGGGCAGCCAGTATATTAAAAGCCTGTCGCTGCTGGATAACCTCCTGTACTGGATACGTGGGCAAATGGATGACATTACCCTGGAGCATGTTAAGGTTAATATTTATCACCTGGCCAGCCTGTTGCTGGAAGAGCAAAGGCAACTATTGGCAGCAAAAAAAATTCGTGTATTCAATGATATTGATAAAGTGGCAGAGTGCACTGCCGAACCGGAAATGCTGAAAGTAATATTGCGTAACCTGCTCAACAACGCTATCAAATTTACCGGTGAATCCGGCAGTGTTCACCTTTCTTGCATGCAGGATAAAACCTACAGTTATATCAGCATTAAAGATACCGGTACAGGCCTAAGCAAAGAAACCCTGGAAAAGCTAAGGCTTAAGCAATACCACTCCCTTAACGGTACTGCCAACGAAACCGGCAGCGGGCTTGGCCTGCTGCTTACCAAAGATTTAATTGAACGCCACAAAGGCGAACTGCTGATTGAAAGCCAGCCAGGAACAGGCAGTACGTTTACGGTTAAGATACCTAACTAAAACTGTATCTTATATAAAAAGGTGCTTCGTAACTTTTACTTTTTTTCCATCATATACCCCACATCAAACATCTAACATTATTATGGGGTGCCCCCAAGCTGCGCAAGGGGTCGGGCTTTCCGCTATTACTCCGCCACAAGGCCTTTGCACAATGCCTTCAGCGGGGTAGCCGCTGCAATCCCTCACCCTCAGGTGTAACAGGTTGTTTATCCGCAGGCGGGCTTCATTAGGTACGAGTTACGAAGTACTCCAGGCTTAGAAATTATTTTTAAAGTAACAATTACAGGTACTTCGTAACTCGTTTGCATACACCGTACATCCCACACCTAACATCCTACATAAAAAAGGTACTTCGTACTTCGTAACTCGTACTTTGCATACATCGTACATCCCACATCTAACATCTTACATAAAAAAGGTAACCCCTACTTTGGTATCTTCTTAATACCTAACTTGCCCCGCTTAACCTCATTAATTATTAAAACACAATACAAATGAGAACGATTGTTTATGCGTGCCTGTGCTTATTGGGCATTGCTTTATTTACCCAATGTAATTCAGGTGGCTCCGGCGATGGTAGTGCCGACAGTACCTCCGTTGCTACTGATACCTCCACTGCCCCCGGTTCTACCGCCGGCTTTAAAATTGGTGCACAAATGTGGACGTTCCGCCTCTTTACCCTGGCCCAGGCTCTGGACAAAGCCGACAGTGCCGGTATCAAACACATCGAAGCGTTTCATGGCCAAAAGCTGGGCGGCGATATGAAAGGTTCCTTCGGCGTGGATATGTCTGCCGCTGACCGTGGCAAACTGAAACAACTGCTGCAGTCAAAAGGCATCAGTATTGTAGCCATGGGTGTAATTAGTCCCCAAACCCCCGAAGAATGGAAAAAGAATTTTGACCTTGCCAAAGAATTTAACCTCAGCTATATCACTTCCGAGCCTGTTAAATCACATTGGTCTGTTATAGACAGCCTTGCCGGGGTTTATGGAATCAAAGTAGCCATTCACGACCATCCCAAACCCAACGCTTACTGGCATCCGGATTCTGTATTGGCCGCCATCGAAGGCCATCCCAATATCGGCGCCTGTGCAGATGTAGGCCACTGGGCACGCAACGGTTTAAACCCGGCTGATTGCCTTAAAAAACTGGAAGGCCATGTATATGGCGTACACCTGAAAGACATAGTTAAATTCGACCAGACCAATGCCGCTGATACAGTGGTTGGTAAAGGTGTAATAGAGTTTGCGCCAATTTTTAAAGAATTGAAACGGCAAAACTTTAATGGTATGTTCTCTATAGAGCATGAATCTAATTGGGAAAATAACCTGCCTGATGTAATAGCAACGGTAAAATACTATAACGACCAGGTTGATGCGATAAAATAACTTCTTATTGGTATAAATAAAAAAGGGCGTTGCCGCCCCTTTTTTATTTATACGAATGTTGTAAGC
Organism: Foetidibacter luteolus; assembly: GCF_009650435.1. Taxonomy (GTDB): domain Bacteria; phylum Bacteroidota; class Bacteroidia; order Chitinophagales; family Chitinophagaceae; genus Foetidibacter; species Foetidibacter luteolus. The sequence continues at coordinate 4,667 of NZ_VVIP01000059.1, forward strand.
AACGGCATTGCCTTTAGTTTGGGGTTAGCTTATACAAAATTTTACCACTGCATCGCAGGAAACAATTGCCACGATTTTACCGACTCTGCTTTAACAGTTGCGTCTTCTGCAAATATTTCAACATGTACAGCATCCTTAAGCGTTGGATAAACTACTTGCGTAATGCACTGTCTGCCATTTACAAAAACCTCTAAAACAGATTTGTCCAAAAATGCACGGATTTTCAGTTTTTCGCCTGGTAATATTTCAAAAGGGGCTTCTTCTATATCTACAGCAGGGTTAGGTTCCCGCACCATAGCAAATTCACGATACACTGACTTTTGCAGGCTGGATTGGTCAACGTTTATACCCAAAGTTTTTTTGTCCCTGTCAAAAACAACCGCTGTTTTCTCCCTGCCATCTGCTGAGCAGAACACGTTAAATCCAAAACGTTTTGCCAGGCCGGGGTCTACAACCATTTCTATTTCCATGCTCTTGCCTGCCGTGTTTTTCAGGGTCACTGTTTGCCCTTTTCCAATTTCAAAGCCTGCTTCACTGGCGGGCTGGTACCTTAGCCTTTCAACTTCCTGTGGCGGTTCAATCAGCAGAGATTTTTTGTCCTTTGCCAGTGTAAGCACACGTGGCATGCTCATAGTGCCGCTGGATACTCCGGATTTCCTGTCCAGTACCCAGGCCCATAAAATGCGTCGGCCTTTGTCGTCAAGCAGTGTTTCGGGGGCAAAAAATGTTCCGCCAGGCCAGTTCATCCTGTGGTGGTATTCCGGCGTAAACTGCTGGCCATCCCAATTGCCTATATAATACCTGGCGCCGCGGATATGACTGATGCAGACGAGCACCCATTTATCATCCAGCTTAAAAAAATCAGGGCAGGAAATATCTTCAAAATCATCCACACCCGGCAGGTCATACTTTAAAAAATTTCCCAGTTTTTTCATAGGCTCAGTATAACTTTTGCCGGTAAACAAAACAGCCGGGTTAGGTATGCCTGCAGATACCGGCATACCGCCGGAAATCTGGTAATAGGTATCTCCCTCCAGCCACATGTGTGGGTCCCACCCCGGTGTGGCAATAGGGTTGGCTTTGGGTTTTTGCCATATATCCAGGTTTTTGTCGCTGCTGTACGCCACGCAATTGCCTCCGCTTTCCACGCCATGGTAGCTTATAACAACGTTACCGTCTTTGGCTACAAAGGCATTACCGCTAAAAATACCTTTGTCGGGGTCGCCGGTATGGTGTTGTAAATCTTTGGAATGCCAGCGCCAGTGAAAGAGGTCAATGCTGCTCAGGTGCTGCCAGTGGTGGCCCGCTTCTGCCTGGTACAGGTGCCACAGGTGATAAACCCCGTCTTTAAAAATGGCCCCATTGGGGTCAAAAGGCATGCCTTGCCCTTCCGCAATTGTCAAATGCCAGGCGGGCCTTATTGCATCATCCAATTCTGCACGGCGTACACGCCTGGATGCTTCAATATCCCCGGGTTTAATGGTAAGTGTATCTTTTGTTTCCTGTGCGGTTGTGGTTAATACGGCAAACAGCAAACCTGCACAGAACAGTAAAAGTCTTTTCATGGCATAGCTTTTATCTAATATACAATTAAAAGCTTTAGCCAATTACAGTTAGCAGCTTTGTAAAAAGCTTATTAGTTTATCAGTAGCTTTTCTCCTGTGGCTGAAAATATTTTTTTCATCCATGCTCATTTCAGCAAAAGTCTTCTCGCTTCCTGCAGGTACAAAAACCGGGTCGTAACCAAAACCACCCGTGCCGGTTTGTTGTTCAATTATATGGCCATTACAAATTCCTTCAAATAAATGTTCTTTGCCATTCATCAGTAAAGAAATAACAGTTTTAAACCGTGCATTCCTGTTTTCTTTACCGGCAAGGTTGGCCAGCAGTTTGTCAATATTCTTTTGAAAATCTTTGCCGTCACCAGCGTACCTGGCGCTTTTCACGCCTGGTTCGCCATTCAGCGCCTCCACTTCAAGGCCCGTATCTTCACTAAAACAATCCTGCCCGGTAAGCTCAAAAATTACTTTCGATTTTTCAGAGGCATTAGCCGCGATGGTATCATGTGGTTCCGGTATATCTATGTTAATACCTGCTTCTTTCAGCGTAATAATTGTAAACCTGCTGCCAATAACATTTCTTATTTCTTCTACTTTGTGTTGGTTATTGGTGGCGAATATCAGTGTTGGCATTTGTAACGGGTATTTGGCTTGGTTTTGTTAAAGAAAAATTTTTATGAACCCGGCTGAGGGTTTTCATGGCATCGCCTCTTGCGTCGCAACAGCGTGTACGTCCGGCTCATTGGGCGGCTTTTCAGGCCCTGGTAGAAACCCCGCCTGCACCAGGCATCAGCTAAATACCCTTTTTAAACTATCCCAGAGTTTTCTTTTTTCTGCGTTGATGGCCTTGTCATTTTTTTCAGTGGAAAGCGTAGCAACCGGCGCCGATAAAATGGTACAATTGCCATGTTTCTGTACCTGGTAGTCAGGCATGGCAAAGGGCAACTGTATGTCTTTGGTGCTTATGCCAAAAAGCAGCACATACTGCGGTTGCAGATGTTTCTTCAGCAGGGTAAAAGTAACCTGTTGCTGGCTGGCATTAACTATGGCAATATCCGCCATATTCATTTTCAGGGCTTCCAATAGTTTCATCAGGGTATTAAGGCTGTTGTCATCAATGTAAGCATTGTCTTCATCGCTAACCACTACAGTAATATGGCGCCTGTTATCGCCCAGCCACCATTTTTTATTGATGAGTGGCGCCGGCCGGGCTGCTGCTTCAGGCTTTTTTGTTGTAATTTGCGTCTCATCATTCGTTAATCCAGCCTTTACATCACCCGTTAAAACAAGCGTGTTTCTGAAAAGTTCCGCAATAACAAATGGTGGAAGTGTGGAATTCATGTAATGAGTATAATTAACGGTTGTTAGTTTTATTTTTTTATTTTCTTTGCAGCAAATTTAGTGTTATGACCGAAGCTTTAGACATTTCAGTAACAAGGGTTGAAAGAAGCAAATTAACAGGCTTCAATTTTGACAACCTGCCTTTTGGCAAGTATTTTACCGATCACATGCTGGAAGCCGACTACGAAAACGGCGAATGGAAATCAGTCGAAATAAAACCTTACCAGCCCCTGCTGCTGGAGCCTTCGCTTGCGGCGCTGCACTACGGCCAATCTATTTTTGAAGGTATTAAAGCTTACAAAGACGCGGAAGGAAATCCTTTCATCTTTCGCCCATACGATAATTTTAAAAGGTTTAACCTTTCGGCAGACCGTATGAACATGCCGGAAGTGCCTGAAGAAATTTTTATAGAGGGTATGCGCCAGTTGATTGAAATTGATAAGAATTGGATACCCGCTAAAAAAGATTATTCCCTTTACATACGCCCCTTAATGTTTGCCACGGATACCATGCTTGGCGTAAGACCTTCTGAAAAATATAAATTCCTTATACTGTTAAGCCCGGCCGGCGCCTATTTTTCCGCACCGCTGCGCATAGCTGTTGAAGAAAAGTATACCCGCGCTGCACCTGGGGGCGTTGGTTTTTCAAAAAACGCCGGTAACTATGGCGGAAGTATGAAAGCCGCTACCGTGGCTAAAGAGCAGGGTTACGACCAGGTTTTATGGACAGACGCTTTTGAGCACAAATGGCTGCAGGAAGTGGGCATGATGAATGTATTCTTTATAATCAACAACGTGGCCATTACACCTTCGCTGGAAGAGGGGACCATACTGGCTGGTGTTACCCGCAACAGTGTGATAACACTACTGGAAGAGATGGGGATTAAGGTGGAAGAGAGGAAAATCAGCATAGACGAGCTGACTGAGGCCTACAAAAACAACCAGCTACAGGAAGTTTTTGGAACCGGTACCGCTGCTGTAGTGTCGCTGGTGAAGGAGTTAAAGTACAGGGATACGGTTATGCAGTTTGATGTTGCTTCATTTAAGCTGGCCGCGGCTGTAAAGCAGCGCCTGGCCGATATAAGGGAAGGTAAAGTGGAAGATACCCACAACTGGCTGGTTAGGATTTAGTGCGATGTGTGATGATTCAAGTACGGGCTACGAAGTACGAAGTGCTTTTTTGTGTATGATGTACTATGTGGGCTGTAATTGACAGAAATGCACAAGACTCACTATTCACCACTCACCATTCACCACTCACTTCTCTACCCGGGCTTAAAAGCCGCATAGCGAACAAGGCGTACAAGTGAGTGACACAACGCAAGCCCGGTTAGAATTGCCGTCGCTGGTCTCCTGAAAAAAGAAAAAATTCAATAGAAATCCCCGGTTTATTCACAAATCCGGGGATTTTTTGGAAATAGGAATTTGTTTATTTGGAATTTCACAATCATGCCGTTACCTTTGCCGTCCGAAAAAATAATGGTTTAGAATGCCTACAATACAACAATTAGTTAGAAAGGGCCGTGAAATCATCAGGGCAAAAAGCAAATCAAGGGCTTTGGATGCTTGTCCCCAGCGCCGCGGCGTTTGCACAAGGGTTTATACAACCACTCCAAAAAAACCTAACTCCGCTTTGCGTAAAGTTGCCAAAGTGCGTTTAACAAACAAAGTAGAGGTTATCGCTTACATACCTGGTGAAGGTCACAACCTGCAGGAGCACTCCATTGTGCTTATACGCGGTGGCCGTGTTAAAGACTTACCGGGTGTTCGTTACCATATCGTACGCGGAAGCCTGGATACTGCCGGTGTTAAAGACCGCAAGCAGAGCCGCTCTAAATACGGTACCAAAAAGGAAAAACCTAAAAAATAGGTTTTCTGTTTAAAAACTGATAAGTAACAAATAATAATAGTTTTTGAGATATGCGTAAAGCACAAGCCAAAAAATTACCCTTAGCGCCTGATGGCCGCTATAACGACAAACAGGTTACCCGTTTCATTAATAACCTGATGTGGGATGGCAAAAAAAGCACAGCTATCAGCACTTTTTACAATGCTTTGGATAAAGTAAGTAAAAACACTGGTGAAGATGGCTACGAAATATGGAAAAAAGCATTGGTGAATGTTACCCCTGCAGTTGAAGTGCGCAGCCGCAGAATTGGTGGCGCTACCTTCCAGATTCCTACAGAAGTACGTGCTGACAGAAAAATTTCCCTGAGCATGAAATGGTTAATCCGTTTCAGCCGCGATAGAAACGGCCGTACCATGGCTGATAAACTGGCTAACGAAATAGTGGCCGCCAGCAAAGGTGAAGGCGCTGCTTTCAAAAAGAAAGAAGACACACACCGCATGGCTGAAGCCAACAAGGCATTCTCACACTTCCGTGTATAACCGTTACCCGTTCAATCTAACGTCATTATATACCTGTCCCGCCTAACCGGCGGGACTTTTTTTTTGCACAATCTTTCAAACTTTTCCCCGTTTAAAGGGTTATTAAATCTCCGGCACTTTCTTAAAATAGCGTTTAAATGCTTGCCGGGCTAAAACTTAAGGCATAAATTCGGTTACCCATCTAATTATAACTTTAATTATCAGAATCTTGCACGGTTTGTGCGTATTGTTGAAAAACCAATAATTGAAAATTTTGAGCATGAGAAAATCCCATCTTCAAAAGGTGATATTATTAGCTTGTATTATATTGCCCGCGGCCTTATTCGGCCAGGAAAAGTCAGTTTCCCTAACAGTGCATCCCTCGCGGATAGCAGGCAAAATCAACGAAAAAATTTATGGCCACTTCCTGGAGCACATTTACCACTCTGTTAATGGGGGTATTTGGGGCGAAGTGGTCTGGAACCGCAGTTTTGAGGAATGCATGGCCAAAGGCAACTGGCGCATTAACAACCAGGATAAAACCATTATCACCAGTGCGCCGGAAAAGGCAGCCTCCCAGTTTTTAATAGGCGATGAAAAGTGGCGTGACTATGAAGCCTCCGTAGAGTTCAGAAAAACAGAAGACGAAGGCGATGTGCTGGTGGGCGTACGCAACACGCTTAACCGTATTACACTGGCGTTGGGAGACTCCAACAACACCCGGCAATCGCTGGTAGTTGCCGCGCAATGGAACTTTATTAACCTTAGCCAGGATATAAAAACTGTCCAGTCCCTCAAGGGCAGCATAGCAAAAGACCGCTGGTACAACCTGGTGGTGCGTTGCGATAAACAGCGGGTGCAGGCCTGGCTGGATGGTCAATCCCTTTTTGATTACCAGTTACAGAAAACAGATCCTCAAAACGGGCGGCTAAGCCTGGGCGCAATCAATACGGTAGCGGAGTTCAGGAACATTAAGGTAAAATCATTGTCAAAAGATTCCCTTGCGCCGGTTATTACCCCGGCCCGCCATTGGTATGTAACCGGCGATTGCCAGGTAAGCCCCGATACTTCTAATCCTTTAAACGGACATGTAAGCGTAAAAATAGCGGCCAACGAAAGTGAGGGTGGCCTTTACCAGCAAAACTTTAATGCCCGCAAAGGGGATACCCTGCAGGGGTCTGTTTGGCTCAGGGGTAAATCTGACAAAGGCATTATTGTACGTTTAATGAACAGGGACAAAGTGCTTGCCCAACAGGTGATCAATCATATTGACCCGGAATGGAAAGAATACCCCTTACGTTTGGCCAGTAATGCAGATTGCGATACCGCGCAGTTGCAAATTGTCTCCAACGGTAAAACGGTTGCCTGGGTTGACCAGTTAAGCCTGATGCCTGCATCTGCTGGTAAAACGGGTGGTTTTCGTGCCGATTTGTTTAAAGCTATGCAGGATTTAAAACCTGCCATTATACGATGGCCGGGTGGCACATTTGTTTCTCATTACGATTGGGAGCATGGTATAGGACCACAAAAAGCCCGTATTGGCAAAAGCGGTTGGGATGAGATGGACCCCCTGGCTTTTGGGCTTGACGAATTCCTGCGACTTTGCGAAAAGCTGAAATCAGAGCCGGTTGTTGTAGTACATGTAGGCTACAACACCAATAAGTGGGAGCGGGAAGGATGGCTGAAAAAAACACTCAACTGGATGGAGTATTGCAACGGCGATACCACTACCCCCTACGGTAAACTGCGGGCCCAAAACGGGCACCCGGCACCCTATAATGTAAAGTACTGGGAACTGGATAACGAAGTATGGATAATGCAACAGATGGAGTATGTAAAGATCATCCGCCAGTTTGCACCGGAAATGCGCAAGAAAGATTCTACCATCAAAATTATTGCCTGTGGCAGCGGTTACTTTAACACCTCATGGAAGGGTAGTGATACACTTATTATTAACAATGCTGCCGAGCATATAGATTACCTGAGTATTCACAATTACGAAGACCCTGCCCACTTTTTAACCGGCATTCCTTACGCGGAAAAATACTGGAATTCGCTTTCGCCATACATAGCAAAAAGTAAAAACCCCAGGGTTAAATTGTTCTTTTCTGAGTGGAATGCCCAAAGTACCGATTGGCGTACCGGTTTGTACGCGGCAGGTATGTTGAATGCTATGGAGCGTACCCCATTGATTGACATGGCTACGCCGGCATTATGGCTGCGCCACGTTAAAGCCCCGGCCTGGGACAATGCCTTCATTAACTTTAACCAGAGCAAATGGTTTGGGGCGCCCAACTATAAAGTGATGAAGCTGTGGCATGAGCATTTTGCGCCTTATCGTATTGAGATGAACGGCTCCACAGATAGCCTCAACGTAATAGCCACTAAATCGGTGGATGGAAGTAAGGTATTTATTAAAGCTGTTAACCCGCTTGACAGGAATGTGGCTGTTGACATTAAACTTGACAGCGGTTTTGTATTGAACAAAACAGACTTTAAGCTTATTTCCGCGGGTTTTTTAAGTGAGCGTAATACCATAGAACAACCACAAACCATAGAGCCGGTAACCATAACGGTTAACCAGGAGGGGGATGATACCATCAAATTCATCTTGCCCAAATGGTCGGCCGGTGTTGTTACCGCGATGATTAAAAAAAGAAACGGGTAATTGGTTATAAAATAAATCCGGTGTACTGTGTTGAACATAGTACACCGGATTTTTATGAACCCGGCTGACGGTTTTTTATGGCATCGTCCCTTGCGTCGCAACAGCGTGTGCTTTCTGCTCATTGGGCGGCTTTTCAGCCCTGGTAGGGTAGTGAATGGTCAATGGTGAATGGTGAGTAAATGCCGTTTAGTTAAGAATGTCATGCTGAGCTGTCGAAGGCGGATTCGTGAAAAGTAACTTGCATAAATCAGTTTCTATAATGCTTCGGTAACTTCAGCTTAACAATGCTTAAGTTAATGGCATTGCTGCACCCGCATTATTTTTTCTCCTAACCCCATCCCGCAACATTTTCCGGCGTATCTTTCCAACCCAAAAAACACTTGAACCCGTAAGCAAACTAATAACCAGGAAAATACCCCATAAGTTAACAGTTTGCCTCAACCTTTAACTGTTTATGCCCCTCAAAAAAAGCCGCCTTAAATTGTCCGTACTTTTTGCAGCGTGCCTTTTATGGCACGGTTACCTGTTTGCGCAAACAGCAGATTTTACGGCAGACAAGGCGGGAGGCTGTTCCCCGCTGGATATCAGGTTTACCAATACATCTACCGGCATGTCCGCATCAGCCACCTACAGTTGGGATTTTGGCAATGGCAACACCTCTACATTAACCAACCCGGGCACTACCTACAAAGAAGAAAAAACATACAGTGTTAAACTAACCGTTAAAGATGCCGGTAAAGCCTACACCAAAAGCATGAATGTAACGGTGTATAAAAAGCCGTCGGTAGATTTTACTGTAGATGTAAGTAAGGGCTGCCTGCCATTGCCTGTAACTTTTAAAAGCACATCCACCCCCGGCGATGGAAGCATCAGCAATTATTTCTGGGATTTTGGCGATGGCTCAACACAGCCTGGCAGCCAGCCATCCGAACAGCATACCTATAATACACCTCAAACAGTAACGGCCAGCCTTACCATAACCAACAGCCATGGCTGTTTTAATACGCTTAGCAAAAGCGCTATTGTAAAAGTGCTGCCGCCGGTAAAGGCCGATTTTAAAATAGATAAGGCGGTTCTGTGCCGGGTTACAGATGCGGCTAAGTTTACCAATACCAGTACAGGTTCCGGCACTTTAACGTATAGCTGGGATTTTGGTGACGGTAAAACTTCAACAGATAAAGATCCTTCTCATGTCTACGGTGCAAAGGGCACTTATACCGTAAAGCTTACCGTTAAAAGCAGTGATGGCTGCACCGACGTAATAACCAGGGATGCTGTAGTTAACGTAGCCAATTTTAAAAGTGATTTTGATGTGCCTTCGCTTATTTGCCAGGATAATACCGCAACATTTACTGATAAAAGCAACCCCATATCCGGCAACCAGGTATGGCTGCTGGATGGTAATGAATATTACTATAATTACAGCCAGTTTTCAACAACATTTACAGACGGTAAACAGCATAAGGTACAGTTGGTAAACAAATATGGCAGTTGTGTGGATACAGCTACTAAAACCGTAGCGGCAAAACCTTCTCCTAAAACACAGGATTTTATTGCTGACATGGGCGGCGTTTGTGGCGCCCCGGTAACCGTTAAGTTTAAAGATACCACAGCTTCAGCCGTAAAATGGGGCTGGGATTTTGATAACCTTTATTACTATAATTTCGATCCTACGGCCTTTACCAAAGACCCTACATTTACTTACACTGCGGATGGTACATATTACGTTACCCTGCAGGTTACCAATGCAGACGGTTGTTCAACTTTTGTAAACAAAACGGTAGCTGTGTACAAGGCAAATGCACAGATAATAAGTTCTGGCGGCGACCTGGCATGCCAATCTTTAACTACCCAATTCAGCGTTTCTTCCGATGTTGCTGTTACAGACTATAGCTGGGATTTTGGCGATGGCAGCAAAAGTACTTCAGCCAAACCCTCTCACACATTCAGCAAGCCGGGCACCTACAACGTTAGGCTTGATTACACCAATGCCAATGGCTGTAAAGGAACGGCTTACAAAACCATCAGGGTAGAAGAAAAACCTAAGTTTGATTTTACGGCCAGCCCCGGTACTACCATTTGCGGTAATACACCGGTTACGTTTGTTGTTACCGGCACCAACCTTGGCTTTGGAAACTTCCTGTGGAATTTTGGCGAAAATGAATACTACGGTTACTATGCCAACAATACCCACCAGTATTATCATGATTCAACTTATACCATCTCGCTGATTGTTGACAACAACGGCTGCCGCGACACAGTTACCAAGAAAAACTATGTAAAAGTATTGCCGCCATTTCCTAAGATAGCTTCCGTAATGAATACCTGCGACGGCACCCGTGGTGAAGTGACTTTTACCGAGACATCAGACCAGGCGAAAGGCTGGAGTTGGGATTTTGGTGATGGCAGCGCTGCTACTGCTTACACTACGGCTAAGCCGGAAGTAAAGCACACCTATACCCAAACAGGTGCTTACAAAGTGGTGCTTACTGCCACCAATGGAGGCTGTTCGGTAAGGGATTCCGTTACGGCTTATGTATTGTTGAAGCAAAAGCCTTTACTGGCAGCCCAATCATCCCAGGTGTGCAGCGACAGAGATCTGTTTTTGAACATAACGCAAATGGAACACAACCCCTATTATTCTTACTACTATGAATATCAAGTGGTACAGGCGCTTTATGGTGACGGTACACCCTATAACAGCTACATTAATATAATGGATTATTATTGGTCAGATGGGTACCAGTTTTTCCTCCGCGACCTAGATGTAACCAAAAAAGACCTGCAGGTTATTACCCGTTCTGATTATTTCAACTGTTTAGACACTACCAATATGATACCTCTTGTAATTAAAGGGCCAACTGCTGGCTTTGAGGTAGTGAAAGACAATATATGTTTTAAATCGCCGGTTGAGTTAAAGGATACATCCAAAGCAGGTGGCAGTGTACCTATTGAAAAATGGGAATGGGATTACGGCGATGGCATTACCGAAACCTTAACCAAAGGCGGGCTTACCAAACACACTTACAGCAACCCGGGTTACTACTATGTTACGTTAAAGGTTACAGATAAGGATGGTTGTACCGATGCCGACAATGCCTACCATAGTGTAACGGTTAATGGACCCAAAGCATCTTTTTACATGTCTGATAATCCTGTACTGCCTAATACAACAGTCACCTTTTACAATACATCCAATACATACGGCACCAACTATTACGACAATAGCTTTACCTGGCATTTTGGCGACGGAACAAGTACTGTTACCAATCTTTACGATTATCCCTGGCATACCTACACAGAAACAGGTATTGATACGGTGATGCTGATAGCATCTGCCGCCGACAAATCCTGTACTGATACCGCGGTGCAATACCTGCAGGTAAAAAATATTAACCTGGCATATACTTATACTACGGCATTTGTAAACCCTTCAACAGGCTGCCCGCCTGTTATAGCCAGTTTTGTAAACACATCCATCAATACCAGCAGCATATCCTGGAGTTTTGGTGATGGCAGTACCGCTGACAATATCAATTTTGCCAGCCACGTGTACGAAAAGCCAGGTGTGTACAAGGTTACTTTGTATGGTCATTTTGCAGATGGAAGCATTGACTCCACGTTTGAGTACATTACCATAAAAGGGCCTTATGCAACGTTGTATGCGGATAAGATGTTTTCCTGCGGTTCTGCAGATACCATAAAGCTGCATGTTGAAGCATACAACACCAGCAACTACCTGTGGGACTTTGGAGACGGCACCACCATTGAAACCGCTGATACCTTTGCAGTTCACAGTTACCTTACACCTGGGGTATATAACCCCGCTGTTATTCCTAAGGATGGCAGCGGCTGCCCTACCAACAGCTTTTACCTTGATAACAAAGTGGTTATTGATACCCTGTCTATCGCCATTAAAACCCAGCCACCTGTAGTGTGCGACTCCAGTACGGTTTTCTTTACGATAGATATGTTGAGCGTTGCCAAAAACCAGTTACAGGAAACCATGCATTATCATTGGGACTTTGGCGCCGGCAATGTTACGGATACAGCCAATACCGAAGACCCGGCGTTTGTGTACAATAACACCGGCAACTATACGGTAAAGCTTAAAGTAGCTTCGCCCTATGGTTGTGTGGATGAAACGGATGTAAACATACTGGTAAAGCCTACTGCCCGTGGTATTATTACCGGCCCGCCGGAAGTATGCCAGGATCTTTTTGCTGCTTTTACCGCCACTACAAACATACCGGTAACCAATGCCACCTGGCAATGGCAATTTCAAGGCAATGCTGCCGCTACCCAGCAAAACCCACCGGCACAACAGTTTATACAGCCTGGCCCTGCGCAGGTAAGGTTAGTGGTAAATAATGATGGCTGTTACGATACAGCCTATCACAACATTATCGTAAATGCAAAACCTTTTATTGATATACTGCCCAAACAACCGCATGTTTGTGTGGGTGGCGCTGTTCAGTTGCAGGCGCATGATGGTGTCAGCTTTACCTGGTCTCCGGCAGCGGATATTGATAACCCCAATATTGCCAACCCCTTTGTAAGTCCCGCTGCTACCAGCATGTACGCGGTAGATGTTACCAATGCCAAAGGCTGCTCCAGCCGCGATTCTGTTACCGTGCTGGTAATACAGCGCTTTACCGTTGCGGTAGATTCGCCGGTGCACCTCTGCCAGGGCAGTACCTTAATGTTAAAGGCCACTGGTGCAGACAGCTACCGCTGGATTGACGGCAGCAACCTGGATAACCCGCAAAGCGGCACGCCCGTTACCAATACCACCGTGCCCAGAACGTATACGGTAGTTGGCTACGACAACTATGGTTGCTTTACTGATACTGCTCAAACCATGGTATTAATAGATCCCCTGCCCACCGTTAATGCCGGAGATGATATAATAACACCGGCAGGTTCTGCGGTTGAGTTAATAAGTACCGCCAGCAGCGATGTAGTTAGCTGGGCCTGGCAGCCATCCACCTACTTAACATGCAGCAATTGCGCATCACCGGTAAGCATACCACGGTCTGATATAACGTATGTTGTTGAAGTGGCCACCGCTCAAAACTGCCGGGCTAAAGACAGCGTTAGCATTAAAATTGTTTGTAAGGCCAGCCTGGTACAAATACCCACTGCCTTTACGCCCAACGGAGATATGCGCAACGATTACTTTAAAATCACCGGCCAGGGCATTAAGCTCATCAAACATTTTGTGATATTCGGCCGCCTGGGCGATAAGGTATTTGAAAAGAACAACGTATTGCCCAACGATTTCAGCGCCGGCTGGGATGGCAAATACCAAAACCGCACAATGCCCACCGGCACCTATGTGTTTATGGCCGAAGTTATTTGCGACACCGGCGAAACCTACAACTATAAAGGAACGGTTACGTTGATAAGATAGAAAAATTCGTGCTGCTTTACTGCATATCGTGTTCCATTGAACAAAACGTAGCGCATATTTAGCTTTTTTATGAACCCGGCTACAATAAATTATGGCACCGCCTGTTGAGCAATCTTGCGTGGCGAAGCAGCAAGATTGGAATACTTGTACGTCCGGTTTTTCATGGCAGCTTTTCAGCCCTGGTAAAGTCCGGGAGAAATAGGCTTTTATTAATTTCTGCTTTGTCATAGTCATACTGTTTATATTTACTACTCCGGTAATCCTATTTTATGAAACGCGACGACATCCTCTGGAAAGGTATACTTGAAAATGTATTTGACGACTTTCTACGTTTCTTTTTCAGCAATGCAGACGAACTTTTTGACATGGAAAAAGGCTTTGCTTTCCTTGATAAAGAACTTGCACAACTGTATCCCCAGGGGGAAGGCACTTATCCAAAATTTGTTGACAAACTGGTTAAAGTTTTTTTAAACGATGGAAGAGAGGAGTGGATACTGGTACATATTGAAGTACAAGGCCATAAAGACGCCGGTTTTGAAAAGCGCATGTTCACTTATTTTTACCGTATACTGGATAGATATGACAAGCCGGTAACCGCTATTGCTATTTTAACAGACAGCAATAAGAACTTTAAGCCTGGTACTTTTGCTTATAACTGCCTTGGCACAAGTGCTGTTTTTAGATTCAATAGTTACAAAATAATAGAGGAGGACGAGGAAAGGCTTTTGTCAAACAGCAATCCGTTTTCAGTAGTGGTATTAACGGTACTGCTCGCTATTAAACAAAAAAGGGTGCCTGACGACAATTTGCTGCAACTGAAGGTGGAACTGGCAAAAAATCTGCTGCGCCGAGAAATACCTTTAAAAAAGGTTAGAGAGTTATTAGTTTTTCTGAAGAGTTATGTACGGTTTGCCAAAAAGGAAAATAACGCTAAATTTGAACAAAAGATAAACGACTTTACCGGAAATAAAACAACTATGGGTATTGTAGAAATGTTGATGGAAAGGGAAAAGAAGGAGGGCATGCTTCAGGGTAACCAGGAAGCAAGAATTGCATTTGTAAAAAACCTGTTGCAACAAACAGATTTCAGCATAAGGAAGATTGCACAATTAGCTGATGTTACTGAAGCATTCGTAAGGAAAATAAAGAAAAGCTTATAACAGGCAGAAATATCCTTTTTAACAGGCGGCTTATTAACAGCCGCCTGTTTGTTTTATTGGAGAACAAACACTGTAATGTAACTCTACCCATGCTGGGAAGATGCCGCAAAATATCAATCACGCCTGAAATGCTGCAGGATACTGTATTTGTTGCTCAATAAAGTTATAGCGTACAAGTGAGTGACACAACGAAGTCCCCATGAAATACATCTGCCCGTACCATAAAAATAAAAAATGCCGCAGGCATTATTCAGGCACTCCATGCCCTTAAACCGCATTGTTATCCCCACTGTAAAAAGAAATTATCAATAATCTTGGTTTGTAACCTTTAAGGCAGGATTTTTGTACATCAATCCCGGTATTATCCATTTAATTTCAATATCTCTCGCTTAACCTGATGTAACCCATCCTGAAAAAACCGGCAGTAAATCCTTTTCGTTTGTTTATGAGTGCGAACCAGAGACGCCACCGTCATTTTATTGTGTTTATTTTGTTTTTTTTTATTTGCTGTTTTTCCCAGGCCCAAACCGCGGATTTTACGGTAAATAAAACCGGGGGCTGTTCGCCGCTTGATGTTCGCTTTACCAATACTTCATCGGGACTTTCAGCAGGCGCTTCTTATAAATGGGACTTTGGCAACACAAATACATCTACACTTAAAGACCCCGGCACTACCTATAAAGATGAACAGGTTTATACAGTAACACTTACTGTTACTGATAAAGGCAACATCTACACCAAAACGCTGGACATAACAGTATACAAAAAACCGGTTGTTGATTTTTCTGCCGACATTGCCAAAGGTTGCCTGCCATTGCCGGTAACCTTAACCAGCAACTCAACACCCGGAGATGGTACTATTACCAGCTATTTCTGGGATTATGGCGATGGTACGGCCAAGCCTGGGGAACAAACAACCGAACATACTTACAAAGCTGCTCAACCTGTTACGGCCGGCCTTACGGTAACTAATAGTTTTGGTTGTTATGCCACTGTAAACAAAAACATAGTGGAGGTATTGTCGGCAGTTGAACCATCTTTTGACGCGGTACCGGCTACGGTTTGCAACATTAATGATCCGGTAAGTTTTCAAAATAACAGCCAGGGGCCCGGCACACTTACCTATGCCTGGAATTTCGGCGATGGAAAATCCGCTTCCGGTGCAACTGCCAGCCATGTTTATGGGGTAAAGGGCTCCTACAATGTAACCCTTACCGTAACCAGTTCTGAAGGTTGCGTGGCAGAGCTAACCAAAGACAGCCTGGTAAACGTGGCGAATTTTAATACGGCCTTCGATATGCCGCCGGTTGTTTGTGAAAACAGTGAAGCAGTGTTTACCGATATAAGTGTACCCGCGGCGGATGCACAGACCTGGAAAATTAACAGCGTTGTGCAGGGGGGCGCCCAACAAATACTTACGCATACTTTTAGTCCTGCGAAAAATTACAGGGTAACCCTTATAAACAGTTATGGCAACTGTAAGGATACCGCGGTTAAAACGGTAAGGGTAAAACCGTCTCCACAAACAAAAGATTTCTTATTGGCCATGCAGGGAAACTGCGGGGCGCCTGTTGAGGTAAAATTCCAGGACACTACTACTACACCCGTTAGCTGGGAGTGGGACTTTAATTACAGCGATACCGGTTTTAACGTAATGGCTGCCGGGCAAACGGCAGCATATACCTATACTGCTGACGGCACCTACCGGCCTGCCCTTAGGCTAACCAACGATGCAGGTTGCAGCACTACCATTACAAAACAGGTAGTGGTGTCAAAACCCAATGTTACTATCCAAAGTTCCAACGGCCCGGAAGGTTGCCTTTCTTTAAATACTACTTTTTATGTGCATTCCGATGCTGAAATAGCAGAATACCGCTGGTCGTTTGGCGATGGTGGCAATGGCTCAGGTTTACCGCAACCCAAGCGCAGTTTTACTACACCGGGTGTTTATACGGTTACGCTTAACTATACCACGAAGGCAGGCTGCAAAGGGGCAGCCGCTTATAGCGTTACTATTTTTGAAAAGCCCAAACTTGATTTTGTTGCAGACCTTACCACCGTTTGCGGGGATAACCCGGTAACCTTTACAGTGTTAGGTGCGGATGGCGGGCAGGGGGCTTATGCCTATTATTGGCTTTTTGGGGATAACAACTCCGGCACCAGCACCAGTACCGGTATTTCTCACCGGTATTACAGGGATGAAACATTTACGGTAACGCTTATTGTTTCTAACGGAACCTGTGCTGATACCATAGTAAAAGAAAACTACATCACTGTTCTGCCACCCTTTCCACGCATTACCGCCGCCAATAACACCTGCGAGGGAGACCGCGGTATGGTTAGTTTTGAAGAATTGTCCCGCAAGGCTGAGAAATGGGCCTGGAATTTTGGAGACGGCAGCGCTGAAGTAAGTTATAGCAACTATAAGCCTGAAATAACGCACCACTTCACCAAAACCGGTACTTACCAGGTAGTATTAACAGCAACTAATGGCGGCTGCAGTGTGCAGGACACTATAATAACTTCTGTGTTACTTAAGCAGGATCCCCTGCTTTCCGCGGAAAAAACTGAAGTATGCTCCGACGGTTCCCTGCAGCTATATATTTCCCGTATGGAAACCAACCCCGTGGAAAGTTTTTACCAGTATGATATTATAAAACAGGTATACGCCGATGGCAGCGCTTTTAATGGCACCCTGCAAACAGGCCAGCAATGGTTAAGCCCACACCCGTTTACCCTGCAAAACTGGGACAACGGCAAAAACGGTCTCCAGGTAATTACCCGCTCTTACAATTTTGGCTGCGATGATACCACCAATCTTATTCCGCTGGCTATTAAGGGGCCTGTTGCCGATTTTGAAATGACGGTGAACAATGTTTGCTTTAAAACCCCGGTAGGTTTTAAAGACAAGTCTTTGCCCGGCAGCAACAATACCCCTATTGAAAAATGGGAGTGGAATTACGGCGATGGCCAGGTAGAAACTACCATTAAAGGCGGGGATGTAAATCACCGCTATGCAAACCCGGGTTCTTTCCAGGCTTCTTTAACCATTACCGACAAAGAGGGCTGTACCGCCACTGTACTTAATGGTAATTATGTGGTACTGAAAGGGCCGAAAGCAGCATTCAGTGTTTCCGAAAACCCTGCGCTGCCAAGAACAAATATCCAGTTTGCCAATATTTCTAACCTGGCCAATACCAATATATTAGACAACCAGTTTACCTGGTCATACGGTAACGGGCTTTCCGCGG
The DNA here is from genome assembly GCF_009650435.1 of Foetidibacter luteolus. Lineage (GTDB taxonomy): Bacteria > Bacteroidota > Bacteroidia > Chitinophagales > Chitinophagaceae > Foetidibacter > Foetidibacter luteolus. The sequence continues at coordinate 22,425 of NZ_VVIP01000059.1, forward strand.
TTACAGATTTTTATGGGCAGCTTTCTCATATATACCACAGTACCGGTGTTGATACTGTGCGGCTTATTGCCCGGAACAATGCCGAGAAGTGTGCCGATACCGCCGTGCAGTATGTGTACATAAAAAACACCAACCTTAACTACAGCTACAGCACCACTTTTTTAAACCCTAACAGCGGGTGCCCCCCGGTGCTGGCCATTTTTAACAGCAGTTCTGTAAACGTAACCGGCGTATCATGGAATTTTGGCGATGGCACCGGCGCAGATAACCGCAAAGTGGTAAGCCACACGTACGAGAAACCGGGCGTATATAAAGTAACATTGTATGGCCATTTTCCCGATGGGTCTGTGGACTCTACTTTTGAGTTCATTACCATACAGGGGCCCTATGCCACGTTAAGGGCAGATAAGCCCTTTAGTTGCGGGGCGGAAGCCATTACCCTAACCGCGGAAGCTAAGAACACTACCTCTTATACCTGGGATTTTGGCGACGGCACCCTGGTAGATGCTGCCGATTCCTTTGCCGTGCATCATTACCTTACGCCGGGTGTTTATACACCATCGCTTATTGTAAAAGACAGTAATAACTGCTCCTTCCCGTTCTTTCTTAATGAAAAAATCATCATAGATACCCTGCTGGCAGCTATAGAACAACAGCCTGCCATAGCCTGCGATTCCGCTGTGGTGCAGTTTACACCCAGGCTGGTTAGTATTGCAAAGAACGAGCTGCAGCAGCCTATGCAATATTCCTGGAATTTTGGAACAGGCGCTGCTGCCGATACCTCAGCCGCAGAAAAGGCTTCCTTTATTTACAATAAACCGGGCGTGTACCCGGTTAACTTAAAAGTCAGCTCTCCTTATGGCTGTGTGCACGATACTACGGTTAACATAACCGTTAACCCGGTAGCAAGGGGGCGCATTACAGGGCCTGCCACTATTTGCGAAAGTACTTATGCAACATTTAAAGGCAGTACAGATGCTGCCTACAGTGGCCTTACCTGGCAATGGCATTTCCAGGGCAGTGATACTTCTACGCTACAAAACCCGCCGCAAATGCTGTTCAGCCAAACCGGTGCAGATTCTGTTACGCTGATAGTAAACAACAAAGGCTGTTTCGATACTACCTTTTACGGCATTTTCGTGCATGCCAAACCCGTAATTGACCTTCAGCCTAAGCAACCTCACATCTGCGTAGGCAGCTCTGTGCAGTTGCAGGCACATGACGGCGTTGAATATTTATGGAGCCCCAATACTGCCATAGACCATATTCAAAACCAAAATCCCGTGGTATCACCAAAAACAACTGCACAATACAATGTGCAGGTAACCAATAGCCACGGCTGCGTTAATACAGATTCTGTAATAGTACGGGTAACAGAAAAGTTTGATACCAAAGCAGATTCCCCCGTGTACCTGTGCCGTGGCGGCAGCCTGCGGCTGAATGCTTATGGCGCATACAGGTATCATTGGATTGATGGGGCCGACCTGTCAGACCCCAATTCAGCCAATCCTGAAACAAGAACCGGTACCGCCCGTACCTATACCGTGGTAGGGTACGACAGCCTTGGTTGCTTCAGCGATACTGCACATGCAGAAGTACGTATTGCAGAATTGCCCACCGTTAATGCCGGGCCGGATGTTACTTCTTTCGCCGGTACCGAAGTGCAGTTAACAGCCACCGGCAGCAGTGATGTTGCCAACTGGCAGTGGACGCCTACAGATTACCTCAACTGCAGCAACTGCGCAACGCCTATCAGCATACCGCGTTCTAATATTACCTATACCGTACAGGGCACTACCGTACATGGCTGCGTGCAAAAAGACAGCGTTAACATCAGTATTGTGTGCAAGGCCAGCCTGGTGCAGATACCCACGGCCTTTACGCCCAACGGCGATCTGCTGAACGATAATTTCATGATTAAAGGCCGCGGCATTAAGCTCATCAAACACTTTGTGGTGTTTGGCCGCTGGGGCGATAAAATCTTCGAAAAAAGTAATGTTAACGCCAACGACCGCAGCGCCGGCTGGGATGGCCTGTACAAAGGCAGGCCCCTGCAAACCGGCACCTATATTTACATGGCCGAAATTATTTGCGACACCGGCGAAACCTATAATTACAAAGGCACAGTAACACTCATCAGGTAAGTTTTTTATCTATTGCTCCGCAATAGCCGTAGAACTTTTATGGGCCCGGCATGGGAATTACTATGAGGCGTCCCTTGCGTCGCACTCTTGTACTTTCTGTACTTTATGCGGCTTTTCCCACATGGTAGAATTCATGATCGCATGTTTTGAAATGTTTGTAAAGGTTGATATATTGAGGATGAATAATCAACAGGTTTTTGTATAATTGACTGCTGCTTATCATGAGACAACTAACTGAAAGAGCTTTAAATTATCTGCACGGATTAAAACGTAATAAAGATGCAGTTACCAATAGGAACGAATTAGAGAGCTTTTTCTTAAATCAAAATATTCCGGTTTTTGAGCCGGTCATAAATTATGGGGTTTCCTTTTCTGGATTCACATTTAGAACAAAACTTAGGAAAGGAGATGCATTCTCAACTTTTCTTGTTTTATTACAAGATATTGAATCAGGCAAACCATTTGAATTTGAAAAAGAACAAGGTAAATTCTTGTTTTATTGTGGAGATCATGAAACAGCGCAATTCTGGTTTTACATTGATCAGGATGGGCAGTTTTGTTCAGATGGCTATTCTGGAGCGAATGTATTGAGTTCATCTTTTGAGGTAAAAGTTGAACAATATGCGTTCAAGAATTGCCTTTTAGGTTGGATTGAACATCCATATTATTACGAACTAAAAGACCTTGATTCTTTACTGCTGGCCTTAACAAATCATTTCGACGTTATAAACGAATGTACAGACGGTTATAATTCTTGGTTTCGAAGTGATAATCTAATCGTACAAATCGGAATTTGGTTACATGAGCAAAGCTATTTTGTACATTTTTATGGAAAATCTGGTGAGGCATTAGCGAAATTCATAGCCGATTTGGAGGGGGAAAAAATAATTTAACCCACAATGAATACTGTTCGCTTAAAACACAAACCAAATGAAAATGGTTCCCATCTTTCGCTGCCGTAATATGAAAGAAGCGCTTTCATTTTATACCGGCATTCTTGATTTTGAGATGAACGAACCCGGCGCCTCAGCCGATGATTGGGTTGTGGCATTGTCAAACGGAGAGGCCAGTCTAATGCTCACAATCCTGGAGGGCGACCAGAAGATAGGTATTGCCGCCAATGTATTGGTTGAAGATATTGACAGCTTGTTTGAGAAATATATCAGCAGGGGTCTGGACACTTCGGGAAAAGAAGGTTCACCTGTGCACCAGGGGCCTATTGACCAAAGCTGGGGAACCCGTGAATTTTATGTTACCGATGCCGACGGTAATACGTTGAGGTTTGTGCAGTTACCTGGCTGAGTTGTAAGAGAGTTTACCTGTATTTAAAGGATATAGATGCTATCAAATAAGTTTAACTTACACTTTCATGAAATTACACCTAAACTTTAAGCAAATGATAAAAGCGTACTTCTTTACAGCCCTTCTATTCTGCTCGTTTACAGTCTTTGGGCAAGATAAAACCCACCTTACCGGTAAATGGAAAATTATTGTGTTTGACGCAATTGTATATCATAACTATAAAAAAGACTCAACGTTTATACCTGGGGAGTTTAAGGAGTCCTTAAGGGGAGATAAAGACAGCTCATTTACTTTAGGTTTTATTGCCGGAATGATTAAAGGTTTTAATGATTATTATTATGTTTTTCTTGAAAATGGCCAATATCAGGAGCTTAAAAATGATAAACTAAAACAGGAAGGAGTGTTTATTGTTAATGAAGCGGGTAAAGAATTGATCCTGACGGCGAAGGATAAGTTTGGTGGAGAAAGTAGGCAAACTTTACTTTATGAGATTAATAACGGAAATCTGTTATTAAAGATACCATCTGAAGGAATGAATCTAAATTTTGAACTTGAAAAAGTAAAATAAGCTGGCGATTATTGATTTTTTGAATTTATATGAAGCGCATGAGTAGGTATGCTATTATTGTGCAGAAACTACAACCATAAACGTATTTACTTTTAAACGTACCACCATGCATTTATATACAGAAAAGCTTATTAAAGGGCATTTTAGTAATATAAGTTTCTATACTGCTATTGAGGCATTTTATAACATGGGTTTTGAAATACATGAAGTGAGTGATTTTGATGGCCTTAAAGTAAAAGATGATAACATTTTTTTAGGTAGCATATCATTTATACACCAGGCACTTAGCTTATTAAAAATTAATATTCCCTTGCCTTTTGATTACCCGGATAACTTGCATGAATTCTATGGAAGAAAGATTTATAGTTCCACAATTAGCCATGTTTCCAATAACCCTTCAATGTGGAATGTATTTATTAAGCCCAAAGGGGTACTGAAGCAGTTTTCGGGAAGGGTTGTGAGGGGGACTGCCGACTTAATTGGAACCAGTAACTATGAATTTGATACACCAATTTGGGTTTCTGAACCGGTGAATTTTGTAGCTGAATGGCGGGCTTTTGTGCGATACGGGGAAGTGCTTGATGTGCGACGTTACAAGGGACATTGGAAGTATGGCTATGATCATAAAGTAATAGAAGCTGCCGTTAAAGCCTTTTGTGATGCGCCCAAAGCCTATGCTTTAGATTTTGGGCTAACCGCAGACGGAAGACTTTTGGTAGTGGAAGCAAATGAAGGACACTCAATTGGTAGTTATGGGCTATTTTATGTTGATTATGCTAAACTGATTTCAACAAGGTGGTGTGAGTTGACTGGGCAAAAAGACCTTTGTGATTTTTAAATAAAAAGTTAGGATAGTTTAGATGTACAAAGGATTATGAAAAACAAATTAAGAAGGCTCAAAATTGGTAATGCTCAATACTTGTACTCTGTTGTTCGCAGGTACTACACAAACACACAAATAAGCGAATTGATAATCAGGATTTTTTTAAGTGGGCAAAAAGCAACGCCATTAATACTAAGCTTTTCAACTGTTGATGATTATTATTTAGGGCACCCTCTCAATGCCGGCGTTGCTTTAATGAATGTAAAAACCAATATGGCCAGTGTAGTAAACCTTAACAAGCCAGCATATATTCGTAAGTTTATTTTGCAAGGCATAAAAAATGGGTGGACAGGAACGAATGATATTGGAATGCAGGACGGATTGGCCTACCTGGAAAAGTTCGGGTTTGAAACAGGAAAGCTGAAACCACGAAACAAAGCATGAATTAACTGCATTTTTGAGATGGGTTAGTTTCTTTTTATCTACCCTGCGGTAAAAGCCCCGTAAAGAACAGGACGCACAAGAGTGCGACGCAAGTAAAGCCTCATACTTGTTACTCCTGCCGGGCCCATAAAAATCCGCACAAATGCCTTTGTCAACAAAACACTAATCTTACCGCTGCCCATTGCCGTTTAAATCTTTATTTTATCTTGCAAGCCTTACCATTAAGGCAACACATGAAACATCTCCCTGTAAATCCTGCGTTGTTTACAGAAAACAGGAAACGGTTTATTAAAGAAATGGTGGGCGACAGTATTGCTATTTTCAACAGCAATGATGAACTGTCATCCAATGGCGATGCATTGCACCCTTTTGTGCAAAACAGCGACCTGTACTGGCTCTGCGGTATTGAACAGGAAGATACGATGGTTATCCTGAGCCCTGATTGTCCCGACCCCAAGTACCGCGAAGTGCTGGTACTGGTGCGGCCGCAGGAACTGAAGGAAAAATGGGATGGCAAACGGCTGCGTGCCAAAGAAGCTACCGCCATAAGCGGCATTGAAACCATTGTTTGGCTGGACAGCCTGGATGGCCTGCTGCAAACATGGATACACCAAATAGACAATATTTACCTGAATACCAACGAAAACGACCGTAAATCCGTTACTCCTGAAACACGGGACTACCGTTACATTAAGCAAATGAAACGGCTTTACCCGCTGCATACCTATTACCGCAGCGCCAAAATAATGCGCCGGTTAAGGGCGGTAAAAACAAAGCACGAAGTTGAAGTATTGCAACAGGCCATCAACATTACAGGCAATACCTTTCGCCGCCTGCTGGGCTTTATTAAACCCGGCGTGATGGAGTATGAAATTGAGGCGGAAATATGGCATGAGTTCTTGTGCAGCAGGGCATCAAAACCTGCTTACAGCAGTATTGTTGCCAGCGGAGACAGGGCCCGTACCCTGCACTATATTGCCAACAACCAGGAGTGTAAAGATGGCGAACTGGTATTGCTGGATTTTGGCGCTCTTTATGGCGGCTACGCGGCAGACTTAACCCGTACTGTTCCGGTAAATGGTAAGTTTACCACCCGCCAAAAGCAGTTGTACAATGGCTGCCTGCACCTGCACAATTATGCAAAAGCATTGCTGAAGCCCGGTATCTCTATTGCGGATTATACCGAAAAAGTAGGGGAGGAAGCAACAAAGCTGTTTATAAAGCTGGGCCTGCTTAAAAGGGAAGAGGTGAAGAATGAGGATAAAAACAACCGTGCCTACCGCAAGTATTTGTACCATGGTATATCTCACCACCTGGGTATTGATGTGCACGACCTGGGTACACGTACAGAGCCCATTCAGGCGGGCATGGTATTTACTGTGGAGCCCGCTATTTACATTGAAGAAGAAAAGCTGGGCATAAGAATAGAGAACAATGTTTGGATAACTAAAACGGGCAATATAGATTTAATGAAAAATATTCCTATAGAAGCAGATGATATAGAAAAGCTAATGGCCGCTAAGGCATAGGAAAACCAGCACAATCAGAAATCATAAATGAAACAAATCCCCAATTTATTTACGTTGCTTAACCTGGTTTTCGGGTGCGTTGCTATTGTGTATATTATGCAAACAGGCTTAACCCTGGTAGAAGATGGCAATGGCGCAATGGCTGCCGTAATTCCCGAGAAAATTTACTGGGCCTCGCTGTTCATTGGCCTTGCAGCCATCATTGATTTTTTAGACGGGTTGGTGGCCAGGCTGCTGAAGACTTCTTCCCTGCTGGGCAAACAACTGGATTCGCTGGCCGATGTGGTAAGTTTCGGCGTGGCGCCCGGGCTTATTGTTTTCCAGTTTTTGCGCCTTTCCTATGCGCAGCAGGCAGATGGGCTGGATGTTAGTGCAGCCTGGCTGTGGCCGGCTTTTATTATACCATGCGCCGGCGCCTACAGGCTGGCCAGGTTTAATATTGATACGGAGCAATCCTACGGTTTTAAAGGTGTGCCCATACCCGCGGCAGGTTTGCTTATCGCCTCTTTTCCGCTTATTTACTGGTATTCTAACCAGGAAACCATAATACGCCTGTTGCTTAACAAATGGTTTTGGTACATTGTAATAGTGCTGGTAAGTTATCTTATGGCTTCCACCCTGCCCATGATGGCGCTTAAGTTTAAAAACCTCACTGTTAAAGATAACTGGCCCCGGTTTTTGCTGGTGGCACTTGCGGTAATTTGTGGCCTGCTGTTTAAATGGCTGGCCGTTCCGCTTGTCTTTATAATGTATATCCTGTTATCTTTGGCGCTCAAAAAAACTACTACAGCATGACCTATAATGTTCAGATAAAAGTAATGCCGTTAAAAGATTTGCTCGATCCCCAGGGTAAAGCCATTCTTGGCGGTCTTCAAAACCTCGGTATCAGCTCTGTGCAGGACGTACGGGTGGGTAAACACATTACTTTGCAGATAGATGCCCCTGGCGAAGAAGAGGCACGCAAAGCAGCCGATGAAGCCAGCAAGAAACTACTCTCCAACCCGGTAATGGAGTTTTACGAAATTGAATTTGTGAATTAGCCTCCGGTTGATATTTACCGCCGCAATCGAACATTTTTTGGTGGCCGGCTTTGGATACATTGTGGAGGCATCGTTGCGTCGCACTACGTTCATCGTCCGGTTTTTTATGGCGGCTTTTCAGGCCCGGGTTTGCTTGAAGATACTCTTTCAATTACGATTAGAAATCAGTTGTATCTGGTATCATCAATATGATTGCTATGATTCGGTTACTGGTTGCATTATCATTGCTTATAGCCACCTCTTGTAATAGCGGCAGTTATTATTTTGAGAAAGATTATTACGAAAAAGTAACCGGTATCAAGTTCCCTTCCAAGTATAAAGTTTTAGAAACGTTTGATAATGGAGAATGGGTGACTGCGGTTGTGCTGTCTATTGATAGCTCAGCTCTCATGAGTTTCGTAAAGACCAATCATTTTGACACGATGAAAGCTGTTTCTGATTTGAATTTGATGGGGTTTCGAAACTTTAAAAGTCAAAAACCGGATTTTAATTCGAAACAGGGCATTTTTTTTATCAATAAAAGTAAAAATAAGAATGACTGGATATACGTGGCAGACCTAAACGAGAATAAGCTTTGGGCTGAAGTCAGGTATCCGGATTTTGCCGGAGACTAACGTATTGTTCCAGAAGTAACCATCTTAAATTCGCTTACCCAAAGTTTATCTTCTAATGCTCTACCTCGTTCCAACGCCACTTGGCAATCTGAAAGATATCACGCTGCGTTCGCTGGAGATATTGCAGCAGGCAGACTTGATTCTGTGTGAAGATACCCGTACATCCTCCAAACTGCTTAACCATTACAACATACACCAGCCGCTGTCTGCTTACCATCAACACAATGAGCATAAAATTCTACAGCATATTGTAACCCAGTTACAGGCCGGTAAAACCATAGCGCTTATTACCGATGCAGGCACACCCGGTATTTCAGACCCTGCTTTTTTGCTGGTTCGGGAATGTGTAAGAAACAGCATAAAGGTTGAATGCCTGCCCGGCGCAACAGCTTTTGTACCTGCGCTTGTTAACAGCGGCCTGCCCATCAACCGCTTTGTGTTTGAAGGTTTTATACCTGTAAAAAAAGGTCGGCAAACCCTGCTTAAGCAGCTTGCCGAAGAAGCACGTACCATGGTATTTTACGAAAGCCCCATGCGGCTGGTAAAAACACTGGAAGATTTTATGGAATACTTTGGGTCAACCAGGGCATGCAGTGTTAGCAGGGAGTTAACAAAAATGTTCGAGGAAACGCAAAGAGGAAGTTTGCACGATGTTTGCCAATACTTTAAACAAAAAGAGGTAAAGGGCGAAATTGTAATTGTGGTACAGGGTAAGGATGATTAGGGTTACTGCGCTTTACCACCTCTTCAAACAACAACATTCGTAATACCAATTAGAACAAATATGAAAAAGATAATTTTATCAGTTGCCATAGCCTTTTTCGCAGTGGCCTCCGTAAATGCCCAACTCAGGAAAGTTCCGGCAGAAGTAACAGACGCTTTTAAACAGAAATTCCCTTCAGCATCAGGTGTTTCTTGGAAAGATAAGCTTAGCTCTTTCCAGGCAACCTTTACAGATAACGGTCAGGAAATGAAAGCCTGGTTTTCTAAGGAGGAAGGTTGGAAAGAAACAGAAATAAAAAAGGAATTTGATGACCTGCCTGCTGCCGTTAAAGACGGTTTTTCCAAAAGCAAATACAATACAGACGATTGGGAGCGTGGTTCAGTAGCGGAAGTAATTAAAAAAGATGGAACCGTGCAATACCGCATTTTTGTGGAGAAGAACCTGGTATCTAAAAAGTTCCTGTTCTTTAGCAAAGAGGGACAGTTGCAAAAGGAAAACCTGGGAGTTTAATATAACAGATAGATAAAATTAAGCCTGGAACATGCAGTGTTTCAGGCTTATTATTTTCAGGAAGTTATATTTGCGGCATTTGGCAGGTTGGCCCGCCGGTTTTGGATGGCTGGCTAAAAATTTATTTTGCTTACAATTCAACTGTTGTTTAAGGATGAAAATATTTACCGGTAGTTTGTTGTTGTTTTTTGTGGTAACCGTTTCCGCTCAACCCGACCGCTGGCAGCAGCGCATTAAGTATATAATGGATATAAAGGTAGATGCCGCAGCCAACCAGTTTACCGGTACACAAAAAATTGATTACTGGAACAACTCCCCGGATACTTTAACCCGTGTGTTTTTTCATCTTTACTGGAATGCTTTTCAGCCCAACAGCATGATGGATGTACGCAGCCGGGAACTGGGTAAAATACTGGTTGGGGTAAATAAAAAGGGCGAAGACGTGTACGACTGGGACAGCCGTGTTAAAGACCGCATTAAAAACCTGAAACCAGATGAAATAGGCTACCAAAAAGTGAAATATGTAAAGGTGAACGGGGTTGAGCAACCATTGATTGAGCATGAAACTATATTAGAAGTAAAACTGCTGAAACCCATAGCGCCCAAAAGCAAAAGCAGCTTTGATGTGGCCTTTGAAGCGCAGGTGCCAAAACAAGTGAGGAGAAGCGGCCGCGACAATGCTGAAGGCATCCGTTTCAGTATGAGCCAGTGGTACCCGAAAATGGCGGAGTATGATTACCAGGGCTGGAATGCGAACCCTTATGTAGCCAGGGAATTCTATGGCGTTTGGGGAGATTTTGATGTGAATATCACGATTGATAAAAAGTATATGCTGGCAGGTAGTGGCACATTGCAAAATGCCGCTGAAGTCGGTTATGGCTACCAGCCGGATGGTGTGCAGGTACACCATACCGCAGGCGCAAATCTTACCTGGAAGTTTAAGGCTGACAATGTGCATGATTTTGTATGGGCTGCGGATACAGCCTACACCATGATAAAAAGGCAACCTGCCAACGGGCCATTGATTTACGTGGTTTACAAAAAGGCTGATTCAACGGAAACTTCCTGGAAAAAAATGGCCGATTTTGTGGAGAAGGCTTACCCCTATATGGCTAAAACTTTTGGCGCATACCCTTACAAAAACTATTCATTTATACAGGGTGGCGATGGTGGTATGGAATACCCTATGGCAACACTGATTAAAAGCTACAGCATTGGTACCGCGGTACACGAATGGATGCATAGCTGGTACCAGGGGCTGATGGGCACCAATGAAAGCCTTTATCCCTGGATGGATGAAGGTTTTACCTCTTATGCAGAAAGCCGGGTAGTTGGCTACATCAACCAGGATAGCGGGTTTTGGTATCAAAAAGATTATGAAGGATATTTTGCCCTGGCGAAAAGCCCCAGGGAAGAACCTATGTCAACCCATTCTGACCATTACAATACCAATTATGCATACTCAAAAGCTGCCTATAACAAAGGGGCTGTATTCCTGGCACAGCTTGGGTACATTGTTGGTGACAAAAAGCTGGATGAAATACTGCTGGATTACTATAACCAATGGCGTTTCAAACATCCCAACCCTAACGATTTTATACGTGTAGCCGAAAAGGCCAGCGGCATGGAACTGGACTGGTACAAGGAATATTGGGTAAACACCACCCGCACCATAGATTTTGCGCTTGGAGATGTGAATTTTGAAGAAGGTAAAAGCAAAATTGTTATAAAACGCAGCGGCGGCATGCCAATGCCGTTGGATGTACTGATAACCTATAAAGACGGTAAAAAAGAACTGCACTATATACCCCTTAACCTAATGTATGGCAGCAAAGCGCAGGAAGACAGCAGCGCCGCTTTTATACAGCACCCTGAATGGAAATGGACCGACACCGAATACAGTTTTGAAATACCTTACGGAGTAACCAATATTAAAGAAATCAATATAGACCCCAGTATGCGCCTGGCCGATATCAACCGTGTAAACAACAGGATTGTAGTGCCGGGCAATTAAACTAAGGTTTTTTGTTGATTATCAACCTGTGTCACCACCGCGCCAGGGATTGAAGTGGAAACCCCGCTGACGGCATTGTGTGTTGGCTTTGTGGCGGAGTTGTAACGGAAAGCCCGGCCCGCCCTGTATTTTGGCGGGGGCGCCCTAACCTTAATCCTCCAGGTTAATGGTAAATACAATCATTTTTGACTGCAGCTTATCCAGCACGCTGGAGTATTTCAGGTTGGGATCCCGGCTGTGGATGTTGCCAAGGCCGTTGCTTATTTTAAGCTCGGGAGATACGGTAACAAACGGCAGGTAAAAATTGAAACCAATACCCACCTCGTAACCCGCATCGTACTTTTTAAGCTTTACCAGGTCTTCTGCATTTCGGGCGGTTGAGTTGCTGGCCAGGTCCATATCGTATTTTACACCGGCAAGCAGGTACACCCTGAAGTTATCAATACGGTCGCTGTTGAATTTAAACTGTAATGGAAAACTTACAATAGTGGAAGGGAGTGTTTTTTTCTCTACCGCTTTTTCTCCGCGGATGGGATTCTTAAGCCAGTAGGTAAAATATTTAGCCCCGCCTATAATGAGTGTTGGGTTAAGGCGGGCTTCAAACCTTTTGCTGAGTTTTAATGTTCCCAGCAAGCCCAGGGCAATGCCGCCGCTGGAGCCGGGCTCTACCCGCATAATGCTGTCGTTTTGTAAAAAAAGCGGGTGTTTGGTGCCGTGCAGGGTGCTGTTGTTATAGGCCAGGCTCATGCCGAAGTAATAAGGCATATTATCGTGGTTGGGCCTGTGCAGCTCACGCTGGGCAGCGGCAGACAAAAAACAACATATACCTAAAGCCAGTAAAACCGTATGCTTGCGCAGAAAATAAATCAGCAACCTGTCAATTTTAAAATCTGTGAACAAATATTTTTTTCTGTTGTCAGGCATAAATTACGCTTACGGTGCTTTTCAGCAGTCTGCAAAGCTCAAAAATACCCTGTAACCAGCTTAATAACGATGAATGCGGAGAATTATTTTCAGCAACAAAATCAGAGATGGATTTTATTGGCTATCCTAAAAATGTTATTGGTGTGCATTGATAATCTTTGATGGAGATAACCGGTAATTTTTTGCCCGCCTTGCGTAAGGTTTGTAAAAAATTATTGCACTTATTTTCATCGAACAATCCCGTTTTTAGTGCCTGGCACAAAAAGTCCATAGTGGTTAAGTAATCTATTTTGTGCATACCGCAATAATTTTTAATATCCCTGAGGTTACTGCTGGCTAAGATATTTTTGGAAAACCTTGCAACTGCAAGGCATGCGCTTTCGCCGTCACCCTTAAAAAGCATTTGTTTAATCCACCGGTATTCTTTTAATATCATTTCATTGTCTTCAGGAAACTCCATGATTTGTATTGCCTTTTTGCTTAAAAGCAGGCTGATGCGCTCAAGCATTGCCTGCGACGGCCACCTTTGCAATTCAGCATACACTTTGTTTAGCAGAAATATTGGGTGTTGGGGGAATATTTTATTGATGTAATCAGCTTCTCCCGCGGTTACAAAGTGAGAGATTACATCAGCATCAATAAGAATAATCCGTTGCTTATTCTCCATCTGAAGTATGTTCAATGTCGCGGATGTTTACACCAATGTCTGCCAGCAATGTGTAGTAATGGCTTTCGGAAATTTTACCACTATCATACAAACCTTTAGCCCTTGAGCCATAGTCGCCAATTATTTCATTAAAATTACCTGGCTCGTAAAGGGTTGTATTATAGCCATTTTCCAGCGCAGTTCTTTTTACATTAACTGAAAATAAATCATATTGTTCCGTAGAAATCAATCCAAGTTTTTTGAGCCGGTACAGTAAGGCCCGCCTGCTGCAGGAGTAATAATGCTCAATGTACAGGATGGTGGCAACAGTAAGTTTGTTTTTGTTGCTAAGTTCTTCTGTGGGTATTAACGTAAGTAAACCCTCCTTAGGCAGCAGCAGGTAACTGGCAAATAAATCAGCATGGTATTCTTCTTTATCGGTTTTGTCGAATATGGCTGTTTTACAAATGCGGCTGCTGAAATGCTCCTGTACAAACAGGTGATACAGTTCATGACAAATGGTAAAATGTTGCTTACCTATAGATTGGCTGGCATTAACAAGCATAAAGCGGGATACAGAATTGCTGTTGCCGGACCTAATAGCCATCCCCGAGAAGTCAGCGCTAAGTTCAGCAAAGCTGGTTATTACATTTAACCGTTGAAGTAAACTTTTTAGCCTTATGGGTTCCTGGTTATTAAAGCCGTAATTGGTACGAAAAGAAAGAGCTGCTTTTTCAATTACAAGTTCACTCATTTTCTGTTACACTTTTCATGTTAACGTAATTGCGAACCACTTTCTTAAAGGCGGCTACCTGTTGTAAATCTTCGTTATTTAATAAACCTGCCCTAAAAGCAAAAGCTACATGAATACTGCGTTTAACAGGGTCTTCTTCGTAAAAGTCGTATTCATTTATGCAAAATAAGTCGGCAAGTTTTGCCAGGTGGGTTGATGATACCGGCCTTTGCCCCAACTCGTAGTAAGCAACCTGCTCCCTGGTTGTTTGTAAGTAATTGGCTAAGGCTTCCTGTGTAAGGCCCATTTCTAAACGGATGGACTTTATGTTTTTGCCGATAATGGCATTGGATTGAGACGGTTCCATGTGTGGCTGAATTGTTACAAAAGTAACGCCATTATTTAAACATTCTGTATTTTGTAACAGTTTTTCCAAATCTGCAGTTACTTGCTTCCGCAATAAATACAGCATATCCCCAGGCTAAGTGGTTTGAAACTAGTGTTGGTATAACCCACTTGGTTCATAATGTTAACCATGTTTTCCCGTTCGGGAAAGGCTTGCACAGATTCGTTCAGGTACTGGTAAGCCTCTTTGTTTTTAGAAAAGAATTTACCCACCCCCGGCGCCACAATATTCATGTATAAATTATAGAAGCTTTTGAAACCCGGATACCTGGGGCGGGAAAACTCCAGTATCACCAGCTTGCCGCCGGGTTTTAATACCCGCAGCATTTCGCTTAAGCCCTTCTCCAGGTTTTGAAAGTTACGAACGCCAAAAGCAACGGTTACCGCGTCAAAAGTATTGTCGGCAAAATGAATGGTTTCGCTGTCGCCGGTTTGCAGTTCAATTACCGGGTGCAGGCCCAGTTTTTCAATTTTTTTGCGGCCATGCTCCAGCATGCCTTCTGATATATCTATGCCGGTAATTTTTTCGGGCTTCAGTAAATGCCAGGTCATAATAGCAACATCGCCGGTGCCGGTGGCTACATCCAGCACATTTTTGGGTTGCAGGTTTTTTAGCTGGTGGATGGCTTTTTTGCGCCATTGTACATCAATACCGGCGCTTAAAAACCTGTTGAGAAAATCGTATTTAAAAGCAATGCTGTCGAACATTTTAGCCACCTGCTGCTTCTTTTCAAGATCACTCTGGCCATAAGGAACTATATCGTCATGCGCATACTTTGTCATGTGGCGAAGATAGTGAAGAAAGGAAAGCTGCAAGCTAAAGGGCAGTTACTTCCAACTTCAAATTCGTGTTGCCCTTTAACCTGTTGCCCGGCATAATTGTTGGTTAATTTTTCGCAAATTGCCGGCTAAACCGGCTATTCGTTACGCATAGAGACTTTAGTTTGTACATTCACGCAATTAATCTGGAAATCATGCTTACAGGAGATGAGATAAAACAACTGAACGAAAAAATACAGCATGCGGCGGTATTTGTTGACAACCTGAGAAGTGAGCTGAATAAAATTGTGGTGGGCCAGGTAAACATGGTTGACCGCCTGCTCACCGGCCTGCTAAGCAATGGCCATGTACTGCTGGAAGGTGTACCCGGGCTGGCAAAAACACTTACCATCAAATCGCTGGCGCAAGCCATACAGGCAAAATTCAGCCGCATACAGTTTACGCCCGATTTGCTGCCCGCAGATGTTATCGGTACCATGATTTATAACCAGCCGCGTAACGAGTTCATGGTGCGTAAAGGCCCCATCTTTGCCAACTTTATACTGGCCGATGAAATTAACCGTGCCCCTGCCAAGGTGCAAAGCGCCCTGCTGGAAGCCATGCAGGAACGGCAGGTAACCATTGGTGAAGAAACCTTTAGACTGGATGACCCCTTTTTGGTGCTGGCTACCCAAAACCCGCTGGAGCAGGAGGGTACCTACCCCTTGCCCGAGGCGCAGGTTGACCGTTTTATGCTGAAGGTTATTGTAGGCTACCCCGATAAAAAAGAAGAGCAGATGATTATACGCCAGCAGGTGCAGCAGTTGCAGTTGCCGCGTATAAACCCTGTTGTAAGCGTGCAGGAAATTATCAATGGCCGCGAACTGGCCCGCCAGGTGTACATGGATGAAAAAATTGAGCAGTACATAGTGGATATTGTTTTTGCCACCCGCTATCCCGAACAATATGGCCTTGGCAAGATAAAGAACATGGTAAGTTATGGGGGTTCTCCCAGGGCAAGCATCAACCTGGCGCTGGCTGCCAAGGCTTACGCATTTATGGAGAAAAGAGGATTTGTAATTCCAGACGATGTAAAAGCCATTTGTAAAGATGTAATGCGCCACCGCATTGGGCTTACCTACGAGGCTGAAGCGGAAAATGTAACAACAGAGAATATCATAGATAATATTGTAAGAACAGTTCATGTTCCTTAGCAGCAGCGTATAATTTTTGGTCAGTTAATCCCTGCCTGGTAAGGCTCATATTCAATATGGCATTTTTTAAAAGAAATAAAAAACCTTCATCTGCTGAGGCGCCTGTTGCAAACGCCGGCTCCATCACCGCCAAAGTGAGGGAACTGGAGATTTTGAGCAAGCGCCTTACCAACCACCTGTTTACCGGCGAATACCACACCGCTTTTAAAGGGCGTGGCATGGCCTTTAAGGAAGTGCGGGAGTACCAGCCGGGGGATGATGTGCGTTTTATTGAATGGAACGTTTCTGCCAGGATGGGCCATACCTATAGCAAACTATTTGAAGAGGAAAGGGAGTTAAGTGTGTACCTGTTGGTAGATATGAGCGCCAGCAGCCTGTTTGGCACTTACCGCCAAACCAAAAAAGATCTTATTACAGAAATATGCGCAGTGCTGGCTTTTTCTGCCATCAGCAATAACGATAAAGCCGGCCTTATATTCTTTAGCAACAAAATAGAAAAATACATTCCCGCCAAAAAGGGTCGGGACCATGTGCTGTATATGGTGCGTGAAATGCTGTCTTTTCAGCCGCATTCTGCCCAAACAGATATTGTTAAAGCCCTGCAGTTCCTCAACAACACTACCCGGCATAAAAGCATTGTTTTTATCCTTAGCGATTTTGCGGATGCCGGTTACAGCGATATACTTAAAGTGGCTGCCAAGCGCCACGATGTAATCGGCATACAGGTGTACGACCGCCGGGATGAGCACCTGCCCAAAGCCGGCCTTATGCAGATACGCGATGCCGAAACAGGCCAGGTGAAATGGCTTAACACCAACGATACATTTACCCGCGTTAACTACAACAGGCAGTTCCTGAAAATACTTGAAGACGCGAAACAAACGTTCAGGAGCGCCGGGGCCGACTTAATTCAATTGCCCACAGGAGAAGATTATGTAAAAGCTTTGAAAGACTTTTTTATTAGGAGGGCATAAAGCAACCATTGAATCCGCAACACACATATAAGCCTCGCATTTTTTTGGCACTTAGCTGCATTGCTGCTATTAAGCTTCCGTTGTGTCACTCACTTGTACTGCAACAATTCTATTCTGCAATGTGCAGGCCTGTTCTTTTTCTTTTCAGCTTTTTGTTGGGTACAGCTTTACATGCGCAACGGGTTTCAGCGTACCTTGACAGGGATAAGATTCTGCTTGGGGAGCAGGTAACACTTACCCTGCAGGCAGACGACATTAACCCCCGGCTCCTCAGTCTTGGCTGGTTTAGCCTTCCCGATACATTCAATCATGTAGAAGTGGTTAAAAGGGAAGTTTTAGATTCTGCAAATACCGGCGGCGTAAATACCTATATACAAAAAATTACTCTTACGTCTTTTGATTCCGGGCGTTGGCAACTGCCCGAACTAAGTATTACGCTTACAGATAATGCAACCGGCAAGCAGGCTGTTATAAAAGCGCCGCCTGTTTTCCTGGAAGTATTGCCTGTAGATGTTTCCGGCATGAAGGATTATCACCCGGTTAAAGATATTATTGAGGTAGAAGCCCGCAGCCGCACATGGCTTATTATTGTACTGGCCGCAGGCGGCGTAGTATTATTGTTTTTATTGTGGTGGTTTCTCTTTCGCAATAAAAAATCTAAACCTGCGGTTGTAAAACCTGCTGATAACCTTACCAATTACCAACGCCTGCTTAAACAGGTGGAACAGTTGCGTACCGCTAACCTGCCGGCTAAGGAATTTTACCAGCAACTGGATGACTGTTACAGAACTTATTTTGATACCGAGCTTAACCTTCAAACGTTGCAAAGCACCGCGGATGAGCTGATGGTATCCATGAAATGGTTTTTAACGGATGAAAAGCTGCGTACGGAATTTTACCAACTGGTAAGGTTGGCTGCCGCCGTAAAGTTTGCCAAATACATACCTGATGAAACCCGGCAGGCTGCGCTGAATACGGTACTTGCGGTAGCGGATAATATCAATCAATACAGAATAAGAAAGAATGCTGAAAGAGTGGTTTGACCATATTGAATTTGCTTATACCTGGGCATTGGGGCTTTTGTTACTGGTTCCTGTGCTTATAATTGAATACATACGTAAAGGAAGTAAAGGACAGGCTTCCATGCTGGTAACCACCACACACTTCATTGGCGATACAGGCAGCCTTAAAGTGGTGATGCGGCACCTGCCGTTTGTGCTGCGCTGCCTGGCTATTGTTTGCCTGGTAGTTGCGCTGGCCCGGCCTCAAAAAAAATATACGGAAGAGAACACCAATGGCGAAGGCATTGATATTATACTCTGTTTTGACATAAGCGGAAGTATGACGGAGCGGGACTTTCAACCCAACCGGCTGGAAGCTGCTAAAGAAGTAGCCTCAGAATTTGTAAAGCAACGGCCCGGCGACAGGATTGGCATTACCATATTCAGCAACCAAAGTTTTACACTCTGCCCGCTTACCACAGATCATAACGCGGTGCTTACCCAGATACGAAATATACAAAGCGGGTATTTGCAGGATGAGGGCACAGCCATTGGCTCCGGGCTGGCTACCAGCGTTGACAGGCTGAGGGCCAGCCAGTCGAAGTCTAAAATAGTTGTGTTGCTTACGGATGGTGTTGACTTTGGCGGAACCATTCCGCCGGATATAGCCAGGGATATGGCCAAGCTATACAAGGTAAAAGTGTACACTGTGGGCGTGGGCAGCGAAAAGGAAATTGAAGAAGTTGCCAACACACCCTTTGGTCCCGTGCGACAAACAAAGAAACTTGAGTACAATGAGAAGCTGTTGCAAGACCTTGCCACGCAAACCGGCGCCCAGTATTTTCATGCCTTAGATAGAGATGCCCTTGAAAAAATTTATGCAAGCATTAACCAGCTCGAAAAATCCCAGGTGGAAATTACCAGTTACAACCGCTTTACGGATGAGTACCTTCCTCTTCTTCTTGCTGGATTGGCATTGCTGCTGCTTGAAATTGTTTTGCGTTACACCGTATTCAGGAAGTTTCCATAGCATGTAAAGCTTATCATGCCGGCTAACGGAAATCTGGTTTCTATACAACCAGTTAGCGAAAGAAGCAAAAGGCCTGCACCTGCGGGTGAGGGATTGCAGCTGTTACCCCGCTGAGGAACCCCCTCCAACTCCCCCTAAAGGTGGAGGGTCAGCGCTGCCCGTGGCGGAGTAATAGCGGAAAGCCCGACCCCTTGCGTAGCTTGGGGGCACCCCATAATTTCTTCAACGCTGCATGTAAAACATTATTTTTCAAAATTTTATATCATATATAATGTTAGGTTAATTCAATATTCATTGATTTTTAATTTAATCCCGGTGTAACATCTTCGTTGCAAACTTTACCATTATGAAATTATTTTACCTTACCACTCTTTTAATGCTCTTTGCTACCTGTATGTATGCCCAGTTTAACGCCGGCGATAAAGTGCTTGGCGGTAGTTTTAGTTTGAATGCAAGCAAAAATGAACAGTTGCCTTATGTGAATTCGGATTTCGGGATCAATGTATCGCCGAGTTTTGCGAAGTTTAAAACGGCTAATACCGCAGTAGGATTTAAAATTTTGGGGCAGTACTCTAATGCCAAAACAGAAACGCCTAATTCAGGGTATCAGAAAAATCGTTATTGGTCGGCTGGGGCTGGTGTTTTTGGGCAGCGGTATTTCTTTATAGGATCGCAATTTTTTGTTATGGGAGAAGCGGGCTTCAATGCGTCCTACAATAAAGGAAAAGTAACTTATGGAGAAAGCACTTACACCAATAGTTCTGGTTTTAGCGGAGGTTTTTACCTGGCGCCGGGCTTTGGGATAAAGCTCAGTAAAAAATTTCTACTTGACTTAACGCTTAACAACCTGGCCGTTATAACTTATCATCATTCAATCAATAAAAGTGTAGTTGCCGGAGCCGACGGGGGTAAATCCAAGGTGAATAATTTTTCTGTATCATCTAACTTAAACGGTAATACATTAGGAAACCTTGGACTTGGCTTCAGGTGGCTAATGTAGCCGGTAACTCTTTCATTGGGGGAAACAAAAAAGGGGCTGCCTGGTATTGGCGGCCCCTTGCTGTTTGCAAGTCATTTTATAGTACATTCATATTTGTACCTTTAATTTTGATATCATTTTCAAAACGAAATGAAAACAGTTATACTTATCTTTTAGTTTAACATGTTGCAGCAATTCGTTGATGTTTGCTCCATCCAAATAATTTGCGGGTTCCAAAGCGTAGTTAATGCCTGGAATTTCTTTGGTTAGAAAAATACCAAAATTGCTGTGAGTTATTATTAATGTTGATTTTAAACCAAACATGATAAATTCCTCTCCGGCCCATCATTAATCCGCTACTTTAATGATAGCAAAAAAATCTTCCTGGGTGCCGGTGAATTCATTGTCCGGGTCGTCGTTGATGCACCATACGATGTTCCTGTCAATAAGGCCTTTTTCATCCAGTTGTACCAGCCGTTTGGCTACCCTGTTATTCAAATTGCCGCCGATGGTGGTAACTGTTCTGTTGGCGGGGTTTACTTCGGTTACAATATCGCAATGGCTGATACAGCCTTTTTTAATGCTGCCCAGCGTGTAAGATTTGCCGCCGCGGTTTTTGCAGAGCAGGTCGCCGGGCTGTGGCCAGGCGGCCAGGCTGTCTGTTGTTTCATAAGCTTTAAATTGTATGGCTACCGGCATGGTATTGTTGCGGGCAGCGGCAATGTACTCTGCATGGCTGGCTGCATAGCGAAAGGAAGCGCCGGCGCCGGCCTGCCGCATTACCCAGGAAATAAAGGCGGCGCTCCAGGGGTTGTATTCCTGCCACAGAGAATCCCTTAGCTGGCTGCTTTTTACCTGCATACCCAGGTTGGCCCAGTAATCTTTCATAGTGGCATCCATAGCGGTATCATTTTCGCGGGCTGTGGCGCCGTTGTTCCACCTGTTGTGCTCCTGTGCCGCCACCGTTACCAATTGATGGCGGAAAGCCTGGGCTGCGGTTTCATTCTTAACAGGCAGTGTGGAGCGGGCAGAGTCAGAGCCGGTAAAAGCGGCTTGCGCCATAGCGCTGCACAGTAAGCAGGCTATAAAGAAAATGTACTTTGCAGGTTGATGCTTTATCATAAAAAGGTTAGGGTTTGCCTGCTAAGCTATAATGCCCAAGGCTTTGCTGCAATGTGAAAAATCACGTTTTGCGTATTATAACACCTGAAGTGTGGGATATGCGGTACAAGTTGGAGAAATTATTGTCACGGGGGGCCGGAAAAAGAACTTGTTGATAATGCGGGCAACAGTTAGTGCGGCATTTTTTTGAGCCCAACGGCATTACTGCTATGAGGCTTTGCTTGCGTCGCACTACGTTCATCGTTCCGTTCATTGGGCGGCATTTTAGACCCGGGGTGGAAAATATTGAACAAGGAACAAGGAATGATGAATGAAGAAAGTAAAGCGCCCAACTCACCACTCACTATTCATCACTCACCCTATTTACACCGGCGTATCTGCCTTAACTGTTTCTTTTTTATTGAAGTGTATAATGCTGTCAGCAAGCTCTTTTAAAGAAGTTTCCTCTGCTATAGCCCGGCTGGCTACGCCGTTTACATAATGCCATTTTACCAGCCTTATAAAACCATCTGCTATTTCAATGCCGGTAATAGTGCCGTCTTCAAAACAGCAGCAGCCTGTATTAAAATATGCGGGTTTCATATTGCGGAAGCTTTGGTTTACAAAATCATACTCCCGCCTGCGGCGCGGTACTTCAGCCGTTATTTTTTCTATTGCAGCTTCATCTTGTTTTTCGTGGGCTTCTTCCAGTTTAAGGTACAACCGCTCAAGGTGCGTTAAGGAGTTGAATACGGGCTGGTGGGTATGGCCGGTTACCAGTACAATGTTCTGCTGGGCGGCGCTCCACTCGTACATATAAAAATTATGAAGGGTTTTATTTTCATCGTTGGTGGCCGGGGTGTTGGGGTTTATGCGCAGGAAGCTTTGCAGCGGCCCCCATATATAACTTACAAACCATTTGCTGAAGGCGTTGCCATCACTTTGGGCATCGCCCTGGTGGCCGTGGGTGCAGAAGATGTCCAGGTATGTTTGCGGCAAATCAATCCTAAACACTACGCCGGAATAAATTTTGATGGCTTCTCCAAAAAGGCTTTTCAGGTACACGGCGGATAGCGGGTCGTTATCCCAGAACAGGTCGTGGTTGCCGTAGAGTTTGCAGTAAGCCTTTCGTGTTACAAATTGTTTTTCTTTTTCAAAATTGTCTTTGTTGTGCTTGATAACACCCAGCAGCGTGTTTTCCCATAACTCTTCGCTGTCGCCCAAGTTTACGTAGTAGAAGCCTTTTTCATTGTAGTATTCCAGGGCTGCCAGGTAGTTTTTTTCGGCTGTTCCAAAATCATCCGAGCCATCGCGGCAGCCTTTGTGGTGGTCGCTGAAGATGATTACCGGTTGTTCTTCCGGCTTAAAAGTAATCAGCGGGCCTTTTTTGCCCGGGTTGCTGACGATGCTTTTATAGAGTTCGCTTAAAGCGGCAAGCACTTTGTCTTTTTGCGGAGACGAGGAGAACCTGCCGGCCATCCACATGACGGGTTTAAGTAACAGGAAACGAAAAAAACGGCGAATCATGCGATAAAGTAAACGAAAGGTTTTTACAGTTACAGCAAGGGCATAAAAAAGCCCGCAAATTTTTGCGGGCTTTTGTCGGAACGTTGATTTAAAAAGCACATAAAAGTTGAGCTTGCTGCACTATGGCGAGTAGCGTACAAGGCGTACAAGTGAGTGACACAACCCAAGCCTCATAGTAGCAATCCAGCCCGGGCAATAAAAAAAATCTGCTTTCCACCCCACTCACCATTCACTACTCACCACTCACCACTCCCTACTTGCTTTCCGGGTACAATACCGCTTTCAGCACATTCTTGCCATCAAACAACTGGATAGCGGTAGCCTTAATATCATCAACCGTAAGGGCGCCTACCAGTTTCTCGTAATCAAGCATACGGCCGGCATCATCTCCCTGGAAGTAGATGCTGTTTAGTTTACCACTCCAGTAACCATTTTCTTTTACCTGCACCCTGTGCTGTTCCAGCCAGGTTTGTTTTACCTTATCAAGGTCTTTTTGTTCGGGGCCATTGGTTTTAATTTTTTCGATTTCCGCAGCCGCGCCGGCCAGCAGCTTGTCTACATTTTCCGGGCCGCAGGGCAACTGCAGAAATAGCTGGTAGTTGCTGTAAGGGTACTTGTTAAGCCCTCCACCCATGCCGCCGCCATAAATAGCGCCCAGCTTTTCGCGCAAGTCTTCAATTATCTTAATATTTAGTATTTCCGTTAGAGCGCTGGTTTTTAAGGCAAGGTCTTCGCTATAAGGCGCCTCGCCACTGTACACGCTTAAAATAAGGCTCTTGGGTTCGCTGCCTTTTTTAACCTTAAGGTCTATATCGCCGGTGGCTATGCGCACCCCGTTATCATTAAAAGCGGCTGTTTTGCCGGTGGAAGGCAGGCCGCCGATGTACTGCGCCAGCAGCGGTTTTATTTTATCTACGTCAAAGCTTCCGGTAAAGATGAATGTAAAATCAGTAGCATCGCCCAGCAGTTCTTTGTAAATAGCCAGGGATCGGTCCAGGTTAATGTTATCGAAATAAGCTGGCCTGGGCACCACCACCGGGGCCAGCGGGTTGCTTTTATACAGCGTTTGGTAAAAGGTATCCACAAATGCAGTTTGAGGATCGGCCATTGCGAACTGTACGGCTGATTTCTGTTTGTCTTTCCAGGCACTGAACAAGGCTTCATCTTTACGGGGGCTGGTTAAATACAGGTAGCCCAACTGTAAAAGGGTTTCAAAATCTTTTACGCTGCTGTTGCCGTTAAGGCCGGCGCTTAAGCCCGAAATGCGGGGGCTAACGCCTACCACTTTGCCCGCCAGGAATTTGCGCAGGTCTGTAGGCGAAAACTCGCCGATGCCCATCTGGCCTACAATCTGCGATGCAAAGTTGGCGCTGTATTTATCTTCTGGCCCGTATTTGGCCATGCCGCCCTTATGAAAGGCCGTTAAGATAATTTCATCATTTTTAAAGTCGGTGGGTTTTAATACCGCTTTGGCGCCGTTGGAAAAGGTTAGCTCCGTAACACCCAGTTTTTCGTTCTTTGTTTCGGCGGTAATGCTGCCGGGCTGTGGTTTGGCGGCCATCAGTTCCGCGGCAACGGCTTTTTCTTCGTAAGGCTTAATATCTGCTTTGCGTGCATTTTGTGCAACTGCTAATAACGCTTTGCTGTCGGGCAGCTTTAAGCCACTTTCAGATGGGCCCTGCAGGCTTACAAATATATTGGGCGTTTGCTTTAAAGGCGCCGCTACGGCATTTACTTCGGCCAGGGTTATGCCGGGCAACCAGGCTTTTGATTTTTCAAACTCCCATTCAATACCGGGTACAGGTTCCTGTTGCAAAAAGTTGCGGATATATTCTTCCACATAGTTGCCGGATTCGCTCTTGTCCCTGTCGTTGTAAGCTTTTTCCAGGCTTGCCAGTATTTGTTTTTTACCACGCTCCAGCTCAGCATCGGTAAAGCCGAATTTTACGGCTCTTTCCAGTTCTATTGCCAAAGCAGATAAAGCGGTGTCCGGCCCTTTTTGACCAGCCACGGCAAAGCCGCTGAATGCATCGTAACCACGCACCATACCGCCAAAACTGGCACTGCCAAACAGGAATGGGGGATTGCTGCCCTGCGATAACTCCCGCATGCGCTGGTTGAGCAATGAAGTGAACAGGCTTTTGATAAGACCTTTACGGTATTCTACTTCTGTACCTTCGGGACTGTCTTTTTTAAACGGATAATCAATGCTCAGGTAAAAATTTGTGGCTTCTTTGTCGGTAACCACTATGCCGTCGCTCTTCTTCCATACCGGGGCGCCAAAAGCGGTTCTTGGCCTTGGCGTGGCGGGGTTTTTAAGGCCGCTGAAGTATTCTTTCACCAGGCCTTCTGCCTTGGAGGGTTCAATATCGCCCACTACAATCACTGCCATCAGGTTGGGGCGGTACCAGTCTTTGTAAAACTGTTTAATAGTAGCATACTTAAAACTTTTCAGAATACTATCCTGGCCAATGGGTATGCGGTCTGCATATTTGGATCCCGCATATTCTTTTGACAGTATTTTACGTTGCATACGGTCATCGGCGCCTTTGCCTATACGGCTTTCTTCCAGCACAATG
This sequence comes from Foetidibacter luteolus, assembly GCF_009650435.1. Lineage (GTDB taxonomy): Bacteria > Bacteroidota > Bacteroidia > Chitinophagales > Chitinophagaceae > Foetidibacter > Foetidibacter luteolus. The sequence continues at coordinate 48,009 of NZ_VVIP01000059.1, forward strand.
CCACGTTCGCCATCAATCTGGTCGTTGTCAAAGCTTACGCCGCCTGCCCAGTCCTGCAGTACTTCAAAACCCTTGCGCAGGTTGCTGGTATCGCTTAAGGGTATGGGTAAAATGTAAACCGTTTCATCAAAGCTGGTGTAGGCGTTAAGGTCGGCGCCAAATTCCACGCCTATTTTTTGCAGAAAATCAACCAGTTCGTTTTTCTTAAAATGGTTAGAGCCGTTAAAAGCCATGTGCTCTGTAAAGTGTGCCAGGCCCTGCTGGTTATCATTTTCCAGTATAGAGCCCGCATTTACCACCAGGCGCAGCTCAACTTTATTTTCCGGTTTTTTGTTTTGCCTTATGTAATAGGTAAGTCCATTGGGCAGTTTGCCCACCTTCAGTTTGCTATCCAGCGGAATTTTTGGCGAAGGGGACTGTGCATAGGTAGTTACGGCAATAAAAGCAGTAATAACAGCTATTGCTGCGCGGTACAATTTACTTTGCATAATGTGATTGTAATTATTCTGTAAATATATAAGCAGATTTAATCCGGCATCCAGCCTCGTACAAAGTATTCACATTTTGTTGATGGGTAAAGAATAATTTTATGAGTGGTGGGATTGGTTGCTTTTTGTGGGACCCATCCCCTGAAGAGGTGTTTGGCCGTAGCATGATAAATACATTTATGGGCCCGGCAGCAGGAACCATTATGAGGCATCGTTGCGTCGCACTCTTGTACTTTCTGTTTTTTATGGCAGCAATCAGCGGGTTAAATGAGCTTTTGTTTTAAACTATGGGCAATTGTGCCTAAGGAGTTATACATCATCCAGGTTTATTACGGCAGCGGGCACCCGTTCTTTATAGCTGCGGATAAGGGTTTGTATCACTTCATTTTCAGGATATTGGGTAAGATATGTTTTTATACCCTCCACATGGTAGGGGTTCACATTTTCGGGCAGCAGCCCCATGCCATAAAATTTCCCCTTTTCCACCAGTATGCAGGACGTTTCATTAAAAAAATCACAGTCTTCAAAAATGGCGTAGGTACCGCCTTGCTTTTTTAGTTCCCGTAAGGCTTGTTCCACACGCAGGTTATAAAGTTCCGCTTTCAATTCTTCTTCAACCACGGCAGATTTGTCCAGGAAACAAAGTGCAGGGTGCAGGCTAAACTCTTTCACCAGCTTCCACATGGTACGGTAAGCATCTGTAAGAACGGCAAAGGAAAGTTCAGGCTCAAAAAGTTTTCTCTTTTTGTCAATAGCCAGCCGCAAGTAACCCTTTGCATCTTTAAAGGAGTAGATGCCATAACGGTTTTGAAAATTTTTCTGGCTTACATTATAGGCCGGCCATAAACGTTTTATTTCAATGCTTTCAAGTATGCAGGCTGTTAGTTCTGTAGGGCATTCCTTGTAAGTAATTGAGTGGATGTTGCGGAGAAATTCCTGCCTTTTAAGGCCGGTATTAAGGCCCGTAAAATGGCTGACAACCCTTTTTTTAAGGTTAATGGCTTTGCCAACATAGATCACTTTATCCTTAGCGTCTTTAAAATAGTAAACGCCAGGCACATAGGGGAGGTTATTTACATCCTGCGGAGAAAGGTTGGGGGGCAATATCTGCTCCCTGTTTTCCCGTTTAAGCGAATCTTTAATAAGCTTATCGCCACCTTTGGCAACAATCTTTTCAAAGAGTATGGCCGTGGCGCCTGCATCGCCGCCGGCGCGGTGGCGGTTTTCAACCTCTATTTGCAGTTCCCTGCAAATATGGCCAAGCCCGTAGCGCTGAAAACCCGGGAACGCTTTTCTGCTCAGGCGAAGCGTGCAGAGTTTCCTGGGGTTCCATTCGTAGCCGGAGACACGCAGGTGGTACTTGATAAAACTGTAATCGAAATTTACATTATGCGCTATAAAAATACGGCCGTTGAGCAACCTGAAAATATTGCCTGCCACCTCTGTAAAAGGCGGCGCTGTAGCTACCATGTTGTTGGTAATGCCGGTAAGATGAGATACGTAAGGGGGTATGGGTACACCGGGGTTAACAAGTGTTTCGTAACGCCCTTCAATAGCCTGTCCGTCATGTAATACAATGGCTATTTCTGTTATTCCATTGTTATGGGCGTGGCTGCCGGTAGTTTCTATATCCACAATTGCGTACATGCTTTGGCAAGCTAATAAAAAATGGTGAGAAGAAAACAGTGCTGGTTGCTTTTTACAGGCCGGCGTAATGTTGGGCTGCTGCACAGGCTTAAATGGTACGTATAGGTAAGGGATGTGCAGAATGTGCGTGAGGGATTGAAGCGGTTACCCCGGTGAAGGTTTGTGGGTTGGTTTCTGTGCCGGAGTAATAGCGGAAAGCCCGACCCCTTGCGATAGCTTGGGGGCACGCCCAAAAAACCAAATACGGGTACGAAATACTTTCTTATGGGAGGTAAGTATATGACTGACTTAGCCGGTAAGCTGCTGAATTTTAGCCGCAATGGCGGGTAATTGCTGTTGCAGGAACTGCCTGATTTTTTGCCCTGCATCCGGGCCATCGGGCATAAGGTAAAGCTGCCCGGCAAAGGGCTGGTTATCTGTCGCTATGCCGTTAATGATACCCTGAAAAATACAAGTGGGTAAAGGGGCAGTGGAAATATATACCTGTACATGTGGAAGTTTGTCATTTTCTGTAAAGAGCCCGTGCAGTAATGTGGCGGCATTTTTTAGCTGGAAGCCTCCCGTCAATGTCCATAAGTCATGCAGTTTAACCATAGAAACCTGAGAAGCCGGATTGATAGCCAAATGAACCGGCATAAGGGCACCGTTGAGCGTTATGGCATAACCGGTATAATTACCGGTAAACTGTTGTAACAAATGCGCATAGGGGCTGTGGGCATCTAATTGATGTAATGTTTGCGGCAGCAGGGCCGGTGCGTGCAGGCGCCGGTGCAAAAGCCTGTTGGCAATGGCCGGTGGTACAGTCCTGCCTGCAACAATCACCTCCAGTTCGGTTTTGCTGCCAACCTGCTGAAAAATTATTTCTCCGCAAACGGGGCAACTGTTCATATCGAAGCTGGCGTAGGTGCCCGTGATGAATGGCCTTTTGGATACATTGTAGCCTGCAAAAAGCGCCAGGAAAGCATCCCCATTGTGCTGGTGCGAATGGCGGCGGCTGAAGGAAACCGTAAGCCTGTCTGCATGCAAAACCGGCAGCCCTTTATAGGTATGGTACCCGGTAATGGTATTAAGGGTGTAATCATAATCCGGCACATGCCATTCTGCTTCTTTATAGTTATTAAACAATGTTAATGCAGATACAGTGATGCATTGCTGTTCTCCATAAAAATAACCGGCATAATACTCCTGCACATACGGGCTGGCGTTCTGGCCAAGCAGTTGCAACTGTTCCGCCTGCTGTTGCTGCGGTATACGGCCACACTGTTCAACGTATTCCGCCACGCCGGCATACCCCAGTGTTTTAAAGTAAACATATACAAACTCCCGGTTAAGCACCAGCAGGTTTTTGCCATGCTCGTATTCCTTTAGTTTGTTGTACAGGTATTTGCCATTTACCCATTTGCCGGTACGCTGCTCAATAAACAGTTTAAGGCTGGGCAGGCGCCGGTTAAAAGAGCCAAACCCGAATAACTGGAAGTTGCCAAGATTGTTTGCCCTTACAGCAAATTGCTGTTCAAAAGCCTGTACCAAATGGGCATACAGGCAATTGAATACATGCCTGGTAAGCATTACAGAAGTTGTTGGTGGCGGTACAGACATTACGATAGGGTTTGCCCTGTTAAGTTCGCAAAAAAATATCGCTTATTCCTGAAAAAATCTGCCCGTTTCCTGATATGTAACACAGGAAGCTGTTTTGTTGCAGTTACAACAGCCGCATGCTAACTTTATAAACATAACGGTTTAAACAGCCTTCGCCAGGGCACTGCCAATGCCCTGCTTATATATGTTACGAGAACTGTACAAGGCCGGGGCTATTTATTGAACTTACACCCTGTTTCCCGGCACAAAGGCTGTTATTGTTAGTTGTAATGATAACAGCCTGTTTTTATCCTGCTATGTGCATTAAAGGTGTTTGTACGCCCTTCCTGTTTTATCCTGCTGAAAAAGTACTACTCCAGCTAACTGCAAGATGATTCGTTTACAGCAACGCAATCCGTTTGTAACCACTTTTTACCCTTAAATGAGCAGTTTATGAAACAGGTTTGTTTTTCAGCCATCCAGGTAATATTGATATGTGTAGCGGCAACAGGATATGTAAAGTCACAAACGGCCGGTACCGGTGTGTACACCGGAACTGTGCAGCATTCGCCAGTCATCGAACAAACGGATGATGTTATAAACAAGGAAGTGCGTAAAGAAATAAACATAAAGGCGGTGCGACATTTTAAAATGAAATATGGAAAGGTAAGGGGAGAGAAATGGTGGAAGATATCATCCGGCTTTATTTCAGGTTTTACGGTTAATGGAGTGAGGTATTCTGTCTATTATGATACAAAGGGTGGATGGCTGCAATCCTGCCAGTGGTATGGGCAAGACCTGCTGGCGGCGGATGTTAAAAATAACATTAACAAATGCTATGAAGGCTATGATATTATGATGGTGGCAGAAATAGAATATCCCGACAGGCAGAGTATGTTGGTACAATTAAAAAACCGGCAAACACAGCAGCCAAAAATTATTACTTACAACAATGGTGCTCAACTGGCTGATGATAACTAAAAAGTTACTTGCCTGGTGTATGGATGTTGCCACTGCAAACAATGTTTTTAATGCCATTAGGCAGGATTTAATGTTTTAGGAATCCTGATTTCCCTACTTTTACCCTTGTTATGTTTCCTGTTTAAACGCAGACAGGCAAACGATACCATACCAGCATATATTATTAAAATCCAATAAACCAAAACCATGTTAACATCCCCGGTACAAGGGCTATCGCTGTTATTGTTTCAAAAAATTTACGGGTTTTACTTTTCTGCCGGCTGTACTGGCCTTAACACCAGTTTGGGGGGATTATATGGTTTAAGAGGGGTTAAAGAATGGAGATAACCCCATTTATCAAGAACGATTTTCCGGTTACTTATCCTTATGCAGATATTAACTCCATAAGAAAAGAGTTGTTGCATTTTGGGGCGGTACTGGTAATGGGCCATGTAGAGGAAGGCCTGCCACTGGGCGTGCTTACATCGGCAGACCTTGCCATTAACTGCGGCAACTGCGTGGGCGAATACCTGTCGTCCAAACCCGTAACGGCAGCAGGCTGCACCGTTGAAGACGCCCTGCAGGCCATGCGCAGCCACCACAGCGATGTACTTGTTATTAACAACGGCAGCAATTTTGAAGGTTTGGTGTTAAAAGAAGATTTGATAGCATTCATGGATAGAAAAAAACAACCCGCAAAAAATGCCCAATATGGCGGTGCCGCAAGAAGCGGTATGTCTGAAAAAATACTGAAAGCGCTTTACGATAATTCCACCTCCTTACGCATTCTTATTTCCCCTGATTTTAAAATATTGTTTTTAAATAAGGTTACGCAGTATAAATCGTACATGTTTTACGATGAGCAGTTGAACGAGGGGGACGACCTGCTGCAATACCTTTCCCTTAAGTTTGAAAAACACAACGAAGGTTTTGTAAAACATGTTTCTGAAAGCCTGCAACAGGCACTTTGCGGAGAGAATATTGTGCACGAAGCGCCTTTACGTTTTTCTTTTGCCGGCGGGCAGGATATTGTTCTGTGGTTTAGGTTTGGTTATTATCCTGTATTTGACGACGGTACGCTCATCGGCATATCCGTTACTGTAACGGACATTAATGAAAAGAAAAAACATGAGCTTTTTATTGAGAAACAAAATAAGGTGCTTAAGGAAATAATACATACACAATCCCACGAAGTACGCGGCCCTTTAGCCAACATACTTGGTATTTTAAACCTGGTAGATACAGATCAGCTTTCCCAACACAATAAAGATGCGTTCGAATGGTTAAAGACATCCGCTTTGCAACTGGATGAAATGATAAAGAACGTGGTAAACAAGGCTGGCCAATGGAGCCAGGTAGAAGAAACAAAAAAATGAACTGCTTATCAACCTTTCTTCTGGTAAAAGCCCATGCGCCAATTTTAAAGTTGAAACCGTTTTTTATTTCTGTTTTAGCAGAACTTGCTTTGTTCAATTTTCATTTTTTTCAAGTAAGTTAGTACGCTCTGGCAAACACTGCGGCAAGCAGGCGAAAGAGACCAGCACTTATGAAATGTAACCACCAAAAAGTTCTATACGCAGCCTGCATACCTGTAGTTGTTCTTTTTATGGCCTGCGGTAATGGTAATAACCCAGCGAGTAAGCCCGAAAGCTATTACCGGCATATTATTGACAGTGTAAGCAGCCAGTTTGGGTTTTCCAGGCAGGCCGTGCAGCTTTTAGATTCAATTTTTTCAGACCATGCAGCCGGCAATCCCTCAGCCAGGTTTAAATATTACTCTTACCTGTGCGGTTATTATTCCCTTGTAGCCAACGATACAGCTAAGGCAATGCTGTATGCAGACAGTATGCTGTTTATTACCAGGCAACGGTCTCGTAAACAAGACTACCGCAACGAAGAGGCCATGGCTAACCTGGCAAAAGGCGATGTTTTATTCAGCCAGAAAAATTACAGCGAAGCCTATTTTTACTACTACAAGGCTAAAGTGGCGGCAGAGAAAAGCCTTGACTCCTGCGCTTACAGCGAGTACAGTTACCGCCTTGCGATGGTGATGTATAAAACGGCCGTATATGCAGATGCCGCTTCGTATTTTAAACAGGGTTTTGCAGAATCCGCCTCCTGCGCAAATGATTTTAATACCTTTTACCGCCGGCAGGAATTACTGAACAATGCCGCCCTTTCTTACGCCAAAAGCAACCAGCCCGACAGCGCCAAGGCGTACTACTACAAAACCCTGGATTTTTTAAAAGCCAACGAACAGGCATTTACCGGGAAAGGCAAGTTTTTTACCATAGCCCGGGGTGTTATCTACGGCAACCTTGGCCAGGTGTATGCGCCGGTTGATAATGCCGTTGCAGATTCCCTTTACCGCTTAAGCATATCCATTAACAGGCAGCCCGGTTACGAGGTTAACGATGCCCTGCTTACGCAACTGCACCTGGCCAGCCTGTACCTTGATAACGGAAAAGAAGAGCAGCTACACCTGCTGTTGCAGGAAATTAAAACCGGCATAGATACCATACCCAACCAGCAGGCAACTATGAATTATAATAAGCTGATGTGGCAATGGTATGAGCGCCGCAAACAGTACCTGCAGGCTTATCACTACCTGGCCGAGTATAACCGCCTGCGTGAAATAGACATCAGCAACACAAAAAAACTAAACGAAACAGATGTTACCAACAAAATAAGGAGCCTTGAATCTGAATATGAGGTTACACTTCTTAAGCAGAGCAGCCGTTTACAGCAATTATACTTTTTGATAGCCGGAGGCCTGCTTATTGCCACCGTTGCTATACTGTTGCTGTTGTGGTTAAACTGGAAACGTTCCCGCCAGCATATCAATACCCTTACGGCATTAAATAACCAGGTACAGGCCCAAAAAGAAAAGCTTGAATCGGCCCTGGAATTGCTGGAAATAAAAGACAAGGAAAAAGACCGCATTCTCCAGATTGTGGCGCATGATTTACGCAACCCTATAGCCGCCATACATTCCCTTTCTTCCATCATGATAGACGAGCTAAGCAACCAGCGTGAAGTGGTGGAAATGCTGAAGCTGATACAAGGTGGCTGTAACAACTCTATGGAGCTGATCAATGAAATTCTTGATTACTCCCTGCACGATCAGCAAACAGATAAAACAAAAGAGATAACCGTTGATGCCAACAGGCTGGTTAACAACTGCGCCAAACTTATACGCTTTAAAGCACTGGATAAAAAGCAGGTAATACAGGTTAAGCTAAGTGCAGAGCCACAGTTTATCAAGGTAAACCCCTCACGTGTGTTCAGGGTAATCAGCAACCTTATCACCAACGCTGTTAAGTTTAGCCCGCCGGGCAAGCTAATTAAAGTAGAGGTACAGTCTTACAGTAGTAATGTACAAATAAGCGTGCAGGACCAGGGCATTGGCATACCGGATAACCTGAGTGGCAAATTGTTCAGTGATTCGCCCGATGTACGCAGGCTGGGCACCGAAGGCGAAAAGCCCTTTGGCATGGGCTTAAACATCTGCAAAGAAATCATGGCTTCCTACAACGGCGATATATGGTTTGAAACGCAGCCCGGGCAAGGCTCCTGCTTTTACATCAGCTTCCCCAAAGAAACCAACCTGCCGGACGCGGCTTATGTAAACGCATAACAGAAGGCAGGCAAATGGCTTCGCCATTTATAAGTAACAATTATGGGCCGGGCAGAAGAATAAGCATGAGGCTTTGGTTGTGTCACTCACTTGTACGCCTTGTACGCCGTGCAGCTTTGCCCGCAGGGTAGGGAGCTACTGTAGGGGCATTTTTAGTATTATCGCGGGTTATAAACACTAAAATAAATAGTATCCCCAATGAAATATAAAGTATCTCTTTTTAATACAGCATATTTGCTTTTTGTAAAATCCAGCGGAATATCTAATTCAAAAGTATCCGCGTACCGGGTATAACTGCCCCAATAATATGTTTCGCTAAAATGGTCTATGCGAAACCCTTTCAAGTGTTTATTTGTCTTGAAATCTAAAGTGATGCCGCCGTCGTTTCCTATGTTGTAATTTTCAGCGGTAAAATAAGTTTCCGACTCATCCAGGTGGGAACGTATAAGCTTATGCCCAAATATTAATACTAAAAACATTACTCCCATCAAGGCAGGGATGAGAGTAATAATCTTACCGTTACCATGATATTGGTTGATATTTTTAACTAAATAAAAAACAGTTAAAATGAATAGAATGATTAATGGAAGGAGATTAAATAATTCTTCATCGAAGAAGATCATTCGTTTCTTAATATTCTGAAACTCCGGAAACAGAGTCAGCCCTCCAAAGAGGAAAATCAGAAATAACTGGACTGGCCGCATGTTGGCTTATGTTATATTATTTTATCGTCCTATGCCCAACTATATGCCAAGCTTAGAGTATCTCACTGTAATGGTTAAACCTATCTACCCTGCGATAAAAGCCGCGTAGCGAACCAACCGCACAAGAGTGCGACGCAACGGAAGCCTCATGCTTATTCTTCTGCCGGGCCCATAAAAAGAATGCTTCACCGGCGGCAAAGCCGCAGGTTAATTGTCTTCCAGTTCCATGTAATCCCCCAAATCCCGGCGCTGCTTTTTGGTGGGCCGGCCAATTTTGCTAAGGCGTTTGCCGGTATGAAAAGAAGCGGCTTCGTGTTTCATTTTGTCAAGCTCTTCCTGCGGCGTAAGGTCTTCGTAGTGTTTAATGGCTTCGCTGTATTGTACCCGGTGGTCAAGCAACGCTGTTACTTTAATTATCCATTTGCGGGCTTCGGTTTTTACATCGTAGGTATCGCCAATATTTACGCTCCGGGATGCTTTTACGGCATTGCCCTCCATTTTCACTTTGCCTTTGTCGCAGGCATCTGCGGCCTGGCTTCTTGTTTTAAAAAGCCGTATGGCCCACAGGTATTTATCTATGCGTAATTTTTCTTTTACCTCACTCATTCTGGTAACGTTTGTGTTACTGTTTCATTTCCGCGTAATACTGGTGGAAGTACGGAATAGTTTCTATGCCTTTGTAAAAATTAAACAGGTTAAATTTTTCGTTGGGGCTGTGCAGGTTATCGCTGTCAAGGCCAAAACCCAGGAATACCGTTTTGCAGCCCAGCACGCTTTCAAACAAAGCGGTAATGGGTATGCTGCCGCCGCCACGCACCGGTATGGGTGGCTTGCCGAAGGAAGCTTCAATAGCTTTGGCCGCGGCCTTATACTCGGTGCTGTCAACCGGCGTAACATAAGGGTCGCCGCCATGGTGCGGCGTTACTTTAATGCTAACGCCGGGAGGCGCAATTTTTTCCAGGTGTTCTATAACAAGCGCTGTAATAACCTCATGCTTTTGATTGGGCACCAGGCGGCAGCTTATTTTAGCATAGGCTTTAGAGGGCAGCACCGTTTTGGCGCCTTCGCCGGTGTAACCACCCCAAATGCCGTTCAGCTCCAGCGTAGGGCGAATGCCGGTACGCTCATTGGTTGAGTAGCCGCTTTCTCCCCAAAGGCTTTTTACGCCAAGGTCTTCTTTGTATTCCGCTTCGCTGTAGGGGGCTTTGGCCATCTCAGCCCTTTCTGCCTGGCTAGCTTCGGCCACGGCATCGTAAAATCCCGGTATGGTAATGTGGTTGTTTTCGTCGTGCAGGCTGGCAATCATTTGCGCAAGAATAGTAATGGGGTTGGCTACCGCGCCGCCATAAACGCCGCTGTGCAGGTCGCGGTTGGGGCCGGTAACTTCTACTTCAATATAGCTAAGGCCGCGTACGCCCACATCTATGCTTGGGTTATCCATGCTAAGCATGGCGGTATCGCTTATCAGTATCACATCGGCTTTCAGCAGGTCTTTGTGGGCCTTTATAAAATCGCCCAGGTGGCTGCTGCCAATCTCTTCCTCGCCCTCAATAATAAACTTTATGTTTACAGGCAAAGTGCCTGTTTTAACCATGGTTTCAAACGCCTTAACGTGCATGTAAAACTGGCCCTTATCGTCGCAGGCGCCACGGGCATAAATTTTACCGTCTTTAATAACCGGCTCAAAAGGGCCGCTGTGCCAAAGTTCCAATGGGTCTGGCGGCTGCACATCGTAGTGGCCGTATACCAGTACGGTAGGTTTGGCGGCATCTGTAATTTTTTCAGCATATATTACGGGGTGGCCGGGCGTTGCAAATATTTCCACCTTACCTGCCCCTGCTTCCTGCAGGCGTTGCTTAACCATGTCTGCACAGGCCAGCATATCCTGCTTATGCTCACTCCTGGCGCTTACGCTGGGTATCCGCAGCATCTGTAATAATTCATCCAGGAAACGGTCTTTGTTTTCATCCTGGTATTGTTTCCATACCTGCATAGTATATGTTGTTTAGATGTGGTTGCGAATATAGTTAATGCGTATGAAAGGCAACATGCGGCCTAAAAGCCGGCACTTATTGCTCGCTGTGGCGCTTGTTGGTTAAAATCTTTTCCAAAGTCCAGTGTGGTCGGTCTTTAACAATGGTTTCATTGCCTGCATCTACATGCACAAACATTTCCAGCGCATCGCCAAACTCTTCTTTCACCAGTGTTTCCAGGGCTTTTACTTCTTCATGCGCCTGCAGCACATTCAGGTTCCAGGGTACCGTTAAATGGCAGTCTACATGTAACAGGCTGCCGTATTTTATTACCCGCAGGTTATGCAGGTCTATCCAGTTATCGCGGCGGTTAGCGTTTAACAACATCACCATTTTGTTAAGCAGTTGCATATCGGCTTCATCCATAATGCCTGCCAGCGAGGCACGTATTATTTTATAGCCATTGTACATTACAATTACACTCATGGCAAGGGCAATCACTTTATCCAGCCAGTACAGTTGTGTAAACAGTATAATCACCAGCCCTGCTATAATGCCCAGGGTTGAGTAGGTATCAACCTGTAAATGTTTGCCGCTGGCCTGCAACGCCAGTGAGTTGTTGCGTTTGCCAATTTTTAAACAGATAAACCCGGCTATATAGTTGGTTACCGCCGTTGCGGCTACCAGCCAAAGACCTGTATCCAGCGACTCAATTTGCTTGCGTTCAATAAAGTTGGTAATGGTTTCATATAAAATAAGTATGCCGGACGACATGATTAACCCACCCTCTGCCGCCGCCGAAACAAACTCTGCTTTGCCGTGCCCGTAGGGGTGATCTATATCCCTGGGTTTAGCCGCCACATACAAGCTGTACAGGCCTATAAAGCCGGCCAGCACATTAACAATACTTTCCAGCGCATCACTTAAAATAGAAAGGGAATGTGTAATGTAATACCCCGCAATTTTAATAATGAACAGTACAACGGATAAGCCGGTTATCCATTGCTGAACGCGAAAATTTTGTTTGGCTGATTTCAAAGCATGTGATTGTGTGAAAAAGTATTGTTTGCCCCAAAAGAAGAAATTTATTTTGAGAAATTGCCTGAAAATGTTTTGCCTTTAGATACCAGCGACAGTTTTTCATGGTATCATCGTTGCGTCGCAATCCGTTCATCGGTTGGTTTTTTATGGCAGCTTTTCAGACCCAGGTATGTTGGTGCGTGGAGACACGCACCAAGGAGGAAGAATATCGAACAAGGAACAAGGAATGCCGAATGAAGAATGAAATGCCCCCATTCACGATTCACCATTCACCAAAAGAATATGGAACAAGTAACAAGGAATGCCGGATGAAGAATGAAATGCCCCACTCACTACTCACCATTCACCATTCACGAAATGAATATCGAACAAGGAACAAGGAATGCCGAATGAATGAAATGCCCCCATTCACCATTCACCACTCACGAAAAGAATATGGAACAAGTAACAAGGAATGCCGGATGAAGAATGAAATGCCCCCATTCACGATTCACCATTCACGATTCACGAAATGAATATCGAACAAGGAACAAGGAATGTTAAATGAATCGTTTAATTAAGAAACGAATGTCAGGTTAAGCTTGTAGAAACCGTTTTATGTCCTTTGCTTTTCACGCATCCGCCTTCGATTCCGAAGTTTCGGAACTCAGGCTAACAACGAAAAAAGCAGCGTGTTACACCTTGCGCCAGGGATTGCAGCGGTTACCCCGGTGAGGCCTTGTGATCGGGCTTATGTGCCGGAGTAATAGCGGAAAGCCCGGTGCCCATCGCCTTAGCGTGGGCAGGCGCCCTTAACCAAATAAAAAAGGAGAGGCAATCTCTCCCTTTTGTGCTATTATTTTATTTATGGGTGTTTACACTAATCCTTCAAACCTCTTTTCTACAAAGCCCCAGTTTACAACATTCCACCAGGCGTTAATATAGTCCGGCCGCTTGTTTTGATACTTTAAGTAATAAGCGTGCTCCCATACATCAAGCCCCAGCAGTGGCATGCCTTTCAGTTCGCTTACATCCATTAAAGGATTGTCCTGGTTGGGGGTTGAGCCCACTACCAGCTTTTTATCGTTGGTTAACACCAGCCATGCCCAACCGCTGCCGAAACGTGTTTTGCCGGCATCGGAGAACTGTGTTTTAAATGCTTCTACAGACCCGAAATCTTTTTGTATGGCTGCGGCCAATTTACCGGAAGGGTTGGCTGTACCCGAGGGGGCGGCCATCAGCTTCCAGAAAAGTTCGTGGTTGTAATGTCCGCCCAGGTTGTTGCGCATTTTGGTGCTGTATTTGGAGATGGTAGCCAGTACAGTTTCCGGTGTAGTGGAAGAAGTGTTTACGTTTTCCGCAGTTACTGCCTCTGCTACGTTTTTTGCATAGGTAGCCGCATGTTTGGTATAGTGAATTTCCATGGTAGCCGCGTCAATATGCGGCTCCAGCGCAGTGTATGAATAGGCAAGCGGCGTTTGGGCAAAAGATGTGCCTTCTGCAGGCAGGTGAAAGCCTTTTTTGTCAAAGCCGCGGGCTATTGCCGGCACTACTGAGGTGGAAAGGCCCGCCGCGATACCTGCCATACCGGCTGATTTTATAAAAGTTCTCCTGGATGTGCTGTTGTTTTCCATACTATGGTTTTAGTTGCTTGTTTGTGATGGTTGGTTATTCTTTTTAAAGCGCTGTAAAAACTTTTTAACGCCCCTGAAAGTTCTGAAATAAAATTCTTTGTTGAACAATTGGGAATCGCTCATGGCTTTTACGGTTAAAAATATGCCGATAGGTATCAGCACCGCGGTTGACAGCCACATGCCTGCCAAAGGGCTGCTCACTTCTGATTTTGCGAACTTTTCTCCAAAAGTGTTCAGCAGGTGAAAGAGTACAAAGAATACAATAGCAAATACCAATGGAAGCCCAAGGCCGCCTTTGCGTATGATAGAGCCCAGCGGGGCGCCAATCATAAATAAAACCATACAGGCTACAGAAAGGGTGAATTTTCTATGCCATTCAATTTCGTGGCGGGTGAGCGATTTATGGCGGGTATCGTAATCTGTTGCCATTAACTCCACATTTGTTTTAATGGTATTTACCTGCGATGTAGCACGGTCTATAGAAACAAATTTGAGTGAGTCGCCCAGTACCTCATCAAAATTTTTAGCCTTGGTTTGGGGCAGTGTATCTACGGCTTTCCAGTTACTGTCCCTAAACCGCAAAAAGGTAAGGAAAGGCTTAAGCTCCTTTTCTGTACGGTTATAAAAAAAGGTATTAAGATCGGTGAGTGAATCTATGGCAGTATTTAACTGGCGCAGCGTTAGCATCTTGGGGTCGTAGTACATGGAGTCGTCTGTGCGCTTAAGCATAAAGCTGCTCAGGTCGAACATTTTTTTGTAAGTTTTAAAGCCGGTACGGGTAAGCTGGGTATTGATGGAATACCGTTCGCCTTTTTCTGAATACTGCCAGCCGTCTTTAAGGGTAAATTCCAGGAAACGTTTATCGGGTGTAACACGCATAATGCCGCTTTTGGCCACCATAAAATTATCCTGTAACCCGTAGCTTTTTTCGTAGATAACTACATCGCGTATGGTGCTGTCGTCTTTTTCTTTTTTGCCCAGCTTAATAATGAAGCCTTCAATCTTATCGTAAAAAATACCTTCTTTAATATCAAAGGCGGGTTTTGCTACGATGATATCATACTTAAGTGCATTCAACTTAAGGTTGGCAACCGGTATAATGTTATTAGCGAATATGAATGCGATGCCGCTGATAAAAGTGGCCAGTATAAGTAATGGCCGCATAAACCTTAACAATGGAATGCCGGCAGATTTGATGGCCACCAGTTCGTATGTTTCGCCCAGGTTACCGAAAGTCATTATGGAGGAAAGCAGCAAAGCCAGTGGCAGCGCCAATGGTACAGCCGTAGCTGCAACGTAACCTACTAATTGAAGCAGGGTAAAAATATCCAGGCCTTTACCAATAAGGTCATCCAGGTAAAGCCATACAAACTGCATAACCAGCACAAAAAGCGAAATAATAAAAGTGGCAAAAAAAGGCCCGATGAAAGAACGTATGATCAGTTTATCAAGCTTTTTTATCACTGTATGCCAGTTTCTTTTGAGAAAAGGTTTATGGAAAGCTGTCTGCGGGCTGGTTATATTGCAGTAGCTTCACCCGTGTAAATTAATGCCTTAAATAGTAATGGACAGCGCAAATGTAAATCTTTCGGAGAACGAACTGTTATTGGTTACAAACACAGATTGGATTTTAACAAAGCACCGCATCATTGAAAAGGTTTACCAGTTATTTGGACAGTTGAGCGCAGACATCCGTGAGCAGGGAAGCCATTTGCCAGAAGAAGTTTTAGCTATACCACCCAAGATATACAAAGGGGAGCAGTACAAGTATCTGCCGTATGTATTGATGGATTATCCGAGGCATTTTAAAGAGAATAATTTTTTTGCCATCAGGTTCTTTTTTTGGTGGGGCAACTATTTCAGCATAACGCTGCAGCTTTCAGGAAAATACAAACAGCAGTACCAGAATAAGATAAACGATGCCTACCATACGCTGGCAGGAAGTGACTGGTTTGTTTGTATAAATAGCGATGAATGGCAGCATGATTTTGAGCCTGGCAATTACCTGCCTGCTGGTGAAATGAATGAACAGGAATGGCAGGAGCTTATTTATGGCCACCCGTTTATTAAGGTTGCAAAAAAAATCCCACTGCAGGAGTGGGAAAAAGCATACCAATTTTTTACGGCGAATTATTTTTTGCTCTGTCAGTTACTTGCCGGCAACAAACCTTAATTGCCCAATCTGTGAAAAAGGTCTTTAACCTGGTATTCCCATAACTGGCTTTGGTCTTTAATCTCACCTTTTTCAGCAAAGTCTTTAATTACCAAAATTGTTTGATTGGTGATTTCGGTTTTTTCAATCCTGAATTCAAAGTACTCCTCTTTAGCTGCATGGGTCCAGTGAAAGCGGATGAATTTATCTTCTTCCTGTTCAATTACTTCTGCTTTTTCAACAGACCCATTCCATGAAAAGCTGAAAATGCTGTCCCGCTCATCTACCTTATCCGCAAACCATTCCTGCAGCCCTGCCGGAGTTGATAAAAACTCATACAATATTGAAGGGGAGCACCTTACCGGATATTCTAAAGTATATAACTGTTTTTTTGCCATTAGTCTTCTTTTGTACTTCGCATGTTGGGGGCTGCAATAATATTAAATAATTCATACCTTAAAAATATTTTTTTACTCATCTGCAGCTTCGCCAGTGCCCGAAATATACATCCATAAAAGGTGATTTTCTAATAAATTGGATGTCAGCTTATTACAAAAAGAAAAATTTGGAAGTGATTTTTTGATTATGTAACTTGGTGTTTCCTTTCAGTATGTCTCACCTCCCGTGAAATTTTTGGGTAATTTTCTTAATTAACTAAACAATTTTTGGTAACCCTGCAAAACTATTACCTATGAGCATGCGTCAATTAAAAATCACGAAATCTATTACCAATCGTGAATCACAAAGCCTGGAAAAATATTTACAGGAAATTGGTAAGGTCGAGCTCATATCCCCCGAAGAAGAAGTTGGTTTGGCAGTTAGAATTAAACTTGGCGACCAGAAAGCTATGGACAGGCTGATTAAAGCTAACCTGCGCTTTGTTGTATCAGTAGCCAAGCAATATCAAAACCAGGGGCTTTCACTACCCGACCTCATTAATGAGGGTAATGTTGGGCTTATTAAAGCAGCCTTGCGTTTTGATGAAACCCGTGGTTTTAAATTCATATCCTATGCAGTATGGTGGATAAGGCAAAGCATACTGCAGGCGTTGGCAGAGCAAAGCCGTATTGTACGCCTGCCGCTTAACAAGGTTGGGCTTACCAACAAAATCAGTAAAGCATTTCAGCAACTGGAACAGGAGTTTGAGCGGGAACCAACCGCCGAAGAACTGGCCGATTTGCTGGAGTTGGATATTTCTGATGTTGCTGAAACCATAAACATTGCGTCCCGCCATGTAAGTATGGATTCTCCCCTGAGCGAGGGCGAAGAAAATACACTGGTGGATGTAATGGAAAACCCCAATGCGGAAAGAACGGATGAAAAGCTGGAGTACTACGAGTCCCTGAAACAGGAAATTGACAGGTCACTAAAAGCATTAACAGAAAGGCAAAAAGAAGTGGTTTGTTATTTCTTCGGTATCGGAGTTGACCACCCGCTTAGCCTGGAAGACATTGGTGAACGCTTTAACCTTACAAGGGAAAGGGTAAGGCAGATAAAAGATAAGGCCATTGTTAAATTAAAAACTACAAGCCGTTGCAGGCAGTTAAGGGTTTACCTGGGTTAACCTGTTAAAAATTAAACGAATCTGTAAAAGCTCATGCGTTAGCATGGGCTTTTTGTTTACCGAAAAAACATACATTTACATGAATCCCTGAAAAAACAATATGAAAAAATTGTTCTTGTTTATCGTGCCCGTTCTCGCAAGCTTAAACTTGTACGCCCAGCCAAAGGTGGTTGCAGAGTGTACGGTTAATTTTACCATTACTGTTACGGGCGAAGGAAGCAGCCCTTTGAATAATGCCGCAAAGACGCTGTACATAAAAGGCAGGCAAAGCCGTGTAGATATTGTAGCGCCTTCGTTTAAACAATCCGTTATTTACGACAATAATGCCGATGTGGCGGTTATTTTAAGAGAAATAGGTAATGATAAATATATTTCTACGCTGGATTCAGTAAAATGGAAAGAACAGAACAAACAATACGACGGCATGACAGTGGCTTTAACCAACGAAACCAAAACTATATTGGGATATGAGTGCAAAAAGGCAATAGCTACATTAAAAAATGGCAATGTATTTACCATGTACTATGCCACTGCTATAACGCCTTCCGCTACGGAAAACCCATACCAGTTCAAAAATTTGCCGGGGTTTGTTTTAGAATATGAATCTCAGCCCGAGGGGAGTAAACAGAAAATTACTTATACCGCGAATAAGATAAATTTAAACCCGGTACCGGTTGCAACTTTTGAAATTCCAACCAAAGGGTACAGAATATTACAATAAAAAAATACTATAAAAAACGGATTACCTGAAAGATGGAGGAGTTGGAGTTTTAAAACGGGGCACTTTAACTTTAAACTTATAGGGATATATATAAGTTGTTTTGCCAGTCTCCAATCTAATCATTGAATTATAACCATTTGTACCTATGGAACCATATTGGTTGGGGAATTCAAAGGTTCCTTTATACTGAAACGTATTGTATTTGAGGGAGGAAAGTGAGTATTGTTTGGAAAGCTTGCCGAGATTTTTAAGGCTGAATTTGTTCTTGTTTTTGTCTTCAGCCGTGCCCGAGGATGAACCCATAGCCACAACAGCCGCCGATGTAAGCAGTACTGTTAAAAACGTGATATGAATAAATTTGCGGCTCATCTGTGTAACAAAATTAGCATTTTATTTAGAAACGTAAAATATTTTTATCGCTTTTTGATGAGCGGTGGCAGACAAAAAATTGGATTGTATTGAATTCATGATTAAATTACGCTAACCTACATGAATATGCAAGATTATCCTTCCCGGGACGAGCGTGAAGAATTAAGTGAATTGTTGCAACAATATGAGAATCTGCGCTCTGGCCGTAGCCACTCATTCATAGAAGAGGACGCGTTTGAAAAAATCATAGATTATTTTGATGATAAAGATGACCTTGGCAAAGCCCTGGAAGTAGCGGAAACAGGCCTTGAATATTTTCCTTATTCTTCTCAACTGCTGGTTAAAAAAGCCGACCTTTTACTGGCAACCCGCCGTTATAAAGAGGCCCTGGCCATTTTACAGCACGCAGAATTGTACGACAGCAGCGATATCAATATCTACATACTTAAAACAGAGGCTTACCTGGCGCTTGACCAGCAGGAAAAAGCTGTTAGGTTGCTGGAAGAAGCTTTAGTGCTTTTTGAAGGTGAGGAAAAAGTTGACCTGCTGTTTGAACTGGCCGACGTGTACGACGACTACGAGGAATTCGACAAAGTTTTTGACTGCCTGAAAATTATTCTCGAGCAGGAGCCCACCAACGAAGAGGCCCTTTACAAAATCTGTTTCTGGACAGATTTCACCGGCCGCAACGAAGAAAGCATACTGCTTCACAAAAAAATAATTGAAGACTTTCCTTATAACGAGTTGGCCTGGTTTAACCTGGCCGCTGCTTACCAGGGGCTTAAACTGTACGAGAAAGCCATTGATGCCTATCAATATGCCGTAGTAATTGATGAAAAGTTCGATTATGCCTACCGCAACATGGGCGATGCCTATATACGGCTGCGCAAATACAAAGAAGCCATTGAAAGCCTGCAAAAAGTTCTGGAACTTACCCGGCCGGAAGAAGTAATTTTTGAAGCCATCGGGCATTGTTATCACCGCCTGGGCAAATTTGCACAGGCCCGTTTTCATTTTAGAAAAGCATCGCACATGAACCCGGGCGATAGCAAACTGTACTATAAAATAGCCCTTACTTATATTAATGAAGAACAGTGGGAAAGCGCCATTAAACAACTGGAAAGCGCTATGCGCATTAACCGCAATGCGCCTGAGTATAACCTGGCACTGGGCGAATGCAGCATGCAACTGGGCAATTATAAAGAAGCCATACAATGTTTTAGCCTGGTTGTGCGCAGCAGGCCTAAGAATGTGAGTGGTTGGGAGGCGCTGATACGGTGTCTTATAAAAGCCGGGTATTTTGAAGAAGCGCATACACAAAGCCTTGCCGCGTTGCTGGCCACAGATGAAAAGGCCGTATTTTACTATTACATAAGTGCGGCACTTTTTGCTAATAATAAATCAAAAGAAGGCATACTGCAACTGGAAAAAGGATTGGAAAAAGCCCCGAAACTGTTGCGTAAATTCTTAGACCTCAATCCTTCCATTCTTCAAAACAATGCCGTGGTTGACCTGCTGGCACGTTACAAAAAAACAAAGAAGATATAGCCATTTATTAAGGGGTAGTTTCAGGGCGTGCCCCCAAGCTGCGCAAGGGGTCGGGCTTTCCGCTCATACTCCGGCACAAGGCCCGGCTGCGATGGCCTCACCGGGGTATCCGCTTCAATCCCTCACCCGAAAGCCGGTTGCCGGTCACAAGTAGCTGGTTACCGGTCTGTTGAAGTGTAAAAGGCTTATAATTCGTTTAGCGGAACATTATCACCTGCTAACATTAAACTTTAAACATACTAATATTGAACAGTTGCCGGTTACAGGTTTGCCGCCGAAGGCGGCAGAAAAACTATCCTGCGGGAAAAGCCAAGTAGCGAACAGAACGTACAAGAGTGCGACGCAACGATGCTTCATGCTTATTCTCCTGCCGGGCCCATAAGTATTTTCTTTGATGTGGGGCAAGGGATATTTATCTGTTGCCCAGGTCGCTTACATCATCCTTGCCGTTGCCGCCAATTTCCCATTCGAACGCAGCAGCATTGGTCCAGTTGGTATTGCCTGCTTTTACTGACTTTTTTCTGCGCAGCGATTTGTCAATACAAGCCTTGTCATTGCCTGCAATCGTCCAGCTTGTGCCGGGGTCGTTACCGGGTTCTCCAAAAACATCAACAGGCTGGCCGTTTTTCTCCAGTATAATCGCATCGTCTCCGTTAAAGCCGCAAACCGCGCTGTTATAAGCCACTACACCGGTTGGCAGGGTAAGGTTGGCGGATGTGTATTTGAGTACCAATACGGCGCCGGCCGCCATTGATGGAGGGATGTTGGTAAGCGTACTGAGTTTGATGGTGCTGGATGCATCGGCCGAACCATTCTTGTAAAGTTTCAGTGTATAATCGGCAAGCTGTATGGCGTTATCGCCGGCATTGTACAACTCAAGGTATTTGTTGTTGGAAGAGCCTTCTACGTATTCTGAAATCAACAGGCTTGCACCGGTTTCAACACTGCTGTCTGCTACTACATCGCTGGCGTTGCGCAGGTTTACCTGTTTATCCGCATTAAGCTGGGTAACAATGCCGGTAAAAGAAACCACTTCGCCGGTGGGGTACAGGTTGTTGCTGAAACTTGCAGTATTAAGGGTGGTACAGGTAATGGCGCCCTGTTTATCTGTAAGGGTGGTTACGCCATTCCAGGAGCCGTTGACGCCGCCGGTAATCTTTAAGCGCTGCAATGTTACCAGCGTACTTTCCATGGTTTCAAAATTTGCCTTTAAATCAGTGGTGGTTGTAACTTTTGGTATAATGGTACCGGTACCTGTTTTAAGTATATTTTCCGCCGGTACATTGTTTATTTGCAGGGTGCCGCTAAACTCTTCCAGGCTAAGGTTAGAAATGTTTACTTCCAGTTCATCACCCATGTTGTAGGAGTGCGGTTCTGTACACCTTATAACAATACCACTGCCCCCGGTTTGTTGCAATACCAGGTTCTTAGTGTTGATATTACCGCCCGGCCTGTCTGATATTACAACGCCTTTAATTTTAATGGCATCGGGCAACAGCACAGCCGTTCCGGTAAACATGGTACGTACCTGGGATATGTTGGTTAGTGTGGCCGCAATGGCATCGCAGCGTTTGCCGGTAAACTTAACGTCCGCAGTGTCCCGCACGTACAACTGTTTTGTACTGCCAAATACTGTATAGACAGCGGTGAGGTTACCATTGCCGTTTGGCACATTAATGCCCGCAAAATCAGCATAGCTGCTGGTTCTTAAAGTAATGCTGTGGTTGGCGCAATTTTTAAGCGTAAAGTTCCTGGCAGAGCTTGCAAGCGTTGCATCGCCAAATGTTTTGGATGTGTCTGCTGATGCAAACTGGAAACCTTCCAGTTCAATCAATGTATTTTGATAAGCGTCATTCAATTCACTTACAGTTACAACCTGCGGCTCTACCTTGTTGCCCGTACTGCCTTTAATAATGTACTTGCCGAATAGATTGGAAGCAATGCCGGTAACATTCAGTGATGATGGGTTACTGTTGTCAATACCACCGCCCAACTGTATAGAGCCGTTATAATCGCCAAGGTATAATCCCTTTAGCTTTACGAATATTTTTCTGCCTGTGGGATAGTCAGTAAACAGGTTAAGCCCATCCATGCGTATGGCAATACCCCCGGTTTCATCCTGTATAACCAGTTGTTTATAAAAGTTGCCGCTTTTATCATCAGCTATAACAATGCCTGCAATAATATCGTCAGTGGTAACAGCGTCAACATTGCCCATGTTGTGCATGGCCTTCAGTGCCTGTATGGTTAGGGTAGGCGTAACATTGGGCTCTTCATCCGTAGGCGGTTCATCAAATTTTTTGTTGCAGGATAACAGGGTAACGGCTAACATTGCCGCGGCGAATAACATAGAAAGGAGACACTTCTGTTTCATAGAATATGGTAATAAGGTTAAAAACGAAAAGTCGCACTTAAAAAATAGGTTCTTCCGTAACCGTAATAAGTTTTGGGAGGAAACCGGCCAACATCTTTTTCTACCGAGCTGAACCTGAGTTGCTCATACCCGCCGGTAACCATGTTTTTGTTATCCAACAGGTTACTTATACCTGCATTAAAAAATATGGAAGCGTACTTGGTGGGCCTGAGGGCTTTGGGCAGTAACCAGGTATAGCCGCCAAAAAAATCAAGGGTGTATTGCGGTGGCCATTTGGTTTGCGTAATAATGGTTTTGTAAAGGTCGCTTTGTTTGTCCAGCCCTTCCACGGCTGCTGCAGTTCGGCGGATGGGGTTATAGTCCAGCCAGCTTTCCCTGAAATAGTTGCCGGTAAGGTTAATGAAAAATTTGGGGCGGCGGTAACTAAAGCCAAGGCTGTAGGCTTCCTGTGGCGTTGTGGCCACCCTGAAGTTTTGTGAGTAAATGGTGGAAGTTTCCAGCAACTCTGCACTGTTATCCAATGTTACTGTGGCTTGCTGGCGGCTGTTGTAGTAGTAACGCCCAACTGCGGCGGCTGCATTAACAGATAAACCGGCAGCAAGCTTTGCTTCGGCGCCAAACTCACCGCCATAATGTAACTTGTCAATATTACTTAAGGCGTAGTTTACAAAGCTCCTGTAATCGTCATGATAAAAAGATAATATGTTCATGCCGTTATTTACCTGTGTGTAATAACCGCGTAACCGCAATTTAAGCCCCGGGGCATTCAGCGTATAGCCCGCTTCTGCCGTATGTATGGATTCCGATGTTACGGATGGTTGTGTAAAATCCCGGGTGCGGGCCGAGAGATAAACATTGTCAAAGTAAGGAGCCCTGCTTAGGGAAGCAACGTTTGCAAAAAAGTAGTTCCTTCCATCCAGCTTATAAGTAAGGCCGGCTTTTATGCCGGTGTTAAAGAACTGATAAGTGGCCGACCTGCCGTACGAGTTTTCAGGAAACAGCCCGTTGCGCACATGCCCATCCCTGTAGAAGCTGGTGTAAGCAACGTTGCCCGCCACAAAAAAATCAACATGCTTAAAGCGAAAAACCACCTGGCCCCACTCTTCCGCTTTGGTTATGCGTATGGAATAGTCGTAGCCAAATTTGTCACCTGTTTTTATAATCCTGTTGGGCCTGTCAAGGTCATTTTGTACAGCATTAATATCATTAGGAAAATCCCTTTCCGCAAACTGGTTAATGTTCACATAAAAATCGCCGCCAAGTAAATCGTTCAGCACTTTGTAATTGTGGTTGCGTTGTTGCTGGTAACTAATGCCGCCGGATATTTGAATATGATCGCCAATAACCGCGTTAATATTGCTGTTGAAGTTAATGCGACTTGTATTGGTGATGCGTTCCTCTACTACGTAACGTGAACGGTTACCGGTAACTGTGTTGCCGTTTACGCCATCCGCGTTTTGTATGGTTTCAAAACTGTTCCTGTTCACATTATATAAGCGCTGCCAGTTGATTTGCCTGGCAGCTTCATCGGTGTGCATCAGGTTATATACCTGCTGGTATTGTATTGAATCGTCTTTATAAAACGATGGCAGGTAACGGTAATAATCGGGCCTTGGGTCTGGTGCATTGTACCAGTCAATACCGGTGCGGCTTTTATTTCCGGTGGAGTAACCTGCGGAGGTAGTTAAAATTGTTTGGCTGCCTATATGAAATTCATGATTAAGTATGACGTAAGGCTGGTGTGTTTTATTTATGGCAGCACTGCGTTTTTTACCATTTTGATAACCCCAGTAGGCATTGTAATAATGGCTGCCTGCCAGTTGTTGTATCTCTTCAACACTGCCACCTTGCGCTGCCGCTTCCGTCGGTGCGCCAAATACTGACAGCGAGAGTAAATGCTTTTGGCCTATCCGCTTATCAAGCCCGGCAAAATAGCTATAGCCATTGTACCAGGTACCTGGCACGTAACCTTCATCCGCATAGCGGCGGCTGGCAGACAAAGTAAAGGCCCAGCCTCTTTTAGTAAGGCCGGTGCTATGGGTAAGCATGACACGGTGTGTATAGCTGCGGTTGCTCCAGGCATACCCCAGGCTGGTTTGTTTGCGTTGTTTGGCCGCCCTTGCATCAATAAAGGTGGTGGCGCCAATATCGCCAAACGAAAAACTGTTGTTGCCCAGTCCCAGGTTTTGTTCCCTGTTGCGTAGTATATCGTTTAGCCCGCCCCACAGGCTCCAGGGCGCTGCACCGTTATCAAGATTATCCATCGGCAAACCGTTGATGTACACGCCAAACATGTCCGCATCGTAACCACGGATCTTAAACCTTGCAGCGCTAAAGTTGAAGGAAGCTGCGGTGAAAAAAGGATCTCTTGCTGCCGTTAATACCGACGATATCAGCCTGCCGCCGCTTTCACCCGCATCCAGTTCGTCCAGCGTAATAACGGGCAGGTTGTCCAGCACATTTTCCTGTATGTCGTTTGTAATAAGGGAATCTTTTAAAGCAGTACTGTCAGCCTGGGCATAAACACCGGTATCCAAAGAAAGGAATATCAATAAAAAGACGCAGTATAGTTTGTGCATAGGACGGATTTGGAAATTGATCAAATCTAAAATACTTTTTTGTTTCGTGGCATACTGCAACCATACATTCTAAGGTTTTCTTAATCTGCTTGTTTATATGGCTTCGCTATTTTTATTTGGGATATTATGTGCCCCGGCGACATAAGTATATGGCATCGCCTGTTGTGTCACTCACTTGTACGTTCAGGGCTATGGGCGGCTTTTCAGACCCGGGTAGCAGCCCGGATGTATTATAAATTCTTAATCCTTTACCTATGCTTAAATGGTTTTTTGCCTGCATATCAATTTTTACAGCCTGCGCCGCTTTCTCACAAAAACAAACCTATAAAACAGCCATCATCGGCTTTTACAACCTGGAAAATTTTTACGATACCATCAACAATACGCTTGTTGATGATGAAGAGTTTTTGCCCAATAGTGCAAGAAATTATAATACGGCAGTTTACCGCCATAAAGTGAATAACCTGGCCATTGTACTATCGCAAATGGGCACAGATGTTAACCCTGACGGCCCTGCTATACTGGGCGTGGCTGAAATTGAAAACGACACTGTTTTAAGCGACCTTGTAAAACACCCTTTGCTGAAAGAAAGAAATTACCAGGTTATTCATTATGATTCAAAAGACCTGCGTGGAGTTGATGTGGCTTTGCTGTACAACCCTAAATATTTTGTACCCCTTAGCAGTAAAAAAATCTTTGTGGTGTTGCCTGATGGCGCTAAGGAAAGTTATTTTACCAGGGATGTATTGTATGTAAAAGGAAAGCTGGATGGAGAAGAAATACATGTAATGGTAAACCACTGGCCCAGCCGCCGCGGTGGCGAAGAGCGCAGTGAGCCGGGACGGTTGGCTGCCGCATCTATAAACCGGAATGTGGTAGACTCTGTACTCAAGCTGAACATGAATGCCAAGCTGGTGGTAATGGGCGATTTAAACGACGATCCGTTAAACCGCAGCATTACCGGTGTATTAAAGGCAAAGGGCAAACCGGCCGATGTAAAAGAAGACGATATGTTTAACCCATGGACAGATCTGTACAAAAAAGGTATTGGCACTTTAGCCTATAACGATGCCTGGGGCCTGTTTGACCAGGTGATTATCAGCCATGCCTGGCTAAGCAAACAGCAGCAAGGGTTTTTCTATTACAGGCAACAAATTTTTTGCAAAGAGTTTATGAAAGAAAATGCAGGCAGGTACAAAGGCTACCCTATGCGTACCTGGGATGGTATGCTGTACCGGGGCGGCTACAGCGACCATTTTCCGACTTTTGTAGTGATGCTGAAAAGAGTACCATCTTAAAATGGTAAGGGCCGCTGCAGGCGGCCCTTACTTATTCCACTATTTCAACTTCACTTCATCAATATTTTATAGGATCAGGCAGAGTAACGCACTATACAACCTGTGTTCCTGCGGAACACTTTGTAGGTAGAACATTGCAGGGTGATAGCCTGCGTTCCCGAGGAACGCTTTGTGCTTTATCTGCGGGGATGAGAGCATGTATCTCCGGAACAAATCCATGCTTTTGTTCTACCCAATCCTATTCATCTAATCCCGTTCGTAAGGAAAATTCCTGGATACTTTACGCATCATGCGCTCCATCAACTGGCTGCTGCTGCCCAATACGTCTTCATTCATTTCCTTGTAAAAACGCCAGAGCAGTTCGCCATTTTTAGCGTCGTAAATCTGCATGATGAGTGCGCCGCCGGCAGTTTTGCTGAAAGCGGAGCCAAACAATAAGGCTTTGGTAATAGCGGCCCCTTCAGAGGACGTTTTCTCGTACGTGAATTTGCATTTGATAACCGCGTCAACATTCAGCAGCTTAGCTACAGAATCCTGTGTCATTTCGCTTAACTGGTTAATGATGCCGGCCCTTTTAAGCAGGGCGTTGGTCCGTTCCACATCCTGGAAGCTTACAGTGTATTTATCGTTTTTGCGCAGCAGAAAAGTAAACATACCCTGCTGCAGTTCTGCCGCCAGGTTTCTTTCTTCAGCCTGGTGGGCGGATGAATCAAAATTCTTGGGTGGCCTTCTGTAAGTAATGGCAACATCAAAAGGCAGGATGGCTACGGTTTTATGCGTGCTGATTTCATTTTTAAGGTTGGCAGATTTGTACACCTGCTTGTTGCTTTCAAACTGGGCCATTGTGCAAAGGCTGATGCAGCAGAGCAGTATGGCTAATAAGTAGTGCTTTTTCATGGTTTAAAGTTTTTAGGGTTGCAATTTGCCATGAAACGCGGCCAAAGTAAAGGGGGCGCTGTATGAACTGCATTTATTGACTAATGGAAAGTGTAAAAGGGCAGGGAGAAAATTTTTGCCTACCCTGCGGGCAAAGCCGCACAGCGTACAAGGCGTACAAGAGTGCGACGCAAGTAAAGCCTCATAGTACTACCGTCTGCCGGGTACATAAAAATGCTGTTTAACATACAAGGCGGCCTGGCCGCCTTGTATGTTAAAAGTTATTATACTGAACGTAATTAATTACCGCTCTTTATAACTTTTGTGGTTGTTTTCAGAAGCCCCTGCAAGGCTGTAACAGCATAACTGCCGGGCATGTAGCGGCGGCCAAACTGTATATTTTGCGCAGGGGAGATGTTGTTCCAAATATCCAGCAGCCTGCCATTATTGTCGTGAACCATAATGCTGATGCCGGTTTTGCTGTCGGTGCTTTCGGGCCTTATGGTAAACACATCCTGCGAAGGGTTGGGATATACTTTTAGCTGCAGCACTGCAGGCCCGTTACCGCGGTTAATGCTCTTTTCAGCCTGTTCTGCTATTGCCAGGTATTCTTGCATAGCCTGTGGGCTAACATCATCATAAGTTCTTGCAGCCTGTGTACCGGTGCTGGTTAACCTTGTTCTGCCGTCTTTAATAACCACAATGGCAGAGCCATCTCCTATAACCGCGTTTACCGGCTGGCTAAGGTTTACATAGAAAAATTCATCACCCTCTTTTCTTGCATCGGGCACTATAGGCACCAGGGCCCTGGCAGTTGTAAAGCCGGGCAGTATTACCAGCCAGTGCGCTGTTGACAGGTAATCTGATGGGCTTACCGCTGTGCCGTTTTTAGTGCTGTACCTTACCAATACCAGCTTGTTAACCGGCCTTGACAGTTTAACCTTTACGTAAGCCAGCCAGCCAAATTCTGATACCTCGGTATCAACAATGCTTAACAGCGGGAAGGGGCAATCTTTAACCTCTACCGTAAAGCTGCAGGATGCTGCCGGGTTATGCGCCAGGCTGTAGGTTACTTTGGTTATGCCTCTGTTGAATACTTTACCGCTTGCCGTACCGGCGCCTTTACCTGTAGTGGCTCCGGTTAACGTGTAGTTTACCTTAGCAGTGCCTCCGGCAGGGCTTAAAACAGGGTCTATACCGGTTACAGTAGCTGCGCAGGTACTGGTTGTGCCTGCAACTACTTTATTGGGCGGGCAGGTAAGGGTGGTTAAGTATTTTACAAGTACCATAGCGCTATCGCTAAAGCTGCAGCTTTCCCTGGTTACGGTAACTGAGTACAGGGTGCTTGTGTCCGGGCATACTTTTATGGTTGCTGTAGTTTCACCAGTGCTCCAAGCAAAGCTGTAAGCACCAAGGTTAGTTTCGTCAATACCGCTTACTGACAGCGTTGTGCAGGCGGAATCGGGCCTGTCTGCATAAACAATGCGGTCTGCACCCAAATCCAGTGCTGACAAATCGCAGCCGGAAGCGATTACCAGGAAGGGGCCTGTTACATTTTCTGTTGCCACTTCGCTGCCTGTTGTAACTGTAACATTGCGGAAACCAATGATGGCAGCAGGGTCAATCTGTATTTCCGCCTCCAGTTGTTCGCTGTTTATGGCCGTTGTTTTAAGTATGGTAATACCGCTGCCGAGGTTTAGTACAGAAGTATTGTTGAAATGTGTGTTGATAGCTGTTACCTGCACTGTTAGTTTTTCACCTGTAGCGCCTGTTGAAGGAGAAATGCTTAAGATGGTAGGCCCAAACGGTTTTGCCACTACCTGCAGCAGGCCCCTGCCACTTGCAGAGTCACTCATGCCGCCGCCGAGGTCTGTATAGGACAATACATCTTTAAAGCCCAGTGAAACAGTATCTGCAACTGTTACAATGGCCTGAAGTTTTGAAAGGGTAAGCACATCCAGTTCTGTTACAACAATACCGCTGTTGCTGAACCAAAGAGAGGTAGTGGTGTTAAAATTGGTTCTTGAACCGGTAATGGTAAGGGCAAGCGTTGAGCCTACAGGCGCTTTTGACGGTTCTACATTAGTGATAGCGGGTGCTATGGCGCCCTGGATTATATTGTAAGCTATGTTCTCATATTTCTTCCTGTCATCAGGGAAACCGCTGTTAACTTCAGGAACATAAGCAAATGTGCCGCCTGTTTCTTCTGCCATAAAAGAAAATGCCTGCAGTGCTGTTGGGTTAGGGGGCAGGGATGCCAGTGTGCCTGGCGTATAAGCAGAAGGCGGGGTAACCGGTGTTGTTGTGCCGCTGTTGCCGCTGTTATCGTGGTTATCAGAATAAGGGGCAGGATCGTATTCGTTGCTGCTGTTTTGCTGCTGGCCCTGGGCTATTGCACCTGTTGCAGTGGGTTCGCCACAGTTGCCGGACAGCAGTACAGATACAGTAATCTTTTTTTCTTTAAGTTTAGCGGTAATGCCGGCTATGTCGGTTCCGGCATGTGGCCCGGCATCTGTTGCCAGGAAAAGAATGCCACCCTCTTTTACAAAATCTTTGGCTGCATCAAGCGCTTCTGCCGAAGCTTCGGGGCAATCGCCGCCACCCGATGCTATCAAAGCCGCTACCTGGTTCTTTATTTCGTTAAGGTCTGAAGTTTGCGGACGAATAGACACATTGTCTTTAAACGATGTAAGCTGGAATATCCAGTTGTTATCATTGCTGGAAAACATAGGCAACGACAGAATGAGAAGTATAGCGTTCTTAACACTCTCAATTTCTTCGCCCATACTGCCCGTATCATCAATTACAAAGCCTATATCAACCTTGGTTTCTATCTTAAATGCGTGGATGGTATCTTTTAAAGGCGGGTGAGAGGGTGTCCACGAGCTGTCTAAGTTGCG
Source organism: Foetidibacter luteolus (assembly GCF_009650435.1). GTDB lineage: Bacteria > Bacteroidota > Bacteroidia > Chitinophagales > Chitinophagaceae > Foetidibacter > Foetidibacter luteolus. The sequence goes on from NZ_VVIP01000059.1 coordinate 78,031, forward strand.
CTTTTGCAGGTCTGCACCTTTTCTTACGCCTTTAGACAAAAAGCCCTGTAATGCATTGTTGGCTGCATCACGCCCGTCAATATAAACGCTGTGCGGTCCTTCCTTTGCACCACGGGTTACTTTGGCTTCAATTTCTATTTCCCAAACCGTGCTGTCTGTATTGGCAACCACTTTCATTTTATTTACCGGGTATTTAAGGCTTGGTATTTCTATATTGGCTTCTTTCATGGGCTCGCTGAAGGTGATTTTTACATTTACCTTGCCAGAAGCTTTTGATGTGTCTTTGTTATCGGTAAGTGCCAGTTCCCCTTTCGCGTCATCCCACTTCCACTCTGCCATATAGTTAAGTTTGCCAGATTTAATTTCAACCTTTTTGGCATAGGGCCTGAAATTGTCCACCAGTATTTCCTGGTACGAGTCGGCAGACCTGTTTACAAAATCCTCCAGTTTAATGCCTGCCCTGTAACGCCCATCCGGAAATTTGGCCTCATCCACAGCCCTGGCTTTATCGTAGTTGGTTTTAAAACCATTGGCTTCGGCTACTGTCTTGCGGGCATCCGTAGCCCAAAACTGGTTGCTGTCAAGGTCGGCAATGGCGCCGGTTGTTCCTTTGGCGTTGGTTACTATATAGGTAAACCATTGCTTAAAGTCGTAACCTGCGGGGGTATTGGCATTAAGGCCGGCTTTAAAGTCAATAATAGTATGGGTTACAATGTTATTGGATGTTGTAGCCCCGCTTTTGTAAAAAGTATCTGTATTCATCAGTATGTAGGGGCTGGCCTGGGTTCTTACAATATCCTTCCAGGCATTTTTTTCCTGCTTTTGAATATAGTATCCTACTATTTTAGGAACCTGCCAGGGGGCATCGGATGATTGCCTGTCAATGGCCTCAGCAACAATATCCACCCCGTTATGCACTTTGCCGTTTGCAGGAAAATAATCGTTGGTACCCGGCGCTTTCCTGAACCTTACGGAATCTTTATCTCCGTTGGTATCCATCAGCGTGGGGTTTGTTCCCTGCGGGTCCCGGTAACTGTTAACGTTCCAGATGTTGAAAGGGTTAAGGTTGGCAGTAGTATAGTTTTGAAAGGCAGAGGAATAATTGCAGTGGGTATGGGCAGTAAGGGCAGACCATAAGCCGGTGGCATCATTAATCTCTCCCAGCGAATCGCCCGGCGCAACAGATTCCCCTATAGAAAAATTGGGGATCTTTTGCAGGTGGTTAAAGTTAATGTAGCGCAATACGCCGTTAATGGATACTTCAAGCTCAACGTTCTGGTTAAGGCCGGCGCCTGCGGTGTTATCAAAAAACCTTATAATGCCGCCGGCTGGTGCTTTCACACAATCGTTGCGTACACTGCCTTCGCCCTGAATGTCAATGCCTTCGTGAAAGTATTCCGTAGGCGCAGAGGCAAAGCCCCCAATGGGTTGCCCAAAGCCGTGCAGCAGTTCAATGCTTTCGGTGGTGCAGTTGGAGATGCGCCTTACCGGCCATATCCTGGCAAATGAGTTTTTGCGTTCGTTGGATGCGGGGCCAAACGCGGCGCCCACTTTTGCACGCACCTGGTAAGTATAAATACTTCCCGCAGCCAGGCCGGCATCTGTAACGGTTAAGGCTGCGCCATTGCTTTTCCAGGCTGAGTAGGCGCCGCCATCCTGTTTAACACGGTATTCATATTCTGTGGCCCCTGCTACAGCATCCCAGGCAACCACCATTTGGTTGGCGCCAATCAGTGGCTTTACCACTTTAAGGTTTACTACCTGGGCATAGCCGGGCAGTATGGCTGTTAAAAGCGCTGTTGCCAATACAGCTATTAATCTTTTACAGCAAGTATAGGTAGTCATATTCCTGGCTTTTAATTGTTAAGTTTCAAAATGATTGTCTCCGCGGGGGTTTGCAACCGTATGGTGCCGTTGGGTTCTATTTCCGCGGCCCGGTAGGGCACCCAGTAAGCGGGCTGGCCTTTAAACACGCTTTCCGCCAAAACGGACCCGGTTTTTGTGTTAAAGGCCTGTATGCGCACACCTTTGCCGGCTTCGGTTACTACCGTAAATATATCCCCCGATGCAAAGGCGGTTACCGGCAGGCGGCCAATGGTTTTACCCTGCAGGCCGCCAGATGAAACCAGGCTGTAGCTCTTCCCGGCATCATACAGGTACCACTCGGTTCCTGTACAAACCACTATTTTGTTGCCGGGTATAAACTCAATGGCCGAAACGCTGATGTGGGAACTGTCAACAAAAAGAAGGGCGCCATTTGAACTGTAGTATTGAATATGGCTGAAAATGCCCCCTGCTTTAAAACTCAGCAGGGCGATATACCTGTTATCAGGGGCAGAGAAAAGACCGGCAGGATTATCATTGTTTATTTTATGTTCCCATACCCGGTTGCCATTTTTATCATACTTAAACAGGTACATGGCTGGCGGGTCTCCCGGCATAGCTTTATTGCCCGCTATAATAAGGGTGCCATCTTCAGACAAAGTTGCCGCGAATGGGGCGCCGGCAACTTTACCAACAGATTTTATCAGCACTCCGTTAGAGTTATAAAAATTAGCATAGGCATTATTGTTTACATGGCTGCCGGCTTTATCACCATAAGCAACAATCCTGTCTGCTTTTTGGGCATAGGCAATATTGCCCAGGGCTTCTGTTATAATGCCGCCATTCTTTAGTTTATACACCGGTTTGCCGGCTGTTTTGCCCATTTCAAAATAAGTTTCCTGCCCGTTTTTTGCCCCACCTGTAACAGCCTGCCTTGATATAACCCGGAAGGCGCCGGCTTGGGCGCAAATACCAACTGGAAGGATGGCCGCTGCTGCAAAAAACGCGGCTGTTGAAAGAATGCTGGTTAGTTTATTTTTCATGATGTATGATTTAGGTTTTTGGCAATGTATGCGGGGGCAATAATCCGGCGCTGGTATTGCCGGAAAAATGTGTTGGTAACCCTGGCAGGGTAGTTTGCATGAACGCGTTACACCCCATAATTTTCAGGGGTTGTTGAGGGTATAATACAACAAGATTTTTTTGGGGGTGTCCCTCGTACCTCGGGCCGGGCTATCCGCTGCAAGTCCTCACCACCTCCGCTAAGGCTGCGGTGGTTGCGGGCTTTCCGCTTCTATCCCTCACCCTAAGGTGTAACCTGTTCCTTCTTTCGCAGGCAAATTGTATAACAGTCTGTACTGCGTTTGCAGGACGGGCACAGCATTCTTCTGACAGAATTTAAAACTGGCCGCAGCCTGCTGTATATGGGCAATAGTTTTACCCAATTGTTTCCAATCGTTTTTTAACCGTTTACCGGGGGTAATAAATGGGATAATGCCTATCATTTTGCGAAAAATCCCGGGAGAAAAAATCGCGAAGTAGTTGTATAGAAAGGTGCTAAAATTTCCTTGCGTAGTTATACTATGTCTATATGGCAATGCACAGGTAAAGTACAAACTTAAATTGCCAAATCAAAGTGAAAACGGATATTTTTTTGTGAGTATTTTCAAAGCTATGGTGTAAACAAGATTTCAAAAAGCCATAAGGGAAACTTGTTTGTAAATGCTACCCTGCGGGCAAAGCCGCACAGCGAACAAGGCGTACAAGAGTGCGACGCAAGTAAAGCCTCATAGTGGTTCCTGCAGCCGGGTACATAAAATTCTTTTCTTGCCGCAGGCTGGGTACAATGGCTATAAACAAAAAAGGTGGCCTAAGCCACCCTTTCAGTTATTTTATTTCAAGCTGCAGGTTTATCTTTTTATTACCCTCCAAAAACTCTTTGTACTTATCTATTATCTCGGACGGTTGCTCCTTGCCATTGATGTAGAGCTTATTATCTTTTACTTCAACAGATACTTTATCATCACCGGTAAGACCATCTTTTTTCAGGGCTGCCAGTAACGCTTCGGCATCGTTGGCCGTGTTATCGGTTTTAAAAGTTAAAGAAGCATCTTTACCATCAATTTTCAGTTCAATTTTCTTTTCCGCAACATGTTCGCTGTTGCCTGTATGGTGTACCCGGGCCAGCGTGGGGGCAAGCACCAGCGATACGATAGACATCAGCTTGATCAATATGTTCATGCTGGGGCCGGAAGTATCTTTAAATGGGTCGCCAACGGTATCGCCGGTAACAGAGGCTTTGTGCGGCTCAGATTTTTTGTAATACATCTGGCCGTTAATGTCAACACCTTTTTCAAAAGATTTTTTGGCGTTGTCCCAGGCGCCGCCTGCATTGTTCTGGAACATGCCCATCAGCACACCGCTAACCGTTGCGCCGGCGAGGAAACCGCCCAGCGCTTCAGGCCCCAGCAGAAAACCGATTAATATGGGAGAAATAATGGCGATAGCGCCGGGCATCATCATTTTCTTAATAGATGCATCAGTAGAAATAGCCACACACTTATCGTATTCCGGTTTGCCGGTACCTTCCATAATGCCTGGAATACTGCGGAACTGGCGGCGTACTTCTTCCACCATGCTCATAGCTGCTTCTCCCACTGCACGAATGGCCAGGGACGAGAATATGAAAGGTATCATGCCGCCCACAAAAAGGCTGGCCAGTACTTTAGCTTTGTAAATGTCAATGCCGTCAATACCCGCAACACCCACAAACGCCGCGAATAATGCCAGCGCCGTTAAGGCAGCAGAGGCGATAGCAAAACCTTTACCGGTAGCCGCGGTGGTATTGCCCACGGCATCCAGCACATCGGTTTTTTCACGTACTTCTTTAGGCAGTTCGCTCATTTCGGCAATACCACCGGCATTATCGGCAATAGGGCCAAACGCGTCAATGGCCAGTTGCATGGCCGTGGTAGCCATCATACCTGCGGCGGCAATAGCTACACCATACAGGCCGGCACATTCGTAAGAGCCCCAGATACCACCTGCGAGTACCAGTATGGGCAGAAAAGTTGATTCCATACCTACTGCCAGGCCACCTATTACGTTGGTGGCGTGGCCTGTGCCCGACTGGCGGATGATGGAAAGCACAGGGCGTTTGCCCATAGCGGTATAATATTCTGTAATAATGCTCATTAAGGTACCCACAGCCAGGCCTACCACTATAGCGCCCATTACGCCATTTTGAGTAATGGCTTTAGCGGTTTCTTTTAACTCGCTGGTACCTGCTATAAAATCACGTTTCAGGTAAATGGCTTCTGGCGGAAGAATATAGTAAACCAGACCTGCGCTGGCAATGGCGGTAAGAACAATGGAACCCCAGTTACCCATGTTCAAGGCTTTCTGAACATTGTCTGTACTGATACCCGCCGCATCACTTACTTTAACGAAGAAGGTGCCTATGATAGAGAAAATAATACCGATGCCGGCAATAAGCATGGGCAGCAGAATGGGGGAGAGGCCGCCAAAGTTGTCGGTAGCTTTTATTTCAGCACCCAGCACCATAGTGGCGAGAACAGTGGCTACATAAGAGCCAAAAAGATCGGCGCCCATACCTGCTACATCTCCCACGTTATCGCCCACATTATCAGCGATGGTGGCCGGGTTGCGGGGATCGTCTTCAGGAATGCCGGCTTCCACCTTGCCTACCAGGTCAGCGCCTACATCGGCAGCTTTTGTGTAAATGCCGCCACCTACACGTGCAAACAGGGCAATTGATTCCGCACCCAGGGAAAAACCGGTAAGCACTTCTATGGCCCTGGTCATTTCTTTTTCATCAAACCCGCCTGTGGCAAGGGAAGGAACAAACACTTTCAGCAGTATCAAAAACAAGCCGCCGAGGCCCAGTACGGCCAAACCGGCAACACCAAGCCCCATAACCGAACCACCAGTAAAAGAAACTTTTAAAGCCTGCGCAAGGCTGGTGCGTGCCGCTTGTGCGGTACGTACGTTGGCCTTGGTGGCCACCTTCATGCCTATATACCCGGCAGTAGCGCTGGCAACGGCGCCTATAATAAACGATAACGCAATAAGCCAGTGAGAATCCGGGTTAGTATTGGCCATAACACCCAATAGCAGGGCCACAATAATTACGAAGTAGGAGAGTATTTTCCATTCGGCTTTTAAAAATGCCATAGCGCCCACAGCTATGTAATTGCTGATCTCTTTCATCCGGTCGCTGCCTGCATCCTGGCTGGAAACCCAGTTGAATTTTACCAGCGTATAAAGAAGGCCAATTACACCCATGAGCGGGACTGCATAAAACAACAGATTGTTCATAAGCAAGTATAACGTGATTAAATTATAAGGATGGCAAAAATAGGGGGTAAATTGATAAAATGTTAAAAAGCAGAAATTTAGATGTAACTAATGTATGCGTGTTACAAACAAGGGAAAGTTCTTCATTAAACAGGCTTACGTTGGCACGGTTATCGAAGATAACCTTTTGTTCACCGATTAAAAATGTTAAAAAGGGGCTTAAAATTAGTTTTGGTTTTAATTAGTTTTTAATTTTACCCCTGTTAACGATTCAGAAAAATATTTTATATAAAGATACTATCCATAGGGGTATGGATTGTTTATGAAGGGTTACAGAGAGGTTCATTCTTGAACCTCTTTTTTTATGCCATCCATCTGCAAGCCGCTGTGAATTATTCGTGTTGTTAACGTCAGCGTGCTTTTTTAGACTATTCTCAGGAAAATACCGAATAAAGCAGGTGCGCTGCATCCTGTTTTCACAAGCAGGTTAATGCGCCAAATCAGTAAAAATACTGGTTTAGATAATCTATCCGGGTCTGAAAAGCTGCCCAATGAACCAAACGATGAAAGGATTGCGACGCAACCGGGCCGCCATGAAAAACCGGACGCTGGTATCTATATTCTTTTCTTCCACAAAATCCCGGCTCATTAACCAACTGGAAAAGCTTGTTGCACTACTTGCATTTCTGAAAAATTATTACCATATTTAAAGTGATAAGATTGCTGCATTTGTGTCATGCCGCTACAGCCTCCTTAAAATAAACGCACATCTTTTATCGCCAATTCCCAACGTGAAAAATCACATTCATAAAGGTGTAAATACGCCTTGATGCAGGCTTTCAGGCAGCGTATGTTTGAAAGCGTACCCTGATTAAAACACCCGGAAAGCCGAAAAGGGGTTAAGAGTAGGCGCTTAAAAATGTTTGTATGACGGGTTCAGTAATCCTTGATGTGATTATAGGGCTTGTATTTATTTACCTGCTATACTCGCTGCTGGCAAGCATACTGCAGGAGTTTATAGCGGTTAAGCTCGCCTTTCGTTCCAAAATTTTAGAAAAGGCTATACTGCGCATGCTGGAAGATGGCAAAACCACGCACAAGTACCGTATTATTGACAGGTTTAAAGGTTTTGCCCACCTGCTGGGCCGCCCTAACCTGCTGAAAAACAAAAAAATAGCTTCCTGGTTTTATGCCCACCCCTTAATAAAATACCTGGGGGAGGACAACTTTTTCAGCAAGCCCGCTTATATCTCTTCCCGCAATTTCTCCAAAGTGCTAATTGACCTGCTGCACGGCCTGGATGGAAACAGCGAACTGCATGCCCTTAAAATAAAGCAGGCTATCGAAACCGGTACCATTGCCACGTTTGCGGTAGATACGGTTAACGAAAAAAGCAATCCTGCTATAGAGGCCATCAGTGCAGCAGGCATTGCCGCAAAAGAAAAAATAAATGAGGATACTACCCTGTTTCTGCAAAGCCTTTGGCGGGATGCTTCCGGCGATGTAAACAAATTCCGCACCCTGCTGGAACAATGGTTTGACGATACCATGGACCGTGCTACCGGCTGGTACAAGCGCTACACCAAATACCTGCTTTTTATTATAGGCTTAATCATCGCCATCGGTTTTAACCTGGACACTATTTCCATTGTAAAAAAACTTGCCCGCGACCCTAAGCTGAGGGAACAACTGGTAAACAACGCTTCTGCTTACATGAAGGAAAACCAGGACCTGGGCATGCGCATGCAGGCCATGCGTGAAAAGGGGTTGGACAGCACGGTAGAATTTCTTTCTATGCAGGCCAGTTACGATGATTTATCAAGGCGAAGCCGTGAACTTTCTGATTCTGCCAACAGCCTTATCAGGAAAGATATCAAGAACGTAAACGACCTGCTGGGCATGGGCTGGGATCATGGCTTTTTAAGAGGGGTTACCGGCAAAAGCATCATAGGCTGGCTTATAACAGCATTTGCATTATCGCTGGGGGCGCCCTTCTGGTACGACATGCTTAGCAAGCTAATGAAGGTTAAAAATTCCACCAGCAGCCGCACCGCTACCGATGGGCCGGCCGGCAGCAATACACCCGCCGCGGCGCCTGTAACCGTTCATGTTAACACTCAATCCGGCGAGGAGGCCGTAGGTTAAGTTATGGCACAGTTGATAGTAAAAGCCAACAAGCTAAACAAGCGAAGCAGCGTGCCCGCTTTTTTGCCCGATAATACCAACATAACCGGTGTTGTGCTTAAAAATTTTGTGTTCCAGGGAGATGAAGTGACCGTTGTTCCCAACCCGTCGCTCGGCAAATGGTACAAAGACCGCGACAACCAGTTCTACTGGGGCGGTGGCCTTAATGTTTTAGAGCCGGATGTTGATGACCAGGCCCCGGAACTGGTAACACCCGATAATGAAACCATGGAAAACGCGGTTATCAGCCCGGTTGTAAAGAAAAAGATTGAGCAGGTAATAAACGCTTTTGAAACAGGCAGTGCACAGGGCAACTACGCCACGCTGGTTAAATACCCCGATTATACTGACCCGGATACCGGCAACCGTATTGTGCAGGTAACATTTGGCCGTTCGCAAACCACAGAATTTGGCCATTTAAAAGCCCTTGTGCAGGATTATGTGGATAGCGGCGGCGCTTTCGCCACGGCGCTTAGCCCGTTTTTACCCCGTTTGGGCAAAAAGCCCAGCCTGGCCACCAACGATGAGTTTTGCAATGCGCTTAAAAATGCAGGTAAAAACGATCCGCTGATGAAAGTTTGCCAGGACAGGCTGTTCGATGCCAAATATTACCAGCCTGCCTATAAGTGGTTTTCTGTAAATGGCTTTACCCTGCCGCTTAGCCTGCTTACCATTTACGACAGCATTATACATTCGGGCAGCATTCTTGGTTTTTTGCGTAAGCGTTTTAACACGGTTGTGCCTGCCAGCGGCGGTAACGAAAAAGAGTGGATAACCAACTACATCAATGCACGCAATAGCTGGCTGGCCAACCATAGCAGTACGCTATTGCAAAAAACGGTGTACCGCACCAAATGCCTGCAGCAGCAGGCGCAACAGCAAAACTGGAATTTAAGCGCCCCGGTAAATGCCAACGGAATAACCATCAGTTAGAATTTTTTTGGGCCCGGCATTAGGAACTATTATGAGGCTTTGCTTGCGTCGCACTCTTGTACTGTTGGATTCTTTACGCAGCTTTTCTCACCGGGTAGGCTTGTTCCTGCCGCCTTCGGCGCCAGGAACTTGTTTGAAGGCTCGTGGCACATGTTTCTGCCGCCCCTGGCGTCAGAAACTTTTTAGGGATTGCGTTTATTCATCAGCATTCTTGAACTTAAAATAAAACAAACTATGCCAAACAAGTATGCACTATGCATCGGTATCAACAATTATCCGGGTACCGGCAGCGACCTTTCCGGTTGCGTAAACGATGCGAACGATTGGGGTGATATTCTGGCCCAGCGGGGTTTTACGGTTCAAAAAATACTGGACAAATCTGCCAAACGGCAGTCCATGCTAACCGCCATACAGGCTGTAATAGACAAAGCTCACAAAGGCGACAGTGTTGTACTGCAGTACTCCGGTCATGGCAGCTACGTGCCTGATGAAGATGGTGATGAGCCCGACGGTACGGATGAATGCCTTTGCCCTTATGACATCAATACCAAAGGGCCCATTACCGATGATGAACTGTTTGATATATTCAGCTCAAAGGAAAAAGGCGTAAAGCTGGTAATGATATCCGATTCCTGCCATTCAGGTACGGTAGCCAGGTTTGCGCCGGGTATACTCGCCGGCCCCAAGGAAAAAAATGCGCAGGTTAGAAAGGTAAAGTTTCTGCCACCTGCCACTTTTTTAGCGCCGAAAGAAATAAACAAGCTGGGCATTACCCGCAGCCAGCGCCGCTCATCGCCGCCCGGGCGTTATGGCGCTTTGCTCATGGCCGGCTGCCAGGATACGGAGTACAGTTATGATGCTTACTTCAATGGCCGGCCCAATGGTGCTTTCAGTTTTGCCGCACTCGCCACGTTAAAACAACTAAAACCCACGGCCACTTACGGTGAATGGTTTAAGGCCATCCGCAAAATATTACCCACACAGTTATACCCGCAAACGCCCAACCTCTTTGGTAGCGCCAGCATGAAGAAATGGAAAGTATTTGCATAGCAGTCTTAACTGGATTTTTCTAAACAGCCGCAGGATGAAACTCTGCGGCTGTTTTTGTTTTGGGGCGGAAGCAAGGGGGATTTAACGGTAAGTGAAGAAGGAAAAACCTGGCTCGAAATGCGTGATTTCGATAGTTGCTTCAAGAAAGCATAACAATAGCTTTGTTGCTTTAAATGATTTAAGATGTACTCAAGTTTTAAAACTAAACTCAATATGAAAAGCGTAACTCTTTTTCTTTTGTTGCTAACTGTAACGGCCTTTTCTTTTTCGCAAAATGTACCTGGTCCATATAATGGAAACTCTTTTGTTGATTTAACGGAGAAAAGGAGCAAGCTGCTCGCCGAAATTCCCGAATTGCAAAATCAAATAGCCGCACTTGGATACATGGCAGATACAATGGACATACAAAATGCAATTGCAGACTATAACAATGGCATTGAATATTATGAGGCTGAACTTAAAAAAAAGAAAGAAGGAGACACTTCAATTGCCATGTTGCAAGGCTATATAAGAAGGTACCGGGATTTAATAAAAGAAGCAAATATTAAAATTGAGAACGCAAAAAAATTATCAGTTCAAAAAGATTTTCTGGTAAAAAGATCGGATACGGCAAAAGCGTTGTTAAGTGATACCGAATACAAACTAAACCAATTAATGATCCCGAAAATATCCCAACAAAATTTTTTGTTTTGGGCAAGTATGGCTTTTGTGCTTTTGATGGGAGTTCTTTTATTGATTTTTTTCTTTGTGGTTAGGAGAGATGAAAAAGTTAGATTTTCCATTTTTGGATCCGATTCGGGATTGCAATTTGTTAGTTTGTTTAGTATAGTCATAGCCATCATTATATTTGGGCTTACCGGTATTTTAGAAGGGAAAGAATTATCGGCTTTACTTGGCTCTGTAGCAGGCTATATTTTGGGCAAGGCTAAATTTTCAGGCAAAGAGGTAGATGGTTCTCCTAAACCTTCTGACGGCAATACCCGCCCTAATCCACAGGTTCCAGTACCGGCACCAGCCCCAATCCCGGCCGCAACACCAACGCCATAAAACCGTAAGATTGCAAGGCAGTTTGTTGATAAACAAGCAATAACATCCAAACCTAACGTTAGCAATGTTTATCAGCTTAATATAGGGGGGCTTATACCGGTTTAAGAGAAACTTTACCCCTCCTTTCCAGCCACGATGTAAAAACCTTGTAAAAAACAGCCAGTATAATAGCCCCCTTAAACATGCCTGTAAAGCCCCAGGCTACCATGCCGCCGATAACGCCCAGGAACAACACGAGAAACGGCAGTTTGCCGCTGCGGGCTATAAGAACAGGTTTAAGGATACTGTCTATCACCATTACTATAACGGTGTAAACAGCAATAAAGATGGCCCAGCCGGTATGGCCCTGCGCAATCATCCAGATAATCAACGGTATCCATACTACCAGCGGGCCTACCTGTATTAACACCAGGAAGAAGATTAAAGCCGCTAAAGCCAGTGCGAATGGTATGCCCGCTATAACCAGCCCAACCCAGGAAATGAGCGCTGCAATAAATGCCGTGCCCATAACGCCAACCGCTACACCCCTTACAGCCTGCCCTGCCGTGTTTATAAGCGCATCACCATCATTATTGCCTAACAAATGCTCAATAGCGGAACGTACCGGCAGCAACATTTTTTCTCCCCCGGCTAAAAAAATGGCCGATACAATAATGCCCGCTACAAACTGTATGGTTACACCTGCTACACCGGCGCCGGTGGTTAGTATGTGCTGTAAAGCCATTTTTATCTGTGTTTCATGCAAAGCGATCGTTTCCCTGGGGTGGTCTTTTACCTGCTGCCAAAAGTCAGCAGCCTGTGTTCCTATCAACGGCATATCCGATGCCCAGGCCGGCAGCGGGGGAACGCCATTGTTTTTAACATCGGTTACAAATTGGGTAACGTCCTTAACATGATGGCTTAATGCGGATATGATGTAAATAAACGGCAAGGCGATAACCGTGGTTAATACAACCGAGTAAATAACCGCTGCCAGTTTCCTGCGTTGTTTAAGCAGCTTTACCAGTTTCTCAAACAATCCGGCAAACGAAACTGAAAAAATAATGGCGAAAGTAAATATGCCAAAAAATACCCTTAATACATTGTAAATGGCAAACATAAGGGCCAGAAGTAACAGAAGCACAAGTACGGTTTCGATAACATTGCGGGAGGATGGGGATTGTGGGGTATTCATAAAGTTGTTTAAAGGTGACGAATGGTAACCTTATAAATTTATGGGTTTCGGGGCAAACATTCATGGGGCTTTTTAACTTCTCACAGAAGGGTAAAGCGATTTTTCAATAGGATTGTTCTGCAGGCTGCCTGTAAAGAAATACGCACTTGCACTTTTGGGTGAGGGATTGAAACGGTTACCCCGGTGAAGGTGTTGTGCACCGGCCCTGTGCCGGAGTAATAGTGGAAAGCCCGGCCCCTTGCGATAGCTTGGGGACACCCCCATAAAAATTCGTTCGTTGCTGAATACATAGGTATGGCTGTTATTAGGCAGCTTTATTTTACCTTAAAAAAGATGATTGTTTGCTGTATGTGAAACCCGCCTGGCTTAACTTGCGTTTATCCGAGAGTGTAATACCGTATGCGTATTGCGTAATATTAAGGTATAAACCAAAATCCAGTATCCATGTTACAGCCCCACAAATTGTTCGGCAATTTTTTTGATGACCCCAGGATTGCCGATACCCGCCTTAGAAATTTTTCCATTGATGTATTGGCCCAGTTAAGCAAGGCTAACGGCACAGGCGATTATACAAGGCTCATTAACCAGCTTATACCGGTGATTAATGAGTTTAGCAGCCAGTTGGCCGAAACAGAAAACGCTTTAATGCCACGAAAACTGGCAGCCAGGCAGATTGATGAAATAATTGCCGGCTTTAAAAGCACGATGAATGTGCTGAGAGACATGATTAACCAAATGCCTGAAAGCGACGCGGTGGAATTGATGAAAGCATTTTATCCCCGGGGCGTTGAAGAGTATGCCGCATCTACCACAATACGCATACCTGTATTGTTGAAACGTGTAGGCAAACTGGCCGCCATGTACAGGAACCTGTTAGGGGATAATATGGCGCTAAAGCTACTGCACTTTGAAAGTGCATGGGCAGAAGCTTATGACAACCGGCTTAAAGCAAAAGAACCATTTACAGGATTAAAGGAGGGCCGTTTTCCCGCAAGGGAACAGCTTGAAAAAACATTGCTCGTTACCATGCATGCCATTGGCCAGAAATTCCCGGGCAACCTTTTGCATTGCATGAGTTTCTTCAACTTCAGCCTGCTGTTTCCCCCACAGGCCCACATGGAAAAAAACGTAACGGCGCCGGTAAAAGAAAAAACGGTTGCCTGATACAAACAAGCCCGGCAAAGTGGTGCCGGGCTTGTTTTTTATATAACAGCTAATCAAAGTGTCTTTAAGCTGGTTTCTATAATTGCCACACTTTCTTTTACCTCTTCTTCTGTAATAAGAAGGGGTGGCGCCAGCCGTATCTTGTCGCCGTGGGTTGGTTTGGCCAGCAGGCCATTTTCTTTCATGGCCAGGCAAAGCTGCCAGGCTGCGTCGCTGTTAGCATGCTCTATTATAATGGCATTCAGCAACCCCTTGCCACGTATTTGTTTTATAAAGGGCGATTGCAGTTTTGCCAGCTCCTGCCGCAACAGTTGGCCCATAAGTTCTGCGTTGGCCATCATGTTTTCATCCTTCAGCACCTGTAAAGATGCGATGGCTACGGCGCAGGCCAGGGGGTTACCGCCGTAGGTAGAGCCATGCTCGCCGGGCTTAATGTTAAGCATAATGTCATCATCTGCCAGCACCGCACTTACAGGTAATGTGCCGCCGCTTAGGGCCTTGCCGAGAATCAATATGTCCGGCCGCACGTTTTCATGATCGCAGGCCAGCATTTTTCCGGTGCGTGCAAGGCCTGTTTGTATTTCATCCGCAATAAACAGCACATTGTATTCCGTGCACAAATTTCTTATCGCCGCCAGGTATCCATCATCGGGCACCAGCACACCGGCCTCTCCCTGTATGGGTTCTACCAATATTGCCGCTACATTTTTATCCTGGAAGGCTTGTTCAATAGCCGTGGCGCTATTATATGCCACTACTTCAAAGCCGGGCATATAAGGGCCAAAACTGCCGTAAGCAGAAGGGTCTGTACTAAAAGATATCACCGTACTTGTACGACCATGAAAATTGCCTTCGCAAACAACAATGCGGGCTTGTTTATCAGGTATGCCTTTTACGGCATAACCCCAGCGCCGGGCCAGTTTAATTGCCGTTTCTACAGCCTCTACACCGGTGTTCATGGGCAGCACTTTGTCGTAACCAAAATAACCGGTTATGTATTGGGCATATTCACCCAAAAGGTTACTGTGAAAGGCCCGGGAAGTAAGGGTTAGCTTTTGTGCCTGCTTTACCAGCGCATCTACAATGCGGGGATGGCAGTGGCCCTGGTTTACGGCAGAGTAACCGCTTAAAAAATCAAAATATCTGTTACCGTCAACATCGTATAAAAAAACACCTTCGCCCTTTTCCAGTACTACCGGCAGGGGGTGGTAATTGTGTGCGCCATACTGCTCTTCCAGGTGCAGGTAATGGCTTGTCTGTTCAGACAAAGTATGGGTAAGCATAACTGTTCTCAATTAAATTGTAATAATAAAATAGTGATACGAATGGGAGTGATTGGCGAATAACGCCGGCATTACTTTCCCCTGAAGGGATGGTCGAGAAAGTCAAGGTTTTGCCGTAGAAATTTCATTTCGCATTTTATTGTGCTGCAATATAAGTAAGATTAGGCAGTACCGCAAGCGGTAGTTTCTACAGGGCTTACAGTACAGCCTGTTTTATTTGGGCTGAGCGTGTGTATGACTTTTCTTTGCCTTATAAGGGTTGTGTGCTGCAGCAATAAGATTTTTTGGGGGGTGTCCCTCGTGCCTCGGGCCGGGCTTTCCGCTATTACTCCGGCACAGAGGCTCTGCTGCGATGGCCTCACCGGGGTAACCGCTGCAATCCCTCACCCGAAAGTGCAACACGCCGCTGGTTTCGCGGGCAGGGTTTATACAAAGCAAAAAAGAACATAACAACCCTGCTGTCACCCTATGTTGAAACTTACGATGTAAAACATCCGAAAATTGAATTTATGATGCAATACCTGAAAACGCTGTTGTTTACCGCTTTTATTGCTTGCAGTACGATAGCAACTTTTGCGCAAGCAGGCAAACCCAACATTATACTTATTGTTGCAGATGACCTTGGCTATGGCGATCTTGGCTGCTATGGCCAGCAAAAAATACATACGCCCCACCTTGACGGCATGGCCCGCCAGGGCATGCGGTTTACAAGGTTTTATGCAGGCACCAGCGTATGTGCCCCATCCCGCGCCAGCCTTTTAACGGGGCTGCATACCGGCCACACATCTGTAAGGGGTAACCGGGAAATGCAGCCTGAGGGCCAGTTTCCACTGGCCGCGAATACACCCACCATTGCAGAACTGCTTAAGCAAGCTGGCTATGTTACAGCGGCCTTTGGCAAATGGGGGCTTGGCTTTCCCGGCTCGCCGGCAACGCCAGTTAAAAAGGGGTTTGATATGTTCTTCGGTTACAACTGCCAGGCACAGGCGCATAACTATCTTCCGGATCATGTATGGGATAACGATAACCGTGTAGAACTGCCTGGTAACATGCATGCAGATTCAGTTTACGCCAGCGACCTTATTCACAGGAAGACATTATCTTTTTTGCGGCAGCAGGGCAGCCAACCCTTCTTTTTGTTCCTGCCTTATACGTTGCCGCATGCTGCCCTTTCAGTTCCGCACGACAGTGTGTATAACAGCTACGTAAAAAAGTTTAACGAGCAGGCTGTACCAATTAATAAAGCAGCACACTATAAAGAAGATGAATATCCTCACGCTGCTTTTGCCGCAATGGTTACCAGGCTGGACGCTTATGTAGGTGAGATTATGCAAGCCGTAAAAAATGCAGGCCTTGCAGATAATACACTTATACTTTTTACCAGCGATAATGGTCCCCATAAAGAAGGCGGTGCAGACCCTGATTTTTTTGCCAGCAGCGGCGGCCTGCGCGGCATTAAACGGGATTTGTATGAAGGCGGCATTCGTGTACCCATGCTGGCTGTATGGAATGGTAAGATAAAGCCCAACACGGTTAACAAAGAACCGCTGGCAGCCTGGGATTTATTACCTGCTTTTTGCGAACTGGCAGGCCAACCTGCGCCACAGGGTATAGATGGCATTTCAATGCTGCCGCAATTAACCGGCGCTGTTCCGCAACTAAAACATGAATACCTGTACTGGGAGTTTCATGAAGGTGGTGGCAGGCAGGCGGTATTATGGGGCAAATGGAAAGCGGTAAAGCTTAATGTAAGCAAGATGGATAACCCGGTTATAGAGCTGTACAACCTGGATGCAGACCCCGCCGAGCAACATAATGTAGCTGCACAACACCCGGAAATAGTGAGCAGGCTTAACAGCATTATTCAACAGGCGCATGTATATGATAAAGAGTGGCCGCTGTTAAAAACTGAAAAATAAAAACATGCAATTGCTTTAGCCTGGTTGTGCTTCAATCCCTCGCCAATGGCATACCCCAGCCCTTTGAATTTAATGATGCGGCACTATCTGCCATGCGGGCAAAGCTTCATAGCAATCCATAGATGAATGGCTGCCGGATTGAAGCGGAAAGCCCGCAACCACCGTAGCTTTAGCGGAGGTGGTGAGGACTTGCAGCGGAAAGCCGGAACTGTAGCCCCAACAAAGAACAGGAAGCAGAAAGCCCCAAAATGCTGCCTGCTTAAAGCTTGCAGAATTTTGGGGCAAACAAAAAATGATGCAACTGAAAATGTGCCGCGTTTGGTTGTTAACTGTCTTTCTTTTTGATGCTGCTGCCGCCACTGGCATCTACGCTGGTGATAACGCCGTTGCCTTTGTAATGTATGATGCTGCCGCCGCTGGCATCGGCCTTAAGGTCTTTGTTGATGGTGATGTTTACAATGCTGCCGCCGCTGGCATCAACGCGGCAGGTATTTACAGTAATATCGTAGTCTTTAAAAATACTGCCGCCACTGGCTTCAATGTTAGCTACATCGTAGCTGCCTTCTACTTTGGCAATGCTGCCACCGCTAAGCTCTATATTAAGGGTAGTGCCGGTAAACTTACCTTCTATAATGCTGCCGCCACTCATGTCAACAGAAAGCTCGCTGGTTTTAATAGGGTCTGCCGCTTTAATAATAGAGCCGCCGCCGCCATCTAATGATTTTAATTCTGTAACGGTAACGTAGGCCCTCAGTTTTTTGTTGCCCCAGTTCCAGCCGTTCCAAAAGCCATTGTCAACATAAATTTTAAGAACACCGTTCTTTACTTCGGTTTTTATTTTGGCGGTGTATTTTTCTTCGCCGGCGCTTACGGCAACCGCCTGTTCGGTGCCCTGGCTAAGGTACAGGTTAATGCCGCCGCCTATGTCAACACCCGTAAATGCGGGTACTTTTCTTACTTCGGCATTGGCATCGTAAACAAGGTTTTGGGCTTGCGTAACTGTTGTTGCTATTGCTATGCAGGCAAACAGTGCTATTATTTTTTTCATAACTGCGGGTAATTTTATGCTGCTTAAAACGTAACAAATCTAAAAAGGTTACAGTCAATTTAAAATTTCTGTTGTTATTTTGCCGCTTATTGTTCAATGTTTGTTTGTTCAGTGTTTAATGTTGTTGGCAGGCCTGCCAACATTGAATACTGAGCTACAAACGGTTAAACAATCCTCGGGGTGCTTCCAACACGGAGGCTGAGATTACACCCGTAGAACCTGAACAGGGTAATTCCTGCGAAGGGAAAGGCGAACTTCCTTGTGTATTGTCCTCTCCATTAGCATTATCCCTGTTCCCAAAATTATTAACAGGAAAAAATCAGAACATGAAGAAATTTTTGGGAACATGCACATTATTATGCATTGTATTGATTACCAGCGCCCAGTACTCTATTAAAGGAACTGTAAGTGGCAAACAGAACCAGCCGCTGAAAGATGTATCGGTAACATTAAAGCCTGTAACCGGCCGGCAGCTTGCCACCGTTACCGGTGATGGCGGCATTTTTAGCTTTACCAACCTGCCGGATAAGCTTTCCGGCACGCTGGTATTTGAATTTGTGGGCAAAAAAAGGCTGGAACAGCATTTTACCATCAGTGGCAGCAACTTTACTGCCGATGCCTTGCTGGAAGACAATAATTACTTTTTGGAACCATTGGAAATAAAGGCTGTAAGGGCATCTGACAAAGCGCCTTTTACCAAGGTTAACTTATCCAAAACCGATATTGAAAAAAACAATTTTGGGCAGGATTTACCCTTTGTGCTTAACCAAACCCCGTCTGTAGTTGTTAACTCAGATGCAGGCAACGGCGTTGGCTATACCGGCATACGCATAAGGGGAACGGATGGTACCCGTATAAACGTAACGCTTAACGGCATACCGTACAATGATGCGGAGAGCCACGGCAGTTTTTTTGTAGACATGCCGGACTTTACCTCGTCTGTTAACTCCATTCAAATACAGCGGGGCGTGGGTACATCTACCAATGGCGCCGGCGCTTTTGGGGCTACTATAAACCTAAGTACCAACGAGTTTAATGAAAAACCCTATGGCGAAATAAACAACAGCTATGGCTCTTTCAGTACGTGGAAGAATACGGTAAAGGCGGGCAGCGGCCTGATTGACGATCATTTTACAGTTGACGTCCGCCTTAGCAGGCTTTCCAGCGATGGTTATATAGAGCGTGCCAGCAGCAACCTGCAGTCTTTTTATTTTTCCGGCGCCTATACGGCAAAAAAGACATCTGTGCGCTTCAACATTTTTTCCGGTAAAGAAAAAACTTACCAGGCTTGGAACGGCGTACCGGAAAGTATGCTGGCTACCAACCGCAGGTATAACTCCCTGGGTATGGAAAAACCGGGAACGCCTTACAGCGACCAAACGGATAATTACGTACAAACGCATTACCAGCTCTTTCTAAACCAGGCCATCAGCGACCATCTTTCTTTAAACCTGGCTTCTTTTTTAACAAGGGGAAAGGGGTATTACGAAGAATATAAAGCAGGGGAATCTTTTGCCGACTACAACCTGCCAAATTTTGTGACGGATAAAGATACCATTACCCATACAGACCTTGTACGCCGCCGCTGGCTGGACAACTATTATTACGGCCAGGTAGTATCGCTGCAATACAAAAAGAACAACGATGAGCTAACGTTTGGCGGCGGCTGGACGCAATACGACGGCAAGCATTACGGGCAGGTTATCTGGGCCCAGGCAGGCGTACCATCAGAGTATGAATATTACAGGTTTCCGGCAACCAAAAAAGATATGAACATATATGCCAAATGGTTGCACAGCTTTAGCAGCGGGTTAAGCATTTTTGCCGATATGCAATACCGCCGCGTAATGCATGAAATGTTGGGCTTTGCTGACAACCCGCAACTGAACATCAAAAGAACTTTTGGTTTTGTAAACCCCAAGGCCGGCATTAGTTACTCACGCAATGGATGGAACGCTTACCTAAGCTATGCCATGGCTAATAAAGAGCCTAACAGGAACGACTTTGAAGCAGGCGCCACACAGCAGCCGGATAAAGAAACCCTGCACGATTTTGAGCTGGCCGTAGAGAAAAAATACAACAGGTATAGCTGGGGCGCCACGCTTTACTACATGCTGTATAATAACCAGCTTGTGCAAACGGGAAAGATTAACGATGTGGGCGCTTACACCCGTATTAATGTGCCCAATAGTTACCGGCTGGGTATAGAACTGCAGGCCGGCGTTAAGGTTACAGACTGGCTTAATGCAAGCGCAGGCGCCACTTTTAGCCGCAACAAGATTAAAGCCTTTGATGAATTTGTAGATGATTACGATAACGGCGGCCAGTTGGCCAAAGCACACCGTAATACTGATATTTCTTTTTCACCTTCCGTTATTGCCAACGGGGCGGTTAACATTATACCTGTAAAAAATTCGGAGATAAGTTTCATCAGCAAGTACGTTGGGCGGCAGTACATGGATAATACGCAGGACAAATCCCGCAGCCTGAGCGATTACTACGTGCAGGATATAAGGGCTGCTTATACATTCAGAAGAATTATTTTTAGGGAGTGGAGCATTGCAGCGCAGGTAAACAACGTTTTTAGCAGAAAGTATGAGCCCAACGGGTACACCTTCAGCTATCTATATGAATCTAAGCTGGCTACGGAAAATTATTATTTTCCTATGGCGGGCACCAACTACATGGTTGCACTGAATATAAAGTTATGATTGGGCGGGCGTGTCCCCAAGCTATCGCAAGGGGCCGGGCTTTCCGCTCATACTCCGGCACAGGGCCTGCACACAAGGCTTCACCGGGGGAACTGCGTTCGCAACCATCGCCAAAGCAACTAAACGTTGCTTTGGCTTGGTTGCGCTTCAATCCCTCACGCAATTCAGGGGCATCCCTTAAGTTGATTAATCTATTGAAACTGCAGGCTGCCAGCCAAAATAAAAGCGGGACTGTTATGGTTCCGCTTTTATTATAAAAACCTTCTAATGGTCCTCAGCTTATGTGTCCGTTCACCGGTGTCAGAATTAATGATACCCATGTTATCAATCTTATCTATCCTTACCCTGCCGGATGAGTGGATAATGGTTTCCGGTGTAAGCATAAGGCCTACATGGGTAATGCGGCCTTCGTCGTTGTCAAAAAAAGCAAGGTCGCCACAAATGGTTTCCTGCAAAAAGCCCACAGGCTGCCCCTGTTCCGCCTGTTGCCAGGCATCCCGTTTTATTTTTATGTTTAACAGCTTCAGTACCTGTTGTGTAAAGCCGCTGCAGTCAATACCGCTGCTGCTTTTACCACCCCACAGGTAAGGCGTGTTAATGTATAACAGTGCAATGCTTTTTATTATGTAATCATCCCGCAGTTCGTTATCTGCTGTCCATATCAACGGGTCATCATATACAAGGGTAAAGTTTTTGGCAGGCAATTCTTTAAAAACAGGTGTTGCTACAGACAGGTATAATTTCTCTTCTTTTAAAATGGCTTTGCTTTTATGTTTATACGTGTACCCGAGGGGTTGAAGTTGGGTTGTTTCTTGGGTAACTTCGTCAGCCTGGTTGCTTTGTATCCAGCCTTCATAATCATCGTAAAGGCCGCGGATGCGTGAAAAAGTTTTTTCTTTTTCCAGCACCTCAACAAACTCCCCGAAAAGCAACTGGCTTACCATTTCGCTTTTATGGGAGGGTTCTTTTCTAATAGGACAAATGGACACAATACAAACGCCAAAACTCATTTACAAAAAATTATGATGTTAAGATATGGAATTTAGCAAGTGTTGAGTCAACATTGTGTAAATTATTTACATTCAGCCGGTGAATAATAGTCACATATACAGCCATATCAGCGATAACGAATTGCTTGAGCGTTTTTACAGTACTAAAGACAACCAGTTGCTCGGCATACTGCTGCAGCGTTATACGTTGCTGCTGCTGGGCGTGTGCATGAAATACCTGAAGAATGAAGAAGAAGCCAAAGATGGTGTTCAGCAAGTTTTTTTAAAAGCTATTACCGAATTGCATAAGTATAAAGTGGACTATGTAAAAAGCTGGTTGTACATGATTGCAAGAAATTATTGCCTGATGAAATTACGGGACAGGCATGGAAAAATTCCGAAAGAGATAAATGACAGCATGCCCCTGTACGCCGAAGAGACGGACAAAAAAGCCCATGAGCAAAAAGATAATATGCTCGGTTTGATGGAAGACTCGCTGGATGATTTGAATGATGAACAGAAAACATGTGTAACTTTGTTTTACCTGCATAAAAAAAGCTACCAGGAAATTACAGAAACTACAGGGTTTACCTTAATGCAGGTTAAAAGCCATATACAGAACGGAAAACGTAACCTTAAAATACTTGTAGAAAAGAAACTTAAAAAAGCCTGATGGCAAAAGCCCCTACCATAGTGAATGATAATGAAGGTTTGAGCAACGAACAGTTAATGAATTACCTGAAAGGAAATTTATCAGCAGAGGAATTGCATGAGCTGGAGCTTCAAATGGCCGATTCTGCCTTTGTAAACGATGCTGTTGAGGGTTTGCAGGCTTTTTCAAAAGATAAAAAGCTGGAAGAATATGTGGCGCAGTTAAACGGCAACCTGCAGGAGCAGTTGAACAACCGCAGGCAGCTTAAGGAAAAAAGAAAGATAAAGAACATGCAATGGCCGCTGGTTGCGCTTATAATAATACTGCTGCTCTGTTTTCTTGGTTATGTTGTGGTACGCATGCTAAAATAATACCGTTGAATTTACAGCTACCCGGGGCTGAAAAGCCGCCCAATGAACCGAACGATGAAGTGATTGCGACGCAACGAAGCTTAATTGAAATGATGCACCCTGTACCCTTATTGTAACCCCTTCTATTCTGTTTTCATCAAATCCTGAAAAAATAAAAAAGCCTGCCGCATTTAAGCAGCAGGCATAATTAAGGACTGAGGGTTATTTGCTATTTTGTTTTACCGAATGTATCTGTATAATTACCTGTAATGGCAGCACCCGAGTTTTTGGTAAACTTGCCGTAAATGGTTAAGGTAGAACCGCTGCCAAGGAAGTTTAATTTGGCGCCGCTATTCATAGTAAGGTTGCCGTAAATTACCAGGCTGCCCTCTACATTAAGTGTGCTGTTAAGATTAAGGTTTGAATTGCCTGATGTTCCAAAAGCCATGGCGCCATGCACTTCCAGCACACCGTTGCTGTTGATGTTGCAGTTATAAAGTACAGATAAGGCGCCACAGAAATACAGTTTGCCACCTACATTAAGATTTTGCAGAGAAGCAGAGCCGCTGTATTTAAAATCGTCGTTTGAGTTAACATTAAGATTGGCATCTCCTTTATAAACAGGGAACGAGGTGCAGGAAACCGTAGTGGCGGGCCTTGTAAATTTCAGGATTTTTAAGCCGCCGGTACCGGTGGCTACATAAATGTAATCGCCCTTGCTTTTTACATAGTTGGAAGAACCCTTTAAATCCATAGAACCTACCAGCGATAATGTAGTGGCAGATTTAGGGATGCTAAGATAAACACCGGCGGCGCCGTTGGCAGCCAGGAAAATGCCGTCGTTATTAGATACCGCGTTGGTAACAATATCATTGGGGTCAATGCCTGCAGGCGGAGTTTTAGGTAAAAGAATGTCATCAATTTTAGCGCCTGTGCTGCCGTTGTACCATACCATGCCGTTTTTACCACCTGCTACCAACAGGTTTTCATTGTAGTAGTCAATAGTACGCTTTGATGCAGCGGCATCAGTACCTGTATTGACGCTTGTGGAGAGTGTATAGCTGGTAGCATTAAATACACTAACACCTTTTTCGCCGCTTAATACAGAAAGCTTGCCGCCTGAAGAAACGGCCACAGCACGCAAATCCCGCTGCTCAAGGTACTTGCTGGTTGTAAGGGTGGCCTGGTCAATAACGCTCAGGCCGCCGTTAGCACCGGAACTTACATACAGTTTGCTGTTGGCAAAGCTGATATCGGTACCGGAAAACCCCGGAACACTGAATATCTTGTAATCGCCGGTAGGCACATTGCCGCTAAGGTTTACATAACCAACAATGGCATTAGAGGTTAGGGTTGAATTTTTCTCTTTATCGGCAGCGCCGGTAATGTAAAGCCTGCCATTGTTGTACACCAGTGCATTAATATCTGCGGATGTAAAGATGGCCTCGGCAAGCAGTTTAGGTTTGGCTGCGGTCGTAATATCAAAAACATCTACGGCGCCCAGGTATTTTTCGCCTTCTGTATTGTAAGATACATAAGCGTAATTACCGTTAATATCTACATGGGTTGCTTTTAAAGTACTGCCTTCATAAACTGGAGGGGCTACTTCTGCAATCAACTCAATGGGGTAGGGATTGCTGGTGTCAAGTACACCATACTCTTTACCGTTTGAAAAGCGGCCTGTTTTGCTGGCGCCGTTAATGGCAACTACACCGGCCGTATTAGTGCTGATGCGTTTGGTTAAACCATCGGCATCATTGCTGATAACAATTGCGGGAACTTGTTCTTCAGGGGTGCCTGAGCCTGATTTGGTACAACTGAATAAAAGGGAAGAAAGGGCAATAGCTGCCAGTGCAACATGGGTGCTTTTCATGATATTGGAATTATTTTTTGTTGACAGGTCAAATATAGAGCGCTGCAGCCATTAACTCCAATAGCGCTTATGCATAATTCATTGTGATTTAAGGAAAAAGGGGTGTTTTAAGGGGTTTATAATGTATTTTAAACATTTATAATTTGAAACAGCAACAACAATGTTATCTTATACAGCAGTAATAATGAAATATGGTAAGTTAGGAGAGGTGAAAGCCCCAGTTTTCACCTCTCATTTGCGCAGAAACCTCACTAACTAACCTTATACATTTTGCTGGCGGAGCTAATGTAATCCAGAGGATCAAATGTTTTATCAAAAGTCTCCTGTAAATCCTTCAGCTTTAATTCCAGGTCTTTTATGCGGCTGCCCAATTGCTCATCATTACGGTATTTGGCAAACAGGTCAGCATATTTTACAATGTTCTCGCTAATACGGAAAGTTATTTGCCCAAACCTTAGCTTAAGCGATTGTACTTCATTCATCTGGAAATAAACCTGCTGCTTCCAATCCTTGGGGTTGTTGTTCTTTTCGGTGCTCACAAAGGCTGCCGCTTTTTCCCGCATTTGTGTTAAGTACTGGTACCTCTTTTCTGCATCGTTTTCTTTTGAAAAGCCAGCGCCAAAATCACCAGCGGCAATTTTAAGTATGGCCAGGTTGTTGGTAAGCGATTTTTCATATTTCTTCTGCAGGTCCATCAGTTCTTTGGTAATAGATTCCCATTCATGTTCAATCTGGTCTTTATCATAGGTAAACTGGCTTATTTTCATGGTTAGCGTAAGCATTTTCTCGCTTTGTGCTTTCAGGTCTTTTTCCTTTTTGCCCATGTTGTCAATATAGCTGGTCATGCTGGAAAACAAAGCGGAAGTTACCGGGCCGGTTAATGGCACCAGCTTAGTGGCGTTGCCGGTAAAATTCAAAAGACTGGATGTTACGCTTAATAAGGGGCTTTTTTTATCGTTGCTTTGCAGGTAGGTATTAAACCCTTTGTACCATTCTGTAAAACCGGGATAATTCATGGGGTTGCCGGCTTCGCTAAGCGAACCGAAAAACTCTTTAGTTGAGTTAAAAAGCAGCAGGGGTTTAATTTCCCTGTCCATAGAAACCAGGTTAACAATAGCGCTTTGATAGTTGGCCTGGAAAATGTTCAGCTCATTCTGGTCAATCGCCTTTTGTTTATCCTCCAACGATTGTACCCGCTCCAGCAGCTTGTCAGCCTTTTCCCTGGCATCTTTAGATTCTTTGATGGATTTATCCAGGTAGTTTACACGTTCGTCCAGGCGGAATACCGTGGAGTCAATTGATTTGGTGCGTTTGTCAAAACCTGACTGAATTTCATTCAACACTTTGTCTCTTAACTGTTTATCATCAAGTCCCGAGCTTACTTGCTGAGCGGTATCCTGGGTAAAGCTTGCGGACGATATTAGTGTTGCGGCAATGAAGAGCGTTTTTTTCATATTATATTGTTCAGGTACGTTAAATCCAAAAATATGCCATTGCTGATAAACGTGTAATCAAGAAGCACCTTTTTTGCGACAGCGGACCTGTAAAATGTCGCACCACTTTAGCTGTTTTTCTGCAATTTTTGCTTGTTTTAGCCAAAAGAAGTTTTTAAATTTGTATTTGTGCAACGCCGCATTCACATGCAGCGTTGTATTTTTTTTATCTCTACTATAAACAGAAAGACTATGAGCGAAGTAATGTATGTGTCTAAAGAGACTTTCGAAAAAATGAAAGACGAGCTGCATCATATGAAATCGGTAGATCGCCCTGCCGCTTCAAGGGCTATTGCCGAAGCAAGAGAAAAAGGTGACCTGCGTGAAAACGCTGAATACGATGCCGCAAAAGAAGCCCAGGGCATACTGGAAGCTAAAATGGCATTGCTGGAATCGCAGATTGCCAGCGCCAGGATTGTTGACATCAGCGAAATTGATACCAGTAAAGTTTCTATACTAACCAAGGTTACCATTACCAACGTAGCCACCAAAAAAACAGTAACCTACCAGATAGTGGGCGAGAAAGAAGCCGACCTTAAATCCGGCAAAATATCTGTTTCTTCTCCAATAGGACAGGGCCTTTTAGGCAAAGCCAAGGGGGAAGTTGCCGAAGTAAAGGCCCCCAACGGCATACTTAAATTTAAAATTGAAAACATCGCCATATAAAACGGCAGCTTCGTACTGAAGCTGCCGCAACGCTTATGACACTTTTTTCCAAAATCATCCACGGAGAAATACCATCCTATAAAATAGCGGAAAGCGACAGATTTTTTGCTTTCCTGGATATATTTCCGGCCACTCCCGGCCATACGCTGGTGGTGCCCAAGATTGAAGTAGACCGCATTTTTGAACTGCCTGATGATTATCTTAACGGCATTCTTACCTTTTCCAAACCTATAGCGCAGGCTATTCAACAAGCATTTCCCTGCGACCGTATCAACATCCTCACACTTGGTTTTGAAGTGCCGCATGCCCATGTACACCTGCTGCCCATGAACGGCATGAGCGAAGCGGACATGATGGCCCATAAAGCCAAGGCTTTGCCCGAAGAACTAAAAGAAGCCCAGGAAAAAATATTGAGCTTTTTAGAAAAGTAATTTTACCGGAATTTTTTTTTTTGATACCAGCTATATAGCCTTGTGGCGACTTAGTTGCGTCGCAATCCGTTCATCGTCCGGTTCATTAGGCGGCTTTTCAGCCCCGGATAGAGTTGGCGCGTGGGGCACACGCAGCGGAGAAATATCGAGCAAGGAACAAGGAATGCTGATTGAAGAATATAACAGCCCCTTGCCTGCTCTGCGGAACTTACAGTTTCGCAGCACTATTATGTCGCTTGCAGCGACTACTACAGCCAGGCAGATCAACATTATCGAAACAGTCTACAGACCTGTAACTTGTAACCGGTAACCTGCAACTTTCACTTACTTCATCCTTTCCGGATTCTTTAGCACAAAATCTTCCCAACCTTTAAAACCCTTGCCAACAGAGGCCAGCGGCGAGCTGCTTTGGTAATGATGGCAGAGCGCCACCGCCAGGGCATCGGTAGCGTCAAAATGTTCAGGCTCTTCTTTTAGCAGTAAAATACGTTGCAGCATACTCCATACCTGCTGCTTATCCGCGTTGCCATTGCCGGTAATAGATTGTTTTACTTTTTTAGGAGAGTATTCAGTAACAGGCAGTTTGTATTGCATAGCCGCTGCAATGGCCACGCCTTGCGCCCTGCCCAGCTTAAGCATGCTTTGTACATTTTTGCCAAAAAAAGGCGCTTCAATGGCAAAGCAGGTGGGCCGGTGTTCTTTAATTATCTCACAAACTTTTTGATAAATAAGTTCAAGGCGTTCATATACATCTTTCTTCCCGCTCAGCTTTAGCACATCCATTGTTACAAAGCCCAGCTTATTGCCATTGGCATTAAGCACCGCAAAACCCATAAAAAGAGTGCCGGGGTCAATGCCAAGTATAATTTCGTTTTTTTTCATTCAGGGCATGAAAATAGGTTATTATCAGGTAAGGTTTTGAAGCGTGTTCATGTTATGCTAACTTTAGCTGCAAAACCTGTATAACAACCTTTTATGCCCCTATTCGTACCGGTATTATTGCTCTTATTCTGTTTTATGATAACTACGCTTTTCATTAACTTATACTTTTTAGTTTCACTGTTTGGTGCGGTAAAACCGGCAGATAAGCCGGTGGCAATTGGATTAAGTTTTACAGTCAGTTTTATTTTATCTGTGGTTTGTATGTGTTTCATAGCTTACCTGGCAATGGTACCTGTTTTACTGGTTTTTTGTGGTGGTTTTACCGGGTTGTCATTGAGTATGTTAAGAGACAAAAAAAGACGGCATCCTTACGATCCTTTGCCTGGAAAAACATTTTCTTTTAACCTCTACACTAAAATCGTTTTCAGAACACTTTCTTATATATTGGGTGGCGTGTTCGCTTCATTTTGTATGTTTTTATTGCTTTCTTACACGCTGAAATCTTTGCTGCAATTTTTAAATTTTTAGCCGGTACCCGCAGATTATAGAATTTGTTATTACAGGGTATGCATAGCAATATCTACCCGGGCTGAAAAGATGCCATAAAAAAGCGGACGATGAAGTGCTTGCGACGCAACGAAGCCGCCACGGAGTTATGTGGCTGGTATCCAAAGTCAAAAAATGCGGTTAACTGTTGCGGACTCTCTTCCCAAGCCAGCCCGGAGGACAACGGTGAATAAAATTTCGTGTATTTTGTACACATTCAAAACAAAACAATTATTTTGCATCCTCAACCAGCGTAACTTACCATACTTAAACGATTGCTTATGGCCTCTGTTGCTTTAACCTCCTCGTCTGCCGTTAAAAAACCTGCCCTAAAGTTTGTACAGTTGCTCAATATGAGTTTTGGTTTCCTGGGCATTCAGTTTGGATGGGATTTGCAACGGGCTAATATGGGACCAATTTATGAGTACCTAAAAGCCTCACCGGATGAAATACCAATGCTTTTTCTGGCGGCTCCGCTAACAGGGTTGATTGTACAGCCAATCATCGGTTATATGAGCGACCGTACCTGGCATCCGTGGTGGGGCAGGAGAAGGCCCTACTTTTTCGTGGGTGCTGTGTTAAGCACCATTTGTTTATTCTTTATGCCCAACAGTAGTGCCCTGTGGATGGCCGCGGGTTTGTTGTGGATTCTGGATACCTCCGGCAATATTGCGATGGAGCCTTTCAGGGCATTCGTGGCAGATATGTTACCGGAACACCAGCGTACCAGTGGCTTTGCTATGCAGAGTTTTATGATAGCGCTTGGTGGCAGTATTGCGTCTGCATTGCCATTTATATTATCCAATATCTTTCATGTGAGCAGAACAGCGGAAAGCGGACAGATTCCAGACTCTGTAAAATATGCGTTTTATATTGGGGCTAGCATCTTCTTCGCGGCTGTTATGTACACCATATTAACAACCAAGGAATACCCGCCAACAGATGCCGAGACCAAAGAAAAAGAAGAAGGTAAAGGGTTGGTGGCCGGCATTAGAGAAATTAACCGCGCCATTTTCAATATGCCAAAGAAAATGAAGCAATTGGCGCTGGTACAATTCTTTACATGGCCGGGGTTATTTTTAATGTGGTTTTATTATAGTACTGCGGTGGCGAGAAATGTATTTAATGCAGAAGACCAGACCAGCCCCGTTTACACCGAAGGTGTTGAATTTGCCGGGTTAACGCTTGCCTATTATAATGTAGTCGCGTTTTTAGTTGCATTGTTTATTCCTTTTATTGCCAGGAAGCTTGGCCGTAAATTAACCCACTCCGTTTGTCTATTATGTGGCGCTATTGGGCTTATATCTGTTGGTTTTGTTACATCAAAAAATGAGTTGTTCCTCTGCATGACGGGTGTGGGTATTGCCTGGACGAGTATTCTTTCTATGCCTTACGCTATGTTAGCGGGAGCTTTGCCCGAGCATAAGATTGGTGTTTATATGGGCATCTTCAATTTCTTTATTGTGCTGCCTGAAATTATTGCCTCTCTGTTCTTCGGGTGGATTATGCAGCATTTGCTTAATAACGACCGCATGCTGGCCGTACAGATTGGTGGTGGCCTGATGATACTCGCCGGTATCATCTGTTACTTTTTTGTGAGCGAAAGCAAGGGCGAGCATGTAGTAAGTGACCAGGATATTGCAGGCCTTGAAATAGAAGAACAGCGTTCAGTATAACAGTTTTGCAAACATAAAAATGCGCCTTAGGTAAATGGAAAATTATCTAAAAATCAAACAGGCAATAGAGGCAAAGCTTTTACCAATTTACTGCTTCGTACGTTTTCCACCAGTCCGTGCAAAAGGCGCCTTACCGGGTTCGGTTCAACCGCATGTGGAATTGCCCGATAGCGAAGCGCCATCGGAGCAAAGAAGCCGGTACAGTCCCGAAACTTCGGGATTGCAAGGACGAAGCCATGCGTCTTGAGCCATGTCTGAGGCTTTAACAGGTGATAAAAAAGTATAAAAGTGTCAAGGAAAGCTCCTGCCGGTGCAAAAAATTAAGTTAACAATAGTTCACTAAGTCTTTAACATTAAAGAATTGCTCTTATTAAATCATTCCATTCTTATTGCAGCTATATGAAAAAAATAATTTACTGCCTACTACTGCTTTTTTTTGTCATTATTTCCCAGGCGCAAACAGCCATAAACGTTTACCCCACCCATTGGTGGACAGGCATGAAAAACAAAAGCCTGCAACTGATGCTGCACCAGAAAGATGTTGGCAAGCTGGATATTAGCATGGCAGCCTACCCCGGCGTACGTATGGAAGCGGTTACCAAAGTGGAGAACCCCAACTATCTTTTTATTAACCTGGTAATAGATGAAACGGCACAACCCGGCAGCCTTGGTTTTACTGCCACAGATGCCAAGACAAAAAAGCAGCAAACGGTGTTTACGTTCCAGCTTAAAGCCCGCAGGCAGGGCAATGGTACTGCTTTTGCCCAAGGTATAACCTCGTCTGATTTTATTTACTTTCTTATGCCCGATAGGTTTAGCAATGGCGACCCTTCTAATGACAAACTGCCCGGCATGCGGGATCAGTCGCTGGACAGGGATTCTATCTTTCACCGTCACGGCGGCGATCTGCAGGGTATCATCAACCACCTGGATTACCTGCAAAGCCTGGGTGTTACCACCCTCTGGATGACCCCCGTGCTGGAAAACGATATGCCCAACCGCACTGAACATGGCTATGCTTTTACCGACCATTATAAAATAGAGCCCCGCTTTGGCGGCGATGCGGCCTACAAAAAGCTAAGCGATGCCCTGCACCAGCGCGGCATGAAGCTGATACAGGATGCCGTGTACAACCATGTGGGCAGCTTTCATTTTACCTTTTTAGACCAGCCTATGAAAGACTGGTACCACCAATGGCCCAGCTTTACGCAAACCAGCTATAAAGACCAACCGCTTATGGACCCCTATGCTGCCAAAAGCGATATAAAAAGAACAGCAGACGGCTGGTTTACTACACAAATGCCCGACCTAAACCAAAGCAACCCTTTTGTGGCAACTTTCCTTATTCAGCATGCCATCTGGTGTATTGAGGAGTTTGGTGTGGATGGCTGGCGCATTGATACCTACATCTACAACGACCTTGCTTTTATGAACCGCTGCAACGATGCGTTGACAGACGAGTACCCTGACATGACCATGTTTGGCGAGGCCTGGGTACATGGCACGGTTAACCAGGCCTTCTTTGCGCAGAACACCATGAATGTGCCCTTTAAAAGCAACCTGCAGGCGCCGGTAGATTTCCAGTGCAACCTGTACGGCATTGTGCCGGCATTAACGCAACAGTTCGGCTGGACGGAAGGCGTAAGCAAGCTCTACACAACGCTCAGCAACGATTTTCTCTACACCAACCCTATGCGCAACGTTATCTTTCTCGATAACCACGATATGAGCCGCTTTTTCAGCCAGGTAGGGGAGGATGTGGCCAAACAGAAAATGGGCCTGGCCTGGTTGTTTACCTGCCGCGGCATTCCGCAGTTGTATTACGGAACAGAAATTATGATGAAAGGTTTTGCCAACCCCGATGGCTGGGTACGGCTGGATTTTCCCGGTGGCTGGCCCGGCGACCAGAAAAATGTGTTCACCGGTGAGGGCCTTACTG
Organism: Foetidibacter luteolus; assembly: GCF_009650435.1. Taxonomy (GTDB): domain Bacteria; phylum Bacteroidota; class Bacteroidia; order Chitinophagales; family Chitinophagaceae; genus Foetidibacter; species Foetidibacter luteolus. The sequence goes on from NZ_VVIP01000059.1 coordinate 110,182, forward strand.
AAAATGAAGCTTCCGTACTCAACCTCACCAAAAAGTTGGGCAATTTCCGCAAGAACTCCTCTGCCATAAAAACCGGCAGGTTTATGCAATACCTGCCTGTAGAGGGTCTCTACGTTTACTTCCGTTACGATGATAAGCAAACCGTTATGTGCGTAATGAACACCAGCGATAAGGCGCAGGAAGTTACGTTGGGCAATTATGCAGAGCGCACTGCTGGTTTCAGCAAATCGCTGGATGTAGTTACCGGCCAGGATCATGGTGCATCCTTCAGCATACCGGCTAAACAAATGTGGGTATTGGAGTTAAAGTAGCCATGTGGATTTTTTGGCTACCAACGACAGTTTTTTATGGCATCCAAGTTGCGTCGCAATCCGTTCATCGTTCAGTTCATTGAGCGGCTTTTCAGACCCGGATAGTGTGGAATAATTGTAAGACCGGTGCTGTAAAGCTTTGCTTATTTTTTAGCACGGTTAGTGATTTTCTACCTTAACATGTCGTCGCAGTATCCGTTTTAATCTCCATATAGAAATATTTGCATTATGTAAATTCAACTCTTCGTCAGGTATCACATTATTACCTCTGTAAATATCCATGAACACATGGTTGTGCGTGTGTCGAAATTTTATGCAGGTGATAGATGGCCACGGTGTATTTCCTTTGTTTCTTGTCCATAAATTTTGCTCGCTGATTTTGATCAGTAATTGGATGTTAGAGGGTTCCAGCTTCCTCAATAGTGGGAATAGGATTGCAAAAAGAATAAACAATACGCCGGTTATATATCTTGTCTCTGAAATCAGCTTAATGGCAAATGCAGTAATTAAAAGAGGTCCTACATAAAACACAATTTTGGGAGTTAGTGTTCTTTTAATGACTATCTCCTTAGTGTTTTTTAAGATTGAGCTGCCAATGAAATTTTGGCCTTTCAAATTCCTGTTTAAATTTTTTTGCATAAACTCACAAATTATAGGCCTTCGTTTTCAATCCCTTTTTCGTTCTATACATAATCACAAGTTGCTTATTACTCAGTTTGGTGCTTTCAATGCGATACAGAACTTGGGGCCCTTCAAAGATGTCATTGGGAAAACGCAAATAATACTTTTTCCCTGACCCAACGTTGTACAGTATCATTTTGTCTTTTCTGTTGGGAGTTTCATTTTCGCTATACAAGAGAAATTCTTTTTTCTCATCCGCGTCAATCCACGCCGCGCCATCCTTTAAAAGATTAGCCCCTGTTTTTTTGTTGATTAATTCAATTTGATGTGCGTTGCCGCTGCCAAAAGAGTGAACTAACACAAAGTAGTTGGTAAAATCTGCGCCCACATATCCCAGGCTCTTGTAAAGCATACCTTTTGATGTAGATGATAATTCAGCTATTGTTCTGTTGCCTTTTTTAAGGTACAGATATTGCAGACTATCATCAACCTTAAGCAAAATACTGTAGCCTCCTTTTAGAACCGTGTCATATTCATACGGCCTTACGTTTTCTTTAGCAACCGGTTGTGCTTTTAAGGAAGTTCCAATAAAAATGGTCAATATAACTATGTGGATTAATCGCATTTTGCAAACACTGTTTTGAGGGCTTAGATTGGAAGGGGTACAAAGTTTGATTCAGTTTGTATAACAATGATCTACCTTTAAAATCTGTAATAAAAGTAATCATTTTAACTGCTTGCCCCGATCTTTAGCGACCCAATAATTGCTTATATGAAGAAATGCTTGCTAAACCCGCTTTGCCTTTTTATACAGGGTGCCTTGTTTGCCCGCCCAGGCAAAACTGTGCTGTTTGCTTCCGGCACAGAAGGCTATGCCAGTTTTAGGAAACCTGCCATGGTTGCATTGCCGCAGGGCAGGCTGCCTGCATTTTGTGAAGGCCGTGTAAACAATGCCGGCGATTTTGGCAACGCGGATATTTTAAGGAAAGCCAGTAACTATAACGGTAAAACCTGGGGTTCTTTGCAACTGGTGGTTGATAATGGCAGCCTACACGCCGACAACCCGGCGCCGCCATCCTGCGGGAAAAGCCGCGTAGCGAATCCAACCGTACAAGAGTGCGACGCAACGGCAGTTTAATAGATTTCCTGCTGCCGGGCCCATAAAAAATACCATTTCAGAATGCCCGGGGTACACATAATCACAATTTAATCTCCCCAAACCCGCTCCTAATCAATTAAATCTTTACCTTTGCGCTCCGAAATTCGGGTAGTACCGTTTTTTCGCTAAAACAACAAACAACTCATTTTTATGGCGGACTTGAAATTACAACGCAATTTTGGTATTGCCGCACACATTGATGCCGGCAAAACCACTACTACCGAGCGTATTCTGCGCTACACCGGTATGATTCACAGGATTGGTGAGGTTCACGAAGGTGCAGCAACAACAGACTGGATGGAGCAGGAAAAAGAAAGAGGTATCACTATTACCTCCGCTGCCGTAAGCTGCCAGTGGAATTTCCCTACGCTGCAAGGCAAGCCATCCGCTGATACAAAAAAATACTATTTCAACATTATTGATACCCCGGGCCACGTTGACTTTACTGTAGAAGTAGAGCGTTCTATGCGTGTACTGGATGGTTTGATTGCCCTGTTCTCTGCCGTAGACGGTGTTGAACCGCAGTCTGAAACTGTATGGCGCCAGGCAAACCGTTACGGTGTTCCCCGTATTGGTTTTGTAAACAAAATGGACCGTGCAGGTGCAGATTTCTTAAACGTGGTTAAACAGGTAAAAGAAATGCTGGGCGCTAAAGCTGTGCCTTTGCAGTTACCCATTGGCGCTGAAGATAATTTTAAAGGCGTAGTTGACCTGGTGCAGATGAAAGGCATTCAGTGGGATGACGCTACAGAAGGTATGACTTACACAGAAGTGCCTATTCCGGCAGATATGCAGGAAGAAGTGGACTACTGGAGGGCGCAATTAATTGAGGCTGTTGCTGAATACGACGACAAGCTGATGGAAAAATTCTTTGATGATCCTAATACGATTACCGAAGATGAAGTTCACGAAGCCATCCGTAAAGCTTGTATTGACCTGAGCATCGTTCCGATGATGTGCGGTTCGTCCTTTAAAAACAAGGGCGTTCAAACTGCGCTTGACGCGGTTTGCCGTTACCTGCCTTCTCCGCTTGACCTGCCTGATACCGTTGGTACAGACGAAAGCGGCAATGAAATTACCCGTAAAGCAAACGCTAAAGAACCTTTTGCGGCGCTGGCTTTCAAAATTATGACTGACCCGTTTGTGGGCCGTCTCGCATTCTTCAGGTGTTACAGCGGCCGTTTGGAAGCTGGCAGCTATGTAAGAAACATGCGTAGCGGTAAAAACGAGCGTATCAGCCGTATCATGAAGATGTTTGCCAACAAGCAAAACCCGATTGACGCGATTGAAGCCGGTGATATTGCTGCAGCGGTTGGTTTTAAAGAAATCAAAACCGGGGACACATTGTGTGATGAAGATCATCCGATTGTACTGGAAAACATGTTCATCCCTGAACCTGTTATCGCTATAGCTGTTGAGCCTAAAACACAGGCTGACGTAGATAAAATGGGTATGGCCATCGCTAAACTGGTGGAAGAAGACCCCACATTGCGTGTAAATACAGATGAAGATACCGGCCAGACCATCCTTCGCGGTATGGGTGAGCTGCACCTGGAAATCATCATTGACCGTATGAAACGCGAGTTTAAGGTGGAAGTTAACCAGGGTGCTCCGCAGGTGGCTTACAAAGAGTCATTTGGCAAAACCATCACCCACCGCGAAATACTGAAGAAACAGTCTGGTGGCCGTGGTAAGTTTGCCGACATACAGTTTGATTTTGGCCCTGCTGATGAAGAGTGGATGAAAGAAAATGAAGGCAAGAGCTTCCAGTTTGTGAATGATTTATTTGGTGGCTCTATCCCCAAAGAATTTGTTCCGGCTATCATCAAAGGTTTTGAAACATCAATGACTACTGGTGTATTGGCTGGTTACCCCGTTAACAACATGAAAGTGCGTGTATTTGACGGTAGCTACCACGATGTGGATTCTGACTCCATGAGCTTTGAGCTTTGCGCTAAATCCGCCTTCCGCGAAGCTGGCCGTAAAGCAAAACCAACTTTGCTGGAGCCGATCATGAAAGTGGAAGTTATTACGCCAGACCAGTACATGGGTGACGTAACAGGTGACCTTAACCGCCGCCGTGGTATGCTGGAAGGTATGGACAGCCGTGGTAACGCACAGGTTATTAAAGCCAAAGTTCCGCTGAGCGAAATGTTTGGTTACGTAACCCAGTTGCGTTCGCTGTCAAGCGGCCGTGCAACTTCTACTATGGAGTTCTCTCACTACACACCTGCTCCTAACAACATTGCTGAAGAAGTGATTGCCAAGAGCAAGGGTAAAGTGAAAGTGGAAGACTAGACCACTGATTACAGTGATTTGAATGATAGAATGATTATAGCCCCGCACTTTGTGCGGGGTTTTTGTTTTTAGATACCGGCGGTTGGTTTTTTATGGCAGCATCGTTGCGTCGCAATCCGTTCATCGGTTGGTTATTTGGGCGGCTTTTCAGCCCGGATGTTAGAAAGGATAAGATTACAACCACCCATTCATTACCAGCCAGTTTTTCATTCTTTCTGTCCAGTCGTCGCTGGTGGTTTTGTTTTTAATGCCGAAGCCGTGGCCGCCCGCCTGGTAAATATGCAGTTCGGCGGGGGTATTGTATTTCAGCAAGGCTTCATAATAATAAATGCTGTTCTGCGGTATCACCGCTTTATCATCGCTGGCATGAACAAGGAATGCGGGTGGTGTTTGTGCGGTTACCTGTAATTCATTGGAGTACTCCTTTATCTTGTCAGCAGAGGGGGAGGGGCCCAGCAGGTTATTGCGGCTTCCCATGTGGGTGGTGCTGTCCGTAAAACTGATAACAGGGTAAATGAGCAACGAAAAATCGGGACGTACAGAAGTGTTCTTGGGGTTCTCAATCAAGGCTTTGCTAAAATGGGTGGAAGCTGTTGAGGCCAGGTGCCCGCCTGCGGAAAAACCCATGATGCCGATTTTGTTGGGGTCAACTCCCCATTCGGCGGCATTTTCCCGTACCATTTGTATGGCCCTTTGTGCATCCTGCAGGGGGCCGATTTCTTTGTGCAGCATCGTTACATCGCTGGGTAAGCGGTATTTTAAAACAAAGGCTGTAATGCCCCACTCATTAAAGCGTTTGGCAAAGTTTTCTCCTTCATGGTTCCAGGCTAAAATGCCATACCCGCCACCCGGGCAAATAATAACGGCTGTTTTGGTGGCGGCCGGGTTGGCAGCTTTGTATACAACCATTGCAGGTACTGATACCTTACTTATCCGGGAAATGCCATCGTTGCCAACATCTGTTTTTTCCTCGTTGGCGGAGGGCTTACTGTTTGGCACCGTGTTGTACAGGGGTACAACGGTTTGCGCCTTGAGTTGGTTATGCATGCAGAAAAATACAAGTGATAAGGCCAGCAACTTTTTCATGTTGGAATTGATTATATGAACCTGAAATTTATAAAAAAGCTACATTCAGGCGCAATAATGTTTGGGAAGTTCTCTGCCAGAAAGCAGGTTTGTATGAGCGAAGAAAATTAACCATGTAAGTCATGTGAGAAAATGTAAGGGATTCGCTTTCTGAAAACTTGATAGATAAGTGCAAATTAACAATGTAAGCAAGGCAAAAAAGTATGGGCCCTTTGGGATTTCTGTTTACCAGGATTAAGAAGTGCATGGAATTACAGAAAGTACAAAGCGCAGAAATGTTTGGGAAGTTCTCCGCCAGACAAGCAGGTTTGTATGAGCGAAGGAAAATTAACCATGTAAGTCATGTGAGAAAATGTAAGGCATGCGCTTTCTGAAAAGTTTGATGGGTAAGTGTAAATTAACCATGTAAGTCATGTGAGAAAATGTAAGGGATACGCTTTCCGCAAAGTTTGATGAGTAAGTGTAAATTAACCATGTAAGTCATGTGAGAAAATGTAAGGGATACGCTTTCTGAGAACTTGATAGGTAAGTGTAAATTAACAATGTAAGCCAGGCAAGAAAATGTAGGTGATTTCGGATTTCTGTTTACCCGGGCTGAAAAGCTGCATAGAATTACAGAACGTACAAGAGTGCGACGCAAGTAAAGCCTCCTGCTTGTTCTTCTGCCGGGCCCATAAAATCTCCGCTATTGCTCACTCATGCGGAAGAGTGTTTCTATATCGTACGCTACTTTCCAACTCCCGCTTTGTTTAAGCAGTAACAGTTTCATAGGATATGCCTTGCCGGTAATTTGAATCCTTACGATGCAGGAATCGTTGCGTGTGTTGAAAGAACTGATTTTGTACGTGTCGTTTTCTTTAATGGGAAAAATATTTTGCGGTGAAGAAGCCAGCGCTTCAAGCATATTGCTGCTGGTGCCGGTAGCCAGCTTTTTTGCCTGCGCATACTGCCTTTGCTGCATAAGGGTAAGAAAGGTTTGCGCCACACTCTCCGGTGGTTTGCCATTGCTGCATGAAGCGCATGCTATGATTGCCGCTGCCAGGTATGTAAGGCGGAATTTCAAACGCTGTTTTTTAATAGTGCTTAACAACAAAGGGTGGCCATTGCCACCCTTTGTTGCTTGTGAAAATAAGTTTTTAATGGTGGTGCCTGTGCTCTTCTTCTTTTTCCTTTTCCCTGTCGTAAGCCTTGATGATGGCTTTTACCAGGCGGTGGCGCACCACATCTTCTTCATCCAGTTCCACATGCGCAATGCCATCAATGTTCCGCAAAATACGTGTGGCTTTTTCAAGGCCGCTGCGTTGGTTTTTAGGAAGGTCAACCTGTGTGGGGTCGCCGGTAATGATGGCCTTTGCATTGGCGCCAATACGCGTAAGGAACATCTTAATCTGCAGGTCGTTGGTGTTCTGTGCCTCATCCAGTATAATGAAGGCATTGTCCAGCGTACGGCCACGCATGTAAGCCAGTGGCGCAATTTCAATGGTGCGGGTACTCATATAATAGCCCAGTTTATCGGCGGGTATCATATCGTCCAGCGCATCATATAAAGGCCGCAGGTAAGGATCAATTTTTTCCTTTAAATCGCCGGGTAAAAAGCCAAGGCTTTCACCAGCTTCCACAGCCGGGCGGGTAAGAATAATTTTCTTTACCAGTTTGTTTTTAAGCGCCCTTACAGCCAGCGCAACAGCGGTGTAAGTTTTACCCGTACCGGCAGGGCCAATGGCAAAGAGAATGTCATTACGGTCTGCTGCCTGCACCATACGTTTCTGGTTGGCTGTTCTGGCACGCACCGTTTTGCCATTGGGGCCAAACACCAGAATGTCATTCGGGTTGCGGTCAACAAAATGGTCAATGGTTTCAGCATCGTCGCCACCCAGAATCTGCTCAAAATAGTTATCGCTCATGTCGCCATTGCGCTCCATGTACTGGATAATCAAATCAATTTTTTCTCTTGCCGAATCTATCTGTTCAGGGGCGCCGCTTAGTTTTATTTGCGTACCACGGGATAATATTTTCAGCAGGGGAAATTTTTTCTTAAGCAGGTCAAGCTTCTTGTTGTTTACACCAAAGAACTCAATGGGATTCACGGTGTCCAGGTTAATAATTGTTTCTGTCAAGTCGTTTCTTTTTAGGTGAGTAATGTGTACTTGCTCGGGTAACTAACCGTTCTATCCAAATTTAATTTATTGATTGTCACTTATGGTGATAATGATATACACATGCTGTGGATAGAAAAGGCTACTAAAGTTCGCCAATAAAAACTAAAACTGGTGTGAAGATTATGGGGTGCCCCCAAGCTATCGCAAGGGGTCGGGCTTTCCGCTATTACTCCGGCACATAAGCCTGGCTGCGATGACCCTCACCGGGGTAACCGCTTCAATCCCTCACCCGGCGGTGTAACAGCCGGCTTATTTTGCAGGCAGGCTTAAAATTTGGCCTCAATGATAAAGGTGCAGCATTTAAATGTCGCTTTTGGCCCGCCTAACCGGCATTATCTCCCCTTGCAAAATGCATTGGTGCTACCTAACTTGCATGCAACAGTAAAAACAATTATTCACTCATTCAACAATTGTAACATGACAGAACAGATCTTCCCTTGTTTATGGTTTGATGGCAACGCCAAAGAAGCGGCCGAATTTTATTGCGGCGTATTCGAGAACTCAAAAATCGTTACCGACCAGGGCATGGTGGTAATATTTGAGGTGAACGGCAAAAAATTCATGGGGCTTAACGGCGGGCCAAAATTTAAGTTCAATGAAGCGGTATCGTTTGTAATTACCTGCGATACACAAAAAGAGATAGACTTTTATTGGGAAAAACTTACTGCTGACGGTGGTGAAGAAAGCATGTGTGGCTGGCTGAAAGACCGGTATGGTGTTTCCTGGCAGGTGGTGCCCTCCATCATTGGCCAGCTTATGTCAGACCCTCAGAAAGCGCAACGCGTAATGCCTGTATTGATGCAGATGAGAAAGCTGGATATTGAGAAGCTGCAATCAGCCTGAGTATGGGGGGTTACTGCATACCAAAGATTTTTTACGGCAATGTCACTCCGTTCTCGCATTATCAATAAACTCGTACCTTATATTAGCCGGGCTGGATACAAGGTTGTAAAACTCATCCAGGTATTTCGTCATGCTGCGTTTCTGGATATCCGCTAATAATGCAAAGTTTTGTATAAGCCCGTAAATGTTGTTTTTCTGTTCATTTAATAAGGTGATAACCGGCAGCAGTTCTTCCATGGTTCTGCCAAAGCCCCGGTAAGCCCTTTCCTGAACAGATGTTGTGCCCAGGTCTTTAGAGGGGGTGGCGTAGTAGGCATTTACAATACCGGCAAAATCAAAGTCGTAGGGGATGATGTAAGGTTTTTCAACCGGGGGCTTTTTGTTGGTAATGAATTTTACGTTGTGGTTTACCGGTACTGCCCAGTCTGTATTGCCAATCATGTACTGGAAAATGGTAACCAAAGTAGTGTGTTGCCGGTTGGTGTTTTCCGTATGCAGTTTCAGGTTATTTACCTCTTTGCATTTGTTGCGGTCTGCCAGCGCATCAATATCCTCAATAAAGAAAGTGTATTTTGTAATGTCTTTCCTTGCCTTTTCGCTGTCTGTAAAAGTTATCCTGGCAAGCCTAACTTTAAAACTCTTATCTGTTAGCAGGTTATACATTTTATACACCAGGTATTCTTTTAACAGCAACTGTTCATCTTCTTTGCCATTGCCGCATGGGCAAACAAGTTTAAGGTCTTTCAGTTTTTTAAGCCTTGAGCTGTCTGAACTTTTAAAATGCAGCTTAAGGGAAGGGAGGTAACAATTCTTTCTCCGGAAAACGCCCCTTGCATTCAGGGAAATTTTTTCTGTGATCACCGAACTGTCAGGAAAAGAAATACTGATAGTTGCCGGCTGCACAATACCTTTTGCTTTTTCAAACAGCATTTTTTTAAGGTTGGTGGAGATGGTTATCTGCAGTGGTGTTTCGTCCTTAAATACCCGCAGGCTGTCTTTAGCAAAATGCGCCCTTGCTGATGCATTGTTCAGCAGCAGAAGAAGGCATATGCAGTAAAGTATAGCTTTCATCCAGTGGGGTATTGCTTGTAAAAGATAGTAAAAACAACGGCAAAAAACAATAGGCTTGTTTTCTTATGTTGTATCAGCCGTTTTGCCATAAATCCTTAGCTGTTTATTTTTGAAAAGTGTAAACAGTAAGCATGATAGTTTTTGAAACCAGTGATTACAGCATAAGGCAATACACTTTGGCAGACAGCGGGGTTTTCTTTCTTATCAACGGCGATGCGGATGTAATGCGTTATATAAGGCCGCCTAAAACAAGGGCAGAGTGTAATGCTTTTCTCGCAGAGAATATACGCAGGTATGAGGAATTTCCTGGTACTGGAAGGTGGGCGGTAGAAGAAAAAAACAGTGGCTTTGTTATTGGCACATTTTCCCTGCTTCCCTTAGAAGAAGACCCGGCTAAATTCCATATCGGCTATGCTCTTTTGCCACAATATTGGGGAAAAGGCATAGCCAGTTTGCTTCTAAAAGCTGGTATTGAATGGTTCTTTTCCGCGCATACCGGAGAAACATTGTACGCAATTACGGTTAAGGCAAATCTTGCTTCGGAAAAAGTGCTGGTGAAATGCGGTTTTCAGTTGGCCGGAGGGCATGGGGATAATGAGAACCTGTGGACTTATCATGAATTGATTAAATGAAGCCTTCCGCTATTGCCATATTTGTGAAAGGTCTACGGTAATGCTACAGTCATTATCTAATTCAAAACTGTAGGGTTCATTGTCTTCTTTTCTGAGTTTGTAAAAGCTTCCTGACAAGTCATAAACTTCTATTTTTTCTTTATCAGTGTCAACAATAAGATAATGTTTTACTTTCTCCTGCTCATAAATATAAAACTTGGTGTTCCTGTCTTTTAAAGCAGTTGACGGCGACAATATTTCTACAACAAGTGCAGGAGGAAAATCCAGGTATGGTTTTTTTATGTTTCCGCAAACAATCAGTATGTCCGGTTGTAAAATCGTGTCTTCTGATATTTTATAGTCAATTGGGTCATAAGCATGGCAATGTTTGCAGCCGGTTTTTCGTAAAGCAACAGTCAATTCAGTCCTTAATTCCGCTGCAATTCTCTGGTGCCGGGGCAAAGGGGCAGGGCTCATGGCAAACGGAAGTCCATCAATCAACTCCCATTTACCTTCCCACAATTTCCATTCATTGTATGTATAGTGTGGTATTATTTTGAATGCATTGCTCATACACTAAAATTACAAAATCTAATACTCCGCAGCAATTCCTGTGTAGTTATGCGGGGTAATAGCTTTCAACTCTTTCTTAAGTTCTCCACTTATTTTCAAGCTGCTAATAAAGGCATGTATAGATTGTTTGTTTATCTGGTTTTTACCCCGTGTCAGTTCTTTCAAGGCTTCGTAAGGGTTGGGGTAGTTCTCCCTTCTCAGTATGGTTTGTATCGCCTCTGCCACCACAGCCCAGTTATTTTCCAGGTCTTCTTTCAGCTTGGCTTCATTCAGTAAAAGTTTGCCCAGCCCTTTTTCAATAGATTTAATAGCTATCAGGGTATGCGATACCGGCACACCCAGGTTGCGCAGCACTGTGGAATCCGTAAGGTCGCGTTGCAGCCTTGATACCGGCAGTTTCGCCGATAAATGTTCCAGCAGCGCATTGGCGATGCCCAGGTTGCCTTCCGCGTTTTCAAAATCAATAGGGTTTACCTTGTGCGGCATGGCGCTGGATCCTACTTCTCCTTTCTTAACCTGCTGTTTAAAATAATCCATGCTAATGTAGGTCCACATGTCGCGGCACAGGTCAATCAGTATATTGTTGATGCGTTTAATATTGTCAAAGTGTGCTGCCAGGTTATCGTAGTGTTCAATCTGCGTGGTAAACTGCATGCGCTGCAGGCCCAATACGCCTTCTACAAATTCGTTGCCCAGCGTAACCCAGTTCTTTTTGGGGAAAGTTATATGGTGTGCATTAAAATTGCCTGTGGCGCCGCCAAATTTGGCCGCGTAAGGTATGTAAGAGAAAAGCTGTACCTGGTTATCCAGCCTTTCGGTAAAAACCATAATCTCTTTGCCCAGTTTGGTGGGGGATGCAGGCTGACCATGCGTACGTGCCAGCATAGATACATCCTTCCATTGTGCGGCCAGTATGGCCAGGTTGTTCTGCATGTTAATAATGGCAGGCAGGTATTCATGTTCCATGCAGTGCTTCCAGCTAAGCGGTATGGATGTATTGTTGATGTCCTGAGAGGTAAGTCCAAAATGTATCCACTCTTTCAACTCAGGGGCGCCGGCTTTATCCAGTTGTTCTTTCAAAAAGTATTCAACAGCCTTTACATCATGGTTGGTAACACTTTCAATTTGTTTTATCTGTTGCGCATCATCCAGCGAAAAATTTTCGGCCACCAGTTTAAAGCGTTGCCTGGCTTTGGCGGGCAGCTTGAAAAACTTTTTATCTGCCAGGAATAGAAAGTATTCTACTTCCACAATAACACGGTATTTAATAAGGGCAAACTCAGAAAAGTACTCATCAAGGAAAGCAACCTGTTTACGGTAACGGCCATCAACAGGGGAAATTGCTGTCAGGTTATTTAATTCCATTCAGTGTTGTGTTTTAATGCGTAAGAGCGCTGTTGGCGGTCATCGCAAGTGTGGCCAGCGTGTGGGTATTACTTACAGCCCCTGCGGCTGGCATATAGGAAAATCCTTTTTCTTTGCACGCAAAAATAGCTGAATTGAAGAAGATAAAAGTTGGTGCTGTTAGTTATTTGAATACAAAGCCATTACTATACGGCATCACAAGGTCTCAGGAATTAATGAACCAGGTTGAATTAACAGAAGCGTACCCGGCAAAAATAGCAGCCATGCTGGTGGCCGATGAAATTGACGCAGGTCTTGTTCCTGTAGCGGTTATACCAAGGTTAAAAGAATGGCATATCGTAAGCGATTATTGTATTGGCGCGGTGAACGATGTGGCTAGCGTATGCCTGTTTAGCGAAGTGCCCTTTGATAATATTGAAAAAGTATTGCTGGATTATCAAAGCCGTACTTCCGTTAACCTGTTTAAAGTATTGCTGAAGCATTACTGGAAAAAAGACATGGTGTTGGAAGACGCCAAAGAAAACTATATCTCTCAAATAACAGGCACTACTGCCGGCGTTGTTATTGGCGACAGGGCTTTAGCGCAGCGCAAGGTATCGCCTTATGTATACGACCTTGCCGGCAACTGGAAGCATTTTACGGGCCTGCCTTTTGTGTTCGCGGCGTGGATAAGCAACAAACAACTGCCTGCTGATTTCATTAACTTGTTTAACCAGGCCAACAGTGTTGGGCTCAATCAGCTTGACGCGGTTATTGCCGAAAATAATCACAGTAATTATAACCTGCGTGAGTATTACACCCATAACATCAGTTATGTGCTGGACGATGAAAAACGCAAAGGCATGAATAAATTCCTGGAGTTATTGCAACAGCTATAGCAATAAGCAATGCCCTGCGGTCATTTACTGAACCCTCATCCCCTGAAGGGGTGTTATTATGGGCCCGGCAGGAGGAATTGCTATGAGGCTTTGCTTGCGTCGCACTCTTGTACGCCTTGTTCGCTATTCAGCTTTTCCCGCATTGTAGTTTTGTTCTGCTGCCTCCGGCGGCAGAAACAAAAACTGCTACTTAAGTATCCCGTTCAACACTTTCTCTTTCCCGTCAATTTTTCCGGTAACCTTAAGGCCAAGCATTTTGGCTATCATGGGGTACACGTGCACGTTACTGAACGATCCTATCTGAAGGTTTTCTTTAAAGGCAGGCCCCCAGGCATAAAAGCTGGCCTGCATATCCTGCATGGCATTGTCATAGCCATGTCTGCCGGGGTGGGGCTTGCGGTTTTTAAGGTTAAACACTTTTGGGTATTTAGGCACCAGCAACAAATCTCCAATCCGGTGGTAACCGTCGTCTTTTTTTCGGTAGTGCCAATGGCGCGGTGCATTTTTGGCCAGGTACACATCAAAATCTACGGCTTGTTTTTTTAATGCCTTGTAGGTTGGTTTAATAAAGCTTTTGTCTTTAGCATATAGGTGCAGCAGCAGGTCGCCATCGGGTATAGTAAACTGTGTGGTATCTATGGCAGCGGGCAGTTGCAAAGTATGCAGTGTATCAATGGCCGTCATGCCGTGGTCTGATACAAACACGTAGTTCACCGGCAGTTGCAGCGAGTCTGTCATGCGAACCATTTTACCCACGCTTTCATCCACAAAGCGTACCGCTTCTTCCGTTTGCCTGGAGTCAACGCCGTAAGTATGTTCTTCATGGTCAACTTCCGGAAAATAAAAGGTAATCATGTGGGGCCTTTTTTCCGGCGGTAATGTCAGCCAGTTTTTTACGGCCTGTATGCGGGTATCTATATCAATTTTATCGTTGTACAAATAGTAGTATGTTGGGCGTATGCCCTGTACAGCCGTTTCGGAACCTACCCAGTAAAAACTTGCGGAAAGCATGCCCTGTTGTTCTGCCAAAACCCAAAGAGGTGTGCCGCCGTAATAGCTGCTATCCCCTACAGCTTTGCGGTTGCTCATTTTATAGGTAGCGTTTTTTTGGGCATCAAAAAACGTATTGTCAACCAAACCGTGGTGAGAGGGGTAAAGCCCTGTTACAATGGTATAGTGATTGGGGAAAGTTAAGGAAGGGTAGGAGGGCTGCATGGATGCGGCTGCAACACCGGCAGATCTTAATCGCTTTATGTTCTCTGCATTGTATTTATCCGCAAGGTCGTAGCGGAAGCCATCGGCGGAAATAAGTATTACATAAGGTTTTTGCTGCTGTTCGGCGGTATTGATCCTCCCTTCAATAATCTTTTGTGTGGTATCAACCTGGGCAACAACCGCACCGGGCAATAACAGGAGTAATAAGGGCAGTATTCTACGCATGTGTTTTTTGTAAAAATAGTTACGGCTGTAAACAAGGCATATTAATTTACCTTGAACAATGGCCGCAAATATAAAACAATGGTTGTACTTAAACGGTGCTTCAACCGGAACAGTGTGGTGAGGTATTGCGCTGTGTCACCACCGCGCCAGGGATTGCAGCGGATACCCCGGTGAAGGCTTTGTGTGCAGGCCCTGTGCCGGAGTATGAGCGGAAAGCCCGGTGCCTTTGGCAGGCGCCCTTAAAAAAGCCCTTCTCCGGGTAAGGGAAGGGCTTTTGCGGTTCTTAGCTCTCTTTCAAAAACGGGTAATGATAACCCGTTGGCGGGTTAAACGTTTCTTTAACCGTTCTGGCGCTTAACCAGCGAAAAAGGTTTAGCATACTGCCGGCCTTATCGTTGGTGCCGCTGGCACGGGCGCCGCCAAAAGGCTGCTGGCCAACTACAGCGCCGGTGGGCTTATCGTTAATGTAAAAGTTACCGGCAGCGTAACGCAGCTTTTCGGTAGCCAGTATAACGGCATCCCTGTCCTGCGCAATAATAGAGCCTGTTAACGCGTAAGACGATGTGCCGTCAACCAATGCCAGTGTTTCTTCAAACTTATCAGCATCGTAAACGTACAGCGTTAACACCGGGCCAAATATCTCTTCGCACATGGTTACATACTTCGGGTCTTTGGTTTCTATAACGGTAGGCTCAATAAAATAGCCCTCGGTTTTATTATAGTTGCCGCCCACCAGTATTTTGGCTTTCTTGTCTTTTTTAGCATTGTCTATGTACGAGCTTATTTTATCAAAGCTCCTTTCATCAATTACGGCATTAATAAAATTGCTGAAATCTTCCACGGTGCCCATTTTCATGCTTTGTACCTGTGCCACCAGGCGGGCCTTTACTTCTTCAGCTATGTTAGATGGCAGGTAAGCCCTGGATGCGGCCGAACATTTTTGCCCCTGGAATTCAAAAGCGCCACGGGCAAGGGCGGTGGCCACCACATCCGCATCGGCGCTTTTATGCACCATCACAAAATCTTTACCACCGGTTTCGCCAACAATGCGTGGGTAAGATTTGTAGTTGGCTATGTTTTCCCCAATGGTCTTCCACATTTGGTTAAATACACCGGTAGAGCCGGTGAAATGCACGCCGGCAAAATCTGGGTGGGAGAAGCATACTTTGCCCAAAACAGGGCCGTCTACGTATATCAGGTTAATAACACCATCGGGCAGGCCGGCTTCTTTTAAAATACGCATAAACATTTGTGCGCTGTACACCTGCGTGTGGGCCGGCTTCCATACTACCACATTGCCACACATGGCGGCGCTGGTGGGCAGGTTACCGCCAATGGCCGTAAAGTTAAACGGTGTTACGGCCAGTACAAAGCCTTCCAGGGGGCGCCACTCTGTGCGGTTATGCATACCGGGGGAGGAGATGGGTTGCTGCTTGTATATCTCGCTTAAAAAGTGCACATTAAAACGCAGGAAATCTATTATCTCGCAGGCGCTGTCAATCTCGGCCTGGTAAGCGTTCTTGCTCTGGCCCAGCATGGTAGTGCCGTTCATGTACGTACGGTATTTGGTGGCAATAAGGTCGGCGGCTTTTAAGAATATATGCGCCCTGTCTTCCCAGGGTAGTGCCGCCCAGGATTGCCTGGCTTTCAGCGCCGCGTCTATTGCCTGTTTTACATGCTTCTCTTCGCCTTCGTGGTAAAAGCCAAGGGTATGTTCAATTTCATGTGGGGGGTGCATCCTAACCTTTTTGCCGGTTTTAATGGCTTTGCCGCCAATATACATGGGCACTTCCGTTTGCTTTTTTTTAAGCTCGGCCAGCGTTTTCTTTAATGCCGCTTTTTCTACAGAGCCCGGTGCATATTGCAAAACCGGCTCGTTTACAGGCATCGGGTAACTAAAGTATCCAAGACTCATATATGCTGTATTTAGAAAAGTAAATGGGCGCAAGTTAATCATTCAGGCTAACATGTGTTATTCGTTTATTAGCCAACAATTGCCCATATTTGATGCGGTGAAAACAAAAAGGCTGTACCAAATGTTATTTGGAATTTGACTGCCTAACCTTGAGATTTGTGAAAAATAAAAACCACCTGTTGTTATGATACAACGTGTACAAACACTTTGGTTGCTGGCTGCATCAGCCTGTGCCTTTTTAACCTTAAAGCTTTCTTTTTACAGTGGCAATAAGCTGGTTGAAAACAAACCATTGTTTTCCAGCCTCACCGCAATGAATAATATCCCTATACTGATACTTACTGTTGCCGTTGCTATAGCTGCTCTTGTAATAATATTTTTATACAAAGACCGCAAGATGCAAATACGGTTAACTCTTGCAACGGCTGTTATCTCCATACTTATTGTGGTGCTTTATTTTTTGCAGACAAAGAAGTTTATTCCTGACCAGGGTAATTATGATTTTACAGCCTTCTTCCCCTTCCTGGTGCCTGTATTTTTATTCCTTGCCGCCCGAGGCATTTACCGCGACCAGAAGCTCATTAAAAGTGTTGACAGGCTCCGATAACAGCCGTACGGGATAAATACAATTATGGGCCCGGCAGCATTACAGCTATGGGGCTTTGCTTGCGTCGCACTCTTGTGCGTTCTGTAATTCTATTCAGCAGGCTGTAACAGGCTTTCATCATGGTAAACTCATGCAGGGCATTTTCTTTTGCTATAGCTGCAGTCACAAAGTTTTAAAGCCGCACCAACTTAAGCATTTCTTTCTCCCATACTTTTTTTGTCAAAAAAATATCAGCAAAGGCGGTTACATAAAAAGCCTTAAGGCAACTATTTACCAGACCGGTCTTTAACCAATCATTCATTAAAAATTAAAAACTTAGGTTATGAGATTCAATTTTGGTAAGTATTACAAGAGCTTTTTACCGGCGGGCATAGTAATGTTGCTGTTTACTGCCTGCCAGAAAGAAAACGCCATGCCGCAACAACCGCAACAGCAGGAAGAAATTGCGGAGGATGCAACTACAGAACGTACCGCAACACAATCTGTATTACTGGTAATTGATGAAGAAAGTATTGACAATGGCAACCCGCCCAATAACTTTTCTGAAACAGATGTTAACGACAAGCTTGCCAGGGTGGGCCTGCGCCAGAAACTGCGGTATTTTTCTAATAACGTAGGCAAAACTATTGACCTGTTTACCGGCGAAGTGGGTGATGAAGGGTGGTTTGCCTTAAAATCCATACCCAATAGCTGGAAGAATGCGGGCCCTACCACCAATGGCTCCCGCAATTACCTGGCTGCCGGTAAAGGCCTTGGCACCGGCGAAAGCCCCGAAGTATTGCTGGATAAAATACCCAACGTTACGCCGTTGCGTGCCAGGGGGCTTAAAATGCTGATTGGAAAAACAATACTGGCGGTAGTGTACGATGGTGATGTAAGCATCAACTATTCCCCATTGAATGGTAACCTGCAGGGCGCCAACCTGGGCCTTGTAGCGCTGGAAGTGGTTAATGTGCGCAAACGTAACGATGGCTCCAGCGGTTCGCTGCCCAGGGTAACCGTAAGAATTAAAAAAGTGGAAGACTCCATGGCCGGCACACTAAGGCTTTTTGCCAATGCACCTGTTCCCAAATCTTCATCCGAGCCTTTTGATATAACCCCTCCCCAAACTGTATCGGCCATACAGCTTGTGCCTGCGCCCTGATAATTTGCAGTTGCAGCACAATAATCCTTTCTTTTATTTCTTTTTATCTGTGAAAAACCATTTCTTATCCTGCTTGTTTACTATTTGTTTTGCACCCTGTAGAAAATACCGGTAACCAAATAAAAATTTAATGGTTACAAAACGCTAATAACGGCAACTGATATTTAAATACAGTAACATGGCTAACCTGAAGTACTTTTTATTAGCGCTGGCTATTTATGGCCTTGCAGCCTGCAGAAAAAACGTGGACAACCAACTTCCGGATAGTGTAGAGGAAGCAACCTCAACAGAAGCGGGTACAGAAAATGCCCGTACGGGAAGGTTGTCTTACGGTAAAAGTTTGTTTTACCTTAAAAACCAGGCTGGCAATTATACCGTTTTGCCTGTAAGTAAGCCCGCCGCTGCCGGTTATTTCAAGGCCAACCCACTTGGCCTCCGCCTTGACAGTGCAACCGGCCGTATTAATGTAACCCTTAGCGAAACAGGTCTCCGGTACAAGATATACTATATATCCCCCACTGGTAAATTGCTGGACAGCGTTAAGATTGTTATTTCCGGTATTGATTATAGGGATGCCATTTATGAAATAAAGAAAACCCCGGTAGCCTACGATACGGCTTTCCCTATCTATAATGCCAATACTACATTGGCGCTGCCCTGTGGTTCTGGCGATGATGACGACGACGATGATGATGACAATGGATGCGTATTTGATGAAACAGATTTGAACAATGATGGCAATGATGATATTCCCGGTGTTATACAGGACAAGTTACTGGTAGATGAAAAACGCGGAACGATAGATGTGGAAGCATCTTTTCATGCGGGTATATTCGGCTCATCCAACCCGGCCAATGACCTTAGGAAAGATTTTACTTTCTACTATCGTCTTAACGATGCCAGCAACATGGCGCTCAACAAGATTACCGTAAGGGTGTACCATTACAAAAAACGTTCGGACATACCGGCATCCCTGTTGGCGGAATTAAATAACCGCAGGTTGCTTGCCGCAGCAGTAAATAGCCGCGGGCAGGAAGAAGCCGATCTTTCCGGCGATTATATTTACGGGGACGGTATGGATGCTTTTTCGGCTTTCAGGTTCCAGTCTAAAATGAAACGGCCACCAATCATTATTATCGTAAGCCAGTACACAAAATAACCCCCAATTTCATTCAACGTAAAACCCGGGATAAGTTTCCGGGTTTACTTATTTTTACGCATGTTGTAATCCCGGTGTTGCCGGGTTGTTGCACCAGCGTAAAAAACAAACCTATCGCACCTCTGTTGTTCCTTAAGCTGCTCATAAAATGTTGGCAGGCTTTTTCATCTCCTGTTGTTCTGCGCCTGCATTTGCTGGCGCCTGCCGGTTTACTCAATAAAAAAGCAAGTTTGGTATCCTGCCTGCTCCTGCTGCCTGCTTTTTTTTCGCTGGCCAGGCAATACCAGTTTAGCAATTACCGGCAACAGTTTAATAAAGCCATTGCGCTGTATAATAACCCGTCGCCTACGCCGGAGTCAGATAGTGTGGCCTTACAGCTTTTTACAGCCTGTGCCAATAGTGCGCTGGCTGCACGTAAAGACTATAAACTTGCTGTTGAAAGTTTAATAAAGGCAGGCAACATACATCAAACATACCAGCGGTACAGCCAGTCTAATCAAATGTACCATCATGCGCTGTCCATCAATAGCCGGTACCTCAGGCACAAGGCACTCCGTTACGAGGCTTGCCTTTATATCGGTTCATCTTTTTATTTCAGCAATACTATGGATAGCGCCAGGCATTATTTTGAAATGGCTTCATCCATGGCATCGGGGCCTGAAAGCGCAACCCTGCCGGAGCAGGAGCGGTTGTTCAACTCCCTGGGCGCCATTTATTTTGAAAGCGCCAACTACCAGCAGGCTAAAAATTATTTTGAAAGGGCTTTGCAGGCACTGCAGCAGGGGGCAGAAGGTTATGAAGAATTGTATGTAAGCATCAGGAGCAATATTGCCAACTGTTTGCTGCGCATGAACCAGTATAACGAGGCGCTGTTTATTTACAAGTCACTGGCCCGTTATTCCATAAACAAAGAAATAATACTGCAAAATACAGCGCATACTTATTTCAGGTTAGGGCATTACGACAGCGCCCTGGCGCTTTACAACCAACTGCCGGGCAAAGAGGGGTTAAACCATGTAAAGGCATTGAACGACCTTGGGCGTATTTATATTCAAAAAGGCCATTGGCAGTTAGCAGAAAATTATTTCGATTCTGCCATAGCCGTGGTAAGAAAAATACAATATCCCGCTAAAAACAAAGAGGCAGCGCTGGCACTTCTATACCGTAGCGAACTTGCCCGCCGCCAGGGCCTGGCAGAAGAAGCCATAGGCTGGTGTAACCGGGCGCTTGAAGAAGTGCACCTTGATTTTACACTTAAAAACCGTTTTGATATTCCGGCAGATGTGTCAAAAGCTGTAAGCCATATAACGTTGTTCGAAATTTTACAGGCTAAAGCTTCGCTGCTTTTTAACCGTTATAAGGTAACAGGCAGCCGGGATATGCTGGATGCATCAGTAGAATGCTTTTTAAAAGCTATACAAACAGCCGGGTATATCAAGCGTAGTTTTGATAATGATGAAGCCCGTATTTTTTTTAATGAGCAATACAGGCAAATTTATTCCCGGGCAGTAGAAGCCGCTTTCACAGCCTCAGAGAATAACCCCGCTGTTATTAACAAACTGCTTTACATTATCGAAAATTATAAGGGTAATGCTTTGTATCAAAACCTGCGCAGTATAGAGCTTAAATCTTCTGCCAAAATACCCGGCAGTATTAAAGTTAAAGAACGATACACAAAGCAATTGCTTGCTTTGTACACATCCCGGTTAAGCAGCACTTCAGAAACAGATGCTGCCGGCCTGCAGGCTAAAATATTGCAGTTGCAGGTGGAATTATCCAGGATTCAAAAACTGTATGAGAAAGATCCCGGTTACAGCTTTTTCCTGTCAGAAGTTAATAGCCCTGCCGGTATGGTAAAGCAACTGCAGCATGAAATTGATGATAACACCGCCTTGCTCAATTATTACGCCGGCGATTCTGTTATGTATGTTGTGGCCATTAATAAAGGCAAAGCGGTCGCCCGGAAAATAAATATGGATGCCGCTTTTACAAGGGCGGTAAAGCTTTTTCTAGAAGAAACCTACAGCCTGCAAGAGGGTAGAAGGTACAACGGGTATGCCTCTGCCGCGCAGTTGTATCAAAGCCTGTTTAACCCGGTAAACAGTATTACGGCAAACAGCGAAAACCTGGTAATTGTTCCTGATGGTATGCTCAATTACCTGCCTTTTGATGCACTGGTTACCGATGAAAAGCAACGGCATTACCTCTTGCTTGATAAAACCATAAGTTATCACTATTCTTTTGCGCTTTTATTGCAGAAAAGTACGTTGCAGGCCGGCGGTAAAAACAAAGCAATTGTGTTTGCGCCCTACGTTGCGCCAGATGCGGCCACTGCAGGTACGGGTTTGCCAGGCCTTCCTTTTTCCGCTTCAGGGCTTGATACGGCAGGCAAATGGATACTGAAATCCGCGGAAGCCACCAGGCAAAGTTTTGTAGAAAACGCCCCTGCTTACAAGCTGGTGCACCTGGCTACACATGCCAGTATGGGTACTGAAAACTCAACCGGCAACTGGATACAGTTTTATCCTGCGGATAGCATGAACATCAATAACAGGCTTTACCTGCACGAGATTTACAACCTCAACCTTCACCAGACAGAACTGGTAATACTAAGCGCCTGCGAAACTGCCGGCGGCGCCAACAGTTCCGGCGAGGGGTTGTTAAGCCTTTCCCGTGCATTTATGTATGCGGGCAGCGATGGTGTTATTTCAACCTTATGGAAAACAGAAGACAGGGTTGCTGCTTTGCTCATGCAACGGGTGCATTATTACCTGCAACAAAAAATTCCCCCGCAAAAAGCTTTGCGGCTGGCCAAAATAGATTTGCTGAACGATGATAAGTTAAGCGTGCTGTATAAAACGCCCAATTACTGGGGAAATTTTGTTTATGCAGGCAAGCAGCATTATCAAAGCGGGATTACGTTACGTAAATATGCCTGGTTCGGTATTTTTCTCTTGGCGCTGTCAATATGGTGGATAGTAAGAAAGCGGGTGGTACAGTTACTTAAGTAACGGCTTTTGTAGTGGTTGTTAAAAATAATCAAGGGGGTGTCCCTCGTACCTCGGGCCGGGCTTTTCGCTCATACTCCGGCACAAAAGCCCGGCTGCGATGGCCTCACCGGGGTATCCGCTTCAATCCCTCACCCGGCATTTTCTTCCCAACTCTGCTTTATTCAACATTTTAGCGGTTGCTATTACTATTACAGGTAAGCCTGCCAGCATGCAAAACAGCAGGGCGGTATATTAGTCAAGCCATTGCAATCTTGTTAGCGTCCAGCGGTTAACCCTGGCATGAAAGGTATGAAAAGGGTTCTCCTTTATTTTTTTGAAATAGCCCACCGCTTCTTCATTTTTCCCCAGTTTCAGCAGTACCAGGCCAAGGTAAAACTCTGCTTCATCGCTATACAGCCCTGTGCCGCCCTGTGTGCTTTGCTCCAGTATTTCCCTGAACAAAGCCTCTGCCTGGCCGTAATTTCCTGTTTGCAGGTTGGAAAAACCGGCAAGGAATTTTTCCCGGTTGCCAGGCTTTTCAATGCCGGGGTAAAGTTTGGTAACTCCGGCATAGTCTTTTTTTCTGAATAGTTCTACCAGGCCGTTTGGGGGCGGGTCTGTCGGCTGGCTTCTGTCGGTGTTTAGTTCATACGGCTGGTAAATCTCGGCATACATGCTGTTATCGGTTACCGTAGCGTACTGATAAACAAACCAAAGCCCGGCAATAACTAATATGGCCGCTGCTGCACGCAGCAATATTTTAAAGGGTTGCATGCTTACAATACGCCCCGTTGGTTTACCGGATGCTGTAAACTCCCCGTGTACCCGGCTTACCTGCTGTATTATGTTGTAGCGCTGTATGGCCACCGCCGCGGCTTTGTGCAGGTTTATCTCCATGGCCGTATCTTCCACACCTTCCTGCCGCAGTTGTGCCGTAGCTTCATCAAGGGTAAGGCGGCCTTTCAGCAATTCATCCAATATGTAGTCTGTTTGTAAACTGTTACTCATACATAGAAAGGTTTTTAAGGTTTTCCAATAAGTTTTTATCTGCGCTAAGCAGGTCTTTTATTTTTTTCATGCATTTGCTTTTCCGGTTGCGCAGCACCTGTTCGTTTTCATAATTAAACTCTTCCAGTAATTCCCGCATGCTCTTGTCCTGGTAATAAAAGCCGGTAAGGATTTTCATGCATACTTCGCCGGTGCTTTGCAACAGTTGTGTAATGCTGTACCTGCCGGCAGGGTTAGCTACCCGGCTTTCCGGTTCCTGGCCGGTGGGCACATCCTGCATAAACATTTTCTCTCTTTTTACCCGGCGCCCCCTGGTGCGCATTTCATGAAGCCAAAGGTTTTTTGCAATGGCCAGCAGAAAAGTGCCTACACCGCTTTGTTGCTTGAAAGCACCGGTTTTTACCTTGTCAATCAGCACTATTACCGCTTCCTGGAAAATATCGGCGCCATCCTGCCGGTTGCCCCCGGTAGATGCTATGCTGCGTACCACCTGCTCAAAATAGTTACTGTATAAAAATGTTACGCTGCTGTTTATGTCGGCGCTTTTCAGGTTCTGAAGAATTTCTTCCTGTGTCATATTCATGGCTATGGCTGTATCTCCGCGTATTGGTTGCCGTTATGATAATAATGTAACTTTAAATTATTAAATATTTTATGGGCCACAGTATATTCCGAGAAATTGCCGGTTTACCTATCCGGGCCTGAAATGCCGCCATGAAAAACCAACCGTATAAGTGAGTGACACAACGAAAGCCTAATAGTAGCATTTCAGCTAAGTGCCAAAAGAAATTTCCGGCCATGTAATGACAAAACCGTCGGTAAAAATTAATAGGCTTACGGTACAAACCTTTGTTAATTGGCGGCAATTATTGGGTTAAAAGTTAACCGAATAGATTATTTTTGAAAGGCATGCTAAATAAAATTTTTAGAATTATGATGAGCAGAAAAGTTTTGCCATTTATTTTAATAATGGTTGTGGGTGGAACATTTTGGGCTTTTACCGGTAAGGGAAGCAATGAAGATGTAAAAGCCAGGCAGCAAAAATTGCTAACCGCCATTGGGAACATCCTGGAACAAAGGCATTACAGTCCACGTCAAATTGACGATACTTTTTCCCGTAAAGTGTTTAAAAACTACCTTGATGTGCTTGATGGGGATAAAAACCTTTTTCTAAAGCCGGATATTGACCAGTTAAAGAAATATGAAACAACACTGGATGATGAAATTCATGGAGCGCCGATGCAATTTTTTCCTTCCGCAGGCGCTATTTACAAAAAAAGGCTGGCTGAGGTAATGTTGGTTTATAAAGATATACTGGCTAAACCTTTTGATTTTACCGTTAATGAAACCGCTGTACTGGATGGCGATAAACTTGATTTTGCCGCTAACGAGGCTGAAAGAAAAGAAGTTTGGAGAAAACGTTTGAAATGGATGGCGCTTGAGAGATACATAGACTTGCAGGAGCAAAGAGAGAAAAACAAAAATATTGACAGCATTGCCAAAAAAACAGACGTAGACCTTGAAAAAGAAGCAAGGGAGAAAGTGCTGAAAGCTGTTGACCGTGTGTATAACAGGCTCAAAATTAAGTTTGACGAGAACGAGCAGTTCAACAGTTATGTTAATACGGTTACAGGTGAAATGGACCCACATACCAATTATTTTCCCCCAATTGAAAAAAGGGCTTTTGATGAAGACATGAGCCGCAAGTTTTTTGGTATTGGCGCCCAACTGAGGGAGGAAGACGGTTCTATAAAAATAGTAAGCCTTATTACCGGCGGCCCAGCCTGGAAGAGCGGTAAAGTGCAGGTGAATGATGCGATTGTTAAAGTAGCCCAGGGCAACGAAGAGCCGGTTGACCTTACCGGTTATGCAACAGAAGATGCTGTAAAACTAATTCGCGGCGAAAAAGGAACTGAAGTAAAGCTTACGCTAAAAAAATCTGACGGCACTTTGCAAACCATTGCTTTAATACGCGATAAAATAGTGGAAGATGAAGCACTTACACGCAGTGCTGTTGTAACAGAAGGAAAGAAGAAAACCGGCTATATATATGTTCCGGAGTTTTATGCAGATTTTGAAAACCCTGAAGGCAGCCGTGTTTCTGTTGATGTGGCAAAAGAACTGGTAAAGCTTAAGAAAGAAAATGTAAGTGGTATTGTACTGGACCTTAGGAGCAACGGCGGCGGTTCTTTGCTTGAAGTTGTGAAGATGGTAGGTTTGTTTATTAAGAACGGACCGGTAGTGCAGGTAAAGGAAAGAAATGGTCAAATTGACCAGGATACATGGCGGGACAATGATGACTCGGTTTTATATGATGGCCCCTTGGTGGTAATGGTAAACGAGTTAAGCGCATCTGCCTCCGAAATTTTTGCCGCAGCCATACAGGATTATAAAAGGGGCATTGTGGTAGGCAGCACTTCAACTTATGGTAAGGGCACCGTTCAAAAAAACCTGCCACTTGGCAGGGCACTGGATCCTTTTACGGGCTCTACAGAGTACGGGTTTTTGAAACTCACATTTGAGAAGTATTACCGTGTTAATGGTGGCTCAACCCAGTTGAAAGGTGTAACGCCTGATGTGGTGATGCCGGATGCATTTGATTATTTTAAGTTCAGGGAAAAAGACAATCCTGCGGCTTTGCAGTGGGATCAGATTCAGAAATCCACCTATGACGCATGGAACAGCAGCTATAATCTCGGCCCCATCATTCAAAAAGCCGCTGAACGAGTTGACACAAGCTTCGCGTTTAAAACCATACGCAGCAACACCTCATTCCTCGGCCAAAATATAAATAAAGAGTATAGCCTTAATATTAATAAGTATAAAGAGGATCAGAAAGTTTTAAGAGACAAAGCAAAACAGAATGACAGCCTTGCCAAAATTGCACAGCCGATGGATATACAACCCATAGCGTCTGATGCGGACAAATTCTTCAAAAATGAAGACAAGGCAAAAGGCGAACGTTTTCAGCAATGGCTTAAGAACCTTAAGACAGACCTTTATATAAATGCCAGCGTTAAGATTGTTGCAGATATGGCAGACGCAGCTACAAACTCTACCGCCCAACGGTAATATATAAATATACGCGAAGAGTATAGTACAATAACAAAGGCCCGCCAAGCGGGCCTTTGTTATTGTTTTAAATAGTGATTAAAAAAGCGTTATCGGTTGTATTTCCATTTGTTATGTATAAATTTGCGTGGAGTCCGTAAATGATTATGAATAAACCTACTGCATGTGCTTATCTATTGATTCTACCATTTTTGTTTATAACTGCCTGTGTAGATATAAAAAAAGCAACTTATTTTAATAACCTTCCCGATACTTCAAGATTGGCTTTGAATGAGATTAAAATTCCACAGCAAACAATACAGGTAAACGACCAGATTGAAGTAAGGGTGGGTGGTGAAAACGAAAAGGCAACAGAGTACATCAATCAATACTTAACTGGTGGGGCAGGTTCCACGGGTGGCATACAAAACATGGTTGATATAGATGGCAACATTGAATTACCTTTAGCTGGAAAAATTCATATAGCAGGTTTAACAAGAGATGAAGCCAGGGATGCCATAACCAAAGGCTATGCTGTTTATCTTAAAAACCCTATTGTATCGCTTAAGTTTTTAAACTTCAAGTTCACCGTACTCGGCGAGGTGAAAAGCCCCGGCTATTTTAATAGTACCAACGAAAAAATTAATCTTTTTGAAGCGATTGCCATGGCTGGGGATATGACCCCGTATTCCCGCAGGGACAGGGTTAAAATCATCCGGGACGATAACGGTAAAAGAGAAATCATTACGTTAGACTTTAACGATAAAAATATTCTTAATTCACCGGACTACTACATAAACAGGGCAGACATTATTTACGTTGAAGCACAAAAGAACAGGTTTGTAAGCGAAAATTTCTCGAAGACAATTTCTGTATTGGGTGCGGTAACTGGTATTATAGCTCTATTTCTGGCCATATTTAGGAATTGACATGAGTTATCCTGTTTCAAATCAAGAATCTGAAGTTACGGCAGCATCAGGCACCCAGTTTGATATAAAGCGGTTTATATTGAAAATGGTTAGCTTTTTGCCTTGGATAATACTGTCTGTTATTCTTTGTTATACGGTGGCCCGCTTATATCTGCGTTATACACCCAGGCTGCATAAGGTATCTTCCTATGTTTTGATAAAGGAAGATGAAGAGTCATCATCTGACTATCGTATTTTGAAAGAATTGGGTGTTATGCCCGGCAGCCGGCAGGTGCAGGATCAGATAAATATCCTTGAATCTTTTGAACTCTCCCTGGGCATAGTAGATTCCCTGGATCTGCAGATACAAATGGTTGCGCAGGGCAGGATTGCATCATCACCCTTGTATGGAGATAACCTGCCGGTAGTTATTAAGCGTGTTAAAACAGATACCTCAAAATTTATTCCCGGAGTTTACAAGCTGTTCGTTTACCACGACAGGTTTCTTATAGAGCGGGGAAACAGTAAAAGTTATTATCGTTACAACGATACTTTCAGTTTTGCCGGTAAAAAGCTTTATGCAAGGCGCAATACAAAGATTAAACCAGACAAGGAAGGTTATACGCTTATCATTGCTGAAGCAGCGCCAATAGCCCGTTCCATCAGGGGCGGTATTTATGTGCAGAAGATGAATGATATGGGTAATATCATTGAAATTTCAATGCTGGATGAGATACCGCAAAGGGCAATAGATATTATTAATAAACTGGTGGAGGCTTATAATACGGCAGGGCTTACCGATAAGAATGTAGTTGGGTTTAAGACAATCTCTTTTTTAAACGACAGGATAGCATCTGTGTCAGGGGAATTGGATGAAATTGAGGGCAAGGCAGAAGCATTTAAGCGGGAAAGTAAAATAACAGACTTTTCCGCAGCGGGCTCGCAATTCCTCAGCCAATCAATGGAGTTCGATAACCAGAAGATGGAGCAGGAAGTTCAACTGCAAATGCTGGAGTCGCTGGAAAAATATATCCGTAACACAAAAACATTGGGAGACATAATACCTGCAAACGGGCTGCTGAAGGAACCTGCTGTTGAAAAGCTGATACAGGATTATGATGAGAATGTTATCCTGTATCAGAATCAAAGCAAAATAAGCACCGACAAAGACCCTACACTCATACGTTTGAAAGGTGAATTGGCTGAACTTAAGAACTCACTGATTAAAAGTATAGAAGGCGTAAAGAAAAGCTATTTACAAAGGCTAAATACACTTGGCGGTAAACAAACAGAGTTTGATAATAAACTGGCCGCATTACCAAAAAAGGAACGGGATCTGCTGAACCTTAAAAGACAAAGCGGTGTAAAAGAAGCTTTGTACCTATATCTTCTGCAGAAGAAAGAAGAAACAGAACTTTCCATGGCTTCCAACATAAACAACACTCGTGTTGTAGATGCTGCCTTTGACCAGGGGGTAATAAAGCCAAACAAGGCGCAGGTTATTAACTTTGCCGTGTTTTTAGGTATTGTTATTCCGGTCGTGGTAATGTTGCTGCTTGATTTTTTTGACAACAAATTACAGGATAGAAAACAAATTGAGGCAGGAACAACGGTGCCGGTTATAGGAGAGTTGTCATTTACCAAAAAGGGGTCTGGTTCTGTTATTAACCCCAAAAGCAGGGGTATCCTGGCCGAGCAGTTCAGGTTAATACGTGCTAATCTTCAATATTTGGGTGATGCTAACAACCAGGTAAAAACAATGCTGGTTACATCGTTCATGAGCGGAGAAGGTAAAAGCTTTGCTTCTGTAAACCTGGCGGGCAGCCTGTCTAACAATGAAACAAAAGTGCTGCTGATTGAAATGGACCTTAGAAAACCATCCTTCTCAAAATATTTTAATATACAAGCCAAGTACGGGCTAACTGATTTTATTGTTAACCACAGTATTACCCCTGAAGAGCTATTGATAAAAATACCCGGGGTAGATCATGTGAGTGTAATTGCATCCGGCCCATTACCACCCAACCCTATCGAGCTACTGATGAGCAGTAAACTCTCTACTTTGTTTGATTGGGCCAAAAAGAACTTTGATTATGTAGTGATAGATACATCCCCGGTAGGGTTGGTGGCAGATGGTTTCCTTAAAGATAAGTATGTGGATTTCTGCTTCTTTATGTTGAGGCATCAGTACTCTTACAAAACAACCATTGCCTTTGTTGATAAGCTAAATAAAGAGCGGAAATTTAAGCGCATGGGTATTATTGTAAACGGTATTAAAGATACCCGTACCATGGGCTATGGCTATGGTTACAATTATGGCTACGGCTATGGTTATGGGTATGGGCAATACGGTATGGCAGAAGAGACCCTGATAGATAAAGTGCTTAAATTTTTCCGGCTTAAAAAGTAATAAAGCCGCAGCGAAGGGCTGTGATTAAATGTAATTTTAAATAATGAAAAAGTTACTCTCTGTGAGTGAGGTGGCGGAGCTGTATTTATGAATGTAGAAAAAAAATGGTACGCACTTTATACTAAGCCCCGTTGGGAAAAAAAGGTGGATAATGTACTTACTAAAAAGAATATAGAAAGCTGGTGCCCGCTTCAAAAAGTAGAGCGCCAATGGAGCGACCGCCGCAAAGTAATTGAAGAACCGTTGTTTAAGTCGTATGTGTTTGTACATATTAGCGAAGAAGATAAAACCAATGTGTTGCGGACTGACGGCGTATTGAATTTTGTATATTACCTCGGTAAGCCTGCCGTAATAAGGGATGATGAAGTGAACCTGGTTAAAACTTACCTGCTTGAGGAAGATGCAAGAGTTAGTGTTCAATCATTCTCTTCTTTGGAGGAAAACGTGAAAGTGATGATTAAGAGCGGCGTATTTATGCATAATACAGGTAGGGTATTGCGTACCGCTAACAAGCGAGTATATGTGCGTTTGGAAAGCCTTGACCAGGTAATGGTTGTTGAATTTCCCGCTGCGCATGTAGCACGTGTTTAATTAACAGTTAGATTGAAAATTGCAGTAATTGGTATCGGGTCTATCGGCGCCAGGCACCTGGAAAACATAATGATGCTGGGCTACGATGATATAGTCCTGGTTAGTAAAAAATCAGGGTTAC
Source organism: Foetidibacter luteolus (assembly GCF_009650435.1). GTDB lineage: Bacteria > Bacteroidota > Bacteroidia > Chitinophagales > Chitinophagaceae > Foetidibacter > Foetidibacter luteolus. The sequence goes on from NZ_VVIP01000059.1 coordinate 140,501, forward strand.
AAGATAAATTTAAGTCGTTTGCGCAGTGCAATAACCTGGCCGGGGCTTTGGCCCTGCACAGTATAGATGCCGCGATAGTATGTACGCCCACAGCTTTTCACCTTGCCGGCATGGAGTTGTTGCTGAAGCATCATGTACAGCGTATTTATCTTGAAAAGCCTGTAAGCCATGCACTTGAAGGGGTTAACAACATTCTTGAAAAAGCACAGCAAAACAATGCACTGGTTGTGGTAGGCTATGACCTTCGGTTTGACCCCGCCCTGGAAAAAATAAACAACATTCTTAATAGTGGCGAACTTGGAGTGCCGGTTTCTGCCAATGCTTTTGTTGGCCAATACCTGCCAGACTGGAGGCCTTACGAGGATTACAGCAAAGGCATGAGCGCAAAAAAAGAAACAGGCGGCGGTGTACTGCTGGATTTGGTACATGAGTTTGATTACCTGTACCATTTATTCGGCAAAGCTTCATCTGTGGCGGCGCATTATAAGCATAGCGGCAGCCTTGATATTGAAACAGAAGACACGGCTGATGTGTTGCTGAGTTTTGAAAACAACGTAACAGCAACCATTCATCTTGATTACCTGCAACCGCAATTAACCCGCTATTGCACTATTACATGCACACAGGGTACCATTAACTGGAACCTCGCATTACAGGAGCTTACCTGGACAAACAGGCAAAAGCAAACCTCTTATTTTGAGTACAAATCTTTTACGCGTAACCAGCGCTTTCAGGCTATTATGAAGGCATTTCTTGAAGATGTTGAGGATACACGGCTGGCAGGCTTAAGTGATGGTGTGGAGAGCCTTAAAATGGCGATGGCTGCAAAGCTATCTTCTGAGTCTGGCAGGTTTGTTAATCTTAATCTTTTGGGGCAAATGCCTGGTACCCGCTTAAATGTTGCCCAAAGAACCGAACGTACAAGTGAGTGACACAACAGCCGATGCCATGAAATACTGCAGTCCGTCCCAAAAAATCTCGAAAAAAAACCATGATACCGGCTTTATGTTTCATGGCATCGTTCCTTGCGTCGCAATCCGTTCATCTGTATATCTATGGGCGGCTGCAGTCTGCGGTGCTGTCACCCTGGCAATACTCAAACTGGCTTAATAATACATGTTTATTTTAGGAACTATATGTTGCCGGGGCGGCTCTAAGGGTGTGCCGGGAAAAAATATAAGGCTGTTAAACAACAAGCCGCTGATAGCTTATACTATTGAAACCGCTTTTGGTTGTAAACTGCTGAATGATTTGATTGTTTCAACCGATGATGAACATATTGCCGCTGTTGCAAAACAATACAAAGCACATGTACCTTTTATGCGGCCGGCAGAATTATCAACCGACAGTGCATCTAAATGGCATGTATTTATACATGCTTTGGAATGGTATGAGAAACACAACAATGTGCAGGTAGATTATCTTGTTGATATGGATGTAACCGTGCCGCTTAAAACAGTGGCAGATACAGAAGGCGCTGTTAACATGGCCCTGGATAATACTGAAACAGATGTGGTAATTACCGGTTACGAGCCTGAGCGAAACCCCTACTTTAATATGATGGAAGTAACGCCTGACGGCTATGCAGAAATTGTAAAGAAGCCGCAAATACCAATAGTAACAAGGCAGGATGCACCAGTAGTTTATAGTCTTACCCCGGCAGCATACGTGGTGAAAAAAGCTGCCCTGTATAACTACAGGCATTGGAGTGAAGCGAAGTGCAGGGTATACCCGATAGCAAGAAACAGGGCAATAGATATAGATAGTGAAATGGATTTTAAGCTTGTGGAGTATTTTATGACCCAACAGCAATATGCAGAACAATAACTTATTTAACCTGGAAGGCCGGGTGGCAATAATAACAGGAGGAGCAGGCCTGTTAGCATCGGAACATGCGTTGGCTTTAACAGCTTTTGGCGCTAAAGTTATGCTGGCAGATGTAAATGATGAAAAATGCCGGGCCGCGGCTAACTTGTTGCAACAGCAGGGGGCTGATGTAACTGCGGCAGTTTGCGATGTTACCAGTAAGCAAAGCTGGCAAGACTTGCTGAAGCAAACGCTGGACACTTTTGGCCGCGTTGACATACTGGTAAATAATGCCGGCTTTACCAACCAGAGTAAAACAGCAGGCTTTACCCGTGGTTTTGAAGATTTTCCGCTGGAAGACTGGAATGCCATAATGAACGTAAACCTCACGGGCACATTTCTTGGCTGCCAGGTTATCGGTAGCTTTATGGTTAAGCAGGGCAGTGGTTCAATTATCAACATAGCATCATTGTATGGAGTGATAAGTCCCAACCACAAAATATATCCCGGTACAGGCATTACGCAACCAGTGGCCTACTCAGTAAGCAAACATGGAGTTATAGGCCTTACAAAATACCTTGCCACTTTGTGGGCCGAAAAAGGTGTTAGGGTAAACTCACTTACGCCGGGCGGTATTTTCAATAATCATGAAGGGTTATTTTTAGAAAGGTTTAAGCAATTAAACCCCGCAGGAAGAATGAGCCAAAAAGAGGAGCTGCGTGGCGCTATTGTTTACCTGGCCAGCGATGCGGCCAGCCATGTAATTGGCCATAACATGATAGTTGACGGGGGATGGACGGCGTGGTAAATAAGTAAATTAAAAGGAAACAGTTAGTAGAAGCAATAATGGCAAACAGTTTTATTGAAATAGCGGGCAGACGTATAGGTTACGATTACGAACCATTGGTAATAGCTGAAATTGGTATTAATCATAATGGTTCGCTACAGGTGGCTAAAGAAATGGTAGATGCCGCTGTTGAAGCGGGGGCCGAGGTTATAAAACACCAGACACATATTGTTGAAGATGAAATGAGTGGTGCTGCGAAGAAAGTGATTCCGGGCAATGCCAACATAAGCATTTATGAGATTATGAGGCAATGTGCGTTAGGCGAAGAAGAGGAACTGCAGCTAAAGGAATATGTAGAATCAAAAGGCCGTATATTCATCAGTACACCGTTTAGCAGGGCCGCGGCAAACAGGCTGCATAGCTGGAACGTACCGGCCTATAAAATTGGCAGCGGGGAATGTAATAACTATCCTTTGCTTGAACATATTGCGTTGTTTGGAAAGCCTGTTATTTTAAGTACAGGAATGAATACGATTGAAAGTATAAGAAAAGCGGTTGCTGTATTTGAGAAGCATGCTGTTCCATACGCGTTACTGCATACTACCAACTTATACCCCACTCCAAACCATTTGGTAAGGCTTCACGCCATGGTTGAGCTGCAGGAGGCTTTTCCCCAAGCGGTTGTGGGTTTATCGGATCATACTTTATCTAACCATGCCTGTTTAGGGGCGGTTGCATTAGGAGCGTCTATCCTGGAACGGCATTTTACTGACCACATGCAACGACAGGGGCCGGATATTATCTGCTCTATGGATAAAACAGCCTGCAGAGAGTTAATTGAAGGCAGTAAAATTATAGCGCTGCAACGTGGTGGGGTTAAAGGCCCAGCTAAGGAAGAACAGGTAACTATTGATTTTGCTTTTGCAACAATATGCACCATAAAAGATATACAGGAAGGCGAATTGTTTACGCAGGAAAATATATGGGTAAAGCGGCCTGGTAAAAATGGTGTCCTGGCTGAACATTATGAAAGCGTAATAGGTAAAAAGGCATCAAAATCAATTGCTGCCGATGTTCAGTTGACGTGGGAGGATATATGTTAAACAAAAAGAAGGTTGTTTTTTTAACCGGTACCCGCGCCGACTTTGGAAAGCTGAAATCATTGATTGAGGTGCTGCTTCCGCATGAAACTTTTGATGTTCACATATTCGCCACCGGTATGCACATGGATGAGAAATACGGGTATACAGTGCATGAGATTGAGAAATGCGGGTATCCCAATATTTACAAATACATCAATCATTACACAGAGCAGTTGCCTGACATAACTCTCGGAACCACCATACAGGGTTTTTCGAATTTTGTAAGGTTAATTAAGCCCGACCTCATTATAGTGCATGGCGACAGGCCTGAAGCGCTGGCAGGGGCTTCTGTAGGTGCGCTTAACAATATACTTGTAGCACATATTGAAGGCGGGGAACTGTCAGGTACCGTAGATGAGTTGATACGGCATGCCGTATCAAAATTAAGCCATGTGCATTTCGTCGCTAATGAAGAAGCCAAGGAGCGCCTTTTGCAAATGGGCGAAACCAGGCAAAGCATTTATGTAATTGGTTCTCCGGACATGGATGTAATATTAAGCGATAGGCTGCCTGGCATTGAAGATGTAAAGAGTTACTACGGAATAGAGTTTGGTACGTACGCTATTTCTCTTTTTCATCCTGTAACCACAGAAATAGATATGCTTGCAGGCTATGCCTCGGCTTATTTTGAAGCTTTGGAAAACTCGGGGTTAAACTACATCGTTGTTAACCCTAACAATGACATAGGATCAGAAATTATTATGCAGCATGTTCGCAAGTGCGCAGATAGGCAACAGTATAAAGTATACCCTTCCATAAGGTTTGAATCTTTCCTCACGCTGCTTAAGCATGCTGATTTTATTATTGGCAATTCCAGTGCGGGCATAAGGGAGGCGCCCTATTATGGCTTATCTGTTGTAAATGTTGGTACCCGCCAGAAAAACAGAACCAGCAACAGTGACATTATCAATACAGGTTACATTACCCATGAAATTGAAACGGGTATTCGGGAAGCGCTGAACAAAAGGAATGAGCCCCGTTTTCTATTCGGCACTGGTTGCAGCGATTTCAAGTTCCTGGAAATACTTCAGCAAAATGCTTTCTGGGAAATTTCAAGACAAAAACAATTTGCGGATAGCAGGCAGGAGATATGATAGTTGTACGAATGATTATGGGACTTGGCAACCAGATGTTTCAATATGCGGCCGCAAAGTCATTGGCATTGGAAAAGAACACTTCATTAATGTTGGATTTGTCGTCTTACGCTGGTTATGGATTGAGGAAATACGAATTGGAAAACTACTTTAATATTAAGGTGGATGTTATTAAGGAATCTCAACTAAGCAGATATTTTTATAATCATCCAGTGAAAAGAGTATGGAACAAACTGGTGCCAGGCAGAACTATCAGAACACTTGGTTTGCCCTACGAAGAAAAAGGCGTCCCCTATTTTCTGCTAAACACTTATGATTTGTTATTCCCTCCTTATAAGCGCAAAACCTACCAGGAACCGCATTATTATTTCGATGAGCATTTTTTTCAGGCAAATGAAGATGTTTTCCTCCAAGGGTATTGGATGAGTTGGCGGTATTTTGAAAAATACAAACACCAGATACTTGAGGAGTTCATTATGAATGACGACAAGTTTTCAAGCCTTAACTGGATAGTTAATGAAATAGAAAGCACTAACAGCGTGAGCATCCATATCAGGCGTACCGATACTGTTTCTCCAAAGGTAGCAGAACAGAAAGGATCGCTTAGCGCCGGTTTTTACTATGAAGCTGTAAGTTATATTTTATCCAAAGTAGAAGATCCTGTTTTTTATGTATTCTCCGACGACATACAATGGGCAAAAGAAAACTTACTAATAAAAAATGCAAAGGTTTATTTTATCAGCAATAATGTAGTAAATACTGCAAAAGAGGATTTTTACCTTATGAGCAAATGCCGACATAGCATTATTGCCAACAGCACATTTAGCTGGTGGGCTGCTTATATAGGATCACAAAAGGACAAATTAACAATCGCTCCCAAAAAATGGATGACAGATAGCAGGTATAACTGCAAAGATATTTATCCCCCGGAATGGATATTGTTGTAAAGAGAGATTTGCAACAGTGAGCTTTAATTTCTACCCATGCTAAAAAAAATATTTCTACGATGGTTAAGGGCAAAAGGATATAAGCTTCAGTCTTATACAAAGGATGATCTTTTGATGAAGAGTTTTGAAGAAGTTTACCTGCGATACAAGAGTTATACAATGATCACCCCAAACAACTACAAAGTGAATTTGCTGCTTTGTAAGAATTTGGTTGATAGCGTAGATGGGGATATAGTAGAGTGCGGTTCGTGGAAAGGAGGGATGATGGCGGGAATTTCCAGTGTGTTGGGTAGGAAAAGGATGTATTATCTCTTCGACAGCTTCGAAGGATTACCTGCTGCCAAACAAGTTGATGGAGAAGCTGCTATACGTTGGCAGAACGACAAAAACTCAGAGCTTTACCTTAATAATTGTACAGCCGACGAGATAGAGGCGAGGGAAGCTATGCAAAAAGCGGAAGTACCTCATGAAGTTATTAAAGGATGGTTCAATGATACGGTAAGTTCATTTAGATCAACGAATAAAATCGCATTGCTTAGGCTTGATGGGGACTGGTATGAATCAACATTAACCTGCCTTCAGGCTTTGTATCCCAAAGTTGTAAAGGGGGGCTTGGTCATAATTGATGATTATTATTCATGGGATGGATGTAGCCGTGCTGTTCATGATTATTTTTCATCTATCGGTTCCAGCATCAAAATCAGGTCATTAAAAGGGGTTTGCTATATACAGAAAACAGAAGAGTTTGGAAATGTACCTGCTTGATTATTTTGTCAAGTGCGCTTATGCTGCTTATTAATTGTTTCAGTGCCGGATGATTACCTTTTCTAAACTTGGGCAGCATGGTAAATTGGGGAACCAATTGTTTCAAATAGCCGCGGTAATTGGCTTAAGTAAAAAGTATGAGTGTGATTACACGCTGCCACGTTGGGAATATGCCGGATACTTTTGCAGTGGAATCAGGTATGGTAATGTAAAGGCAGATTTTTGCATAGAAGAAACCGCGTTTCACTATACCCCGCAATTTTGGGATGAATGGAAAAGTAAGATAAAGAAAGGTAACGCTGATTTGCTGGGTTGGTTTCAGACAGAAAAATACTGGAGTCATTGTAAAAAAGAGGTATATAAAAATTTAAGTTTCAGCCCCGAATTTTTAGAAGCTGTAAAGGCAAAATTTGCCAGGTTTTTTACGCGGGATACTATCGCCATATCAATACGGAGAGGCGACTATGTAACAAACCCAAACTATTATCTTTTGCCGGTTAATTACTATTTGACTGCATTGTTGCATCACTTTCCGGATCATCAAAAGTATAACGTAGTGTTTTTTTCTGACGATATCAGGTATTGCAGGATTAACATAAGGCAGCTTTCTAATTTTTATTTTGTTGAAAACGCATCTGCTATAGAGCAATTATGCTTAATGAGTCTGTGCAATCACTTTATAATCAGCAATTCTACTTTCAGTTGGTGGGGGGCATCTTTTGGAGAAAGAGAAGGGTCAAAAGTTATCAGACCTGTATTTCATTTTGATGGTGAATTCCGGCTTAGTAAAAATTGGCAGGATTATTATCCTGACCGATGGATTCCCTATAACCATGACGGAAGTGAAATTGATGTTAGTATGCTTCAAACCGGGATCTTCCGGAAGAAAATAAGCGTATTTAAAATTTTCTTATACAAAATTTACAAGCGTATGTGGCTGAAGTTGCATAGATATACGCCGATTTTATGAGTAACAACTTAAAATACTTGCATGCGGTTGAAGAGGACATGCTTAAATCGCCTCAGGTTATAGTACCAATGTTATTAAAGTTATTGCAACCATCTAGTGTAGTGGATGTCGGCTGCGGGCTCGGTGCTTTCCTGCATGTTTTTCAACAGAATGGCATAGAAAATATTTTAGGTATAGACGGAGAATGGGTTGATCGGTCTCAGCTACTTATTCCGGCAGATAAGTTTTTAGTTACAGATCTTGAACACAAGATAAGAGTTGCCCAAAAGTTTGATCTTGTAGTGAGCCTCGAAGTTGGCGAACACCTGGCAGATAATGCTGCGGAAGTGTTTGTTGAAAGCCTCACATCGTTGGGCGATGTTATCGTTTTTTCGGCAGCGTTACCCCATCAACGGGGACAAAACCACATTAATGAACAGTCATTCAGTTACTGGGTTAAGAAATTCGCTGAAAAGGGATTTCATGTTCATGACATATTCAGGCCTTATTGGTGGAATGATACCAGGGTTGCGTGGTGTTACAGGCAAAACATGTTTCTATTTGTAAAAAAAAGTGTAGGGCCTATAAAGTTTATTGAACCAAACGCAGGTTTTGCAAATATCAACGACTATATACACCCTGAGTTATTTGAAATCTATGTAAGGCATAGAACTGTTTTAGAAGGAAGGTTAGCTAAAATAATGGAAGGGAGGGCAAATGGAAGGGTATATTTTCAATTTTTAACCAAGTTCCTGAAAAGAAAAATTTTCGGAAAGAAAAGTATTAACTGAGTGGAAGCGGGTATTTATTGCAATGGGATTTCAGTGGTCATTTGCTCTCATAATGGTGCAGCACGCATGCCTGCCACGCTGAAGCATCTGGCAGAACAGGAAGTGAGTGAAAATATGCCTTGGGAGGTTGTATTGGTTGATAATGCTTCAGATGATAATACTGGCGATATTGCTTCGGAAATATGGAATACATTAAAAACAAATACTGATTTAAAGGTAGTAAAGGAACCTGCCGCCGGGTTAAGCTTTGCGAGGAAAAAAGGTATAGCTACGGCCCGCTATAATGTTATTGTTTATTGTGACGATGATAATTGGCTGAGCAAGGATTACCTGAACAATGTGTATGAGCACATGATCTGTCATCCGGGTACGGGAATTTTGGGTGGCCAGTCGGATGCTTACTTTGAAAAAGATAAACCTTTTTGGTTCGACGAATTCGCTTTAAATTATGTTGTTGGCAAACCTTTAGCGGCATCTGGCAATGCCAATAGTAGAAAGTATATCGCTGGGGCAGGGATGGCTGTGAGAAAACAAATTTATACACAACTTGATGAGGTGTTTTTTGAAAGCCAACTGGTTGGAAGAAAGGGCAGAAATCTTTCTGCAGGTGACGATTCTGAGATTTGTTTGCTTGCTTTGTTTATGGGGTATGATTTGTATTATGAGGAGAAGTTAAAGTTTGTTCATTATATGCCGCAGCAAAGATTGTCATGGAAGTATTGTGTAGAGATGGTATCAAAAGGGTTCGCTATACCTCAGTTATATTTTTACATGTATGATTATTGCTACAATTGTGTTCTGAAAAAAACAAAGCCTCAATTTGAGTATGCATATAGGCGTAACATAAGGAAACCCGCTAAGGAAATTGCCATAAGTGTCAGAAAATTTGGAGATATGGTTGGTATGGTTAAGCAATTAACCTCTTTGCAGGCAGGCTCAAAAAAGCAATTGGAAACAAGGGGTCGCTTTAACAAACTGTTGTATGCTTTGTTGAACAGGAAAAAACTAAAGTCTTCTTTTTCTCATATTTCCAGGCTCATTACGGCGCTGGCAGATAATGGATCAATTACACTAAACAAAGCGTCTTTTCCGGGAAAGGCTGATAATAATATTGCAGCCCAACCCGGGTACATAGTATGAATAATATCGAAGCAAAGCAAGATAACTGGACAGAAGTAATAACGCCCAGGCCTCATGTTTTTTATATCAATTTCCGGGAGCTATGGGAATACAGAGATTTGTTGTTGTTATTTGTAAAACGCGACTTCGCATCTCAATACAGGCAAACAGTTCTTGGCCCTCTTTGGCATATCGTGCAGCCCTTGCTTACCATGTTCATGTTCTTAATTCTTTTTAACCGCTTGGCCCATATTCCTACTGATGGTTTGCCTGCGGACGTGTTTTACATGGGGGGGATTGTTATCTGGAGCTATTTTTCTGCATGCTTTACTGGCACATCTACCACTTTCGTAAGCAACGCCAGCATATTTGGCAAAGTCTATTTTCCCAGGCTTATTATGCCTTTGTCTGTTGTTACATCAAATCTTATTCGTTTTGCAATACAATTTCTTTTGCTTCTATCAGTTATGGCTGTATCCGCAATTAAAGGAGAATACAAGTTTCATGTAGGATGGCATACTCTTTTAATACCTCTTGTTTTATTTTTTATGGCGGTCATTAGCCTTGGCACAGGAATAATCATTTCTTCTCTTACCACCAAATACCGCGATTTAAGTGTGTTGGTAAGTTTCGGTATACAGTTATTAATGTATGTTGTTCCTGTAGCCTACTCATTGGCGTACGCCGAAAAAAAGGGGTACAGAACATTAATTGTACTAAATCCACTTTCTTCCCTGATAGAAACATTCCGTTATGCAGTACTTGGAAAGGGAACATTAGACTTTGGCCTTTTATTATACGCTTGTATTTGTAGTGTGATAATATTATTCATTGGAATATTGGTTTTTAACCAGGTTGAAAAATCTTTCATGGATACGGTATAGAAATGAGTGAAGTTGTTATTAAAATAGAAAGTTTATCAAAGCAATACCGGCTTGGCCAGGTTGGGCGTAGAACATTATCTCATGATATCAACCGGTGGTGGTATAAAGTGCTTGGCAAAGGCGATCCTTATGCTAAAGTTGGCCAGGAGAATGAAAGATCAAAAAAGGCTGAATCAGAGTATGTATGGGCACTGCGTGATATTTGTTTCAATGTCAGGCAAGGCCAGGTGTTGGGGGTTATAGGCAGAAACGGGGCGGGGAAATCAACGCTGTTAAAAATTTTATCTAAAGTAACGGCACCAACTACCGGACAAATAAAGCTTAACGGAAAGATTGCTTCTCTCCTTGAGGTTGGAACAGGCTTTCATCCGGAATTATCAGGGCGGGATAATATTTTTCTCAATGGCGCCATTCTTGGAATGAGCCGGAAAGAAGTGCAGCGTAAGTTTGATGCAATTGTGAGCTTTTCAGGTGTGGAGAGATATATAGATACTCCTGTTAAGCGATACAGTAGCGGTATGTATGTCCGCCTCGCTTTTGCTGTAGCTGCTCACCTTGAGCCTGATATTTTGATAGTAGACGAGGTATTGGCGGTAGGCGATGCGGAATTTCAAAAAAAATGTTTGGGTAAAATAAAGGATGTAAGTGAGAAAGATGGTCGCACGGTATTATTTGTGAGCCATAACATGTCTGCTGTCAAAGCTCTTTGCGATTCATGCCTGGTACTCAAGAATGGTAAAACATTTTTTTTGGGAAACTCTCTTGAAGGAGTAGGATATTATGAGTCTGAGGTAGAAAGTATTGCAAGCTCTTTGTTTCATGAAGATATTAAACAGGCTCCGGGAAATGACCTCGTAAAAATAGTTTCTTTTACAGTAAGGCCAACGAAGAACAATGCTATAACTGTAAGGTCAGGTATAGAAGTTGAAGTTGTTGTATACAGCTTTCTTGAAAACAGAAATCTTGATGTCACTTTTGATTTAAAGACTGGTGGAGATATCACTGTATTTCATTGCGGGTGTGTTATTACTTCACAAAAGAATAGTCGAAAGGGTAGTTATAAAGTTTCTTTCACACTGCCTCCTTTTTTGTTAAATGTCGGGATGTATTATTTCTCTCTTATTGTTGGTGAAGATATGCGGGTTGCATTATTTAAACTTGGCAGTTTTGTAGGCTTTAAAGTATTGCATGAGTCTGATGGCGCCAATCATAGTGCGTTACCAGGTATTATTTCGCCAAGAATTGAATACCAGGTTGAGTATGGAAGCTAACGTTAACGTGCAGGATTTCAGAGGAAGGAAAATTTCAGAGACAGGAATGCCCCTGGTAACCATCGGGGTTTTGTCTTATAATAATGCGCCCTTTATCCGCGAAACGCTTGATTCTGTGTATGGCCAATCATACGGTAATATTGAACTGGTGATTGTAGATGATTGTTCCACGGATAATTCCCTTAACATCATTACTGAATGGATTAAGGCGTATAACTTAAAGTGTAATCTTATAATTCATGACAGGAATTACGGCATCTGCAGAACCTGTAACGACGTCATCAAAAATGCATCGGGTAAGTACATTTCTCTTTTTGGCTCGGACGATATCATGAATGAGATGCGAATAGAAAAACTCGTGCACGAAATGGAGCAGGCGGGGGAAGAATACGCTTTATGTCACAGCAGTTGTGAGGCAATTGATCAAAATGGCCAGCATATTGGAATCTATAATGTTGAAGGCTATCAGCGCCAGGGATATATTTTTGATATGCTGCTCGAAAGGAAAATCTTCATATCAGCCCCGTCGGTGCTTATCAGAAAAAGCGTATACGACAAAGTCGGGTTATATGACGAACGCCTTTATGCGGAGGATTTCGGCATGTGGACAAAACTGCTGCCTCTTTACAAGGTAAAATTCAGCCAATACATTGGTGTTAAATACAGGATAATCGGCGGAGAAAAGAGATACAATACAGAGCAGTTAAAACAGAGAATACAACGGTATCATAAAGACAGGATATTCATATACATAGAATGCCTTAAAATTCTAAAGACAACTAAAGAATGGCCAAAGCAAGAGCAGGATATAAAAAAGAAAGTTGAGTTTCATCTTATACGACTGCAGCAATGCAAGTCTCCATACTTTGCAACCATGCTGGGGTATTTGTTGAGACATTTTTTTTGGCGGCTTGATTACAAAATACTTTTGATGAACCGTATTCGCCAACTATCTCCAGGTTACAAGGAGAATTACCATTGGAATTTTGAATGAGTTTTTAGTTTTTATCATACTGTTGGCCTGTTTACTATATAATGAAAGCTAATACCGCCCCTCTCGTAACTATTATCGCGGTTTGTTATAACCAGCAAAACTGGGTTCAGCAAACATTAGATAGTATAAAGGCCCAGACTTATGATAATATCCAGCTAATCATTGCTGATGATGGTTCCTCAGACGACTCAAAAAAAATTATTCAAAGTTGGATTGACTATAATGGCGGAGATGTTTTCTTTATTAGCCATATCAAAAATAGAGGGCTAACCAGAAATATAAACAGTGCCATTCCGCACATACGGGGTAAGTATTACCAGGTATTCGGGTGCGATGATATAATGTTGCCGGATAAAATAAAGCTGCAGGTTGCTTTTCTTGAGCAAGATGAGAGTGTCGGCATTGTCTATTCCGATATGCAGCTTATAAACAGCGATGGGGTAATGCTCGAAAATTCTTATTACCAGAAGCATACGTATAAGCAACCGTTAAGCGGGTGGATTTATGGAGATATGCTTAACCGTATCATTATTTCTGCACCCAGTGTTTTAATCAGAATGGAAGTACTCAATCAGTTAAAAAAGTATAACGAGTCACTGGACTATGAGGATTATGACTTCTTTTTGCGGGCTTCAAAAAAATATAAATTTTTCTATGACCCTTCGATTACTGTTAAATATCGCATAACAGGCAATTCGCTTAGCACAGTAGAACATAGCGACAAATATTTTAAAAACCTCTTTATTATCTTTTATCAAAACTTTGATAAAACTGTGGAGTTTCGTGATCAATTCTCAAAGCGCCTGCTCTTCGCTTTAAAAAACCTGCATAGCATAAAGTATAACAAGGTTTTTATCTGGGGTGTCAAAGCTTTTGTAAAGACCGGGCGTTTAATTTTTTTAAAATGGGGTATTGCGGGAATGCCCTATATGATTACCGGAAAAACAGTTTAGTATTTTCTTAGACTGACAGTTCTTTTGATACCAGCTTTGTATTTCATGGCATCTTCGTTGCGTCGCAATCCGTTCATCGTATGTTTCAATGGGCGTCGCCAGTCTGTAAGGCTAATCGTTTCCTAATATAAATAGTCCCTTATTGCTATGAGTAATGATATACGCATTATCCAACTCCCGAGAATATTTGATGAACGGGGAAATTTATCTGTTCTGCAGGAAGACAAAGAAATACCCTTCCTGGTAAAACGTGTGTACTGGATTTATGATGTTCCGGGCGGGGAAATGCGTGGCAGCCATGCTTTTAAAAACTCTTCCGAAATTATTATTGCCTTGTCAGGCAGTTACGACGTGGTATTGCATGATGGTATCAAAGAGCACAGGTACCAGCTTAACCGTTCTTACTATGGGCTTTATGTACCTAAAATGACCTGGCGTACACTTGAAAATTTTTCCACCAATTCTCTTGCCCTGGTAATAACGGATCTTGCATTTGATGAGCATGATTATATACGGGAGTTTGATTTTTTCAAAAAATTAAAGCAATCAGCATGAGTGCCGCCACTGTGTTTGACTGTAATGTAATTCACCTCCCCAAAATTTACAATAAAGCAGGGAGTATAACACCTGTTCAAAACTCAGTTGAAGTGCCGTTTGATGTAAAGCGTATTTTCTACCTGTATGATATACCCGGGGGCGAAGCAAGGGGTGGGCATGCGCACCATACATTACAGCAGTTTGTAATAGCCGCCAGTGGCAGTTTTGATATTACCATTGATGACGGCAGAAGCAAGAAAACCATACACCTTAACAGGCCTTATATGGGGCTTCACATAAAGCCCCTTGTATGGGATTACATGAGTAATTTTTCTTCTGGTGCTATTGTATTGGTTCTGGCATCAGATTTTTATAACGAGCTGGATTACATCAGGGATTACGAGCAATTCAAAAAAATAAGGCGCTAATATGATCCATCATCTGGCAGATGTTCAATCTACGCGTATTGGGGATGGCACCAACATTTGGCAATTTTGCGTTGTGCTGAAGAATGCTGTAATAGGCAGCAATTGTAATATATGCAGCAATTCATTTATTGAAGATGATGTGGTAATTGGCGATAATGTAACTATAAAAAATGGTGTGTATATCTGGAATGGCCTGCGTATAGGTGACAATGTATTTGTTGGCCCTTGTGTTGCCTTTACCAATGATATTTACCCCCGCAGCAAACATAGGGCGAAGCCGGTTTCCACTACTGTAAATAGGGGTGCTTCAATTGGGGCAAATGCTACCATTAAGTGTGGCATTACTGTTGGAGAATATGCTATGATAGGAATGGGTGCTGTTGTTACCCGGGATGTGCCGGCTTATGCATTGGTTATGGGCAACCCGGCAAAAATTGCCGGCTGGGTAGATGAGAGCGGTAGAAAGTTGATACGGCACGATGAAAAAAGTTTTATTTCTCCTGATGGTGTTATATACCTTGAAACAAAAAGTGGTTTGCAAAAACAATGAAAGTTCCTTTTTTCTCTTTTGATGGTATGCACGACACAATTAAGCATGAAATGCTTAACGCTTTCGAAAAGGTGTATGACAGCAAATGGTATATTTTGGGCAATAATGTTAAGGAGTTTGAGAGTGCTTACGCCAGCTTTAGCAATACGCAGTATTGTGCTGGCATAAGTAATTGCCTGGATGCCCTTGTATTAAGTTTGCAGGTTTTAGGGATAGACAGTGGAGACGAGGTGATAGTTCCATCTAACACTTATATTGCTACAGTACTTGCGGTTACCCGGCTGGGTGCTACACCTGTGTTTGCCGAGCCTGATAAGCTAACATATAACCTGGACCCTGAAAATTTTGAGAAGGCAATTACTTCAAAAACAAAGGCCGCAATACCTGTGCACCTGTATGGCCAGCCATGCAATATGCCGGCAATCACTAAGGTTGCCAGGCGGCATAATATTTTTGTTGTAGAAGACAATGCACAATCGCATGCCGCAAAATGGAATGGACAAATTACCGGTAGTTGGGGTGATATAAATGCGACCAGCTTTTACCCCGGCAAAAACCTTGGTGCGTTGGGTGACGCAGGTGCCATTACCACAAACTGTGAGGAATGGTTTGAAAGGATAAAAATGCTGCGTAATTATGGATCTTCAGTTAAGTATTACAACGAAGAGCCTGGCTACAATATGCGCCTTGATGAATTACAGGCGGCATTATTATCTGTTAAGCTAAAGTATATCTATCAATGGAGTGAGGAACGTGTTAGGGTGGCTAATAAATATATTGAACGGTTGAGAGGTGTTAAAAATGTTGTGCTGCCTTATCATCCCCCGGAATGTACACATACCTATCATTTGTTTATTATACGTACAGATTTACGCAATCAAATGCAGCAATACTTAAGGGAGAAGGGTATTGATACGTTAATTCATTATCCCGTACCACCTTTTCTGCAAAAAGCTTATCGTTACCTGGGGTATGGAGAAAAGGATTTTCCTATAGCAAAAAACCTGGCCGATACAATGCTTAGCTTGCCCTTGTACCCGGGAATAACTGATGAACAGATTGAATATGTATGCAAGTGCATTGAAAATTTTGCGAAGCAGCATACCGGGCTCCAGGTATTTGCCGAAAGCGATAAAGCATGATTTTGCTTTACACAGCCCCGCCGCCATTGCCCAATAGAGAACAAAGCGCACAAGTGAGTGACACAACCAAAGCCTCATAGTAGCAATGCTGCTTGTCCCCAACAGCATTATTGAGTAAAACAATGCCAGAAACCGGTATAAATAATTTTAAAAGAATACTTGTTCCCATAGTAGGCAAAGGGTCGGTGGTGCATGTTATAAGAACGGGCCTTTTAAAAAACATGTCTTTGTTTTGTACGCCTGTGGTGGTTATTACCTGGCAGGACGATGCCTTGCTAAACGAAATGATGATGGAGGGGTTTGAAGCGTACGTGCTGCCGGAATATAAGGTTAACGACGACTACAAACTTGTAAGGGCTAAAATGGATTACTGGTATCAGCGCTATAAACTAAAAACGCCAAGTACAGGTATTCAGCAACAATTGATTAACGCTTACAGGCCGGGCAAAAAAGTATTGAAGAACGGGCTCATTAAAATGAGGGAAAGAATAAAAGCAACTGTGTGGCCAGGGTATGCTGAAAATAACAGGCAGCAGGAAGCCCTGCTTATTCAACAGCAAAGTGCTTACATCGTTTTTTCCGAATGGCTGGCCGAAAGAAATATTGAAGGGATTTTTACAGTAACCCCTTTTTTAAATGAAATAGAATTACTGGCAAGAATTATACGTGAAAGGGGGGGCAGGGTAATTGCTTCCATCCATTCTTTTGATAACATTACCAAAAGAGGATGGCCCGCATTTTTCTTTGATCATTATTTTGTTTGGAACATTCACAATAAGCTGGAGCTTCAGCGGATAAGTGAAGACCTGCACGATTCGAAAATCACTATAGCCGGTGCGCCACAATTCGATTTTCACTATCACGAATCTTATTGTTATACAAAGCAGGAATGGCAGGAAATGATGGGCTTGCCGCCTAGCAAAAAAATAATACTGTATGCAGGTGGGGTAAAAGGATTGTTTCCTGATGAGCCGCAATATCCTTTACATCTTAAAGAGGCTATTGAAAGGGGCGGCCTGGGCAGCGATGTAGTGATACTAATGCGCAATCATCCCTTGGATAATGTGGAAAGATGGGAAAATTTTTTGGGCAAATCTCCGTTTGTTTTTTGGGATGTAAATAAGGGCGGAGCGGTAAAAATGGACTTTAGTAATGTTTCTCTGCATGAAATAAAAAGCTTTATTTCTACACTGAAATACACCGATGTTCATGTTAACCTTTGCTCTACCATGGCTGTGGATGGCAGTGTTTTTGCCAAACCCCAGGTAGGCCCGGCGTATGATGCTTATGACAATAAAAAGGGGGAACTGATTAAAAAAATGTATTTCCAGGAGCATTACCGTCCAATTATGAAATCCGGGGCGGTTAAACTGGCCCATTCGCCCGGGCAATTGGTACAACTGGTTAAGCAGGCGCTTGAAAATCCGGCTGAGTTCACCAACCATTCGCAGGACTGTGTAAAAGAAATCATCACTTACACAGACGGGCAGTCTGCCAGGCGTGTGTCAGATAAACTGAAAATGATTTTTGCCGAATGAAGATTTTGCATGTTTGCCAGAACTATTATCCATCTAAAGGAGGGCCGCAGTATACGCTGAAGCACCTTTCTGAAAAACTGGTGGAATATTATGGGGATGAAGTAACCGTATGTACAACCGATTCTTTATATAACCCGGAATCAGCCCTTTACAAAAGAATTGTGCCGGTGCGGGAAACATTGAATGCTGTAAAAATTAACCGGCTGCCTTTCCGGCGTTGGCATTACCCGCTAATTAAGTACGTTAACAAAGCAGCGATAAAGGTTACACGCAATGCATTGCCCGAACATATTACAGCCATGCGATGGGATGTATACAGCCCGGCTATAAAAAAAATGATGGCTTCCACAACGGCGGATGTAATTATGGGCACCACCATCAACTACGATTTCTGTAACTACCCGGTATGGAGGAATGCTTATCCCAATCCCCGGCCTTTTGTTATATATGGTTCGTTACACCTGCACAAGTCTTACGATTACAACGATACCAGCATTAAAAAAGCAAGGCTTTGCGATTGCTACATAGCTAATACAGATTACGAGCGGGATGTGCTGATTCATAAATACGGGGTTGAGCCGGGCAAAATAGTAACCATAGGTACAGGTATAGATGTTGCCGCTATGGATTGCCGGGAAGAGGAAGTTGCATTGTTTAGAAAACAGCACGGCATTGCTGATGATGATATCATCCTTGGCTTTGTGGGCCGGCTTGTTAAAGGTAAAGGTGTAGCATTGTTGTTGGGTCTTATCCGCAATTTGTATAAAGAGAATAGCAAAATTAAATTACTACTGGCCGGCGCTTCAACAGACTACGTGCCGGTTATAAAAGAGGCGATGCACAAAGAGGGTTTGCCAATAATACTCATAGAAAACTTTGCGGAAGGCAAAAAGCCTGTTATTTATAACGCCATGGATATTTTTATCCTTCCTTCTCAAAGCGAATCTTTTGGTGTGGTATTCCTGGAAGCCTGGGCCTGTAAAAAACCTGTGGTGGGGGCATCAATGGGGGCTACCGCTTCTCTGCTAAATGATGGCACTGACAGCTTTCTTTTTGATTTGGACAACATGCCGGAGTTGGAAAACAAGATAAATATGCTTGCCGCCAGTGCGGAATTGAGAAAAGTTATGGGCGAAAACGGTTACAAAAAAGCCAGCCGTCAGTTTTCCTGGCCCTCAATTGTAGAAGGGTACAGAAATGCCTATTTGCTGGGCATTGAAAACTTTAAAAAACAGGCAAGCCTTAATTATCTTTCTGAAAAGTAAAGTAATAAGCTTACAGAGTTTCATGCACATACTTCACGTTACACAAAACTATTATCCCTCACGTGGCGGCACGCAGCATACCATGCAACATGTATCTGAGTACCTGGCACAAAAGTACAACGATGAAGTTGCTGTGTATACTACCAACTCGTATTATGGTCCCAACCGGAAGAACTTCAGAAAAATCCCGCTGCAGCAGGAAGTAGTTAACGGTGTTCAGGTAAAGCGTTTCCCGTTTATAAAAATTCATAAGCCCCTCATCAGGTATTATTCACGCATAAAATCCAGGGTTTTTCGCGGAGAGGCGGGAGATTTTTTAACCGCACTTAATGCAGGCCCTTTATCTCCATCGCTCCGTAATGCCATGCTTCATACCGGCGCGGACGTTATATGTGCTTCATCCATGCATTACCTTTTTGCCGATTATCCTTCGTGGGGTAACGGTGCCAACAGCAATAAGCCTTTTGTGTTGTATGGCGCTCTGCATGTAAAAGAGGGTGAAGAAGTTTCAGCGCAATACCTTAAGAGAATCAGCCAGGCTGACTATTACATTGCCAACACCGGTTTTGAAAAGGAATACCTTGTTGCCCGTGGCATTAATGCGGCAAAGATAAAAGTAACAGGTGCTGCCACAGATGTTTTTGAATATGCACTTCAATTAAGCGAAATAGAAACCATAAAGCACAAATATCATCTTGATGAGGGGAGCAAAGTTATACTGTGTTTGTGCCGTCATGAGGCTTCCAAGAATATTGAATGGTTGCTGCAGGCGTATAAACTGCTAAGGCAACAGGGGCAACATGTTTATCTGCTGCTGGCAGGCGCCAGGGGCGGCTTAACGGATAGCCTGCTTGCGCTTGCTGAAAAAGACCCTCACATACGTGTGCTTTTCGATTTCAGCGACAAAGAAAAGTGCGAATTGCTTAAGCTTGCCGATATGGTGGTGCTGCCTTCCGTTTCAGAATCATTCGGTGTGGTATTCCTGGAGGGCTGGAGTTATCATAAGCCTGTTATTGGCGCCAATATCGGGGCGATAGCATCCGTTATTGATGATGGCATTAACGGGTTGCTGTTTAAGCCGGGCGATATGGAAGACCTGTCAGAGAAAGTAAAAACGTTGCTTACAAATAACCAGCTATGCAATGCTTTTGGCAATAACGGTTATCAAAAGGTAATGCGCTTATATACATGGCCCATCGTCTCGTCTGCTTTTAGAAGTGTTTACGAACTGGCCATTCAATCAAAGAAGGGAGTAACAGTTTAGCCAATGTTTTCAGAAGAAGCTGGGTGGATTAAAGAAGCCCTCAAGTCCGTAAACAATGTTCCGCACAAAACGGCTGGTAATTTTGGTTCTTCAACCGGTTATTTCAGAAAGCACATCCAGCCTCACATACACAATTTTATTTTCGGGCCGTTGGAAAGTACCGGGTGGAAGGTGCAGCACATTGATATTAAAGCAGAGGAAGGTGTTGATGTGGTGGCGGATATTACGGCCCCTTCATTCAGTCATAATTTCGCCGGCCGGTATTCGCTTATATTTTGCACCAATATGCTGGAGCATGTAACCAACATACCATTGGTGATAAACAACCTGCTTGCCGCTGCCGAAAAAAATGCGTACATACTGCTCACGGTGCCCTATAAATACAAAAAACACCTTGACCCTATTGACAACATGTTCAGGCCAACACCTGAGCGCATTGATGAGTTGTTCAGCCATGTAAGCCATAGTGTTGTTAAAGCGGGTATCGTTACCATCCATAATAAAGAGTATTACAGGGTTAAAAAATCCGCGTTTCCCCTGTGGGGCTACCGCGAAAGAATGCTGTATTACGTGGGCCGCCGCCATAAAGTTTCTGCGTTGCTCATTCAGCTTAATAACTGATACATGGGTATACAGGTAAGAAGAATTTTTTGGGCGCCCCTACGGCCGGGCTTTCCGTTCCAAGTCCTCACTCCGCTCCGTTTCACTTCGCTTCGTTGCGGGCTTTCCACTTCAATCCCTGGCGCATAGTGACACAGCTCTGTTCCCCACATAGCTTTTGCGGTGCTGTTTTTAAAATTTTCGTTTAACATGTGTGGCATAGCCGGAATATATCATTTCAAACGTAAAGAACCAGACCTCCATTACATGAACTGGTGCCTCTCCACTATGCGGCGCCGTGGGCCCGATGCGTCTGGCATATGGCATAACCAGCAAAATTACACGGCTGGTTTTGTACGCTTATCCATCAGGGATTTAAGCGCCAATGGCCATCAGCCCATGCTTACAGATTGTGGTAACTACTGCATTAGCTTCAATGGCGAAATTTATAATACCGGCCAACTTCAGCAACTGTTAAAACCTTACCGCTCTCATTATGCTTCAACTTCCGATACGGAAGTGCTGCTGTATGCGCTCATGCATCTTGGCATTGATAAAACTTTGCAGGAGGCAAACGGCATTTTCGCATTTGCCTTTTTTGATGTAAGGAAAAACACCCTGGTGCTTGCCAGGGACAGGGCGGGCATTAAGCCCCTCTATGTAGGTGTCAGCAGCAACACAGTTGTGTATAGCTCCCAGTACGATCATGTAATCAACCACCCGGAATTTAAGGCGGAAACATGGTCTTCCTCATCCGTGGCCAATTATCTTTCTTTAGGCTTCATGCCCGATGGAGAAGGGGTCATTAATAATACCTGGCTCTTTCCGCATGCGCATTACGCTGTAGTGCAAAACGGTACTTTCACTACAAGCTGCTATTACAGCTACCCTGCAGTTTCAGGCGCTGCCAGCTCCCAAAGCATGGAGGAATGTTTGCAGGCTGCCGTCAGCAATCAACTGGTGAGTGATGTACCTGTTGGTACTTTTATGTCCGGCGGCGTTGATAGTACGCTGGTAAGCTATTATGCAAACAGTCGCAGCCGCATCAGCTCGTTTACAATTGGTGTTCAAAACAGCGGTATGGACGAATCGGCCGATGCTGAAAAGTTTGCTGCCGTGTTTAATACTGTGCATTCCTGCAGGTTTATAGAGCCTGCTGATTTGCTGGCGCTTATACAGGACAATGCCCGGGCGTTTACAGAACCCTTTGCTGATTACTCTTCCATACCGACTTTACTGCTTTCCGCATTTGCCAGGCAAAAAGTAACAGTGGCGTTAAGTGGCGATGGGGGCGATGAATTGTTCTGGGGCTATCCACGCAATAATAAGGCGTTAAACTTAATACCTTTCTACCGCAATTCTTTATTGGCAAGGCGGGCCACACTGCTGCTCTCAAAGCTTAAAAGCAGCAAGGCCATGGATCTTTCCAGGCATTGGAACCAGCGGGACTTTTTTAGCTTCTACTATTCTTCCTTTTTTATCAGTGGTGCTTTACAGCAATTGCCTTCCATATGCAGGGCTGAGCCATCAGAGCCTTTCTTTTTAAAAGAATTCTTCAAAACCGCAAACCAGTATAACGAAGCAGATGAATTAATGAATGCTGTGCGCAAATTGGAAATGGACATACACCTTCAGCGCATTTTGCTAAAGGTTGACAGGGCCAGCATGTACCACAGCCTGGAAGTGCGGGTTCCGCTCCTGGATAATACAATGCTGAACCATAGCCTTTCTTACGGTTATAAAGAGTGCATAGTTAACGGCAATGGCAAGATGAACCTTAAGCGGCTGCTGTCAGAAAAATCTGATGAAAGCTGGGTGATGAAGCCTAAAAAAGGTTTTATAATTCCTATTGATGAATGGACGAGGAATGTGCTGAAGAAAGAAGTGCAGGAGAAAATTATGGATATGCCGCAGCACCTGTCCATGTTTTTTAACCGCGGCAACATGCACCGTATGCTTAACCGGCATTTTAACGGGCAGGCAAACCTTGGCTGGATGGTATGGGCTGTTTATTCATTGGTTGTATGGGATAATATTCACCGTAATAAATTGTAAATTTTGAGAATAGGCATAGTTGTACAATCCTTTCCGTCAATAAGCGAAACGTTTATTTTTAACCGGGTACTGTATTTAAGCAAGCGTGGGCACCAGGTAATTGTTTTTGCAAGGCAGGTAAATATGGACATGCAACGGCAATTGTTTGCCGGCAACAGCAATGTTGCGGTAGTCGCCTGCGGTAATGCCGCGCTGGTTAAGCATATAGTTACACATCCCTGGTTAATAGCTGCGGGCAATAATGGCAGCCGGCAAGGGTTCAAGAAAAAAATTATTACCGCTGCCCGGCTGGCATTGTTTGCCAGGTACAGGCCAGATATTATGCACTTTGAGTTTTCAGGCATAGCGGTTGACCACCTTGCTGAAATAGAAAAGATCACTGCCAAGAAAGTGGTAAGTTGCCGGGGCACAGGGGAAAAGGTAAAGCTGCTTACTGATAAGGGCCGTAAAGAAAAACTGCAGCAGGTTTTTAACCAGGTTAACCTGGTACACTGTGTATCTAATGACATCCGCAATGCAATATCTCCTTATTGCAGCAACATGGATAAAGTTTTTATCAACTATCCCTCAATTGATACGGAGCGTTTTAAAAGGTCATCAGAGTATGCCGATGCCGGAGTGATAACCATACTTACCATTGGCAGGCTTACTTTTCAAAAAGGGTACTTAACGGGTTTGCTGGCTGTAAGAAAACTTAAACAATCCGGGGTTAAGCTCAGGTGGCTGATAGTGGGGGCGGGGCCGCAGGAAGAAGAAATTGTTTTTCACATTAACCAGATGCAGCTTAATAATGAGGTAGAGATGCTGGGCGCCAAAAAAAGGGAAGAAGTAATTGACTTATACAATAAGGTAAATATATTCCTTTTGCCAAGTGTATATGAAGGTGTGGCCAATGTGGTGCTGGAAGCCATGAGCATGGAACTGCCCGTTGTAAGTACCAAAAGCGGTGGAATGGATGAAGTGATTACCCATGATGCCGATGGCCTTCTTACCGAGGTTTACGACAGTGATTTGCTGGCCACACACATGGAAAGGTTGGCTAAAGATTACGGGCTGAGAAAAAAGCTTGGAGTGGCTGCAAGGGTTACTGTACAAAACAGGTTTAATATAAATCTGCAGGCTGATATTTTTGAAGCGCACTATAAAAAGCTGATGGATACAACGGCTGCGGTTACGCAGCCAGTTTAATACCCGCTTAAATGCAGCCATGAAAACAGAACGTACAAGTGAGTGACACAAGCGGCGATGACATGAAAGGCCGCAGCCCGTCCCATAAAAAAATGGCAGCACTTGGTAAGAGGTAATGAAAACTATTAGCGAAACAAATACTGTTGTTGGTGGTAAAAGGCAAGGGAGGAATACATAGGTGATTTTTAAGTTTATCAGGTACACGCACCCTTCATGGCAGTTTAATATAGAGCCCACCGCGGATGAGTTTCCCTGCTATGTTGGCATTGATGAAATGCTGCAGTTTGAGCTGCAGGACGAAAGATATGAATCGGAAGCGGCAAAAATTGCAGACGCGGGTTACAGGCTGTGGAACAGGGGTATGATGCTTACCGCAACAGGGCAGCAAATGCGTGAACTGAAAGCTTTACCACAGCCCACACTTAAAGATGAATATATATTTATAAAAAAATATGGGGGCAACCTGTGGGCCGGTTATGCTTTGCTGTTAAGGCTGGCCACATTTAAAAACCCGTTTAAAGAAGTGTATTGTTACGCCAGCACAAGGCATATAAAAAAACAAGACCTTTTTAATAACCCATTGCCATACCACTATGATGCTTTTGAATCGCCGCTGGTTGCCGTGTCGCCAAAAGTAGCGGTAATAATACCTACACTTAACCGGTACGAATACCTTCAAGATGTTCTGCTTGACCTGGAGAAACAATCGTACAGAAATTTTGAAGTAATAATAGTTGACCAGTCAGAAAAGTTCAGAAAAGAATTTTATAACCGCTTTAACTTAAATATTAAACTTATTTACCAGTTTGATAAGGCTTTGTGGACAGCCAGGAACAAGGCTGTGCAGGCAACAGATGCGGAATATCTTTTGTTTTTTGACGACGATTCAAGGGTTGAAAAAGACTGGATATTACACCATGTAAAATGCCTTGATTACTTTAAAGCTGATATTTCCGCAGGTGTGTCCCTTGCCAAAGTGGGAATGAAGATTCCGGAGAACTACAGTTACTTTCGCTGGGCAGACCAGTTCGATTCAGGTAACGCCCTGGTTAAGCGGGATGTGTTTAAAAAGATAGGGCTGTTTGATGAGCAGTTCAACGGCCAGCGCATGGGTGATGGCGAGTTTGGGTACAGGGCATATAAAAATGGTTTTAAAAGTATTTCTAACCACAAAGCATTCCGCATACATTTAAAAGTTCCATCTGGCGGGCTTAGGGAAATGGGCAGTTGGGATGGGTTCAGGCCTAAAAAATGGTTTGCACCCAAGCCGGTGCCCAGTGTTATATACCTGTATAAAAAGTATTTGCCCCCTTATTTATACCGCAATGCCCTGTTAATGGGCATCATGCTCTCCAATGTACCTTACCGGTACAAAAGAAGCTCCCGCATGTTGCTGGTAAGCGTATTGCTTACAGTGGTAAAGTCGCCGTTGTTGCTGGTGCAGTATTTAAGGGCACGCTCCATAGCAAACAGTATGTTTAAGAAGGATAAAGGTTTTGTACTTCTGCAAAAATGAACGTCAAGAAGCTGGCAATTGTAACGGATTGTGTACACATGTACACCGCAGAAGGAAAAGTGGCAACAGAAAATCATATTTTTCAGAAACAGTTGGAAGCATTGTGTGCCCTGTTTAGTGAAACTTTAATCTGTTGCCCGTTTGTGCCATTTACAAAGGATAAGGTGGTAAGTGTTTATCAAAACAGTACTATCACATTCTCTGCATTGCCAAATGTTGGTGGTAATGCTGTAAAAGACAAGCTTCGTTTGCTGGCGGCTTTTCCGGCATGGTTTAAAGCTTTTGCAAAAGCGGCCGCTTTTGCGGATATTGTTTACCAGCGCTTTCCTAATAATCTTAATATCCCCGGGCTTTTTTATTTTTACTTCAGGTGTAAAAAAGTTTTTGCCACCTACACCGGTACCTGGAAAAACTACAGCAACGAGCCAGCTACTTACCGCCTGCAAAAATGGCTGCTGAAGAAACTTTTTCGCGGGCCGGTTTTTATTTACACAGATAGCGCCGCGCCGGGTGGTAAACTGGTTAAAAGTTTTAGCCCGTCTTTTGATTTACAGGAATGGAACGAAGAAACCGCTTATATTCATAAGCGGATTGAAAGGCTTAATGCGGGGAGAATAGAACAGCCTGTTTTTATTACCGTGGGTTCACTGCAGCAAAATAAAAACCAGCAGTTTATACTGGAGGTTTTCAGGATATTGCATGAGCAGGGTGTATCGTTCAGGCTTTTTATTGTAGGCGATGGGCCGCTGCGGGATGCGTATCTTGGTTTTATAGAAAAGCACCGTCTTGCACAAAAGGTTGTCCTCACCGGTAAAAAAAAATATACGGAATTAAAACAGTTATACCGGCAGGCGCACTTTGTTATACAGGCGCCATTAGCGGAAGGTTTTGGTAAAGTGCCCGTTGAAGGCTTTTGCCATGGCGTTATTCCGCTATTAAGTAATACGGCGCTTGCAGCAGAAATGACGGCAGGTTCGCAACGCGGTTTTGTATTTTCAACAGGTGATCCGCAACAAGTTGTTACGCTTATTACACAGGTATTAAACAGGCAGCATGACTGGCCAAAAATGATAGCAGATGGCCGTGAGTATGCTGCTTCGCTTTCCATGGAAAGCTGGGTAGCTCAAATTAAACAGGCCATCAGCCGGTATTATGAAGACTGAGCTTTACTTACGTACATTATCAAAGCCCGTATTTGGGTATTTACTGGCCTTTGCCATAGGCTGGTATTTTGGTGCGGCCAATGTTCGTGGCCTGCCGGTAGGCATCATATATGGCGTGTTAATGCTTGTTTGTATCGTTTATGCTGTTAAGGGCAACCTGGATAAAGTATTTACCTTATTGCCATACATTCTTTATGGTGAGTTGTATGTAAGAGCATACGGCAGGGTGCTTCCTTACCTGGTATGCCAGTATTTTTTTATAGCCCTGCTTATAATATTATTCGCTAAAAAGAAAGGTGGTTATAGCATTCATTCCAGGGCATTTTTGTTTTTGTGCATCTATTTCATCATGGAAGCGCTTGATATGGTAAGGGCAGCAGATCAAAACACTACAAGGGGCATAATTGTACAAACGCTCACCCTTACCATGGCCGCACTCTGGGGCAGCTTTACCATTATCACGCCATCCCTCGTTAATAAACTATTTACTCATATTAAATATGCCAGCCTTTTTTTATGCGGTGTTATGTTAACAGCGCAAGCCGGGGTTGAGCAGTTCGATATACATTCCAGTTACGAAACCACCAATGGCCTGGCCCCTGTGCAGGTTAGCGCTTACCTGGGCCTGGCCTGTGTTATTTTCTTCTGGACAATTATCAACGGCAAAGGATTGAATTTTAACACCCTGCTTAACGTGGCCCTTCTTGCGTACGTATGTGTTGCCATGTTATTAAGCTTTTCAAGGGGTGGGCTTTATTTTCTTGCAATACTGGTGGTATTGTATTTTTTTCTTAATACCAATAAGGCAAGAAGCTGGTCTGTTCTGTTGCTGCTTGTGCCTGTGGTGCTGGCAGTGTATGGGTACATTACCGATAAAACAGGTGGCGCTATACAGGAACGATATACCGAGCACGGCACATCAGGCAGGGATAAACTGGTTGAACTTGGGTTTATGCTGTTTAGCGAGGAGCCGGTTATGGGCGTAGGTACCGGCAATTTTGCTTACGTGGTATCCGCCCGCAAGCTCTACTATTTATCAGGCGCACATAATGAGTTTGTAAGGTCCGCGGCGGAGCATGGCTTCCTGGGTATCTTTTTTTATTGGGGTTATTTCGCTTTTCTTTTTCTTGAAATATCTCTTCGCAAAGGGGTGCAAAAAGAGTACGCGTATTATTTTCTGCTGCTCTTTACGCTAATGGTAGTACACAACGGATTAAAAATATCCATACAGCCGCTGATGATATTGCTGGCTACGGCCACACCCAATTTTGTTCGTATAAAAGCAAAGGCTAATGTACCAGCTTCAGTACAGCTCACCGGCTGATCTAGGAGGCATAGCATTATGCCACCAGGCTTGTTTTCCCGGCTCTTTTTCCGTAAAGTTGGGCAGTGCGTACATGCGCCGGTCAATGGATTGGTTTCTTTCCGGCCATAACCGTTTTCTTTTTCATATTACGTGCAATGGTTTAGTGGTAGGGTATTGTGGTGGCTTTGTATCGGAATATGTAGGTGACGGTTCTACCAGCGGTATGATGCGCCATGCCATGCGGCAGGCAGTAATTGGCGGTATAAGAAAGCCCTGGCTTATTTTTGATAAAAACCTGAGGCATTTTTACCCGCTTGTGGTAAAGAATTTTTTTCGTGCCGCCGGTTTGCCGCGTAAAAAAAAGCTTCCTGCAATTCAGTCCATACCGGCCGGTGAAAAAAAGGCTGGCCTTGTTGTAATAGGCGTGCACCCTTCACATCGTGGCACGCCGGTTTTTTCATTATTAATGGCAGAGTTTGAAAAACAGGCGGCTCAAAGAAACATCCATAAGCTGGTGCTGACCGTAAAAAAAGACAATCTTCGTGCGGTTAATGCCTACAAAAAACAGCACTGGTTTATAAGTGTGGAAAAAGAAGATTCCCTGCAAATGATGAAAGATATCAACCCCCCGGATGAAACGTGAGTAAGGGTTTATGGGGTGCCCCCAAGCTGCGCAAGGGGTCGGGCTTTCCGCTGCTACTCCGGCACAAAAGCCAGCACACAAAACCTTCACCGGGGTATCCGCTGCAATCCCTCACCCGAAAGACGTTGCAGATTACTTAACCCGGTCTGTTCAAAAGCATCAACTACACCCACAAGGGGCTAATAAAAATACGGCCCATTTTATAGCCGTACCTGCAACTTTTTATCTTTTAAAGAAAGGAATTAATGTTAAGATTCGGAATTATCGGTTGTGGAAGAATTGCGCAGCGACACGCTTTGCTGATAAGCCAATACGGTAAACTTGTTGCGGTTTGCGATATTGATGAAGCCAGGGCAAAATCCCTGGCGGAAAGCTACCAGGCTTCCTGTTACACCTCCTGCATGGATATGCTTGCCAACAGCCGGAGCATGGATGTGGTAGTGGTATGTACGCCCAACTGGCTGCATGTTCAGCATACAGTGCAGGCTTTAAATGCAGGCTTTCATGTGTTGTGCGAAAAACCAATGGCCATCAGTTCCGCCGGCTGCCGCCAAATGCTGGATGCTGCCACCGCTAACAATAAACTGCTTTTCATAGTAAAGCAAAACAGGTTTAACCCACCGGTAGTTGCCGTAAAAAATGCTATTGATGAAGGGGCGTTGGGAAAGCTTTACAGCTTTCACTTAAGCTGTTTCTGGAACCGTGATGAACGTTATTATGAAAATAGCTGGCATGGCAAGAAAATGGAAGATGGGGGTACGCTTTTTACACAGTTCAGTCACTTTGTTGATGTATTGTACTGGTTGATGGGAGATGTAGAAAGCGCAAAAGCCATTACCGCCAACCTGGCCCATGTGCCCGGCGTGGAGTTTGAAGATACAGGCGCTGTGCTTATGGAAATGAAAAACGGGGCTGTCGGTACCATGCACTATTCTGTAAATAGTTACCGAAAAAATATGGAAGGCTCCCTTACACTGCTGGCTGAAAAAGGCGCAGTGAAAATAGGAGGCCAATACCTTAACCTGCTGGAGTACCAGCACCTGCAGGATCATTTATTGCAGGTAACCCCATCACAAGCCGGGTCTAATAACTACGGGTTCTATACCGGCAGTATGTCAAACCACGATAAGGTTTATGAAAACCTGGTAGCTGTATTACAGAATGGCGCCAGGGCCTATATGGATGCCTGCGATGCCATGAAAACCGTTGAAATAATTGAACGTATTTACAAAGCCGCACAAGAAAGCAGAACAAGAAAACAGATAAAATGAAAGTACCTTTTTCGCCACCCTATATTGATGATGATGTTAAGAAGGAAGTAGCTGAGGTTTTAAACAGCGGATGGATAACAACAGGCCCTAAAACCCGGCAACTGGAGGAACTGGTGGCCGGATTTTGTAATGTAGATGCGGCGCTGGCCGTTAACTCCGCCACATCGGCTTTAATGCTGGTGTTGCACTGGTTAGGCGTAAAAAGGGGAGATGAAGTAATTGTGCCCGCTTATACTTACTGCGCTACGGCCCTGGCTGTAATGCATGTAGGGGCAAAACCTGTAATGGTAGATGTGGGTGACGATTTTACTATTTCCCCCGCCGCGGTTGCCCGGGCTATTACACCCAATACAAAAGCGGTTATCGCGGTTGACTTGGGCGGCTGGCCTTGTGATTATGAAGCTATTTACCAGGTAATTGAAAGTAGCAGTGCCAAAGCTTTATTCAATGCAGGTTCGCCGGTGCAGCAGCAGTTGGGGCGCATATTGCTGCTGGCAGATGCGGCGCATTCCATAGGGGCCGTTTATCACAACCAGCCCGC
Organism: Foetidibacter luteolus; assembly: GCF_009650435.1. Classification (GTDB taxonomy): domain Bacteria; phylum Bacteroidota; class Bacteroidia; order Chitinophagales; family Chitinophagaceae; genus Foetidibacter; species Foetidibacter luteolus. The sequence goes on from NZ_VVIP01000059.1 coordinate 171,010, forward strand.
CGGCGAACTGGCTGATATAACTGTTTTCTCTTTTCATGCGGTTAAAAACCTAACCACAGCCGAAGGTGGTATGATTTGTTGTAACATGCCTTCGCCTTTTGATAACAGGCTGCTTTACCAAACACTTAAGTTGTGGAGCCTTAATGGCCAAACCAAGGATGCTTATACCAAAACACTGGGTACATCCTGGCGCTATGATATTGTTTACCCGGGCTTTAAAATGAACATGCCCGATGTGCTGGCAGCTATTGGCCTTGCGCAGTTCAAAAAATACGGTGCCCTGCTGAAGGAAAGAAAGCGGGTGTTTGATTTTTATACTGCGGTGTTCAGCGGTTATGGCTGGGCTATCTGTCCGCCTTTTGATGCACCAGGCCGTAATTCCTCGTACCATCTATTTCCCCTGCAGGTAAAAAGTGCTACAGAACAACAGAGAGATGATATAATTGATCTTATTCTTAAAGAAGGTATTTCAGTGAATGTTCATTTTGTGCCTATGCCCATGCTTACCATCTTTAAAGAGAACTACAACATACAGGATTACCCGGTTAGTTACCGGCTTTACAGCAGGGAAATATCCCTGCCTGTGTACCCACAGTTAACTAACGAACAAGCCCGGGCTGTAACCGATGCTGTAATAAAAGCTGTTGAAGCTGTGCTGCATGTATGAGAGATATTACCCGCCTGTTTGATATTGTTATTTCTTTTATTGCCCTGCTGCTGCTGTCTCCGTTGTTGTGCATCATAGCGGTTGCGGTAAAACTTAATTCTAGGGGGCCCAGTCTTTTTCGGCAGGTGCGTGTAGGCCGGGATAACAAGGATTTTATTATTTACAAGTTCCGCACCATGCATACGGATGCGCACCTCAAATATTCCCTTACGGTTGGTAAAAGAGACACAAGGATAACCGCCATAGGGTATTACCTGCGCAGGTACAAATTGGATGAGTTACCCCAGTTATACAATGTGCTTAAAGGCGATATGAGCCTTGTAGGCCCCAGGCCGGAACTGAGAAAATATGTTGACATGTACTCTCCCCAACAAAAGAAAATACTGTCCGTACGCCCCGGTATAACAGACTATGCCTCTATTCTTTACCGCAATGAAAACGAATTGCTGGCCAACGCCGAAAACCCCGAGCTTTATTACATTCAACACATCATGCCACGTAAGTTAGAGCTCAACAATAAATACCTGCTCAACAAAAGCGTATCCGCTTATTTTCACATCCTTTCCCGCACATTCCTGTCGTTATTTCATTAGTATTTCCTGTTGGCCGTAAAGCCTGTTAATTATTATTAGTCTGTTGCACAATGGCGAATAGCGTTACAGAACGCAGAAGAGTGCGACGCAAGTAAAGCCCCTGCTAGTTCCCATTGCCGGGCCCATAAAAATCCTGTCTTAAACAACCGGTAGTGCTAAATATGTATCTTCAGATGCAAATAAAACACCATGAACCAGGATATTATTAACCTCTACGATGAGTACACGCATAAGCCGCTTACCCGGCAGGAGTTTTTAAAAAGGCTCGCCCTGCTGACCGGCGGCACTGCAGCGGCACTGGCATTGCTGCCGTTGCTTGAAAATAATTACGCTTATGCGGCGGTTACAAAAGCCGATGGACTGTTTACAGAAACTGTTGAATACCCGGGCCAGCCTGCTGCCATGAAAGCTTATGTAGCCAGGCCGCAGGAGCTTAAAAAGTATGCCGCTGTGGTGGTCATTCATGAAAACCGTGGGCTTAATGCGCATATAGAAGATGTGGCCCGCCGGGTAGCGTATGCCGGTTATCTTGCCATTGCGCCCAATGCTCTTTCAGCATTAGGAAAAACGCCTGCTAATGAAGATGAGGCCCGGCAATGGTTCCAGGAATTGAAGCCTGAAAACAACCTGCAGAATTTTATCAATGTGTTCGATTACCTGGCTACCCGGAATGATTATAATGGTAAAGCCGGCTGTATTGGTTTTTGCTGGGGCGGCGCTATGGCCAATAACCTGGCTGTTAATGTACCCATGCTAAAAGCGGCCGTGCCGTTTTACGGCAGGCAACCTGCGGCTGAAGATGTGCCTAAAATAAAAGCGGCACTTCAACTGCATTACGGCGGTCTTGATGAAAGGGTAAATGCGGGTATCGGGGCTTATGAAGCGGCTTTAAAGCAAAACAACATAAGTTACGAATTGTACATGTATGAGGGCGCACAGCATGCCTTTTTTAATGATACTTCAGGTGAGCGTTATAGCCCAGCCGCAGCAAAACTTGCCTGGGAAAGGGTGTTGGCATTCTTTAATAAAAAGCTTGCCTAACACAGGCTTATAAGTTGAAAGATAACTGGTAACCAAACTGTTAAATTCAACTTTTATTCAATTTCAATTCTTGCCTGCCGGTATCACTCCGCAAATTTGTTGTACGTAATTACTTCACATTTTTCTGAGGAGTTTTGTTGAAAGTTTAATTACCTGTTAGCTGCCAGGAGTCCATTCAAATCTCAATGAATTAAAAATTGTAAATATTTCAGTTTCTATACCTTTACGCACTACTAAAAATTAATATTTATGGCTAAAGCTGGTACTCGTACAAAAAAGTATGACAAGATTAATTTAGAAAATCTTTCAAAAAAAGACCTGGATCATCTTACCCTAAAGCCCCAAGATGTAATGAAAAAATATAAACTGGATAAACAATCTGTTTATGCCAGGCGCTTTGCGTTAAACAAAAAAATCTCTTCCGCGGGTGTTACCGTTGAGCAATTAACCGGCCAGGCGGCTGCGCCTGCTGCTGTTGAGGCAGAGGCCCCTGTTAAAGCAAAACGCGGCCCTAAAAAAGGCCGGCCACGCAAAGTAAAAGCAGCAAAACCTGAAGCAGAAAAACCCGCCGCCCCTGTGGTGGAAGTAGCGCCTACTACAGGCCGTGAATTGATGATTGTAGATAAACAGGTGCCGGTAATTATGAAGCCTATTGAAATTAATTTTGACAATTTCTCTGTAAAACTCAACGGCGTTCCCAAGAAAATATCTGTTAACCCTGATACGAACGCTATTGAAATAGATTTATAAATTTCATTTTCTTTTTCAGCACATATCAAAACCCGATGTCAACTTATAAATCAGCCCCTGCAGCATGGCAGGGGCTTTTTGTTTTTACTACCGTTTGTACAAAATCATTTCAATCAGGGGCTGTGGGCCGTACAACTTTTATCAACTTCAGTTCCGGCCATCCGTTCCAAGTCCTCACACCGCCTTCGGACGGTGTTGCGGGCTTTCCACTTCTGTCCGGCAGCCCGTCATCAGTATATCTCTTCCCGGCTTTTCCCGCAGTATAAATCTTTCCTCATCCCTGCACCCTGAGGTATTTTTTCAACATATAAAATCTGGCTTTCTTTTTGCCTTTTGAGTTATAAAACTAAACTATATGCTTTGGCAAGGAAGAAGAGAAAGCACTAATGTTGAAGACCGCCGCGGTATCGGCGGAAGGGGAGTAGCTGTAGGCGGCGGTATTGGCGCTATTGTAATAGCCGCTATTGTGTACCTGCTGGGGGGAGACCCCGGCGCTATCCTGAATAACCAGCCTGGCGCCGCTACAGAGTTAACGCCTGAGCAGCAGGCAGGGGAGGATAAATCAGCCAAGTTTATTAAAGTGGTATTGGCAGACACAGAAGACGTATGGACAAAATTATTCAGCCAGGCCAACCAGGCTTACCAGCAGCCAACCCTGGTAATGTTTAACCAATCTACCCCAAGTGCCTGCGGCCATGCCAGCGCTGCAACAGGTCCGTTTTATTGCCCTGCTGATGAAAAACTTTACCTGGACCTTTCTTTTTTTAACGAGATGGAACATCAGCTACAGGCTGGTGGCGATTTTGCCCAGGCCTACGTAATAGCTCACGAAGTAGGGCACCACGTTCAAAAACTGATGGGCACCACCCAAAAGCTGGATGCCATGCGTGGCCGTGTTAGTGAGAAAGAAATGAACGCTATGAGCGTGAAGCTTGAATTGCAGGCAGATTTTTATGCCGGCGTTTGGGCGCATTACAATAACCAGGCGTTGCAGGAAGGGGATATAGAGGAAGCCTTAAACGCTGCCAATGCCATTGGCGATGACAGGCTGCAAAAACAATCGCAGGGTTATGTAGTGCCGGATGCTTTTACACACGGCACCTCTCAACAGAGAATGTACTGGTTTAAAAAAGGCTATACTACCGGCGATTTACGGCAGGGAGATACATTTAATTCCCATGAATTGTAGCATAGATAAACCTGTTAATACCAGTTAGGCGGCGCCGCGGCAAGCGGCGCCGCTTTTGTTTTACGGGGTAGTAAGGCAAGGCTATTGCTATATGGTTAATTTTTATTCTTGCGTGGTTAATGCTGATAAATACTTTATTTTGGGCTCCGGTAATGCGGCCCTGTAACTAACATGGTTGTATTAACCGGCATTGAATAAAGCTGCCTGGCATATTGCCGGGTATGTAAAACCAGAAACTGAAGATGCCACAGGCACTGCGGATGAAAGGATTGCGACGCAAGGGACGATGCCATGAAAACCGATGCCGGTATTAAAAAAATGTTCACTTGCAGCATAAATGTTCAGCATTTGGTTGCTATTTGTAACGGCCGGTATAATTACCATAACCATTTTTAAATACGCTATTGTTTATGAACCTGGAGGCGGCAAAAGCTTTTGCAATTCAGAAACTGGAAAAAGAACTACCCTCTCATCTCAGTTATCATAGTGTACAACATACCCTGAATGTGTTAGAGCATGCAACCGTAATTGCAAAAGAAAACAGTATATCCGGCCAGGAACTTGCGCTTTTACAAACGGCAGCATTGTTTCATGATATGGGTTTTATACAGGATGCGGCCGGCCATGAAAAAATTTCCTGCGATTATGCACGCCAGTATTTGCCCGGCTTTGATTATAATGAAGCACAGGTTAACGAAGTGTGCAGCATGATTATGGCCACAGAATTGCCTCAACGCCCTGCCACCACCCTGGCCGGTATATTATGCGATGCCGATTTGTATTACCTGGGCACTGACAATTACGCAGAAATAGCAGAAACACTGTTCCAGGAACTCAACAGTGCAGGCCGCCACCTGGAACGTGCAGACTGGCAGCGTGAGCAAGAGAAGTTCTTGAAAGCGCACCATTATTTTACAAAATCTGTTACTGACAGGTTGTATGCCAAGCAGCAAAAAAACCTGGAAACGTTGCAGGCAGATGAGCATGAAGCCAAGGCTGTACAACATGGCGATTTTGGCGTGGGCGACATTATTTTGATTATCGTAGGCGTGCTGATAGCTGGTTTTGCCTTAATGGGTTTCCTGGTACCCAACCAATTTTTTGATGGGGGCGTAACCGGCATTTCGTTATTGATTCATGAGCTTTATCATTTCCAGATAGCGTACGTAATTATACTGGTCAACCTGCCGCTTATAATAATGTCGGCATATATCATTAATATCAGGTTTGCGTTAAAAACATTTTTTTGCATAGTACTGCTCGGGTTGTGCCTGCTGTATGTGCCCTACCCGGTAATAACATCCGATAAATTGCTGGTATCTATTTTCGGCGGCTTTTTTCTGGGTATGGGCATTGGCCTTACCATGCGGGCCGGCTGCGCGGTGGATGGTATTGAAGTACTGGCCCTGTACACCTGGCGCCGCACCAGCTTTACCATCAGCGAAATTGTACTGGCATTAAACATCATTATATTCAGCCTGGCGGCGTTTAAGTTTGGTTTGCAAACATCCCTGTATTCCATGCTCACCTATTTTACCGCCTCTAAAACGGTGGATTATGTGGTGGAAGGTATAGAAGCTTATACCGGTGTAACCATCATATCCGGAAAAAGCGAATTGATAAAACACCGCCTGGTTAACGAGCTGGGCAGGGGAATAACCATCTACAAAGGAGAGCGTGGTTACCTGCCGGGCAAGTTTGATGTGCACAGCGATGCCGATATCATTTTCACGGTAATAACAAGGCTTGAAATGCGCAGGTTAAAAAACCTGGTTAACGAGGTAGACCCTAAAGCTTTTGTGTTTGCCAGCACCATTAAAGAAGCTTCCGGGGGTGTTATTAAAAGAAGGCATGTGCACTAATGCTCATCGGTCAGGTACAGGCCAAACGTTTTCATAAATCCTTCGTCCTTCATTATTCCTTGTTCGATATTTGGTGGTGAATGGTGAATGGTGAATGGTGAATGGTGAATGGTGAATAGTGAGTTGCTTTTTCCTTCGTCATTCATTACTCCTTGTTCCCTTTCGATATTCAGTCGTGAATGATGGGTTGCTCTTTCCTTCGTCATTCATTACTCCTTGTTCGCTGTTCGATATTCGGTCGTCGGGTTCCTTCGTCTACCAAAAATGTATTTCTGTCGCCAATGGGCCTTGTTGCCTCCGCCCCAAAGCAAATTAGTTGTAGTTTCAGGTTGTTAACAGGTATGCATGAAGCCTTCGCCCTTTATATTTTCAAATCAAAGAAAGTACCGCCTGCGGCGGCATATTGCCTTCTGGGTTTTCTGGTGGTTGTTTATGGGGTTTCTGTATGCGTTTATGCCAAACCGCCAGGACTATTTTACTGAGCAATTGCCCCTTTCAATGGTAGATGCCTTGCTGTACATGCCGGCGCACATTTTTCTTACCTACAGCCTCATTTATTTTATTATACCCAGATACCTGGTAAAAGGTAAATACCTGCCCGCCGCCTTACTGGTGGTAGCGGCTTTTTTGCTTACGGCACTTATTTCCAATTTTATCTTTATACAGGTACTAAGCAAGGTAAATGTTTGGCTGTTTCCATCTGCGCCCAGGATTCAGGAAAAGAAAAGTTTCTTTTTACAGTTGCTGGCAGGCTTGCGGGGCGGCATAACGGTAGGTGGTATTGGCGCGGCCATTAAGCTGATGAAGTATTTTTATTTTAAAGAGCAGCAAAACCTGCAATTGCAAAAAGAGAATGCCGAAGCGCAGTTGCAGATGCTGAAGGCGCAGGTGCACCCTCATTTTTTGTTTAATACGCTTAACAATATTTACGCTTTTACGCAGCAGACATCGCCCGAAGCATCCCGGCTGGTGATGGACCTGTCAGACATTTTGCGATATATGCTGTACGAAGGTATAAAGCCCACCGTGCCGCTGGAAAAAGAGATTAAAATGATAGAGGAATTTATACGGCTGGAGCAGGTGCGTTACGGCAATATGCTGGAGCTGCATGTAAACCTGCCGGAAGATACCCGGGGCTATTATATTGCCCCGCTGCTGCTGATACCTTTTGTTGAAAATTGTTTTAAGCACGGCATCAGCGATATGTATGAGCGGCCATGGCTTAGCCTGGATATTGTGCTGGACGATGGCATGACCATGAAGCTGCTGAACGGTAAACCCGCCAGGAATGCCGCAAGAAAACCGCCACCCGGCATAGGCATACAAAACGTTCGCAAAAGGTTGCAACTGTTGTACCCCGGTGCCCATGAACTTACCATTAAGGAAGAAGACGAAATGTTTATTGTAAACCTTAAACTGCGCCTGGAAAAGAGGGCGGTTAAACCCACGGCCGCATATGCGGAGGTAAACCATAATTAATGCATGAATACACCTGCATCAACCATACAATGCCTGCTGGTAGATGATGAGCCGCTGGCAAGAGAAGTGTTGAAACGCTACATTGCCGAAGTGCCCCTGTTGCGGCTTGCCGGCGAATGTGCCAACGCGGTAGAAACGCTGGTGTTTTTGCAAAGCCACCCGGTTGACATTATTTTTCTTGATATACGCATGCCGCAGTTGAATGGTACAGACCTGGTGCGCACCGTAAAAAACCTGCCCAAAGTTATTTTTACCACAGCCTACTCCGAGTATGCGCTGGAGGGCTACGAACTGGATATTGTAGACTACCTGATGAAACCCGTACGCTTCCACCGCTTTTTACAGGCTGTAAACAAGGCTTTCTCCCTTCAGCAATACAAACCCGTGGTTGCGGAAGCGCCGGCAAAGGAAAGCCGCGACGGCTCATTTGTGTACCTGCGTGTTGACCGTAAGATGATCAAGGTGCTTTTCTCCGATATACTGTACGTAGAAAGCATGAAGGATTACGTAAAAGTAGTAACTGCCGGCGCCACACTGGTTACCAAACAGTCACTGTCTTCCGTTGAAGCCATGTTGCCCGAAAGTTTATTCATGCGCATACACCGCTCCTTTATTGTTTCTGCAGACAAAATAAAAGCCTACACCGGCGACAGTATAGAAGTAGGCAAGCCTGCCATATCTATCCCTATAGGAAAGTTATACCGCGATAATGTGCAAAAACGCCTTGCCTGATGGGGAATGCCCTGCCATGTGGGAAAGAGTTTTAGGGGGTGCCCCCAAGCTATCGCAAGGGGTCGGGCTTTCCGCTATTACTCCGCCACAAGGCCCATGCACAAAGGCCTCAACGGGGTAACCGCTTCAATCCCTCACCCACGGGTGATACTTCGTATTTGTTTGCAGCCAGGCTGCCTGGCAGGGTTCATCTTCACGCTATCTTTATTCTCTGCGTTTATGTTGCGTTGGGTGTATTGTTTAGTGGGGTTCAATCTAACACAAGTACTTTTTTTAGTCGCCATATATACCCGTTTAGTCTTTCTGTCTTTCAATGGATGATGTTGGTCTACTTAGATAAAATAGCCTGCTTTACCATTTTAGTTTTACGGCATGATTAACAAAAGAAATATGAAAATAATTGCCATCATAGTCGCCACCCTGTTGTTTCACCTGCTGGTTATTTCATCTGTATTTTCACAGCAGCCTGTTTCTTTTAACGAAGAAGGCTATTGGGTTGTGGAAAGCAATATATATGTAAAAAAGCAAGCGACTATACGCTTTTACAGCAACGATAACCGGCTGATATACGAGGAAAAAATTACGGGCCAAAAGCTGCGGATAAACCAAAGAAAAACGCGGCGTTGCCTGCGCCTGGGCCTGGCCAAAGCCATACTTGCCTATAAAGAATGTAATGCCGTGGTAACCGGAAAAAACTGGGTGGCTTCCCTACTTGCTGCCAGGTAAATTATCTGTAATTGACAAAGCCCTGAAGAGCTACCGTGTGTACACAAATATTAAATGGAACACGGATGACACGGATAGAACGGATACGCAGGATTTTTAATGCTGCATTGCAGCATTAGCCGTGCAAATCCCTTTTCCTGGTGTGTAAGTTTGATTTTTCACTGTTTGTTTTCGCATTTGCGAAAACAAACAGTGAAAATCCATTTTAATCCGTGTCATCCGTGTTCCTTTTGGTTCTTCGAAAAATGTGTACACACGGTAGCCCTAAGAGTGCGACGCAACAGGCTTAATAGTAGCAATTCAGTTTGGCTCATTAAAGAAAGCTGCCCGGCCTTTGTCGGGCAGCTTTCTTTTGTAAAAAGTATTGAACTGGTTGCGCAGCTCTGTGCTGATAGCCGGGTTTGTTGTGGGCAGAGATGTAATGAACCGATATTTTTTCTCAAAATAATTGTCATTTTTACTATTTTTCCATCCCGGGAGAACAATCTTGCTTCTTCGTTATGGAAATCACCTTAAATAAATGGTTATATGTTGATCACTAAAAGGGGCTGAAAAGTCGCCAAATGAACCGGACGATGAAGTGATTGCGACGCAACGAAGATGCTATGAAATACCGCTGCTGGTATTACAAAATTTTCAGTGTTATTGAAATTGAAGTAAATAATGCAACTGTGATTGCACCATATGTTCTTTAAGTTTAAACTTGACAAGCCTGCTAACATGAAAAGAATTTTTGCTCTGCTGTTGATAACTGCTTTTTCATTGCCTGCATTGGCAAATGAGCCAGATTCAGTGTATCTTTTTTCTTACGCTACTGAAAAGAATAACAACCATAACGGCTTACAGTTTGCCTGGAGTACAGACAAAACAAATTGGAAGACCATCGGCAACGATTATGGTTTTTTACGGTGTGATTATGGCCGCTGGGGCGCGGAAAAACGTATGATAACCCCCTATCTTTTACAGGGGCCTGATGGTGTATGGCAATGCGTTTGGAGCCTTAATGAACGGGAAAATAAATTGGCACATGCAGCATCTAAAGACCTGTTGCATTGGGGGCGGCAGAGTTATCCTTTATTTGAGAAAGGGGAAAACTGCATGATACCTGTTATAGCTTACGATAAGGCCGCGGCAAGGTTTGTTGTAGCTTATAAAGACAAACGTGGCGAAAAATATGTTTTGCATACCAACAATTTTAAAACCTATAGTTATAATGATGCGGCTTCGTATCAGCAGGCGGATATGCGCACCACAGTAATGCTGCCAGGTGGAGAAGCTACAGGACAGGTTCACCGGGTGGCATGGGAACTGGTGGATAAACTGCTTAAAGCTTATGACCTGCAACAGTATAAAAACAGCCTCAACTATCAACGTGCAGCGCAGGATGTGCAAAGGTTTGAAGGCCTTGCACCGGTAATAGCAAAAATCACGATAAACGCTGCTAAACCAAAACGTATCAGTGATATCTTGATGGGTGTTTTTTTTGAAGATTTAAATTATGCGGCAGACGGGGGATTGTATGCTGAACTCGTTCAAAACAGGGATTTTGAATATGCTTTGTCAGATAAAGAAGGTCACGACACAGGCTGGCACAGCACACACTCCTGGACTTTGAAGGGAGCTAATGCCAGCTTTGTGATTGATAGCGCGGCGCCGGTTCACGAGAACAACAAACACTATGCTGTGCTTACCACAACTGCAACAGGGGCTTCCCTGCAAAACAGTGGGTTTGATGGAATTGCCGTAAAAAAAGGAGAGGCGTATAACTTTTCAGTGATTGCAAAAAATGCAGGCAGCAAGGCCGGCAGGTTGAAAGTGCGGTTGGCCGGAAGCGCAGGTAATGTATTGGCAGAAACAGTGATAAAAGTTGACAGCAAAAGCTGGAAGAAAATTTCTGCTGTACTGGCTGCAGCAAACGATGCCAGCGATGCGCACCTGGAGCTTGTTCCTCAGGCAGAAGGCAAGTTAATGCTTGACATGGTATCCCTGTTTCCGCAGAAAACTTTTCGCGGCAGGTTCAATGGCCTGCGCAATGACCTTGCAGAAACCATTGCCGGCATACATCCCCGCTTTGTGCGTTTTCCCGGTGGTTGTGTGGCGCATGGTGATGGCCTTGAGAATATTTATCGCTGGAAGAATACCATTGGGCCGCTTGAAAGCCGCAAACCCCAGCCCAACCTTTGGGGATATCACCAAAGTGCAGGGCTGGGTTATTTTGAATACTTCCAGTTTTGCGAAGATATCGGCGCCGTTCCTGTACCTGTGATAGCTGCCGGCGTGCCCTGCCAGAACTCTGGCAATGGCGGACAGCAGGGTGGCATACCCTTACAGGAAATGGATGCATACATACAGGATATTTTCGATCTTGTTGAATATGCTAACGGGGATGCCAGTTCAAGGTGGGGTAAGCTAAGGGCGCAGGCTGGCCACCCTGCACCATTCAATTTAAAGTACATCGGTATCGGCAATGAAGACCTTATTTCTGATGTGTTTGAAGAACGCTTCACCATGATATTTAATGCGATGAAGCAGAAGCACCCGGAGATAACCGTTATCGGTACCGTAGGACCGTTTTATGAAGGGACAGATTACGAACAGGGATGGGATATAGCCGCCAAACTCGGGGTTGAAAAAGTAGATGAACACTATTACCAGCCGCCGGGATGGTTTATTTACAACCAGGATTTTTACGATAAATACGACCGCTCAAAATCAAAAGTGTATTTGGGTGAATATGCTGCCCATTTACCCGGCCGCCCCAACAACATAGAAACGGCGCTTTCTGAAGCATTGTACCTTACTGCCGTTGAACGCAATGGCGATATTGTAAGCATGGCATCCTATGCACCCTTGCTTGCCAAAGAAGGACATACGCAATGGAACCCGGATCTCATCTACTTCAATAATACACAGGTTAAACCAACGGTAGGTTATTACGTGCAACAGTTATACGGCCTCAACAGCGGTGATGAATACCTGCCCGGCAGCATTACCGTTAACAACAACCAGGACGCTGTTAAGAACCGGGTTGCTTACTCTTCTGTGCGGGACAGCAAAACCGGCGACCTTATTATTAAACTCGTAAACATGCTGCCGGTAACGGTGAGCACTTCCCTGCAACTGGATGGCTTTACAACGCAGCCGCAGCAGGTAACAAAAACTGTATTGCAGGGAAACCCGGCAGATAAAGATGCCAAGCCGGTTAGCTCTGCTTCTTCTTTTGCTGAAGTGCAGTCGCCGCAACTGCCACCGTATTCATTTGTTGTATATAGGGTTGCCGTTAAATAAGCTGTCTTGCATACATGTTTGCGTACATAGCCGCATTGTTGCAACCTGCTGCATCTAACAAACAGGAAACTACTTTAGCAACAGTTCCAGTTTTACTACCTGCTGGTTGCGGATAATCTCAACCGGTATCTTACCCTTCCAGTTAGAAGACTGGTTTACTTCAAGCAGGTCTTTTATTTCTTTAACAGCCTTGCCATCTGCCTTGCGGATAACATCTTTTGCCTGCAGGCCGGATTTTGCCAGCAAGCTATTGCTAACCGCATCAAGTACCACTACACCCGTTTCATCAGGAAGTCCGTAAGCAGAGCGGTCGCCAAGGCCATCAATAGATTTTATTTTACCCCCTAAAAAGGAAATGGTTGCAGATTTATCAGCCTGGTTTTTGCTGTTCATCAGCATGGGTATAGCTGGCTGTTCCGCTATTCTTTTAAGCGATGGTTTTTGTACGCCAAAGCTGTTCATGGAAAAATTAATAAACCCTGCTGCAAGGGCCGGCGAATTGGCCGGCACAGTATAGTCACCCGCAGCAGCATTCGTAAACAAAGGGTCGCCTGCTTTGCTGTGTACATCGGTGTTATGCTGTTGCGCCTGTTGCAAGGCAATGCTGTCGGGAAAAAGATTGTAATCAACTTCCTTTCCCCAGTTGTTCACCTGTATAGGAAAATAGGGCTTCATCACAATATTGTGCTTAAAAACATCGCCGCTGTTATTAAACCATACATGTGGGTGAAAGGAATTGTTGACTAAAACATTGTTCTCTACCACCCTGTAAAAACCCTCCCTCAGTTTAAGGCCGCCATTCAGGCACACGTTGTTGTAAATATGGTAGTTGGATGAGCCATCGTCCAGGTCTATATCCCAGCCATGGTCGCAACGGAAACGGTTGTTGCGGATGGTGGTTGTTTGCTGTGCATCCAGCAGTATAAGTTCCGGGTGCGCCGAAGTAATGCTGTCCATATAGTTCCTGTCCGGCGACCAGTAGCGGTCACGGCCCCAGGAGTTGAAAGCCCCGTGGTCGCCGGTTTCCAGCACGCTGTTAAACACGTCGTTGTATTCCAGCAGGTGGCCGCCAAAGCAGCCATCGCCAATGTTAATCCCGGCACGGGGCGTGTTGTAAATGCTGTTATGGCTAACGGTAATGGCAGATGATATTTCAATCTGCACACCGGTGGCCTGCTTTTCAATTTCGCCCAGGTTATGCAGCAGGTTGTCTGTTACCACGCATTGTTGCGGGTAGTTATTGGTTAAAGGCCCGGGTGTTTTATCCAGCTTATCGTAAGGCGTGTAATCTTCATAGCGGAAAGATGGCGAACGTACTGATTTTGTATCACCAATAAAACAAACAGCGTTTGCGCCAATATGGGCAATATGGCAACCGCTAACGGTATCCTGCTTGTTGTAGTTGCTGAACATAATGGCGTTGCCGCCTATATGGCCAAAGCTGCAGTTTGTAATACTGCAGTTTTCTGTGCCCTCCAACAGTATGGCGCCGCCGCGGTAAATAGTCCAGTCGCTGCGCAGCAGTGGCTCTTTGGTTTCCCAAAAACTGCGTTCGTTGTGTATGAAGTTGAGGTTGGTAATCCGCACATTCTTTAACGGCTTTTCCACGCTGCCAAGCAGTTCAATACTGTTCTTTAGCTGGGAAACATCAACCACTGCCTGTGGCAGTTTAACGTGTGCAGGAGGGTAGTAATAAAGTATGTGCCGGTCTTTATCCAGCCACCATTCGCCGGGTGCGTCCAATTCTTCAAAAATATTTTCAACAAAACGGTGTTCCTTATGCATGTCGTTAGGCCGGTTGTTTTGCCAGCCACCTTCCAGTTGCAACTCGCCATCTGCTGCAGCGCTTTTAATGCGGTAATGAAAGCCGCCCCATTCATGCGCATGCAGGGCATGCACATAACCGCCTGCCGGGTTCTTCCATTGCTTTACACGCTGTGGCGATAAAGCATCGGCGGCAGTACCGTTAAACACCCGTGCCGAAGAATCAAAATTGGGATACCTCGCCAATACCTGCGGCTGGTTGTTAATGTACAATCTTTCAAAAACCACACCTGCGGTAACCGCAGCCTGGTAAATGCCGTTACGGTAAGGTTTCCATTGCAGGCGCAGGCGTCGGCCGGCGCTGATGTTCACCTGTTCATCTCTATAACCCGATATGGTAACAGATGCGGCCGTAATATCTTCCGCATGTAACTGCAGGCTGTTGTTAAGGTAATATGTGCCGCCACGCAGTTGTATGTTTACGTGGCTGCCCGTCGCTTTTTGTTTGGCCAGTACTAAGGCTTTAGACACCGTTTTGAGCGGGTGCGTCAATGTGCCCTTGTTATTGTTATTGCCGTTTGTTGAAACATATATGTTAAGCTGTGCCCTTACCGGCAACAGGCAAAGCATGCAGTACAATGCAAAAGCGGCGGCAAAAAAATTCTTCATAAGTAGTAATGCTGGTTCCTTCTTTACAAATGTATATGCCTGTTAATAATCACCCGTAGAAAAATGTGTTGGGGCTTTCGGCTTTTGTTCATCTATGCGGCGTAAGTCCCGGCTTTTCACTGCAACTCCGCCACAGGAACCGCCGCACGGAGCCCTCAGCGGGGTTTTCGTTTCAATCCGGCAGCCATTAGGCTTTGCCAATACTGACCGGGCAGCAGCATAAACGAGTGTAAATTGATTATAAACGGTTATATATTTGAGTACGCCAATATAACGTTGGCACTATACCATTTTCACTCTATGCTAATTAAAATTAACAGGCAAGACTGCTTAAAGAACTATCCGTCTTTCCCTCTCCGTAGCTACAACTATGACAAGGACGAAGAAGAATTTTATTATCCGGAGGTTTTTAAAAGTTATATACTGACGCTTACTTCAAAGTCTTTTAAAGGACATATCAAACAACTGGCGACGGGTTTACTAAAATTGACAAAGCAATTAGGTTATGACAGATTGATTTTTCTTGGCGACACGGAATTGCCTTGGCTTAATCAAGACAATAATTACAAGCCTGCAAAAGAAGCGCAGCAATATTTGGTTGATAATAAAATCGGGAAAAGATTCAATGGAGCTTTACAAATTGAAAGCTCAGGGCTGCAGGTTTTTGTTAAACATCTTTCGTGGCTCACACGATGTAACGCAGGATTGCCTTACTTTCATTTTACAGATAAGGAGCAAAATATTATCGGCAATATCTGTAAATATGGCAACCTGCATCTTGATACATTAAATGAAAAAACTGATACTTTGGTGAAGGCATTTGTTGACGCAAGTAAATTTTTAATTTTAGAAGATAACAATTGTTTTAATCAGTTTGGGAAGGCAAATGCAATTGGCGGACGACGTATCATTGTATGACCGAGAAGTCAAGCCTGGTTATATTGTATTGACATATTTATCTCCCTCTTCGCTTCAATAAAAGCCGCATAGCGAATCCACCAGTACAAGAGTGCGACGCAAGTAAAGCCTCATGCATGTTCCTCCTGCCGGGCCCATAAAATTTTCCACTATAGATGACTTAATTCCCCTTCCGAGGGATGGGATGTTTTAACCTTCATTAACCTTTCTCTAAAGCTGGTTAACCATGTTTGCACGGGGTGGCCAATACATTTGGCAAAACAGCTTTTATGCCCAAAATTGTACTCTGCGTTATCTCTGTTTTTTTGCTCGGTCATGCATTCTCTCAAACATCCACTGTTAAAGGCCGCATTGTTGATACCTCCGTAAACAAGGGGCTTGCTTATGCAACGGTCTCACTGGTAAACGCCGGCGATTCAACACTGGTAACCTTTTCACGGGCCGATTCATCCGGTTGGTTCAGGTTCAGCAATATCGAAAAGGGCAGCTATCTTATCTCCGCTTCTTATGTGGGGTACGGGCCGGTATGGCACCCGGTAAAGGTTACCGGTAATATGGCAACGCAGGATATCGGGCTGGTACATTTAATCAATATAGCCCGCTTGGCAAACGTAACCGTAGCAGATAAACGGCCGCCCGTTACCATTAACAATGATACGCTTGAGTTTAACACAGAAAACTTTAAAACGCAGCCCAATGCCGTGGTTGAAGAGATGCTGAAGAAAATGCCGGGCGTTACCATTGACAATGACGGAACCATTAAAGTAAACGGGCAAACCGTAAGGCGTGTGCTGGTTAACGGCAAAGAATTCTTTACCGGCGACCCCAGGATGGCGACAAAAAATTTATCGGCCGATGCTGTTGACAAAGTGCAGGTGTTTGATAAAAAAAGCGACCAGGCGGAGTTTACCGGCATTGATGATGGTAACCAGCAAAAAACCATTAACCTTAAGCTGAAGAAAGATAAGGCCAATGCTTTGTTTGGCCGCGTTACGGCAGGGGCGGGACCAAAGCGGTATGATGCGCAGGCTAACCTTAACCGCTTTAATGGGGATGAACAGTTGTCTTTTATCGGCATGGGTAATAATACCAACCGGCAAGGCTTTAGCATGCAGGACGCATTGAATTTTTCCGGGGAATTATCACGCGGTATGCGCAATGGCGGGGGCGTTGTTATAAGAACAGGCGGCGATGATAACAACAATGGTTTGCCTGTTACCGGGCTTGGGCAAAACCAGCAGGGCATTGCCAAAACCTTTGCCGGCGGTGTTAACTACAGCAATGCCTGGAACAACCGCCGCAGCGACTTTAACATGAGCTATACCGCAAGTGATATTAACCTGCAAACCAATAAGCAAACCTTTACCCAAAACCTGTCTCCGCAAAACCCTTTTAACCGGGTTGATAGCAGCAACAGCGTTAAAGAAGTCACCCAGCACCGCATTAACTTAATGCTCGATCAGAAGCTGGACACATTTACATCGCTTAAAATAACACCCTCTGTAACGTTCCAGGATAACCGGTCTGTAAACAACAGCCTGTACCAGTCAGTTAACGAAAAAAGCGTACTGCTTAACAATGGGTACTCCAATACCAGTACCGATGCCAGTGCTTTCAATTTTACCAGCGATATGTTGCTGCGCAGGCGATTTGCTAAAAAGGGGCGTACTGTTTCGGCCAATATCAGCCTGGGGTATAATAACAGTAAGTCGGCAGGTGCGCAGCACTCACTAAACACCTTTTATGATGTGGCACAAAACCCTGCGGACTCACTGATTAACCAGCGCAACAACCGCGACGCGGTTACGAAAAACTTTGGCGCCAACATGGTTTATACAGAACCGCTTGGCAAACATGCTTTGCTGGAGGCAAGCGCTTATTACAACATTAACAAGGGAGAGAGCGATAAACAAACATTCAATTTTAATAATGGCAGTAACAAGTACGACAGGCTGGATAGCCTGCTGAGCAACAGTTTCAGCAGCAGGTATGCATATACCGGCGGAGGCCTGCGTTTAAGGAGCAATAAAAACAAAACCTCTTTTTCAGTTGGCGCACAGGTGCAGTATGCCATCCTAAACAGTTACAACAATACTACAGGTAACAACATACGCCAAAGTTTTAATGATGTGTTGCCCGGCTTTAACTACCAGTACCAAATCAGCCGTACAAAGAACCTGCGTGTTGATTATTCAACCTATACCACACAGCCTTCTGTTATGCAACTGCAGCCCGTTGCAGATATAAGCGACCCGCTTAACATCAGCATCGGCAATGCCTTGCTCCGGCGGCAGTATAACCATAACATGAGCATCAATTATTTTGGCGCCAACATGGCTACCCGCAAAAACCTGATGTTGTTTTTTAGCGGAACCATAAGCAAAAGCGCTATTGTTTATTCAGACGAATTAGCCCCTAACGGCAGCCGCGTTACCCGGCCCGTAAATGCTGATGGGGTGTACAGCATCATCAGCAATATTAACTATGGCTTTCCGTTAAAGAAACTTAAATCAAGGCTGGAGCTGGAGTTAACCACCACTTACAATAACAACATCTCGTTCATTAACGCGAATAGGAACACCATCAAAAACTTTTCCGCAGGCCCCCGTATCAATTACAATTTTGATATAGATACAACCATCAGCCTGCAGTTTACGGCAAGGCTTACTTACAATAGCACACAATACACTTTACAGCCCTTGTTTAACAATAAATATTTTCAGCAGTCTTATGCTGTGGATATGACCAATTTTCTGCCCGCCGGGTTTACGGTTAATAACCAGTTTACTTATACCATCAATACGGGCCGTACCAGCGGTTTCAATGCAAGGGTGCCATTGTGGAATGTATCATTGGCACGGGGTTTTATGAAGAACAAACGGGCCGAAGTGAAGCTTGCCGTTATGGATGTACTAAACAAAAACATCGGCATTACCAGGAGTGTTAACCAGAATTATATTACCGATCAAAAATACAATGTGCTTAACCGTTATTTCCTGCTCAGCTTTACGTACGGCCTCAACAAATCTGGCTTGCAGGGCGGCCCCAGGGCTGTGATAAGAATGATAGGAGGGTAGTTGTTACCAACAGCAATTACAGCAGCAATCATCATTGTTCTCCATGCACCGGTAATAGTACTCAAGCTTAAGCTTGCTGTAAAGCAGCAGTATTGCAATCGTTATTAAAACAATCATATACCTGGCCCTTTGTGTCATTGCTGTTGTTTTATGTTGGCGCCTGCTGCCAGGCCGTTTTTTGTATTTATCACTCACTATTCAATGCCGTTTATTTAACAAACGAATGTTAGGTTGAGCTTGTAGAAACCGTTTTTACGTCCGTTGCTTTTTACGCATCCGCCTTCGACAGGCTCAGGCTGACATCTTTAACTAAACGACATTGACTCACTACTCACTACTCACCACTCACTATTATGATACCAGCCGCGGCCTTTCATGGTATCGTCCCTTGCGTCGCAATCACTTTATCGTTCTGTTCATTGGGCGGCTTTTCAGACCCTGGTAGACCGGGACTATATAAGTTTTTACAATACCCCTAAAGATTAAATGTTAACAGGATAAAAACTGCAAGGGGTTGGATGTTCCTGCTGCGCATTGTTGTGTTGTTTGCTATGTAACAATATCGTTCAACAAAAAATTCCTGCCGCATGCGGCAGGAATTTTTCGAAAGCCTGAACAATTACATTCTTATCATACGCCTGCCACCCGGGCCTGGAGGGCCGAATAACTCATCCATCTTTTTTTGAAAATCCGCTCTTGTAATATGCTGGCCATCTTTGGGCAGGGCCAGTTCTTTGCTGTTCACTTTTTGCTCAATAGCTGCTGCGGAAAAAACAACTTCCCCCTCATTCATGTCAAGCAGTAAAATGGCGCCGGGCAGGCCGCCAAAGTTTTCCGGGCCCGCGGGTGTGGCAATATCTTCCGCGTACCAGGCAGTTACATTGCTTCCGTTCCTGGTAGTAAGTGTGGCTTTTTTACAGTTGTGGCCTAATATGTTCTTTGTTTCTTCGGCCAGCTTCCAGGGCTGCAGCCTTATGCTGTCATCAATAATATAATTTTTGTCTGCCAGTTCTGTTTGCTCCTGTAACAATTGCCTGGAGAAATTTTTGTAAATAACACTGCCTTCGCCGGGGCCCATGCGTATTACAACCCTGGCGCCGCCATTATCCTGGTCAAATGGGTCTGGTGCCTCTTCTTCCTTAATGGCCTTATACACAGAAATGCTGTCGCTGAAAAGCAGTATGTGTTGCGTGGTCCTGAATTGCGGCAGCATGGCCTTCATTTGCTCATCTTCCATCCTGCGGTGTACATCTACCTTGCGTTGGTAGGTAATGGCGCCCTGCTGCGCATGCAATGCGGTAAGGCTGCTAACCAGCAGGCTGCACAGTATCATATTTTTCATAATTTAAAGTTTGGTTTCAAAACTATGCCCGGGGCTTGTTAACCATTCTTGCTCTTAGGTTAATTAAGGTTAATGCGTTGCCGGTGGCTAATGCTGCCGCTTATTTTTGCAGGATGAAGAAAAAACTTGGTTTATCTAAAATACTGATGGCCGCTACCATTATGTTGATAGCGGCGTTTCAGTGTTACTGGATAACCAGGCTGTATAAAGAAGAACGAGATAACCTGCGCAAAGAAACGGATGTGCTGTTTAGAGAAGTACTGTACAAACTGCAGTTGCAACGCCTTAAGTCTGATACCAACTACACAAAGCATGGCCTGCCGGATAACCTGTTTGCATTTGATGTAATGAATGAACTGAGGCAGAGAAGAATAAACGGCCCGGGGCCAGGAAACAGGAAAGGGGATACCATGGAAAAAAAGCTGGTTATTTCCATGAACGTCAGAACGCCGGGGGAAGAGCCGGGATTTTTTCCCGGTACAGATTCCTTCAATATGCCGGTTTTGCCGCCGGGCCCGCCACGGGTGGTAACGTTTATAAACAAGGGTGGGGGCCTTATAGATTCGTTGCCACTGTCAGTAATTGACTCTGCCTACAAAGCAGAACTTGCCAGGAACAGCATTAGTCTTTCCTACGGTATCCGGTGTATAGCTGCCAGGCCGGAACAGGCAGCTATGCCGCGGCTGCGCCGGGACGAACTGAAAACCAGTTTTATATTCGTTGGTTTAAACCGTTCCTATGCGTACCAGGCAGAATTTGATAATCCTTTTTCCTACATTATACGTAAGCTTAGCTGGCCTATAGTGGTATCGGTATTACTGGTATTGTTAACATTGGTATCCTTTGTTTTTTTGTACCGTAACCTCCGCGAACAACAGCGCCTTTCCGCTGTAAAAAATGAATTCATCAGCAATATTACCCATGAATTAAAAACACCCATTGCTACTGTAAACGTGGCTGTGGAGGCGTTGCGCAGCTTTAATGCACTGGATGACCCTGCCAAAACAAAGGAATACCTGGATATTTCCGCTGCTGAGCTGCAACGGCTTTCGCTGCTGGTGGAGAAAGTGCTGCGGCTTTCCATGTTTGAAACCAGGGAAACCGAACTTAACAAAGAAACCTTTGACCTTAAAACCCTTACGGAAGATGTGATGGCGGTTATGCGACTGCAGTTTGAAAAGCAGGGCGCTACCGTATCGCTGGTAACGGAAGGTGATAATTTTACCATTCTTGCCGACCGTACGCATATGACAAGCGTATTGTATAACCTGCTGGATAACGCGTTGAAGTATAAAAGGGATAACCCTCAAATTGACATATTTTTAAAGAGCCACAGCATGCATGTGGAAGTAAAAGTGAAAGACAATGGTATTGGCATTGCGCCGGAATACAAGAGCCGTGTATTTGAGAAGTTTTTCCGTGTGCCATCAGACAATGTGCACAACACCAAAGGTTACGGGCTGGGCCTTAGCTATGTTAGCCATATACTTAAACGGCACATGGGTTTTATAGAACTGGAAAGCCAGCCCGGCATCGGCAGTGTTTTTACAGCGCATATACCTTACCGTGAAGCGGATGTGATTTATTTTGACGACAAGCGCCGGGCCTTTAAAGAAACCATTTCACTAAGAAGAAAAAAGCAATGAGCACAAAAATACTTTATGTGGAAGATGAAGTGTTCCTGGGTAAGGTGGTGAAAGAATCGCTGGAAACAAGGGGTTATGAAGTGGTGATGGAGGCTGATGGCGCCAATGTATTGCCTGTGTTCAGGAAGATAAACCCTGATATCTGCGTACTGGATGTAATGCTGCCCAACAAAAACGGCTTTGAACTGGCGGAAGAGATCCGCAGGATTAACCACGACTTACCGCTTATTTTTCTTACAGCAAAAACGCAAACGCAGGATGTGGTGCGGGGCTTCCAGAGTGGCGGTAACGATTTTATCCGCAAGCCTTTTAGTATGGAAGAGTTGATTGTGCGGATAGAAAACGCGTTGCGCAACAAAAAATCCGCTGCACCGCAGCCTGTACCCGACAACGGTATAGCACTTGGCGCTTACACCCTTAACCTTAAGCGGCAGGTTTTGCAATGCGGGAGCGAAGAAAAAAAGCTTTCTTTTCGTGAAGCGGAGCTACTGAAATACCTGTGGCAAAACCGCAACCATATTATTGACAGGAGAAATATGCTTAACGCCATCTGGGGCAACGACTCCTTCTTTAACAGCCGCAACCTGGATGTTTACATTACCAAACTCCGCGGTTACCTCAAAGATGACCCGGCCATTGAAATACTCACCATCAAAGGCGTGGGTTACAGGTTTGTGTGTTAAGAGGGGTAAGCTGTTAGCTACGAGTTGCGGGCTGTGAGCTATGAGTTAAGAGCTGCGAGTTAAAGCCAGCAAGCAGTAGCCTGCATCCTGCAACCAGTTGCCAGAACTTTCCTGGAAATCTCCCGAACCCAGGAGTGACAGTTAAAAAGTTTAAATTTGCATCGAAAAAGCACAGTAAAATGGGACAACTACTAAATATAGCCGACATCAAGGCACTATACCCAGATGAATGGGTATTGCTTGGAAATCCAATTATGGACGAGAGCAAAATTGACGTTCTTTCAGGAATTCCTTTGTTTCACAGCAAGGACAAAAAAGAAGTTTGTTATATCGGTAGGGACAAAACTTCAAACTTTAACAAAATAACACTGATATATACAGGTACTTTCAAACCGGCCAGAAAAATTACAGGCATTTTTAATCGTGTTAAGAATGACCAGTAAATTTAAACGGGAGCCAGAAAGCGGGCTAATGCTTGTAAATATTGAGATTGACAATAAGTATGAGTTGAAAATGATTTTGGATACGGGTGCTACAAATACAACTATTGACAGCAATGCTTTGTATTTACTTGGACACGACCTTAAAGACAGCGCCGGAACTGTGAAAATTGAAACTGCCAATGGAATTATTGAAACCGAAATTTTTGAGATCGATACTTTTGCATCTCTTGGTTTAACAAAAGAAAAATTTCAAATTCAGGTTTACGACTTTTTAGCTCACGGTATTTTTTCAGACTACAATGGGCTTCTTGGACTTGATTTTTTAGAAGGTACAAAATTTTGCATTGACACAAGAGAAAATACAATAACGCTATCTTAGGAAAAGCAATCTCGACAACAGCCTGTTGGCAAGATTGCAGGGCAATGAATATTTTTTGCCGCACCTGCGGGCTCGTTATCGTCAAAGAATTTCACTTCCTATATTCTTTCCTGATAACTTTATTCAGCAACAATTACGGGTCACGACTTGCAAATACCACTTCCTACCTCACCTGTCCGCTGCCTTCCAGCAGCCATTTTTCTGTTACCAGCTTTTCCAGGGCAAAGGGCCCGCGGGCATGCAGCTTTTGTGTGGAAATGCCTATTTCTGCGCCCAATCCAAACTCCTCCCCATCTGTAAACCGGGTGGAGGCATTGGTATAAACGGCGGCAGCATCCACTTCCTGTAAAAAGCGTTTGCAGTGCTGCCTGTTTTCTGATACTATCGCCTCGGAATGTTTTGTGGAGTACTTACTGATATGTGCCAGCGCTTCATCAATGTTCTTCACCACTTTAACGGCACATTTTAGGCTCAGGAATTCACGGTTGTAATCAGCTTCTGTGGCACGCTGCAGGTAAGGGTATTTTTTTAGTATGGCCTGCGCTTTGCTATCCGCGAATATTTCAACTTTTTCTTTTTCCAATAAGGGGGCAAGTTCTCTTAATACCTCTTTGGCTACCGCCGCATCCACCAGCAATGTATCCATAGCGTTGCAAACAGATGGACGGGATACTTTGGCGTTGTAGGCAATGCGTATTGCCTTTTTTAGGTTGGCTTCTTTTTCCACATACACATGGCAAACACCGGCGCCGGTTTCTATTACCGGTACCAGGCTGTTCTTGCGTACAAACTGTATCAATCCATCGGAGCCGCGGGGTATTAATACGTCAATATATTTGGTGGCTGTGAAAAGCTCATTAACCGTTTCCCTTGCTGATGGCAGCAACGTAACACAATCCGGGTTAATGCCGTTTTGTTTCAACACCTTCTTAATGAGTTTTATGGAAGCCAGGTTGGTATGTTCCGCTTCGCTGCTGCCCTTTAGTACGCAACCATTCTGGCTGCGCAGGCATAGTGCCGCAATATCAAAAGTTACGTTGGGCCTCGATTCATACACGGCCGCGGCAACACCCAGGGGCACCGCTATCTTTTGCAGCTTAATGCCATTGGGCAGTGTGTATTTGGTAAGCACTTTGCCGGATGGATTGGGCAGCCTGCTTACCTTTCTAATGCTGTTGGCAATGCTTTTAATGCGTTCTTCGTTCAGCATCAGGCGGTCGTTGCGTTCGTTGGCCGGGTCTTGTTTGGCCAGGTCTTTTTTGTTGGCGGCAATAATTGTTTTGCTTTCTGCTTCCAGCGCACTGGCTAAGGCCAGCAAGGCTGTTTTGATGGTTTTATCTGTAGCCGCCCGTAAATCCTTCGCTGCTTTATGTGTTGTAATAATCAGGTCAGTTGTTGTTTGCATGGTTGCAAATTAATGCAGTTTGAAAAAATGGTTCTTAGGGTCGGTGTTGCTGATGAAAAACTGTGACGCCAAAGGCGGTAACAGCCAAACTACCCTGCGGGAAAAGCCGCGCAGAGAATCCAACAGCAGAAGAGTGCGACGCAACGGAAGCCTCATTCATGTTCCTGCTGCCGGGCCCATAAAGCTTATTCAAATAATTGCGCAGCAATTATTCCTCCGTGTTTCCGTGGCAATATACATCGCCTCACCCCAATTCCTCTCTGCCCGGAGAGAGACAATTACCTGCGTGGCAAACTAAAAAACAACAATGTCATCCGCATGTGCAGCCACGCTGTTTTTCTGGTGCAGGTTTTCCATTATTGCCAGGTAGTTCATCTTTACTTTGGCCACACCTATAATCTGCTGCTCTTCGTTGGTAAGCTGCACTACTTCGCCGGTTTCAAACCTGCCGGATATAGCTTTAATGCCCACGGTAAGAAGGCTTTTGCGCTGTAGCAGGGCTTTGGCGGCGCCTTTGTCAACCTCTATACTGCCGATGGTAATGGAGCCGCTGGCCAGCCATTTTTGCCTTGCCTTAAGGTTGCTTTGCTGTGGTAAAAACGTGGTGCCGTTGCGCTGCTGCATCGCATCCTGAAAAGGGGTGTCGCCCTTAAGCCCGCAGATAACAACACGTATGCCCAGCGAGCTGGCGAGGCGGGTAAAGGTAAGCTTGGACGTCATGCCGCCCAGCCCCACGCTGCTTTTATCGCTGCGTACATAGCCAAGTATGGTGCTGTCAATTTTTTGCACCAGGGGTATAATGTTCTGCGACGCATCCATAAAGCCGCCGGCCGAAGTGCAGAGCAGCAGGCTGTCAGCATCGAAACTGATGGCCAGCAGTGTAGCCAGTTCATCGTTGTCAGAAAACTTCAGCTCCACATTGCTCACCAGGTCGTTTTCATTCACTACCGGCAAAATGCCGTTTTCCCAAAAAGTGTCAAAAGTTTCTTTCAGTTGCAGAAATTGCGGCCGGCTGGAAAAATGGTGCCTTTCGCAAAGCGCCTGCGCTACCGGTATGCGGTGGGCCGAAAAATATTTTTGATAAAGCTGTATCAGCAGCGGGTTGCCAATGGCTGCCGCGGCTTTGCGTTCTGTAAGCGTGCCTTTATAGTTGCGTATATATGCTTTGCCACTGCCTACCGCGCCGCTGGATACCAGCACTACGCGGTACCTGGCGCTTAATTCCGCAATGCCGGCCGCCACTTTTTTAATAACCGTTTTGCTGATGGCGCCATCAGCGGCGGTAAGTACCGCCGAGCCTAACTTAATAACTAATACGGGGTATTGCATCGCCGCAAAAGTAATGCAGCGGCATGTAACACTGCCAGCAAAAAACTAACCGGGTTTTACCGGGCAGCCTTTGGGTAATTTTTGGTAGTGGGCCAGGTGTTTTATATGTTTCAGTTTGGGGCTTTCTGCTTCAGGAATTTTAATCAGGCGGCAGTCCGGGCTATCCGCTGCAAGTCCTCACCACCTTCGCTAAGGCTACGGTGGTTGCGGGCTTTCCGCTTCTATCCCGCAGCCCATCAACTGTATAATTTCAATTAAGCAGCCCACATGGTAGATGTAACAATGATACCACCTACGGCATCGGGTGTACCCATGGCCCGCGGTAAGGCCTTGCCAATAAAGCCGTGGCTTCAGCATCGTTCTTAACGGTGCGTGTTTGCGGGTCGTACACCAGTGGCCGGCCTGTTTTCATAGACAGGTTGGCCATTATGCAGCAGGCGGTGGAAATATGGCCTTCTTCAATATCTGCAACGGGCCTGCCGCCATTTTCAATAGCCTGCAGAAAATTAAGCATGTGCAGCCGGGTGGCCGGTGCGGCGTTTAGCTCTATGTCTTTTTCTTTCAGGTCTTCCGGGTACTTTTCTTTTTCATACACCACATCCTTATGAATTTTTTCGCCTTTCTCAACCGGTATAAAATCATACTGCATGGTGCTGCCTTTTAGTGTGCCTTTTTCGCCATACAGGGTAAAGCTCCAGGGGTATTCAGGGTCTGCAGGGCCACCCCAGGTGCGGTGTTCCCAAACGCAGTTAAGTCCATCATATTCAAACAGGGCAGTTTGCGTATCGGCTATGTTGGATTTGCCTTCTTTCTGCACATAAATGCCGCCGGATGAGGTAATGCGTTTGGGCCAGCCCAGCTTCAGCATCCAGCGGACGGTATCAAACATGTGTACGCACATATCGCCCATAATGCCATTGCCGTATTCCATAAATGTACGCCACCACCGCACATGGGGTATGCCATCGTAAGGCCGCAGCGGTGCAGGGCCTGTCCACATGTCATAATCAAAATAATCAGGCACGGGCTGTACCGCCGGGTTGCCATTGTTGCGCATGTGGTAATAGCAGCACATTTCCACATGGGATATTTTGCCCAGCAGGCCGGCATCTACAATATTATTTTTAGCCTCAATTAAGTGAGGTGTGCTTTTGCGTTGCGTACCTACCTGCACTACACGGTTGTATTTGCGTGCCGCGGCCACCATAGCTTCGCCTTCCAGCACATCTACACTAATAGGTTTTTGAACATATACATGGGCGCCGGCTTTTACCGCGTCAATCATTTGCAGGGCATGCCAGTGGTCGGGCGTGCCGATTAATACAATTTCCGGGGATGTTTCTGCCAGCAGTTTCTGGTAATCTGTGTAAAGCTTTGGTTTTTTGCGGCTTTGCTGGCGCTGGCTTACCATTTCACCCGCGGCGTTTAGCTGGTTTTTGTCCACATCGCAAAGGGCCACCACTTCTACCGGCGCCACCTGTATCAGTCGAAAAAGGTCACTCTTGCCGTACCAGCCTGTGCCGATTAACGCAACACGGTAAGTTTTGGCCGGGGCAGCGCCATAGAGGCCGGAAAAGTTGAATGCACCGAGAGCAAGCGAAGCGGCTGCGCCTTTCAGCAGGCGGCGGCGGTTAATGTCGTACAGGTTCATCAGAAACTCTTAATTACGTTTGGGAAAATATGTTAGCAATCTTCAGCAGGCAAAGCGTTTTCACAGATATGCTTTACAAAAGAAAGATACGATATCACTTTAAAACAGTTTTAATTGTTTTGCTGTTGCAATGGTTTTCATCGGTAAATGGTGTTGGGTTGTTTAATGTCCGGTTGTTTAATGTTCAATGTGGAGGTAAGTGGAATAAACGCGAAAGCTTATTATTTCCCGGAGAGCAATGTCATTAAGTTAAGCATTAAGAAACATGCCAGCCAAAAAAGCCTTCTATAAAAGCCTGCAAGGCTTTACTAAGAATAGCCCCGGTTGCAAACCGGGGTTGCCGCATCGGGGCAGATCAACCCTACAGGGGTTGAACCTTCTGAGTATTCACCCATACAGGGTTGTTGTACGGTTAATTATTCAACCACGGGTTTCACCCGTGGCTATTATCATTTGTGCCCTTCGGGCAAACGGCAGGGTTTTCTGTACCCGGAACATTTATTCAAAACACCGTATCAACGTATCGCACCTACGGCGCTCATTCCAAGCCGGTTCTTTTCTTATCTACTAACATGCCGCCTCTACGAGGCTTTGGTTGTTCAATGTTCTTTTGTTCAACGTTTAATGTAAGCGGTTTAATGAAGACAAACTGGCTTTAATATTCAACAGACTGGTAACTTGTAACCGGTAACTTTCTTCCGGGTGAGGGATTGAAGCGGCTACCCCGGTGAGGCCCCCCTCCAACTCCCCCTGAAGGTGGAGGGTCAGCGCTGCTTTGTGCCGGAGTAAGAGCACAACTGAGTTAAAAGCAACTAAACGTTGCTTTTGACGAAAGTTGCGAACGCAGTTCTGCCCAGTCCGAGGTACGAGGGACAACCCTTGAAAAATTCAATCAGTTTTGCTGTGTTTTGTGAAATGTTGATGCTCCTATTTGAAATTTCTCGCCCCGGGAAAAAGCTCTTCCTGGTACACCTGCCGTACCTGTGTGCGTTTGTTTTCTGCTTTAAAAGGAAAACCATCATTCTCATCCCTTGGGGATAAGGTGAGCACGGGAATACTTTCTTTATTGCTGGCGGTTAAGCTCCGCAGCAGTTTAGACCAATCCTCACAATGCCTTACAATTACATGGATTACTTCTCCCTCTTTCTGCAGCTTGCCTTCTACCATCAACAATTTGGAATGAAGTATTTGTTTGCGGTAAATGTTTTCAAACAGGTTTCTGAACACTACCAGGTTGGCCGTGCCTGTTTCGTCTTCTATAGTAATGAAACATACGCCGCCGGCAGTACCGGGCCGCTGCCTTACAAGCACAAGGCCTGCAACTCTGATAATATCGCCGTTATTACCAGCCGAAAGGTCTTTGGCCTGAACAATATGCAGCAGGTTTAGTTTTTCGCGTATAAAACTTACAGGATGGGCTTTAAGGGAAAGGGCGGTGGCGCCATAATCCTGCACCACATGCTCTGATAAACTCATTTGCGGCAAGTTCACACCTGTTTCGGTGTGGCTTTCTGATGGCTGCCCTGTAAACACTCCGGTGGGGTGATCGTGCAGCGCCGTTATCTCCCACAAAGCCTGCCGCCGGTCAACACCCAGCGACCTGAAGGCATCCGCATCCGCCAGTTTTTCCAGCGCGGCTATAGTAACACCGGCATCCACCAGTTGGTTAATGCTGGTAAATTGTTCTTTGCGCCCGGTAATGAGTTTTTGCATATCATCCTGCCGTAGTCCTTTTACCTGCCTGAAGCCGAGGCGAAGGGCAAAAAGATGGGTAACTTTTTCTTCCAGTATATTATCCCATTGCGAATAATTGATGTCCACCGGCCTAACCTCTACCTGGTGCCTGCGGGCATCGCTTACTATCTGCGCCGAGGCATAAAACCCCATGGGCTGGCTATTTAGCAGTCCGCAGGCAAATACATCCGGGTAATAGCATTTTAGCCAGGAGGAAACATACACCAGCAATGCAAAACTGGCGGCATGGCTTTCGGGAAATCCATAGCTGCCAAAGCCTTCCAGTTGCTTGAATATTCTTTCCGCATATTGCTGCGGGTAACCTCGTTGCAGCATACCGCTGATGAGCTTATCGTGAAACTGTTTAACCATGCCTTTCAGTTTAAAGGTGGCCATGCTTCTTCTCAGTTCGTCGGCTTCTGTTGGTGTAAAGCCGGCTGCTACAATGGCTATTTGCATGGCCTGCTCCTGGAACAAGGGCACGCCCAATGTTTTTTTGAGTATTACTTCCAGCTCCGGTGAAGGATATTCTTCTTTTTCTTCACCGTTACGCCGGCGCAAATAAGGGTGTACCATATCGCCCTGTATGGGGCCGGGCCTTACAATGGCCACTTCAATTACCAGGTCGTAAAAACTTTTGGGTTTAAGCCTGGGCAGCATGGACTGCTGTGCCCGGCTTTCTATCTGGAAAACACCAATGGTATCCGCATGGCCAATCATGTCGTACACGGCAGGGTCATCCTGCGGTATATTGGCCAACGTAAAGTGCCGCCCATGGTGTTGCCTGGCTTCATCAAAACATTTGCGTATACAGGTTAACATGCCCAGTGCAAGCACATCCACTTTCATAAAGCCAAGGGCATCAATATCATCTTTATTCCATTCAATACAGGTACGGTTTTCCATACGGGCATTAAGGATAGGGCAGAGGTGGTGCAGCTTTTCCTGTGTAATAACAAAGCCGCCGGTATGCTGGCCCAACTGGCGTGGAAAGCCGATATACTGCTGTGTTAGTTCCAGCACTTTTTTAAGATGCGAATCTTTAAGGTCAATACCCTGTTCGTTCATGCGGTGCTCATCAAACCATTCATCGGTAAACTCCCACACAGATTTGGATAGCCTGTTTACCGTATCTACCGATAAGCCCATGGCCTTGCCCACATCTCTTATGGCGCCTTTCTGGTGCTGCTGTGTTACGGTGGCTATAATGGCTGCCCTGTCCCTGCCGTATTTCTGGTAGATGTACTGCATCACTTCTTCCCGGCGCTCATGTTCAAAATCCACATCAATATCCGGTGGCTCATTGCGTGCCGAAGAAATAAAACGCTCAAACAGCAGATCGAATTTAGATGGGTTAACAGATGTAATGCCCAGGCAAAAGCATACTGTGGAGTTGGCGGCAGAACCACGGCCCTGGCAAAGAATATCTTTGCTGCGGGCAAAACGCACAATATCATGCACCGTAAGAAAATACGAAGCATAATTCATACGCTCTATAAAGTCAAGTTCGTACTGTATGGTAGCGGCTATTTTTAGTTCAAGCCCGTCTTCAAATATTTGCTGTGCGCCCTGCCAGGTAAGCATTACCAGCTCTTGTTGCGGCGTTCTTCCCCCGGTGGTAAGTTCTTCAGGGTATTGGTACTTCAAACTGTCAAGGCTAAACTGGCAGGCTTCGGCAAAAGCAGCGGTTTGTATTATGGCATCAGGGTGCTGGCTAAACAGCCGCTGCATTTCATCCGCTTTTTTAAGGTAACGTTCTGCATTGGCATGTAATAAAAAGCCGGCATTGTAAATGGTCTTTTTTTCGCGGATGCAGGTTAGTATATCCTGCAGCTCCCGCCGTTGCGGGTTATGGTAATACACATCATTGGTGGCCACAACAGGTAGCTGATAATGGTTTGCCAGTTGCAGTATGCGGAAGATTTTTTTATAATCATTGCTTTCATAACAGCGGGTGGCGCCAATATACAAATCCCTTCCCAGGGCTTCATGGTATTCCTTTACTGATTGCTTAAAACCATCATCAACATCAAAGTTTTCTGTCAGTTGCTCCGGCGCCACTGCAATAAATTTCATGCCTTTGGCATGCTCATATACATCTTTTTTATACAGCAGGCATTTGCCTTTTTCTGTTCTCAGGTTGCCTTTTGTTAGCAGGCTGCACAGGTTGGCGTAAGCTTCTTTATGGGTAGGGTAGGCCAGCAGGCTGGTGCCATCGGCTATGTCTAACCGGCAGCCGGTTATAATGCTGATTCCCCTTTTTTTGGCAGCGGCATGTGCCCGTACAATACCGGCAACGCTGTTCCTGTCTGTTATGGCTATTTTTTTGTAGCCCAGCAATGCGGCTTGCTCCACCAGTTCTTCAGGGTGCGAGGCGCCCCTTAAGAAGCTGAAGTTGGTGGTTACCTGTAATTCAATATAGCTCATAACTGCCTGTTTGTTGTATGTGGGCTGCTGCGGTGAGCAGGTATATTATTTTGATACCAGCAATGGTTTTTCATGGGGACTTCGTTGCGTCGCAAGCACTTCATCGTTCGGTTCATTGGGCGGCTTTTCAGACCCGGAGAGAGAATATCGAACAAGGAACAAGGAATGCTGAATGAAGAATAAAAAGCCACTCACGATTCACCATTCACCACTCACAGATATTTAGCATTCCTTATTCAAAAAACCCATGGATAAACCATCCGGGCTTTACCTGCTCATCATAATGTCCCAACCGGAAAAGCCAGTACCTTTTTCCTTCCTCATCTTCCACAACATAATAATCACGGTGCAAGCCCCTTGCTATCCACCATTCGGCTTCAATGCGTTCACAGGCATCTGCTTTCTTCACTGTATGCAACTTTCCTTTATACCTGAAATTCATGGGTGGGTAATCAGGTATGGGCGCTGTTACTTCAATTTGTTGTGGCTCTCTTAGTAAATGAATGGGCCTTACTTTGCCGGAAGGCCAGGCTATGGAAGGTTGTTCATCCAGGGAACTGGCCAGTTGCAAAGACTTTTCCGGCAGGTGATGTTCCGCAGGCAGGTAACGGTTGATGGCTGCATTACCAAACCTCGCGGCAAGGTTATCCAGCAGTTCTGCCAGTTCGCGGCTTTGAAGGCTGCTGTTGAGTGTAAAAAAAGTTTCCTGTACTGGTTTTACATCTTCTGTTTTTACAGCTTCCAGCACAAACAATTCAATGCCCCATCCCGGTTTTAGCAAACTTATTTCCAGTTCAAAAAGTTTAAAAAGGTGGCTGCCGTTGAGTGATGCATGGTTGGTTTCAACAGAAACCGTTTGTATGTCATCATCTACCCGGTAGCAGTTAAGTACAGCTTTGCGGATTCCTATACCGTTCCGTTGCATGCGGCTGCATAGCTGCTGTAAAAGTTGTTCCAATGCTGCTTCAATGCCTTTTCTTGTAGTAATGGGTTCCATGCAGGGCAACCTTTCCTGCCAGGGTTCAACAGGGCATAAAGGAGTAATGATTTCCTCTTCTAACCCCAATGCCTGGTTTAGCCTTAACAATAATTCTTTACCAAACCTGCGGCGCAATACAGAGCGTTGCATGTTCATAAAACTACCCACCTGGTATAGGCCAAGCTTGTGTAAGCGTTCTGTAACCTCGGCAGGTAAACGTAATGCGGCGGGTGGTAAAGGTGTTATGGACGCAGCTTGTTCTCCTGTACCAATAATGGCTTTTACCCTGCCATATCTTGATATAGCCCATGCTGTACCAATGGTATCTGCTATAGCAACCCTGGTATGGTAGCCTAATTTTTTGAACCTGTTAAGCATATCTTTCAGGTAAGTTTCTTCCCCGCCCCATAAATGGGCGCAGCCGCTAACATCCAGTATTAAGCCATCCGGAAAATCAACAGCTGCAACCGGCGTAAAACGAATGCTCCAGTGCCCCATCTTTTCCAATAACCCGGCCGACAGATTTTCCTGGTCATCTACAATTTGAATGCCGGGCACCAACACTTTTGCATCTGCTGCCACCATACCTGCGTAAATTCCCTTTGCTTTAGCAATAGCCGATACTTCAGTAATGCGTAACCTTCCATGATCCTGCAATGCCAGTGCAAATGCTGTTTGTGCCAGTTGTGGCTGGCGTTTAATTAGCCAGTCTGTTTTTAAATGACGGAACCATATTGCGACAAATCTTTTTTGCATATTCCTTTTCCTGGATTGTTCAAAGTTTAATCTGAGTAAGCTTTACCATTTACTTTGGCCTGGTGTCTTATTGCATTGAACCTTTTAGCCTACTTTCAGCAAAGGCATGCTGATAATTTTACTATCCTGTTTGGTAACATCTGCAAAACTATTACCGGCCCATTCTATCTGCCAGTTGCCGGGAATGCCATTACGCACTTTTTGTAACGCAACATTCCACCTGGGGAAGCCTACACCCGGCATACCTGCCTGCGGCTCACTGGCAATGGAACTGATGCGCCATCTTGAAACACAGGCAATGGTATTGGCGGTACGCGGCTGGTGGCGAAGTATAAAACCGGTAACCCTGCTTTTCTCTGTTGCCAGTTGAAACCTCCTGGACATTTTAAAATCAACATCTTTTACTTCTGCTATTACGGTGGTAAGCCTGTTGCATTTTAATGCTTCTTCCATGGCAAACAGCACTTCTTTTTCTTTTTGCAGGTCTATAAAAATGATTTGATGCGGTTCCAGTCCAAATCTCTTTAACGCAGAAGGAAAGAGTGTCCTTGTGGCGCTTATCCATGCACAGGCGCCCCCAAACTGCATTAACCTGCCTGATAACGCAGCAACAAATGCATTGGTAGCCGCTGCATCTTCAATAGTTTGACTGATGAACTCATGCATGCAGCCGGTGGGAAAAACTGCATTGGGAAAATTTGCTTCAATGGTGGGTATTCCTATGCGCACTGTATTATCAGCAGGTAATGTTTTAAAACCCTGCAGGGTTAAAATATCCTTTTTAACCCGGTTGATAATATCGAGGTTTATTGATTTCAAAATGCTAAATTAATTAGTAATTAATTACTAAACAATTAAGCGTGTAACGTTATTTATATTGTTGGGGCAGTTTAATGTGAAACAGGAGGCGGGGCGGACACAACAATCCTCTTGCAAAGAAATAACAGGTTACTCTTCGGGTGAGGGATTGCAGCGGCTACTCCCGTGAGGCCCCCCTCCAACTCCCCCTAAAGGTGGAGGGCCAGCGCTGCTTTGTGCCGGAGTAAGAGCACAACCGAGTTAAAAGCAACTAAACGTTGCTTTTGACGAAAGTTGCGAACGCAGTTCTGCCCGGCCCGAGGTACGAGGGACACCCCCTGAAAAATCAGTGAGTTTTGCTATGTTTTTAAATCTTTTATGTTGAACCAGCGTATAATGCAACAGTATTGTTATTTTTAAATGTCTAAAAAAATCACATAGCTATTAAAAAACTCTACACATGGATCAGCACTATCTTGACCCGATGCAGGAGAAAAAACTGCCGGGCTCTATTAATGTATTAACCATTCTTACTTTTATTGGAAGCGGTATAACGCTTTTATTTAGTGTCTTCGGCTTTGTGCGTGCAGAACAGGGTTATAAGGATATGGAAAAAGCAATAAACAGCGATGACTTTGAGAAAATGCCCTCCTTTCTTAAAAACATGATGACCCCGGAAATGTTGGAAGCAGCAAAAAAAAGTTTTGAAAACAGGGTGCCTATTTTAATCCTTAACCTTATTGCTGTTGGCCTTTGCATTTACGGCGCTATGGAAATGCGCAAGCTTAAAGCAGGTGGCTACTGGATGTGGCTGGCGGGAGAATTGTTGCCTTTTATTACAATTATTTTGTTTTCGGGCATGGCTTATCTTACAGGTTTTAACGGGTACATAGGTATTGGTATAGCTTTACTCTTCATCATCCTCTACAGCACGCAACGCAAATACTTAACCAAATAATTACTTCCTTTTTTCCGTTTGCTGCTGCATGCGCCTTACCCTGTCTTCCAGCTTTTCTGATGAAAGGTTGTAACGGCTAAGTCCATCTACAATAATGGGGAAGGATAGCGGTGTGTACCTTTCAGGAAACGTAATAACAATGCGGCTTTGCTGTATGCGCTGCAAAGCGTTGCGCAGCCTTACTTCTTCCATCTGCTGGTCAAAAACTTCCTGGTAAGCCTGGCGCAGCAAAATGTTTTTGGGGTCGTGTTCACTAAATACTTTAAACAACAGCGAGGCCGATGACTGCAGGTGCCTCGCTTTTTTTTGCTCACCGGGATAACCCTGGAAAATAAGGCCCCCGATAACTGCAATGTCGCGGAATTTGCGGGTGGCCATTTCAACACTGTTAACGCTGCGCTGTATATCCGCTATCAGGTTATCGGTGGTAAACAGGTCTTGAACATTGGTATCGTCAACAGGTATGGGTTGGTCGCTCAGCAGTTCAAAGCCATAATCGTTCATGGCTATGGAAAAAGTAATGGGCGTAATGTTGCTGATGCGGTGCCCCATTAACGAACCCATGGCTTCATGCACCTGCCGCCCTTCAAAGGGGTACACCATCAGGTGATAGCCGTCTTTGTCTTCAATATGTTCAATCAGCAATTCGTCTGCCTGGGGAATATGCGATAGCTGTTGCTGTAGCTGAAACAACGGTAACAGGCTTTCCATTTCCCGCTCCACTTTAGCGCCCGGCGGCAGTTTGTCGCCGGTAATCAGCGCAGCCTCGCTGAATGTTTCCCGCAGTACCCTGCCCAGGTTAGCGGTAAGGCTCATACGGCCGCCCATCCAGCTTGGTATAACCGCTTTTTTGGCGTTAGATTTACGCACCAGCGCCGTCATGTCTTTTATGGAAACCAGTTCCAGCTTTTTGCCGCCAAAAGTAAAGGCATCGCCAGGCTCCAGGCGGCTGATGAACCATTCTTCAATAACGCCTATATAACCGCCGGTAATAAACTTAACCTTCATCATCGCGTCGCTTACAATGGTACCAATGTGCAGCCTGTGGCGCATGGCTATGCGCCGGTTTTTAATGCGGTAAATACCATCTTCGCCCACTTCCACCTTTTTGTATTCATCATAATACTGCAGGGCGTTGCCGCCGTTGGTAATATGTTGCAGCACTTCCTGCCATTCCGCGTCATTCATGTCGGCAAAACAATGGGTGCGTTTAACCTCCTCAAAAATTGTGGCAGGTGTAAAGCCTTCTCCAATGGCCAGCGTGCACAGGTATTGCGTAAGTACATCAAAGCAAAGCAGCATTGGTTCGCGGCCTTCAATAAGCCCCTCTTTGCTGGCCCGTTTAAGGGCCGCGGCTTCCACCAGTTCAAGGGAATGAGTGGGCAGAAAAAAAATCTTGCTGATATCGCCGGGCCGGTGGCCGCTGCGGCCGGCCCTTTGTAAAAAACGCGACACACCTTTGGGCGAGCCCACCTGTATCACGGTATCCACCGGGCGAAAATCAACGCCCAGGTCAAGACTGGCCGTGCATACCACCGCTTTCAATTTTTGGGTATGCAGCGCTTCTTCTACCCAAATGCGCAGTTCCTGTTCTATGCTGCCATGGTGCAGGGCGATGGCGCCTGCCAGTTGCGGCGCAACCGTCAGCAATGTCTGGTACCACATTTCGCTCATGCCCCTGGTATTAATGAAAATAAGGGTGGTATTGCTCTGCTCAATAATAGGCACTACTTCATTCGCCAGCTTAATGCCCAGGTGGCCGGCCCAGGGAAATTTCTCAATTTCCTCCGGTATAATAGAAAATATGGACGTTTGCTTGTGTATGTTGGCACGTATGATTTTAATATGCTTTGCGGCTTCCTTGGGTAAAGGCGCCAGTAAAACCTCCGCAGCCTGCTGCAGGTTGCCGATGGTAGCGCTGATGCCCCACAGAGAAAGCCGCGGATTTATACCGGTAATACGGCTAAGCGCCAGCTCAACCTGCACACCGCGTTTGCTGCCCAGCAGTTCGTGCCATTCATCAACAGCCACAACGGCAAGTGTTGTAAACACATCGTGGTAGCCCTTCTGGCCAATCAGCAGGTGCAGGCTTTCGGGGGTAATAATCAGCGCTTCGGGCATATTGCGCTTTTGTTTTTGCCTTTCAGCGGTGTCTGTATCGCCGTTGCGAATGCCCACTTTCCATTGCATGCCCAGGTCGTTAATCACTTCTTCCATAGCACGGCCAATGTCTTTTGCCAGTGCCCGCAGGGGCGTAACCCACAATAGCTGCAGGCCATTCTTAGCTCTTGCTTTATAGTCTTTGGGATGGTGATTGATGAATTGGAGAATACTGCCGAGAAAAACGGAAAATGTTTTACCGCAACCGGTAGGCGCATTCACCAGGCCGCTGCCGCCGTTGATGATTTGCTGCCAGGCCTGCCGCTGAAAATCGAAAGGCTCAAACCCTTTACGCTCAAGCCATGCCGCCACAATTTTGTACCCTTCTGTTTGTGTAAGTTCCATCGCTGTAAACGATGAATGTAAACAATTTTTAAAAAGCAGCCTGCTGTTTTTGGTGATAGCAGGGGGGCAAAGTACTGCCACGGAAACATGGAGTAATAATTGCTGCGCAATTATTTGAATAAGTATTATGGGCCCGGCATGGGGAATAAGAATGAGGCTTTGGTTGCGTCGCACTCTTGTGCGGTTAGGTTCGCTATGCAGCTTTTCCCACAGTACAGCCTATGCTTCTGCCGCCTTTGGCGCCAGAAGCTTTACCTAACGCGGCTGCACAAACACAGCAATTATTTTTGTTACGCCGCAGCAGGATGACCAGTTTAACCTGGAAAGGCAGGTAACAGTTTACGCATCAACCAGAATTAATATCCTTCAAAATGTTCATTCTTCAACCAATGTCGTTTAGTTATACTCCATCCCGCATAAAACTGTGCAAAAACAGCCTGGCCGAACATTGCCGAATATAATTACCAGGCGTAGAAGTGAGTGACACAATCCCGAAGTTTCGGGACCTCATAGTAGCACTATTGCTGGTCACCAAAAAATTGTTGAACAAATTTATCAGGCAAGCAGTATAAGGATGACAGCCTGGGCCTGTCAAGGACGGGTACGCCAAAAGCAAGGGACATAAAACGGTTTCGGAATGCTTCGATAAACTCAGCATGACAATACTCAACCTGGCATTGGTTGCTTAAGTAAACGACATAAGTTCCTCAACCAGGAATTTTGTTTTGCCAGCGATGGCTAAGTTGTTGTCCGTTTTTGACATTTTGATGTCTGTTAGGCTCTTTACACACGGGATACCTTTGTATTACAAAACAACAGTTAAATTAAATGGAAAAAAATATTGCCATCCTCATAGCTGATTTATCAGGTTACACCGCGTTAACAGAAACCCATGGGCCGGTAACGGCTGCCGATTTGATAGACAGGTATGTGCAGATTGCTGAAAAGTGCCTGGTAGGCGGCAGCAGTATTCACGAACGCAGGGGAGATGAAATTATGTTCGTCTCCGATTGCCCGGAAATGTTACTTGCAACGGCACTTAA
Organism: Foetidibacter luteolus; assembly: GCF_009650435.1. Classification (GTDB taxonomy): domain Bacteria; phylum Bacteroidota; class Bacteroidia; order Chitinophagales; family Chitinophagaceae; genus Foetidibacter; species Foetidibacter luteolus. The sequence continues at coordinate 209,843 of NZ_VVIP01000059.1, forward strand.
ATTAGAGGCCAATACTGTTTGCGAAGAAAATTTTCTCCAGGTGCATGGAGGGCTTCATTTCGGCAAGGTTTTAAAAAGGGCTGACAGCTATTTTGGTTCTGCCATTAACCTGGCATCAAGGATTGCCGCAAAAGCGTCGCCTGGTACTTTCTGGTGCTCGGATGATTTTATAGGTTCGATAGAGGATAAATCTGTTTGCGGCTTCCTGTCAAAAGGCAATCATACATTTAAAAATATTTCAGGCGCAAAAGAAGTGTTTGAGTTACAGGTAGAAAGATTAAGCAGCAGTTCTATTGATCCGGTTTGCCGTATGTTAATTGTTGACCGCCAAAAAGCAATTTATTCTCCGGATAATGCCGGGCATTACTTCTGTTCAGCCCAGTGTGCTGAATTGTATCATGCAAGCCACAGCTTCCGTCAAGCTTTTCTTGGTAACTCTAATTACCAAATTAGCCAGGCATTTAATTAAGGTAACCATTAAAAAGCAAAGCTATGATACCCGTTATTATTGGCATTTCATCGGGGCTGTTAATCATCTTCGTGTTTATTTTGCTGAAGCAGTTTGACAAACCACTGATTTATGGCCTGGTTCTTTGTGGCATTGGGTTTCTATATGTAGGGTTCGACTGGTCAAATACCCGGGCCCTGGTTATTAATTCTGCCCAGGCTGTACTGTTCGTCTTTATTGCCTACTATGGAATTAAAAAAAGCAAGAACATTTTAGCATCCGGTTATTTCCTTCACGGTATATGGGACTTGCTATACCACAAGTTCCAGGATTCAGGTTTAATCCCACCTCAATACGACCTGTTTTGCCTGTCTATTGATTTTACCATGGGTTTTTATATACTGGCGATTAAAAAAGCGGTAAATAAAGCGAAGTAAGCGAACAATTTAAGCTAACCGGCAAACATGTAAAATTTTAAAAACAAATATCATGAAATCAACATTTGAACTGAGCAGCAACAATCAAAAAGACAAACACACATGCGGCAACCCCGGTTGCACCTGCGAAAATTGCAAATGCGGCAGCAATTGCACCTGCAAAAACTGCAGGTAACAAAACATGCCGCCTTCCTGAAGATGGGCCGCTCTGCCAAAGGGTGGCTCATTAAATAAATTAACCGCAAAAAAAATGAAAAGAATTATTATTTCAGCGTGTATAGTTCTGGCGTCATCTGCCTTATTTGCCCAGGCGGATACTTCAAAAATTGAACAGTATTGCCAGGTAATTGCTACACCAAGACTTTTAAGCAATAGGGTAACTATTGACATTGATTTTGGTGAGCAAAAGAGTTTTTGGAGAGACGAAAGGCTCAGAAGTTACGATGGCAGGTTAAAAAAATTCAATACAGTTATAGATGCCCTGAATTTTATGGGAAAAGATGGCTGGGTTTTTATCAATGCCTACCCGGTTATCAATGGCAGTGCCCAGGTATATCATTTTGGTTTTAAAAAGCTATTCAACCGGTCAGAGGTTCAATAGATAAAGAGTTGTAACTGCCTGTTTTTAGCATTGTAATGTCCTGTCATGCTTTAACATTCATGATACTTCTACATCATCAGTAAATAAAACGATTAAAATACAGCTTTGATATTTCGTTATCTTACAAATGGGCGTAAATACCGGGAACCTTTTTGTTTTAAACTTAAATAGGAACAATGAAAAAATTTGCTTTTATAATTCCACCTTTTGTTGAAATATTGGATCTGGGTGGCCCTGTACAGGTATTTACTGAGGCAAAATTTAACGGTTACGAGTTATGCCTTGAGTATTATACTTACAGCGATGAAGTTGTCAGCACCTCTGGTTTGGGTTTTGGAAAAATTGCCAGTTACAAGGAAGCGGTACTTGGGGATGGTGATTTTGTTTTTATGCCGGGGATGGATGATAAATATGTGAGAAGTGTAAGTTTTAAAGCCGAGATTGAATTTTTTAAGTGGCTGAAAGAATGTGCTGATAAAAAAGTTTTCGTTTGCTCAATTTGCAATGGCGCATTCGCATTAGGCTATGCAGGTTTGTTAAGGGATACTGAATGTACCACGCACTGGCGGAGAATAGAAGAAATGCAGGCTGCATTTCCAACGGCTAAGGTAATAACAGATATACTTTTCAAAAAAAGTAACAATGTGTACACAAGCGCAGGTATAAGCGCAGGTATTGATCTTGCTTTATCTATTCTTGAAGAATTAAAAGGGGCTCTCTTTACACATAAAGTAGCAAGAGGGCTTGTGGTATACCACAGGCGAAGTTACAACCATACCCAGCAAAGCATTTACCTCGACTACCGCAACCACATTAACCCAAACGTACATGTGGTGCAGGATCATCTTATAGATCATCTCTCAGATGAAAACAGCATAGAAGATCTTGCCTCACTTGTTTCGATGAGCCCAAGGAACCTGAGCAGGGTATTCAAAGAAAAAACCGGTACTACCATACTTGAATATCTTACAAAGCTGCGATTGGAATTTGCGAAAACGATGCTCAATAACCCGGAGTTCACCATTGAATTTATTGCAAAAAAATGTGGCTTTAAAACAGCAAGGCAATTGCAACGTATTTTAAAAGCAAATCAAGCGCCTTTAAAACCAGTAAAGGTTTAAAGCGTAGTTAGTTTGCAGCAATATCCTGATGCTGAGCGAAGGTGCGGTTGGTATAAATTTTTAAACCAGTAAAGAGCATTTGAATTATTGCCACTAAAACACGGAGTAATAATTGCTGCGCAATTATTTGAATACATAGTATGGGCCCGGCATGGGGAACACCTGTTGAGCATCGTTGCGTCGCACTCTTGTGCGTTCTGTTCTCTATGCAGCTTTTTAGCCCGGGTAGTAAGGTTCAGCAGCATTGAGCTGTTGAACCCTGCTACGAAAGAAACTGGTGGAGGTATCAGAGAAAACCTTAAGGTTCTTTTGCCACTTTAATGTCCCGGAAAAATGCATCCGTACCACCATCCACCCAAAGTCCAATAGCTCCGCTGTTGTCGGTGCCCAGCTTCAGGTCGTTCACAATTAGCACCGGCTGCAGGTTATCGTTCAGGTAAAGTTTGGCCTGGGCATCTTTTACCACAATCTTCATTTTTATCCATTCATTCAATCCCATGTCGGCATAGGATTCATACTTTCCCTCTGCCTCTTTCCGCAGCCTGTCGAAAGGATAGTCAGGATAAGAAAAATATTGCGTGGAATGGTTCCTGCGAACCTGGTCCTCAGCCCTTCCGTTGGTGGGCCGTATATAAATGGATTCAAACTTACTGTTGTCTTTATTAATCCGGAATGCCAAACCAACAAAGCCCCTTGCATACGCACCAGCGGTGGGCAGCAACCGGCTTAGCAGCATTACTTCAATGGTGCCATTGCGGAAACCGTCTGTATTATTTAGTCGCACAAAGGTGGGCAAATCAGATCCTTTGGTCGCGGTGTCCCTTGACACCCTCACTGCTTTTTTGCCATCAATATCTGTAACAGACATATTTACCAGCACCGGTTGCAGGTGATGGTTTTCAAAAAGCACCTCCTGGGCAAATACCATGCAGCAAGGCAACAATAACAACATACCCATTATGGTGCCGCGCAGCAGAGAAATGGTTGATAAAAACATAACGATCTTTTTGAATTGTATAATGAGGTTTTAATGATTATCCGCTATTAGAAATAAACCCGCCAGTGTTGCTGCGGTTGTTGCACAATGGCGAATAGAAATACCAAACGCAGAAGAGTGCGACGCAAGTAAAGCCTTATAGCAGCAACTTCAGCCGGGCCCATAAATCAAAGAGCCCAATAACGGGTAGTTATTGATGATTGTTATTCGCTCCTGAGGCTTTTGGTAGGATTGGCAATTGCGGACCGCACCGTTTGAAAACCAATTACCAGCAATGCAATAACCAATGACAGCAACCCTGCCAATGCGAATATCCACCAACTGATGTTGATACGATAAGCAAAATCCTGCAGCCACAGATGCATGATATACCATGCAACAGGTGAAGCGATGATGATTGCCAGCAGCACCAGTTTGATAAAATCTTTAGACAGCAGCAGTATGATGCCCGTTACGGAAGCGCCCAGCACTTTTCTTATACCGATTTCCCTGGTGCGCTGGGAAGAAGTGAGCAGCGACAACCCGGATAAACCGAGGCAGGCAATCAGTATGGCCAGTGCTGCAAATAAGCCGAACACTTTGCCGAACAGGTAATCGTTGTTGTATTGCGTATTGAATTTTTCATCAAGGAAATAGTAATCAAAAACATTCCCGGGAAAATAGCTGGCGTATAGCTCCCGTATCTCTTCAATAAGGGCGGTAAGATGTTGAGGGTCCACTTTTACGGAGATCTGGCTGTACCGCCCCTGTAGCTGCAGGGTGGGCAGCAGTAACACCGGCTCTATCCCGCTCTTTAATGATTTCTGGTGAAAGTCAGCCACTACGCCGATGATATTCCAGGTGCGGTTGAATGCCGTTAGCGATTTGCCAACCGCTTCCTGCGGCGATTGAAAATGCAGTTGCCGCAAAGCAGTTTCATTGATGACCAGGTGATGTACTTTGGCGAAGTCGTCATTATAATCCAGCGGAGAAAAATTTCTGCCTGCCAGCAGCTTTACCTGGTATAGATGAATGAAACGTATGTCCACGCCCATGTTCGTCATGGTGGCCGGGTTATTCATGGCAATATCAGTGCGGTTTACATTGTTGATCTTGCCCAGTTCTTCTCCCGGTATACGGCTTGAAATTGCAGCGCCTTTTACACAAGTAAGCCGTTGTACCGCATTTACAAATTCATGCGCATTGTTCAGGAACCCGGCGCTCGGGTTACTCAGCACCGGCTTGCGTAAAATAAGCATCTGCTCCATGTTGTATCCCAGCGATTGGCCGGTCATAAACCGGAGTTGCCTGTACACAACAAAAGAACCGATGATCAGTAATATGCTGATGGCGAATTGCGCCGTAACCATGCTCTTCCTGAGAAATACACCGGATACAGACCGTGTAAATTTTCCTTTCAAAACTTTTATCGGTTTGTAGGCGGAAAGTACAAATGCAGGATAAAAACCGGATAAGAAAATACCCGCAACGGAAAACAGCACAAACAGGATGGTAATGCCGGTATCCGACATTTGTTTTGAAAACAGCATGCCGATAGAAAGTTCACGGTTCACCAGTTGGTTAAAACTGTTCTGCAGCAACCCTGTAAGCAAAACCGCAATGATAATCGCAACTGTGTTTATCAGCAGCGCTTCGGTAAGGAACTGTTTAACCAGTTGCAGCCTTGACGCACCTGCTACTTTCCTTATGCCCACTTCTTTTGCTCTTTCCAGCGACCTGGCAGTAGATAAATTGATATAGTTTATCCAGGCCAGCACCAGTATAAACAGTGCGATTACCAGCAGGCTCCATACAATGCGGTAATTGCCTGTTTTACCTATCTCATATTCAAAATCGGAATAGAGGTAGGCCTTTTTCAATGGCTGCAGGTGAAATACTTCTTTTATACCGGAGGCTTCCGCTTTGGGAAAGTATTTTGTGTCCAGCGCTGCAAATTTCCTTTCTACTGTTTCAGGGTTGGCGCCTTTCTTCAACTGAATGTATTGCCAAAAAGAGGGTTGTGTAAAATCATAATCGGCCTGCGCAAACCGGTTGTTGCCGCTGTTGCTGTAAAGTGAGATATACGATATCAGCAGATCGAAATGTAACTGTGATTTACCGGGTGCATCCTTGCAGATACCTGTTATTTTGTAAGGAATGGAATCCGTATCAAATACTACCATCTGCCCAAGTAAGGATTGCGGTTCTTTTACACCCAGTTGTTCCCTTGCCATTTTTTCCGAAAGAATAATACTGTTAGGCTCCAGCAAAGCTCGGTGCGGGTCGCCTGCAAGCAGGGTATAAGTAAACATGGAAAGAAAAGAGGCATCCACCAAAACGGCACGCTGGTCGGCTATTTTTTTATCCCCCCACGAAATAATTTCAACCCTGTAAGGTGTTACACGGCAGTATGACTCTACTTCAGGTATTTCCTCTTTCATGGCTTTGCCAATTCCAGAATAGGTCATGGTGCTGTGCTGCACCAGTGAGCCTTGCTGGTAACGGTCATTAACCACCCTGTACAAATTATTCAGTTTTGTATGAAAACGGTCGACACCCAGTTCCGCGTTTACATATTGGATGATCAGTATACAGGCGCATAAACCAATGGAAAGCCCCGCAACAGAAATAAATGAAAAGAATTTGTGCTTAACCAGGTTTCGCCAGGCAGATTTGAAGTAAATGGTAAGCATAGGCTGATGTATAAAGTATGGGATTGATTTCTGGCGCCAAAACGGGTGCCATTTCTCTATCTGCCTGATTTACAAATGAAAAAGACTTAATTGAGGGGGGAAGGTTGTTCATTTCCGTACAAAAATTGTCCGGTTGTGAACAATGTAAAAAGCTATGGTTTGGTTTTTTGTTACTTTAAACAGGGCAGTGGTTAAAACTTAGCGCATCGTAAAGTTTTGAAATTTTTTTATGGGCCGGGCTTTGACATTTCATGGAATCGCCTGTTGCGTCGCACTCTTGTACTTTCTGTTCAATATTCAGCAATGCACAGTTTAATCATGTTCCACTATTCATCAGTTTCTGTTCAATAGCAGCAATTGAACAAACGAAGGGCAGGAATAATAATAATACCGCTATTCCAGCTTAAACTGAATTGGAGCTTTAATACAAAAACTTTGTGGTTGCCCGTTAAGTATTGGTGGATTTGAAAATTGTAGTTTCCTTATTACCCGGATGGCTTCTTTGTCCAGGATGATATTGACACCTTGCGTTACAAAAATGTTGTCAACACCGCCTTCTTTTGTGAGCGTGAACCTTACATATACAATACCTTGTAGGTTCTTATCTTTAGCACGTTCCGAATAAAAAATATATTTCTGGATAAAATGAGAAATACTTAGCTCACCTGTTTTAATTTTGGGGGCTTTATACCCTAAGCTGTCATTATCAACAAAGTAATTATCTAATTTAAGGCTGATAGAATCACTGCATTTTTCCTGGGCGTATTTTACAGGAAAATTATAATCAGCAAACTTGCCATGATATTCCCAAATGCCGAAGGGTTCATCGCCTTTAAAAGTTTCGCTGCGAACAATTTTGTCTCTTGTTAAGTCTTTTATTTCAGTCAATACAGTTCCGTCAATATTGTTTGTAACTGTCTCTGAAAACAACGCCTTTTTTTGTGAAACTTCTTTGCCAAGCCATTCGTTTGCAAAATACCTGGTTGTAGCAGTTTGTGCATTAGTAATCGTGTAAAAACCCAGTGCTAAAACTATCAATGCTGCTTTATTCATGTTCTATGTTGTCTGTTTTGTGTTGCAGCCAATTGCCAGGATAACAGAAAATGCTTTGTTATGTGCTGCTTTAATTGTGTAACAGCTTATTGTGCAGCATTCTTTTGTTGAACGTTTTCTACAATATCTGTAGCTGTTTTATTGCCGAGTTGTTCAGCCAATCCAATAAGAAGCCCTTCAATTCCGCGAATATAGCAGAGCCGGTAGATACCCTCATATTCAACCACTTCCCCCACAACTTCAGCGCCATGCCTTGCAAGCCTGGACAGCAATTCGTCAAGGTTGTCAACCCTGAACATGATACGGAGATAGCCAAGGGCGTTCACCGGGGCGGTCCTGTGGTCTGCTATGATAGGAGGGGTGATGAACCGTGAAAGTTCAAGCCGGGTATGCCCATCCGGGGTAACCATCATGGCCACTTCAACAGACTGGTTACCCAATCCCGTAACACGCCCGGCCCATTCGCCTTCAACCCTCATCCGCCCTTCAAGCGTTAGCCCTATCTCTTTAAAAAAAGAAATAGCATTGTCGAGCGACTCAACTACGATGCCCACATTGTGCATTTCTAACAATTTGCTTTTTGCCATAGGTTTATCTTTCCGTATAGGTTGATATTTTTTGTGAATGCTTGTTCTTAACGCTGCTTATAGGGTTTGTATTGCTGTATTGGCTGTGCAATTAAAAGTATTGTAATTCCCTTGCTTCAGCATTGCTTTTTTGCGTAGCAGAAACCTAAAGAGGCTGGGTATACTTAGGAGAAGAAAATCCATCTTAGTGGTAGTTCATAACTTTATCATAAAGATGTTTCAATTGAGTGTCCCCAAATCCGTAAATACTCTCCCTGCTCCAAAACTCTTTGAACACGTTACCAAAGTCGTTAGAACCATTTTGTATTATTTCTTCAATCACTTTTTCAGGCCTTCCTTTTTCTCCATCTTTTGGAAAACGGTCAACATGGGCTTTTACTACTTCCTGCAGGTATGGAAACGCAGAAGATTGCTTCTTTGAAAGATTTGTCAACACTTCCAGGTTACCTTTTTTATAGGCTTTCCACAATTCATCTCCTAAATGCATATCAGCCTCATTTAAAAGAATTCTCCTGGCATAGCAAATTTTTAGTTCATCTGCATTTGCAGGTCCAAATCCATTCCAGAAGAACTTACTGGTTTTATCTAAGTGGGAAGTATAAACAGCGTAAACCTTTCTCTCTATCGGTAAACTGTTGATAAGTGAAACAACAAACCACATATTTACCTGGCAGAACAAATCATATTCAAACCAAAGGTTCAATTCGCAACCGTCAGCAGCATCCATTAGTTTTTCAAACTCTTTTACAACGTTGTTGTAATATTCAGCTTCCGGCACGCCCATGTAATTGGCTCTTGACTGCCAAAAGTCCTGCGGATTATCACCCGATAGGTCTCCGTCAATAAGGCCTTCTCTTATTACAACTATATCTCCTTCAATATTAGCCTCGGGAAAGCTGTAGGCAAGAGCATCGCCATTTAAAATATGGTAAACCATGGTTGTGATGTTTTTGCATTAGCACCTGCGGCCAGGTATTGTGTGATTTTTAGAATGAACCGTAGCTGAGTAAAGTTAATGAAGATGCTGTATATTCTGTGGCCTGGCTTTATTCGTTCAGTGTGTACTGAAAGTCCAGCGAGTGGATACCTTGAAGAAAGGAAAATATTGCCTGGGCAATATGTAGAGGAGATTTTTTATGGGCCCGGCAGGAGGAATTACTATGAGGCTTTACTTGCGTCGCACTCGTTTGCGCTTTGTTCTTTGGGCATTCAAAATCCATAACTAATTTGCACGGCTACCCAAGCTTCCTCGCAATCCTGCGGGGCAGGCTAGTCAACATAGGCTTAAATCGAACCTCCGCTGTGCTCCGCTTCGTTTAAGCCCTATATGTTAAGCGTAGTTATTGTAGTCGCTTGATGACTTCGTGAAATTCCTCAAGCGTTGCTGCCTCCTTCAATTCGTCCCAATCTTTCTGCTTAAGCGATTTCAAGCCTCGTTCCTCTGCTGTGCTTGTTGCACCACCTATATAAATTTGATGGTGTACATATAAAGGAGGATCAGAATTTCCATAGTTTGACAAATCAATGTAGTCTAAATGAGGATAGATATCTTTTGCAGCAAGAATAACTTCTTTGGCAATTTTTAAGGGTACTTTGTATCCTAACCATATACTGCGATGATCCCTAAAATTACTCAACCCTCTTTCAGGTTCATAAATTTCTGTTGAATATCCTTTTCTTTCCAGTTTTCGAACTAATAAGCTTGCGTTGCTAAAGTTAGAAATACTTACTAATCTCTCTTCGTTTTTCTCTTCGGAATCAATGTCTTCGAATTGTTCTTTCTGTTCTAAGGTTTCTTTTAATCTAAGAATTTTAACTTCGCTTTCTAACCGTAAAAACTTATCGTCATTATCTTTTTTTAATTGGGTTATATTTTCATTTAAAATTGTTAACAGTTCATCAGGTGAAACTGTGACTTGTATTTTCTCTTGTTTTATAACATCATACTTGAATATTTTTATATAGTTTTCTTCATTGCTAAAATCAGAAGGTGCATATAGGGCTTTGTTGTTGAAATTTAAGGTTATGAAGAATACTGTTACTAAAACGCTAGGAAATATTATAAGAAAGTATATGAACGTTAATTGATTTGCTGGCGCAATGAAAGGAAGGACTATTGTTCCACTAACTTCTGCTATACCAGCAAATATCGCAATAATCGTAAGGGGATTTTTAATTGTGCCAATTTTTTCAGTCATACAGGTGGAATTTAATTACGCCTAACGGAGCGGGTATTGCCGAAGGCGGGGAATTTCAGCACTACCGCTCAATAGTATTTCAAATCTTTCATCATTTCCGTCAGCTTAATAGGTATCGTCAAGCCCCGCTTTTGGCAATACCATGTTGCACTAAACCTTCGGTAGCCTTTCCTGCTGTATGCCAAATTCGGAACTTATAGGTTCAACAAAAAACAATTACTATGAGTTCCATCAAAAGACAGTACAACACAGTTGTATCACAGGCAAAGAAAGGCGTACCGGGTTTTGCAGATGCATACGCCAAATTTATTGAAAAGGCAACAATAGAACAAAGCAGTAAAAGCCTGCTGGTAAACTACAGCCGCAGCCTGGATAGGGGGGAAAAATTTCATTTTGATGTAGAACAGTGCCCCTGTTGCAAAACAGGCAAAATGATAACATTATTAAGCTTCGGCGCCAACGGCCCTCCCCTGTGATATGATGACCCAATGCAAAACACAACAGCAGAAAACAAATGGCTGATTATTTTTTCAAAGCGGGACTTTGAAAGGGCATTCTCTTGTGCCTGATTTACAAAAACAACCTTTGCAACCATCAAAAGAACAGTCTTTACGTAGAGAACCTCCCTTAAAAAGCGCAACCCAAATAAATAATGCTGACATCAACAACCAGGCAAGCCCGTCAGCATCTTTACAATGCAGGCATTCGCTTCATTCAAAATCCATAACTAATTTGCACGGCTACTGAAGCTTCCCCGCAATCCTGCGGGCTGGCTAGTCAACATAGGCTTAAATCGAACCTCCGCTACGCTCCGCTTCGTTTAAGCCCTATATGTTGGCTGCAGGCAGTCGTTATTTAGAGAGCCCAAATATTTCCCCTTTATAAACTGAATTTTTGCTCCAATTTATGAAGTGTGATTCAAGTAGCATTATGTTCGTCGTTGTTGAATTTGGCAATGTCGGAAATATACTGTCTACTGAGATAATTTTATCAGCACTTACAATATAGGTCGCCGACGGGTATTGGAGAATTCTGTCTATATTAAATGATGTATAAACTTTCTTTGAAGCGTAAATTGTGTTCGTTTGTTTGATTTTGCTTTTTGTCGTGGAACTATGGTCTGTAAACTTAACCCTTATTGTGTCTCCAAATTTTGAATAAGTGCCAATATGTGTTTGTTTCACTACAGTATTATATTGGTCACGGTAATTTGAACTATACTTGATTACTTTTATTGATGAATCTCCATCAAGTACGATAATGTAATCTTCTTCCGTTGTCCCAACCAAATGGCAAGCTTGGAAATGTTTGTGAAAGACTTTACTTGTAAAGGGTACTTGTCCAAACAAAGAAAACTTTGTCAACAAAAGGAGTGTCAATATTTTGAAGTGCTTTGCCATTTTGAAATTTGCTTGCAGCTAACGAGCAGGTATTGCCGATGGTGGGGAATTTTATATTCGTCCGCCCGGAACTGCTGCGTGGCTTTTGATAAAGTTAAATATTAAGAACTAAAGCTGGGCTTTATTAGTCAAGCCCCGAACCGCAGTACAGCAGAATTCCACTGCTGATTGCTCCAACGTCAAGCCCCACTATTGGCAATACCAATGTTGCACTAAACCTTCGGTAGCCTTTGCTATTTTCTTTGCGGAGAAACGTTTGTAGTTTTTGATTTTTCACAAAAAATCTAAAATCATGAACACTACAAAACCTTCTCCGAAAAGTGCCACACTGTTAGCGCAGGCATGTACTAAAGTACAGGGATTTTCTGATATGTACCGCCATTTCAAAAGGCGTATGTCAACTTCAGGCCGAAGCACAAGTACACTTAGTAATTATGCCCGGCATATAGCGCAGATGGCACTATATTTCAACTGCCGTCCAACGGATCTGGAAGATGACCAGATAGAAGATTACCTCTATGTATTGCAACAGCAGCATAATACACCTTCAGAAACATATTTCAAACCTATCTGTAACCTAGCAACCCTCAACGACCCTCGCTTCAATTCAATCCCCATAATTATTCGTCCGGCTACCTAAGGTTCCCCCGCAGCGGTGCGGGGCAGGCCGTGCAACATCGGCTTCATCTTTGGCGTTTCACACCCGACGAAGCCTTAGTTGTTAGTAGCCGTTTTTGTACGTCATTTCGTTAATAATTCTTTGTTCAATAAGTCTATAAATAAGTTCACCAGCAAACAACTTGTCGTAATAGTTAAAGCCTTTAGGTAAAGTTGATTTTAATAGCTCCGTTACCCTTGTGTCATAAGTTTCAAAGGAATGTCCTTTGTATTCTATTGTCCAAGGAAGGCTAAATAAACTTGAATTTTTGCTTGTTATTTTTAGGGTGTCCGATTTGTTGTTAACTACATTTACTATTATGTATGGCTCATTGTCAGTAAAGGAAAATGGATAGAGCGAAAATGTTTTGTAAACAGTATCTAAAAGCTGCTGGTTTATTGTATCAATAGTCTTGTTCGGGTTTAAAAATAAATTGTTGTCAATGTTCAGCAAATAAGTAAAGTCGCCACCCCAAACTTTTTCTTCCTGCCTTATTGCTTTTAGTTTGTTATAGTAACTAAAATAATCAGCTACATCTTGCTCAGAAAACTTAAAAGATTGAGCTATTGGTTTCTCATAGTCTTCGCAAGTTGTAAGAATATTGCACAAAGCAGAAAATGATTCTGAATTCTTAACCTTTAACCCTTTTGAATTTTCCTTGTACAACGCAAATGGTATACAGCCGCCAGACATTTTATCGAAATCAAATTTTACTGCCTTAATACTTGTCAATTTTATATTGGAAGATAAAAATGAAGCTACGTCTATCTTTCCATTTTGTTGCGATTCATATAACTCTATATCTTCAGGTTGAATATATGTTTCAAGCAAATTCAACTTAGAATCCAAAACATACACCTTGTTTCTTATGCTGTATAGCTCAATAGACTTTTTTGATTGATTTACACAAAAATTTCTTGTTGGTATATTGAAAGTTCGCCAGTCAATCTGATTAAGTTTTGAATAATAAATATGGTCATTTTGGTCTATGAGTATAGTTGAATCTACAATTTGGACTTTATCAATTCTATTCCTTGCTGAATTTTTTGTAATACTGAATTTGTTTTGGTCAAGCGGTGAAGGAATTTGTTTTGTAGTTTGCCAATTGTCATTTGTTATAGCAAGTCCATTATGAAGTCCACCAGCTATTCCGTTTAAAGAATCAGTCATATAAATTGAAAGCACTCTGTTTATCGGGTTAAAGGGCTTTGGTTTTACTGCCCATGTTGTACCATAGTCGCTTGAATAGTGAATATATTCGTCAGAACCTCCCATCCAAACTTTTCCATCTTCTTGAAAATGAGTATTGTAAATCCAAGCATCACCTTTGAAATGGTTTTTCTTCCAATTTTTACCACCGTCAAAGGTTTGGAAAACTACATTCTTCGGTGTGTTGTAAGTTGAATTGTCTGCCAAGTATCCTGAAATCAGGAATGTGTCCTTATTAAATTGCATTATGTTGCCAAGCTTGTCATATTGGCTTAAAGTGAATTTGGATTTTAAACTATTTGCAATCATGTCATCTGTCAAACCCGACTGACCGAATAGTTTAGTGAAGCTTGTCAAAATTATCAATATGAGTATAAGGGTCTTCATAAAATGGCTACTAACGTTCGAGTATTGCCGATGGTGGGGCAATAGAATTCTGTCACGCTGGAACTAAAGTTGATGTTTGCAATATTGCTGATGATTTGTTTATAAGCCAAATTTATAATGTCTTGCTGAAACTGAAGCCAAATAGTTATATAGTTGTTGAAGTTTATACCGTTCAGCCCCGCTATTGGCAATATTTATGTTGTTCGTTCGTTTTTTGTCTTGAAGAATTCAATTAATGTAGATAGCTTCTTGTCTGAAATGCTAAATTTAAATAATGAGTACTCGTGAACTTGATTATCTGAAGTAAAAATTACGAGATAAGAACTCCTTCCACGTCCAACTTGTCGTAACAAAATTTGTGTATCTACAATCTCTGTCCAAGGAATAATCTTTCGGTCAATTTCGATGTAATTTTTATTAAGCTTAATAGCAAAAATGTATTTACGATTCAAAAAGGTATTCCAAATGATTATCCAAATTATAATGCTTATAAAAATAAGTCCCCCAATTGTGACTGGGACAAGAATATGCTTATTCAGCAAATTGAACAAAATAAGCCAACTTACTATTGAAAAAATAAGAAAAATTGTTGCTATGAACCTGTCAAAAAGTGAAGGATGAAATAATTTTTCAACCTCAATTGATATTCCTTTTGTCGAACCAGCTAATTCTTTTGTACTATAAATTTTTGGATAATTCATAAAGACTTTCTCAAGCCAAGTCATATTTGTTTCTTCTTGCTTAATAAATTCTTCTACTAAAGTCATATAAATTTTTAGGGTTTTTAAAAATGACGCACAACGAGCAGGTATTGCCGATGGTGGGGAATTATTATTCCGTCCGCCGGAACCGCTGCCTGGCTTTTTGATAAAGTTAAGTATTATGAACTAAAGCTGGGCTTTATTCGTCAAGCCCCGAACCGCAGCACAGCAGAATTACCGCTGCTGATTGCTCCAATGTCAAGCCCCACTATTGGCAATACCAATGTTGGCAGAAGTACATCGTCACTTGATGCCGTTGTCCTTTAATAATTTCGTGAACTCTTTACCTCCCCAATCCTTTCTCAATGCTGGGTTTGTCTTGGCTGTTTCCACAATACGCTTATTAATTTCTTTGTCTTTTAGTGCAATCAAAACTTCAGTTGCTTTCAAATAGATATGTGGGTTATCTTCCGTCTTAAGCCGGTCAAACACGGCTGATACGAAAGAAGTGTCGCCTAATTTTAATGCCTTGTCTGCGAATGTTGGAAACTGATGAACATTAATCTCTCTAACGTTTTTGTTGATTATGTCAATAGCATATGGTCTGTCTCTAACTAAAACTGTGTCAAGCATAACAGCTAAAAGGTTTACGGGTGTTTCTTCACCTTCACTGAAACCACCTGTGTTGAGATAATAAAAATCATCTGCATTTTGTAGCGTCTTCTTTGTTAGCTGAAATGCCTTGTCTGGATTTGTTGGGTATAGCAAGTTGAATACTTTAGTATTTATCTTCTTTTCATTTTCCCACATTGTCCAAAGAAGGTCATCATAAATTGGAATATAGAAATCTTGAACTGCTGCGAAAATAAAGTCTATATGATACTGTCGAATGTTTTCGTGTTTTGTCTGGGTGAATGGCACTTTTAAAAGTTGAAGTACAGTGTCATTTTTATAACTGGCAATAGCTTTATAAAGTTCTCTCCATTCCGTACTCCAAGCTCCTTTGTCGATTGCTTCATATAAAGACTTTTTCAGTAACGGAAGAAAGGCGTTGTTGGGAAATTCGCTAATTGCTTTGTATGTAAAGAAAAGTTGGTCGTAACGTTCACCTTTTAATCTGTTATTTAAAATTAGCGGTATATCCTGCTCTCTTTTAAATTTTGCTAACGTTACCAATGCCGACTGATTGTTTTCTTTCAAAACAAGTTCTCTGACCCTTTCATATGATGTTTCATTTTGTTTAGTTCTGTTTATTGCATTTCCCTTTGCGTACAACGTATTTGGAGTATATACAAGAATGCTGTCTAAATAATCATATTCTGCAGCTGTAAGTTTCTTTGAGTTTAAGTCAACATATTGCGGTGTCACAAGATTAATAAAGAAGTCGCCGACTTTTTCTCTGCTTCCTATGCAACCAAACTGAGTATTTACTGATGCTGTGTCAACAATATGTGCAAGAACAATGGGAAGTAGATTGGCAGAAGGTTTATAAGTCAAAGCCCAAAACGAATAGCAACGAACAACTCCATTTGGATGATTTGTTAATTCTACCAATTCGTCCTGTGTTGCTCTATTTTGTAGCTCTGCGAAGTTGTCGTATTGTGCTGGGCGAATTCCAGCATAATAAACTGCACTACCCATTAGCTCATTAGTCTTCGCAATTTTTGAAACAATTATTTCCGTCTGTCTGGAAATCTTTGTCTTGTCAAACTGAAAATGCTGCCCAAAACAGTTTAGGGTAAAGGTCAGGATGATTATGGTAACGAGATGTTTCATTTGTATTTCTGCCAACGGGCAGGTATTGCCGATGGTGGGGAATTTTATATTCGTCCGCCCGGAACTGCTGCCTGGCTTTTTGATAAAGTTAAATATTAAGAACTAAAGCTGGGCTTTATTCGTCGAGCCCCGAACCGCAGTACAGTAGAATTACTGCTGCTGATTGCTCCAATGTCAAGCCCCACTATTGGCAATACCAATGTTGGTTGCAGTTGTTAGTCCACAATTTTGAAAGTAATTTCATTTGAATAATTACTTTTTAAGTCAGACAACAATTTTTTGTCAGCTCCCATTGTCCACGTTTTATCGCCTATGAAATTATATTTAACCTTTGCTTTGTATGTCCCAACTTGTTGTGAAAAGTTTGATACAAAAGTGTGCCAGTCAAATTGTTTACTTATTGTGTCTTGGGGTGCAAGTTTAATAATGTCTCTCGTTGTAAAAGAAGGGGCACATCTTATATCTCCTGAC
This sequence comes from Foetidibacter luteolus, assembly GCF_009650435.1. Taxonomy (GTDB): domain Bacteria; phylum Bacteroidota; class Bacteroidia; order Chitinophagales; family Chitinophagaceae; genus Foetidibacter; species Foetidibacter luteolus. The sequence continues at coordinate 226,559 of NZ_VVIP01000059.1, forward strand.
CAAAATTTTGCGTCTGAACCATTGATTGAAATTGTCCACGGATGAGGGAATATTTTATAGGCTTCAGGATTTACAAAATAGATTGTGTCGTTACCATTGTTTTTTATGGTGCAAATTAAAACAACAGAAAACCAATCGTCCTTAGCTTTTGGTAATTTGTTTATTGTGTCCTTAACTTGAAGCGTTAAAGAAAGATTCCCTGTCTGTCCATTAGATTTAATTACGAACAGTGTCAGGAAAAATAATGTTATGTAAATTTTGAAGTGTCTCATTACAATTGCAACCAACGTCCAGGGCTTTCTGCTGTGCTGATATTCCGTGATTCGTCAGCCCGAACCGGTGCTGAGTAAAGTTAATGTAGTTGATATTATATTCTGCCGCTCGGTTTTATTCGTCCAGCCCGGACTACAGCTGATAAGCGAACGGGACGATGAGAATATATTCGTCAGCCAGCATAGCAGAAAACCCCATGTTGCATGCAGTTTTTTTCGTCAGGCTGTGTCATGGCCAAAAAAATATCCTTTGATAAACTTACTGTATGCTTCCGTGCTTTCGTAGTCAGGAAACTCCTTTAGTCCGTTTAACTCAGTTAAAATTTTTGGGTATTGATTTGCTAGTTTCGGGTTAGCCTTAAATTCTTCTTGAATATATTTGATAACATCATCGACTTCATGCCCAACACATATCATTTCTCTGTCAAGTCCTAAACCGGCGTCCATATTGTTAGCGTTAAACTTTGCGTCATAAATGATGAAAGTGTCTTGCAAGTCGCCGATGTCATATAAATAATAACAAAGCTGATATAGATTATCGTGTCGATGTGTTGCAAGTTCGCATTTCATTTCTTCAGCAAATAGTTGTCGAATGAGATGAATCTCCGCTTGCGAAAAATCATGCAACAAGCTTTCTACAATTTCAGCTCTGAATTCAAGGTTTGCGTCCATTAGATGTCCGTCGGTTGTACTAACAGGTTTAAATTCAAAACTGCTCGTTAGGTGCAACAAAGATCCTTGGTTGGGCAATTCTCTGTATGCTGATATGAGTTCAGAGGCTGTCATTAAAATTGCATGCAACGAGCAGGGCTTTATGCAGGTTGGGAATTCGTGTTCCGTCTGCCCACAACCGCTGCTGATTGAAAATATAAAGTTGAATGTAAGAACTAAAGTTGAAAGTTGTTTGTCCAGCCCGAACCACAGCTTGGATTTGCAATTGGTTGATGTTACAATGTCGAGCCCAACTTGCATAAAACCCAATGTTATAGGCAGCCTTGCTAAGTTTGTTCCTTAAAACCTTCCTGTCTTAGTAGAGTAGTAAATAATTCTAAGTCTCGCTTTAGGTCAGAAACTGTTTGTGAAACTTGTTGCCTTGTGTCATATTGCTTAACTACACTTCCAAGTCTAAATTCTGCGTTATGTTGTTTGAACTTTTCCGTCAAGTGACTGTACTCATTTTTTTCAAGTTTCTTCCATTCTACGGGTATGTCAAATTCTATAAAATGAAACCCCTTCTCTTTAGATAAGTCCATTCTTAGTGTGAAGTTATTTAGCTTCCCTTCTTTGATTTCTTCTGTCAATGCCCATTTAGAATTTTTGTCCAAATAGGCTTTATGGAACCCAATGTGTTCTATATCGTTAAATGGAAATTTGGAAAACGCCTTTTGTCTGGTCTTTCGTTTTAACAACCAAACGACATACCCAAGAAGCATTAGAAAAAGAGGAAAACCTACACCTGTTGTCAAAATAATATAAAAAAGCAATTGTCCGTTTGGCAAATTCCCTGTCAAATATGCGATTGTAAGAAACAATTGAAACCACTCCTAATGAGACAAGTGAAAGTCTGGCGAAAAGAGCTTTTAGCTTGTCTCTGTTTAATTGAAGGAATGTGTCCATAAAGGTTGCCTATAACGTTCGAGGCTTGCCGCAGGGCTGGAATTGTTGCTGTGTCTGCCCGGCAACTGAAGCCGATTGAAAAACTAATGTTGAAGTTAACAACTAAAAGCCAAATAGAATTCGGTCAAGCCCGATATTAGTTGATAGTAGTACAACAGCCGATTGTTATTACGTCCGCCAGCCTTGCGGCAAACCTTTTGTTATAGGCATGCCTTGTCGGTCCTCACATCAGAAGTCCAGCTTACCACTTTTAAAATACAGTTTCATATTATTTCTTAATTTCTGTCTTGGTAATATTTCTTGTCCGTCTGCTGAACCACTGCTTGCAAAATAGTTGCCGCTTTTAAATTCAACATATCCGTAAATAATTTGCTTTTTTGTAGAGTCTGGAATTTCCGATAAAATAATCTTTGTATCTGTGCAAGGAACTTCAAGTCTAAATATTAAGCTGTCATTTTCTTTGTATGCGTAAGATGGAAAGTCGTCAGAACTTAGCATATGATATAGTGTCGCTTTGTTTTTATAAATGTCAATGCCAAAGCCGACACCACCGAAAAGTCCAAATGCACCGTCAATTGTTAATGTGTCACCTTTCCACAAATAAAATGATTTAAAAGGTGCTTTCCCTTCTTGCTTTGCTGAGCTAAATATTAAACTGTCATTTTGGTATGATTCAATGAATCCAGAATTTAGATAAACTTGCATCTTGTCCTTAAACATATCAAGTTCTTTTGAGCTTTCAATATGCTTTTCAACTTCCTTTTTTATGCTTGGGTCAATTGTCAAATCTATTATAGTGTCAGAATCATTAGTTTGTCCACAAGCAGTGAGTGTCAAACAAAAAAGGAATATTGCGATTATGTTTCTTGTCATACGGAATGTGTCTAAAGGTTGCCTATAACGTTTGTATTGACGTATTAGCTGCACAAACAAAAGTATGCAATCCCCTCATAATCAACAATGTTCTATTGCGTTTTTTGTATAGCAGCATTGCGTCAATGAAATTGGTATTTCTCCCTTCAAGGCGCTGCCACCTCAATCACAACAGGTTTTAAGGTTGAGTGGGAAAAACAGCTATGCTTCAAGATGCGAAAAAAAAATTAAATACTACAATAGTTGTTACTGGTTTCCGGAAAAGCGCTTCGGTTTTTTTATATCCGCACCAAATACCTTCAAAACGGAACTGGTTCGCATTTGATGCTCAACGGTTATCTTCAAAATAGAACTGGTTTGCATTTGAAGCCCAACAAATACCTTCAAAACAGAACTGGTTCGTGTTTCAAGGCCAATAGATAGCTTCAAAACGGAATTGGTTTGCATTTGAAGCCCAATAAATACCTTCAAAGCAGAACTGGTTCGTGGTTCAAGGCCAATAGATAGCTTCAAAATCGAACTGGTTCGTGTTTGATGACCAACGGATACCTTCAAAACCAAACTGGTTCGTGTTTGATGCTTACCAGATAGCTTCAAGACAGAACGGGAAACTGTCTAAACCATGATTTTTCCTGATTTGGGTGATTAGCCTAATGATTTGGCAGAAGCGTGCCTGGTTTACAATTTTTCATGGTTTGGACGATTGGCCTGAAAACAATCCCGGAACAAAATGGCGGGTAAACGCGGCGGCATAAGGTCATCAAGTTAAGGAAACGAATGCCAGGTTGGGGGGGGCGAGTTTCGGAATCGAGACCCGTTATACAAGTCGCTTTTTCACCAATCCACCTTCGACAGGCTCAGGCTGACAGCTCAACTTAAATGACATTAGATGGCGACAAGATGGGCTTTTCCGTGCTTCCGTGGTATTCCCCAAAGTTGCTGCCGCCAAAGGCGGCAGCAACAAAGCCTACCCGGTGGGAAAAGCTGCGCAGCGAACCCAACCGTTGAAGAGTGCGACGCAACGGCAGCTTTATAGTAGCAATGCTGCCCGGCCCCAAAAAATAAAGAAATTGCCGGCAGGCAATGTGTAGGATGTGACCGACATGGTGTACTTCACAAACGCCGCTTTGAGAAACCGCCAGTGCCGGCAACATACAAATGGGGAGCGGGCAGGGATTAAGCTGCTGCATTCTTATTGTATGTATAACAATTGCCTGCAAGAGCAGAAGCGTGCTGCACTTTCGGCGAAGGTTGCCAACGGAGTTCTGTTCGTACCTCAGTTGCAAGGTACATCCCCGGTAAATCTCACCAGGCAGAATGCAATAATACCGTGGGTAGGGGTACAGGTTTTAATGCCTAGGCACAGGGTGACGGTACAATTTGTTACACGCCTAACAGGCCGGCCACGGCATCATAATGCTCTGCGCTATTAAACCGGGAAGATAATGAATGACATAAATTTTGTGTTATTGTTCAAGCGGGAACCTCCCGGTTATTTTGGTGCCGGTACCGCCTGTTCCAATGCTCACTTCGCCCTGCAGCAGGGCTACTCGTTGGGATATGGTGATAAGGCCGATGCCTTCATCGTGGCGCTGGTTTGTAATGCCTTTTCCATTGTCTGCAATTTCAAAAAAACAGTGCTTATCTATTTCATGCAGTTTTATGTAAATAATGCTGGAGCCACTGTGCTTCATGCTGTTTGCCACTGCTTCCTTTATTACCCGGTACATTTCTGCATGCTGCTGCGGGGAAAACCTGTTAGTTACCGGGTAATCATCCGTGTTCACTACCACCTGCAGGGATGCTTCTTTATTAAAGCGGAATGACAGGTTGCTTAGTAAGGTTGCAACGTTGTAGTTTTCGTTTGCATTGGCGTTTAGTTTATGCATGAAGTTGCGGGAATGTTCATACACATGTGTGGCCTCTTCCTCTATATCAAGCAACAAGGCTTTAGTTTCTTTGTCAGCGGCTCTTTGCTTTACATCAGTTATAAAAAACCTTAGGGCCGCAAGGCTGCTGCTAACCTCGTCATGCATATCTTTTGAAATGCTTTTTCGTTGTTCTGTCATGGCCTTTTCTCTTTCCCTGCGTTGTAAAAGGCGTTCCTGCTCCATTTGCTGCTCCATTGCATAGAGTTCATCGCTAAGCGCCTGCCGTTCTGCGGCCCTAAGCAGCTTCTGGCGTTTGCTGCGCATGTATAACAGCATTAAAGCGCTGCCCATGAGCACTACCACAACCAGGCCGCCCATCACCAGCTTATTACGGGTAGATTTTGCATGCAGGGATTGGTTTTGCAACTTAACTATCTGCTTTTCTTTTTGTGCAACGGCATACTTTTGTTCCGCTTCAAACACCCTTCCACGCTGGCCCAGTATGTTTAACGAGTCAAAGTAATTTTTATATGCTTTGTAGTACCGGTAGGCATTTCTGTAATCGCCTTTGCTATCGTAGTATTCAGACAATACCCTGTTTAACTCCTGCAAAGAAAAATAGTCGTCTGGTGGTACCTTAATATCCAATACGGCCGTAATGCCGCTACTGATGCCTTGCTTTATGCGGGAGAAATTATAATACAGGTTGGTTTTATACAGGCCGCTATAGCCATAACAACCTTCTTTTGCGTACCTGGGTTGCAGGGCAATGCCATAAAACTTTTCAGCCTCCTTGTAATTACCTTTTCCATACTGTAACTGTGCTATCATGCGGTAGCATTGCTGAAACCAAAAACCAGAGTCAATACCCGGCGTTGCCATTACTTTTTTTACAAGTGTTTCGGAAGAATCTGCAAAAGCGGGGTTTTTGCCGGCAGCATACATTAAGTTAAATATACCGGCTTTTCCAAGCTGCAGGTCAAGATAAACCCTGTCTGGCCCGGGGTTGGTATTGCCGTAAAAGCTTAGGCACCTGTTGGCAAAATCAATGGCCTGGGGGTACAACTGCAGGCTGCGGTAAATAGGTACGCTGGCCAGCCAAACGTAAAATTTAAGATTTGCAAGCGAGGTATCTGTATCCGTTATATCAACCGCATTTTGCAGGATTTCCATAGCCGAATCGGGCTTGTTTTGCTGCGAATACAGAATGGCAAAGTTCATATAGTTGTTGATAAGCAGGCCTTTTAACGAGTCAACGCCTTTTGCATTGCCTATCAGTTGGCTGTACCAGTATTTTTGCGGGGCTGTGATGTTGGCTAAAACATAAAATGTAACGATTACATGTGCATAAGCGACCTTGTCATCCCTGCTGTTTAAATGGGGGTATTTTTCTTCCAGTTGATGAACAATGTTCTTGAATTCTGCAAGATAATAGATGACAAAAGAATTTTGGTTTTCGGCCAGCATGTGAGATACCTCTTCAACACTGATGTTGTTCCTGTCTGCAGGGCGCAATTCTTTACGCAAAGCATTGTATAAACTGTCACTCATTTGGGCAGGGCTATTCATGCAACAGCAAAAGAACAGTGCCAGCAATATTGGCAAGCGGTAAAAAAGTAAGCGCATTTTCACTAAGGTATTGATGAAGCAAATTGTTTGTTTTGCAAGTACGCGGCGGTAAAGTTCCTGAATTATTGCCTTGGGATTTGTTTTTTTTGCGTTTTATAATAAGGAACCGGTGTGTTATCAGTTTGTACGTGCCCCTACAGTGGATTTTATATTAACTGCCGGTATTCTTAAGTTTTTCAGAAAGCAAATAAGTATTATATGCAGGATAGTGTACGTGCAGATAGCTTTCATCTTATAAGAAATCTGTTGACGGAATTACTATATAAGATTTTTTGTTTTGGATATTGTGTCAGAGTTTGTGCAAGCAATGGCTACCGTGTAGGTTGCTGATTATTATCTGCCCGAAATAGTTGATAAACAAGGATACAGAAGTAGGTGCTTGATCCTTTATCCTGGACTTTTTATTGCTTATTTTTCAAACGCCTCAAGCCGTTTAAGCGCAAAGCAGTAAGTTAAGCCAAGTTGATGTTCGTTGATGCCAGCCAATCCCTTTGTCCAGTTCCAGTTATAGCCGCTTCGCAGAGCGGGAAGCCCCGTTGGGGCGACATATCAGTAGTAACAATACAGTGCAGAAAGTGGAGCGCCGTAGGTGCGATATGTTTGTGTGAGGAGTATAATCAGGACATGATATATGGTTTACAACTTCTGTGGCAACAGGTTGCATAACATGCCGCCTCTACGAGGCTTTACAAAGCCGGGGATGTTTGTGAATAACTACTAACATGCCGCTCCTACGGAGCTTTAGGATAAGTTGGTAGTCCGGCATGTAAATACTTCCGCTTATCATTCTGCTTTTTTGGCCGCAATGCAGAATATACTTTATCAAGTCAGAGACTTAATGCATACAACTGGGAAGTCCGGAGACTTCGCAGAGCGGTTGCAAAGCGGCTGTTCCGTTTTTACTTAGTGTTTCTGGCGCCGGAGGCGGCAGAAACTTCTTCTATCCTGCGGGAAAAGCCCCATAAAGAACAAAACGTACAAGAGTGCGACGCAAGTAAAGCCTCATGCATGTTCCTCTGCCGGGCCCATAAAAAATCCCAAAAGCTGCATGCAGCTTTTGGGATGAATTGACTTTACGGTAAGCAAACACGATGGCTTAAAAGGCATACCTTATGCCAAGACCAAACCTTGCGGCGTTAAAATCTGAACCATGTGTTACTACAAAGGCGGGCCTCCAGTCAAAACCAAAGCTTAGCGGAACCTGGTTGATCTTGTAATCAAGGCCAATGATGGGCCTTATCAGCACGTCGGTAGTGCCATCGCTAAAGGCAACGCCGGGGCCAAAGCCGGCATACCATTTAAGCCCTGCCGCGTTTTCAATATCGCCGTGGTATTGATATTCCGCGCCGATAAGTGTTGTGTTGTTGCCAAACACCACATGCAGTTCGCCGGCATTGTGTGTGTCAAAAAAATGCTTGCCTGATATACCCGCGAAAGTGCCGTATTCACTACCGAACTCAACACGCATGCCAACGGCATTGGTGTAGGAAGTGCCGGAACTTTTCTGGGCCATTGATTTAACAGCGCATAGGGCCGATACGAACAGGAATGCAACTAAGATCTTGTGTTTCATGATTAGCTTTTAAGGTGATTGTTGGTTAATGATTTGCGTGTTATTTTGGTGCGGCGAAAATAGAGAGCGGGCAAGGCCGACTGTACTGAAACTGTAATGAGATGTATAATTGGCTGGCTGAACCGCAGAAAGGGCGGTTGGGTAAAGTGCAGGATGCGGCCCGGGCTTTAATATGTGTGGCAGCATTGAGTTGTAAGGGTGTGTGGCGCTTTTAGTAAGACTGGTTAAAGCCTGATAGGATATTCACTTAATTACCATAACCCTAAAAAGCCTTTTTTTAAGCAGGTATTAGGTCTTTTAATATCAACTATATCCATTATGTTACTTTGTTCAAATTTCTCCAGCAAAGCATCAACTCCTTTCCTTAATTTAAAATCCATTTCTTCTTTGTAAAGCGGGTATAAACAGTAAAATTTAATTGTCTTTTCTTCATTGATTTTTAACTGATAAAACTTTCCTCCTAAACTAAGGCTTGGCATCAGCATCATGCATCCCAACATGGTACTATCAGCAAAAGGACTGGCGTTTTCCCCGTTTGGTATGGTATGTCCGTACCCAACCCATGTATCGTATTCATGAGGAAACCTGGCGATAGTTTTTAACCAGCGCACAGGCCAGTAATTGTTTTCATCTTTAAAGGCTTCTTCCATTGCAAGGTAGTTTTCAGCCTTAATTATCCATTCTTCGGGCAGCAGGATGCATAACTCGGTATATCTGAATTTTTCCAGACCATCGGGAACGTTCATGGGCTTGTCGCTCATGCCGGAAGTAACGAGAGAATGAAAAGGGAATTTTGTTGATGGCTTTACCCAATAAACATCTATATGAACTAAGTCGGAAACTATTTCGTGAAAAACACTTTCAATTTTTCCGATATGCTTTTCGATGTGTTCTGAAATAGCGGCAATACAATCCCCATCTCCAATAGCTGGAGTAAAGCTTTTGCGGGAAGCATCCGTATGGCGATATACCGGCATGCCCGACTCTGAAAATTCCTGCTCTGCCATACTTTCTATTTGGTTACTGTTGAAGATATTACTTTTTAATATGCCATATTTGACAGTAAGAAAATCTTTTTATGCTATTGTAGAAACACATATACAATCCATAAGTTTTGGAACGTCAACTCTATTCACTGCCGGGCCCATAAAAAATTCGCTTTAAAGCATAGCCCCTTAATTGCTATCCAATTGTAATACTACTTTGCCTGCCTGCGGGCTTAACCGCCAGGCGGTGCCCTGCGGTTGTGAAAATGCACCGTTGGCGGCTTTAAAATGGTAAGGCATTTGCTCAAAGCTGCAATCTACTGTTTGGGTATTTATTTTTTGAAAGGGTAACTGTACACCGGATGCCGTTGTAAGGTCAATGAACCAGTTAATGTTTTGTTTGCTTACAAATTGAATATTGGCCTGGCCTTCGCTGCATGTTATTTCAACATGCCCGGCCACGTTTGTTAACGGCCAGCTAATATGCAGCAGGCTATCGCCTTTTGATGAAAAAACCGCTTTACCGCCTTGCAGCAATAATTCTTTTCCGTTTACAAGTGCTTTAAACCTTGCACCTGCCAGCAGGCCTGGCTTGCTCCACAAATAACCATCCACTACGGGCAGCGTAAAAAAACTGCATTCGTTACTGGTAGCTACCTGCGTTTCATATATAGAGGGCATTTTTTCGTTGAACAGGTGCAGGTCGCGAATGCGTAATGTGCCATCTTCCCACACCAGGTTGATGCGGTAAAACCGGCTGTTGAACCATGCTGTTTGCCTGTTGCTGCCATTGATATCGCGGGCAACAGTAAAAGAAGTGGGTGGCGTTACCTTGTATTTGTTGGTAAACCAGCGGCCGGATGCTTCCAGTGTTTCTACGGTTATCTTCTTTTCATCCCGCAGGCGGGCAATAAGCGGCAGTTGCAGTTGAAAACCTTTTTGCATGGCATTCCAGGTAAAAGAATTTTCCTGCCCGGCCTGTGTATAGTTAAAGCCTACGGAAGGGTCATCTGTAAAAGTCTGAAAGAACCATTGCACCCATGCCGAATCGCCGCCGCCAAATTTGTAAACGGGCTCTAATGTAACCACCCCTTGTATGGAAGTGCCCAGGCCGTTATCGTACTGGCGCACAGGATCGCTGCCCAGCATGCGGAATACCGGCACGGGTACCTGGCTGGCAGCATTTTGCGCAGGCATGTAAGAGTTGATTTTGCTGGGGTAATAAGCCTGGTTCCAGTAGCCGCCCCAAAGGGTATAGCCATCGGTGCCATACTGGTCTTTGCAGTTGGCGGAAGCCACAATATGGTACTTCTCGTACATGTAGTTAAGGCTGTAGGCATCTATAAACCAGGATGCGACTGATTTAGGATAATAGCCAAATACGTTATGAAAGTCTGCCATGTACACGTCAATCAGTTTTTTACGTTCTTCCTGTGTATAGCCGGTAGAGAAGCCTATATTGGCATGCCAATCCCACGGGTAACGGCCCCGCCAGGGCAGGCCCGCTTTTTCAACAAGAGGCTGCGGCAACTCCCACCAGGCGCCAATTTCAAACTGGTCTTTCGGCAGGCTTTTCAGCAGTTTCTGGTAGCGGGCATCCATTAATGCATCGTATTGCAGTAAAAAGCTGCCACCCAGTTGGTATTGCTTCATCATGTTCACCTGTTGTACTACCGTTTGGTAAAGAACATCCTGTGTAATGGCGGCGTCCCTCGGTTCCAGCAGGCGTATAAAGTTTACGATGTTCACAATTTTAGGCGCCTGTTGCGCATGCGCAGAGAGTAATAAAAAAGCAAGCAATGTGGTGATAATGTACCTGGCAGGTTGCATGGTGTTTATTTAAGGCGGCAAAATAATGAAGAAGCGATGAACAACTGTTATGTTCTGGTAGCGGGTGGCTTGTGAGGAGCCGTGGATTGCCACGGAAACAAGGAAGGTGATTGCTGCGCAATTAAAAGAAAAGAGACAAAAGAGGCATGCAGGGGAAAAGGCTTAAGTTGGGCCGGCGTGCCGCATTTCAATACTTTATGCGGTGCGAATATTTGCATGTAACACCTGCAGCAAACTAATATTAGCTAATTTCAAATATGGATTTCAGCACAACAGTACTGTTGTTTTTTTTGCTTGCTTTTGCCAGTGAGGTAATAGGTACAATCAGTGGTTTCGGTTCGTCGGTATTTTTTGTACCGCTGGCAGGTATGCTGTTCGATTTTCAAACCACACTGGCGCTTACAGGCATCCTGCATATTTTCAGCACTTCTGCCCAGGTACTGCTTTTTCGAAAAAGCATCAACTGGAAGTTAACGTTGCTGATTGGCATACCCAGTGTTGTAATGGTTATGTGCGGTGCATACCTCAACAATAAAATAAGCCTTAAATATGCGGAGTTGGCTATGGGTATTTTTCTTATTGCCTTTGCCGTCAGTTTTTTGTTCAATAAAAATTTAAAGCTACAGCCTTCTGCCTTTAATGCGGTAACCGGTGGCGCTGTTGCAGGTTTTTTGGCCGGGCTTATAGGGACCGGCGGCGCCATCCGGGGCGCAACGCTGGCCGCATTCGACCTTCCGAAAAATGCTTTTGTGGCCACCTCTGCAGGTATTGATTTTGCGGTTGACCTTTCACGCACGGTAATCTACCTTGCAAACGGTTATTTGCGCAAAGAATACTTTTGGTTTATTCCGGTATTAATGGTGCTGGCTTATGCAGGCGCATGGACGGGCAAGAAAATTCTTAATAAAATGCCCCAGGAAATTTTTAAGAAAGTCGTACTATCTCTTATTCTTTCTGTTGGCATTTTAATGGTATATGGTTTTATCTCCGGCAGTAATATTATACGGTAGGTTTAAATTATTCCAAAAGCTTAGGGTTATAACAACGCAAACAGTTTTACCGGCATTGCTCTCTTTTAAAGACTTCGCGAAAGTGAAAACAAATTTTATGGTACGGGCTTCAAAACATGCATGAGGCATCGTTGTGTCACTCACTTGTACGCCATCGCTATAAGCGGCTACAAATTACATATCCCTATACGTCAGACTGTGAAAAAACTAAAACGAAGACGCTTAGAATCGTTTATATGAAATGTACTTCCATCAGGTACCCGAATATTTCAGCTTCAAAAGATAGTTTTTTCACAAACTGCCGTTCGCGGTGCTGTTTTATTCAACGAAAAAAGGAACACTATGAAACTAATTTACTTTCTGTATTCCCTTGACATTAGCCAAAGTAATTGACTGTCTGTGTCTGGCACTTTTAGGCCACGAATTGAACTTATATTTTCAATACTGGCCTTTGCCTTAAATTTATATTTTAGTAAGACAGATGCCGCAATAATAGAAGAACGACCAATCCCCATTCGGCAATGAATAACTATAGATTGACCCTCGTCTATTTTCTTGGTTAAAGCTTCTATAAGTTTATTTGTGTCACTATTTTGTTTTGGAATATCTCTGTCCGGAATGGGAAAGTTGATGTAAGTGATATTTTTTGATTTGCAGATATCTTCTTCATGGTTAAGTTCAAGGTCGTAAATCTCATTTTTCTCAAGTAGGGAAACCACAACTCCTACCTTATTCTTTTTTAAGTTACTTATCTCGTCTTCAAGCCAATCGCCACCACGAGGTCTTGCCATAATGCCAATTTTTGCAGAATTCTCAAACCGGTGTATCCAATAAATCTTTGTAGGCATTAAGCGTTATTTGTATTGTTGAAAGAAATGAAATTGGTACGCAGCACGATAATCTGCTTAATATGACGTTAACGGTTCATAGTTTGTTGTCTTGGTCTTTTTCGTAGTAAAGTATTATTGCACCAGACTTAAACGACTTTGTTTTTATGAGTTTGAGACTAATCCTGTCATTGATATCCTTAAACAAGGGCAACCCTTTTCCTAGTATAACCGGGTGAATGCAGAGCTGGTATTCGTCAATTAAGCCTGGCGGCGTTAAGGATGCAATTAACCCTGGGCTGCCAACAAAAATGTCTTTGCCTGGTTGCTGCCTGAGTGCTGAAATCACTTCTTCCATAGGTTGACTGGCCAGTTTTGCACTGTGCCAGTCTACAGTTTTAAGCGTTTGCGAAAAGACTATTTTCTCAACTTTGTCTATCGCCTTTGCAAAGTCGTCCATTGATTTTTCACCTGAAGGTTTTTCTATCAACGTTCGCCAATATTCCATAAGCTGGTATGTTATCCTGCCATATAGCACAGTGCCTGCGTTATTCAGCAGGTCAGTGTAATGCTGATGTATTTCCTCATCAGGAGTTATTGCTGTATGGTCGCAAAAACCATCAAGTGTCATATTGATTGTTGCAATAAGCTTTCTCATATTTTTTCGGTTGCCAGGCCTTTGATTACTTGCCGTATGTTGCATTGTACTGAAAGCTGGCACATAAATTTATGCTGCCGGGCGTTACCGGCCAATGCTTGCGCCTGTTGACAGAACAAAGCAGCCCTACCAGGGTCTGAAAAGCCGCCCATTGAACCAACCGACAAACGGATTGCGACGCAACGAAGATGCCATAAAATACCGGACGCTGGTATCTAAAAAATCCGGGTTTATCCGCTAAGCACACTATCAGCTATGATAGCCGCATTAAAAGCTGTATTAGTAGGTATAAGTACGTTTCCCTGCATCTCCATTGTCTAACGAAATGGTTTCAACAGTAAGCCTGTTTTGGTTATCAAACGCGTAGGTGTGGGTGGCTACGTGGGTTTCGCCACTCTCGGATTGAGTGGTTTTTACCGGCAGGTGTTTATTCTGATAAAAGTACAACAGGCCTCTGTTAAGTACATTTTTCAGCGACGTATCATACTCATAAGTGGTTTCTGTAGATTGCCCTTTTATGGATGTATAGTTTCCATTGCTGTCGTAAGTGTAATAGCTTCTATCGGTTTCAACGGCCCCGCCTGTTGTTGTATAAGAGAACTCGTAAACGGCGGAAAGCCGGCCCAGCGGATCATGATGATATTTTTCTGTGATGGTATCGCCTTCGTCATTGTATTGAAATGTGCTGTCCACCAGTTGCCAGGTTTTATTAATAAAGAAATTTTCATGAATCACAACGCTGCCGCCATTGTAAATGTCCATGGTGAAAGTGCTGTCTGTAGGGTACTGGTAAATAAACTTGTCTCCTGCGTTGGTTGTTGAAATCATGGAAGTAACCCGCCCGTGTGTATCGTAACTTAGTTGTAAAGTAACAGATGAGTTACCCGCCGATGAAGAAGTTATTTCTTCCGTATATGTTTTTGGCAGGTTAGAGGTATCTACCTGGCCCGGGATAGTGGTGTCATCAATTCCTTTCTGGCAGGAACAGAATAGAAGCATAGTAACAACAAGGGCCTGAATTACGGATAAGTATTTCATAAATAACTGTTTCGCGGTGAGGGATAGAGTTTTAAGATGATTGGTGTTAATCTTTATACAACTGCGAAGATATACCCTGCAGCGTTATACAAATTTGCCGGAAAGCCGGCAACCCATATTTAAGCGGCTATTAATAAATATTTAATGGCGGTGGGTTATCTGCTTGCCTGGAACGTATTTTTTTCTCCTTTGCAGTTCGTTATTCAACTGGTAGCGGAAGCATGGCCGGTACTTTATGTTGCCGCTTAATCTGCCAGTAAAGACCGCAGGCCGGAAAGTTGGAATTCGAGGGTTTCTTTGTGCAGTTTCAGTTTTTGCTGCATGCCAGGGCTGTTTTCAACCAGTTTTTGCAACATGTCAGCCTCCGTTACCTGTAGCCACAATTTATCATATTCCCCCTGCTCACCCGGCACCAGGCTTTGTAATAATGCAGGTATGGCCTGCAGCACCTGCATGGCTTTGCTGTATTTTTTCTGCATCCGCTCAATTTTGCGGGCTGTTTTAATAAGTTGGTAGGTTAGCTCATCAACCTCCTGCTGCAGTGCTTTCTTTTCTTTAACGGAAATTTCCTGTAGCTGTTGCTGCGCACTGGCAGTAAGTGTTCCGTCATTTTTTGCGAGGGCGGTTTCCAGGCGGGCCAGTTTTTGCATCGCTTCCCTGGGTAAAAAGCGGCCGCCGGTTTCGTACATGGCAATTTTGCCGTGGCTAACCAGCAGGTATTGGGCCAGTTGCCGTTGGGTAAGCGGGTTTCTTTCACGATTTCTTTTCATAACGGTACGATTGTGCTTTGCGGATTTTGTTAGCAATTTTACTGTAGCAAATTTTTGCTACCAAAAAATTGCTAACAAATTACTTTTAAAGAAACTCTTTAATACGTGGTTTAAAGAACGCAACCGGCTGGCCAGCTTGCAACAAAGTGAGAGGTTATGGCTGGTACTTTTTTATTAAATTGTTAGTGGGTTTGTTGTATGCAAACTGAAAATTAAGGGCTTAAGGTATGCGTGTAAAATTCAGCATCTTGTTTACTCTTCTTTTTTTAATAAAGGGGTACGGGTTGTATAAAAACCCGGTTACGCTTCCAAAATTTCATTGTGCCAAAGAATTGGATAGCCTTACAAATAGATGGGTTTACACAACTGCTGATACCGCGCCGAAAAATATAGGAGGGCCGGAAGCATTTGCAAAGCTGTTGAGAAATATGGCTGCTGAAACAGATTCCGCTGATCTGCATATTACAAGTGTGGAAATAGCTTTTATTGTGGATACGGCTGGTAATATTTATGGCGGACGGATTGTTGATGACAAGACAAAAAACCAAAAAACAAGCTTAGCGTTACTTAAAGCCATGAGTTTGATAAAGTGGCAACCGGCCATTTGCAACGGGAAAAAAGTTGCCATGCTGCACAGGAAAAAAATCCGTATCGAAATTGAGGAGTTTTAAATTTTGCTTTGCGTTGACAAAGCTGCCGGGAGTTGTACCAAAATCACTCAGTTCATTGTATCATAAGCGAACATTTCGCATTTGACTGTCGTTCCAACTCATATAAAATCAATTGTTTATAGCTTGGCATGTTTTTGATGGAAATTCTTAAGTGCTGCATTTTTCTAACAGGTTTCATGAAGTAAGTAATACATAGGTTTGTATTCTGCGCCATGAAAGCGTTGATGGTCGCCGTTAAAATACAAGATCAATGAATAAAAGTTAGAAAAGTTTATTAAGCATAAGAAGCGTATAAAAAAATTGGTTATACAAAACCCCTGATAATACCATGCTCAGAAATTACCTCAAAATTGCCTGGCGCAGCCTCTTGAAAGATAAACAGTTTACTGTACTGAACATTCTGGGATTGTCTGCCGGCCTGGCCTGCTCCTTACTTATTTTTTTATGGGTAGATGATGAACTGAGTGTTGACAGGTTCTTTGCCAATGATGAGCGCCTGTACCGGCTGATGGAAATTGTAAACAATAGTGGGCAAACATCCCTTAACGAGGAATCATCGGGAAGATTAAGTGAAGCCGTTAAACAAAGTCTTCCGGAAGTGGAATACGCTGCTGCAATTGCTCCCGCCCGCTGGTTTGCACAGAATACGCTTTCAGTAAAAGACAAGCATATCAAAGCGGGTGGCCAATACGCAGAAAAAGACTTCTTCAATATTTTTTCGTTTGAATTACCTGAGGGCGACAGAAGCCGTGTGCTTGAAAGCAAAAGCAGTATCGTAGTTTCTGACGAGTTAGCCATTAAACTGTTTGGAACTACGACAGGCATTATAGGCAAGCCTGTAGAATTTGACCATGATACTACCTTTTATGTATCAGGTATATTCAAAAAATTGCCTTCTAATTCTACCCAGCAATTTGATTTTGTGCTTTCGTTTGAATATTTCAAATCTGTTAAAGACTGGGTAGCGCATTGGAATGGCTCAGGCCCACAGAATTTTGTGCTGTTGAAAAAGGGCACAGATATTACGGCGTTCAATAACAAAGTAAGAAATGTAATCACTGCCAATACGGGCGACACTACCAGGAAGGTTATTGCCACAAGATTTTCGGATGGTTACCTCTACAACCAACATGATGACAATTCGCGGGCAGGCGGAAGGATTGAGTATGTCAACCTGTTTTCGGCACTGGCTGTTTTTATACTGCTGATAGCCTGTATTAATTTCATGAACCTATCCACCGCGAAGGCTGCCCGCAGGTTAAAAGAAATAGGCATAAAAAAAGTTGTGGGTGCCAGGCGCAGCCAGTTAATATTCCAGTTTCTTACAGAATCGTTCCTGTTAACAGTTTTTGCTATGGTTATTGCCGGGTTGCTTGCTGCGGTCTTGCTGACAGATTTTAATCAACTCACCGGTAAATCAATCGAATTGAGTTTTACCTGGAAAATTGTTGCTGCAGTTGTGGGCATCGCCATTATCACTGGCTTTCTTGCCGGCAGTTACCCGGCGTTATACATTTCCGGCTTTAAACCCCTGGCCATACTAAAAGGTAAGTTGAAAACTTCCACTGCCGAACTGCTATCCAGGAAAGGCCTGGTGGTTTTCCAGTTTACCCTGTCAACCATACTAATCATAGCCGTGATGGTAATTTACCAGCAGGTGCAATTCATTAAAAGTGCAAATCTTGGTTACAATAAAGAAGATATTGTCCGCTTTGCTTCCGAGGGGGCGATACAGACCAACCAGGAAGCTTTCCTTTCTGAAATGCGCCAGATTCCAGGTGTGGTAAATGCGGGTTATACGTTCCATAGCATTGTTGGCAGAAAGTATAGCGATTTGCTTGACTGGCAGGGGAAAGATCCTAACAGGCACCAGTACTTCGAGGTATTTGGCGTCAGTCACAACTTTGTTGAAACGATGGATATGCAGATGAAAGCGGGCAGGGGTTTTTCAACAAATTTCAGCATGGATTCGCTCAACATCATCATCAACGAAGCGGCTGCTAAAGTGTTAGGCCTAAAAGAACCCGTTGGGGCCATTGTACGTTTCCACGGCTCTGACAGGCGCATTATCGGCGTGGTAAGAGATTTTCATTTTGAATCTATGCATGAAGCCATAAAACCTGCTTTTATGCACCTGCAAAAAGGAGAAGGCAGTATTGTAGCCCGTATCAAACAGGAAAATCAAAGGCTTACCCTTACAGCCATTGAAAACCTTTATAAAAGATATAATCCCGGGTTTCCGTTTACCTTCAACTTCCTTAATGAGGCCTACCAAAAACAGTATGCTACAGAAACACGTACAGCATCCCTGTCTGGTTATTTTGCAGGCCTGGCAATTATTATTTCCTGTCTGGGCTTGTTCGGGCTGGCAGCATTTACTGCACAGAAAAGACAGAAAGAGATCGGTATCAGAAAAGTAATTGGTGCATCTATTGCTGGCATTATTGCTATGCTGTCTAAAGATTTTCTGAAACTGGTTGGTATTGCCCTGTTAATCGCATTCCCAATTTCATGGTGGATGATGAGTAGCTGGTTACAGAGTTATACTTACAGGATCAGCCTGTCACCAATGCTATTTTTGATGGTAGCAATGTTGGTATTAGCCATTACATTCCTCGTCATCGGCTTTCAAACAATCAAAGCAGCTATTGCAAGTCCCGTAAAATCGTTGAGAACAGAATAACGGATAGATGGCCGGGAAACTATATGGGAATTAAGATGGCATTAATGGCGGCAGGCTTGGTTGAAGATACGTCCGTTCAATTCAGCATTGCCTTTTCCATCTTTCAAAAAGAGTCAATTGGCGCTGTCCCAGTCAGTTAGCCTGATATGTTGTTGATGCTTGGTAAGAAGAGGATTTATCCCTCGCAATGCTGGTGTAAAACCGATGCAGGGCGGTAGTTACAGTTCAAATACCCAGGTTAGCGTTTTGTTTTGGAATGCTCTTACAAATTCACCTGGTCGTTTGGCAATTAATTTCGTAAGCCCAGACACTTTATTTAAAAGATAAACAGACTTGTTATTATCTATTGCTATACAATTTTTATCTGACAAAGTGATAATGCTGCAATACTCTACATTCTCAATAGTGAAAACTTCACTGGCACATTTGTTATCAAGGTATTCGTCAATTTCAACAAAGTCGTCTATATACTCCAAATCCGCTTGATTAGTCCGAAACTTTGAGGTTGAAACCCTCTCAATAACAAATTGACTGGCATCAATATTATCTATAATTAAATTTTCCAGGTCATCGCCAATTTTAAGCCCTATTATTCCATGCTTATTAAGATAAATTTGAAATTCAATTTCTTTAGCGTTTATTGTGGGTACAAAAATATTTTTAAGCCGGAATGTGCTATCAAAGTTTTTAAAAATAACGTTGTTTGATGTGGGTATAGCAATCCATTTACTAATTAAAGATTCCCTAAAGAAACTTTTTGACCGTAACCTCAAAAAACTTTCATAAGCCTTAAGATAGTCTTTCGGCAGTTGTTCGATAGTTGTTTGTAATAGTCTTAAAAGTTTTGTAGTGTCGATATGGATTAAATACTCTTTCATTTGTAATTACCACTTACTCATAAATGTATATCATTACCTTCTATCAACCAATATCAGCTTCCTGAGCCTGTTTCACACTAACACCCTACCCGGGTCTGAAAAGCCGCCCATTGAACAGAACGACGAACGGATTGCGACGCAACGAAGATGCCATAAAATGCCGGACGCTGGTATCAAAAAAATACACGCAATGGCCTGGCAGTAAAGCTCAAGCGGCATACAAAGCCGCTGCCATTGGTACATGGCATAACAGGTAATGGGTATAGCCACGACAGTATCCATCAATCATCGCCCTTTCCTTCTACCAGCAGCTTGCGCATGGCTTCCAGCAATACATCTGACGTATTGGAATTGGTAAAAATCACGTAGCCATCCTTAAGGTCTTTGTATACTTCAAATTTGCATTTGAAATCGCCGTTGTTGCCACCATGGCCAAAAGATTTGCCGAAGGGTGTTTCCCTTATTTCCAGGCTCATGCCCATATAGGCGGGTATTTTTGGCTGCTCTTCTCCCGGGTCATAATTATACGCTGAATGTTTGCTGAATATGCTGGCATAGGTTTCAGGGGTTAAGCCTTTTTGCTCCAGCAGGTAAAGCATAAAACGGGTAAAAATGTTAGCTTCGGTATGCATGGAATAAGCCATGCCGGGAGATTCCGGAAGGTCATCGTAATTGGGCAGGCCATTAAAATGTCCATTGGCCACCATGCGCCTTAATGAATCGTTGCGGGAAAAGAAGGTATGGTACAGGCCGATGGGTTGTATCACTTCTTCCTGTAATACCTGCTCCACTTTTTTACCGGTTATTTTTTGTACCACCATTTTTAAATATTCAAAACCTTCGCCGGAATAACCGTAGCTGGCGCCGGGGGTAAATTTAAGGTCAAGCTTGCCGTCATTATTCATCCAGCGCCAGTTGGGGAAGCCTGTGCGGTGCGTAAGCACATGCCTTGCCGTTATAAGTTTATAGCGGTCATCATAAGCAATGTCTGGGTAGGGCATGTAACGGTACAGCGGGCTGTCAAGGTTAATAATGCCACGCTCAGCAAGGCGCTCAACCGCAAAAGCGAAAACCGGTTTGGTTACCGATGCTGCTTCAAACAATGTATTGCTGTCTACCGGTTGCCCGGTAAAAGTATTGCGGACGCCGTATGTTTTATGATAGATAACCTTACCATCTTTTATCAATGCAAGCGATGCGCCGGGTATTTGGTAATACTGCTGGTAAGTTGTTACGAATTTGTCAACCTGTTTGGCTGAAGCCGCGGTAAAATTATCCAGCAGCAGGCCCTTTTCCGGCAGAAGGTCCGGTGCAGGAGTGGCCGGTAAAGTAAGCGCAGGCACTGTTGCGGTTTTGTTGGCCACAGCATTAACAACAAGGGTATTTTGCTTATTTGCTGCGTACACTTTGTTATCACGCATTAAATAAGGTTCGGTAAAGCTTATCTTGTATTTTCCGGCGGGCACTTCTACGGAATACTTACCCAGGCTATCCGCTGCCGCGGTTAGCCATAAGGTGCTGTTTTTTACGTTTGTTAAACGTACATGTTCCGGCAGGCGCAGTGCCGTGTTGCCCTGCCATGCCACAGTGCCGGAAACAGTGGCAAGCTTTTCATTGGCGGGCATCAGTACCACATCGCAATGGCTGCGCGGGTTTACATATTTACTTTCGCCGGCGCCCCAGGAAGAAAAGGAAAAACTTTTATCGGCATCCAGGTCAAATACAAAAAAATCCAGCCCTATGGATTTACCCACAGCAAACTGGTTGCCCAGGTTAATGCGCCACTCGTACAGCCGGGCATTTCCTTGTATGGTGTGCGCCACTTCTATAATGTTCCATTTGGCATCTTTGGCAAAATCATCGTAGTAAGCGTTGTTGGTATTGCGCAATTTTTTGCTGTACATAAAAGAGGCAACGCCCGAGCCAAAGGGCAGGTGCTTTGCATCAAGGTACAGCTCCAGGCCATCCTGTGTATTCCAGCGTACATTGGCTGAAGTATCTTCGGTAAAGTAATCATCAGTTACCTGTATGGCCAGGTAAAGGGAATGGTCTTCCGCACGGTAGCCCATTTGGAAAAAACCGCTGAAATCAGCCTCATTCACAGGTTTTGTTTCAGAACCGGTAAAGCCTATTTTATAACGTGTAATGTCTTTTGGCCAGTCGTTAAAACTGCCGTCTACTGTAATCTTGTTTAAAGGATAAGCGTAACCCACAGTTCCGTTATGGGCAAGCAACTGCAGGCTTAACAGGCTTAAAAAGAAAATGATACCAACCTGTTTTGCGGAAAATTGATATAGGCGCATGGCGTTTTGATTGTGCATTATTGGTTAATGGCTAATGGCAGCGGTAGCTTTTACGTTCAGGGTGTTAAAAAGTTACTGTAGGTAAAATTTATTTTTGGATCTGTGCTTTTACAAGCATTGTGCTGCATGCACAATGTTTGAATTTCGCAATAATCGGTTTGAATATTGCAGTTACCCGCTTCTTTATACAGGTTAGTTTTGCGCTGTTTTCAGCATTTTCAAAAAAAGTAATTAATTATATGATACCAACAAAAGGTTATGCGGCACAGGATGCCACATCAGATCTTGCACCCTGGAGCTTTGAGCGCAGGGAAGTGGGCCCTCACGATGTTCAATTTGATATTTTGTATTGCGGGGTATGCCACTCCGACCTGCACCAGATTAGAAACGACTGGTTTCCCGGCATTTTTCCCATGGTGCCGGGCCACGAAATTGTTGGCCGTGTAATAAAAGTGGGTGGCCACGTAAAAAAATTTAAGGTAGGCGATCTTGCCGGTACCGGTTGCATGGTTGACTCCTGCCGTACCTGTGCCAATTGTAAAGACGGGCTGGAGCAGTACTGCGCCAACGGCGCTGTGTTAACGTATAACAGCCTTGAAAAATATACGGATGGTTCACCTACCTATGGCGGCTATTCCAACACCATCGTGGTAAACGAAGACTTTGTGCTGCATATTTCCGATAAGCTTGACCTTGCAGCTACTGCGCCGTTGCTCTGTGCAGGTATCACTACTTATTCCCCATTGCGCCACTGGAAGGTAGGCAAGGGGCATAAGCTGGCTGTGCTGGGCCTTGGTGGCCTTGGGCACATGGCAGTTAAGTTTGGTGTGGCTTTTGGCGCCGATGTTACTGTGTTAAGTACCTCCGCCAAAAAAGAAGGAGATGCAAAAAAGTTAGGCGCCCATCATTTTGTGGTAACGTCTGATGCAGGCCAGGTGGAGAAAGTAAAAGAGTCTTTCGACTTTATACTGGATACTGTAAGCGCCCCGCATGATTTTGGTTTTTATCTCTCACTGCTTAAGACCAATGGCACGCATATCTGCGTAGGCGCTCCTTTAGAGCCTGCTAAAATTTCGCCATTTGCTATTATAGGGGGTAGAAAAAGTGTTGCCGGTTCTGCTATTGGCGGCATTCCTGAAACACAGGAAATGCTTGACTTTTGCGCGGAACATAACATTGTTTCAGACATTGAACTGATTGATATAAAGAACATCAGCGAAGCATATGAAAGAATGGAGAAAGGCGATGTACGTTACCGTTTTGTGATTGATATTGCTACCTTATAGCCACCGCCATCCCCCGGTTTCTACACTTGTATTTTCAACAGGCAGTTTGTTACATTTTGTGCAACTGCCTGTTGTGCTGTAAGGATTATGATACCGGCGATTGTATTACATGGCATCATCGTTGCGTCGCAAACCTTTCATCGGTTCGTTCTTTGGGCGGCTTTTCAGACCCGGATAGACAGCAAGTACGATTTATGAAGTACCTTGATGCAAAAGAGGATGAGGTAGTAAGATTGCCATTTACGTTATGTTATGTTCCTCCAGAACAGGTTGCGTAATGCGATCCTCCGCACAGTCTCCTGCAAGAAGCTTTGCTGAGAAGGTTGTGTACCGCCGTAAAATAAGTTTGCAGTTTTTTTTGATTTTTCTTAGCAGCGGTTGTCAGACAGTATGTTATGAGCGTAAGCGTAACGGGTTAAGTCAAAATTTGTATGGCAATCCAGTTTATCCATAATCCTTTTGCGGTGTGTGCTTACAGTAGTTGCTGCGAGATTCAGCATTTCAGCAATCTGTGAGGTGGACTTTCCTGCGGCAATCAGTTTGAAAATTTCGAACTCCCTTGCTGACAGGGTTTCGTGCAGTACCGGATTTTTTTGATGCTCCATCAGGAGTTTTTCAGCTATTTCCTGGGTGATATACTTTTTGCCCATTCGTATCCGTTCCACCGCTTTAATCAGTTCATTTGGCGCAGAGGCCTTATTAAGATAGCCGGCAGCCCCGGCCCTCAACGACCTGATGGCATACCTTTCTTCTGTATGGATACTGAGTATTAGCACAGGCAACTCTGGCCGGATTAACCTCAATGTCTCAAGAACTTCAAGGCCTCCTTTTCCTGGCATCTCCAAATCAGAGATTACCAGGTCCCATTGTTTTTCGGTCGCTTCATTAATCAGGCTGTCTCCGTGGGCCACCTCGCTGATTTCTGCGAAGGGATAGGCTTCCCGAAGGATCTTCGAAAGCCCCAGTCTTATAAAAGTATGATCATCAGCAAGAAGAATTTTTTTCATATAAGAATTGTCTCTAAGTCAGCAATGTGTCCGTTCGTGGATGCAACGCTGCATGCACAGTGGCGCCATCCCGATGACGGTTAATGTGTTGAGTGTTCCCCGAGGGCTTCTGGACGTTGAAGGCCGGAAAGAAATCTGCCATTTTCCATGACAACTGCCAATAGCTTGCTTAGAATACGTCGGACGGATTGAGGACTCACCTCGGAAGCGTAGAAAGGGGGGATTGTGTCTGTGGCATGACGATGGGGGTCTCCGGTGCAGCCTTACTTCAGCCATGCAATCTGCATCAGCCAATCGCTTAACTGCGTACTAAGTTAATGTAAATGTTTATTATTTCTATTCAGCGGAATGCTAAGTGTAAAGATACACCCTTCGCCCCGGCGGCTCTCCACACTGATTGCGCCGCCGGCCGCTTCTGCAAGTGTTTTAACCAGGCACAAACCCATGCCCGTGCCAGGCTGTCCTGTATCAAACCGCTGATGCATTCCGAAAACACGGTCTTTGTGTTTAGCCATGTCAATACCCTTGCCGTTATCGCTAACGGACAATCTGTATCTTTCCTGGTCTATATACAGGGAAACACTGATTTTACATGCCCTTTCTTCGCTACGGAAGCGTACGGCATTATCCAGTAACTGTAGAAGGATGTCCGTGAGCAGGCTGCGGTTAGCATGCACTATGTCTGCCCCAATGAAGCCACATGTTATCTCTGCCTGATGGCCATGGGTACGAAGAATTTTCGAAGCTGTTTCCCTGACGAGTGATGCAAAATCTATGTCTTCCCGCTGCTCTAAGTTTCTGCTGCTGTACCTTAATATATTATTCAGATCCCTCACAACGCTGTCCAGTCCGACAGTTACTGATGAAAGAGCCTGGGTATAAAGTTCCCTGTCTGATTCCGCCACGCTGCCGCAGGATAGTTCCGCTGTAAGCGCCAGGATGTTGGCAACAGGCGCTCTTAAGTTGTGCGAAACGATAAATGCGAACCGTTCCAGCGCCTGGTTACGCCTGGCCAGGTCCTGCGTTATTTTTTCCCTGGCAATTTCTTCCTGCTTGCGCTGGCTGATATCGGTAATAGCCATTACCAATCCTATACTCTCCATGTCTGCCCCGGGAATATTGAACCAGCGCACATTAAACCAGCGGCATTTACCGTCTGGCTGCTCGTAACAGGTTTCATAACTGGTGAGATGCCCCTGCATGGTTCGCTGCATGATGGAGTAAATGGCCGCTTGTTTTTCCGGGGGAAAATAGGAAAGTGCATCGGTAAATTCCCGTAGTTCTTTTCCAAAAAAGGTTAGCGCCAGCTCTGATGCAAGCGGGTTGAAGGATTTTATTTCCATACACCTCCCAATGAGTATGTATGCCATATCAATGTTGCAGAAAACAGTCCTCAGGTTTGCCTCTGACTCTGATAGTTTACTCAGTGCCCTTGTAACTATCGCCCCGCTTTTCTGAACATCTGTGGGCCCTTGCCCGCTTTTTGCAACCATGCGCCACTTTTCTATAGCAGTTAGTACCGCAGAAGGCAGCCTTTCCATCCTGTCCTTCTGTATATAATCATCCGCGCCCAGGCTTAATAAGCCTGCCGCGGTGTCGTCCGGAACGGTTCCCGTTACGAGAATGAACGGGATATGCCAACCTTTTCTCCGGACGAAATGCAGTGCTTCTATTGAGTTGAATTCAGGGAGCGAATGATCGCAAAGGATAATGTCTGGCTGGGCCCCACCGAGGCTGGCCATGAATTCCTCTTTTTTATCCACGACAAGGATATTGCATGCGATCCCGCCTTTTTCCAGCATGCGCCTGACCAGTGCCGCGTCTGTTGGGGTATCTTCGATGTGCAGGATTTTCAGAGGAGCATCCATGGTTATGCTGTAATTTATGAAGGATGATATGTTATTCGCTGATTAAAGGCCAGCAGTACCGGGCAATCATGGTTACAGTTTCCGCAAAAGGCCCGAGGTATCTGGATTCTCCGGTCCTTTTCAGACATTTCCCCTGTTTTACCGTTTTTATTGGTAATGGCGGGTGTTTTTACATTGGCAGGTCAAAAATAGCGGCGGGCAAAATCCCCGACTATAGCATTATTTTATTTTTTTGTAGAATTATTACTATAGCCTACTTTGATTTTGCCAATAAAACCTGGCCCATCGTAAGAATGCGTACCTGGCATCCCGTAAAATTATCCGAAAAAATTTGGGGCTTTCAGTTATAGTATTTCAGTGTAACTACAGTCCCGGCTTTTCACTGCAACTCCGCCACCAGGCCCATTGCACAAGACCTTCAGCGGGGTTTCCGCTTCAATCCGGCAGCCAGTCAGGCTTCACCGCGTTACCCGGCTTATGGCTTTACGTTCACCCCCTGATGTTGTGTCCCTAACTAGTCAAACGTTTAGATACGGATTTATAATGAACTAAAATTTCGTAGTGACAGTGCAGACGAAATTCGGGTGGGCTTTTGTTGGTTTACTTCAGCTTTCACTTATAATTTAGCTTCTGTTCATGGCAGAGAGTTGGTCAATCCGTCATCTAAACTGGGATACTTTATTCTTTATCATTTGTATGAGTGTACTGGTAAACCGGCAAAACAAATTAAAGCCCTTATTGCGGATACAAAAAAGTATATTTAAGGGAAATATGCTCCTATGTCCACCGATTCGGCCATTCAGGGCGTTGATGCTGAACTTAGAAATTCCGGAATAGAAGTTCTTGGTGAACTGCCATGGGGGTCTCACTTTTGTAATTTTTTTGAATCAAGAGACGACCTGCTCCAAATACTGGTTCCCTATTTTAAGGCCGGGTTAGTAAACAATGAGTTTTGCCTCTGGATAACATCTGATCCTGTAACTGTAGAAGTTGCTTACGAAGCATTGCGAAATGAAGTTGACGATTTTGCTGATTATGAAAAAAAGGAGCAAATCACAATACTTTCCCATACAGATTGGTATTTGAAAGATAACACATTCGTACCGGACATTGTTATCAATGGCTGGTATGAAAAGCTTGAAAAATCATTGAATAAAGGATTTGACGGAATGCGTGTAAGCGGCAACGAGGCCTGGTTGGACAGGGATGTTTGGAAGGATTTTGTAGACTATGAACGAAACCTGAATAACAGCCTCAAAGAGCATCATATGATTGTTCTTTGTACCTATCCCCTTGACAAATGTGATGCGCAATCAGTATTTGACGTATCGCAGGTACACGAGGTAGCACTGACAAAAAGAAAAGGCAATTGGGAAATTGTAGAAGTCCCGGCAATCAAACAAACAAAATCACAACTTGCCAGGGATAAAAAAGCACTGGAAGATAAAGTGGCAGAACGTACTAAAGAGCTGACAGTTATCAATGCAAGATTAATAAGGGAGATAGAGCAGCACAAAATCACCCAGGATTCCCTGCTAAGAACTGAAGCCAAACTCCGCACAGTATTTGACGCAACCGATACAGCTTACATTTTACTTGAATCTGACTTGTCCATTCTTCTTTTTAACCACCTGGCGGCCGATTTTGTCAGAAAGGTATTTAATTGGGATCTGAAAACCGGGGACCATATTCATGATTTTCTTACAGCAGACAGGCAAGTACTTTTTACTGACAGGGTACAAAAAGCAGTGAAAGGGGAACAGATCAGCTATGAAACCAATTATGTATTGAAAGATGAATCCTTATTATGGTATCATGTACGGCTTTTTCCTATTCCCAAAGACGATGATGGTATATTCGGCCTGGTGCTTGCATTAACCGATATCACAGAAAGAAAACTGTTAGAAAACCAGCTCGAAAAAGAAAGAATAGAAAAGCAGTTGGAGATTACTAATGCTGTTATTACTGCAGAAGAAAATGAAAGACAGGAAATTGGCCGTGAATTGCACGACAATATCCAGCAAATTCTGGTTAGTGCCGGCCTTTTTCTTTCTATGATTAAAGAAAAGGATATTTCGGCATCAGGCTATTCATACCTGCAACAAACAAACCAAATGATTTTGTCTGCCATTAATGAGATCGGCAATCTTTCTCATTCCATGATTACTCCATTTGTGGAGAAAACTACCCTGAAAGAGGCCATCGAAAAAGTTATACACACTACAACATGTACCAGCGGAATAAAAATTAGTATGGAAGCAATCGGGCTAGACGAGACGAAGCTATCTGAAAAGTTACGGCTTACTTGCTATCGGATTATACAGGAACAGTTTAGTAATATCCTTAAATACTCAAAAGCGTCCTCGGTATTGTTGAAAATTGTTCAGGATAATGAGAAGCTGACATTGACAATACAGGATAATGGGATAGGCTTCGACATGTCAAAAAAAACATCGGGCATAGGGCTGATGAATATTAAAACAAGGGTTTCTCTTTTTAACGGGGAAGTTAGTATCCGTTCTTCGCCGGGACAAGGCTTTGAGTTGTATGTGTTAATGAAGCTTAAATAATTTTCTCCGCTGCTGCCTGCCTTCTATTTTTCAATCCCTTAGACAATAATACATTTCGCACCTTTGAGACTTCAATGGACAAAACGCAAGAGCCTTAGGCAACATAACTTTTTGTCAAATATAACAGCGGGCCGGGTGCTGCTAATGGGTAGGCTTTGCCCTTACGTTGAAGCGCCTGTGTTGCAAATGAAAATAAGAGCTTTTGATTCTGCTGTTTTTTTGAAATGCTGCCAAGCAAAATCAAATATTGTTTTCTAAAAGCTCAATAATTGTGATATAAGTTGAATTATCCAGGCTTCATTTATTGCCACTTCATTTTTTGATTTTTGTCAAAACAAATTTCTTTGAACTGAGCTAAACTGCATACAAATATACATGCATGACAAAACCTGTTTCCGTACAAAACAAAACAAAACACTGTTGCTTTTATTGCTAAGCCTAGTTTCTATAGCTATTATTCCGTTTTTACCAAAGGTTGGGCAAGCCCTTTCTTTTCACCATTTCAGTGATGCAAGAACCATCCTGCACGTACCGAATTTTATGAATGTAGCCAGCAATTTTCCTTTCCTGCTGGTAGGTATATTGGGGCTGGTAAATACCTGGCGGCAATCCAATGCCGCGGGGGCCAAGTTATTATACACCGCTTTATTTACCGGTATTTGTTTAACGGCTGTCGGCTCGGGGTACTATCATTTCCAGCCAGGCAATAACACGCTTGTTTACGACCGGATTCCCATGACAGTTGTTTTTATGGCGTTCTTTTGCGTAACAATCGCCCGCCTGGTAAGCAAAACCGTGGGTGTATTATTATTGGCGCCATTGGTAATAGCTGGTGTTGCCAGTGTTGTTTACTGGCATGTTACTGAGTTGCGCCACCAGGGCGATTTGCGATGGTATGGCTGGGTGCAATTTTACCCGGTAGTGTTCATCCCCCTTGTTATGCTGCTTTTCCGCACTCGGTCTTCCCCGCATCAGTTCAGGCTGCTGGGCTATGCAATTTTATGGTACCTGCTTGCCAAAGTACTGGAACATTATGACCAGGCTATTTATCATGCCACAAAACAAATAAGCGGGCATACACTCAAACACCTGGCGGCTGGTATGGCCACGGTTTGTATTTACAGGTTGCTCTTCCCAAAGAAAATGCAGGATTTTGGCAGTGGCCAGGTAGTATAAAATTAGCAGTAGCCCGAAGGGCTAAACTTTTAATAGCGCCGGATGCAATCCGGGGTTACCGTATCCTAACCCTGCAGGGGTTGAACCTCTTGTGTATTCAACCCCTGCAGGGTTGCCGGGCGATTCATTCATTAACCCCGGGTTTCACCCGGGGCTATTATTATTTATGCCCTTCGGGCAATGATGAAAACCGCTGATTTCTTCACTTAATGACATTACCCAGAAGGAGATAGTAAGCTGATACGCTTATCCTGGTTAATCCTGTATTGAATGTTTCTCCTGCACTTCATCATCCAAAAAAATGCAATCAACAGACCGGTAACTGGCAACCGTCTTTGCAGCAGCTTTTGCGAGGTACACCCAAAGAAACATGCCGCACCTACGGCGCTCCCGTCAACCCCGCTTTCGTTAGCTACTGACATACCGCCTCTACGAGGCTTTGGTTGTTGAATGTTCTTTTTTTAGCGTTCAATGTTAGCGGCTCTACGGAATTTGCAATTCATCATCCTGAAACAACCGCAATCACTTACACAATCAACAGCCCGGCAACTTGTAACCGGTAACCTGCAACGGGCTGTCGGGTGAGGGATTGAAGCGGTTACCCCGGTGAGGCCATCGCAGCAGGGCTTTTGTGCCGGAGTAATAGCGGAAAGCCCGACCCCTTGCGCAGCTTGGGGGCACCCCCAAAAACTATCAACAAAAAAATAAAAACCCCTGCAGGTTTATACCTGCAAGGGCTTTGTGTATAAGTGCCGGTAAAGTAATTAATTCAGCAGGTTGTCGAATGTAAGCGACACATAGTAAACACCGCCGATAGTGGGGGAGCCATACGCAGTGTACACATGATTATTCAACAGGTTGCTGGCGCCTACTTTTATCATGGCATTTATCTGCGGTAATTTTTTGTTCACCTGCAAATCAACCAAAGAATAAGCGCTAACTGGGCCGGGTCTCATACCATTGAAGGGGCCGTACCAGAAAAATGCATCCTGCCAGTGCCAGGCAACATTAAACCCGAAATTGCGGTAAACATTACTGTTGGAAAACGTAAGGTTAGTGCTCCATTTGGGGGTATTAAAAGGCGCTACTTTGCTGGCATCAGCCTTGCCTAAAATAAAGGAAGACCAGGTAACATTGCCGCCAATGGTGTAGCCTTTTTCGAGATTGTAAGAAAGACCTACGGTAGCGCCCTGGCCGGCAGCTTTATCAGCCGCGTTTGTATATAGCTGGAAGGATTGTACGCCGCCATTGAGTATGTCGGCAGCCGCGGCAGCATTGATAGTGCCGTTTTGCTCTATGGTGTTCTGCGGACGAACCACAACCGCGTTAAGGATAAAGTTGGTATAGCGGCTGTAGTAGTAGTTAACATCCACAAACAGCCTGTTGCCAATTACGGCTTTGTAGCCTACTTCAAACGCCCTTTGTTTTTCGGGGGTTATGTAGGGGTAATTGGCTTTAACCAGCAATTGCTTATTGGCTTCAATCGCTTCCTGCTGTGTGGCGCCGTTGGCTACAGAAGCTGCATAAGCTGCTGTGAACTGGCCCACTGATGCTGAAGTGAAAGAATTTTCATACACATTCATGCCCTTGCTGTTGTTGGGCACGCCGCCAAGTATGGTGATGGGGCCGGCGTTCAGCTTGATGTATTGGTCAATGGGCGTTGGGTTGCGGAAACCTGTTTGAAAGGATGCCCTGAAATAATGATTTTTCACCACTTCATACACGGCGGAGAACCGTGGTGTGTAGCTGCCATTGAAGTTTTCATTTTTATCGTAACGGATAGAAGCGGTTAGCTTCAGTTTGTCGTTGATTAATTTTTTAACACCCTGCACAAACGCGCCATATTCTTTGATGGATATTTTTTTGTCTTTATCATCAATAAGGGTACCGTTGGTGTTCATGTCGTAATACCTGAAGCTGGCGCCCACTAATATATCAACAGCTTTTACTGCCTCCACTTCGTACTGTCCATCTGCATGGTAAAATTTGTTATGGCTAAAGATGCCGGCGCCCTGTGTGCCAAAGCGGCCTGTAATTTCTTTTTTGGCCTGGTTAAAAGCATCGGTGCCGGGGAGGAAGCGGCCTTCATCAGCAAAGCCGCGGGCAGCGGCATGGCTGCCTTGTGCTACGCCGCTAACAGAGCCGTTATAAGCGGCGGCATAACGGGTAAACCAGGTGGCATCAGCTACATTGGGCGCTACGGTATTGCCATCCAGGTCTTTCACCCAATAACGGTTAATGAATTGGCCGAGTGTCCTGGTGTTGTAGCCATTGTCGCAAATTTCACCGGAGCTGTAAGCCCTGATGAAAGAGTTTTTGTGCCGCAGCTCAATACGGTGTGTTTGCAGTATAAAGCCATTCACATTCATGCGGGCACTGCTGGTAAAACAGGCAAGGGCTTGTGCACGGTTGTATTGATAGATGATCCGCGTATTCTCGCTTAGTTTGTATTGTAAAGAAGCGCTTGCTTTAAAGCTGTAGGTGTTGTAATTCATCAGGTCTTTTTCTTCGTAACCGGTACGGGATACCAGCCCGATGCCAGGCAGTGTGCGGGATACTTCATCACCATAAATATTAAGGCCATCACGGCCGGGATTATTAGGGCCACGTTTGTCGGGTGGTGTTTGTGCGCTTATATCAGTATAGTCTGTAGCATACCAGTCAAGCCCGTTAAAGTAACCCAGGTTGAGTTTAAAGGCAAAACGGTTAAAGGCTTTGGCATAGCGTATGGACACATCGTTAACGGCCTGTGGCTTGGCCACATCTTCACCAATATGGTTAATACCTGTTTTTAAATGCACGGATAAGCCCTGGTATTTATAGGGGTCTTTTGTTTGAATGCTCAACATACCGTTAAACGCGGCCGGACCATACAAAGCCGATGCCGCGCCGGGTATAAGCTCCACACTTTCTACATCAATATCCGACACGCCAAACAGGTTGCCCATGGGAAAGTTAAGGCCGGGCGGCTGGTTGTCAATACCGTCAATCAACTGTAGGAAACGTGCATTGGAAGTTCCGTTAAAGCCACGTGTATTAACCGTTTTAATGCCCAGTCCGGGTGAATACATCTCCATGCCTTTCAGGCTTTGCATGCTTTCGTAAAAGCTGAGCGAAGGCGCTTCACGTACGGCCTGGTAATTCATTTTTTCTATACTTACCGGGGATTGTAATAATTTTTCTGTGGCCCTTGAAGCGGAAACCACTACCTCGTTAATGGCAGACCGCTGGTCAAGCTCAACAGATATGGAGGAAAATGCCGATTGTACCAGCACTTGTTTCTCGGCATGGTTTACCGAAGATACAATGAGGGTAAGGGGGAATTTCAGTTTGGAAACGTCCAGTGAAAATTGCCCTTTATCATTGGAGATAGCGCCGGTTAATTTGTTTTTTACCATTATACTGGCATTGCCTACAGGTTCTTTGGTTATGCTATCGGTAATGGTTCCGGTAAGCCTGGCGTTTTGCGCAATGGAATTGAGGGATATAATCAGCGCAAGTACTGCTATAGTACAGTATTTCATTTTACAAAAGGTTTGAAAGATGATGCGTTAGTTTTGAATATGGAGGTTAGCCTGTAAAACAGGCATTAGCGTGTGTTTTACGCTGCAGGCGGTAACACTAAATAAGTGTGCAAATTTTTTTGGATACCGGTTTTTGATTTTCATGGCATCGTTCCTTGCGTCGCAATCACTTCATCTGCAAATCAATTGGCGGCAGCCCACAGTTTGCTCCAAAGCTGATGATGCTTAAAAAGCATTGCAATAATGTTTTGCAACCGTTAAATGCCAACATGAAAATTATACAGGTAAACTACAAAGGATATGTCAGCTAAACACTTCGGGCGGAATATCATACGCACCAACATAAGATTGCGGCAAACATACACAGATAAATGTGTAAGCAACATTTGCCCGGGTGCAGAGAGGCTTTAAAGAATAGTCATTCTCAAAGGCATGGTATAATGAGAAACCATTTTCTTTTTTGGTAATGCCTTTATTCGGCTTTTCATCATCAAAATCATTGGCGGCACTGGCGTAGTCTTTCTTCGCCGTTTGCAGGTTATCCCTTTCCTTATTGGGCAGGCACATCAGGAAGAGTGTATCCTGCCATACTTTGCGCTTTACGTAGTTGTAATGGTTGCCGTTAATGGTTATATCGCCGGCCAATGGTTCGTATGCTTCCTGGGAGTTGTAGTAGGGCATGTTGAGCTTTACCTTCACTTCAACAAGGTCCGCTTCATGGTAACTATTCTGCTCAATTTTACCGGCCAGGCGGGCGGATGATTGCCGGCCCAAATAGCCGAATAACAAAGGGTACCCTGCAAGATTGAACAGGTAAACCAATAGCAGTGTTATGGCCAGCAGTTGTTTCAGAAAAAAATTTTGCTAAATGTATTTAAAAATATTGTTGCAGGCTTAATTATCAACTATTTGTTTTTGAACTTAATGGCGCAGGAAATGACGGTAGCCTGCACCACCGGGTGAGGGATTGAAGCGGCTACCCCGGTGAGGCCATCGCAGCAGGGCTTGTGTGCCGGAGTAATAGCACAACTGAGGAAAAGCAACTGAATGTTGCTTTGACGAAGGTTGCGAACGCAGTTCTGCCCGGCCCCTTGCGATAGCTTGGGGACACCCCCTGAAACTTTCTTTATTGCGAGCATGATAGCCTGAAGCCAAATAGTTTTGGGCGTTTTAGTATCGGTAGCCATAAACAACCGTCTTATCAAAACATCCAGTTTTTTAATTATGATTCGTTTTGTAAAAAGTATTGCTGTAATTGTTTTGGTTACCACCCATGTGTCTTTTTTACAGGCGCAACCGGCAAGGGTAAGGAGGGTTGAACCTTTTGCGCTGGAGCAGGTTACAATTACGCCCGGCACACGTTTGTACAACATGACAATGAAGAATGCGGATTACCTGCTGTGGATTAACGTTGACAGGTTGTTATACAGCTACCGCCAATACGCCGGGCTTGATACCAGGGGCGTAAAAGGCTACGGCGGGTGGGAGTCTGCGGACGGCCCCATAAGAGGAGAATTTGCCGGTCATTATATTTCCGCCTGCTCAAAATTATATTACCAGGTTAAAAAAACGCACCCGGAAAAAGCGGCGCAACTGCTGGAAAAAGTAAACGGCATGGTGGCTGGGCTTGCGGAATGCCAGCAGGCCATCAGCAATAAAAAGGGCGCAGATTACCCCGGCCACCCTGGTTACCTGAATGCGCAAAACGCATCGCAATTTGACAGGCTGGAATCTTTACAGGCCGCGGATGTACCCTATTACATTATCCATAAAATACTTGCAGGCTTATTAGATGCATACCGCTATACGGGAAATAAACGGGCGCTGCAGGTTGCCATACTGCAGGCGGATTACTTTAGCTGGCGCATGGGCAGGTTAAGCCAAAGCACTATTGAAGCCATGCTGAATACCAGGCGCTATACCGGCCAGTACCAGGGCTATTTTATGGAGTTTGGCGGCATGCAGGATGTATTGCTGAAGCTATATACCATTACTAAAAAACCGGCGCATTTAAAGCTGGCCAATACCTTCTCCCGCCCGTGGTTTACAGAAATGCTGGTGGGTAATGAAGATGAGCTTGGCCGCAATGCCCAGCACAGCAACAGCGAGGTGCCGGCAGTGCAGGGCATTGCGCACACCTATGAATTAACAGGCAATAAAACATACAAAACGGCTACTTTAAATTTTCTTACCTGGATGAGGGAAGGCCATGAGTTCAGTACGGGCAGCATCAGCGGTAAATCTGCCTACCCGGCGCCGCTGGATTATGGAGGAGAATTGTTTCATTATCCCAATAATATTAACTACCAGGTAAACAGTTCTCCCGGTCACCAGGGGCATGCCAGCGGAGAAACATGTTGTTCGCACAACCTGAATAAAATAACGCAGCTTGCCTTTTGCTGGACGATGGACGAACGCTGGGCCGATGCCTACGAAAGACGCTACGTAAATGCTGTAATGGCGCAGCAAAACCCTGATGATGGCATGTTTATTTATAACCTTAACCTTAGGCAGGGGGCGGTAAAGGAGTTTGGCGATGCGGAAAATGCTTTCTGGTGTTGTTATGGCAGCGGGGTTGAAGCTTATGCGGGCCTTTCTGAAGGTGTTTATTACACTGATCGCAAGAATGGTTTATGGATAAACCAGCTTCACCAGAGCAGCCTTAACTGGAAAGAGAAAGACTTAACCCTGCGACAGGAAACAAGCTTTCCTGAAAATGGATATAGCAAAATAACGTTTACTGCCAGGCAAAGCACCTTACTTACACTGCACATACGCATACCTGCCTGGGCCGGTAACAAAGCCAGCATAAAACTAAATGGCCGGGAACTGGATATTGCCAAAAAGCCGGGCAGCTTTGCTGTTGTACAACATGCATTTACAACCGGCGACGTGCTGGAAATTGATTTTCCTTATACCCTTTCTACCGCACCTATGCCCGATGCCCCGGAATACATAGCTGTTAACTATGGCCCGCATGTGCTGGTTAACACCGGCGAAAAAGGGGCTGTTTTTAATGGCAATGCGCAGCAGTTAACAGAAGGGTTGCAGCCGGGCAGTAAGCCTTGTGAGTTTACCGCAACATTAAACGGGAAAAAAGCAATTTTTAAACCGATTAGCAGCATAGTAAAAGAGCAGTACAATGGTTATACGCTTGTAAGTGCGCCGCAAAAATTGCAGTTAACGGATCAATTGCTTATTGGCGATGCTGCTTCTGAAAAAGCGCATAACCTGCAGGCCATACAAATGAACAGGGGCGAATTTAACGGCAAACAATGGATAGATGTAAACAATGGCTGGCTTTCTTTCAACCTTAAAAGCAGCCCTGCCAAAAACGTACACCTTAAGTTTAGGTATTGGGGCAGCGATAGCAGCGACAGGCAGCATGTGCGCCTCTTTGATATATCTGTGCTGGATGATACTTCAGGAAGGTATATTCCCGTAACCACCCAAAGCCTTGAAAAGCAGGCCCCCGGCCAGTGGTACGATGTATTGTACCCCATACCCGCCAGGCTTACCAGTGGCAGGCAGCAAATAAATGTAAGAATTGATGCAAAAGGCTTTTACGGAAAACCGGGTAAAGTGGGTGGCTTGTTTGAGGTTGTGGAGATAGGGTATTTGAATGAGTAAGCCGCTTTCAAGACAAGACATTTACATGGTACATCCCACATCAAACATCTTACATAGAAAGGTACTCCGTACTTCGTAACTTGATTACATCGTACATCCCACATCAAACATCTTACATAGAAAAGTACTTCGTAACTCG
This sequence comes from Foetidibacter luteolus, assembly GCF_009650435.1. Taxonomy (GTDB): domain Bacteria; phylum Bacteroidota; class Bacteroidia; order Chitinophagales; family Chitinophagaceae; genus Foetidibacter; species Foetidibacter luteolus. The sequence goes on from NZ_VVIP01000059.1 coordinate 263,248, forward strand.
TACTTGATTACATGGTACATCCCACATCAAACATCTTACGTAGAAAAGTACTTCACCCTTCGTACTTGTTTTTTGGGGGTGCCCCCAAGCTATCGCAAGGGGTCGGGCTTTCCGCTCATACTCCGGCACAAAAGCTATGCTGCGATGGCCTCACCGGGGTATCCGCTTCAATCCCTCACCCAAAGGGCAGTTGCCGGTTACCGGTTACAAGTTGCCGGTCTGTTGAGGTTTAAAAGGCTTATAATTTGTTTGAATGATGAAGTGCAGTTTCCGGATAGTGGTTGAGCCGCTAACATTGAACGTTGAACAAAT
>NZ_VVIP01000059.1:263609-278036 GCF_009650435.1 Foetidibacter luteolus
AGATGTTGACGGTTACAGGTTGCTGGATGGTCTGGGTACTTCGTACTTCTAACTTTGTACTTTTTTTTAACATCGTACATCACACATCTCACATCGTACATAAAAACATACTTCGTAACTCGTACTTTACCATTATCTCCACCTTCCGCCAATCCAAACATAGCCGCCACGGGCGGGGCTCCAGCGGCCCGGTACCCAAACCTGTGCTCTGCGGGGCCGTACATAGTGTGGCGCCACATACCTGTACCTGCCACCACGCCAAATGTACTCTTCGCCAACCCATACGGCACCGGGATAGGGCGGGGGAGGCGCTACAACCACCCTGGCCACCGGCCTTTCTCTAACTACTACTCTTGACTGTGTTGCGCAGGAGGATAATGTTATGCCAAGCAGGAATGCGGCAGCCAGGAATAATTTGCCTGTATTCATATAGTAATGTTTTAAATAGTTGCCGTATGACTTTCAGCAGCGGCTAAAGTTTACTTGGTATTGAACGTTTAATAAAAGAGTGCCTGGGTAAAACCAAACCTGTTTTCTTTTGTTAACCATCTCAATGAAGAAAGTTAATATTGCCTGGTTTCGCCGCGACCTAAGGTTGGATGATAATGCCGCCCTTTATCATGCCTTAAAATCGCCCCACCCCGTAATACCCGTATTTATTTTTGACAGAAACATCCTGGACGACCTGGAGGAGAAAAAAGACCGCCGTGTTGAATTTATACGGGAGGCTTTGCTTGAAATGCAGGAGGAACTTAAAAAGTATGACAGCAGCCTTGAAGTGTACTACGGTAAACCAGTTAATGTTTATGAGGAGTTGTTAGATACTTACGAAATAGAAACCGTTTTTGCCAACGAAGATTATGAGCAATACGCTTTAGATAGGGACGCAGCCGTACAAAAGCTGTTGCATAAGAAAGGGGCATCGCTGCAACTGTACAAAGACCATGTGATTTTTAATGGCGCCGAGGTGCTGAAGGATGATGGCCAGCCTTATACCGTGTTTACCCCCTACAGCAAAAAGTGGAAAGCTGTCCTCAACGATTTTTATTTAAAGAGTTACCCCCTAAAAAAATATGCCGGAAATTTTTACCGCCAGCCGCCCCACAGGATACCTTCTCTGGAAAGCATGGGCTTTGAAAAAACAGGTGAATCTTTTCCCTCTAAAACAGTACGGGCAGATTTGCTGAAAGATTACAAGGAGCGCCGTGATTTTCCCGGAGAACCCGGCACCAGCCGCATAGGGGTGCACCTGCGTTTTGGAACTGTAAGCATACGCCGCCTTGCCGCCAAAGCGAAAGATATCAGCGACACTTACCTGAACGAGTTGATATGGCGGGATTTTTACCAGATGATACTCTGGCATTTTCCACATGTGCGCCAATACCAGTCTTTCCGCCCGGAATTTGACCATCTTAAATGGCGTAACAATACAGCAGAGTTTGAAAAATGGTGCAAGGGGCAAACCGGGTACCCGTTGGTTGACGCCGGCATGCGGGAGTTGAATGCTACCGGTTTTATGCACAACAGGGTAAGGATGGTGGTAGCTTCTTTTTTGTCCAAGCACCTGTTGATTGACTGGCGCTGGGGAGAAGCCTACTTTGCAAAAAAGCTGCTGGATTACGATTACGCTGCCAACAATGGCGGATGGCAATGGAGCGCCGGCACTGGCTGCGATGCTATGCCCTACTTCAGGATATTTAGCCCGGAGGCACAGTTGAAAAAATTTGATAAAGAGCTGAAGTATGTACGCAAATGGGTGCCAGAATTTGAAGGCTTTGAATATGCAAAACCAGTTGTTGAGCATGAATTTGCCCGGAAAAGGGCATTGGATGTTTACAGCAAGGCTGCTAAAGAAAAGGATAAAAACAGGAGTGCCGGTAATTATGCTTGATTTTAGAAAATGATGGTGAGTTCATCAATATGGAATTTGCCAGCCTTATAACCAGCCTCAAAAATTGCAGCGTGTTACACCAACGGGTGAGGGATTGAAGCGGTTACCCCGCTGAGGCCTTCGCAGCCCGGCCTTGCGGCGGAGTAATAGCACAACCGAGGAAAAGCAACTGAATGTTGCTTTGACGAAGGTTGCGAACGCAGTTCTGCCCGACCCCTTGCGATAGCTTGGGGGCACCCCCTAAAACAAGTACGAAGGGTGAAGTACGAAGTACTTACGTATGTTAGATGTTAAGATGTGGGATGAACGATGTAAAGTCAAGCCAAGTACGAAGCACTCACCACTCACCCCCTCACCACTCACCCCCTCACTACTCACCAGTTAATATCGTACCCCAAAGTGGTTATCAGCTCAAGGTAACCAAAACTATGTTGCGCTTTGCCGCCATCTACTGTTAACGCGTTGGTGTAGTTGGCCCAGCCCGTTTTGGCGGTAGCTTCTAAAAAGATTTTTTTGAACAGGTAGTATTTAGCGCCGCCTTCTACACTTGCCATATAGCCGGCCACGTGAAACCTGTTATCCAGCCGCTTGCCAAAAAGGGTTACATCCGTCTTAGGTATCATAAACCCAAGGCCGGCTTTTATCATGGGTACAAAATAGCCGCTGGTTTTGTTGTGCCTGTTTTGCGGCCAGAACTGTACGTAGTTAATGTGATAAAAATTGGCGCCATTGGTATGCTCAAAGTGAAAAAGCGTGCCGGGAGTTACCAGCGTATCGGCATCAAAATATTTGCCGCCCACCGTACCCTTTACATGCAGTTGCTGGCCATCCTGCACAATGTATTTGGTGTGGTCAAAATTAAATTCTATGGCTTTTGTTTTTTGCCTGTTTAAATAAAAACCTATACGGTAATTGTATTGCGGAACCGTTACGGCCAGCGGATTTTTCCAAAGGCCATCAAGGTCTGTACGGTCTTTGGCTTTGGCATTATAAGCCTTAAAATCGTGCGGAACGCCGTTTACAGCACCTTTAAAGTGGATGGTGCTGTTGGTGTACCATTCTGTATTATAACCCCATTGCAGGTACATGCCCTTAAACCAGGGGTTGTGCTGCGCAAAGGCAGCAAACCTGCTGAAAAAGAAGAAGCCGGTAAAAGTGGAAATTTTTTTAAGAAAAGATAAAATGTTTGAATTGCGCTTGCGTACATCCATACCGTGTTGCATACTACTCTCAGTTTAAATATTTAATTTCTTGAGTAGTTGGTAATGGTGTGAACTGGCTGCAAATATAATAATGTATGTATATACAGCGATGAGTTACTTTGCTACAGCGTCGTCAATAATTTTGTAGATATCGCTGTAAATCTCTTTTCGTGTTTCGTTAAGTATGGTTTTTACAAAAACAATGGCAGCGTAACCTTTTTGGTTGTTTACTACCGGCCAGGTGCCAAACAGGCCCGGGCTTGATACGGCGATACTTTTGCCATCTTTGTCCTGTTCCAGTATCCACTCGCCCAGCGCATAGTTGTAACCAGTTGCCGCCGGTGGTGCATACTTGATCATCGCAGGCGTTGTTTGTGCTTTCTGCATTTCTTCAATTGATTTTTCGCTAAGTATGCGCTTGCCGTTAAACATGCCTTTGTTAAGTATCATCTGCAAAAAGTTCATATAATCTGCCGCGGTAGATTTTGCGCCGCCGCTTGGGTTTACTGCTCTTTCGCTGGCAAAAGTGGTGTTGCGCATGCCCAGGGGCCGCAACAGCTTATCCTGCATCAGCCTGTCAAAAGATTTTTTGCCGATTATTTCCAATACCCGCCCAGCCATGTTAAGCCCAATGCTGCTGTAATAAAAAGCTTTACCGGGAGGGTCGTCCAGTTCATGCTTGCTCATAAAATCTTTTACTTCTTCTTCCAAAGTCTGGTAGCGGCTTAATTTAATCAGGCTGGCCAATGGCCTGTCGTTATGTATGCCGGTGGTATGGGAGAGGCATTGGCGTATAGTAATATAACCTTTGCCGTATTGCTGCATATCGGGTATGTATTTTGATACATAATCATCCAGCGACAGTTTGCCTTCATCCACAAACTGCATCACCAGCGCCGCGGTTAACCATTTGCTGCAACTGGCAATAGGCGCAGGTGTGGCGGCATTAAAATCGCCCAATTCTTTTTTGTACACCTGCTTGCCATCCTTAAAAACAAGCGTTACTACGTTGCCGCCCAGTTGCTTTTGGCTTTGCTGCAGTTTGGCGTCGAGCAGGCTAAAGTCGTATTGAGCATGTAAAACCTGAAAGAATAGCATGAAAGCCGCTACAGTACTGACTTTCATGCAGTTGAAATGAGCTTTTTGTGTCATAATTTCTTGAATAAGCGGCTTGGATTATGATTTGCAAACCAAGTTTAAAGTTATTTGAAAAAGGCTTTAAGTAACAGGTAAAGTGGGGTATGAAATTTTGTTTGCAGATACCGGCATTGCGTAGGCGGTAGGCAGTATTTGGATACCAGCGACAGTTTTTTATGGCATCGTCCCTTGCGTCGCAATCACTTTATCTGCAGTACATGTGGCATCAATCCCGCTCCGTAGCATTGTTACGTACGATTTGGGGCTACGGGACGCTATTAATATTCACCATTCATCATTCACAACATAACTATGAACTTAAACAATTATACTATCAAAGCACAGGAGGTAGTACAGCAAAGCCAGCAACTGGCATTTAATGCTGGAAACCCCAATATAGAAACAGAGCATTTGCTTAAAGCTTTGCTCGACCAGGAGGATTCACCCGTTGAATACCTGCTGAAGAAAAATAATGTTACCGTAAACCTGGTTGAAAACAAGTTAAACGAGTTGCTTAACCGTTTGCCAAAAGCCCAGGGCACGGAGCCCGCTCAAAGTATATCCAGGGATGCCAACAATGCCTTGCTGCGTGCAGCTAATGTATTAAAGCAATTTGGAGATGAATTTGTAACGCCGGAGCACCTCTTACTGGCTTTGTTGCAGGGCAATGACAATACGGCCAAACTGCTGAAGGACGCAGGCCTTTCAGAAAAAGGGCTGGTAGCGGCCGTTAAGGATTTACGGAAAGGCGACTCAATCAAGTCTCAAACCCAGGAAACACAGTTTAACGCTTTAAACAAATATTCCAAAAACCTGAACGAAATGGGCCGCCAGGGTAAGCTTGACCCGGTAATTGGCCGTGATGAAGAGATACGGAGAACACTGCATATACTGTCCCGCAGGTCTAAAAACAACCCCATCCTGGTAGGCGAACCTGGCGTAGGTAAAACGGCCATTGCGGAAGGGTTGGCCATGCGTATCGTAAATGGCGACGTGCCGGAAAACCTGAAGTCTAAAATTATCTATGCCCTTGATATGGGGCAGTTGATAGCCGGCGCCAAATACAAAGGTGAATTTGAAGAAAGGCTGAAGAGCGTGGTGAAAGAAGTGAGCACCAGCGACGGAGAGATTATACTGTTCATAGATGAGATACATACGCTGGTTGGCGCAGGCGGCGGCGAAGGAGCGATGGACGCGGCCAACATTCTGAAGCCTGCGCTAGCCCGTGGCGAATTAAGGGCCATAGGCGCCACTACACTGAATGAATACCAGAAATTTTTTGAAAAAGATAAAGCGCTGGAACGCCGGTTTCAGAAAGTGATGATTGAGGAGCCTTCTGTAGAAGACGCTATTTCTATCCTGCGCGGCCTGAAGGACCGGTATGAAACACACCATCATGTGCGCATAAAAGATGAAGCTATTATTGCCGCGGTTGAGCTGTCTCACCGCTACATTACAGACAGGTTTTTACCTGACAAGGCTATAGACCTTGTGGACGAAAGCGCCGCTAAACTGAGGTTGGAAATGAATTCCATGCCCGAAGAACTGGACAAGCTGGAAAGACTGATAAGGCAGCTTGAGATTGAACGTGAAGCTATCAAGCGGGAGAATGATGAAGCCAAACTGAAGGAACTGAATACAGAAATTGCCAATCTCTCCGTTGAGCGTGATACGTTTAAAGCCAAGTGGAAAGAAGAAAAGGAACTGGTGGAAAAAGTGCAGAATGCCAAGGCTGCTATTGAACAACTGAAACTGGAAGCAGAGCAGGCTGAAAGGAACGGTGATTACGGAAAAGTGGCCGAGATACGCTATGGTAAAGTAAAGGAACAGGAAAAGCTGATTAACGACTTATCTGTAGAGCTTGCCGGCATTAGCGATAAGCGCATCATGAAAGAAGAAGTGGATGCGGAGGACATTGCGGAAAATGTGGCTAAAGCTACCGGTATACCCGTTACCAAAATGCTGCAGAGCGAACGTGAAAAGTTGCTGAACCTTGAAGATGAACTGCACAAGAGGGTAGTAGGCCAGGACGAGGCGATTGTAGCAGTAGCTGATGCCATCCGCAGGAGCCGTGCCGGCTTGCAGGACCCCCGGAAACCAATAGGCTCATTTATATTCCTGGGAACAACAGGTGTAGGTAAAACAGAATTGGCAAAAGCCCTTGCGGAATACCTGTTTGATGATGAAGGCATGATGACGAGGATTGACATGAGTGAATACCAGGAGAAGCATACGGTAAGCAGGCTGGTGGGCGCCCCTCCGGGATATGTGGGCTATGATGAAGGCGGCCAGTTAACCGAATCTGTGCGCCGTAAACCTTACAGCGTGGTATTGCTGGATGAAATTGAAAAAGCCCACCCTGACGTATGGAACGTGCTGCTGCAGGTATTGGATGATGGCCGTTTAACCGACAGTAAAGGCCGCATAGTAAACTTTAAGAATACCATTGTTATCATGACCAGCAACATAGGCAGCCACCTGATACAGGAAGCCTTTGAAGACGTAAATGAGAACAATGTGGAAGATGTTACGGAGAAAGCAAAGACGGAGGTAATGGGCCTGCTTAGACAAACCATACGCCCGGAATTTTTAAACAGGGTGGATGAAATCATCATGTTCCACCCGTTGTTAAAGAGGGATATTCTTGATATAGTTAAGATACAGCTTGAACAGTTAAGGCGGTTGGTACAGCAAAATGGCATAGACCTGGAATTTAGTGACTACCTGCTGGCTTATCTTGGCGAGAATGGTTACGACCCACAGTTTGGTGCGAGGCCGCTGAAAAGGCTGATACAGAAGGAAATTGTAAATGGGTTAAGTAAGAAGATATTGTCAGGAAATATTGACCGTAACCACCCTGTGCTGGTAGATGTATTTGATGGGGTGGTGGTTTTCAGGAACGAAGTGGAAGAGAAGGTGAAGTTGGGTTAAGTGTAGTGTGAGTGAAAAAAAATCCCGCTGATGAGGCGGGATTTTTTGTGTTATTTAGGATTGCGCCGCCAATTGTTTATTGTTTAAGTTGAAATTAATAATCCGCGGATTTTGAAAATGCTAACATTGCAAAAAAAAATCAAATATGCGTACCCATTTAGTACTTATTACTTTGGTAATCTCTCTATTATTGTTTAGCTGCGCAAGCATAGTAAGTAAAAGTAACTGGCCTGTATCCATAGACAGCAAACCATCCGGGGCCAGTGTTACCATTTTTAACAAGAAAGGCGCTGAAGTGTACACAGGTAAAACACCTGCATCATTAAAGCTAAAATCTGGTTCAGGCTTCTTTTCAAAAGAATCTTACAGCATAGTCTTATCCAAGGATGGCTTTGAGACCAAAAAAATTAATCTCGAGTGCCGTGTAAATGGCTGGTATTGGGGTAATATATTGATAGGAGGTATTATCGGTATGTTGATTGTAGATCCCGCTACCGGCGCCATGTATAAGCTGGATAAAGAATTTGTTGATGTAAATCTTACAGCCGTTAGCCCTACAGCTTCCACTTCCCCTGAAATTAAAATCCTGGACAAAAACAACATTCCGGATAATTGGAAACAACATCTGATAGAAGTTAAATAAGCCTTTCGATTCTTATTAAACTCCATCGCAAGTAATCGTTATCTGGGCATCAGTTTAGTAGAAATGTCATCCTTTTATGGCTTGTTTGCAATCTATAGGATTAAATTGCAGTTTATTGTTACCCAATAAACTACGTTTGCTGACTATGGATATTCTGCAGTTTTTGTATAACGAAGTTATTTCTTTCTTTGGTTTCGGGCCACTGATTGAAATGTACCAGAAAGATGACTATTCATCTTTGCGTACGGTAAACGGCGTTTTTAACGCGATAGGGCCCGTAATGCCGGTGCTGATATTTATAGAAATAGGGCGTGCATTGTTCTACCGGAAATTTAAGGTTGAAGATTACAAAATGCCTTTCTTTATTTTTATCGCTAACCGTTTTATATCAAGGTTTATTTCTATCGCTGCGGTTGGGTTTTGTATCGGATTTTTTGAAAAGTACAGGATATTTGAAACAAAGCTTACCTGGTACTGGTTTATCTATGGGTACATTATTTGGGAATTTGCACATTTTGTGTACCACTATTTCGGGCATAAGGTAATGCTTTTCTGGTGCCTGCATTCCACCCACCATGCGCCACAAACCATGAACCTTTCGGTTTCCTATGCGCATTTTTTCCTGGAAGCTCCCTATGCCGATGTAATACGTACCACTATTTGCATTCTGATGGGCGTTAATCCGCCGTTGTTGTTTATTATCATGTTCGTGGATGGTTTTTATGGTGCATTTATCCATATAGGCGAAAACATGCTGAAGAACGGCCGCCTGGGCTTTATGGAGAAAATCATTTTAACCCCATCTCATCACAGGGTACACCATGCACGTAACCCGTTGTATATGGACACTAATTTCTGTAACCTGCTAAACATTTGGGACCGTTTGTTTAAAACCCACCAACTGGAGAAAAGGGATGTGCCTGTTCAATATGGTATAACAAGGCCGATGAACCCCAATAATTTCCTGGATGTGTACTTTGGTGAAATTAGCTGTTTGTGGAAGGATGTAGTGAAAGCGCCAGGCCTGAAAAACAAACTCAAATATATTTTTATGCCGCCGGGATGGAGCCATACCGGTGACCACAAAACGGCCTATATGCTAAGGCAGGAAGCCCTTGCTGAAGAGAAACAACAAAACGGTAGCAATAACAAGAGCAAATACCAGGAAGAAAAAGTGGCTGCCAATGCACTGAATGATGCGGCAGCAGTACGATAGCTTCAATTTAGTTTAAGGGGTTTGTTGCGGTTGGGCTAATAGTTAACTATTAGCGTATTTTTTAGCTTTTAAGCCCGTAGTGTAATCAGGGTGAACACATTAGTTTACAAGTCTATGGTAGCAGAAAAACGTATGGAAGTATGGATGCGCGGCCCTATAGAAGCCGTGCCGGCTTTGTTGCAGCCGGTAGCACATGCACTTTTGCAGGCAAGGGAAGAAGTAGAAGTATTGATGGCGGGCTTTGATGAAACGTTGCTGTGGCAAAAGACGGCTGGCCTTGCTTCGCCGGGGTTTCACCTGCAGCACCTGGCCGGGGTTATTGACCGGCTTTTTACCTATGCCCGCGGGGAAATGCTTACACCACAACAGCTTGCCAGCCTTGAAGCAGAAGGTAAGCCGGTTGAGGGCATACAATCCGCTACGCTGGTGAGCAATTTTAGCCGCCAGGTGGATGAAGCTGTGCTTCAATTAAAGCAAACAGATGCACTAACCCTGGCTGAAGCACGGGGCATTGGCCGCAAGCAAATACCTACTACCGTAGCCGGATTATTATTTCATGCGGCGGAGCACACCATGCGGCATGTAGGGCAGTTGCTGGTAACGGTAGCCGTATTGAAGGATGCGCAACAGCCACAGTAACTACCCTGTGGGAAAAGCTGGGATATGTTTTATAGTTGAATGGCTGCCGGATTGAAGCGGAAAGCCCGCAACCACGAGGAACGAGTGGTGAGGACTTGCAGCGGAAAGCCGGAACTGCAGCCCAATGCTTAGCTGAACGATGAAAGCCCCAAAATTGTATGGAATATAAAGAAAGAGGGCTGCGCAAAGCGCAGCCCTCTTTCTTTATGACTGAATGTATTTGTTATGCTTTTACAGCAACCTTGGTTTCTGGTTTGCCAAGCGGTTTGGTTTTGGCAAAGTCAACCAGTATGGGTGCTGCTACAAAAATAGAAGAATAAGTACCCGTAACCACGCCGATAAGCATTGCGAAAGCAAAGCCACGTGTAACTTCCCCACCAAAGATGAAGAGTATCAGGATGGTTAGGAACACGGTGAGCGACGTCATGATAGTACGGCTTAATGTTTGGTTAATGGCCGTATTAATTACTTGCTCTTTAGAAAGGCTGGGATACAGCCGGCTGTCTTCGCGGATACGGTCGTATACAATTACCGTATCGTTCATGGAGAAGCCGATTACCGTTAGTATCGCAGCGATAAAATGCTGGTCTATTTCCAGCGGGAAAGGTACCACGTTCCTAAGGAAGCTGAAAACAGCGAGTGTTACAAATACGTCGTGCAGCAGGGCCACAATTGTACCGAGGGAATATCTCCAGTCGTTAAAACGTACAAAAATGTACAGGCAAATAATTAGCAGTGCAAATACGGTTGCCTTGGTAGCACCTTTTTTAAGGTCGTCTGAAATGGTAGGCAATACTGTTTGCGAGCTTTGCTTGTAAGTTTTGCTGAACTGCTCGTAAGAAACACCGGCTGGCAGGTGATTTTTTAAGCCTGTATACAAGGCACGTTCAACGGCGGAATCAACCGAGTTGCCTGTTTCGTGAATCTTGTACGGCGTGGTTAAGTTAAGCTGGTCGTTGCTGCCTACGGTTTTAATAATAGTGTTTTCGCCATCAAATACTTTTTTCAGGTCATCGTTCAGGGCGGTAATTTCATTGGTCATGTCTTTGTTAAACTTAACCGTGTAGCTGCGGCCACCGGAAAATTCAACGCCTTCGTCAAAACCATTGAAGAAGGAAGCGATGCCTAAAATAAGCACCACAACAGAAATGCCATAAGCCACTTTCCTGTACTCAATAAACTTGAAAGATGCATGTTTGAATATTTTCCGGGATATGCCGGTAAAGTATTCGAAGTGCCTGTTTTTGTTGGTGTAGATATCTGAAATAAGCCTTGATACAAGGATACCGCAGAACAGGGAGAGCAGGATACCTATAATTTGAGTAGTGGCAAAACCCAGTACAGGGCCCAGGCCAAAGTAAGCCAGTATAATAGCGGTAAGTAAGGTTGTTACGTGTGCATCAAGCACCGGGGCGTAAGAACGTTTGTAGCCATCAGCCACCGCAGTTTGGTAGCTTTTGCCTTTGGACAGTTCCTCTTTAATCCTTTCAAAAATAATTACGTTGGTATCTACCGCCAGGCCAATGGTTAACACCAGGCCTGCAATGCCGGGAGCGGTAAGCGTAAAACCTAAAGCACTTAGGATACCTATGGTGAACAGCAGGTTTAATATAAGCGCTATATTGGCCACCCAGCCGGCCGTATTAAAGTATACCAGCATTAAAGCGAATATGACGATAAAGGCAATAACAAACGACATTAAACCGCCTTTTACCGCTTCCTGGCCCAGGGTGGGGCCTACCAGTTGCTCCTGTACTATTTTGGCGGGCGCATCCAGCTTACCGGATTGTAATATGTCGGAAAGGTCTTTTGCTTCCGCTACAGAATAGTTACCGGCAATTTCTGAAGAACCGTTAGGTATAGGGCCATTTACAAATGGGGCGCTATACACTATATTATCCAGTACAATGGCAATGGGTTTACCGGCGCCGTTATTTTTTTGAGGAGAGTTCCTGTCTGTCATGTTTGCCCAAATGGTAGTACCGGTGGCATCCATGTTCATTTTAATGGCAACACGGCCTCTTTCATCATAATCCTGGCGGGCGTCGCTTACATGTTCACCTTCCAGTTCGGCCTGGCCGTTTTCCAGTGTTTTTACGGCGTACAGGGTTAAGATACCCTTTGCTTTAGGGTCTTCGGTTTCCTGTTTACCGTACATAAACACCAGGTTAGAGGGGAATTTGCTCTTCACCAGCTCCATGCCCAGGTAGCGGTTTATTTCTGCTGTATCCTTTACCTGTACGTAAGCTATTTCAGAAGGTATCTGCATCTGGCCATTCTGGCCCTGACGCGGCTGCGTAAACCCAATAAGGCTCAGCAGTGGGTTTTGTTTAAACTTAATTTCGGTAGAATCAACCTGCCCGGCAGCGGCAGTGTTGGCTTTTTTACCGGTATCATTTAAACCGCCCAGGCTGGCTGTTTTGGTGGTATCAATTACTTGTTGTTGTGTTATGGCAGTAGTGTCTGGCGTGGTTGCTTTGGCAGTGTCTTTAAAGCCGGTCAGGTAATCGCTCAAAGATTTGTTGGCTGCCAGTACGCCTTCCTGTATATCGAGTATGTTGTATAGTTCAAAAAACTGCAGGTTGGCGGTTGATTGCAGGTAACGGCGTACCCTGGCAGGGTCTTTAATGCCGGCCAGTTCAATGGTAATCCTTCCTTTGGCGGCATCAGGGTTAATGGTGGGGGATGCAACGCCAAAAGCGTCAATCCTGGTTCTTAAAATGCGTTCTGTATTGTTAAAGGCAGTAGTGGCCTGTTCACGCAGGTAATTAATAACCGCGCCATTGGAAGCGTCTATTTTAATGCGGCCATTGCTGCGTTGTGAAAACAATGGCGCTAATTTGGCGCCTTTTGCCACCTTTTCAAATTCTTCATTAAAAAGTGTAATCAGGTCTGCACCGCTGTTGGCTTTGCGGGCTATGGCGTTAGTTAAAGCGGTATTAAAGGCAGGGTCTTTGGTGTAATTGGAAAGCGATTTAAGCAAACCGTCAAGGCCTACTTCCATCGTAACGCTCATACCGCCCTGCAGGTCAAGGCCCAGTTTCAGTTCGCGGTCTTTTGCAGTTTGGTAGGTAACCAGTCCAAAAGGGCCAATCTTGCTGTCGTTGGTACTGTCAAGCAGGCGGCGCAGGCGCTGGTCTGCTGCCTGTTCCAGTGTATCGGCATAAGCCTCCTGCAGCTCTTTGTTGCCCGGGTAGCGGGCTTCAGGCGTTGCAGGATAGTTGGCTTTTACCCATTTAGCGGCTTTCTCCTCCATGCTGTTTTCATGGCTGTGCACAAACCATGTAAAAGACAACTGGTAAATACATATTAATATTAAGGCAATCGTAAAGAAACGCACCAAACCTTTAAGTTGCATACTTCTGAGGGTTTACAAATTTTTTGTGAGCGGCAAAGATAGGGGATTGGCTGAGAAATAGCAGGGCAAAAAAATAACCCGGACAAAGCCTTGCCCGGGCTGGGTTTCACCCCCTTTTTATGCGGTTTTTTATTGTTATTGTCCGGGCTTTGAAAGCTACTATGAAGCTTTGGTTGTGTCACTCACTTGTACGGTTGGATACGCTACTCAGCAGGTGGCAAAATGCTTCTTTGTATCTCAGCAGGTTAACTGCTTATCTCTTCTTGCCAAGTTTTAGTATCGTAATATCAAAATATACAGGAGAGTTGGCGGGAATTGGTCCGCTGCCCTGGCAACCATAGGCGATGTAGGATGGTATTACCACTTTTACCCTTCCGCCTTGCCCGATTTTAGCAAGGGAAGCCTGGAAACCATATACAAACTGGCCAACCAATATAGCTGCTGTTGAGTCAGATTTGTCGAAACTACTTCCACTCATCAGCTTTCCTTCATATTTGATGTTAACCGTATCAAGCGTATTGCTTACTAATGGGGTAGTACCTGGTTGCAGTATCTGGAAGAGAATTCCTAAAGTATCCTTCGTGGGTGTCATGCCCTGCGTTAAGGCAAAAGTAAGCATGCTTGCTTCTTCCACTTCGGGTTTTTGGTCTGTACAGGCAGGTGTGCTGTTATTTTTAAGGCAGGAACTTAACACAAGGGCGCCGGCCAGCAATACAAATAAGGTCTTTTTCATGAATTTTTCTCTTTTTAAAATAACGTACTGGTAAAATGAATAGTATAAAACAGGTTTCAAGACCCATTACGAGTAAATTCCGCTGCTTGTGAGTTGTTTTCCTGTTTTTTTCTTTTGGCCAATAGCTCCTGGTAATGCTGCTCATTCATTTCCCAGCGATATCTTTTGTAAAAAAAAGCACAAAACAGGCTAATGGCGGCAATGGCAATCAACATTATAACAGGGCTAAACTGTGCATTGGCTATCATCGTGGCCCGTTTGTACCAGCCAGACAGCGTGGAAACAATAACGGCAACGCCAATAGCCAGTCCAATAGCCAGCCCTATAACAAACTGCCGGAAAATACGGGTTTTATTGTTGCGGCAAGCTTCCCAATACACAATAAATTTTTCATCTTCGGTGCTAAGCATGGCGCAAATGTAGGCGGTAACAAATTAAGTCTGGCGGTTTAATGTAAGAAGTTGATTCATGATTATTGCTGCCCGCAATAACCACCTCCATCTCTTTTTTGCGCCAGCGGGCACAATTTTGTGTCGGGTAGTTTGCGCTTGTATTTCCCGAACTCCGCAGGTAGTCGTATGAATCTATTGTTTTGCCGGCATTTCCTTTTTTTCAAATATTAAAACGCTTACTGAACTATATCAACCCGGTACGCTATCTTTTTGTATCTTGCTGTT
>NZ_VVIP01000059.1:278086-284399 GCF_009650435.1 Foetidibacter luteolus
CCTAAAATGAAGGAATTTATAGAAAAACTAAACGCTCCGCACTAAAAGGGACAAGTCAGGAAATATTAAAACGCTTACTGAACTATATCAACCCGGTACGCTATCTTTTTGTATCTTGCTGTTCATCATACTTCGCGATAGCCTGCCGCCGGAAAATTAACCCCGTCCTTTTGTAAAACCCATGCTGGCATTGGCTAAAAGAAAATCTTACTGCTTTATATGGAGTTTAATATCACTTTACTTGACAAAACATTGTTATTGCAAACCTTGTTTGTGCATGCTGCAGATACGCTTGCTGAGGCGGATGCCGAAGTTAATTCAGGCCTTTCTGATGCGGAATGTAAGCGTATATTAAAAGGCCGTTATTATGATGACAACGGCTGCCTGCTGGATGACTACGAAGGAAGGACGATGAAAATATACTGGACCAAAACGCCGGATGGCCGCATGTTTGCGGATGCATTGCCGTATGACAGTGTGCATGGCCGTTTCCGCTTTTTGGAAGCATTGCTGAATGTGTTTGACCCCTCCGAAATTATTATCACCAGTAAAGATTACCATGCGGTAAACCCGGCCACGGTAAACCCGATGTCTGCAGAAAAACATGACCAGATGCTGCACCTAATAGAATCTGCTATTATGTATGCCGATGTAAAAGGAACATACTGGAAAATTGATGAAGGCATGAATTACCGGTCGTCTTTTTTAGCGGGGTTGGATATTTGAGTTGCCCCTGGGCAATGCAGCAATTGATTGGTAGTTACAACCATCAACGGAAAATGTTTTTATCTATCCTGCGGGGAAGCTGAAGAGAATTGGCACTGATGAAAGGCTGCCGGATTGAAGCGGAAACCCCGCTGAAGGCGTGAGCGTATGGTCTTGTGGCGGAGTTGCAGCGGAAAGCCGGGACTGCAGCAGAAATCTGTTGTATAGTTGAAAGCCCCTGAAATCACCAAATTGAGCGGCCCGGTAAAAGTTTTCCTTCGCCCGCTTTGCTGTAATACTTACGTAAAGAATATTAGCTGTTGTTGGTTAATGATGCTAAGGCATGTATTTTGCGGCCTTCGTTGTTCACCAGATAGTTAGCTTATGCGATGTTTTGCACTGCTTTTAATTATAATGTTGCTTTCAGTAAAATGCTTTACACAATTCAATGATTCTGTTCACCACCATTTTCGTTACTCTGGCACTGGTATCGTGAACCGCACAAATGAACAAAGCTCTTTTGTAATAAATAACTCGCTGGGCTTTGGTGTTAGCCACAGGCATACAGCCTTCAGCTCTTCAGCTAACTGGATATACGGCCAACAAAATAAAAATCTTACCAACAACGATTTGCTTGTAACCGCTAACCTGGATGTATGGAGGAAGGAAAGCCGTATTTCTTACTGGGCACTGCTTTCTTATCAAACCAGCCTTTCCTTAAAAATTGATTACCGGCTGCAGGGTGGCGGCGGAATTAGCTACACTATTTTGCGGACCCCGGTTAGCAGCTTTGTTATAAGTGATGGGCTATTGTTTGAGAAAGGCAACCTGGTGGATGCTACGCTGGGTAAAGATATGTATCAAACAACACGTAACTCCACCCGCATTAAGTACCGGTTTAATATACAGGAACGGTTAATAGTGGAAGGAATTCATTTTTACCAGCCTTCATTACAGGATATAAGCGATTATAACATCAGCTCAGTAAACACATTGGCTGTAAAATTAAGAAAGTGGCTAAGCCTTACAGCGGCTGCCAACTACAATAAAATAAGCCGTACCAACAGGGAAAATCTTATTCTTACATTCGGTGTTGCGGTAGAGAAATATTTTTAAGAAAGCTGGTTTATCTTTATAACAGCGGGTGGTTCTATAAATTCTTACAAAAACAATTATGAGCGTAACATTTCCTTACTCATTCGGTATTCATCACGCCGAAGTGCGGATAGAGGAGGCAGGTACCGGCAAGTATGCCTTTCAGCTTACGTTTACCGATGGTCATACAGATACCTTTACTTATTCTACTGAAGATGCTTCTGCTAATGCAGCGCTGGACATTGAAGGAAATGAAGCAAGGAAAGAAGCGGTGGAGTCGTTCCATATCCTGTTGCAAAAGAAGGGTGGGTGAGGGATAACAATTATTCTTTAATTTCTGGTAAAAATCTCAAAATCATTATTTTAGTACATAAACCTAAATCTAACTCAAATGAAGATTCGTTGTTTCGTTCTCCTTGCAAGCTTATTTGGTTCTATCTACTGCTTTTCTCAAAACAGGGTTGGTATTGGAACCGCTAATCCTACAGCTCAGCTTCACACAACAGGGTCTTTGCGGCTGCAAGGCATCAAGGCTGATAGTTTAATAAACAGAATGATAGGCCTTGACTCAAACGGAAACGTTTTTTATAGGGAAATAGCTGGTTTTAGCTGGCAACTAACTGGTAATAAGGGAATTGATGAAAGCACAAATTTTTTAGGTACAACTGATAATAAGCCACTCGTATTAAGGGCAAACAATTTCAATCGAATGCATTTATCGCCTAATGGAAGCATACGAATGAGACCAATAGCTCACAGCAACTTGATTATCAGGAACTCTCCGAACGTTCAAGGTGAGGATGATAATATCGGAATCGATTTTATCCGTGATGATGCCAGTGATGTTTCTACCACAAATGTAAAAGCTCGTATTCAATTCGACGGCTATCCGCTAAATTATCCTGACGCAAGCCTTTTACATACAGCATACTTGCGTTTTTTTACCAATTTCAATGGTTCTTTGACTCAAAGAATGGTTATAACCAATGAAGGTTTCGTTGCTATCGGACGGGGGTATACTTATCCGCTTGAAGAAGCTGGCAGAGTAACAAGGCCGTTTGAGGTTAATTGTGAAGGCCAGCCATTGAGGTTTAAGAGTTTACCTTCAGGTTCCGGAAATATACTGGTGATTGACAGTAACGGGGATATTCGTGTGAGCAATCAGGGAGCCAAGATGTTGAATACCCAGGATTCTACAGTCGAAGAACTGAAGCATCAAATAGAATTATTAAAGAAAGAATTAGAGTTGCTTAAATCAAAAGTTGTTAGTTTGGAAGAACGTGAGTAAGGCATTTATGTGAGTAACGAGCATAGTACTTATCAAAAGGAGTTAACTTTTAAAGGTCAATTTTATTGTTAAGAAGTTAAGCCCTGGACACAGATCATATATGCGCAGTTTTAGTTGAAGTCATGATAAAGCGAATTCTCCCAAATTTATTATTGCCGTAAGAAAGATTGTTATTTGCAAGTCAGTGATTATAGATTGAAATAGCTCAAAGCGTTGTTTTGCAAGGTGTTTGTGGCGATTAAGATTTGTTTAAACTTTCTCTTTGTTTTAACGAAACGGTTTTTTGGCGCTAATTTTAATTTGTCATTTAAATCCAATCTCTTGAAAGAATTTAGAAGTTTTCTACTCCGTAATCACATTACCCCTAAATGGGCAATATTTGCCCTTGATCTCTCGATTTGCATATTTTCCGTGCTTTTTTCACAGTACCTCATCACTGGCTTTGCAGCGGGAAACAGCGCATTTTTATTAATAGTTACTATAACATCCCTTTCGGCTTCAGCCTTTTTTGTACTTCTTAAAACATACCAGGGCATTATCAGGTTTTCAGATTTTAATGAGGCCATGCGCAGTGTTACTGCTGTATTCTGCTCTTTTTTAAGCATTGTAGCCCTCAATTGCATGATGGCCTTTTCGGGGCATGCTTATGTGATTGATACAACGGTTTTGCTGGTATTTTTCTTTGTTGCATCGTTCCTGATTTTTGGTTACAGGCTTTTGGTTAAACAGCTTTACCGCATAAGCATTACTGAAGACAACACCGTAAATGTTATAGTTTATGGCGTTGAGCTAAACAGTTCGCTGGTTAAGATGTCTGTAGAAAACCTCTCTGATTCAGCTTACCGGGTTGTTGCTTTTATTGAAGATGAAGAGCAGTATATAACTAAAACAATTGATGGGATAGAGATATATTCCTATACGGAAACGGAAGAAATTATCCGTCGGTTTAATGCAAAAGCAGTGTTTTTTGCAAAAGATAAGATGGATGCGGATTTAAAAAGAAATATTGTAGATGTTTGCCTGTCCCATCACATGCAGGTAATGAATATACCTTCTGTGGCAGACTGGATAAACAGCAACCAGAAGCTAAGCCGTTTGGAACAGGTGAAAATTGAGGAGTTGTTGGGGCGGCCTTCCATATCATTGCCTAATGAGCATGTGATAAACATGTTGGGTACCAAGAGTATTCTTATCACCGGTGCTGCTGGCTCCATTGGCAGCGAGCTTGCCCGGCAGGTTGCCGCTATATGTCCCGCATCGCTTATTATTTGTGATAAAAGTGAAACCGGGCTTTTTGAGCTGGAATACGAACTTCAGCAGAAATATAAACTTGGCGCTTCGCTAAAGGTATTTTTGGGAGACGTTAAGGATGAATACGCCATGAACCGGCTGTTTGCGGCCTATATGCCCAACATCGTATTTCATGCGGCAGCCTTTAAACATGTGCCCATGATGGAAAGCCATCCTTCAGAAGCGATATTAACCAATGTACAAGGCACCAGGGTATTGGCTGATTTGGCGGAATTGTACGATGTGGAGCGTTTTCTTTTTGTATCTACGGATAAAGCAATCAACCCTACCAATGTTATGGGCGCATCTAAGCGTATTGCTGAAATGTATTGCCACGCCCTGCATGGCAAAGCAGATTGTCAACCGAAAGAATTACCGGTTTTGCCGATGCTGCCCAGCGTTAAACTTAAAAGCAAAACAAAATTCATCACCACCCGTTTTGGAAATGTGCTTGGCTCCAATGGATCTGTTATCCCAAGGTTTCAGCAACAAATAGCTGCGGGAGGCCCGGTTACGGTTACCCATCCGGAAATTATACGCTATTTTATGACCATTCATGAGGCCTGCTCACTGGTGCTGGAAGCGGTTACTATTGGCAATGGTGGTGAGTTATACCTTTTTGATATGGGTGAGCCGGTTAAGATTCTTGACCTTGCCAAGAAAATGATAAGGCTGGCAGGCAAAGAACCAGGAAGCGAAATTAATATAGAGTTTACCGGGTTAAGGCCAGGCGAAAAGTTGTATGAAGAGCTGCTGAATAAAGCCGAGGAAGTTATACCTACCCACAACAAAAAGATACTGGTAGCCAAAGTAATTGAGTGTGACTACCAGGGCCTTATAGCGGGCATAAATGAATTGATTGAAACTGCCCAGGTTTGCAATGACAAAAAAGTGGTAAGCCATATACGCCAGCTTGTTCCCGAATACAAGAGCAGCAATGCCGTATTTGACCTGAATAATAAAGAGATAGACCCCGCCCGTATTGCCAGCAACGCTTTTTAGCCAATGGTTAGTAATCTTCTCTTATTTTTGGTACATGTTATCATTTCTCTTTAAGAAAAAAGAAAATATAAAACCCGACCTGTCTTTTATTGGGGTTGACATGCATTCTCACCTGTTGCCCGGTCTTGACGATGGCTTGCAAACTATGGAGGATACCCTTTTGTTCATGGAACGTTTGCAACAGTTGGGCTATCGTAAACTGATATGCACCCCCCATATTTTGAGTGATTTGTATCCTAACAGCCCCGGTACTATTCTGCCCAGGCTTGACGAGGTTAAAAAAGCCGTAGCTGCCAGGGGGCTTGCCATTGAAGTGGCTGCCGGCGCAGAATATATGGTGGACATGGAAATGGAGAATTACCTGCGGGATAAAAAGCAAATGCTTTCCTTTGGTAATAAGAATGTGCTCATTGAAATGTCGTACCTGGCTGAATCTCCCAATATTGAACAGGTGATTTTTGAAATGCGCATGCAGGGCTATCAGCCCATACTTGCCCATCCTGAGAGATATAATTTTTATCACCAGCGTTTTGAACAATACCAGCGTTTTATTGACCTTGGTTGCTTAATGCAGGTTAACCTTCTGTCGCTACTCGGCTATTATGGAAAGCCAATAAAAATGGTTGCCGAGAAACTGGCCAGAAACAAAATGATTGATTTGCTGGGTACGGACATGCACCACGAAAAGCATCTTGCCGCCCTGGAAGAACTTGCTACCCGCAAAGAATTTTATACCCTTGCAGAAGGCCTTGATATTAAGAACAGCAAATTATTCGGTAGCCTATAGCCGCTTTTTTCCCGCCAATCTTATTAATGGGCGCAACATTTGATTACGCGTATTTTTTTATGAGCCCAACTGGAGTAGTACTATCCTGACTTGTCCCCCTCGGATTTAGTGCGGTTATAATTATTTGATTTTCAATTACATTATTA
>NZ_VVIP01000059.1:284449-419660 GCF_009650435.1 Foetidibacter luteolus
TATTAATGGGCGCAACATTTGATTACGCGTATTTTTTTATGAGCCCAACTGGAGTAGTACTATGAAACCCAGTTGCGTCGCACTCGTGTACGTTCGGTACGTTATGCAGCTTTGCCCGCAATATAGCATTCGTTTCTGCCGCCTGCGGCGCCAAAAACTTTGCATGGCTTCTTACCCTAACCGCAGCTAATAATATTTCACTAACAGCAATGCAGCAAACATAACCGCCTGTTGCACCTTCGGGTGAGGGGTTGAAGCGGTTACCCCGGTGAGGCCATGGCAGCAGGGCTTTTGTGCCGGAGTAATAGCGGAAAGCCCGACCCCTTGCGATAGCTTGGGGGCACCCCCTTATTTTTTTTATTAAAAGCAAAGAGGGGAGCAAATGCCCCCCTCTTTTTACAATCGAAACTATTGAGTAACTGCTTGTGAACCGTTTAATAACCAGGGTTTTGTTTGGAAATGCCACCTTCGCCAAGCATGGGGTTGTTGTCAATTTCCTGCTGTGGGATAGGTAACAGTTCATCCCGGTTGGGTCTGAAGTAAGACAATGGGTCTGTAGTGTAATAACCTTTTTTGCGCCAGCGCAGTATATCGCGGTTACGCACTTCTTCATCACCCAGTTCAACCGTTCTCTCGTGCATGATGGCCCTGGTAACCTGGTCTTTATTGCCTGTTGGAAACTGTGCCGTTGGATAGTTGGGCATTTGAACAGAAGGCCTGTTTCTGATTTGGTTAAGGTAGCCTACCGCGGCGCCGGTGTTGCCGGTTTCATTTTCGCATTCGGCCAGCATAAGCAGCACATCTGCATAGCGTATGATGCGCTGGTTATTGCCACCAGGATGGAAGGAAGCCTGTGATAAACTTTGTTTGTAGATGATCATAAACTTGCGCCAGCTTACTTTTTTGGTAACGCCGTTAACTACTGAAGCGTTGCCGTTTTGCATACCGTCGGTCATAACATCCGCATCGTTGTTAAACCTGTCGCCGGTTTCGTATACCGTAAATTTATAACGTGGGTCTGTTTTAGTGGCGCCTGTGGCGGTTTTTTCAAACTCGTTTAAGAATTTGTTGGAAGGTATCAGGTTGCGCCATGCAAGCGGGCAGTATTCCTGGTTGCGTACGGTGCTCTGTGCTTCGCCAGAGCCATCGCCACTATAACCCCAGTTAAACGCGTTGTCTCCTTTGTCAAAAAACACGGCTTCAAAAATGGATTCAGCGTTAAACTCTGTCTCTTCCAAAAAGTTGTCCTCGTAGTCGCTCATCAATTGGTAAACGCCGGAATTAACCACTTTAAGCAGTGCCTCCTTAGCGGCGGCATAATCTCCCTTCTGCATCTGTACCCTGCCCAACATGGCGTTGGCGGCCCCGGAAGTTACCCGGCCCTGTTCAGCGGCGGGGTAGGTTGGGCTAAGCACAGCGGCAGCTTCTGTAAGATCTTGTACGATTTGCGCATAGATGGCATCTTCGGCTGTCCTGGGCTGAAACCCGTCAGGTCCATTTACGGTAGCGGTGTATAGAGGAACAGGCCCCCACAAAGTAACGAGCTCAAAATAGGCCCATGCCCTGAAAAATTTTGCCTGGCCAACACATTGGTCCCGTAAAGCGTCATTATCTGTAACGTTTGCCGCACTGCCAATAACAGTATTAGCCCGGTGGATGATAACAAAAAGGCCGTTCCACACATCGCTCATCACAGCATTGTCGGATGTGGTAGCGCCGTTCAATATCTGTGCACGGGGCACTTCTAATTGGCCGCCGCCGGATGATACATCGTCGCTCCTTAAATCGTGCAGGAAAAACCATTCACGGCCTACCAGGCGGGCGCTGTGAAAAATGGAGTAGATAGCGTTGGTGCCTTTTTGCAGTTCATCTGCGTTTTTAAAGTAATTATCTACCGTAATATAGCTGGGGTTGGTTTTATCCAGGTCTTTATTACACGCTACTATTAAGGCTGTTAATAGTAAACAGGCAATGGTAGCGTTCCTGTAAAAATGTATTTTTTTCATAATCAGTTTTTAAATATTCACAAACGGTTCCTTTTTAAAAGCCTACCTGCAGGCCCACCTGGAACGATCTTGCGGATGGGTACTGGCCATAATCTATGCCATTGGTAAGCGTTGTGTTTTTAGAACCTATCTCCGGATCCCAGCCTTTGTAACCGGTAAAGGTTAACAGGTTTTGAGAAGACACATACAAGCGGAAGCTGGTTACCGCGCCTTTGGTAATAGAACGCAGCGTTTGCTGTGGTATGGCATAACCGAGTATGATGTTTTTAAGCCTCAGGTAAGAGCCACTTTCAATCCACCTGTCAGATACACGGGCATTCTGGTTGGGGTCTCCGCTGATGGCACGGGGAATGTCTGTATTGGTGTTGCTCGGTGTCCAGGCATTGAGTACTTCAACACCGGCGCCGAACAGCCTGGCCATGCCTTCCCGCAAAACACGGGTGCCGTTGAATATCTTGTTGCCATGTACGCCCTGGAAGAAAAGGGAAAGGTCGAAACCTCTGTAGTTGGCGGTATAATTAAGGGCGTAAGAAAACTTGGGTATATAGCTGCCCAGGAAAGTGCGGTCTAACGCGTTAATAACGCCATTGCCATCTATGTCCTTAAACTTAATGTCGCCTGCGGAAGTAAGGCCTGCCAGTTGGGTAGGGCTTTTTGCCACTTCATCTGCACTCTGGAATATTCCTTCCACCACATAGCCATAAAAGGATTGTATAGCCTGGCCTGCAACGGTACGGGTCATGTTGCCGTTACCAAAGTCGGCATCTGCGCCGGCATCAACTGTAGCGTTGGGCGTGTTAAGGCTGTTTACTTTATTGCTGATAAAGCCGATATTGCCACTAACATTCCAGGTAAACTCGCCTTGCGTTTTGTTGTAGCCCACCTGAATATCAACACCGGTATTTGTCATGGATGCCGCATTTGCCTGTACGCCAGCGCCACCGTAGCCAATGCTGGATGGGGTAGGTACGGTAAGTATCAGGTTGTCTGTGCGGCGCCTGTACCATTCGGCGGTAAGGGTAATTTTATTCTTTAAAAAGCCTACGTCAATTCCGATATTGGTTTGTTTCGTTTTTTCCCAAACCAGGTCGGGATTAGCAATTTGGTTGTAATACGAAGCATTGCCTACGCTGAGGGTATTGCCGAAAGGATAGGTTGCGCCATTGGCCTGTACAATCGCCTGCCAGGGATACTCATTTGAAAGAATAGAATTCTGCAGGGCGGGGAAAATACCAATTGCGTTAAGACCAGTTATGCCCCAACCGCCCCTTAGCTTGAGTTCGGATATAAGGCTTACCGATTTCATGAAGTTCTCCTGGTCTATTCGCCAGCCGGCCGAAACAGAGGGAAAGTTTTCAAACTTTCTGCCGGGCGCCCAAACAGATAATCCGTCCCTTCTTATGGCGCCGCTTAAAAGATATTTACCGGCAAACTCGTAGTTAACCCTGCCGATATAGGATTGTATCAGGCTGGCTGTACGTGCAGAAAAAGCAGTTACGTTGGTAGCCCCTACCAGGGTGCGTATATCGTTGCTGCCCTGGTTACCGGTTTGCGATTCTCCAAAATTCCTTGCATCCTGGCGTTCAAAAACAGCAATGGCATTGATGTGGTGGTTGCCAAAGGTTTTATCAAAAGTCAACTGCTGCGTGTAAAGTAATGTGGTCCTGTTGGCACGTTGGTCACGTATGGTTGCAACGGCCGCATTTCTGCCCTTATCGTTATAGATGGGGCTGAATTCATGCTGGTATTGGCTGGAATAATCTGCACCAAAGGTTGACCTGAAGTTAAGCCAGGGTGTAAAGTTTACCTGTGCATATACGGTGCCCAGCAGTTTAAACAGCTCACGGTTGGCATCACCCAGCAATATGGCGTCTTCAACCGGGTTGGTGGGGTCGGCGCCATCTACGCTGTTCTCTGCGTTGCGAAAACCGCCCAGCGTGGTGGGGTCATAAACCGGAAGGTAGGGTAGCGCCCTAACAACATTCGCAATCCTTGTCCTGTTACCACCGGTGTTATCATAGCGTTGTTTTGAGAAGGCCAGCATCAGGTTTTGCCCAACTGTAAACTTGCTGCTTATGTTGTGCTCACTGTTTACCCTGAAATTGCCCCTGTTGTAGTTAACGCCAACGGCAATACCTTCTTGCTTAAAGTAGCCGCCGGATATGTAATACCTGGATTTTTCGTTACCGCCGTTAACAGACAGGTTGCTTTGTGTTATTATACCGCTGCGGAAATAAGCATCCTGCCAGTCAGTATTGGTTTGGGCAAATGTTTGCGATGCGCCGTCGTAGATGGGCTGGTTAAAGTTGGCATCTTCCAGCCGTGGTGGCTTGGCTATATTGGCGGCGCCGTTTAATGCCCTTTCGTATTGCAGGTATTGTTGAGTATTTAAAAGGTCAACGGTTTTCCATGCTTTCTGTGTACCTATATATGTGTCTAAGTTTACATGCGCCTTGCCATCTCTTGCCCCTTTGCGGGTAGTGATGATGATAACACCATTGGTGGCCCGGGAACCATAAATGGCTGCGGCGCTGGCATCTTTCAGCACTTCAACAGACTGTACGTCCTTACTGTCAAAGCTGGCCAGGTTGCCTGTGGGAAAACCATCTATTACATACAATGGGTCAGAGGCGTAATTGATAGAGCTGATACCCCTTATCCTTACAATAGGGTCGCTGCCGGGAGAGCCGTTGTTGGTTACCGTTACGCCTGCAACACGGCCTTGCAAAGCCTGCTGCACGCTGGCAACCGGCAGTTCATTTAATGCCTTGGCCGATACAGAAGCCACAGAACCGGTTAATGAGCTTTTCTTTTGTGTGCCATAGCCAATCACAACCACCTGTTCCAGGTTTTGTTGTTCGGCTTTAAGGCTCATATTGTATTCATTGGCGCTGCCAACAGTTAGCTCTCCCACGGCGTAGCCAACATAAGTAAACGTAAGTACCGCCCCTTGTTCAGCGCTGATGCTGTAGGTGCCGTCGTTTCCGGTAAGTGTGCCGCGGTTACTGTTTTTTATTGCAACAGAAACACCGGCCAATGCATTGCCGGATTCATCCGTAACCTTTCCCCTAATAGTTTTTTGTGCAAAACAGGTAATGGCAAATAAGGCCAATAGCAGGGTTAAAGCCGTTTTACCAACAAATCGCTTATTGGCAAATGCCGGCTGTAAAAAATCTTTCAGTAAAAATTTCATAAAGCAGTAATTGAATAGTTTAGATAATCAGGGCCAAAGCCCGTAGTTGAATAGCAGATGTCAGGCAGCAGTTTTAACTTGTATTCATAGCAAGCGTTTTGGTGAGTATTATGGTTATAAACTTTATTTAGAAAGGTTTGTGGTTGAATAAGTTATATGCCATGATAGCAGTTTCAGCACTCTCACGAATATGCCGTGCAACCCGGCGGCAGGGCAACTAAGGCTGCATACCTGTACACGCTTTTGCCGCTTAAGCAAATCCTGTGTATGGGCGTACCAATCGCCGGTATTTGTGCGGCAATAGATAGCATACACTTGCGCCGGCACGCTGCTTTAAAAGCATGCCTGTTACAATCTGCCGGTAGCTAAAAGCCCTTCTGTTATGTTCTGCCTGTCTGGTGTAATAGCAATTGCAATCCGTAAAAAAATCCAGAAAGAAAGTTCATGGCGCAATTCATCAGTTATGTTGTAAAAGCAGTTCCGTTTTATCTTGACAATTTAAAAGTAGGGAGTTTTTTTGTTTTAGCAACCGATTGCGTAAATATTTTATCCAAAATTTCAATTTTTTTATCATACTCTATTTTTAGATTGACTTTTTTGCAGAAAACAATGCTACTTTAGCAACGTAACCGATTGCGGCAGAAAACTTAGATAATTGTTTTTCCTTTAGACCGTCATTTATTTACAAGAAATTCCCCTACGCAACTATGAGCCGTGAAAAAGATATAACCATCTATGATATAGCTGATAAACTCGGCGTTTCTCCTTCTACGGTAAGCAGGGCCCTGAAAAACCATGCATCCATCGGCAGTTCTACCCGCCAGCGTATTATAACGATGGCCAACGATATGGGCTACCAGGCCAACACTTTTGCCAGCAACCTCCGCAAGCAAAAAACAAACACCATCGGTATTATCGTACACGAGCTAAACAGCAATTTCATCACTTCGGTGTTATCAGGTATTGAAAAAATCGCCGCCCAGGCCAACTACGATCTCATCATTGCACACTCTTCTGAAACTTCTAAAAAAGAGGCGGCCAACGCCAGTAACCTTTTTCATAAAAGGGTGGATGGCCTGATAGCCTCGCTGGCTTTTGACACCGACAACCTTGCTCATTTTAAACAGTTCAGGGATAAGAACATCCCTGTTATTTTCTTCGATCGTGTATTCGAAGAAATGGAAGGCACCAAAGTGGTTATCAATAACTTTAAAGCCGGTTACGATGCCACGGCCCACCTGGTTGACCAAGGTTGCACCAGGATTGCATGTGTTACATCCAACCTTAAACGCAATGTGTATTCAGAAAGGTTAAGAGGGTACAGGCAGGCTTTACAGGATAAAGGGATGCACTATGATGAAAAGCTTACCATAGTTGATGGCCTTGCTGAGGAAGATGCTATACGCTCTGCCAAAAAAATTCTGGCCATGAAGCCTTTGCCCGATGGCCTTTTTATCACCAACGATTTTTGTGCAGCCGTAATAATGCAAACCCTTAAAGATGCGGGCCTGCATATACCGGCCGATATAGCGATCGTGGGCTTTAACAACGATGTTATCAGTAAGGTGATTGATCCTAAGCTTACCACCATTAATTACCCGGGTTTCGAAATGGGGCAGGTGGTGGCCCGCAACCTGCTTAACCATTTGCGTGGCGGCTGGAACATCAACCATACCAATACGGTAATTATAAAATCCGAGTTAATTATACGTGGTTCCTCATTAAAGAAAAATGCAGGGCCACAATAAAGCGGATGAGATTTTAGGGGGTGCCCCCAAGCTATCGCAAGGGGTCGGGCTTTCCGCTCATACTCCGGCACAAGGCCCTGCTGCCATGGCCTCACCGGGGTATCCGCTTCAATCCCTCACCCGCTGTGTAACCTGCTGTTTTTTTCGCGTATAGCTCGCAGGTTAAACCGTAAAGTCCGTCCAAAAAATTACTGCTTAAGTATGAAAAATTTAACTGCTTTTGTTTTTGCCGCCGTCAGCCTGCTTTCCTGCAAAACAGGGGAGGAAAAACTCTTTACAAAACTGGCTCCATCACAAACGGGTATAAATTTCAATAATACCATAGATGAATCAAAGTTCAGTAAGCAGGCGCTGAATGAGTTTGCCTACATGGGCGGTGGTGTGGGCATTGGCGATTTTAATAATGATGGCCTGAAAGATATTTTCTTTTGCGGCAACCAGGCCAGCAGCAGGCTTTACATTAACAAAGGCCACAACAGTTTTGAGGATATTACAGAAAAGGCTGGCGTGTCAACAACCGCCTGGTGTACCGGCGTAAGCATCGTTGATATCAACCTGGATGGCTACGATGATATTTACGTGTGCAACTACGGCAAGGGCTTAACAGAAGCAGCCGCCAACCAACTGTTTATTAACCAGGGTAACCTTAGTTTTAAAGAGCAGGCCGCTGCTTACGGCCTTGCGGACACCAGCTATTCTACCCAGGCTGCTTTTGTGGATTATGACCGGGACGGCGACCTGGACATGTACCTCCTTAACTACCGGTTTAATGGCCCCAATGCCAATACCATTTTCCCCAAAGATTTAAGTGGCCGTTCTCCCGCCAACGACAAGCTTTTCAGGAACGACGGAATCTCCGCGGGGGCTTCAAATCCAGTATTTACAGATGTTTCCATGCAGGCGGGAATTAAGGAAGATGGTTATGGACTTGGCGTATCCATCAGCGATTTTAACAACGATGGCTGGCCGGATATTTATGTATCTAACGACTTCCTGTCTAACGATGTATTCTGGCTCAACAATAAGAACGGTACATTTACCAATCAACTGGATGCGGCCACCAAACACCAGAGCTACAGCAGCATGGGCAGCGATGCCGCGGACATTAACAATGACCTCTTAACAGATTTCGCTACCCTTGATATGATGCCGGAAGATAATGAACGCAAGAAGCTCACCTTCTCATTCATGAACTACGACAGGTATGAAACAGAACGTTCCCTGGGCTATTCACCCGAGTTTATGCGCAATATGCTGCAATTGAACAACGGCAATTACCGCAAGGGCGATACAGCCATACCTTTCTTCAGCGAGATTGGCCAATTGGCCGGCATGTCTGAAACAGACTGGAGCTGGAGCGTATTACTGGCAGACTTTAACAGTGATGGCAAAAAAGACATACATATCACCAACGGCATCGGCAGGGATTTTATCAACTCAGATTTTATCCAATTTACCAAAACCATCAACTTCAATAGCAGCGACGAGGGTGAACAACGCAGGCTGATGAACGAAAAACTGAAATCGCTCAACCATATTAACCTGCCCAATTATTTATATCTCAATGACAGCAATTACCATTTTAAAGACATTTCTGCTGAAGCTGGCATTAATGAAGCATCGCTTTCCACCGGCGCCGCTTATGCGGATATTGACAATGATGGTGACCTTGACCTTATTATCAACAACATCAACAGCCAGCCTTTTGTTTTTGAGAATAACAGCATTAAGGGTAATCCATCTGCATCGCATTACCTGGCGTTTAATTTACACGGCGATAGCCTGAATGCCCGTGGCATTGGCGCAAAGGTTTATGTATATGATGGCGGGCAAAAACAGTTACAGGAGCAGCAGCCGGTACGTGGCTATCTTTCAACCGTTGATAGCAAACTGATTTTTGGCCTGGGGAATAATACCGTTGCAGATTCCGTTAAAATTGTTTGGCCGGGTGATAAGATTGAAGTGCTGAAAAATGTAAAAGCAGATTCGGTTTATAACTGCTACAAGAACCAGGCTTTGTTACTGGCTGTGCCTCCACCCAAAGCAGCTCAAGCGTTGTTTACAGATGTAACGGGCAGGGATAGCATCAGTTTTCAACACAAAGACGTTTCTTACTACGACTATGCCAGCCAGCGCCTGCTGCCGCAAAAGTATTCCCAGCAGGGGCCTTACATAGCTACGGCGGATGTAAACAAGGACGGCCTGCAGGACTTTTTTATTGGCGGCGGCTTCAATTTCCAGGGCAGCGTTTTTCTGCAAAACAAGGATGGCTCCTTTACTGCAAAAAGCCTGTCAGAAGGTAATAAAATGCAGGAAGATATAGATTGTATTTTCCTGGATGCGGATAGTGACGGCGATGAAGACTTGCTGGTTACCGGCGGAGATACCCGCTATGCCGATACCTCTGCATGGTATCAGCCCAGGCTGTACAAAAATGATGGTCTGGGCAATTTTACCCTGGATGCACTGGCTGTGCCGGATTCTGTAAGAACCATTGCCGGTTGTGTGGCAGCAGGCGATTACGATAGCGATGGCGACCTTGATATTTTCATAGGTGGCAGGGTTTCCAAACAATACCCGCTGCCGCCAAAAAGTTTTATCCTGCAAAACAACAAGGGCGTTTTTAAAGACGTAACGGAGGCCGTATGCCCGGCATTGCGCCAACCCGGCATGATAACCGCTGCCGCCTGGGCCGATTATGATAACGATAAAAAGACCGACCTGGTTATTGCCGGTGAATGGATGCCTGTACGGTTTTTCAAAAACCAGGGCGGCACATTAAAAGAGGAAACGGTTGGGCTCGACAATATCAACGGCATGTGGCGCAGCCTGGCGCCTGCGGACGTTGACAATGACGGCGACCTGGACTTTGTGGCCGGTAACCTCGGCCTTAACTGCAAATACCATGTAACCGCCGCAGAGCCCATGAAGTTATTTGCCAAAGACATTGACGGTAACAACAGTATAGACCCTGTGATGTTTTACTACCTTAAAGGCAAGGATGGCCGCAAAGCCCTTTTTCCTGCCGTTAACAGAGACCAGCTTGCTGACCAGGTGCCGGCAGTAAAACGCAGGTTCCTGGAACATAAGGATTATGTGAATGCCGGGTTCGACCAGCTTTTCAATAACAAAGAAGGTATGCTGGAGCTTTACTGCGATGAAACTGCAAGCTGCTGGCTGGAAAACACCGGCACCGGAAAATTCGTAAAGCATGTATTGCCGGCAGAAGCACAGTTTGCACCGGTAAATGCCATTATCTGTAAAGATTTGGATGGCGATGGTATTACAGATTTGTTGCTCGCCGGTAATGAGTACCAAACTGAAGTGATGACTGGCCGTTACGATGCCTCTTACGGATGCTTTTTAAAAGGCAGCGGCGAGGGTGGCTTTACTTATTCTTCACCGGCAGATAATGGTTTTAGAGTTGATGGCGATGTAAAAGACATGGCTTCACTTACCAACGCAAGAAATGAGCAACTGTTACTGGTTGCCATCAACAATAGCGGGCTTAAAGTGCTTAAAGTCAGGTAAACATATTGTTGATTACGCAACCGGTTCCGCCTGGAACAATGCTAAATGTTGCAGCGCCCTGCACAGTACAGGTATACGTTGAAAAGATACCGGTTGCGATATAACGCGTAAAACAACTTTGTCGTAAAAGGTACCTCTGTTTGTCGTGGGCACACAGCAAACAGGGCTGTACTCTGGTCTAATTTTACTCTACAAAATCATTCAAACCACAGTAAAATTAGTCAACATGAAAAGTACAAGAATCACTTACTGGACAGCTACCATCATCATATTTTTGCTGGATGGCGTATTGCCTGCGTTAACCTCTCATACAGACATGGCCAGGCAAGGCATCAGCCACCTGGGCTACCCGGATTATTTCAGGGTATTGCTTACAGCTTTCAAAATTACCGGCGCTGTTATTTTGATAGTACCTGCCCTTAAAGGAAGGCTGAAAGAATGGGCTTACGCAGGTTTTACTTTCAACTTTCTTTGTGCCGCCATTTCTCATTGGGCCGTTGATGGCCTTGGAGGAGATACCCTTTTTCCGCTTGTAGCCCTGGGCATTTTGGCACTGTCTTATTTCTGTTATCATAAGCTACAGAATAAAGCGAAGGCTGCTACCTATAGCAATTTAGCGGTACAGCATTAAGCATAATCAACTTACCCGCAGCAATATACCTGCCTGGTGGAAAAAGCTGCGCAGCGAATCCAACCGCACAAGAGTGCGACGCAACGTCGGCCTCATTCATGCGCTGAAGCCGGGCTCATAATTTCTCTTTAACATACTTGGGAAAATAACCAGGGAAATGGTAGTGGCCAGCCACTACTTTTTTCTTAAGCTGGATGCCCTTATCAGCAACTCAGATTTCAATATAATTTTGTTGGTGGTGTGTATGCTGGCGGCGCCGGTTAAATGGTTAATCATATAAGTGGCAGCCAGTTCGCCCATTTGATGGGCCGGGTAATTAATGGTTGTAATGTTGGGTTCGGCAATTCTTGAAACGGGGTCGTTGTTAAATCCTGCAACGGCCATATCGTTGGGTATTAAAAAGCCATTCTGTTGCAATACGTGCATGCAAGTGGCGGCACATATATCGTTGGCAACAAAAATGCCGTCTGGTTTTTGCGGCATGGCCATAATTTTTTCAGCGGCATCTGCACCTGCCTTTTCACTCAGGTCAGTTTCCAGCAATAAATCGTTTGTCCATGGCAGCCCGGCCTCGGCAAGGGCTTGTTTATAACCATTAAAACGCTCGCTGTACACATTGCGTTTAAGGTTGCCTGTAATGTGCATAATGCGCCTGCAGCCCTGTTCTGCCAGGTGTTTGGTAATGTCGCAGGCATTTCTGAAATTATCAATAACAATGCTGGCTATGTCGCCGCCATCAAATACGCGGTCAAAAAAAATAACGGGTATGCCTTTGCCGGCGAATTTTTCAAAATGCTCGAAAGAATCCGTGTCGTATGCCAATGATACTATCAGGCCGTCCACCCTGTTTTCAAACATGGTTTTGGCATTCATGATTTCTTTGGCGCCAGATTCCATTGACTGGCTGATAATGATATTATAACCTGCGTCGCTGGCTATTTTTTCCATAGCGGCCAGGGCTGTCGAAACAAAATGGCTGTTAAGGCGTGGCACAATAACGCCCAGTGTATTGGTTTTACGGCGCCGCAGGTTGCTGGCAAACTGGTTGGAGCGGTAGCCCATCTCTTCCGCCTTGGTAATAACTCTTCTCTTGGTATTTGCGTTAATGGCCCGGTGATCTTGCAGTGCCCTGCTTACGGTAGCGGCAGAAACGCTAAGTTCCTTTGCAATGTCGTAAATCGTTATTTCTTTTGCCATCCGTAGTAGTTATTTTTCGCCTGGGTTAAAAATAGTTTTGCAATCGGTTACAAATTAAAAATAGTTATCTACATTAGCATGGCTATAATAATATATAGCGGCAGATAAGAAAAATTTTTATGGGCCCGGCAGGAAGAACTACTATGAGGCTTTGCTTGCGTCGCACTCTTGTACTGGCAGATGTTCTACGCAGCTTTTCCCGCAGGGTAGCAGGCAGTAATGTTGCCGGACGGTTGGCATAACAAATGTTGTGCTTTTTTTAAACATTGCTCCGCAACCGATTGCGTTTTTTAATTGCTGCCGGCATTCAATCAACAAAATTATCAAATGAACAACCTGTTCATCCGCTTGTCATACTGCTTGTTGCCGCTACAAAAAATAGCAGGCGCAAAACCAGGGCATTACCCGTTAAAGCAACTGCCTTATTCTACTTCACGCAGCCTCATTTCATTCATCATAATAAACATTGTTACATGCAAACAAAAACAAAGTATGCGCTAATCCTTCTCGCATGCTCCAGTTCGTTTATAACAGGTTGTGGCGGCAGCGCAGAAACTAAAAATGATGCGGAGGACAGCGTTACCGCTGCTACAGCACCAAAGAAAGAATATTTGTCGCAGCCGCTGGTCTCTCATATTTATACTGCAGACCCTTCTGCTCACGTATTTAATGGGCGCATCTACATCTATCCTTCTCACGATACCGCCACGGGTACGCCGGAAAACGACAATGGCGACCATTTTAACATGATGGACTATCACATCCTTTCAATGGATTCGGTAGGTGGCAATGTAACTGACCATGGAGTGGCGCTGGATATTAAAAACATCCCCTGGGCCGGCCGCCAGTTATGGGCGCCGGATGCCGCTTTTGCCAACAATACTTACTACCTGTATTTCCCGGTAAAAGATAAGCAGGATGTATTCCATATTGGCGTAGCTACCGGCAGCAAGCCGGAAGGGCCTTTTGTGGCGGAGAAAGAACCCATCAAAGGCAGCTACAGTATAGACCCCTGCGTGTTTAAGGACGATGACGGCGCCTTCTATATGTACTTTGGTGGAATATGGGGTGGCCAGTTGCAACGCTGGGACAACAATAAGTATGATTCAGCAGGAAAACTTAAGCAAGCCGGTGAACAGGCCATATTACCACGTGTGGCAAAGCTTGATAAAAGCATGAAACAGTATGACGGGCAAGTGAAAGAGATAAAAATAGTTGACAAAGATGGCCGGTTGTTTACCGAAAAAGACAATGATAAACGCTTCTTTGAAGCTGCCTGGATGCACAAATACAACGGTAAATACTATTTATCATATTCCACCGGGGATACGCACAATATTTGCTATGCCACTGGTACCAGTCCTTACGGCCCCTTTACTTACCAGGGTGTACTTTTGAAACCGGTGGATGGGTGGACAAATCATCAGTCAATCGTGGAGTTTAACGGAAAATGGTATTTGTTTTATCATGATGTGCAGCTAAGTGGAAAGACACATTTGCGCAACGTAAAAGTAACAGAGCTTAAGTACAATGATGACGGCAGTATACAAACAATAGATCCATATAAGTAGGGACGCGGTTGTCGAACATTTTTAAGAGATGCCCCCCGGCTCGTAACATAGCAAAGTGCAATCATCATTAAATAACGTTTCTGGCATGCTTAACAGGTTCTTTTTTTTGCTTGTAACTTTTACCTTTTGTATTTATGAAAGTTACAGCCAGTTAAAGTTGCCCAGGCTTGTACGGGATAGCATGGTACTGCAACGGGATGTTGATATAAAACTTTGGGGCTGGGCCGGTAAGGGGCAAAGAGTAAACCTGCAGTTTAACAAAAAACGTTACCAGGCAAAAGCAGGCGAGGATGGTAAGTGGACAATAATGATACCCGCCATGAAAGCAGGCGGCCCCTACGAGATAACCATTACCGCAGGAAATTCCATTACCCTGCATGATATACTGGTTGGCGATGTGTGGCTGTGCTCCGGGCAGTCGAATATGGTGCTGCCTATGGAGCGTGTAAAAGAAAAATACCCTGAAGAAATTGCACAGGCCAGCTATCCGCAGGTGCGCCAGTTTTTTGTACCCATGCTTACCAATTTGGTAGAACGGGAAGAAGATTTACCAACCGGCTATTGGAAGAGTGCAACAGGGAAGGATGTGCTGCAATTTTCGGCCACCGCTTACTTTTTCGCTAAAAATATATATGACAAATACCATGTGCCCATCGGTCTTATCAATGCCAGCGTGGGTGGTACCCCTATCGAGGCATGGATGAGTGAAGAAACATTGCGGCAGTTTCCGCCGCAGTACAGCAGGTTGCAGCAAAATAAAGATACTGCCGCTATCGGCGATAATAACCGTAAAGCTGCCGCTTATACTGCCGCCCTGGGAAAAAAGCAACAGGAAAACGATGAAGGCCTTACCGCTGCCACACCCTGGTACGATAGCGCTTACCAACCCAAAGGCTGGCGGTCTATAAATATACCTGGCTATTGGGAAGACCAGGGCCTTAAGGACCTGGATGGTATTGTTTGGTACAGGAAGGTTGTTGATATTCCTGCTTCTTTTACGGGCGAGCCTGCTAAGCTGATGATGGGCCGCATTGTTGACGCTGACCATATTTACATAAACGGCCAGCTTGCGGGCAATATTACCTACCAATACCCCCCGAGAAGGTATGATCTGAAGCCGGGTACGTTGAAGCCAGGAAAAAATATTATCACCATACGGGTAGTAAACTACCAGGGCAAGGGTGGCTTTGTGCCGGACAAACCTTATTACCTAACGGATAGTAAAGACACAATAGACCTCAAAGGCGGATGGCAGTATAAAGTGGGGGAGGTGTTTGATGCGCCTGCCAATCCCGTTAATGCCATATCCCTGCAAAACCAGCCGGCTGCTTTGTTTAACGCGATGCTGGCGCCGCTGGTTGGCTATTCCATCAAAGGCATGTTGTGGTACCAAGGCGAATCTAATGCCGGTAACCCCGGTGATTATGAACGGTTGCTGCCGGCATTGATCAACGACTGGCGTTGCCAGTGGCAACAACCACAGCTACCTTTTCTGTATGTGCAGCTCCCCAACTTTATGGACAGGCAGTTTACACCCACTGAAAGTAATTGGGCCATTATGCGTTCCGCGCAGTTAAAAGCCTTGTCTGTTGCTAACACCGGTATGGCCGTTACCATTGACCTTGGTGAATGGAACGACATTCACCCCTTGAACAAAAAAGATATCGGCTACCGGCTTGCATTGGCAGCACAGAAAGTGGCCTATCATGAAAACGGCCTGGTTTACTCAGGCCCGGTTTACCAGTCATGTGTAGCGGAAGGAACTTCCATAGTGCTCACATTCACCCATACAGGCAGCGGGCTGGTAAGCAATGATGGAGGACCGTTGCAGCAGTTTGCCATTGCAGGGGCTGATAAAAAATTTTATTGGGCAAAAGCCACGATAAAAAACGAGAAGGTAATGGTTTGGAACGATGCTGTACCCGCCCCCCGTTATGTGCGTTATGCCTGGGCTGATAACCCTGCCGGCGCCAACCTGTATAACCGGGAAGGCTTGCCGGCATCACCGTTTGAGTGTACTGTAACCCCAACTGAAAAATAGCTGGCTGTTATAGAAAGAAACCTTCTGCGTTCTATCATACGTTGTTTATACTGGTATCGCTGGTAAGCTTTGGCTTGCCGGGCAGGTCGCAAACAGAAATACCTAAACTTATAGCTAAAAACAAACCCGTTCAATTGCTGTTGGATGGCAAACCCTTCCTGGTATTGGGTGGCGAGCTGTGTAACCGCCATCTGTCCTATGCCACAGAAGCACGGAAAAGAACAGGGCGAAAGCAAACACAATCATTCTATATACCAACACCGGCCCGCACAAAGGGAAAAAAATTATTTACCCTTGTGCAATGAATTTGCATAAACTCCGGTCATATACCACGTAGCTACGTTGCATGCACGAAAAACAACTGATAAAGGAATGTATTAACGGTAACCGGAATGCCCAGCGCCTGCTGTATGAACAATACGCAGACAATATGCTGGGGGTTTGTTACCGGTACACCAAAAGCCTGGAAGACGCGGAAGATATACTGCAGGAAGGTTTTATTAAAGTGTTTACCCGGCTGGACCAGTTTAAGTACCAGGGCGACCTGGGTGCATGGATCAGAAGGATTATGGTTAATACCTCCATTACTTACCTTACCAAACACAACCGTTACAAAAGAGAGCTGCATATAGAAGATATTCATGTGCACCCGGTAAGCTATGAAACGCCGGAACTGCATGTAGATACCAAACAACTGGTGGAAGTGATCCGGGAATTGCCGGTGGCCTATCAAACCGTTTTTAACCTTGTAGCAGTAGAAGGCTTTAGCCACGTGGAAATAGCAAAAATGCTTAACGCCAAGGAAAATACTATTAGAAGCCAGTACAGCAGGGCAAGGATGCTGCTGATACAGGCCTTGCACAAAATTTCTGACAAGCCCGAAAAGCAAAATTATGCCGGGAGAATTTGAAAAAAATATACAACAACGCATGCGTGACTTTAAGCTCACACCATCGCCACAGGTTTGGGGTGAGATTGATGCCGCATTGAACGAAAAGAAACGGCGCCGCTTTGCGTTGTGGTGGTGGTTGCTGCCGGCCTTACTGGTTACCGGTGCTGGCGTATGGCTGTACAACAATGCCGGAAAGCCGGGTAAAAAACAGGCTACCGCGCAGCAAAAAGATATACAGCAAGCCGTCACCAGCCAGTCTGCGGATACCGGTTACCATTTAACGGGTGCAGGCAACGAAACACCGGCAACAAACGAGACTGCTGAAAGTGGCAGCCATGTGGAAACGAAGGCTGATGCCGCCAAACCTGCAACAAGCGCTAAACCCATAAGAAAAGTTTACAGGAGACAACAAACTGCTACGGGAAACCTCCTGCAGCCGGCAACTGGCAGCCAGCAGACTACAGCCAACAACCTGCAGCTTGTTACCGGTAACCAGCAACTATCAGCCTCCTCCGCCGGGGGGAATAAGGAGGGGGCTGTTGTTGCAGGCAACACCGACCAGGCTATAGAAAAAAGCTTGATGCAACAGGCTGTTGACAGCAGCAGCAATGATCGTACTTCGTTAGCAGAAAATGAGGTTGTGCCAGCTACAACAAATAAGACTGGTGCAGCAACAGCCCAGGCAACAACACCAAAAACAATCAAAGCTTCCAATAAGGGAAACTTTTACATACAGGCGGGTGGCGGTGCATTTAGAACAGTGACTGTTACAGGTAGCAGCCGCCCGCTTGCACAGTCTTTATACGATGCTATTTATGCGCCCAGCAACGGCAATGTGGTTATTGCGCCTGCACCACAGGATTCTGCATACAGCATTGTGCAGCCTTCGGCAGGGTATCACATGAATGTTACCCTGCAATACAACCACGTAATTAATAAAAGATGGAAATTATCTGCCGGCATAGGTTACCGGTATTTATCCAATACGCAGAAAACAGGCAGGATAATAGATTCCGTACAGGGGCTTCAATACGCTGGTTCTTTCAACTCACGCAAGAACGCGGAAGTGGAGGGATATAGTTATGCCGGTTTTTCAAACACATCTGTTAACAGGGCGCATTGGCTGGAGGTTCCGGTGATGATACAGTATTACATTAAACCATCTGCGAAAAGAAAGATTTTTATAGAAGCGGGTGTTTCGTATGCATGGATGTTTAGCTCCCGGTGGCTGATACCCGACGCGGAAATTAACCGGCTTTACTACAGCAACCAGCTTTTAAACAGGAATATATTTAGCTGGCAGGCAGGCGCCGGGCTGGAGCTTGCCAACCGCTGGAAGCTGGGCCTGCTGTACCAGCAAAGCATATCAACACTGGCTGACAGGACCATAAAACCAGGGCTGCACTGGCAAAACCTTTCCCTGCAGCTAAGTGCCCCCTTAACGCACGGCAAAAGAAGTAAATAATAAAACCAAATACTTTGCTATGAAAAAGATGCATCTGCATGCCTTAGCCGCATGTTTATTAATAGTTTGCGCAATTGTATTACCCGGGTGCGTAAAAGACCGTGGTATGAAAAGAACGACAGTTTTTGTGCCGGTTCTTAAAACAACGGCTGAAGTGCGGGACGCTATTAAAAGCGATGTTCCTGAGGATGTATCCCAGCCGGGCAAAATATACCTGTACGGCAAATATATTTTTCTTAACGAGCTTGGCAAGGGCGTTCATATCATAGATAACTCTAACCCGGCTGCACCGGTTAACAAAGCATTCATTCATATACCCGGCAACGAGGACATTGCGGTAAAAGGCAATATACTTTATGCTGATTGCTTTACAGACCTGATGGCAATTGACATCAGCAACCCGGAAGCTGTTAAACTGCAAAGCTTTGTACATAATATATTTCCGGAACGCCAGTATATTTTTGGTTACGATATGGGCGCTAACAATGTGGTTACCAAGTGGGAGGCCAGGGACACCGTTATGGAAATTGAAGTAGCGGATGGGCAGGGCATTTGGCGCAATGGTAACTTTTACAGCCCCTACTATTATGTTACAGACAATATGATGTACCTGGCATCTTCTTTTAACGGCGCCAAGAGCGATGCAGTTACTATGCCTAACGGTAAAGGTGGCTCTATGGCAAGGTTTGCCCTGATGAACAATTACCTGTACACGGTGAGCTGGAGCAAACTAAACGTAGTGAATGTTACCAACAGCAGCGCTCCTGAATGGAATAAAACGGTTGACCTTGCCAACTGGGGTATTGAAACCATTTTTCCGTTTAAAGAAAAATTGTTCATTGGGTCTCAAATGGGCATGTACATCTACGATGTTAGTAACCCGGAAGCACCGGTTAAACAAGGTACGTTTGAACATGTGCGTACCTGCGACCCTGTGATTGCTGATGATGATTATGCCTACGTAACATTGCATGCAGGCACCCGCTGCGGTGAAAACTTTAACCAGTTAGATGTGGTTGATATTAAAAACCTGGACGCACCGCAGCACGTAAAAACTTACCCGCTTACCAACCCGCATGGTTTAAGCAAAGATGGCAACCTGCTTTTTATATGTGATGGAGAAGACGGCCTGAAAGTTTTTAATGCATCTAATGTAACCAGCATTCAACAGCTTGCTAAAATAGATATGGCGCCAACATACGATGTTATCTGTTACAATGGCATTGCCATTGTTTCTGCCAAAGATGGATTGTACCAGTACGATTACAGCAACAGCAGCAATATAAGATTGCTGAGCAAAATTGTTTTAAAGCAACAGTAAAAAAACAGGCATGAAGATTTACTTATTATTGCTGTTGCCATGGCTTCCCGCATTTGCAACAGCCCAGCAGGATAAAAAGCTGGCAAATAAAATTAGCTATGCAAGCAGCTACGAGTTAGGCATACTTGCGGGTAAGGCATATACACCCTTTACCGCCAGGATAATACAGGGTGTAAGGTATCAAAATTACGAGGCCGGTATTGGA
The DNA here is from genome assembly GCF_009650435.1 of Foetidibacter luteolus. Lineage (GTDB taxonomy): Bacteria > Bacteroidota > Bacteroidia > Chitinophagales > Chitinophagaceae > Foetidibacter > Foetidibacter luteolus. Next base: position 304,251 of record NZ_VVIP01000059.1, read on the forward strand.
GTTGCACTGGACCCCTATGCTTTCAGGTCTGTTCCCGTTTTTATTCATGTAGCGTATCATCTTTATAACGGCAGGAACACACCTTATGCATACGGTGATGCAGGTATTTCCTTTCCGTGGAACAATGGCGCTTTACCCGAAAAATATACCGACCCCCGGTCTGGCCAGCAAGGCGAAGACTGGCATATCCTGCACAATGGAGTGTATGGGGAAGCTGGTATTGGCTATAAAATAATGCTTAATAAGAGGAATGCCTTTATTATGAATGCAGGCTATAGCTATAAGAAATTTAAGTACGATGAGTTTGTAAATATCTGGAACGGCAATGAGTCCATACGTATAAAACAGGGGTATAGTTTTGATTACAACAGGTTGGTGTTCCGCCTGGGTTTTACCTTATAACAATGTGGCTGCAGCTTTATGGTGTTAGACCGGGGCTAATCGTTTCTGCCGCCCCGGCGGCAGAAACGGTTCACTAACATGCGGGAAAAGCTGCATAGCGAATCAACAGTACAAGAGTGCGACGCAAGGGACGCCCAATGGCAGGTTATACAGCCGGGGTCATAAAAATTGTTTTGATACAGCTTTTGCTGACTGCTTATAACAACAAAGCCTTCGTAACAGAAGGCTTTGTTGTTATATTACTTCTACTTATAAGGGAGAATTATTGTATTGTATCCCCGCCTGTAACCGCACCGCCTTCCAGCGATGCACCCGGCAGTTTGCTAAAGGTTTTTTCCATCTCGGTTAAATCCTGCAACAATCTTTCTGCGGAGCTTTTGTCGTAGCTCATCATGTCAGCCTTATACCCGGTTAAAGAGTTATAGAATTTAACCTGTTGTTGCAAATCAATCTTAACACTTTTTGAAACCTTGGCGGCCAGTGTGGTATCGCCCGCCTGGTAGCAGGCCTGTAAGAACAGCAGGGAAAGACGGTTATGCTCGTTACCCCTGGAAACCATACCATAAGGAAAGTTCTCCTGCAGCATCATTTTATCCGCTTTTTCCAATGCCTTCCTGGCGTCTTCTTTCCTGTTTTTGAAAGACAGGTCAAGCGCTATTTCTGTATGCGCCCTGCGAATGGTATTCAGGTGGCGGCGGTTTTCTTCATCATAATACACACCCCTTAAATCAGCATTGCCATAGGCGAATTTATTCATGATGTTTTCAAACATCTTGTTGGTGTTAAAGAACTCACCGGCAACAGGCACCAGGCGGTAGCTTAAACCATCTTTGCGCAAGTAATTACCAAAACCCAGCTCCGTATAATTCTGCGTAAAGTATATAGGACGTTTCCACTGGTTGGCAGCTATCACGTCCAGCACGGCCAGGTCGTTTTTCATAATGATGTTCTTGGGTATCTCAAACTTCACTTCCGTTACCACGCTGTCCGTAGCATTAACGGTGCCATTGGCTTTTACAGCGTTGGCATCAACAGGAATGGAAACCCTTCTTACCGGGAAGGTGTTAATAAACTCACCATCGCCCTGGTTCATCACTTTGTCAGGGTCGTCACTGGCAACATATTTCATCACATCGCTCAGGTAATAATACTGGCTTTCAGGAAACTGCGGTTTAGGCTGGTAGCGTATGTAATCCCTTTTGCGGCCTTCAATTTGTGCGGCGCTGAGGGTGAGGTCAATTACGGGGCTCTGGTTTACTTTGTAGCGCATCTGGTTAATGTACCAGTCAATACCCAGTAAGGAAGTGTTAATTACGCGTATATCGGGCCTTATGCCTTCTACCTCCTGCGCATACCAGAGCGGGTAGGTATCGTTATCGCCGAAAGTAAAGAGGATGGCATTTTTGTCGCAGCTTTCCAGGTAATCTTTAGCCAGGTCGCGGGCAATTACTTTGCGGCTGCGGTCATGGTCGTCCCATTCCTGCTGCGCCATCAGCACAGGTACTGCCAGCAGGCATAAACCGGTGGCTATCGCTGTAGCGATTGTCGGGTTAAGTTTTTTGCCAAACCAGTCTTTTACCTGCAATACGCCCAGGCCAATCCAGATAGCGAATGCGTAGAAAGAACCCACATAAGCATAGTCACGCTCCCTGGGCTGGCGGCCTGCCTGGTTAAGGTATAACACGATGGCGAGGCCGGTAAAGAAGAAGAGCAGGAAGCTTACAAGAGCATCATCTTTTCTTTTTCTGAAATGATAGAACAGGCCAATCAAGCCAAGTATAAAAGGCAATGCAAACAGCGTATTGTGTGCCTTGTTGTTTTTTAGGCTGTCAGGCAGGGTGCTTTGGTCACCATAGAGCAGGTTATCAATAAAGCTTATGCCGGTAATCCAGTTGCCGTCACGGGGCTGGTGAATAAACTCGCCCTGCACATCGTTCTGCTTGCCGCTAAAGTTCCACATAAAGTACCGGAAGTACATAAAGTAGTTCTGGTAGGCTACAAAAAAGCTCAGGTTATCGCCGAAGTTAGGCGCCCTTTCGTAGCTGCCGTCTTTGTTCTTGCCAATGTTCATGAATATGGCATAGTAATCCGCATGCCCCTGGTCGTTGCTGGCATCCCACATACGGGGGAAAACCATTTTATCCTCCGCGGCATATACATAGTGGCCGTTTTTGCCGCTGGGTATATAGCTGTCTTTACCTTTCTGGTATTTGGTGGTGGTTTCTTTATAATCAATTGGCTGCGCGGTAAACTTCTGGCCGTATAATAAAGGAAAATCGCCATACTGTTCACGGCCCAGGTAGCCCACAAGGCTCATAGGGTTATCCACGTTGTACATATCAACAGATGGGTCGGCGCTGCTGCGTATCATGGTGGTTACGTACGTGCTGTAACCAATCAGCATAAAGGCAAGGCTCCATAAAGAAAGGCGCAGGTAGGGCCAATTTTTACGGGCAGAAAAGCGCAGGCCAAACCATATTCCGAATGCCAGCAAGGCAAAAAAGAAAATAAAGCCTGAGAAAAAAGGCATTTTCAAACTGTTCACAAAAAAAATGTCAAATGCGCCGGCAGCTTTAATGGAGTATTGTATAACACCTACCTGTACAATGCCCGTAAGCACACAGGCAATTACCAAAAATATATAAGCTCCGCCGGCATATTCTTTCTTACTCTTATTGAAGGATTCCACTACGTTCAGCAGCACAATAGCCAGTACCGTGCCTACCAAAATAAGTCCGGATACGGTGCCATCCATGGTAACGCCGCGTTCTGCGTTAACTTCGCCGCTGGCCATAACAAGAGAAGCTATAAATCCTAATCCGCCACCAATAGCCAGGCACCAAACAAAATATTTGCGCAGCAGTTTGTAATTAAAGTCTTCCCTTCTTCTAAAATAGTACACCAGTACAATAGCAGGTATGGTTAACAGGTTTAACAAGTGTACGCCTATGGAAAGCCCCATCAGGAAAAAGATAAACACAATCCACCTGTCGGCGCCGGGTTCATCGGCTGTATGTTCCCATTTTAAAATGGCCCAAAATACAATGGCTGTAAAGAAAGAAGATAAGGCATATACTTCACCTTCTACTGCGCTGTACCAGAAAGAATCGCTGAAGGTATAAGCCAGGGCGCCAACAACACCAGCCCCCATAGCAGCCCATACCTGCGGCATGGTAAGCTCCACATTACGCACAGGTTGTATAATACGCCGTGCGAAGTGGGTAATTGTCCAGAACAGGAACAAAATAGTAAAGCCACTGGCCAGGGCACTCATAACGTTAACCGCTTTGGCGGCGGTTAAAGGGTTATTACCAAATAAAACAATAAATATCCTTCCGATTAATACAAACAGCGGTGCGCCGGGCGGGTGCGGTATCTGCACTTTAAAGCAACTGCTCACAAATTCGCCGCAATCCCACAAGCTGCCGCCGGCTTCGGCCGTAAGCACATATACACTACAGGCAATTAAGCACACTACCCATCCGGTAATGTTATTAACCTTTTTAAAGCTCATATTCACGTTTGGTTTGTTAAAAGACGGGCAAACCTAACGTAAACTGGCGAAATTTGGAAATGCTTGATAATATTAGCGGTATTTTATAAACCGGGGCATTACGGCACGGGTATAACCGGTTAACACAGCGGCTGAAAGAAGGTGGTTTTGGGCGTGTCCCCAAGCTATCGCAAGGGGGCGGGCAGAACTACGTTCGCAACCTTCGTCAAAGCAACATTTAGTTGCTTTTTCTCGGTTGTGCTCATACTCCGGCACAAAACCCATGCTGCTATGGCTTCACCGGGGTATCCGCTTCAATCCCTCACCCGAAAGCCAGTTACCGGTTACCGGATGCAGGTTGCCGGTCTGTTGAACATTGAGCATGAAACAAGAGAACACTAAACTGTTGATTGGTTACTTTTGCGCAAATAACATACTATGACTAACATGAAGCGTAGGCTGATGGTTAAATGGCACTGGAGAAGGTTGCTTCAGTTTTTTTTACAGGGGCTGGTTGTAATTGCGCCCATCGGCGTTACCATATACGCGGTTTATTTTTTGTTTACGACTGTAGATGGCATTTTGCCTAACATTATTTACAAGATTTCGCCTGAAATGATTGGCGTTGATGAAACCGGCGAGCCTAAAAGAATACCGGGACTGGGTTTTATAGTGGTGATACTGATTGTAATGTTTATTGGCGCTATATCCTCTTCATTTTTTGTGGGCAAAATGGTGGATGTGCTGGACACCGTACTGGAACGCACGCCGGGCATAAAATTCATTTATACTTCCGTTAAAGACTTCCTGGAGGCTTTTGCGGGTAATAAAAAGAAATTTGACAAACCGGTACTGGTAAATGTTGACGCCCATGATGTATGGCGGCTGGGCTTTGTTACGCAAAATGACGCAGAAAACTTTGGTCTTATAGACCATGTGGTGGTATATATACCTCATTCCTATGCCATATCCGGCATTACGTATTTCGTGCCCAAACAAAACATTAAGCCCATAGAAAACATTCATTCCGGCGAGGCTATGAAGTTTGTTGTTTCCGGCGGGGTTACCCATTTGGTAGAGTAGAGACACGATGCATCGTGTCTCTACCCGCCTAACCCGGGTCTGAAAAGATGCCATGAAATACCAGCCGATGAACGTAGTGCGACGCAACGAAGTCGCCACAAGGCTATAACGCCGGTATCATAAAATGCCTGCCGGTACGGCTGGCGGCAAGCCGGGCAGCGGTTTTACACGGCTAATTGACTATCGGCAACCCCACTTTGTTACTTTCCTTTACTTTTGCAGCGCAATAACCGGCTTTTAACATGAAGATGCACAATTTTAATTCTGGTCCTTCTATCTTACCCCAGGAAGTATTGATACAGTCTGCGGAAGCGATTCACAACTTTAATAACCTTGGTTTATCTATTCTTGAAATAGGCCACCGTACATCGTGGTTTAAAGATGTACTGGATGAGGCCATAAGCCTTATAAAGGAGCTGATGCAACTGGGCAGCGATCATGAAATTCTTTTTCTACATGGCGGCGCAACTACACAATTTATGCAGGTGCCCATGAACCTGCTTGACAATGGCGAAACAGCATCTTACTGCGACAACGGCATTTGGGGAAGCAAAGCCATAAAGGAAGCCAAGCTTTTTGGTAATGTGCATGTGGCTGCATCGTCTAAAGACAAAGGCCACACCTACATTAACAAAGGCTTTACCGTACCTGCTGACAGCAAATACCTGCATTATACCACCAACAATACTGTTGAGGGTACCCAATGGCATAGCCTTCCGGAAACAGAAGTACCGCTGGTGGCGGATATGAGCAGCGATATCTTCAGCAGGCCTTTGCCCTACTCCAATTTTGGGCTGATATATGCCGGCGCCCAGAAAAACATGGGGGCCGCAGGTGTAAACCTGGTAGTAATACGTAAAGATGTGCTGGGCAAAGTACAAAGGGCCATACCTGCCATTATGGACTACCGCAACCATATTGAAGCCGGTTCTTTACTGAACACACCCCCTGTTTTTGCAATTTATGTAAGCCTGCTTACGTTAAGGTGGATAAAAAAAGAAGGCGGCCTGGCAGAAATGGAAAAAAGGGCAAAGCAGCGTGCCGGTCTTTTATATAATACCCTGGAAACACTGCCGGCATTTAAGCCTACCGTTGCCAAAGAAGACAGGAGCCTGATGAATGCTGTATTTGTGATGACCAACCCTGAACTGGAGGCACCCTTCCTGGATGCGTGCAAGCAAAACGGTATGATTGGCGTAAAAGGCCACCGCAGCGTAGGCGGATTGCGGGTTAGCATGTACAACGCACTGCCTATGGAAAGCGTAGAGGCATTTGTACAACTGATGAAAGATTTTAGCGACAAACATTCTTAACTGATAAAATATTACTAAACCATAGCAACTATACATGAGTATAATAAAACCTTTCAAAGCTCTTCGCCCGCAGGTGCAGTTATCTAAACAGGTAGCCAGCCGGCCTTATGATGTGCTGAACAGCAAAGAGGCCAAAGTGGAAGCGCAGGGCAACCCACATTCTTTTCTGCATATTACCAAAAGCGAGATAGACTTACCGGAAAGCACAGACATACATTCGCCTGCCGTGTATGAGAGGGCGAAAGAGAACCTTACGGCTTTTATTAAAAGGGATGTGCTTTTTAGGGAAAACAAAGAGTGCTATTATATATACCGGCTGGTTATGAATGGCCGCAGCCAAACCGGCCTGGTTTGCGTTAGCTCAGTAGATGATTATGAAAACGGTGTAATTAAAAAGCATGAATTTACCAGGCCTGAAAAAGAGCAGGACCGCATTAACCATATAAAAACCACGGGCGCCCAAACCGGTAATGTTTTTTTGGCCTACAGGAACGAAGAAGAACTGGATGCACTGATTGACAAGTGGATGACCACCAAAAGCGCTGTTTACGATTTTACGGCCGATGATAACATACAGCACACCATCTGGCTGATTAGCGACGATAAGATTATAGCAACCATTACAGATATATTTGCCACAAAAATACCCGCAACGTATATAGCTGATGGCCACCACCGTGCCGCATCCGCAGCCAAAGTTCGCCAGGCGCTGGGCGGCAATGCCAAAGAGGGTGCCGGCTACTTTCTTACCACGTTGTTCCCCAGTAACCAGTTGTACATTATGGACTATAACCGGGTGGTAAAAGATTTGAACGGGCATAGTGTTGAAAGCTTTTTGGCGGCACTTAACGATAATTTTGAAGTTATGCTGGTGGGCGAAGAACCGGTACAGCCTGCCCAATTGCACGAATTTGGCCTTTACCTGGATGGTAACTGGTATAAGCTTACCGCCAAAGAAGGCACTTACAGCACAGACCCCATCGGCGTGCTGGATGTAACCATCCTGCAAAACAACGTGCTGGAGAAATTATTAAATATACAGGACCCGCGTACCGACAAGCGCATTGATTTTGTGGGCGGCATAAGGGGGCTTAAAGAACTTAGCAACCGCGTTGACAGCAAGGAAATGGCGGTAGCATTCAGCCTTTACCCGGTAAGCATACAGCAGTTATTTGATATAGCAGACAGCGGTAACGTAATGCCGCCTAAAAGCACCTGGTTTGAACCCAAACTTCGTGATGGCCTGCTTACGCACCTGATTGACGAATGATTTTCTCTATGAAAAAATTGTTTTCTGCACTCCTGTTTCTTCTAGTGGCCAGTTTTGCCTTTACCCAGGAACAGGACCCCGAAAAGCTGCACGCCACTGCAAGAACGTTTATGCAACAGGGTGATTACGATAATGCCCTGCTGGTACTTAACCGTGCACTGGAACTAAAGCCGGGCAACCCGGATATATCCAAAGACATAGCCTATGTAAGCTTCCTGCGGCGGGATTATGCCAAAGCTATTGAAGTAAGCAACTCACTTATTAACAGTGGTGAGGCTGACGTGCAATGCTACCAGGTACTGGGGCTTACCTACAAAGCTATAGCCCAGTATAAGGAAGCGGATGAAATGTATAAAAAAGCTTTAAAGCTGTTTTCCGGCGCCGGCTCAGGGGTGTTGTACAGTGAATATGGAGAGCTGCTGTTGTCTCAAAAAAATCCTGCCGCGGCCATAAAACAATGGGAAAAAGGAATAGAAGCCGACGCCAACTACAGTGGCAATTACTACTATGCGGCTAAGTATTACGCAGAAAACAGCAACCTTTTATGGGCGCTGTTGTATGGGGAGAACTTTATTAACATAGAAAGCCTCAGCGCCAGAACGGTTGAAATAAAAGACCTCCTTTTCAACAATTACCAAAAACTGTTTGCCACGCCGGATGTATTGCCGGCCATAGCCAAAAAAGGCAACAGTTTTGAGAAAGCTGTAGCATCTACGCTGGCAAAATTCAGTGGTACAGTAAGCGAGGGTGTAACGCCGGAATCTTTAACCGCCCTGCGCACCAGGTTTATACTCGACTGGTATAGCAAAAACGCCGCAGCCTTGACTTTTCGGTTATTCGACCACCAGCGCCAGTTTTTACAGGAAGGCCTGTTTGATGCCTACAATCAATGGGTTTTTGGCTCTTCTGCCAGCAGCGCGGCCTTCCGTATTTGGGTAAACACCCACGATGAAGAAATGAAAGCCTTTCAAACCTTCCAGCGCAGCATTGTATTTAAAATACCCAGCGGCCAGTATTATATGCATTAAAAGCGAGTGGGAAATGGCCAGTAGCTACAGGGTTTACCCACTGGCCATTTCCCACTCCCCACTAGCCCCATATTATTTCAATACTTCCAGTTCCTTACCCACTTTTGTAAAAGCTTCTATCGCTTTATCCAGGTGTTGTTGCTCATGTGCGGCGCTTAACTGCACCCTTATGCGGGCAAGCCCCTTGGGTACCACCGGGTAAAAAAAGCCAATTACATAAATACCTTCTTCGAGCAATCTTGCCGCAAAGTTTTGTGCCACCACTGCGTCATACAACATAATGGGCACAATAGGGTGGTCGCCGGGCTTTATGTCAAACCCCGCTGCTGTCATTTTTTCGCGAAAAAAGCGGGTATTGTATTCCAGTTTGTCCCGCAGCTCTGTTGTTTCAGTAAGCATGTCCAGCACTGCAATAGAAGCGCCGGTAATGCTTGGTGCAAGGGTATTGCTAAACAGGTAAGGCCTTGAGCGCTGGCGCAGCATTTCAATAATTTCTTTTCTGCCGCTGGTAAAACCACCGTTAGCGCCACCCAGGGCTTTACCCAGTGTGCCCGTTATAATGTCAATGCGGCCTACCACATCGCGGTATTCGTGGGTACCGCGGCCTGTTTTACCTAAAAAACCGCTGCTATGGCTTTCATCAATCATTACAATGGCATCATACTTATCGGCCAGGTCGCAAATTTTGTCCAGTTGGGCAATGGTGCCATCCATGCTGAAGGAGCCGTCGGTAACAATAATGCGGCTGCGCAGGTGGGCGCTGTCCAGCAGTTTAGCTTCCAGGTCTTCCATATTGTTGTGCTCGTAGCGGTAACGCCGGGCTTTGCACAGCCGCACCCCGTCAATAATAGAAGCATGGTTAAGCGCATCGCTTATAATGGCATCCTGCTCATTAAAAAGAGGTTCAAAAACGCCGCCGTTAGCGTCAAAAGCGGCACAGTAAAGAATGGTGTCTTCCGTACCTAAGAATTCGGAAAGCTTGCTTTCCAGTTCCTTGTGAATGTCCTGCGTGCCGCAAATAAAACGTACGCTGCTCATGCCATACCCATGCGAGTCAACGGCCTTGTGCGCCGCTTCAATCACCTTAGGGTGCGATGAAAGGCCCAGGTAATTATTGGCACAAAAGTTAAGCACCCGGTTGCCGTTAACGGTTATTTCGGCCCCCTGTTCACTGGTAATAATGCGTTCTTTTTTTAACAGGCCCGCGGCTTCAATGTCATTCAGTTCCGCGAAAATGCGTTCAACGAATTTCTCATTCATGGGTATGTAACATTTTAATGCCCGCAAAGATATAGGTATGCACATTGCAGATAAGTATTGTTTGCTTTGTTCTGCCAGGGCCGTAAAATTTACTGCTGCAGCAAGGGCTGGCAGTAGGTATTCGTCCTAGAAAAGTTTTTTAGGGGGTGCCCCCAAGCTATCGCAAGGGGTCGGGCTTTCCGCTATTACTCCGCCACAAAGCCCGGCTGCGAAGGCTTCAGCGGGGTAGCCGCTTCAATCCCTCACCCGAAAGTGCGGCAGGCTGTTGCTCAGGCGAGCAGGTTCTTGCATGTAAATTAGGATGCCATAGTTCTGTATTAACCCTGGGTAACAGCCATACAGCAACCGCAGGCGCAGCCCATAGAACCTGGGTTTGCTTTAGTAGTTACCAGTCATGTAGTTTTGATTTTTAATCAGCATGCCCGTTGGTAACTTCAGCCAATGCATTACAGGATGTATGCGCCGGCAGCGGCCCTTAAGGATTATGTGCGGTATTTTTGGGAATCTGATTTTTACAGTGACCAACCTGCCGAAACTGTTATAGAAAGCTTTGCGGACAGGTATCCCCAGCTTATTTTTCAAAACCTTGACGGGCGCCAGCCCATCGTTGGCAATAATGGCAATACCCTTACCGGCATTTACCTGCGGGGCGTTGTAACCGTTAACCCAAGCTACACGCTAACCAATTCTTTTTCGCACCTGGGCATCAGCTTTTACCCCCATGCCATACAGACTTTATTTCACGTAGATGCCCATGAACTGGTTAACCAGTGGCCGGATATCTGCAATTTTTGCAGTTGGGATATTAGCGAGGCATTGCATGAGGCAGCAGATAACCGGGAGCGCATCAATATGCTTAACCGTTTTTTGATGGACAGATTGCGGCGCCGCCGCCCTGAAGACAAACTAATCAAACATCTGTTACAGGCCAGGAACCTGCCGGTAAACAGTTCCGTACATGATATACTCAGCAACTTCAACATTTCTGAGCGGCAACTGGAAAGAAAATTCAAAAGCGTGATAGGTATACCGCCAAAAACATACCTGAGGATAATACGCTTTGAAAAGGCTGTAAATATCCTTAACAGTGCAATACCAGCAAGGCTCTCATCTATAGCGTACGAATTGGGGTATGCAGACCAATCTCACTTTATCCGCGATTTTAAAAAGTCCGCAGGTATTACCCCGCTTGCTTTTCTGAAAAAACAACGCACCGGCGAGGAAAACTCATCGTTTGTTATCAATACTTCTTTCAGGGATGCGCAGGGTGATGAATAAGTTGCGCATAGCTAAGGGCTATATGGGTCTGAAAAGCCGCCCAATGAACCGGACGATGAAAGGATTGCCGGGCAGCATTGTTAATATATTTTGGTGCTGGCGAACCTCCTTCGTCGGTTTACGACGCAAGGGACGATGCTATGAAAAACCGAATGCTGGTATTAAAATCCTCAATGGTTAAGCAATGTCGTTTAGTTAAGGATGTCAGCCTGAGCCCGTCGACGGCGGATCCTTGAAAAGCGAGGGCCATAAAACGGTTTCACAAGCTCAACCTGACATTAGTTTTTTTTAACGGGGAAACCTACCTACAAGATTGCACATAACCAGCGGCTTCTTGCCTGCCCGTGTGTCGGGTTTGTTCTATTTAATACTGGGTTGCCAAAATACATTTGGGTTCTGAAATAAAAGAGCCGAAAAAATGTAGTTATGCAGGTATTTTATAACGTAACCTTGTTATCGAATGTAATTCTCTCCGGGCTTGTTGCCGGCTTGTTTTACGCATACAGTTGCTCTGTTAATATTGGCCTGGGCAATTTGCCTGATGCGGAATATTTAAGGGCCATGCAATCTATTAACAGGGCCATTCTTAACCCTTGGTTTTTTACGAGTTTTATGGGCGCACTTATTCTGCTGCCTGTAAATGTATGGCTGGCATTTAAAAGCAATGCCAATACCGGCGCCATTATTTTACTTTTTTTATCGCTTGCGGTATATGGCATTTTTGTTTTTGGTATTACCGCCGGCGGTAACGTACCACTGAATGAGGCGCTTGATAAGTTAGATATAAGCACACTTACTACAGAGCATGCGGCAACGCAGCGTAAAGCTTTCGAAATTCCCTGGAACAATTATCATTTTATCAGAACAATCGCCTCGGTAGCAACCTTTATTTTAACAGCAGTTGCCTGTTTTAAATACAGGTAAAGTATTACTATTTACCATCAATACTTTTTAAATAGCTTTTTAATAGTGCAAGGCCTTTTTCGTCAATAACGGTTGTGCCCAATGCAGGCATCCTGCCTTTTTTGATAGCGTTAGCCGCTTTTGCTATTAGCTTTCTTGCATTCTTATTATGCCCGTCGCCTTCTTCAAATGCAAACCTAAAACGTGATTTTGCGCAAAAGCCATTATCATTGTGGCAGTGGGCGCAATTAACATCCAGGTAGGCCCGCACCCTTTGGTACAACACGGCCGTTGTATCTGTGCCTGAGGGTAATGCGGTAAAGATGCCGGGGTTAAAACTGTTGATAATGCCTTGTTGCTGCAGGTATAATAGCTGGTTAATAAGGCTATTACTTCTTACTACATTCATGTTAAGATTGCCGGGTTTAAAGCCAAGCGGACTTATTTCGCCACCCTGTGTATGACAGTTGTTACATTCGTTACCGGATGGGATATGGTATTCTATTTTTTTTATAATACCATTTTCATCAGTAAAGCTCAGTGGTTTATTTACAGCTTTGGTTGTAAGGGTTGCCGTCTCCTGGTTGCCGCTCCAGTTGTAGGTGCCTGTTTGCCATCCATATTTACCTTTTAGCAGCACCCTTGTTTCTACCAGTTGCCTGCCTTTGGATGTATCCCGACAGTCAATAAAATAGTAAAAAGTTTTTACCAGCATAGTGCCTTCCGGAAACTCAGGTACACCGCCACCTGGTATAGCCAGCGGAACATTTTTTGGCAACATAATGAGCCGCTGTTTTTCCGCATAGTCAGTAAATAAACCTGTGGAAATTTCATATTCTGTTAACCTTGCATCCGGCCGCAGGCTTAAAGGGTTATCCTGGAAGATGTGTAAGGCATATATGTTTTGCGGCAGTAAACTATCCGCATACTCAACAGCGGGCATTTTGGGGTTATTAAAGTGCAGGTTAGCTGCTGCTGTGTAAATGCTTATCATGGCAGCGGCGATGGTGATTTCACGTTTCATTGCTTTCTAATTTCGGCTGCAAGTTAACCAGGCGTAAAGGGGTGGAATAGAACAAAACCGACAAGTGTTTTGTGGCAGGGGTGCCGGTATGTGCCAATGCTTTCTGTAATCCAAAGTTTCGGAACTCAGGCTGGTATTCTTAATTAAACGACATTGATTCTCAATTATCTGCAAAGTGAAAATCAAGACACAAAGCGGTTAGAAACAAAAAAGGCTACTACTGCTGCTGCAAAAACTTCAGGTTTCTCTGTATGCCTTTAAATTTTGTACGCTTAAGCGCGGAGTTTTTGAAAATGGTACGAAAGGACTCCTCGGTCATTTCTTCCCACTGGCGGGTAGATAAGTTCAGTATTTCCGGGATGGGTGCAAAGTGGGGTTCGTTATGGGGCTGGCTGAAGCGGTTCCAGGGGCACACATCCTGGCAGGTATCGCATCCAAACATCCAGTTACTGAATTTACCTTCCATTTCAGAAGGTATCAGCATATCTTTTAACTCAATGGTAAAGTAAGAGATGCATTTGCTGCCGTCAATCACTTTGTCTGGCAAAATAGCTTCTGTGGGGCAGGCATCAATGCACCGTGTGCAAGAGCCGCAGAAGTCTTTAGCGAACGGCGCATCAGGTTGCAATGGTATATCAACAATCAGCGTGGCGATGAAAAAGAACGAGCCCTGCTGCCGGGTAATCAGGTTTCCGTTGCGGCCCAGCCAGCCCAGGCCACTTTTTTGCGCCCAGGAGCGCTCCAAAACCGGAGCAGAATCAACGAAGCCCCGGCCATTAATTTCGCCGATTTTATTATTGAGCAATTGCAGGAAACTATTGAGCTGTTCGCGTATAACGTTATGGTAGTCTGCACCGTACGCATATTTGGAAACCTGTGGTGTACCAGGTTGTTGCGCCTGGGAGGGGTAATAGTTTTTCAGTACAGTAATAACCGATTTGGCGCCGGGCACCAGCAGGGTAGGGTCAATGCGCATGTCAAAGTGGTTTTCCATGTAGGCCATGCTGCCATGCCTGCCTGCCGAAAGCCAGTTTTCCAGGCGGCGGGCATCATCATCCAGTTTAACTGCCCGGGCAATGCCACAAAAACTGAAACCACATTGGATGGCCAGGTTTTTTACAATATCTGTATGTTGTTCTATGGTCAAATAAGGAAAATTTAAGCTGTAATTCAGGTGGTTGGCCGGGAAATATTTTAATATTGCGTTTCTAAATTCTTTAAAAAACTCAACATTTAATGTACAATATGAAACGTTCAGCCTTGTGCCTGTGTGTTTTTATTTTGTCCGTATCCACCGCCGTATATGCGGGAAAAGACAAATCCACCGCCAAAATTAAGTTCGGCGACGTGAAGCCGGAGGATTTTTCCAACAAAGTTTATAGTATTGACAGCAGCGCCAATGCAGTGGTATTGGCTGATATTGGCAGTACGGAATTTGAAGGGAATACCAAAGGCGATTTCTCCCTGATTTTCAAAAGGCATAAAAGAATCCACCTGATTAACAAGAACGCTTTTGACCTGGCAACTATTGAGGTGTTATTGTATATTCAGAATTACAGTTATGAAGAAAAACTGGAAGGACTTGAAGCTGTTACATACAACATTGAAAATGGACAGGTGGTAGCTACAAAACTGGATAAGGAAAGTATTTTTAAGGATAAGTATGACAAGAACCACATGATTAAGAAATTTACTTTTCCAAATCTAAAGGAAGGTTCTATCATTGAATACAAGTACAAAATAGTTTCACCGTACTACGAGAACCTGCAGCCCTGGGAATTTCAAAGCAACATACCCCATTTGTGGAGTGAGTATACGGTTACCATTCCCCAATTATTTGACTATGTGCTGGATAAACAAAACTATCTCCCTTTTGAAATAGATACTGTTTCCACCTCCAGGGAGTCTTACAATATACTGGACCCCAGTACTTCAGCCAGTGGAAGTAGCCGGACTTTAAACATACAATCCAATACGGTTACCGCTAAATGGGCCATGAAAGATGTGCCTGCGCTTAAGGAAGAAAGCTATATAACATCACTTGATAACTATGTGCAAAGAGTAGGCTTTCAGTTGAGGCGTATTAAATATTCTGATACTTATACCAAGGATGTAATGGGTAACTGGTACCAGGCATGCGAACGCATGATGAAAGCGGAATATTTTGGCGAACCACTTACCCATGGTAATAACTGGCTGGATGATGATTTGGAGAAAGCTACAGCGGGTACCACCAACAATCTTGAAAAGGCGCAAAAAATATATGCTTATATAAGGGACAATTTTACCTGTAAAACCAATAACGGGAAGTATTTAAGCAGCACTTTGAAAAAAGTTCACCAGGACAAGAGTGGAACTGTAGCAGATCTTAACCTGCTGTTAGTTGCGGCATTTAAAACACAAGGTTTTGAAGCTTTTCCTGCTATGTTAAGTACAAGGGCCAATGGTAAAGCCAGCGAATCATTTCCTCTGTTTGATAAGTTTAATTATACCATTTGCCGGGTTAAAGTAGATGACAGCTATTACATGCTGGATGCATCGAACCCAAAATTGGGTTTTGGTAAATTGCCTCTGAAGGTGTATAACGGAACGGCACGGGTAATAGACCCGTCTTACCCCATATTGGTTGACTTGTCGGCAGATTCGCTGGTTGAAAAAAAGCTCACCACTGTTTTCATTTCTGCTGACGGGAATAAAAAATTGCAGGGAAGTTTTGCAAGTAATCTCGGTTATTTTGCTTCACTGAAACTGAGGGAAAATGGCGGAATAGGTAATGGGGATGACTACCTGAAAGAATTGAAGAAGCAGTATAATATGGAAGTAGAACTTTCTAATGCCAGCGCTGACTCTATCAAAGTTCTGGAAATGCCCACAGCATTACGCTATGAAATGAAGTTTGACTTTAACGATGAGGACGTTGTTTACTTTAACCCGTTGTTTGGTGAAGCGCAAAAGGATAATCCCTTTAAAAGTGCGGAAAGGTACTACCCGGTAGAAATGCCATATTGTACAGACGAAACTTATGTGTTTAACATGGAGATTCCAGAGGGATACAAGGTGGAGGAATTACCAAAATCTGCCCGGGTGAAGTTGAATGAAGATGACGGGATGTTTGAGTACCTGATTGGCGCAGCCGGAAACAGGATTCAGTTAAGGTGCAGGCTGCAAATAAAGAAAGCACTTTTTGAACCGGAAGATTACCAGACACTACGTGATTTTTATGCTTATGTAGTAAGCAAAGAAGCCGAACAGATTGTGTTTAAGAAAAATGATGGCAATGCAAAAAATTAGTTGTTTACTAATCGTAATAGTGTTATTATCGGAATTATCCGCACAAAAGTTTTCTGCTGACCTAATATCAGATTCTTTAATTGTGAATGCGCATGCAGTTAAACGCTATGATGAAAAAATATATGAAATAAAATCTCCAGGCAGGGCCAGTCTTAAAGAACGTCATGTATATACAATTCTAAATGAAGAAGGGATAGGTTATGGGATTTATAAAAGTTACTATGACCAATTCACTTCAATAAATTATATATCCGGTATTTTATACAACGAGTTCGGAAAAGAAGTAAAGCGTATAAAGACAAAAGATATGCAAGATGTTAGCGTTTCCGATGGATTCAGTCTCGCAAATGATGATAGGGCAAAAAAAAATGAATTTTATAGTAGAACTTTTCCTTACACTGTGGAATACGAGGAAGAGGATGAAATTAATGGAATCCTTGATTTGTCGGATTGGCAACCTCTATCAGCTCCTGGTCTTTCTGTGGAATATAGTAAATATATTATAGTTGCTCCGCAAAACTATTTGGTTAGGTATAAGTTATACAATGGGGCGCCGCCTCCTGTAATAACGGAAAAAGGTGACAAGAAAATTTACACCTGGGAAATTAAAAATGTACCTGCAAAAAAAAATGAAATCTTTTCTCCTTATTGGAGAGAGCTTGTGCCATACGTAATGGTTGCACCATCCGAATTTGAGGCGCAAGGTTATAAAGGAGATATGACTACTTGGAAGAGTTATGGTCAATACATGTATCAATTGATAAATGGGAGAGATGTTTTACCGGAAGATATCAAAAGAAAAGCTCATGAGTTAACAGATAATCTAAAATCTATTAGTGAGAAAATAGCTGTTCTTTACAAATTTATGCAGGATAATACTCGGTATATAAGTATACAACTCGGAATTGGGGGATGGCAACCTTTTGACGCTAAATATGTAGCGGAAAAAAAATATGGTGATTGTAAAGCGCTCTCAAATTATACAATTTCTCTCTTAAAGGAAGTGGGGATCAAGGCTAAGTATGTTGAAATAAATTCTGGAAATGATAAGGCCCCGCTTGTCGAAGACTTCCCTAGTAATCAGTTTAATCATGTTGTTGCTTGTGTTCCGTTAGGAAAAGACACCATTTGGCTTGAGTGTACTGATCCGACTAGATCGGCCGGGTTTATGGGAAGTTCAACCGGAAACAGAAAGGCTATTTTAATTGATGAGAACGGCGGTCATGTTGTTTCTACGCCGAGATATGCCTCTAAAGATAATTTACAGATAAGAAAAACAATAGCAACTATAAATGATAAAGGTGATTTAAGCGCGGAGCTAAACACCACCTATACAGGAATTCAGCAACAAATACCTCATGCTCTTATTTATGCAACATCAAAAAAAATGAGAGATGAATATTTGAATAGCCTGTTTGACTTACCTACTTACCAGGTTGAAAAAAGTGAGTACACCGAGATTAAGGCGATATTGCCTACCGTAAATGAATACCTGTTAATTACTGCCAGTGGTTATGCAAGCATTACAGGAAAACGTTTGTTTATACAACCAAACATCTTCAATCTCTCGGGTGCAAAAATATCAACAGATAAACCTCGCCAATACGATATTGTGTATAGGGAGGCTTTTAAAGATATAGACACTATTCAAATTAAAATTCCCGACGGCTACGTACCAGAAGCGGTGCCTAAAAATGTAATCATTGATAACCAATTTGGGCGATATAGCATCAGTTATGTAATTAAAGATAATCTTATAGAACTGGTAAGATTTTATGAAAGAAACCCTGCAAGATATCCAGCGAAAGATTATCCCGATTTTGTAAAATTCTACAACGACATCTACAAAGCCGACCGTGCAAGAATAGTTTTCGTAAAAAAGGAAGGATAATTTATCCTTCCTTTTTCCTTTCCTGTTATTACTTCGAATGTAAAACCGTGGTTATCTCAAATCAACCGGAGCATGATGCAATGCCAGGTCAGTATTGGTGAAGCTGAATGGCTGCCGGATTGAAACGGAAACCCCGCTGAAGCCTCAGTGCGATGGCTTTTGCGGCGGAGTTGCAGTGGAAAGCCGGAACTGAAGCCTACCATGGCAAAATAGCCGAAAGCCCCTGATCCTATTGCCCCATCATATCTGACCCCCCACTCTGGTCTGCCCGGGTATTTTTGCGTTTAAACAGGTTGGCATCAAATTTTCCGAAGCGGTAATTGAAGATAAGCCTTGCCACCTGTGGGTCACGCCTGCGCTGGGAAACCTGGTTGAAAAACTCTGACTCCGAATAAGTTTTATATACCTGCGCACGGGTAAAGTCGTTCATGCTGAGGATGATGGATGCTGTGTTGCCACCCTTCCAGGTAAAGTCTTTGCGAATGGCTATATCAAAACTATACCGCGGAAAAACATAACCCTGGGCAGAAGATACGGGGCCACCGAAAAAGCCGCCACCGCCTCCGCCACCACCGCCACGACGCCCGCCGCCGCCACCTGACTGCGGCAATACTGTTTTGGCCTGGTAATCTGCTGATAGCTGAACAGAAAAGCCTTTGCCGAGTTTAACGTTGTTATTCATTTTTACAAACCAGCTCCACCGCTGCTGGCTTAGGTTGCCTGTAATATTATCACCATTTATTTTGGAGTTGAAAATGTTTACGTTCATGGTCATATCCCAAATTTTGTAAACGGTAATCCTGTTGGTTAGTTCAAGCCCGTAGCTCATGCTGCTGCTGGCATTTACATAGGTGCTGAAGAAAACACTGTCTGCCTTAACGATGCTTGTATCCGGGTTGCCGGCCTTATAAATGTAATTGGTAATAAGATCGGTACTGTGTTTAAAGAAAAGCGAAGCCAGGAAGTTGGCGCCTTTGGTATAGGCGTTATTGTAATTTAACTCGAATGAATTGGTGAACTCAGGCTTTAACCCAGGGTTGCCAATGCTTAAGTTAAGCGGGTCTGAGTTGTCAATAAACGGCAATAACTGAAAGAAATTGGGCCTGTTAATGCGACGTGAGTAGTTGGCCTGGAAATCCTGCTTATCATCTATCTTGTAGGTAATAAACGCACTGGGGAAAAGGCTTAAAGGAAAATCTACTTTAAACGCAGAATCCTTGCCCAGCAAAGTGCCATCGTAGCTGGAGCTTTCTGCCCGTAAACCTAACTGGTAGCTCCATTTTTTGGTTTTAAGGCTGTAAGTGGCATAAGCGGCGTACACCTGGTCTTTAAACTTGTAACGGTTGCTTAAAGAGCCCGACAGTACGTAGGTTTGCGTGGCGTGGTCGAATGTGTACTGGTTATTATCGCTTTGAAAATCGCGTATGGCGGTTCTTACACCAGCCTCCAACTTTGAGTTTTCAGTAAGCGGGTTTTCATAATCACCCTGTATGGTTAGAAATTTATTGTACCCGCTGCCATCTACTTTTTGTATCAGCGAGGGGTATTTGGAAGAGTTAGATTCGTTAAAAAAGTTGGTAGTGTAAGTGCCCTCATTATCGTTGTTGCTGGAGTTATAGTTAACATCAGCGCTTAAATCGTGGCCTGTTTTAGCAAAATTGTGCTTGTAGCTTAATTGCGATCCAAAGTTTTTGAAATTCCTTTTGCTAAAGGTATTCCTCCGGCTGTTGGTAAGCAGGCTGTTGTCAACGGTGGAGTCAATAATTTGGTCTTCCTCGCTGTCAAACTTTCCGCGGTTGTAATTGGCGGAAACAGAAATGGTATTCCTGTTGTCCATAAAGTAATCAAAGCCGCCCCTTAAAAATCCAAAATAGCCATCGTTTTCACCCTTGCTGTCCTGGTAAACATTGCTGGCGGGGTTAGAAAAATTATTCCTGTCTGTATAACCCCAGGATTTCGATTTGCGCTGGTTAAAATTCGCGCTGGCAAAAAAGTTCAATTTGTTTTGGCGTACATTAAGGTCAAGGCCGGTATTTATCCTGGCGCGGCTGTCTATGCCTGCTCTTATGCCCCCGTTGTAACCCACCTTTTTATTTTTTTTCAGGATAATGTTTAGTATGCCCGCATTACCGCCAGATGCATCGTATTTGGCGGAAGGGTTAGTAATCAATTCTACTTTCTCAATTATGTCCGCGGGTATCTGGTCTAATGTAAGTGTGGTTGGCCGGCCATCCACAAACAGGGTAGGGGCAGCGTTACGCAACGTTACATTACCGTCAATATCAACGTTTAAAGAAGGTATCTGTTTCATCAGTTCGGCGCCCGTTTGCCCACTGCTTACAATGTTTTTGTCAACGTTAAAAATTTTGCGGTCAACACCCATTTCAAAAAAAGGCTTGGTAGCTGTAACTGTTACATTGGCTAAAGTGGCGTCATTCTGTACCAGTTTTAAATTGCCCAAATCTTTATCAATGGCGCCCATCATTTGTTGCATACGGTCGCCGCCGTCACCTTGTCCGCCGCCTTCCTGTGGCATTTTCAGGTCAAAAGAAACCTGTTGGTCAAGGTCAGTATATCCAATGGCAGAAGCCTTAAGCCTAAACTTGCCAAATACCGGCAGGTTCTCTATACTAAAATCACCGTTAGGCTGGCTTATAACGGTTGCGAGAATACTTTCTTTCATCTTTTTGGTAGCGGTGTCAAATCGGTTGCCTACCAAAACAACACTCACCCCATCAATTCCTTTATTGGTTTTGCCGTCAACAACTTTACCATAAAAGTGGCCTATGTTCATGTTTTGCCTGCCGCCGGGCCTTCTGCCTTGCGGCGCCTGTGCATAAAGCATGTTAAACGATGCGGCAATTAAAACAAGTGTACAAATGAGTTTCATAAAGAATTGTTTAGTAAAAGGGTAAGGCATTTATAAGTTTAATGAAAATTGTTCAGCAATTCTTGCCAGCATTAACTGGTTGTGCAGGTTATAGCTTTGCCTGCGGCAAATAAAAAGCATTTGGTACTTAGCGTTCGGAACATGTATTAAACTTCGTTGTGTCACTCACTTGTACTGCATATCATTATTGGGCAGGTTACCCCCATGTCCCGGGGCATTACGGTGAATTTTACCATTGTATAACAACCGGCCTTAACCGCTTTTGCAACAAAGGTTCAGCCATAAGACCATGACCCGCTGTGGCGGTTCTGGTAACTAAACATTGCAAAGGAAACAAAGGTTTGAAGTGTAATTTTATTTATTCGGCTGCCAATCTAAATTATTAGGCAATCAGCGTTATCAAAACCTGCACAATTCCTATGATAAAACCAAGTACACCGCCAAGAATTTCCACGAAACGGAATTCTTTTGACATGATCTGGTTAAGAATGTCTTCCAGCTTGCCGGAAGAAAAAGAAGCTACTTTGGAGATAACAATTTTCTCAAGGTCAAGGTCGTGCTCAAGTTGTTGCATGTAGTTTTTCATTAATTCGGGGAAAAGCAGTTTTAGTTCGGCAATAAAGATTTCTTTTAATTGATTAATCGTCTTATCGCCGATAAACATACTGATTACAGGCATTGTTTCTGCAAGCTTTACACGAAGAAAATGATCAATGTGCCGCTCTACCAGCGGCATTAATTTTTCAATGTTTTCGGGGTTAGTTATTTTTTGTTCAATGTCAGAGAAAGATAAAAGTTCCTGGCTTACCAGCTTTCCCAGCTTTTCGGCAAAAATGTGCTGGCGTTTGGGGAAAATACCCTGTATGGTAAAGCCGAGTATTTTTTTGGGTTCCCTTGGGTGAAACAACATTTTTATGGCAATCCAGTTGGTAAACCAACCGATAAAAGCGGAAATGATGGGAATAGACAATAACCAAATGTTCATAGAATGGTGTTTTAAAAGAAAAACCTTGTAAACGGTTAAGCTTACAAGGTTTGCCGGGGAGATAAATGGGGTTCGAACCCACGACCTTCGGAACCACAATCCGACGCTCTAACCAGCTGAGCTACTACCTCCATTTTTAATTGCGGGCTGCAAAAATAGGTAAATTCAAATATCAGGCAAAACTTTCTGAAAGGATGTTTGGTGATACACAGGTTAGTAGGCTTTGAAACCTGTAAACACAAGGCTGGCCTAACAAAAGCAGGCCGGGAAAAATAACACCGGCACGTAAACATGCCTGTGCTTATGATGCATGATGAACAATGCTGCGTAGAATTACAAGGCGTATAAGTGACACAACAGGCGACTCCATGAAAAACTGTAGCTGGTGGCCAAAAAATGCCATTTTTTCAGTAATTAAGCATAATTTTGCAGCCCCGTATAAAACCACGGGATTTTTATCATGAGCGAAAACAATATTGTTAATCAAAACGCTGAGCAACAGGAGTCTGCGCCGGTAGCTGAAAATACAGCCGCTGAAGCAACTACAGCGACAACAAATGAACCTGTTGAAGAACAATCTGCCGCCGCTGAACCGGTAGCAGAAGCAGTAGCCGAAACAACCCCTGCGGCCACTGAAGTTAAAGCCGCCGAGCCAGTGGCAGAAACCATTGCCGCACACGACGACTTTGACTGGAGCATTGACAAACGCAACGTATCCCACTACGCTGCAGAAGAAAAAGCCAAATACGATAAAGTGTACGAAAACACTTTTGTTAGTATTGAAGATGGTGAAATTGTTAGAGGCGGTGTGGTAGCCCTTACCAAAACAGATGCCGTTATAAACATTGGCTTTAAAAGTGATGGCCTTATTTCCCTGAACGAATTTCGTGATTTAGCCAGCCTGAAAATTGGTGATGATGTGGAAGTAATGGTGGTTGAAAAAGAAGACCGCCAGGGCCACCTGCACCTTAGCCGCAAATCTGCCCGCATTTACCGTGCCTGGGAAAGGATTGTGGAAGTGCATAAAACCGGCGAAGTGGTTACCGGTACCGTTACCAGCAAAACCAAAGGTGGTCTTATCGTTGATGTATTTGGTATGGAAACCTTTCTGCCAGGTTCTCAGATTGACGTTAAACCTGTTACAGACTACGACCAGTTTGTGGGCAAAACAATGGAATTTAAAGTGGTTAAGATCAACGAAACCATTAAGAATGCCGTGGTATCTCACAAAGCGCTTATAGAAAGCGATATAGAAGCACAGCGTGCCGAAATCATCAGCAAACTGGAGAAAGGCCAGGTGCTGGAAGGTACTGTGAAGAACATTACAGACTTTGGTGCTTTTATGGACCTGGGTGGCCTGGACGGCCTGCTGTACATCACCGATATTTCATGGGGCCGCATTTCTCACCCAAGCGAGGTGCTGAAACTGGACCAGAAATTACAGGTGGTTGTTCTGGACTTCGACGACGACAAACGCCGTATAAGCCTTGGTTTAAAACAATTAACACCGCACCCATGGGATGTGCTGCCTGAGTGGATACACGAAGGCGCTACCGTTAAAGGTAAAGTGGTTAACATTGAAGACTACGGCGCATTTCTTGAAATTCAGCCGGGCGTAGAAGGCCTTGTTCACGTAAGTGAAATTACCTGGGCTAACACGCCAATCAATGCCAAAGAGTTCTTTAAACTGAACGATGAGCATGAAGCTAAAGTGGTTACACTGGATAAAGATGCACGCAAAATGAGCCTTTCTATCAAACAATTGACAGAAGACCCATGGAGCACCATCGAAACCAAATTCCCTGAAGGCAGCAAGCACAAGGGCCTTGTTAAAAACATTACCCCTTACGGTGTGTTTGTTGAGCTTGAGCCGGGCATTGGCGGCATGATTCACATCAGCGACCTTAGCTGGTTGAAACGCTTTAACCATCCTTCTGAATATACCAAGGTTGGTGAGCACATTGACGTGATCATCCTGGGTATTGATAAAGACAACCGCAAGCTGCAGCTTGGCCACAAACAACTGGAAGAAGACCCCTGGAATGCACTGGAAGATACCTTTGCTACAGGTTCTATCCACGAAGGCACTGTAGTACGCAGGGATGATAAAGGCGCTGTTGTTCAGTTGCCCTACGGCCTGGAAGGCTTTGCCCCTGCACGTCACCTGGGTAAAGAAGACGGCAAAACCATTTCGGCTGATGAAACCAACCAGTTTATGGTTATTGAGTTCGACCGCAATGAAAAACGCATTCTTCTGAGCCATGCACGTGTTTGGGAACAGGCTAAAATAGAAGAGAAAGAAGCAGCGAAGAAAGAAGCCAGGTCTGAGCAGGATAAAGCAAGAAAAGCGGTTAAAAACATCCAGAGCAAAGTTGAAAAAGCAACTTTGGGTGATTTGGGCGCTCTTGCTGAAATAAAGGAAAAATTGCAGAAAGAAGAAGAGAACAAGGAACAGAAATAAGCAATGCCTTATATGTAAAAAGCCACCGGTAACCGGTGGCTTTTTTTTGCCCTTAACTATCCACATACAAGTGGTTTATCCTTACCTTTTACCACGGTCGTGCCCACGGCCCTTGTTTTCTTTTTTCCCTTGCTTTTTATATCCTTTCGCTACTTTGTATTTTACCTCTTTACTGTCACGAATAATAACCTGCCTGCCAAAATTGTTTTTGTAGTTTTTGTATTTAACACGGTACACATTGTTGTGCAGGTAAGGCCTGGGTTCGTTAATCACCACTTTGTAACCACGGTAGATATCATAGTTTCTGTAGCGGTAAGGAAGCGCTGATGCAAACATCCACCTGCCGTTATCAAAGTACACGTATTGCTTTTGCGGCACATTGTAATAAACATCAATATCGGGTAAGTAGTAATAATCAACATGGTCATACCCAACAGGTCCCCATACAGGCTGTGCGCCTATGTTAATATTCACGTTAACCTGGGCCTTTGCGTTGCCGGTAAACATAACTCCTGATACAATCGCGGCGAGTAAAATAAACTTTTTCATAACTGCTCCTTTTTTGTTTTAAGACACAGCCTGGGCATTTGGGATTAATGATTATTTGTTATAAAACGGGCAAAGCGTTAACAGTTGTTACCAACCCAGCAAATTTTGCTGCCAAATCATAATTTTTTGCGCAGCAATGCCGCATGTACATTATTGGCAGATTAACAGCGGGTAAATGCGGATACCAGCGTTCGGTTTTTTATAGCAGCATCGTTGCGTCGCAAGCACTTCATCGTTCGGTTCATTGGGCAGCTTTTCAGACCCGGATAGCGGTGGGTGCAAACATGTACCATTTCGGTCATTACAAAGCATTGCATGCTTTGTAATCCGCAGCAGGAACAAGGCAGCGCCAGCCATCAGCCCAATACTTTGAAAACCAGGCTACTTATAAAGCGGCTTGTAAACTCGTCCTTACCGGCTTGGTCTGCATCTGTTAAACGGGGCAGGAATTCAGAAAAATATTGCTGGTGGTGAGATGTTTCAATAATGGTACTGCTTAATGACTTGGGAAACGGGTAAGCCGGGTTATACTCAGAAATGATGCTGGCTATTTTAGCGCAAAGGTCTTTGTAAGGTTTAAAAACCTGGTGTTGGTTTATCTCTGTAACTTCCTTTATTAAGTACACTTTGCTGCTCTCCGCTATCACAATGCTGTTAAGGTACTTTTTGTTATAGTCCAGTCCGCCGCTGCCCTCCGGTAGTTCGTGGGTAAGCAAATCAATAACAGCTTCCAGCTTTTTACCTGGGTTTGTAATATTCTGCAGGTTATAATCAAGCAAAAAATCTATGTAAAACCAGTACCAGCTAATAATGTATAACAACAGGCGGTGTTTATTTTCAAAGTAACGGTAAACGGTCGCTTCGGTAGTTCCGGCCTGGGTTGCCAGCTTTTTGAAAGTAAAATGCTCAAACCCCAACTCATAAACCAAATCAATGCTTTGCTTTATAAGGTTTTTGCCTATTTCGGATGTCTCCGGGTTTCTCAAATACACCGATTCATTTACCTGGAAGGTTACCTTATACTCCATTCCTGAAAAGTTTTATCAAAATTAAAAATAGTATAGTAAATAAATCAATCGTAGAAATTTAACATATAAAAAAGATAGCTTTACTATCACATGAGATAGTATTTAGTATAATTTTGATGAAAAGTCTGCTGCCATGCTGTTGGACAAAAAAATTCCCTTCAATTACATTTTAAAAAAAATCAGGCGCAACCTGGTTTATGTAACGGTAGTGGGTTTAGTGGTTCAATACGTTACATCTACTTTTGCCAACATGCTGCCAGAGATGCCGTTAAGTATCCCGGTATTTCTGGGTACCGCCATTTCTGTTTTACTTTCCTTTAAGATTAGCCAGTCTTACGACAGATGGTGGGAGGCAAGAAAAGTGTGGGGTGCCATTGTTAACGATTCAAGAAGTTTTGTATTACAGTTGCAGACGTTAATAAATGCGCCTGCCAGCCAGGTTAAAGTGATGGCCTATCGCCAGATTGCCTGGTGTTATTCGTTAGGGCAGTCGTTACGCGGCCTTAACCCGCTTGATAACCTTGAAAGGTTCATCAGCAATACCGATAAAGAAATGATTTCCGGGCATTTAAACAAACCTCTTGCGCTTTTGCAGTTAACAGCATTGGAACTTAAACAGCTTAAAGAAAGCGGAGCCACAGACAGGTACAGCCACATACAGATAGACAATACGCTGGTACGCCTTTGTGACTCAATGGGCAAAGCGGAAAGGATTAATTCTACGGTATTTCCGGTTACTTACCGTTTATTTTTACACTTTACCATTTACCTTTTTGTTATCCTGCTTTCTATTTCCCTGCAAGATGTAAAGGCTATCTTCGAAGTGCCTTTGCTGGTAGCCATCTCAAGCGTATTTTTCCTTCTTGAAAAAACGGCTTATCACCTGCAGGATCCTTTCAGGAACCGCCCCAGCGACACTTCGGTAACAGCTATAGCCACCACCATAGAAATTAACATCAAGCAATTGCTGGGAGAAACCAATGTACCGCCGCCTGCTTCTTCAGACACTTTCTATATACTTTAATTAAAAAACCATAACATTATGTACACGCATTCTAAAGAAACGCAAAGCAAATTAACGCCGGACTTAGCGATTGAAATACTGAAAGAAGGAAACGACAGGTTTGTTAAAAACCTGAAAGCTAACAGAAACCTGCTGCAGCAGGTAAATGAAACAAAAACCGGCCAGTTTCCATTTGCTACCATTTTAAGCTGCATGGATTCCAGGACTTCGGCAGAACTGATTTTTGACCAGGGGCTTGGCGATATTTTCAGCATACGGATAGCAGGCAATGTACTTAATGAAGATATTGTAGGCAGCATGGAATTTGCCACCAAAGTAGTGGGTACAAAAGCCATTGTTGTGCTGGGCCATACCAAATGCGGCGCCATTGTTGGCGCTTGTAACAATGTAGAGCTTGGGCACCTCACCACGGTTTTAAACAAAGTAAAACCTGCTATTGAAGCAGAAAAAACCACTACGGAAAACAGGACTGGGTCTAACGCAGCATTTGTTAATAATGTAACAGAAAACAATGTGCGTTTAACGATTGAGCAGATAAAAGAGCAAAGCCCTATCATTTCAGAACTTATTGCAGAAAACAAACTGAAAATTGTTGGCGGCGTTTATGATGTTGATAACGGAGGGGTAACCTTCTTTAATGATTAAACCACATTGTGGAAAGCGCCTAAAAAGCAAAAGAGTTGCACTGTGTGAAGGATAAATTATGCCATAGCCCAAAGGGCTAGATGTGAATTGCCCCGGATTTCATCCGGGGTTTGCATTTAATGATGGAAAAACTCTTACTCGAAGGGGTTGAACAATGTGGCGCACAGTTATTTTGCCTGCGGCACAATACAAAAGATAGCGTGGTTTCAGCAAAAGCAGCAGCGTGTTGCACCTTTCGGGTGAGGGATTGAAGCGGATACCCCGGTGAGGCCATCGCAGCAGGGCTTTGTGCCGGAGTATGAGCGGAAAGCCCGACCCCTTGCGCAGCTTGGGGGCACCCCACAAAATCTAACTATCTCACAACACCAATAATCCCCCCAGTTTACCGGGGCACCCTTCTTTTTTCAAATCCTTTTTGTATTAAAATGGATAACAGCACCGAAACAAGGGCGGTTATCATACCGGCCGCAAGATCAACCGGAAAATGCTGGGCAAGGTAAATTCTTGAATAAGCTACCAGCAGCGCACAAAAAGCGCCCACTGCAAGCCAGCTTTTTTTGGGAAGTAACAGGCAGAGTAACAGGTAAAAGCTAAACGCGGCAGCCGTATGGCCAGAAGGAAAACTGGAAATGGTGTGCAGCTCAACACCTGGCACTGTATGTATCAAAGAAGTATCGGGTATGGCTTTGATGGGCCTGGGCTCATCCGGAACGATTATGTACTTACAAACCTGGGTAAACAGCGTAGTGAAAACAAAGCAGGAAATAAGCAGCGGCAAAGCATCCTTGCGTTTTAAAATGTACAAGAGTACAAACAGCATTACAGCCCACATAATACCATCCCCGCCATTAGTTACCAGCCGGAAAAACCAATCTGCCAAAACGCCCAGGTTGCTGTTTAGTGTTAGAAACAAATCAATATTTCCCTTAACATACACGCCTGTAAATAGTACCGCTGCAAACAGCAGGGTAATAATTGCGCCTGCCTTAAAATTTTTATAATTCAATGGTTGCATACGGGTTAAATATAGAAGTATTTACAACATACCGTACAACTATAAAACAATTGTGTTTAAACGAACAGGTTGCTACGCCGCATGGTCTATAAACCTGATGGTAAAACAGTTCTTACCATCTTTAATGCCGTAGGTAACGCTGCCCTTGTGCACATCCAATATCCTTTTAACTATGGAAAGGCCAAGGCCATACCCTTTTTCGCCTTTGGCATTGCGGCCCCTGAAAAAAGGGATAAACAGGCGGGAGGCTTCGTCTTCAGAAAGCAGGTCTCCGTTATTGAGGAATAACAGGGTGGTGGCTGTTTCATTTTCCTCTATCAGTATATTAATGCTTTTATCAGACGAGTAGAGGTACGCGTTTTTGATAAGATTGGAGAAAGCTGAACGCAGTAAAGGCTCGCTGCCACGTACGGAGAGGTAATTTTCTTTTTCAGGAACCGTAAGAAACTCAACAGAAACATTAATGCCCGGCAACGATTTTTTAGACGAGGCGATGGCATCATACAGAATTTCATCAAGCCGCACAAAGCCCCATTCGTTGGAAGCATTAATACGGTCGTACTGGGAAAAGGCAAGCAGTGAGTTGGTAAGGTCAATCATGCCCTGTTGGTCTTCTTTAAGGGAATGCAGCACTTTAACATACTCTTCATTGGTAAGATCGCGGCGCAGCGCAGCTTCTGTTTGGGAAAGCATGCTGGCCAGCGGGGTACGTAATTCGTGAGAGGCGTGGTGTACAAAACTTTTCTGGCGCTCAAAGGCTTTGTCAAGCCTGTCCAGCATGTCGTTAAAATTAGCGGCAATAAGGTTAAGCTCCATGTAATTGCTTTCGGCATCCACCCGCTCGTTCAGGTTGTTTTCTGATATTTTCTGCATTTGGTCGCCCATGCGTATAAGCGGCCGGGTAGCCTGGTTGGCATAGACAAACGCTATAAAGCCGGTAACAACGATACCGCCGAGGGTTACGAAGCCCATAATCCAGCGGAGACGGGCAAGCCTTTTACGGCCAATCATATCCGCACCGGAAACAATAATAATATGCTTAACATCCTTAAAATAAACACCCATTACTTCCCTTCTGTTTAAGCTAAAACCATACTCCCCTTTCTGTTTTATTTTATTAAGCAATTCAATACCCGGCTTATAATTAAGTGCCGGGGGCTCGCTGTAAATTATCTTGTAACTGCTGTCCAGTATAGTTAGCTGTGGCTGATAGATATTGCCTGCCGGAAAACGCTCCATTTTTTCTGTAACGCTTTCCGGCAGGCCCATTATATTAAAATGCTGTTTATAACTTAACCAGGCCTTACTCCACAGACGGTTTTGATAGTCACCGCTTCGTGTACCGGCATAAAGCAGGTAAATTACCGCCACGCAGGACACAAGTACTACCGTTACAAGCAAACTGAAAAAAAGGGAAAATTTTAGTTTAAGGTTCATGACAGAGGCGTTTCCCGCACGTAGTAACCAAAGCCGGGTTTGGTATGAATGAGCTTGGTTTCAAAGGGTTTGTCAATTTTATTCCTTAAAAAACTAATGTACACTTCAATGGTATTTGTGCCGGTATCAAAGCTTAAGTCCCAAACTTTTTCCAGGATATCCTGCTTGGCAATAACTTTTCCCTTGTTCCTGCACAGTAAAACCAGCAAGGCAAATTCTTTAGCCGTAAGGTTAATGTTCTTACCGTCACGTGTTACGGTTTTGTTTTCCATGTCAATTTCCAGGTCTGCTACGGCAATTTTTTCGCCGGGCTCGCTGGTTGCATCAGCACGTTTTAAAAATACTTTTATACGGGCGAACAATTCATCAAAATGGAAAGGTTTTACAACGTAGTCATCGGCGCCCAGGTTAAAAGCATCCATTTTATCCTGTATTTCGCCCAGGGCGGTAAGCATGATAATTGGAATATTTTTATTAATGCCCCTGAATTCCTTGCACAAGGCCAGGCCATTTTTGTAAGGAAGATTAATATCCAGTATAACAAGTGAATAATTATGCTGTTTGAACATTTTTTCAGCAATCAGTCCGTCATAGGCAACATCCGTATGATAACCCTGCCTTGAAAGTTCATCCTGTATAACCTGGCTCAACTTAGGTTCATCTTCGGCTAAAAGAATCCGGTAAGTGTTATCCATACTATAACTTTGAAAACTTTAAGGAAAATTAAAATTTTATCGAAAATTAAAGACAATTTAATGAAAATCTTGATTTTAACATTATCTATTTTCCTGATACACACAAGTTTCGCTCAAAAAATACAAACTCCTTTTGAAAAAAGCAATAATACTCAAACAACAACATATAAAGAATGTATCCAATGGTATAAACTACTGGCTGCCACAAATGGCAACATCAAGGTTGTGACCCGGGATACAACCGATGCAGGCTATCCGCTCCATACCATTATTTTTAGTTACGATAAAACTTTTGATGCCGATTTATGGCATACCCAAAATAAGGTGGTTATACTCGTTAATAATGGTATACATCCCGGAGAGCCTGACGGCATTGACGCAAGCATGATGTTGTTAAGGGATTTGGCGGATGGAACGCTTATCATTCCACAAAACGTAGTACTGGCTGTTATACCCATTTACAATATTGGCGGCAGCCTTAACCGAAACAGCTTTACCCGTGTTAACCAGAACGGGCCGGAAAGCTATGGCTTTAGGGGTAATGCGCAAAACCTGGATTTAAACCGGGATTTTATTAAGGCTGATTCCAAGAATGCCCGGGCCTTTACCCGTATTTTCCATTGGCTTAAGCCAGACATACTTGTTGACAACCATGTAAGCGACGGTGCTGATTACCAGCATACTATGACTCTTCTATCTACCCAGCACAATAAACTTGGCGGGCCTGTTGGCGAGTTTATGCACAATGTTTTTGAGCCTGCGCTGTTTAAAAGTATGCTGCAAAAAAATTGGCCCATGTGCCCGTATGTAAACTTCGAGGAAGGTAATCTTGAAAAAGGCTGGGATGCATTTAATGATGCACCCCGCTACAGCACGGGCTATGCCGCCCTTTTTCAAACCATTTGCTTTATGCCGGAAACACACATGCTTAAGCCGTTTGCAGACAGGGTTAAAAGCACCTATGCCTTTATGCAAACCGTGGCCGAGCAAAGCGGTGCTTTAGCCGAAGATTTACTGGCTGCCCGCCGGGCTTCTGCTGAAGCGGTTAAGCAACAGCAACGGTTTGCGCTTAGCTGGCAGGTTGATACTGTACACTATGAACTGGTTAACTTTAAAGGCTATGCCGCAGACAGCGCCGTTAGCCAGGTTACGGGCATGAACCGGTTGTTTTATAATCACCGGAAACCGTTTGAAAAACAAGTAAAATTTTACAATACATTTTTGCCTGGCCAGGTGGTTACCAAACCTAAAGCCTATATTATTCCGCATGGCTGGCAGGATGTTGTGGAGCGGTTACAACTCAATGGCGTTAGGTTGCAGCAACTGCAAAACGATACGGCCCTAACTGTTGAAGTTTACCACATAAAAGATTATAAGAGCCTGCCCAGGCCTTATGAAAAACACCACCGCAACTATAACATACATCTTGAAACGACGTTGGAAACCATTCATTTCCTGGCAGGAGATTACATTACTTATACCGGCCATGAAACAGACCGGTATGTTGTGGAAACTTTAGAGCCGCTCGCCGATGACAGTTTTTTTAGCTGGAATTTTTTTGACGCTGTTTTGCAGCAAAAAGAAGGTTACAGCGATTACCGCTGGGAGGATATCGCAGCGCAATACCTGCAACAGCACCCTGAGGTAAAGGAACAACTGCAAGCCCGCAAAAAGGCAGATAGTACTTTTGCCGCATCGGCAAGTGAACAATTACGTTTTGTTTACACACACTCCCCCTGGTACGAGCCCGCACATAACCGCTACCCTGTTTACCGGCTCGTAAATTAGGTTTCGGTTGATACAGAATAAGAATTTGTGGTGGCATGCGAAGGAAGAAGTGCGAAGTACTTGCTTATGTTAGATGTTTGATGTGGGATGGACGATGTAAAAAAATGCACCCCCACTCGCCATTTACCACTTACCCACTTGCCCCTATTAATGTAATTACTTAACGCTGATACCAGCCGCTTGTAAAATCTTGAAGAAAAGTTCAGTGTTTTCGTACACCCCGCTGAACAGTTGCGACTGAGGGCCGTAGGCAAATACCGGTACGGGTAAGGCGGTATGATCGTTGGTGGCAAACTGGCCGCTTACGTAACCGGTGTTGTAGTCGCCATCCAGCAAGGTAAGGCCGCCGGTTTCGTGATCGGCGGTAACTATAACAAGTGTTTCGCCGTCTTTATCGGCAAACTCAAGCGCCTTGCCAACAGCCTGGTCAAAGTCCATAACTTCGGTAACAACATAAGGCAGGTTATTGTCGTGGCCGCCGTAATCTATCTGGGCGCCTTCTGCCATTAAGAAAAATCCTTCTTTGTTTTTAGACAGCCTGTCAATGGATTGTTCCACCGCCTCCTGCAGCCAGTTGCCACGCCCGTTGCGCATAGATAAGCCGGCCTGTTTATCTACCACGATAACTTTGTTGTTGCCCGGCGGAATATTATTTAGTGATGACACAATGCTGTACTTTTTGCCAAGCTGCTGTAAAACACTGTCAGAAATTTTCGTCTTTTCAGACTTGTCGAGTATCGCCACATTCTGCAGGCTTTCATCGCCGGAGCCCATCAATAAATCAACAGGTGCGTTGTTTAAATCATTCAGTATGTCAGCGGCATGTTCCCGTTCGCTCTGGTGAGCGTAAAAATCGGCTGGGGTAGCATCTGCAATATCCCCGCAGGTTACCAGCCCTGTCTTCATTTTTCTGCGGCTAAAATAAAGTGGCAGCAGGGGTAATGCCTTGCCGGTATGGTCAACGCCAACAAAACGGTTATTGGTTTTTTCGCCGGATGAGATGGCAGTAGAGCCTGGCGCCGAATCTGTTACGTAGCTGTCGTGGGAACTTGTTTTGGAAGTGCCTGTACGCCGCATGTTGAATATGTTTAATGCGCCTTTATTGGCAGTATAACCGGCATATAATTGCGGGTAGCTGGTGCCATCCCCAATAAACAGAATGATATTTTTTACCTGCTTGTTTTGCCCGTCGTTTTTATAGGTTGGCTGGTAGGTTTTGTAAAAATTATTGCCGGGTATATAAGTTGTTGCCGGCAGTTTGTTAAGAAACGAAGCCAGCTCTGGTATATGGTCTGTATTAAGGTAATCTACCCCGGCATGCATAAGTCTGTACCAGGCATTAATATAATCCGGTGCACCCCAAAAGCGTACCGGTTTGCCGGCATTGTGTGCTTTTTTTACCGCGGCATTAAGGGCTGCAGCTTCTCTTTCGGGCACTATGCCCTTGCCGTTCCAGTTGGTGTAGCTGCGCAGGTTATCACTAAGCAGAATTATTCTTGATAGTTCTGCCGCACTGTAATTTTTGTTAAGTTCCCCGTCGAAGTTGATGAAAGCCGGGTAACCGGTAAACAATTGCGGAGAAGGCCGGTTGCCGGTGATGGTAAATTTGAGTGTGCGGCATGCAACTAAATCCGGGTAATTTTTCAGCAGTTCCACCAGCGTATTAAGGGTGTTGATAGAGTCTGTTTTTATATCTACCAGCAGCAACAGCCGGCGGCTGCTATCCGCATAAACGTATCCTTTGTTTTTTTTAATGCAGCCTTGCAATGGCTGCAGGTATAATGTTTCCAGTGTTTTTTGCGGGTCTAAATATTTTTCCTCATGGGCTACAAGCAATTGCCCGTCCTTCAAAAATATATCTGCCTCAATAGAGCCAAAACCTGCATGCCATGCGGTATAAAATGGAACAGGCTGTTCATAATCGTTGTGCGAGTGTGCGTTGGCAACAGTTAGCAAACGGGGCTGCGCCAGAACAGTAACAGCGCATAGCAGAAGTAACGGCAGAAATAGTTTTTGCATAACGGCATTTTTCAAAGCGGCTAAGTAAATGTATATGCGCCAATTATCCTTTTTGAACAAGCATCTTTTTGCGTAATTCATAATTGTTTAATCATTTAATGCTGTCCTTTTGCACCGCGCAAGCCAGGTTTGGACGTGACACAAGACACACACATCGTACATCCCACACCTGACACCTAACATTTGTTTGGGGGTGTCCCTCGTACCTCGGGTCGGGCTTTCCGCTCATACTCCGCCACAAGGCCGGGCTGCGAAGGCCTCAGCGGGGTAACCGCTTCAATCCCTCACCCGTTGGTGACGCCTGTTGAGTCTTTTCAGGCAGGTTGTTTGCTACCCCTGTTGCTAATGCCTTCGGCTCCGGTAATTATTATCCATAGTATAAACCAGCAAAGGCCGGGGTTTCCGCCTGTCGTCAGAAGCTGCAAAGCAAGTCTACCCGGTGGGCAAAGCTGCATAGCGAACTAACAGCACAAGAGTGCGACGCAAGTAAAGTCTCATGGGTGTTCCTCTTGCCGGGGTCCAAAAAATCTTGT
The DNA here is from genome assembly GCF_009650435.1 of Foetidibacter luteolus. GTDB lineage: Bacteria > Bacteroidota > Bacteroidia > Chitinophagales > Chitinophagaceae > Foetidibacter > Foetidibacter luteolus. The sequence continues at coordinate 339,556 of NZ_VVIP01000059.1, forward strand.
TGCAGGCTATACTTTAATGCACTCATCCTTGTGAAATGCCGTTCAGCACGAGAGATGAGAAATTTTTTCAATGGAAACTAATATTACAAAAAAAGTTTCCTTAGTTTTGTTCCTCAAATTTGAGCAGCGAAGGAAATGAAAGAAAGAATACAGCAAAAGGCCAAAGAGCTATTTATGCGTTACGGGTTTAAATCTGTAACCATGGATGAAATTGCCGGCCAGTTAGGTGTTAGCAAAAAAACCCTTTACCAGTTTTTTACAGATAAAGATGAGTTGGTGGAAGCGGTAATGCAGGCCGAAATAGAATACATGCGTACAGAATGTATAAGGCAGAATACAGAAGCGGAAAATGCAGTGGAAGAGCTTTTTAAAGACATGGATTCTGTGCAGGCCACCTTTAACGCACTTAACCCCCAGATTATATTTGACCTGGAAAAATTTTACCCCAAAACCTTCGAAAAGTTTAAAAAGCACAAACATTCTTTTCTGTTAGATGTAATAAAGAGAAACCTTGAACGCGGAAGGGAAGAGGAGCTTTACCGGCAGGATTTTGACCTGGATGTAGCGGCCCGCTTCAGGCTGGAAAGTTCTTTTGTTATGTTTAACCAGGATGTTTTTCCCTATGGAAAATACAGCCTGGTGCATGTTTCCAACGAAATATACTATCTTTTCCTTCACGGTATTGCCACAACCAAGGGTAAAAAGCTGATAGAAAAGTATATACAACAACGCGTAAAAAATAAAACCAATACTTATGCCTGACTTGAAAAACATAAGCACGGTATGTTTACTATTATTCGTTACCCTTACAACCCACGCACAAACAAACAGTCACGAATTTTCCATACAGCAGTGTATTGAATACGCCAGGAAAAACAACCTGCAGGTAAAGAATGCACTGTTGGATTATAAAATTCAGCAGCAGACTAACCGTAACATAACATCGGCGGCATATCCGCAGCTAAACGGCTCTCTTGGCACTACCTATTATCCTAATATACCGGTGCAAAGCTTTCCCAACTTTATAGCGCTGGCCACTTACGGCGTACTGGAAAATGAAGGGGTAAAAGACGGTAATGGAAACGCGATTAAAACACCCGATGATATTGGTTTTATTAATGCCGCTTTTGGTACCAAGTGGGCTGCAACGGGTGGTGTAAGCCTTTCGCAGATTTTGTTTGATGGGCAGGTATTTGTAGGGTTACAGGCCAGGCAGGCGTCGCTTGATTTCAGGAACAAGGCTTATGAAGTAACGGAAGAAAGCATTAGGGCCAATATTTATAAAGTGTATTACCAGTTAGTGGTTAGCAAAACGCAGTTGGAGCAAATAGAAGCCAATGTGAACCGTGCCGATAAACTGGCACACGATACAAAAGCCCTTTTTGATAATGGCTTTGCAGAAAAACTGGATGTTGACAGGGCTTCTGTACAACTGGCCAACCTTCAGACAGAAAAACTTAAACTTGAAAACACAATTAACAACGGTTACGTTGGTTTGAAATTGCTGATTGGTATGCCGGTAAAGGATTCGCTGGTATTAACGGAACAAATAACAGAAGATAAGATTAAGGAAGATGCTTTAATGGATACAGCCGGCTACCAGTACAGCGATAGAAAAGATTTTCAACTGGCCACCATTACCAATACGCTGAATGAATACAACATCAAGCGCTACAAGTTTACTTACCTGCCATCTGTTAACCTGTCAAGCCAGTTCTCAAAGAATGCCTATCGTAACGAGTTCAGCTTCTTTAAAAAGGGAGACTGGTTTAATAGCTGGTACATTGGCCTGAATATATCGGTGCCCATATTTGATGGTTTTGCCCGTGCTTCTAATGTAAGAAAAGCGGAACTGGAACTTGAGCAAACAAAAAACCAGATGCAGAACCTGAAGAACACGATAGATAATGATGTGGCATTGGCAAGGAACAATTTCAGGTCGGCCATTCTTACACTTGATTTTCAGAAAAAAAATATCACACTGGCCGAACAGGTGTATAACCAATCAAAGAAAAAATACGAATCAGGGCTGGGTTCCACTATAGATATCACCAATGCGCAAACAGATTTAAAAACGGCGCAAACCAATTATACCGGGGCGCTTTACGATGCTGTTATTGCTAAGATTGATTACCTGAAAGCCATTGGCAAACTGCAATAGAAATACAATACCCAATCACTAACTATAAAAGATTTATATGCAACGGTTCCTGAACATTCTTGTAGTAACGGCTGTGGTAACCACGCTGGCATCCTGCGGGGCTGCAAAAGATAAAAATGCGGCAGTAGCGGAGAAGAAGGCGGATTTGGATGCCCTAAAGAAAGAGCAGGCTTCTTTAACGGATAAGATAGCCAAACTGGAAGCAGAGATTGCTAAGCTTGACCCTGCTTCTGCAAAACAGGAAAAAGCAAAACTGGTAAGTATAGATACCATTACCCCAGGCAGCTTCACACATTTTATTGACCTGCAGGGCAAAGTAGACGCCCAGAACATTGCTTTTGTAACACCGCAAAACCAGGGTGGCCAGGTAAAGGAACTCTACGTGAAGCAAGGTGATTATGTAAAGAAAGGGCAGTTGCTGATGAAGCTGGATAATGAAGCATTTAAAACACAATTAGGTCCGTTGCAGGTGCAGCTTGATAACGCCAAAGACATACTCCGCCGCAGGCAAAACCTTTGGGAGCAGGGTATAGGTACGGAAGTGGAGCTTATTTCTGCAAGAACAACAGTATCCAATCTTCAAAAACAAATAGACGCGGTTAATACACAGATAGGGCAGTACAATGTGTACTCGCCTATGAATGGTGTAGCGGAAACAGTAAACATAAGAGTGGGTGAAACATTTAGTCCTGCAACGGCTAATGTGATGGGCATAAAACTGGTTAATACGGGCGATTTGAAATTAACAGCTAATGTGCCGGAAGTTTACCTGGATAAGGTAAATGAAGGAACCAGCGTAATGATTTCGCTGCCGGATGTTAATAAGAATATCAGCGCCAGGGTTACCGTTAAGGGCAAAATAGTTGACCCCAACAGCCGCTCTTTTTACATTGAAGCTAAACTGCCGGCTGATAAAGATTTGAGGCCCAACCAGCTTGCCGTGGTAAAAATACAGGATTATGCCGCGGCCAATGCCATTACGGTTCCGGTTAACACCCTGCAAACAGACGAGAAAGGAAAATTTGTAATGGTAGCGGCCAAAGAAGGCAACAAGCTGATTGCCCGCAAACGTACGGTTATGGAAGGGCAGATGTATACGGATACCCTCGAAATAAAAAGTGGCCTGCAGCAGGGCGATGCGATTATAGTTGATGGATTTCAGGGGCTGTATGAGGGGCAGTTAATTACCACAGATGCAAAATGATGGTAATGAGTAAATGATTTTTGTATGGAAGGATAAGGATTCCCCAAAGCGTGAGGGATAGTAACGGAAAGCCCGCAACGGAGCTTAGCGGAGTGAGGACTTGAAGTGGATAGCCCGACCCGCAGGGGCACGCCCTGAAAACTATTTATAACGCGGTATCAACAGCCGTCAATTATTCCGTACCAATGATAAACGAAACATACAAGTATTCTGATATTACCGGGGCTGTGATTGGGTGTGCCATGAGAGTGCATACAAAGCTCGGTCATGGATTTCCTGAAGTTATTTATCAACGGGCATTGGCGATTGAGTTGGATAAAATCCTGATGCCATATGTAAGGGAAAAGGAGTGGGAAGTTTATTACGATGCTTTGTTAATTGGAAAGAGGCGGGTAGATTTTGTTGTAATGGAAAAAGTACTGGTAGAGCTAAAGGCTATAGGGAGCTTTGAACCTGGGAACTACACCCAGATACTCAATTACCTGGAAGCGTTTAAGATGGAAATTGGGCTTCTGCTCAATTTTGGGAAGAAGAGCCTTGAATTTAAAAGATTCACTAAAAACAGATGAGCCAAATATAAGTTCACGCAAACGATTCTTAATCATGAAATCATTAAAATCATTGGAATCATCGTTCAAGCAGTTTAAGCCCACCACCTGGAGCATTAAAAACAAAACATCCATCTACCTGATGATGATTTTTGTAAGCTTATGGGGGGTGTACCAGTTTGTTACTTTGCCCAAAGAACAATTCCCTGATATAGTGATCCCCACCATTTATGTGCAAACCATTTATGTGGGCAACTCCCCAAAAGATATTGAAAATCTGGTTACCAGGCCCATTGAAAAACAAATTAAGGGCATAACCGGCGCCAAGATTAAAAAGTTTACCAGCACTTCACAACAAGACTATTCGGCCATCATAGTGGAGTTTGATACAGAGGTGAAAACCGATATAGCCCTGCAGAAAGTAAAAGACGCTGTTGATAAAGCCAAGCAGGACCTGCCCACCGACCTTACCGAAGAGCCCACTGTACTGGAAGTGAGCTTTAGCGACCAGCCAGTAATGTATGTAAACATAAGTGGCGATTATGACCAGCAACGCTTAAAAAAGTTTGCCGATGATATGCAGGACAGACTGGAAGACCTGCCCCAGATTAACCGGGTTGACCTGGTGGGGGCCCCTGAACGTGAGTTTCAGATTAATGTGGACAACTACCGCATGCAAAGCGCCGATGTTACATTTGATGATATAGCCAATGCTGTGTCCCGTGAAAATCTCGATATCTCCGGCGGCTTGCTGGATGTAGGTAATATGAAACGCAACCTTCAGCTAAAAGGCCAGTTTAAAACAGCTTTTGATATTCAACAGGTGATTATCCGCAACAGCCATGGCGCCCCGGTGTACCTGAAAGATATCGCTACCATCAAAGACACCATTAAAGAGCGTGAGAGTTATGCCAGGCTTGATGGCAAGAATGTGGTTACACTCAACATCATCAAACGCAGCGGCGAGAACCTTATTGAAACCAGCGATGATGTAAAAGAGGTAGTGGAAGAAATGAGGGCCACACAGTTTCCCAAAGACCTGAACGTAGTGGTTACCGGCGACCTTAGCAATAAAACCAGGGTTTCTTTTAATGACCTTGTTAATTCCATCGTTATCGGCTTTATACTGGTATTGATTATCCTCATGTTCTTCATGGGTGTGGTAAATGCGTTCTTTGTTGCGTTGAGTGTTCCATTAAGCATGTTTGTGGCCTTTGTGTTTTTGCCGGCGGCGGATTTAATCATCGGTACGCATGTAACGTTGAACTTTATCGTGTTGTTTGCCCTGTTGTTTGGGCTGGGTATTATTGTGGATGATGCCATTGTGGTAATTGAAAATACACACCGCATATTTACACAGGGTAAAGGAAAGATCAATGCGTCTAAATCGGCCATGATGGCTGCCGGCGAAGTGTTCATCCCCGTATTGGCCGGAACGCTTACTACGCTGGCGCCGTTCTTTCCGCTGCTCTTTTGGCCGGGCATTATTGGTAAGTTCATGGTTTACCTGCCCGCCATGCTCATCTTTACATTAACGGCATCCTTGATTGTGGCATTCATTATGAACCCCGTGTTCGCTGTGGATTTCATGACGCATGAAGAAGGGGAACACAAAGAGCCCAAATCAGCCATCTTTAAAAAGCCTGTGTTTTGGGTAGGTGTTGGCGTTGGCTTACTGCTTGATTTATTCGGCCAAACCTTTGCCGGCAACCTGCTGCTTTTTATAATGGTATTGATTGTATTTAACCGCTATGTGCTGGATGGGGTGATACATTCCTTTCAAAACCGTGCCCTGCCCTGGATTATGGGCCATTATGAAAACCTGTTGCGTTGGGCACTTGCCGGGTGGCGTCCGGTATGGCTTTTCCTGGGCACGATAGTATTGCTGATATTCTCTGTTATGTTGTTCGGCGTACGTAATGGTGGGGTGGTGTTTTTCCCTAAAGGCGATCCCAACCAGGTATTTGTTTACCTGAAACTGCCGGTAGGTACTTCAGTTGGATATACCGATTCCGTAACAAAGGTGCTGGAACAAAGGGTGTACAAAATACTGAACATGGAGAATGGCAGGAAGAACCCTGTTGTGGAAAGCGTTATCACCAACATAGCTGTTGGCGCCAGCGACCCTATGAGTGGCGACCGCAGTACCCGCAGCGAATTAGGCCGCGTACAGGTATCATTTGTGGAGTTTGAAAAAAGGCACGGGGAAAATACACGCAAGTACCTGGATGAAATACGCAAGGCCATGAAGGGCATACCCGGCGCCGAAATTTCGGTTGACCAGGAAAGCAGCGGCCCTCCTACAGATCCACCCATTAATATTGAAATATCCAGCGAAGATTTTGATAACCTCATCAAGACTTCCGTAGCGCTTAAAAATTATCTTGACTCTATACAGGTGGATGGCGTGGAAGAACTGAAGATGGATGTTGATTTAAACAACCCGGAAATTACGTTAACTGTTGACAGGCAGCGTGCACTTATTGAAGGTGTTTCCTCCGGCCAGATAGGCCAAACACTTAGAACAGCCTTGTTCGGAAGGGAAGTGTCTAAAATAAAGGAGGGCAAGGAAGAATACAAGATACAATTGCGCAACCAGGAAATGCAGCGCAAAAACCTGGTAGAGTTGTTAAACCAGAAAGTGTATTTCAGGGATATGGCTACCGGCGGTTTTAAAAGCATACCCATCAGCAACCTGGTAAAAATTGATTTAACAAGCACGCTCGGCAGTGTTAAACGCAAGAACCAGAAGCGTATGATTACCCTGCGCTCTAATGTGCTTACCGGCTACACGCCCACGGCGGTTAACCAGGTGATAGCAGGGCATATTAACGACTTCAAAAGTAAGCCGGATGGCGTTACCATTAAGCAAACCGGCGAAGGCGAGCAACAGCAGGAAACGGGTGAGTTTCTTGGTATGGCCCTGGTTATTGCGCTGATGTTTATATTGTTCATACTGGTATTGCAGTTTAATTCTGTTAGCAAGTCGGTAATCATTTTGTCTGAAATTATCTTCAGTGTTATTGGTGTGCTGCTGGGTTTCTCCCTTACAAAAATGGAAGTGTCTGTGGTTATGACGGGCCTGGGGATTGTAGGCCTTGCGGGCATAGTGGTTAAGAACGGTATCCTGGTTATTGAGTTCGCGGATGAGTTAAGGGCCCGCGGCCTTAAAACAAGGGAAGCTGTTGTTCAGGCAGGCAAAACACGTATCATACCCGTATTGTTAACAGCCCTGGCCGCCATTCTTGCCCTTGTGCCTTTGGCGGTAGGGTTTAACATCAATTTCATCACCCTTTTCAGCCACTTCGATCCGCATATTTTCTTTGGTGGCGATAACGCTGTGTTCTGGAAACCGCTTTCATGGACCATCATTTTTGGCCTTGCCTTCGCCTTTTTTATGACACTGGTAATCGTGCCCAGCATGTACCTGATAGCAGAACGTTTAAGAAGGCCCATGCGCAACATGTATGGCGGCAAATGGATAAGCATGCTCGGCATACCGCCGCTTACCATAGTATTCTTCCTGCTTATGCTGGCAACCATGCTTAAGCACCGTATAGCCCGTGCCCGCAGAAGAAGAAAGCTGGCCGGTCAAAAAGTAAACGAAGCGTTTATTGGTAGCTGGTTTTAAGAGAGGGAAGAGGGGGAGTGGTAAATAGTGAGTAGGCAGGCAGTAAGAATAAGTTCTAAAATATTATAAGCTGGCTGGCAAAATGGAATCTCACTAGCGGTTCCCCACTTGCCACTGGCTAAATTTTTACAGTTGGTTTTGGTTAAATCGTCCGAAAGGATATCCCGCCCCTGATTCTTCAGGGGCGGCTTTTATGTACAGATCATTGCTTCGCTGCGCTTGCAATTTTTTTTGGGGGGACGAGCTCTGTTGCTACTATTGGGCTTTGGTTGTGTCACTCACTTGTACGTTCTGTAATCCTATTCGCCACTGTGCAGCAACCGCCGGTTACTCTAATTTACATGTAGCGCAATACCACACATCAAAATGCATCCATTCATAAAAATCATTGCAATCAATCGTTACACAAATTCTTACATTAGCCAGCAATTCAAAAAATCATTTACCAGTTATGATAACCAATCACGAAATAGACTACCGCATCATTGGCGAAGAGATGCAGTATGTGGAAGTAGAGCTTGACCCTAATGAAACAGCCATTGCTGAAGCCGGGGCATTTATGATGATGGATGACGGCATACAAATGCAAACCATTTTTGGCGATGGCAGCCAGCAGAAAAACACCGGATTTATGGGCAAACTTTTCAGCGCCGGCAAAAGGCTGCTGGTAGGGGAAAGTCTTTTTATGACGGCATTCACCAATACCGGCCATGGTAAAAAAAGGGTAAGCTTCGCGTCGCCTTACCCCGGTAAAATAATACCGCTGGATTTGTTGCGGCTTGGCGGTAAGGTAACCTGTCAGAAAGATGCTTTTCTCTGTGCGGCAAAAGGCGTAAGCATCGGCATAGAGTTCCAGAGAAAACTGGGTACCGGCCTTTTTGGCGGAGAAGGTTTTATTATGGAAAAACTGGAAGGCGATGGCATGGCTTTCGTGCATGCCGGCGGCCATGTGCTGGAAAAAGAATTACAGCCTGGCGAGTTACTAAAAATTGATACCGGCTGCCTGGTAGCGTTTACACAAACCGTTCAATACGATATACAGTTTGTGGGCGGCATTAAGAATACGTTGTTTGGTGGCGAGGGTGTTTTCTTTGCAACACTCCGTGGCCCCGGCCGTGTATGGATACAAACATTACCCATCAGCCGTTTGGCGAGCCGTATTTTAGCTTATGGTACGGTTAACCGAAAAGAAGAAGGCAGCATACTTGGCGGTATTGGCAACTTGCTGGATGGTGATTAGTAAGCAATAAAACCGTTACTGTTTCTGCCACCGCAGGTGCCGGAAACATACTACCCCGGTCTGAAAAGCCGCCATGAGAACAGAACGTACAAGTGAGTGACACAAAGGAACGATGCCATGAAATACCTCTGCCCGTAACATAAAAAATAAAGCCCCGGTAACGGGGCCTTATTTCTTTATTTCAACAAATTGTGCAGTTGAATATTACCACCTGCTGCCGCTGTTGCTGTAAGAAGAGCGCCTGTTGTTACCGTAACCGCCGCCATTGCCAGTTTTTTCTTCCCTGGGTTTAGCTACTGTTACGCTGATGGCCCTGCCTTCTACATGTGCGCCGTTCAATTCTTTGATAGCTTTTTCAGCGGCTGCATCGTTAGGCATTTCAACGAAACCGAAACCACGGCTGCGCTGAGTGAATTTGTCTAAAATAACTTTAGCAGAAGATACGTCACCGTATTCTTCAAAAAAACCTCTTAAGTCATCGTCTTCAACGTTGAAACTTAAGTTTGAAACGTAAATGTTCATGTTAAAATATTGATTATAAAATTTTCTGAGAAAAAACAGGAGTAAAGAAGACTAACTATTAGCAGCTTATATGCGTAGCAGAAAAAATCGTTCACTTACTAAATACTGTAAAACTCAAATAACGTGGCAAAAGTAAGCGAATAAACAATGCCTGTCTAAATTATTTTAAAAATAGTTTGTTATCTTTTGATTAACGCCTTTTTGCAGTACCCGTCTTAATTTTAGTTGCTAAATATTAATCTATGGAAAAACGTAAGCTTGGCAATTCTGGTTTGGAAGCCGCACCCCTGGCGTTTGGCGGCAATGTATTTGGCTGGACGATTGATGAACCCTCTTCCTTTAAAATACTGGATGCTTTTGTAGGCGAGGGTTTCAACCTTATAGATACCGCAAATGCTTACTCCCGCTGGGCGCCGGGTAATAAGGGCGGAGAATCGGAAACCATTATTGGAAACTGGATGAAGAAGAATAACAACCGGAGGCAAGTACTCATTGCCACAAAAGTGGGCGCCGACATGGGAGAAGGGAAAAACCTTTCTAAAGCGTACATACTTAAGGAAGCGGAAAAATCTTTGAAAAGGCTGCAAACGGATTATATTGACCTGTACCAATCTCACTACGACGATGAGGTTACGCCGGTTGAAGAAACGATGGAAGCTTATGCGCAACTGGTAAAAGAAGGTAAGGTACGTGCGGTGGGCACCAGCAATATGAGTCCTGAGAGGTTGTTGCAATCCCTGGAGGCAAGTGAAACAAACCACCTGCCACGGTACGAAACCCTGCAGCCTTTGTACAACCTGTACGACCGTGAAAAATTTGAGCGTGAATATGAGCCTGTTTGCCTGGAACGCAATATCGGCGTGCTGAATTACTACGCTTTGGCCAGTGGTTTTTTAACAGGTAAGTATCGCTCTGAGGCCGACCTCGATAAAAGTGCCCGCGGCCAGGGTAGCAAAAAGTACCTTAATGCCAAAGGGTTTGCCATATTGGAGGCGTTGGATAAAGTGTCTGCGGAATACAATACAACTCCAGCCGCGGTTGCTATTGCGTGGCTGTTGGCAAGGCCATCTGTAACGGCGCCTATTGCCAGCGCCACCAGTGTTGAGCAATTAGAGTCACTGGTAAATGCTACAAAACTTGTGCTGAGCGGGGAGGCGCTGGCGCTGCTGGATGTAGCAAGCTCTTAAACATGTGAGATGTTAGATGTAAATGTCAATGTACATCCCACATCTAACATCTAACATATTTTTTACTTTTACCCTTACATGATAAAGTTCACCGCTACCATAGAACAGTTTAAAGAAAATGCCGATAAAACCGGTTGGACGTACATTACTATCCCTGTTGATGTTGCTCAAAAGCTAAACCCGGGCAATAAAAAAATTTTCCGTATCAAAGGAAAACTGGATAGCTACAACATCAGCGGAAAAAGCCTGTTGCCAATGGGCGATGGCAGCTATATACTGGCGCTTAATGAAGCTGTGCGCAAAGGCATTAAAAAAAGAAAAGGAGCTACACTGCAGGTTCAACTGGAAAAAGACGAAGCCCCTGTTGAATTTTGTGCCGAGCTAATGGAATGCCTGGAAGATGAGCCTGTCGCCAAAGAATACTTTAACAGCCTTACCAAATCTCATCGTAAATATTTTTCAGACTGGATAATGTCGGCCAAAACAGAGCCTACCAAAACAAAGCGTATAGCGCAGGCCATCAACGCTATGCAAAAAAAATTCGACTTTGGCCAAATGCTCCGCAGCCTGCGGGATGAGCGCCGGGAGCTGAATGGTTGAAAGCCCCGGGCTACTTGATAAAACTTTGTCAATTTAACCGGCCGATATATGCCAGAATAATATTTTTGCGCTATGAACCAATTGATGACAACCGGCTTTTCTGCTTTGTTGCTGCTCGCTGTAGGCTGTGGCAATGATACCCCGTCCGGTGAAACTATTGAAAACAGTAATACCGTTCCAGCCCCTCCTGTATTAACATACAGTGTAGTAAAAGTATATCCGCACGATACCACTTCTTATATCCAGGGTTTAATATGGTACAACAACAGCCTGTACGAAGGCACAGGCAACTACGGCGAAAGCCGGTTAATGAAGGTGGATATAAACAGCGGCAAAGCCAGCCAGGCTATTGATCTTGACAAGAAGATATTTGGAGAAGGTATTACCATATTGAATGATAAAATATATCAGCTTACCTGGAAGGAACATAAAGTATTTGTTTATGACACTAAAACATTCAAAAAACTACAGGAATTTGAATGGCCTTACGAAGGGTGGGGCATTACCCATAATGGTAAAGAACTTATCATTAGTACCGGCAGCAACAGTATTTACTTTGTAGAGCCCGCCACCTTTAAAATTTTGAGAACCATTGGCGTTTCAGACAATTACGGTCCGGCAGGTATGATTAATGAGCTGGAGTACGTAAATGGGTTTATTTATGCCAACCAGTACGAAACAGATTATATACTCAAAATAAACCCGCAGACCGGTACTGTAGAAGGTAAACTTGACCTTGAAAACATCCTGCAGAAAAACCAGGTTAAGTACAACCCGCAGGCAATAAATGTATTGAATGGCATAGCTTACGACAGTGCTAAAAACAGCTTCCTGGTTACCGGTAAATGGTGGCCTGCGTTATTCGAAATAAAGGTTAACTAAGGCTGAAATTGCTACAACCTTTTTCTCATTACATAATCATTCATGTAAAAACCGCTGCCAATGGCTACATCCACTGTTTCTACAATGTCAAAGCCTTTTTTGCGGTAATAACTGCAGGCAGGGTTGTTGCGGTTTACGTTTAAAATAAGTTCAGTGGCAAGGTGGGCTTTGGCAGTTTCAATCACTTTTTCAAGCAGTGCTTTGCCGGCGCCGGATTTTTGTATGTCAGGAAGCACATACAGTTTTTGCAGTTTCCACCTTTTTTGCGGTTCCACTACATTACAGCTTGCAAAACCAATGGGTTCGTTACCCTGTTCGGCTATGTAAAAATGATGGTGATGGGCAAACTGTTCTTCCAGGGATGAAGTACTGTATATCAGGTCCAGCATGTAATCCAGTTGTTCCGCGGAAAGTATGCTGCCATACGCCACAGGCCATGTAGCATAAGCTATCTGCCGTATTACAGGTATGTCGTTTACAGTAGCGGAGCGGATGTTCATAAACGTTGGATTGTGGTGCAAAATAACCAGAGATTATTAAAACTAATACTATTGGTTTTTTATAAGCAGAAGTTTTTTAGGGGTGCCCCCAAGCTATCGCAAGGGGTCGGGCTTTCCGCTATTACTCCGGCACAAGACCCCTGCTGCGATGGCCTCACCGGGGTAGCCGCTTCAATCCCTCACCCTCAGGTGCGGCCTGCTGTCTCTGCCACACAGTGCCAGAAACATGAACGTAGCCTGCCGTCTCTGCCACGCAGTGCCAGAAACATGAACGTAGCCTGCCGTCTCTGCCACGCAGTGCCAGAGACCACAGGCCGCCTGTCGTTTCTGCCACGCAGTGCCAGAAACATGGATACAACATGCCGTCTCTGCCACACAGTGCCAGAGACATACATACAGCAACCTATTATAAAAGACTTACAGCTCCACAGAAGCCACCCTCAAACTAAACGTGTTTACTTCGAAACGGTAAAACCAACCAAAAATTATAGCGGCAATAAGTTATTTGCGGCGGAACAATTTTTTATTCAGCCAATGGTTTAAATAGCCGCTGCCAATACCAACAGCAGCGCCGCCCAAAATATCGGTGGGATAATGTACACCCAGGTACATCCTCGAGTAACCAACGCTGGCAGCCCAGGCGTATGCAGGTACGGTTATATACCATTTTTTATATTCCAGCGCCAATGTGGTGGCTGTGGCAAACGCTACGGAAGTATGGCCGGAGGGGAAAGAACGCATGTCATTGCCTGCTTCATAAGGGTGTATAAGGTCGGGATAGGAAGCTACCGGCCTGTCTCTCCGGATGATACGCTTGGCGCCTTGCGAAATAATGGTAGATACCAGGAAAGTGCCAGCCAGTTCGTACGCGTTAAGTTGGGTTTCTTTATTGGACGATAATGCCCCCGCTATCCACAGGCCAACCGGCAGCCCCGCTCCAATGTAATAAGCCGATGCAGAGGTTGTTTTCCAATAGCCTGAACTGGGGTTATCCGGATTAATGTTCTTAAGCGTGTTGATATCGAAATTCTGCCCCTGCACCCCAAAGCAGGCTGTTAATGCCAGCACTGCGGTAATAATGTAACGATGATAATATTTTTTCAAAGTATTGCTTTAACGGTTATACCAATGTTGCCAGGCTTTCCTCAATGGTTTTTATGCGGGCTTCCGCATCGGCTTGTTTTTTTCTTTCATACGCTACCGCCTCGGGTTTGGCGTTTTGTACAAAACGTTCGTTACCCAGTTTTTTTTGTACGCTTTCCAGGAATTTTTTCTGGTATTCCAGGTCTTTCAGTAGTTCCTCCTTCAATGCATCCGTATCAACCTGTTTGCCGGTTACAATAAAGAACTTGTCTTTTTCTACAGCAACAACAGTTGAATGGGCAATGGGTTCGGCAGTATAGGCAACAACCGCGGCGTTTACCTGCCGGGCCAGTATGCCTTCAATGGCTTTAAACATGGTGCCTGAATCCGTTTGAATATGCAGCTCAATGGCCTCTTTGGGCTTTAACTGGTTTTTGTTACGGGCATCACGTATGGCTGAAATTACTTTTTTCAGCAGTTCGCCTTCCTGCAATACCAGCGGATCTGCGCTGGCGGCAGGCTCTAACTGTTTTACGCACAGGTCGTCTGCTCTTTCCTGCAACTGGTGATAAATTTCCTCTGTTACAAAGGGCATGTAAGGGTGCAGCAACTGCAGCAGTTTATCAAAATAAGTCACAGTTTTATCATACACTGCGGCGTCTATTGGCTGCTCAAAGCCAGGCTTCACCCATTCCAGGTACCAGTTGCAAAAGTCGTCCCATACCAGCGAATAGATAGTTTTAAGCGCTTCACTAAGCCTGAACTGCTTCATCAACCCGTCAACCTCGGCCGTAGCCTGGTTCAGCCTGTTTTCAAACCAGGTAACCGCAAAATGAGTGGTGAGTGGTGAGTGGTGAGTAGAAGAATCTGTTTCGTCACCTACTGACTTCTTGTCTCCTTGACTCGTTGACTCTCCTTCCTGGCTTTTTGACTCCTTGTCTCCCTGACTCCTTGACTCCTCGCTTTCCTGGCCGCCTGATTTCTTCCCTTCCCACATTTTTACCAACTTTAGCGCATTCCATATCTTGTTGTTGAAGCTACGGCCCTGTTCAAGGCTGGCTTCATCAAACAGCAGGTCGTTACCGGCAGGCGAAGAAATCATGATACCGAAGCGTACAGCGTCCGCACCGTACTTGTCAATCAGTTCCAGCAGGTCGGGGGAATTGCCCAACTGCTTGCTCATTTTACGGCCGAGCTTATCCCGCACCATACCGGTAAAGTACACATCGGCAAAAGGTTTTTCCTTTTTGTATTCCATGCCGGCCATAATCATGCGGGCCACCCAGAAAAATATGATATCCTGCCCGGTTACCAGTACAGAAGTGGGGTAGTAGTAGTTAATGTCTTCATTGCCGGGATTGGTGATGCCATTAAATACTTCCATAGGCCACAACCAGGAGGAGAACCAGGTATCCAGCACATCTTCATCTCTTGTAAGCTGCATGTCGCGGGTTTGCGGTTGCTCTTCGTGCAGGGCTTCCAGGCTTTCCGCTACGTAACAATTGCCTGCTTCGTCATACCATGCGGGTATTTGCTGCCCCCACCAAAGCTGCCGGCTAATGCACCAGTCTTTTACGTTTTCCAGCCAATATTTGTAGGTTGCCAGGAATTTATCGCCGGGGTGTATCCGTATATCGCCACTGGTAACAGCCTCCAGCGCCGGGCCGGCCATTTCCTTCATCTTTAAAAACCATTGGGTAGAAATGCGGGGTTCTACTACCGTATCGGGATTGCGCTGGCTAAAGCCCAGGCGGGTGGTATAATCTTCTTCTTTAACCAGCAGTCCATCGGCTTTTAACTGCTCAATGGATTTTTTGCGGGCCTCAAACCTGTCAAGCCCTACAAATACCTGCGCGGCTTCGCTTAATGTGCCGTCTTCGTTCAGGGTGTCTATTACTTCCAGGTTGTGCTTCAGGCCCAGGTTATAGTCGTTAATGTCGTGGGCAGGTGTAACTTTTAGAGCGCCGGTTCCAAATTCCTTGTCAACATATTCGTCAAATATTACCGGCACGGCGCGGTTAACCAGTGGCACAATCAGTTTTTTGCCTGCCAGGTGTGCATATCGCTGGTCTGTGGGGTTAACGCAAACGGCTGTATCGCCCATAATGGTTTCCGGACGCTGGGTAGCAATAACTACATGATCGCCGGATGCATCAGGGCTGCCTGTTTCGCTGGCCACCAGGTATTTTACATAATATAGTTTACCCTGCAGGTCTTTATAATCTACTTCTTCATCGCTAAGGGCAGTCAGCGCCTTGGTATCCCAGTTTATCATACGGGCACCCCGGTAAATAAGCCCTTTTTTAAACAGGTCAGCAAACACTTTCATTACGGCTTTGTAATAATGGTCGTCCATAGTAAAGCTAACCCTTTCCCAATCTACGCTGCAACCCAGTTTTTTAATCTGGCTGTAAATGATGCTGCCGTATTTTTCTTTCCATTCAAACGCGTATTTCAGGAATTCCTCACGGGTAAGGTCGGCTTTTTTAATGCCCTTTTCCTTGTCCAGCATCTGCACTACTTTGGCTTCGGTGGCAATGGAAGCATGGTCGCTGCCGGGTACCCAGCAGGCGTTAAAGCCGCTCATACGGGCCCTGCGCACCAGTATATCCTGTACGGTTTCATTAAGGGTGTGGCCCATGTGCAGCACACCGGTAACATTGGGGGGCGGTATTACTACGGTATAAGGTGGGCGGCTATCGGGTTTGCTGTTGAAATATTTTTTATCCAGCCAGTGGCGGTACCATTTATGCTCGGCTAAAGAAGGTTCAAAATTTTTGCTCAGTTCCATTATTCGCTGTTTGCTGATATATTGAAGTTTCAAAAAAACGGGCTGCAAAAGTAAGCATTCCGGCGGGCAGTAAAGAGGGGCGCAACAAAAAAGCCCTTCATCAACTGAAAGGCTTTGAAATTTTTTGCAGAAACAGCATTACCACAACAACATTTTGGTATCCCAGCGGCCCGCGTTGGTTGATTGAACCGGGGCGTCAGGTTCACTGGTTTCGCTAAACTCTTGCACCACTTTAGTGGCCTCCTGTATAGTAGTAGCTGATTCGTTGCAGATTTTTTTAGTGCAGTCTTGCACAGAAGTCTTTACTTTTTCTTTGGCTTTACTTACCAGGCTGTAACCGTTTGTGCAACCCGTAAGAAAGGCCAACAAAACAATTAGAGATAATAGTTTACGCATACAGCAGGTTTTGCCCGACAAATGTATAAAAGAAATTCCGGATAGTGGCTGTTAAAGAATTGTTGTTTGCAGTGGTATTATCGGTTAGCAGACTTTTTTTGACGATGAACGTGTTAGAAAAAAAATTCTATAATGCGGAAAAAGCCGGGCTTTTGTCAATGCTGAATGGCTGCGGGATTGAAACGGAAACCCCGCTACCCCTGAAGGGGGAATGCAGCGCGGCGGGGTAGCGGAGTTGCAGTGAAAAGCCCGGACCACCGCCGATTAGAAATTCTTTACCGAAAGCCCCAAAATTCTTACCGGCACATTCGTTGCAGTTATCATAATATTTGGAAACGCAAAACGTTAACCTGGCTATAAACCACAAATTGTGTGAACTTAGCTATAGATTTAAACCAGTGAGCATGAAATACCTGTTACTTTTTTGTATGGTTGCTGCCGGCGGCAACCTTAGTGCACAGTGTAAAACTTTTACCATTGGTGTAAAAGGCGACACGCTAAACTGTATTGACGTAAACAACATGAAACAGGGCAAATGGGTGGAACACATTGAGCCCTTGCGTGGAGAGCCTGGCTATGAGCAGGAAGGGGTTTACAAAAACAGTAAAAAAGATGGGTTGTGGCGCAAATACAGTTTGCAGGGCGATATACTGGCCATGGAAAACTACCGCTTTGGCAATAAAAATGGCCGCTGCCAGTATTTTAACCTTAATGGCCTGGTACGGGAAGAAAGCTGGCGGGCCATAGACCCTGCCAACCCTTACGACACCATTAATGTGTACGACCTGAAGGATGAAAATAAAATTTACGCCAAGGTGATACGGGTAGACGCATCTGTGGTAAAACATGGCGAATGGCGCTATTATGACCCCGTTACCGGCGCTTTGGAAAAAACAGAAAATTACCAGCTTGGCCAGATTTATGAGCCTAACAAAAAAGTTACAGTAATTGATGCGTCAGCCGGGGATTCTACAAAAACCGCGCAAGCTGACAAAAAGGTGAAGCCTAAAGAAATAGCCGAATGGGAAAAGAAAAACTCCGGCAAGAAAAAAATTAAGGTGAGGGATGGCAGAACCGGTTACTAACCCCCTTATTTCACCCTTGGCTTCCAGGCAACTTCCTCCACATTTAATAAATGGCCGGTATAACGTGCCAGCACAAAAAGATAATCACTAAGGCGGTTAAGGTATTTAATAACCAGCGGCTCTACAAAGCTTTCCTCCAGCTGCATGGCCACGCAAATTCTTTCGGCACGGCGGCAAACGCAGCGGGCAATATGTGCGGTTGAAACGGCTGCATGCCCACCCGGCAATATAAAATGTCGCATAGGCGGCAACACTTCGTTCATGGCGTCTATCTCTTTTTCCAGCAGGATAATGTCGGTTTCCAACAGGTCGGGAATTTTCATCAGCGGTTCTTTGTCGGGGTCGCAGGCAAGCGAAGAGCCGATGGTGAACAACCTGTCCTGTACTTCTTTTAAAATAGCTTTGGAAGGTTCGTGGGGTAATTGATCACCAAGCAGGCCAATGAAAGAATTCAACTCATCCACCGTACCATAACTTTCAATACGCAGGCTGCTTTTAAGCACCCTTGTGCCGCCGATAAGAGATGTTTTGCCGGTATCGCCTGTTTTGGTATATATTTTTAAAGCCATAATGATATGTTTTGTCGAGTTGTTGAGTGACTAAAGGTCTGCAAAAAACTGGGAGTGGCTGATGAGATTTTTGTTTGAAGAAACACGGGAGTAATAATAATGGCGCGACACCCTAACCGGCGGTTTTGGAAGTACCGGACTATAGGTTTTGCAGGACGGTATGCAGCCACTAATATTAATAACAATGCACAACAGCCAAAGCCCCGGGGCAACATGTTTAGCAGTTAAAAGTTATGGTGACCGGGAACGCTGTAGTGCGATATGTTTACCAGTTATTTTGTAAAGGTTGCCAACACCCGCTACGTGTAACCGGTACCGTGCTTTCGGGTGAGGGATTGAAGCGGTTACCCCGGTGAGGCCATGGCAGCATGGCTCTTGTGCCGGAGTAATAGCGGAAAGCCCGGCCCGAGGAACGAGGGACCCCCCCAAAAAAATATCAAAAAAAGCCGCAGGCATTTTTTGCTGCGGCTTTTACTATAGGAGTAATACAATTTTACTTTACTTCTTCGGCAAGTAATTCTTTGTCGGCCATTTGTGCCGTGGCCACTTTTACTTTGCCACGCTCTTTGCGTATGATGCGGGAGAACAGGGAAATCTCCTGGTCGAACAAAAAGCGGAAAAACAATTTAAACCACGAAGTATGGTAATATAAAGAGTTGTAGTAAGCTGGCGCTGTTTGCCTTATCTGCGGCAACTTGTTCCAGGGGATGGAAGGAAAATCGTGGTGCTCATTATGATAACCTACGTTAAAAGCCACCGTATTGAGTGTGCCGTAATAGCTATAGGTTTCCTGGTTTTCTTTTACAATATAATGTTCCTGTATCCAGCGGGCGCCCAGCGGGTGCAGGCCTACGGAAAAGAAAAAGCTTAACAGCAAAAAAGCTACGGCTTTCCATCCAAACAACATCCACATGGCAGTGGTGAAAATAATTTGCACGCCAAAATTGAGAGCGCTCCATTTATCAAAAGCCTGTATTTCCTTCAATCTTGAAATGCGGAACAACTGGAAGAAGGGGTACAGCAGCAGCCAAAGAACTTTGCCTATAAAGTAATTGTTGATGAGTTTAGCCTCCCAATGATTGGGCAGGTCGGCATCCAGTTCATGCACACCCTGGAAAGAATGGTGCTTTAAGTGATAACGTTCAAACGCCACAGAACTTGGCAATACCTGCGGCACGTTGGCAAAAATACCGGCCAGCCTGTTGGCTATTTTGCCTTTAAAAAGCAACTGGTGTGCACATTCGTGAATCATTACAAACAGCGCATGGTCAGCAAAGGCACCTACAAAGTAGGCCACCGCAATAATAAGCCACCAGCTTTGGCTGGCCAGCAAAATGGCGAGTGTAACCTGCAATGCCACCAACCCGAGAATGGCAAAAAAAGTATACGGGTTTTTACCTATCAGTTTCCTGATATCGGGGTGCTGTTTTAAAATCTGCTTGGTGCGGTCGCGGTGCGGTTCCGGCACGTTGGAATGGATAAAGTCGGTTCTTTTGGCCAAAATGATAAAGTTTGTTGATGCTTTGAATTGAACAAGATAACGCTATATTATGATGCCAGAAGCGTTTTGCGCATTATTTTTCGCTTAAAGGAAACAAATGCGCCTGGCAATGGTTTGCAACAAACCGTTAAAGAAACCGGTGTTGCAACCTGTGCTAACTAACACCATTAGTTGCTGCTTCTTTGTGGATTTTGCCCACCAGGCCCTGTAACACTTTTCCGGGGCCGGCTTCTGTAAATTCTTTAGCGCCATCGGCAACCATGGCCTGTACGCTTTGCGTCCACCGCACGGCGCCGGTAAGCTGGTTGATAAGGTTGGTTTTTATTTCGGCAACATTTGTTACAGCTTTGGCCACGACGTTCTGGTAAACCGGGCAGGACGCCGGGCTGAATGTTGTGGCATTAATGGCGGCAGATAATTCTTCTTTAGCCGGCGCCATTAACGGGGAATGGAAAGCGCCGCCTACCGGCAATATCAACGCCCTTTTTGCACCGGCGGCTTTCATTCTCTCACAGGCAATTTCGACGCCTTTTACAGAGCCGCTTATTACAAGCTGGCCCGGGCAATTGTAATTGGCAGCAACCACTATCTCACCGGTTTCGTTTTGTACTTCGGCGCATATTTCTTCCACTTTTTCATCGCTGAGCGCTAATACGGCAGCCATGGTAGAAGGGCGCATCTCACATGCTTTTTGCATGGCCAGTGCCCGTATGCTTACCAGCTTAAGGGCGTCTTCAAAACTTAGTACATTGTTGGCAACCAGGGCAGAAAATTCGCCGAGGGAGTGACCGGCCACCATATCGGGACTTGCATTTTCCAGTGTTTTAAACGCGGCTACTGAGTGCAGAAAAACGGCAGGTTGTGTAACCCTGGTTTGTTTCAGCTCTTCATCAGTTCCTCCAAACATAATATCACTAATGCGAAAACCTAGTATATCGTTGGCCTGTTCAAAAAGTTGTTGTACAGTTTCATTAGATTCATACAGGGCTTTGCCCATACCACTAAACTGCGATCCCTGCCCGGGAAACACAAATGCATGTTTACTCATGTCGGTTTGGTTAAGTGGGCAAAAATAACGTTGTTATTGAATGAAAAAACAAAAAAAAAGCTACATTTAAAACGGATATGAGCTTTGAATTAACCATACAGGATATACCTCACTATACTTATAAAGATTATGAGATATGGGATGGCGACTGGGAGTTGATAAGGGGTATTCCCTATGCTATGGCACCTGCGCCAGACTGGAAACACCAAAACACCGGTGGCGAGTTTGTTTACAGGTTTAAAGAGGCGTTTGAAAAAACAAAAGCGAACTGTGGCTGCGTGGTATTATATGAATGCGATTGGAAAGTTACTGATGATACTGTTGTCCGCCCTGATGTAATGATAGTATGTGAACCAATCGAAGGCAAGTACCCCGTTAATCCTCCTGCCCTGATAGTTGAGATATTGTCGCCTTCCACGGTTTTAAAGGACAGGAACACCAAATTTAACCTGTACCAGTCCTACGGTGTAAAATATTACCTGGTAGCCAATATGGAAAGAAAGGAGCTGGAACTGTACACGTTGCAGGACAATGTGTATAAACAGCAGCACGGCTTAACATGCTTTAATCTTACCGGCAACTGCAGTATTGAGGTGGATGTATGGCGACTGCTTGTTTAATCCAGCTTGGCGCTGATAAGTTTAAGAAACTCATTGCGGGTAATATGGTTGTCCAGAAATTCCCCATCAAAAGCAGAAGTAGTGGTTACGGAGTTTTGCTTGCTTACCCCACGCATCATCATACATAAATGTTTGGCTTCAATTACTACGGCAACACCCAGTGGGTTAAGGCTTTCTTTTATGGCAGCCATTATTTGTACGGTAAGCCTTTCCTGCACCTGGAGCCTGCGGCTAAACACATCTACAACCCGGGCTATTTTGCTGAGACCGGTTATCCACCCGTTGGGTATGTAGGCAATATGCGCTTTGCCGATGAATGGCAGCATGTGGTGTTCGCACATGCTGTATAACTCAATGTCTTTTACAATCACCATTTCGTTTACGGCCTCGTTAAATTTGGCTGAGTTTAAAATGGCCACGGCATCCTGCTGGTAGCCCTGGGTTAAAAACTGCATGGCTTTGGCAACACGTTCCGGTGTTTTCTGCAATCCTTCCCTTTCCGCGTCTTCACCCAGCAACTCAATAATGTTTTTATACGAACCAGAAAGTTGTGTTGTTATATTTTCATCGTAGTGGTCTGTTTTGCTGTATGCCATCACTTTTGTTTTACTGATAGTTCTAAAAGGTAACCCGCAGGCTATGCAGGATATTCTACAAAATTCCGTTCTGTTTCGTACAGGCGTACCTGCAGGTCGAGCCTGGTATCAATATGTGCCCGCAGGATACGGTAAATAACAACGGCAATATTTTCTGCGGTGGGGTTTAGCTGGCGGAATTCTTCCGTATCCAGGTTAAGGTTTTTGTGATCAAATTTGTCGAGAACATAATCCTTTATAATATCGCTGAGCAGTTTCATGTCCATCACAAAACCGGTACGCACATCTGGCTCTCCGGTAACTTTTACAATCAATTCGTAGTTATGGCCATGGTAATTGGGGTTGTTGCATTTGCCGAAAACATTATTGTTTACTTCATCCGTCCAGCCGGGATTGTGCAGCCTATGAGCCGCATTAAAATGCTCTTTGCGAAAAACGGCTACTTTATTGCTCATACTAATTCCGGTTTATAATGTTCAATAATTGCCTGGCCCGGGACATTAATAACAGGCTTACCGCCAAAAAAGTTGTCAGTTGCCAAAATATTCTACGTAAATCCTGGCGGTTTCAAACAGTTTTATGCAATGAAGTTGTACCTGTGGGGGAAGGTGCGGTTCCAGTTGTTTCCAGATACCTATGGCCAGGTTTTCGGTGCTGCATATCTGGCCACGCAAAAATTCAACATCAAGGTTAAGGTTTTTGTGATCCACCTTGCTTATAACGTGCTCTTTAATCAGCACTTTTAGCTTCTTTACATCCATTAAAAAGCCGGTATCGGGGTCAACCTCGCCCTTAATGGTAACGTAAAGGTCAAAATTATGGCCATGCCAGTTTTCGTTGGCGCAAACACCAAACACTTCCTCGTTCTTTTCGGCGCTCCAGTTGGGGTTATACAACTTGTGAGCGGCATTAAAATGCTCTAACCTTGTAAGATAAACCATCGCTCTGCTCCTCAAAATTTGCGCAAAGGTAAGGATTAGAAAAATAAGCGGATGGGAGTATATAGGTGGGGTGAATTTCGAATTTTCATGCTAAGCTACCAGGTATTTTTGTAGGCCGGCGACATATCCCTATGGCATCGCCTGTTGCGTCGTCGCGAAGTTTCGGGATTCATCTGCAACAATACTATTAAACTTTTATTTAAGCGAAAATCTGAAATGCACCCTATGGGCTCGGCTACATTCCTGGCATTGGTAACCCGATACGATAAGTTCCCGGATGGCGTGAGAGGGTGATAACACAGGGTTGTTGCCCTCTAACCGCCACGTATACAAGCTGCCCGGTAACGCAGCGGCGTGCTGCACTTTCGGGTGAGGGATTGCAGCGGTTACCCCGGTGAGGCCATCGCAGCAGGGCTTCTGTGCCGGAGTATGAGCGGAAAGCCCGGCCCGAGGTACGAGGGACACCCCCTAAAAAATCTTATGAAAGCAGAGTTGACTTCCTATAACTACGGCTTGCTATCCCACTTTCCACCCAAAAGGCACATATTCGTTATCGAAGGTCCCATCCTCGTATAAATTAACCATGGCGTAACCATTATCCGTTTTATAGCGCATGCCTTTCCACCAGTTGCCGGACACGGCCCCGTTGCTTATGTAGGTTACCCCGTTGTATAAAACCTGCTCATAAAGATGAATATGGCCGCTGAGGCAAAGCTTAACATTCGGGTGTTTGTCAAAAAGGCTGATAATGCGGGCCGCATCGGTATGCAGCGATGCCTGCCCCAATACAAAGCCCTGGTCCTGTTTAAACTTATTGTCAACCACAACCGTTGCGGCTGATACAATCGGCACGTGCGATGCCACAAGTACCGGTGTTGTTAATGGCGTTTTTGCAAGGTCGGCTTCCAGCCAGGCAAACTGTTCTTCATCAAGCTGGCAGGTGTACCAGGTGTCGTCTGTTTTGGGTTGTATGCTGTCAAGTATAATGAAATGCCAGCCGGCCTTATCAAAACTGCGGTATGGTGCGGCCAGGTGCATCTTTTCCAAAGCATACTTTTTGCCGTATAAGGGATCGTTCTTTTCTCCAAAGCCCCAGCAGTCATGGTTGCCAATACAGTATTCAATCGGCAGAGAATTATCCTTTTTAAAGATGTCATGCCAGAGCTTCCATTGGGTTTCAACCCTGTCTTTTGGTTGTTTCAGCGCATCAAAAATTGAGTCGCCGCCACTTAATATAAAAGCTGGTTGTTGCTTTTGAGACTGCAAATGGTGCAGGCAGGCGGCCAGCCCGGCAGGGGCGTTTAACTCAGGTTCCATGTGTACATCTGTAAGGTGGGCAAAGCGCAATACAGGTTTTCCGCTATATTCGCTTTTAACTGAGGCAAAACTGCGTAGTGCCGGAAACATACCGGCCAGGGCCATTAACCCCGACTGTTTTAAAAGTGTGCGACGGTTCATAACTATGTATTTTCAGGTTAAGCAAGGCAAACTTATTGATTATTAATGCCATGTGTAACCGTAACCTTACAGTTAATAATAACTTATTACCCGGATAATATTTTTGTACCCCTTTATGAATAGAAAATTAATTTATATAGACAACTTTCTTACACAGCATGGCCGAACGCCTACCAGCGGTGTGGCAATGGTTGACCTGTTTAAAAAAGAAGGCTATAATATCGTGTACGCCAGTAAAATTAATAACAGGGTTTTGAGGCTGCTGGATATGTTATTACTGGTACTTAAAAACCGCAAAAATTCTGTTGCACTCATTGCCACCTACAGCACGCAGGCTTTTTATTTTGCTTACCTGTGTGGCTGGCTGTGCAGGCTTTTAAAAATACCGTATATACCTAAACTGCATGGGGGCGATTTGCCTGGCAGGATTAAGCGTTCTCCCGGTATGTGCCGCCGTTATTTTGGAAAAAGTGTTGTTAACGTAGCTGTATCCGGCTACCTGGAAGTTTGCATGAGAGAAAACGGTTGGAACTGTACGGTAATCTCCAATTACATACGTATTGCCAGCTATCCTTTTAAGCAGCGCACCCACTGCAGCCCAAAGCTTTTGTGGGTACGGTCTTTTCATATAATTTATAATCCCTGGCTGGCGCTAAAGTTGCTAAAGGAGTTATTGAAACAATACCCCGATGCTCAGCTAACCATGATAGGCCCGGATAAGGATGGCTGTATGGGTTCCTGTAAGTTGTACGCAAAAGAAGCGGGTATAACAGAGCATGTGCATTTTACAGGGTTGTTAGGTAAACCTGAATGGACGGCCCTGGCGGCGGAACACGACATATTTATCAACACTTCCAATTTTGATAACCTGCCGGTTAGCGTAATGGAAGCAATGGCGTTGGGCATGGCCGTTGTAAGCACAGATGTTGGGGGTGTTAAATACCTTGTTACAGACAATGAAAACGGGCTTGTGGTTGCCCCGGACAACCTGGAAGAAATGCTGAAAGCGGTTAAACGTTTTTTACATGATGACAGCCTTACGCAAAGCCTTAGCCTGGCTGCCGGGCAAAAAGCAAAGGAGTACGATTATGAAGCTGTAAGCGCCAAATGGAAAAAACTGCTGGCGCAGTTCTGATTATTGTTCCGCTTTTTTATTGTGCAATAGGCTTACTACAACTTCGGCCAACTGCCCTGGTTCAACAAAGAAGTTGGAACGGGACTTAAAGTACGGTGTCAGCGCCTTTGCAGTAAAATAAGTATACGGCCTGTTAAGTGCCGAAGCGATTGAGATAAAGCTGTTGTTTACTTTTTGCGGCGGGCCTATTTCGGCAAGCTCCGCATGCTGTGTGAAAATTAAGCTGGCCAGTCCTGCACCATGGCCGCCAATAATAAGCCTGGCATTAGAAATGGCTGCAACCTGCGCGGCAATGCTCATTTGTTCAGGGTAAAGCACAACTACTTTTACGCCTTTACTTCGTAGTGTTTCAAAACAATCTTCTTCATTTTCAACATGGCGGCTGGCAGTATATTTCCGGCTTATCCATGCGCAGTAGTCACCGCTTTCCATAGGTATGGTCATACGGCTGATAACTTCTGCCAGTTTTTGTTGTAGTAAGGTTAGTAGCTGAGGGTGTGGAATGCTGTAGTTAAACAGGTCAATAAAAATCCGCCTTGCCGGAACATGGTACATCTTTCTTGCAACAAACGCTGCTGTCACCTGTTCGTAATGTAGCTCAAACATTTGCAGCAAGTCTTTTTGCCACCGGTATTTGCAAACTACCCATGAATAGATGGGCAGCCCTTTGTCCTTTGCATACAGCATAGCCGGCAAATCTTCTACTATAAAATGATAGTATCCCCTGGACCATTTGTTGCCCCATACATAAATGGCATTTATGCTGCTGTGGCTAACCGACGGGTTTATTTTCTCAGCCAGCACATCTTTGGCAAAAAGGTGGGCATACCTGTTGCGGTAGTTTTGCGGTAACAGGTGATGGAGGAAAAAACTGCCGTCCGCGGTTTTAACAATGCCAAACCTGTGAGATATGGTGCAGCCGCTTACAATGCTGAACAAATCTTCATTTTCTGTTTCCGGTGCTGCCGGTTTACCTGGGTTAAGCAATATTTTGGCCGCGCCGTTATCTATATTTCTTAGGGTGCCGTAAAAAGCAGTACGCAGTATGGCCGTCCAATGATTAATCATTTTTTAAACTCAATATTTGCGGGTATTGCATGTAATATAAGAACCATTCTTTAGTTTTAATTTTCAAGGCACTGCTTATAGCCGTTTAACCCAATCGCAGGTCCAATATTACATTATTCATGATAACCATCATTTGCCCGGTATATAACGAGTCAAGGTATATTAAAAATGTACTAGATTTTTATATTGGCGCTATGCCACATGAAAAAGAAATGATATTGGTTGATGGCAGTTCAACAGACGATACCTGCGCTATTATAAAGTCTTATGCTGAAAAACATCCGGGTATAAAACTGTTGCATAATCCCAAAAGGTATGTGCCACATTCCCTCAATATGGCCCTGCAGCAGGCCAGCGGAGAAATCATTATCCGTATGGATGCACATACGGAGTATGCCGAGGACTACTTCGAAAAAATTATAGAAACTTTTAAAAAGAGCGGCGCCGATATTGTGGGCGGCCCCATGCGCATAGCCCGGGGCAATTTTGTGCAGCAGGCTATCGGGTATGCCACTTCAACTATTTTCGGAATTGGCGACAGCTCCTTTCATTTCGAGGATTATGAAGGTTTTACTGACAGTGTTTATCTTGGCGCATGGAAGAAACATATATTTGCGCTTACCGGTGTTTTTGATGAAACCCTTAAACGCAACCAGGATGATGAGTTTCATTACCGTGCCAGGAAAAACGGGTTTACCATCTATCAATCCCCGCAAATAAAGCTGCAGTATTACCCACGGGATTCATTTGCTAAAGTGTTTAAGCAGTATTACGAGTATGGTTTGTACAAACCCTTTGTGCTAAAGAAAAATAAGTCTGCCATACGCTGGCGCCACCTGGTTCCTTCCATGTTTGTGACGTATTTGGTTGTGGTATTAGCCGCCTTGCTGGCGCCTTACTACCTGCTGTTGATACCCCTTTTTTGTTATGCTACGCTGGATGCCTTTTTCAGTATTGCCAGTAAAAAAACATTTGCGGTAATGTGGCGCATAGCAGTTGCATACCCTGTTATTCATATAGCGTATGGCTCCGGTTTTATCGGTGGTTTGCTGCGCATGTGGCTAAAAAGAAAAGAGGTTTAGTTTGGGTTAGTAGGCAACTCACCAGGTCATATAAATACATGTTTTTCCTGTTACAGTTTTATTTTGGGGGTGTCCCCAAGCTGCGCAAGGGGCCGGGCTTTCCGCTCATACTCCGGCACAGAGCCATCGCACAAAACCTTCACCGGGGTATCCGCTTCAATCCCTCACCCGAAAGGCAGTTGCCGGTTGCAAGTTACTGGTTACCAGTCTGATGATGTGTAAGTGGTTGAGGCTGTTTAGGAGTGTTGATGTGCAAGTTCTCCAAAGCCGCAGAGCCGCAAACATTGAACATTAAACAAAAGAACATTGAACAGTAAAGCCATAGAAACGGCAGGTCAAACTAACCTGCGGGAAAAGCCGCGTAGCGAATCCAACAGTAGAAGAGTGCGACGCAACGATGCTCAATAACTGTTCCTGCCGCCGGGCTCATAAATACTCCCCGCCGTTAAATCAACATTAAGTTTTCAGCATTTGCTTGCATCATATAAATAATCGGTACTTTTGAAATTGTGTAAGTGCTTATATAATCAATAAAGCTTGCCAGTTATATGAATTTTTACCAGCAACTTGGGTTCCTTGTATTCGGCAGCCGGTTAAAACGGTTGGGCGAAACACTCATTGGCGATATCAATAAAATCTACCAATCGCACCGCATAGCATTTGATGCATCCTGGTTTCCGGTTTTCTATATCTTATCTCAAAAACAACAGGTATCTATTAAAGAAATTGCAGACGAACTGAATGTTTCTCATTCGGCTGTAAGCCAGTTGATAAGCAGCCTGCAGCAGAAAGGCTTTATCGCATCCGTTGTATCAAAGGAAGATGCCCGCCACCGCGCCATCACATTTACCGCGGAAGGGGAGAAGCTGCTTGCCAAAATACAACCTGTATGGCAGGCGCTGGAAAAAGCCATG
Source organism: Foetidibacter luteolus (assembly GCF_009650435.1). GTDB lineage: Bacteria > Bacteroidota > Bacteroidia > Chitinophagales > Chitinophagaceae > Foetidibacter > Foetidibacter luteolus. The sequence continues at coordinate 368,318 of NZ_VVIP01000059.1, forward strand.
CAAAACCTGGCGCAGGAATCTCCGGAAAGCGTCCAACTGCTGGGGGCTTTAACAGCTTTGGAAAATAACCTTCAGCAGGAAGCATTATTCGACAGGATAGAAAAAAATCTTAATTAATTGTTGCCATGAGTTACAACTATTTGCCGCTTGACAGGAAATGGCTAAGCTTTCAGCAGGTTAAAAACCTGCTGGATTACCAGCAACTGGTTTCCATTACGTTTGATGCCCATGAACGCATAACGCGTTGCCGGCAATACCTTGATGAAAAGATGGATACTTCGGATGTGCTGATGTATGGCATCAATACGGGCTTTGGCTTTCTGCAGAACGTAAAAATTGACAGCGGCCAGGTTGGGCAACTGCAATACAACCTGCTTACATCTCATGCCTGTGGCCTGGGGGAGGAAGTGCCTGCCGATATTGTAAAGCTGATGCTGATGCTGAAGATAAAGTCGTTAAGCTATGGCCACAGCGGTGTGCAGATTGATACGGTAAAGCGGCTGATGGATATGTATAACCACAACGTATTGCCTGTTATTTACACGCAGGGTTCTTTAGGCGCTTCCGGAGACCTTGCACCCCTTAGCCACCTTAGCCTTCCGCTGATAGGTCTTGGAGAAGTTTATTTTGAAGGCGAGAAACAGCCATCGCAGCAGGTGCTGGATAAGCTGGGCTGGCGGGCTATACAACTACAGAGTAAAGAAGGCCTGGCACTTATTAATGGTACACAATTCATGAGCGCCTATGGCATGTACTGCCTTAAAAAAGCTGAGCATCTTTACGCTGTGGCTAACCTGGTTTGCGCTTTGTCTTTTGATGCGTTTAATTGTATTGTTGAACCGCTGCATGAGCGTATTCACCGCATCAGGCCACATAAAGGCCAGGCAAGCGCGGCAAATGACATAAGAAACTATCTGCATGGCAGCCAGGTAATGCAGCAGCCTAAAAAAGAAGTGCAGGACCCTTACTCCTTCCGGTGTGTACCGCAGGTGCACGGCGCAACCAAAGACGTACTGGAAACTGTATTGAATGTTTTTCTTACAGAGATAAACTCGGTAACAGATAATCCCAATATTTTTCCCGACGAAGATCTGATTGTGAGCGGGGGTAACTTTCATGGCCAGCCGCTGGCGCTGCACCTTGACTTTCTCAGCATTGCTATGAGTGAACTGGCCAACATAAGCGAAAGGCGTATTTACCAGCTCATCAGCGGCCAGCGTGGGTTACCGCTGTTCCTGGTAAAAGATGCGGGGCTTAACTCCGGTTTTATGATACCCCAATATACGGCCGCGGGCATCGTAAGCGAGAACAAACAATTGTGTACCCCATCCAGTGTTGACAGTATCTCATCGTCCAACAACCAGGAAGACCATGTTAGCATGGGCGCTAATGCCGCTACCAAATGTTTGCGGGTCATCAACAACGTAGAAAAAGTACTGGCCATAGAGCTGATGAGTGCTGCGCAGGCATTGGATTTCAGGCGGCCTTTAAAAACATCGCCGGTATTGGAAAATTTATACCAGGCATTCAGGAAAGAAGTAAGCTTTAACGAGGCGGACAGGGTATTACATGACGATATGATGAAGGCGATAGCGTTTGTAAGCAACATAAAAACGCCAAGCGGAACAGAAGTGTAAACGCAAAAAATCTCAATTCACCCATTTCCTCACTTAAATCATTTACACCATGGATTGCAAAGGATGGATACAGGAAGCCGCTTTGCGTATGCTGCTGAATAACCTTAACCCGCAGGTGGCAGAACGGCCGGATGATTTAATAGTGTATGGTGGCCGTGGCAAAGCAGCCCGTAACAAACAGGCGCTTAATGATATTGTCGCTGCCCTTAAAGTGTTGGAAAATGATGAAACCCTGCTGGTGCAAAGCGGCAAACCGGTGGGAATATTGCAAACACATGCCGATGCGCCGAGGGTACTTATCTCTAACTCGCAACTGGTGCCCAAATGGGCTACCTGGCAGCACTTTGATGAACTGGAAAAAAAGGGGTTGATGATGTACGGGCAAATGACTGCCGGTAGCTGGATTTATATTGGCTCGCAAGGTATTGTACAGGGTACCTATGAAACCTTTGGGGCGGTGGCTGCAAAGCATTTTAATGGCAGCCTGTCGGGCACTTTAAGCGTTACTGCCGGCCTTGGTGGCATGGGCGGCGCCCAGCCGCTGGCCATAACTATGAATGATGGTGTGGCCCTTGTAGCGGAAGTGGAAGAATGGCGCATAGACAAACGCATAGAAACAAAATACCTGGATGAAAAATATACGGATATTGATGAAGCCATCAATGCAGCCCTCCTGTACAGGCAGCAGTCAAAGGCGGTAAGTATTGGCGTGTTGTGCAATGCTGTGCACCTTTTACAGCGGCTGCTGGAAAGAAATATAACTGTGGATATACTTACAGATCAAACCTCCGCCCACGACCCGCTTATTGGCTACATACCGCATACTCTGCCACTTGATCAGGCCAATGAATTGCGCACTTCAGATCCACAGCAATACCTGGAGCACAGTTACAACAGCATGAAACTGCACGTTGAACTAATGCTGCAGTTACAAAAAAATGGCGCCATTACTTTTGATTACGGCAACAACATACGTGCAAGGGCGCAGGAGCGTGGCTTGCAGAATGCTTTTGATTTTCCCGGTTTTGTGCCGGCATACATACGGCCGCTTTTTTGCGAAGGCAAAGGGCCTTTCCGCTGGGTGGCGCTTAGCGGAGACCCCAACGATATTGCCGTTACAGACGAGCTTATCGGCAACATGTTCCCCAACAATGCAGGCTTGCAGCGCTGGCTCAAGCTGGCTAAAGAACGTATTGCTTTCCAGGGGTTGCCGGCACGCATCTGCTGGCTGGGCCAGGGCGAAAGGGAGATGGCCGGCCTGGCTTTTAACGAGTTGGTGCGTACCGGCAAGGTAAAAGCCCCCATTGTTATTGGCCGGGACCACCTGGATACGGGCTCCGTGGCCAGCCCCAACCGCGAAACGGAAGGTATGCTGGATGGCAGCGATGCCGTGGCCGATTGGCCCCTTCTTAACGCATTGGTGGGTACAGCCGGCGGTGCAAGCTGGGTAAGCCTGCACCATGGCGGCGGGGTAGGCATGGGGTACAGCATTCATGCCGGTATGGTAATAGTTGCCGACGGTACCGAGGATGCTGCCCGCCGTTTAAAGCGTGTGCTCCGTAACGATCCCGGCATTGGCGTTATACGGCATGCCGATGCGGGCTACGAACTGGCCAAACAAACATCATTACAGCACGGTCTTGATATACAAACACGTATTACACGGCGCAGGTTGTAGAAAATTATACAGGGCGTGTCCCTCGTACCTCGGGCCGGGCAGAACTACGTTCGCAACCTTCGTCAAAGCAACGTTTAGTTGCTTTTAACTCGGTTGTGCTATTACTCCGGCACAGCGCCCCGGCACATGGCTTCACCGGGGTATCCGCTGCAATCCCTCACGCGGTTTACCGGCATCCCTGGGTTTATACTATACATTTTTGGCCAGGGCGCAGCGGTTGTTGTGTTAGCGCCAGGTTTAGGTTGAAGCTAAGAGTACTCCATAGAGACCTGTAAGGCAAATCGGCTAAACAATCATTAGCGAAAAAATGTTAAACCACCCAAATTCGCTATGTTCCTTTAACTTTTTGGCAGCCCGGTTGGCACGGTTTTTAAAACATATATCATGTTAACCAAAAAGATTGATATGAAAGCACAATTTATCAAGTTAAACACGCTGGAAGAAACAGAAGATGGCATTGTAACCATTAATGCTCATAACATCTCCTCTATCAAGCGCATAAATTACAACGATGTGGTTCAGACCATGATATTGATGATTGGCGGTGAAAAGTTTGGCGTAAACGAGTCACCTGAAGATATTGTGGCTTTAATAGAAAAGGATCAGCCTCAGTTCAGCCATTCATAATGTTTTACATACTACAGTAAAATACACGAGCTTCATGTTTTAAGATTGAGTTTGACAGTTAAAAAAGCGCTGCCGTTTTACTGGCGGCGTTTTTTGTGCCCACAACTTTTATAAAATAAAGCTTAAGTCCAACTATCGCATTTCAGGGCTATCTTTCGCAAAAAATAATATGCCACAGTTTTTGATTTTAGCTAATGATTATACTGACGGTGAAGCCCTTAACCGCCGGCTGGCTGTACGTGGAGAACACCTGGAAAGGCTGCGCCGGGAAAAAGCAAAAGGTACTTTTATAGTAGGGGGTGCCAAATTAAATGCCGAGGGGAAAATGCATGGCTCTATGATTGTGCTGCAGCTTGATGACGAGGCCGCAGTACAGGAATGGATTAGCCAGGAACCCTATATAACCGGCAAAGTGTGGGAACATGTTGAAATTTTGCCCTTCAGGGTGGCGGAAGTGTAGATGGGGCTGCACCATACAATTGCAAAACAACCTTTTGATTATTGCTAACGTTGCCGCCTTTAATCACCCGGAATAAGATAATGAGGGATGGCCGCTATTTGCTTGAGGGATTGAAACGGTTACCCCGGTGAGGCCTTGTGCCGGGGCGCTGTGCCGGAGTAATAGTGGAAAGCCCGGCCCGAGGCACGAGGGACACGCCCTGTATATATTCGTGCTATACCGCTGCACGCCGTGTACAGCACATCTGGCATGTGGTACCAGTTTCACACTTTACATGGGTTCAAAATGGTTAACTTTGGCGCCCTGCTACAGCCAATTATGACATTTTGGCTAACGGCAGGGCCGTTGCATAATTTTTGCCAACAGCAAAGATTCCGTAAATCAATCATAATCAACACCCAATATAACATTCTATGTTAGGATTTTTAAGTAAACTGTTAGGGGGCAATAAGAGTGAGAAGGATGTAAAACAACTTGAGCCTGTTATTAAACAGGTAAATGAATTTTTCAGCCAGTACCAAAGCTTATCTAACGATGCCTTGCGCAACAAAACCGCTGAATTTAAACAGCGTATAAAAGCCCACCTTTCTGAAATAGACGCAGATATTGAAAAAAAGAAACAGGAAGCCGATGCCCTGCCTGAAGAAGACATACAGGGAAAGGATGTTGTTTACCAGGAAGTGGACGCCCTGAAAAAAGACCGTGATAAAAAGATTGAAGAGATACTGAAGGAACTGCAGCCCGAAGCTTTTGCCGTGGTTAAGGAAACGGCCCGCAGGTTTAAAGAAAATACGGAAATAACAGCTACGGCTACCGAACTTGACAGGAACCTGAGCGTTCAAAAAAATTATATTACCATACAGGGCGAACAGAGCGTATTTAAAAACACCTGGACGGCTGCCGGAGGACAGGTTACCTGGAATATGCTGCATTACGATGTGCAGTTAATTGGCGGCAGCGTATTGCACCAAGGCAAAATTGCCGAAATGGCCACCGGTGAAGGTAAAACCCTTGTGTCCACACTGCCCGCTTACCTGAATGCGCTGGCAGGAGAGGGGGTTCACATTGTAACCGTGAACGATTACCTGGCCCGCCGCGACAGTGAATGGAACGGGCCCATTTTTGAATGGCTGGGCCTTACCGTGGATTGTATTGACAAACACCAGCCCAACACCCCATCCCGCCGCAATGCCTACCTGGCTGATATTACTTACGGCACCAATAACGAATTTGGCTTTGATTACCTGCGTGACAACATGGTGCATAACCCTGATGAAATGGTGCAGCGTAAACACCATTTTGCCATGGTGGATGAGGTGGACAGCGTATTGATTGACGATGCCAGAACGCCGTTGATAATCTCTGGCCCAATTGGCCGCGATGACAATACCCAGCAGTTCTTTGACCTGAAGCCCCGTATTGAAAAACTGGTAGAAGCGCAAAAACGTGCTACCAACCAGTTTTTAAACGAAGCCAAAAAGAAAATAGCCGATGGTAATGATGATCCCAAGGATGGTGGCCTGGCCCTCTTCAGGGCGCACCGTGGCTTGCCCAAAAGCAGCGCTTTGATTAAATTCTTAAGCGAGCCCGGCATGCGGGTGAAACTGCAGAAATCAGAAAACTACTACCTGGCAGACCAGCAGCGTGAAATGCCCAAGGCGGATGAGGAGCTTTATTTTTACATAGATGAAAAAAATAACTCTGTAGAGCTTACTGATAAAGGCATACAGTTAATAACAAGAGCAGGGGAAGACCCCAACTTCTTTGTAATACCAGATATAGGTGTTGACCTGGCGGCCATTGACACTGATGCCGCCACCGATGCCAATGAAAAACTCCATAGAAAAGAAGCCTTGCTGAATGATTATGCAGTAAAGGCAGACCGTATACATACCGTTCAGCAATTACTGAAAGCTTACACGCTTTTTGATAAAGACGTAGAGTATGTGGTAATGGAAGATTCTGTAAAAATTGTGGATGAGCAAACCGGCCGTATTTTGGAAGGCCGCCGCTACAGCGATGGCCTGCACCAGGCCATTGAAGCAAAGGAGAATGTGAAGATTGAGGCCACCACCCAAACTTACGCTACCATTACTTTGCAGAACTACTTCCGCATGTACCACAAGCTGGCCGGTATGACAGGTACAGCCGAAACAGAGGCTGCGGAATTCTGGAGCATTTACAAGCTGGATGTGGTTACCATACCCACCAATGTGCAGGCTATAAGAAAAGATGAGCATGACCTGGTGTATAAAACCAAGAAAGAAAAATACAGCGCCATTGTAGATAAGATTGTGGAACTAAAAGAAGCCGGCCGCCCTGTACTGGTAGGTACCACTTCTGTGGAAGTGAGTGAACTGCTTAGCCGCATATTGCGCCAGAAACAAATTGTTCATAATGTGCTAAATGCCAAACAGCACGCCAAAGAAGCGCAGATAGTGGCCGAAGCCGGTTTGAGCGGCGCTGTTACTATTGCCACCAATATGGCAGGCCGTGGTACGGATATTAAACTGGGCCCCGGTGTAAAAGAAGCGGGTGGCCTGGCCATTATAGGTACAGAGCGCCATGACAGCCGCCGTGTGGACAGGCAGTTACGTGGCCGTGCAGGCCGTCAGGGAGACCCCGGTTCTTCCCAATTCTATGTATCCCTGGAAGATGACCTGATGCGCATGTTTGGCAGCGACCGTATTGCCAAAGTAATGGACTTTGCGGGCTACAAAGAGGGCGAAGTGATACAGCACAGCATGATCACCAAATCAATTGAAAGGGCACAGAAAAAAGTGGAAGAAAACAACTTCGGTATACGTAAGCGTTTGCTGGAGTACGATGATGTAATGAATAAACAGCGCACCGTTATCTACACCAAGCGTAACCACGCTCTGTTTGGCGAACGCCTGGCGCTTGACCTGGACAACGCTTTTTACGATGTTGCCGAAGGCCTGGTAAACACTTTTAAAGAAAACCGCGATTACGAAGGTTTTAAGCTGGAAACGATTGTAAACTTTGGACTGGAAACAGGTATTACCAAAGATGACTTTGAAAAAGGCCACGACAAAGAACTGGTGGAAAGATTATACCAGGAAGCTTCAGCCAATTACAACAGGCACAAACACAGAATAATGGAAAACGCGGTGCCTGTATTTAAGAACATACGCCAAACACAGGGCGCCAATATTGAAAATGTGGTAGTGCCGTTTACTGATGGCCGAAAAGGCATTCAGGCCCTGGCCAATTTGGATAAAACTATCGCTTCCAACGGTGGCGAGCTTACCTCGGCACTGGAGCGTACGCTTACACTTGCGTTTATTGATGATGCCTGGAAAGAGCACCTGCGTGCCATGGACGATTTAAAGCAGAGTGTGCAAACTGCCTATTACGAGCAAAAAGACCCGCTGGTAATTTACAAAGGAGAAGCTTATAACCTCTTCAGGCAAATGGATAGCACGGTAAACAAAGACATTGTAAACTTTTTGTGCCATGCAGATTTACCGGTTGCAGACAATGGCAACGGGCAACCGCAGCAGCAATTACGTGAAGGCCGTGAGCAAAAAACCGATATGAGCAGTATGCGCAGCAACAAAGCAGAAGTGGATGCCCGTGGTGAAGACTATGCCGCTAACGAGAATGATTACTACGATCCCACACCGGTTAAACAGGAGCCTGTTAAGGTAGGCCCTAAAATTGGCCGCAACGATCCCTGTCCCTGCGGAAGTGGAAAAAAATACAAGAACTGCCATGGCAGAGAGTAGTGAATATCGAACAAGGAACAGGGAATGTTGAATGATGAAGTGGAATGCAACCCACTTGCGATTCACGATTCACCACTTGCGAATTAAATATCTAACAAAAGAACCGCCTCTTAAAGGGCGGTTTTTTTATGAACCCGGCTTTAGGTTTTTCATGGCGTCGTCCCTTGCGTCGCAACAGCGTGTACTGTATCGCTTTGGGCGGCATGCAGCCCGGGTAGTATAATGGGTTGTTCCGCAATAAACAAAAGCCATTACCTTTATCAGCTAATAAAAAATACCATGAATAACAGGCGTATAAACAGGCTTAAAAGATTGTTATGGTTGATACCGGTGCTTTGTTGCAGCATGAATATTTATGCGCAGTCAACTTCAAAAAAAATTGCGCCGTTTAAAATGGAGTTAACCAATAAAACCCTGTTCAGCGCAGGGGATCTTAAAAAGAATGCACCGGCCATGCTGGTATACTTTTCACCCACCTGCGACCATTGCCAGGCATTTACCAAACAAATGCTGGAAAAGAATGAAGAGTTTAAAAACGTACAGGTTATTATGGTAACGCACCTGCCTGTTGCGGATATTAAAAAGTTTGAAGAAGATTTCCATTTAGCCAAATATCCCAATATCAAAACCGGTACGGAAGGCAATGCCTACCTGGTACCCAGGTTTTACGACATACGCACTTTTCCCTTTGTGGCGCTGTACAACAAAAAAGGCGAGTTACAGGCTACTTACCGCAAAGAGCCTTCTGTTGACGCAATTATAAAAGAGCTGAAGAAAATGTAATAAGCTGTGTAATATGGCACAGTTGCAAACATTAAGCTTGAATTAAGGTAGCTCTTAAAAGCTAAAGCATACTGCACATTGCCGCATAGCGACTAAAGCCTACAAGAGTGCGACGCAAGTGAAGCTTCATAGTAGCAATTCTGACGGGCCCATAAAAAAAGTCCGTGGCCTATGCCACGAACTTTACCAGGTTTGATGTTTGTGTTTCCCCTTAGCTCCTGATTAACTTTTATCCTTTATATCTGCCGTCTTACTTTCTCTCTATAAACATACCGCTGAACTTGTTTTTGCCTAGGTTTTGCATAACCGGCTTAAACAACTGCTGCGTTTTCATTTGCCTTGCAACCTTATTATCATCTAAAGTGTTCCTTAACCTGAACGAGCCTGTGGTAATATATTTTAGCGCATAATAAAGACAGGGTTCTTCTACATCGCCCCAATCTTTGTTAACGCCATCAGGAGAAAGTTTGTCAGGCGCAAAGCCGTCATAGTAATCGGCGTTGCCTGCGCTGTTAATGGTGCGGAAAGAGATGGGGTAGATGGAGTAATCAAAAATGTCAATACCAAAGAAACCAACGGGCTTGCCATATGTGGTATCGCCAATCAGCTTAACATCCATATAAGGTTTCAGGTTATTAACCAGCAGTTCACTTGCAGAAGCCGAACCGCTGCCTACAATTACAAATACCCTGCTTAAGTTAAGATTACCTGCTTTTTCGAAGTTAACCGTGTTGTTGGCTTGCGAAAATGAACCGTTTCCCCAGCCGAATTTGTTCTTGAGTAACGGGAAGTTATTGGCCTGCAGGCTGTCGTTAAACTGGTAAGTGTACATTTTCTGGCTATTGGCAGAGAGTGGGGCTATAAGATTTGCCAGGGTATCCTGCGTAGCCGTAGCGCCGCCGGGGTTATACCTCAGGTCAACCACCAGTTCATTAATGCCCGCACTTTGAAAATCTGTAAAAACTTCCGCCAGTTCATTACGCGATGTTTGCCCGAAAAACTGGTTAAACACAAAATAGCCCACCTTTTTTCCACCTGCTGATATTACACTGTGGTGCAATACTGAATTGGCTGTAAAACTTGTTTTGGACAGGTTGGCTGTAGCGGTACTGCCGTCAGGTTTGGTAAACTCAAAAGAAGCACTCTCCGTAGTTCCAAAAAACACTTCATTCAAAATGTCTATACTTGGGTCATCGTAGCCTATGGATGTGCCATTTATTTTGCTGATATACCACCCCCGTTTAATGCCGGCCTGCCCCGCGGTGGATTGATCATACACATAGCTTACAAACCAGTGTATGGAGTCTGAATCAACGGGGTCGGCTTCGTCAACGGAGGCAGGTTCTATAAAAAATCCCAGGTCTTTGCTGGCGCCGGTTTGTAAACCGTCAGATCCTTCTTTGGTGGTAACAAAACTGTACCTGTCAAGCGGTTGCAAAGCACGTATGGCACTCATTACGTTTTGTGCGGTTGACAGTTCATCGTCTCCGGTGTATTGCCTTGGATTAAACTGTGCGTAAGTGGGCAACAGGCTGTTCCAGAAATACACTTCTTCAGAATAGAGGTAAACAGAATCTCTCAGTAAATCCAGTCTGGATGGTGTGTCGGTGCTGTCAACCGGGTCTGTGATGGAAACATCTTCAATTTCTTTTTGGCAGGAGGTAAGGGAGCTTAAAAAAAAAGCGAAGAGAAATACCGCTGTCAAGTTCTTCATATATGAAACATTTACTTTATTGGTAACGAAAAAGCCATGCAATAATAATATAGATACGACAAAAAACTACTTTTGGTATATCAAGTAAAAAAAATCCGATACATCAGTCATGAATTTAGCGCCGTATATAGATCACACTGTATTAAAGCCGGTTACATTAACCGCTGATATCAACAAATTATGTACCGAAGCGGTTCAGTACGGTTTTGCTGCCGTTTGCGTTCCGCCACCGTTTGTAAAACTGGCGGCCGGTTTGCTAAAAGACAGTAATGTAAAAACAGCTACGGTAATAGGCTTTCCGTTCGGGTATTCAGCCATTGAAGCAAAGATTGCCGAAGCTTTGCTGGCAATGGTGGATGGCGCCGGTGAGTTGGATGTAGTAATAAACTTAATCGCCTTAAAGAATAACGACTGGCAGTACCTTGCCAACGAAATAAACCATCTTGTGCCTGTTATTAAAAGCAGGGGAAAAGTGGTGAAAATTATTGTTGAATCTGGCGTGTTAACCGATGATGAATTAAAAAAATGCTGCGAATTGTATGGTGCAGCCGGTATAGATTACCTGAAAACATCCACCGGCTATGCGGAAAAAGGTGCTACGCCGGAGGCTGTTAAGCTGATGCGTGAAAACCTGCCACCTCATGTTCAAATTAAAGCTTCCGGCGGCATTAAAACCTATGCGTTTGCCAAAGAACTGGTAGATGCCGGCGCCACCAGGCTGGGCTGCAGTGCCAGCGTTGCCATTATAGAGGGTACACCCGCCGGTAGCGGATATTAGCAAATACATTACATCCATCTTCCGTTCATCTAAAATATGCGGCAGCCTTAACAAACTATCACTACATTTGAAACATGCTGAAACTGCTAAGCATATTATGGAACAGTTTTAAAATGGCTATGCAGGAGCTAAGGGTAAATAAGCTCCGCACGTTCCTTTCGCTTTTTGGTATTACCATAGGCATATTTTGCATTATCAGCGTGCTGGCTACCGTAAACAGCCTTGAATACAAACTTCAGAATGATATATCAGCTTTAGGCACCAATACCATATACATAGATAAATGGGAGTACGATGGCGGACCCGATTATCCATGGTGGCGTTTTGTAAAGCGCCCACAGCCAAAATTTGAAGAAGTAAAATTTATTAAAGAAAAAAGTACACTGGCGGAGGCTGTATGTTATTTCAACTCGTCCGGCATAAGCTTGCAGCACGAAAATGATATATTGAATGGTGTAGCCGTGTATGGTATAACAGAAGAGTTTAACCGCATTCAGACCATCAACATAGCTTATGGCCGGTACCTGAACGAAACAGAGTTCCTGCGTGGTAACCCCGTAGGTGTATTGGGTTATACCAACGCGGAAGACCTGTTTGGCAAGCCTGAACGTGCCATTGGCAAAACGGTAACTTTTAATGGTAAAATTGTAACCGTTGTAGGTGTTATTGAAAAGCAGGGCCAGAGTTTTGTTGGCGGTTTTGATTATGACCGCAGCCTGATAACCACTTACCGTTATTTTGCCAGTATTTACGATATGAAGAGCCGCAACTTCGACCCCTTTATTATGGTAAAGGGCAAAGCCGGCATTCCCACCACAGCCCTTATGGATGAGTTGCGCGGTATAATGCGGCAAACAAGAAAGCTAAGCCCTAAAACCGAAGATGATTTTGCCCTTAACGATGTAAACCTGTTCAGCCAGCAGGTAAGTTCATTTTTTGTATCAGTAAATATCGGCGGCGCCATCATTGCAGCTTTAAGTCTTATAGTTGGCTTGTTTGGAGTGGCCAACATCATGTTTGTAACCGTACGGGAGCGTACAAGCCAGATTGGCCTTAAAAAAGCCATAGGCGCAAAAAAGCGTACCATCCTTACAGAGTTTTTGCTGGAGAGTGCCTTCCTTTGTATCGTAGGCGGGCTGATAGGTTTAATGTTTGTTTATTTGCTGGCCTTTATTTTAAGCAGCGTGATGCCGTTCCCTATTGTCATATCCATCAACATTATTATTTTGGCTTTGGCGCTTTGCATAGGGCTGGGTGTGTTAGCCGGTATTATCCCCGCATTTATTGCCGCACGTATGAACCCCGTTGTAGCCATCCGTACTAAGTAGTGTTTTACATCATACATCTCGCAATCTATCCTCTTGCACATTTAAGTACTTCGTAAAAACTTCGTACATCCCACATCTAACATCTTACATAGAAAAGTACTTCGTACTTCACTGTTCGTACTTGCGGGGGCGCCTGCCCAAGCTGCGCAAGGGCACCGGGCTTTCCGCTCATACTCCGGCACAGGGCCCTGCCACAATGGCTTCACCGGGGTAACCGCTTCAATCCCTGGCGCGGTAGTGATACAGCCTGTCAGCCTGCAAAAAAGCTTCTGTGTAAGCCGGTAAAAATTAATGTGGCAAAAGCATCTTTAACCACATTTCCGCCGACCTTTGACCATCTATGCGGGTAGTTATAACAGCGGCAACGGTTGGCGAATGGATGCCATCTTTCCTGGCAGTAAACACTTTGTACACCAGCGACAGTACAAGGTTTAAATTATCTTTTCACCAGTCTGGCGTGGGTATGCTGGCCAGCAGCGTGGCTATTACCAGGCTGGTAATAGAGGAAAAGCCAGATTTGGTTGTGCAGGCAGGCATCGCGGGTTGTTTTAACAGCAAATACCCTTTAGGCAAAGTGTTCGCTGTAAGCGACGAAACCATTGGCGATATGGGCGTGGAAGAGGAGGGCAGGTGGAAAGATATTTTTGAGATGAAGCTTGAAAAATCAAGCTATCCGCCTTATGAAAGAAGGAAGCTGCCTAACAGCCACCTTGGTAAATACAACCTGCTTAAGTTGCCGGCAGTACCGGCCATAACTGTCAACCAGGTAACTACCGGCAAAGAACGCATTAGCCAGCTAACCCGCAAGTACAACCCTACGCTTGAAAGTATGGAAGGTGCCGCCTTGCACTATGTATGCAGGGAGTTGAATGTTCCATTTCTCCAGTTAAGGGCCGTGAGCAATTATGTTGGTGAAAGAAATAAAGAAAACTGGGAAATAAAAAAAGCCATTGACAACCTGAACGAGGTATTGCTGAAATATATTGATAAGCTGTATAAGCTAAAATAACAGAACCTGTTAGTTTAACGCTAAATTTTATCAAAGATGAATAGTGGTTTAGAAGCCCGGCACAACGTTAAGCAGGCTGTTCCATTTTTTATGGTGGTTAGTATGGATAGGTCCCTTGACTTTTATGTTGAAAAGTTAGGGTTCACATTAAAGCATCAATGGCAACCGAACGGAAAAATTGAATGGTGTTGTTTGCAGCTTGGCAATGCATCCATTATGCTGCAGGAGTACAGGCAACCGCCTGCTGAAAGGTTAGGAAAAGGTGTAAGTGTCTGTTTTATATGTGAAGATGCATTGGCAATCTATAACCAAATTGTTGTAAACCAACTCCCCGTATCTGAACCATTTGTTGGTAATAACATGTGGGTGGTTGAATTGAAAGATCCTGACGGCTATCATATACTCTTTGAAAGTCCCACTGCTGTACCCGAAGAAACAATGTACTCAGATTGGGTAAAGACAAACAGGGCCAATTGAATCACGTTGCCCTTATGTTTCCGGTGCCAGGGTTTCCGGAAGCATCATCTACCCGGGGCTGAAAAGACGCCATAAAAACCGAACGATGAAGTGCTTGCGACGCAATCCCGAAGTTTCGGGACTATGAAATACCTCAGCCGGTACCATAGAAATCATCGCAGCATTCATTAAGCCAGAATAAAATAACAGATACCACAGGTGATACCTATAAATGATGCTGGCAAGGCCAAACAAATAACGAAATTTGCCGCTGACAGTAAAGCAAAACGAACGGATTAGCACATGAAATATACACTTGGTTTTTCCCCCTGTCCTAACGACACTTTTATTTTTGATGCCCTGGTTAACGGCAAAATCGATATGCAAGGGTTGGATTTTGAAGTAGTGCTGGAAGATGTACAAACCCTTAACAACTGGGCGCTTCAGGGCCGGCTTGATTTTTCCAAGATAAGTTATGGTGTGTTGCCGCTTGTGGTACAACAGTACGTTTTACTTAACAGTGGCGGCGCCCTTGGGCAAGGTGTAGGCCCACTGCTTATTACAAACGATAATACCTTAACTGAAGCTACTATTCAGGATGCAGTTGTAGCCATACCTGGTAAAAATACCACGGCCCACCTGTTGTTTTCACTGGCTTTTCCAGAAATGCACAACAAGCAGTTTAAAGTGTTTCATGAAATTGAAGATTGGTTGCTGCAAACGCCTGCCAATGAAAAAAGGGCGGGTGTTATTATACATGAAAACAGGTTTACTTATGCCGCCAGGGGGCTGCATAAAATAATAGACCTTGGCGAATACTGGCAACAGCAAACCGGCTCCCCCATACCATTGGGCGGTATAGTGGCTAAAAGAAATATAGACAGCGCAACTGTTGCTAAAGTAGATGGCCTGATTAAAAAGAGCCTGCAACATGCCTATGAACATCACTATCAGCAACTGGCGGATTATGTAAAGCTCCATGCCCAGGAAATGAGCCCCGGTGTTATGCGCCAACATATTAATCTGTATGTCAATGATTATTCAGCCGGCTTAGGCAACGATGGTAAAAAAGCGGTATTAACACTAATGGATGTTTATGCCCGGCAACACCCGGGTTACCAGTTTACTCCACAGCATATCTTTCTTTCTGCCGAGGGATAATTTTTAAATGGCATTAACCTTTCCTCCTGTTGTCAACATGCGTTACATTAGTAAGGTTAAAATACTCATACATGCCATTGCAAACCATCGGAGATGTTATCGCAGAACTTAATACTGTTATAGATTATTGTGTGCAGCACCGCCACAGGGCGGGGTTCTTTGCTGCACTGTACAAACGTATGACGGTGGCTGTAAGCGACGGCATTACAGCAGGAGTATTTGAGGATGGTAAACGTATGGAGCAACTGGACATCTGCTTTGCCCAAAGATACCTGGATGCCTGGCGTTTTTACGGTTTAAAGCAGCCTTGCACGGCTTCCTGGCAGTTTACTTTCGATGGCTGTTTTCACCAGCCCAATACGGTGCTGCAGCATTTGTTGCTGGGCATTAATACGCACATTAACCTCGACCTGGCTATAGCCGCGGCACAGGTGGCGCCAGGCAGCGCCATAGATGCGCTGGAAGAAGATTTCAACCGCATTAATAATGTTATTGCAACCCTGGTGGATGATGTGCAGGAATCACTATCAAAAGTGTGGTTCCCCATGCGCTTTATTGCAAAAATTGCTAACCGGCGGCACGAGCCGGTATTGAACTTTAGTATTGAAACGGCCCGCAAAGTGTCGTGGGCCAATGCCGTTGTGCTGGCTCACCAGGATGATAATGGCCGCCGGGAACAGGTAAACCTTATGGACAATACGGTAAAGCAAATAGGGCAGCGCATACAACAGCCGGGGCGTTGGGCGGGTTTCCTGCTATGGCTGGTACGCAAAACAGAATATGATGATGTTGCCAGGACGATAAAGTTGATAGATACAACGGTTGTTCCTTAAGTAGCAGCCATAAAAAAAATGAATTTTTTTTTGGGACCAACTACGTTACTACTATGAGGCTTCGTTGTGTCACTCACTTGTACGGCTGGTAATTCTATTCGGCAATTTGCAACCAGGCCGCACTTTTAATAAGGGCCTGATGTGCCGGAGAGTATCATTAAACTACTGCGCTGCCCCTGCTGCCTTTTCGTCAAAATTATTCGGCCAGTCTTTAGCCAGTTTGCCGGCTTTTTCTATAACGGAATCTTTCAGGCTTTCTTTGTAAGCAATCATTTTTAAGGCAACGGTATCATCGGCTGTAGCAATAATTTGTACTGCCAGCAGGCCCGCGTTTTTTGCGGCGTTCAAAGCCACGGTGGCAACAGGCACGCCATTGGGCATTTGCAGAATGGACAATACAGAATCCCATCCGTCAATACTGTTGGATGATTTTACCGGCACACCTATCACCGGCAACGGCGTTA
This sequence comes from Foetidibacter luteolus, assembly GCF_009650435.1. Lineage (GTDB taxonomy): Bacteria > Bacteroidota > Bacteroidia > Chitinophagales > Chitinophagaceae > Foetidibacter > Foetidibacter luteolus. Next base: position 384,995 of record NZ_VVIP01000059.1, read on the forward strand.
TGGATGCAACCATGCCTGGCAGGTGAGCGGCGCCGCCAGCCCCAGCTATGATAGCTTTTAAGCCACGGTCATGCGCATGCTTGGCGTATTCAACCATACGCAGCGGGGTACGGTGCGCTGATACGACAGTTAGCTCAAAAGCAATATCAAAGTCTTTTAAAACCTCCGCGGCCTGTTGCATCACGGGTAAATCACTGTCACTACCCATAATGATGCCCACAAGAGGTGTTTTAGAGATTACTTCCTGCTTTGGCGTATTGCTGCTGTGTTGCTGTTCCATTTCCATGATGTCCGTTTTTAACTGTTGCTGTTATTTTGAGACGGTAAAATTATAGGTAAGTTTTGATACCTGCCGCCGCTGTATTTAGAAGATATCACTCATCGTTTAACACGTATCATTCAAAGCTATCTTTGCCCAAAATAATTACCATTGCAGTTACCGGAACAGTTATTGAAATCGTTAGAAACAGTAAAAGGGTTTAACCGTGAAGCTTTTGAGGCTGTTCATACTTCCGGCGGGCAGGTAACTTCAATAAGGATTAATCCGGCCAAATGGCCCGGTCAGCAACCGGTTGCCGCCCATTCGCCGTTCAGCAATGCTTCTCCCGTTCCCTGGTGCCCGCATGGCTTTTATCTGCCGGCACGGCCTTCCTTTACGTTAGACCCCTGGTTACACGCCGGTATGTATTACGTGCAGGAGGCAAGCAGCATGTTTTTATGGCAGGTACTGCAACAGCTTTGCGGCGGGCAAACGGCAGGGCTAAAGGTGCTGGATCTTTGCGCAGCACCGGGCGGCAAAACCAGCTTGCTGGCATCTTATTTTCACGATTCACTGGTGGTAGCCAATGAGGTTATCAAACCCCGGGCCGCCATACTTGCGGAGAACATTACTAAATGGGGTACCGGTAATGTAGTGGTTACCAGCAACGACCCAAAGGATTTTCAACGGCTGCCCGGTTACTTTGATGTGCTGGTGGTTGATGCTCCCTGTAGCGGCAGTGGGTTATTCAGGAGAGATGCGGATGCTATTGAAGAGTGGAGTGAACAGAACGTACAGTTGTGCAGCGAACGCCAGCAACGGATACTGGCCGATGCCATGGATTGCCTAAAAGAAGACGGCATTCTTATTTATTCTACCTGCTCTTATTCGGTACAGGAAGATGAGGAAATACTGGATTGGTTAAGTTCCGCCTATCCGCTTTCTGCGCTGCGGTGTAACCTGGATGCTGCATGGAACATCATAGAAACGCATACCGGCAAAGGTGCTTATGGCTACCGGTTTTATCCAGACAAGGTAAAAGGCGAAGGCTTTTTTGTTGCCGCTTTCAGAAAGGCAGGTGGGCAGGCTTTCAGCCAGCGCAAACCGGTACTTTCGCCCGTGAGCAAAACAGAAGAAGCTATTGCCACAGAATGGGTAATACCCGGTGATTTGTTTTTCTTCAAACAGAGTGAAAATATCCTGGCTATATCCCGGGTGTTTCAGCAGGATATTGCTTTGCTGCAGAAAAACCTTTACCTGCGTAAGGCCGGTGTGGCTATTGGCGCGGTAAAAGGAAAAGACCTGGTACCGCATCATGAACTGTCGGTAAGCCTGTTGCCCGCAGGCCATCTTAACCACGTTGATCTTGAACTTGATGAGGCGGTTTCCTACCTGAAGAAAAAGGGGTTTTTAATACCGCCTGGTAAAAAGGGCTGGTGCCTGGTTAAATACAAAGGCGCAGGGCTTGGTTGGCTAAAAGCCTTGCCCAACAGGTTCAACAATTATTATCCTGTAGAATGGAGGATACTAAAGGAGTAATAGTGCCGTTAGTGCTGGCTTTCTTAACAACTATCTCGTGCTAACAATTGTTATCTTCGCCGCTCAATTAATTATTCCTGCTATATGACAGATAGAACTGTTTACGTTGTTTCCGCCGTGCGTACGCCTATTGGCAGTTTTGGCGGCTCCCTGAAAGATTTTTCCGCCACGCAACTTGGGGCGGTGGCCATAAAAGCGGCTGTTGAAAAGGCTGGATTACAGCCAGGCCAGGTTGAGGAAGTATTAATGGGCTGTGTTATACAGGCCAACCTTGGCCAGGCCCCGGCCAGGCAGGCTGCAAAATTCGCCGGGCTGCCAGACAGCGTGGTTGCCACCACAGTAAACAAGGTTTGCGCCAGCGGTATGAAAGCCATAGCGCAGGGGGCACAGAGTATTTTACTGGGTGATGCGGATATAGTAGTTGCAGGTGGTATGGAAAGCATGAGCAATGTGCCTTATTACTCCCCCAACATGCGCTGGGGTAACAAATATGGTAACGTTAACCTGGTTGACGGGCTTGCCAAAGATGGCCTTACAGATGTATATCACAACTATGCCATGGGCAATGCCGCGGAACTGTGCGCTAAAGAATGCAATATCAGCCGCGACGAGCAGGACGCTTTCGCTATTGAAAGTTATAAACGGAGCCAGCAGGCCTGGGAAGCCGGCAAATTTGCTGATGAAATAATACCTGTTGCCATACCGCAACGCAAGGGTGAGCCATTGTTGTTCGCTAAGGATGAAGAGCCTTACAATGTGAAGTTTGACAAGATACCTGAACTAAAACCGGCCTTTATAAAAGATGGCACCGTTACCGCTGCCAATGCCAGTACCATGAATGACGGCGCTGCCGCTGTGGTGCTGATGAGTGCGGCCAAGGCTAAAGAGTTGAACATTAAGCCGCTGGCTGTTATAAAGAGTTATGCAGATGCTGAACAGGCCCCTGAATGGTTTACTACCACACCATCGCTGGCGCTACCGAAAGCCGTAGCCAAAGCAGGGTTAAAAATGGCCAACCTTGATTATGTGGAACTGAACGAAGCTTTTTCCGTGGTGGGTATTGCCAACATTCAAAAGATGGGGCTTGACGCGGCAAAGGTGAATGTGCATGGTGGCGCTGTATCGTTAGGGCACCCGTTGGGTTGCAGCGGTGCAAGGATTATTGTAACCCTGATAAATGTGCTGAAACAGAACGGCGGTAAGATTGGCGGCGCCGGTATTTGCAACGGCGGGGGAGGCGCCAGCGCAATGGTGATAGAGATACCGTCTTGACCACGATTTTATGCTGATGTGACTGATTGCCCTGATACGATGCTGGTAATAAAAAAGTCCTGCAAAACACTTACAGGACTTTTTAGTTATGTATAGGTATGCTCATTCAGGATTCACTGCCGTTTCCTTTAGAAAATCAATGGCTGACATCACCAGGAAAAATTAGCAACTTATTATTCGCCATTGACAATTGACCATTCACCACCCTATCCGGGCTGCAAGCTGAATAACGAACAAAGCGCACAAGAGTGCGACGCAACGGAAGCCTCATACCTGTTCCTTCTGCCGGGGCCATAAAAAAATGCCAACAAACACAGCCAGTGATAAGTAAATAACAGTTACAAAATTTAAACCGACTTCGCCAGCTTAGGCTGATAGCGCCGAAGTGACGGTAATCCGTTATTCACCACTCACCACTCACTACTTTCTGCTATAGTTAGGCGCTTCCCTGGTTATTTCCACATCATGCGCATGGCTTTCACGCATGCCCGCATTGGTTATTTTTACAAAAGTGGCCTGCTGTAAAGCGGCAATATCTTTGGCGCCACAATACCCCATACCTGCACGCAAGCCACCCGCGTATTGCGCAATTACTTCGCTTAAATAACCTTTGTAAGCAACGCGGCCTTCAATGCCTTCGGGTACCAGCTTTTTAATGTCGTCTTCCACATCCTGAAAATAGCGGTCGCTGCTGCCCTGCGCCATAGCGCCTATACTGCCCATACCACGGTATTCTTTAAACTTGCGGCCTTCGTAAATAATGGTTTCGCCGGGGCTTTCTTCAACACCCGCGAACACGCTGCCCATCATTACCACATTAGCGCCAGCGGCAAGCGCCTTAACCATATCGCCGGTGTAGCGTATGCCGCCATCCGCAATTACGGGTACGCCTTTTGCCTTTAACGCATTGGCCGCTTCCATAACGGCTGTAAGCTGCGGCACGCCTGCACCTGCAACAATGCGTGTGGTGCATATACTGCCGGGGCCAATACCCACTTTAACGGCATCCGCGCCGGCATCTGCCAGGGCTTTTGCACCCGCTGCGGTGCCCACGTTGCCGGCGATTACCTGCAATGTTTTAAAGCTCTTTTTTAAAGATTTCAAGGCATCTATAACACCGCGGGTATGGCCATGAGCGCTGTCTAACGTAACAATGTCAACACCCACCTGTTGAAGGGCTGCAGCCCTGTCGTGCAAATCTTTGGTAATACCCAGTGCTGCGCCTGTAAGCAGGCGGCCAAAATTATCCTTAACGGCATTGGGGTAGTTGCGCAGTTGAAGAATATCCCTGTAGGTGATGAGCCCTATCAGTTTACCCTGTTTGTTAATAACGGGCAATTTTTCAATTTTATATTGGCGCAGAATTTTTTCCGCTTTTTTAAGGTCAGTTCCTTCCGGTGCTACTACCAGGTTTTCTTTGGTCATCACCTCACTTACCTTACGCTTTTTGTCGGTTTCAAAACGCAGGTCGCGGTTGGTTAAAATACCTACCAGTTTGTTATTGATATCAACAATGGGTATGCCGCCAATTTTGTTTTCTTTCATCAGCCGCAGTGCATCGCCAATGGTGGCGTTATCAGGCAGTACAATGGGGTCTATAATCATGCCGCTTTCGCTGCGTTTTACTTTACGTACCTGTTCGGCCTGCTTTTCAATGGTCATGTTTTTGTGCAGAATGCCAAGGCCGCCTTCCCTTGCCAGCGCAATGGCCAGGTTGGCTTCGGTAACGGTATCCATTGCCGCGGAAAGCATGGGTATATTTAATGTAATGCTTTTGGTAAGCTGCGATTTAATGTTTACTTCACGTGGTAAAACTTCGCTGTAAGAGGGAATTAACAACACATCATCGAAGGTGAGCCCTTCTCCAAAAAATCTTGATTGTGCCTGACTATTACGGGGGGAATTAATTCTTGTTGCCATGTGCAAAGATATAGCGGCAGTTTAATTACATCCAAAATATTTTTTGTTAAAGGGGCTGAAACGCAGGCTGGTATTGGGTTTGGTGGTGATATGAGCTATACCCGGCAATATTTGGTGGCCGGCGTCCGGTACTTTGTGGCGACCCAGTTGCGTCGCACTACTTTCATCGTTCTGTTTTTCATGGCGACTTTTTACCACGATTTTTGACGACGATTGTAAGCTGATTTTGCTGATTGCCCTGATGTAGAGAATTGTATCATGACTTGATGGCTTAATGTCTTTTTGACTCCCTGACTTTGACTTTTTTCTCATCCCTATCTTTGCCCTATGCGAAAACTAAGCATGGACGAACTGGGCCGCAAGACCATTGAAGAATTTAAACAGGCAGGAAAAAATTCAATAATAGTAGTATTGGATAACATACGCAGCATGCACAATGTAGGCAGCGTGTTCAGAACGGCGGATGCGTTTTTAACAGAAGCTATTTGCCTGTGTGGCTACACGCCACAACCACCACACAGGGATATACATAAAACGGCGTTGGGCGCAACAGAAACCGTAGATTGGTTGTACTACGCCAACACTATGGATGCAATAACGGAACTGAAGCAAAGAGGGTACAGGATATTCGCGGTGGAACAGGTGGAAGGGAGCATTTCTCTTGAGCAGTTTAACATGCCAGGCGAAAAGATTGCCATTGTTTTTGGTAACGAGGTGGAAGGCGTAAACAGCGATGTGCTGAAGCTTGCTGATGGCTGTATAGAGATACCGCAGTTTGGCATGAAGCATTCGCTGAACATTTCTGTGGCCGCAGGCATTGTACTCTGGAAACTTACCGAACCGGTATTAAAACAATTAAAGTAATATGGGATATTGTGTGCAGCAATACCAGATGGTGCAGGGGGCCCGAAGCGCCTTGCTAAGTTATTGCAGTTCCATTTCGCAGGTGCATTTAAACAGCGTTTTACCTGAGTTTGGCAACCGCTCCATGGCTGCCCTGCTGCTGCATGTTGCTGATGTGTATTTTGGTTGGCTGAAAGAGTTTGCCCTTGGGCAGCAGGTAATACCTTTTGCGATAACGGCCGATACCAACATACACGATATTACCAATGCGTTTGAGGAAGTGGATGCGCTGGTGGCCATTTTCCTGGAGCATTTCCGCCATAAGGAACAGGAGCCTGTAACGGGCAGGCTGCGTAATGGCAATGCTTACCAGGCTACGCCTTTTATGCTGTTTACGCATGTAACCACCCATGAGTTTCACCATAAAGGGCAATTGCTTACCATGAGCAGGTTATTGGATTACACACCCGTGGATACGGATGTGATAAGGTTTTGACTATAAAAGGGCAGTAAAACCGGGTTAATAAAAACGTTCTACATTTGCAGGTATGTCAACAGTTAAGAACTACTTATCTCTCATAAAATTTTCCCATACCATTTTTGCGTTGCCCTTTGCGATGATTGGATTCAGCCTTGCTTTTTACAGCGAAGATGCTATAAGGCATTTTATGGGTGGGTCGTTGCCTTCTTCGTACAGTATTTACTTTGGCCCATCCCTTGTGCTGTGGAAATTATTTTTGGTACTCATCTGCATGGTCACTGCCCGCAGCGCTGCCATGGCATTTAACCGCTACTTAGACAGGAGCTTTGATGCTAAAAATCCCCGTACAGCCATCAGGGAAATTCCTAAAGGTATTATAGCCCCTAACAGCGCCTTAAGGTTCGTTATTCTAAATTGCATCCTGTTTATGGCGGCTACTTTTTTTATCAATACCATTTGTTTTTACCTGTCGCCGGTGGCCCTTTTTGTTATCTTGTTTTACAGCTATACCAAAAGGTTTACTGCGCTTTGCCACCTGGTGCTGGGGCTGGGTTTGTCACTGGCGCCCATTGGTGCTTACCTGGCGGTAACGGGCCGTTTCGATATTTTGCCCATCCTCTTCTCGTTAGCGGTAATATTTTGGGTAAGCGGTTTTGATATTATTTACGCCCTGCAGGATGTTGATTTTGATAAAAGCCAAAAGCTGCATTCCATGCCGGCCGCTTTGGGCAAGAAAAACGCTTTAAGGGTATCTGAACTGCTGCACCTGTTAAGTGCAGCCTGTGTTGTTGCGGCAGGCATTTACGGTGGATTTCATGCGCTGTATTGGGTGGGCATTGCAGTGTTTGCCGGCATGTTGTTTTACCAGCATTCTATTGTAAAGCCAAATGATCTAAGCAAAGTAAACATAGCATTTATGACGGCCAACGGCATAGCCAGTGTTGTTTTTGGCGTACTGGTAATAGCGGATTTGCTCTTGTTGTAGTTGGGTGGTGAATGGTCAATGGTGAATGGTGAATATGGATGAGGGGTTAGGGTGTTGATGGTTAGTTAACAGCTTACAAGTTTTTTGCCTAAAACATTTTATTGATAATGCTTTATTAATTCATTCCTGCTACTTTATTTCGAAAACCTTGCTTTGATAAGTTCAGAAGGAAAGTAAACCATATTTATTCACCTTTGACCATTCACCATTCACCACATGCCTCGCATTCTCTGCATAGATTACGGTGCTAAACGAACCGGCATTGCCGCTACAGACCCGCTGAAGATTATTGCTACGGCCTTGGGCACGATTGATACCAAAGAATTATTCCCCTACTTAAAGGCTTATTTTTTAAAAGAAACAGTGGAACTGGTATTGGTGGGCGAACCCAAAAACCTGGATGACAGCGATACTCATGCCACGCCGCTGGTGAGGGCTTTTATTAAAAAGTTTCAGAAAGATTTTCCGGCCATACCTATACAAACGGTGGATGAACGTTACAGCTCTAAAATGGCATCACAGGCTATGGTTGAAATGGGGATGAAGAAAAAAGACCGGCAGATAAAAGGCAATATAGACCAGGTAGCCGCTACCATGATGCTGCAGGAATACCTGAGAACGCATGGATGATTTTACCAGCGAACCTGGACCAATGTGCATAGTATAAACCTGTTATATATCGCTGAGTAAAGAACAAGGATCGCAATGCTGCGGGGCGATGTCATTAAGTTAAGAAGAAAGACATTGTTCTTTGCGCCGTAGGTGCTACATGTTTGTAGAAATAGCATACAACAAGGGAATTATGCCGCATAGCTGCTACCCTTGAGCAACGATTGGGTAGCCACCCTGTGGCATCCGTTCATCTAAATGATGTTGTTTCTACAAACATACAGCCCCGATGGGGCTTAACTTAATGACATTGTGCTGCGGGATGCTGGCTTAGTTGCTCAGTAGAGATGTAGAGTACAAGTGAGTGACACAACGATGATTTATAGTAGCAATACAGTCCGTCCCATACGCTGCAAAAGCCGGCGGCTTTTGTCAAAACGCTTTGTTAACATTCTAACAATTATCTTCGCAGTTAATTTTTGCCGAATAAAGTATGATTTTACCGATAGTAGCTTACGGGGCGCCGGTTTTACGCAAAACCGCTCAGGACATTGACAAGGATTATCCCAACCTGCAAAAGTTTATTGAAGATATGTGGGAAACCATGTATGCCAGCAATGGTGTTGGCCTTGCCGCACCGCAGGTAAACCGTGATGTACGCATTTTTGTAATGGACAGCAGCCAGATTTTTGAAGGCCAGGAAGAGCAGGATAAAGGCAAATACCCCGATGAACCGGGTATAAAAAAAGTGTTTATTAATCCGCATGCCGTTGAGTTAGAGGGGGAGGAGTGGAGCTATAACGAAGGTTGCCTGAGCATACCCAAAATAAGGGAAGATGTGATGCGCCCCGAATCTGTTACGCTGGAATATGTTGACGAAAATTTTGAACCGCATACCGAAACTTTTCATGGCCTTACGGCACGCATTATTCAGCATGAGTACGACCACCTGGAAGGAAAACTTTTTATAGATTACATGAAGCCATTCAGGCGTAAGATGCTGCAGGGTAAGCTTACGGATATTACCAAAGGGAAGATTAAGGTGGATTATAAAATGACGTTCAGCAAATGAAAACAGGCATGATAACTGCGTTACATTCATCCGGCAATAAACTACAAATCTGAGCGGATGAAATGGCTGAATGTACTTCTTGTTTTTACTGTTACTATTGCCCGTGCCCAAACCAGCGACACGGCATTGAACCGAAAAGATACCTCTGTTTTTTTTGAAGGAAAGGTGTACCGCCTGCCGGAAGTGATTGTGCGTAATAACCTTGATTATAAAGATGTATTGCGCCGTATTAAAGAAGATACTACTTTTTACAAAGCTTTCCGCAACCTTAAAATAATTGAATACACAGCGTATAACGATATACGCATGCTTGATAAAAAGGGTAATGCAGAAGCTACTTACAACAGTAAAACACGCCAGCACCGGCAAAATGGCTGCCGCTCTACCGAAGTGCTTGAGCAAAAAACCACCGGCGATTTTTTTGATAAAAAAGGCAACTTTAACTACACTACCGGCGAAATGTTTGGCAGCCTTTTTTTTGCCAAAACACCAATATGCGGCGAAACCAATATTGTAAAAGGCGCAGCACCCAGCACGGCCGGTAAGAAGGGTATTGAAAAGCATAAAGAACAATTGAAAATGCTGTTCTTTAACCCTGGCAAAAAAATTCCCGGCATCCCATTTATTGGCAACAAGCTTGATTTGTATGACGATAAAGCGCATAAGCTGTACGATTATACACTGGATTATGTTGCCTATAAAGGCAGTTTTGCTTATGTGTTTACAGTAAAGGCAAAAGAAGACCTTGGCTTCTTTCGCCGCGATGATATTGTGGTAGACGAAATGGTTACCTGGTTTGATTATAAAAACATGGAAGTGCTGGCCCGCAATTACTCCCTTAGCTATGGCGCCGGCGTGTACGATTTTGATGTAAAGATGGAAGTGGAAATGGATAAAGCCGGTGATTTGCTGGTGCCCAAATTCCTGCGTTATAAAGGCAACTTTAAAGTAATATTTAAAGGAAGGGAAAGAGGTGAGTTTACCGCTACGTTATTTGATTATAAGAAATAGCAAAGCCGGAATTTTTTTATGGGCCCGGCAGGACTGCTACTATGAGGCTTTGCTTGCGTCGCACTCTTGTACTCTACCGCTTTACGCAACAACTAATCCCGCATCCCGCTGCATTTCCTGGATACGCCTTACTCTTTCCACGACAATGTGTCCCCGATGCCGCCTTACTTTTCAAAAACCAGCGCATCAGCATTTGCGCCAAGTTCTTTTAACGCTTCCAGGATGGCTTGCGTAAAAGCATCCGGCCCGCACACATAAAATGGCTGGTTGAAATTGCTGATGTGTTGCTGCAGAAAACTTTTATCAATGCGGCCATGAATATAGGAGGTGTTGGTTTCTCCTGTAATAATGTTGATGAAGTTGCTGCCCAGTATGGCCTTAAACTCTTCTTCGAGTATAATATCTTTCGTGGTTTTATTGGAGAATAGTAACTGGTTGCTGCCTATAGCGCCTTTTTTGTGCAAGTCTCTGAATATGGCGATAAACGGCGTTACCCCGGCCCCGCCGGCAATAAATACACCTTCACCTTTGTATTCAATCGTTCCCCAGGAGTCGCCGATTTCAAAGCGGTCGCCTGGCACTACCTGCGCCAGTTGATTGGTAACACCATCGTGGTCGGTATAACATTTAATGGTAAACTCCAGGTTGTTATCATCTGTTAAAGAGGTAAAAGTGAAGGGCCTTTTTTCTTTTTCCCAACCTTCTTTCAAAAGTGATAATTCTGTGGCCTGGCCGGGTTCGTAGTTGTAGCCTTCCGGCTTTTCAATAGTAAAGGAACGTACGTTATGGGTTACCTGTTTAACGGAAAGTATTTTTAGATGGAAGGTTTGCATAAGTTAACTGTTTTAATGGCTGTTAAATTTAGCATAACAAAAGTTCTTTAACACATGTTTTGATAATGGAATTTTAGTTTGCCTTATAGCTGAACTAAACCTTACTGCATGAAACTTTTATACGTTCCCTTGGGCTGCTTGTTGATTGCAGCCTGTAACAACAGTGAAAACAAACCTGTTACCGCGATTTTGGGGAAGGATTCTGTAAATTCTCCGGTTAAAGACTCAGGCGCAGGCCAGGAACCTGCTAAGAACGTGCCCGACAGTAAAAAGCAAACTTCAAAACAAAGAACGCTCAAGAGGCCTCAACTACAGAACCTCTATGCAAATAAACCTATACATGGCGGGGATACAATTATGTTCACCGCAGTAAGCAATGATTCGCTGGATAAACAGCTATCTGCAGATATTCCCGCATCTGCTTATTTCCGAAGTTACTTTCTCAAACAGGAGCCAGCGGAGAGTTTTGAACTTTCTTTAAAAGAAAGAAAAACTTATATTACAAAAGGCGGTACGGAAATTACCATAGATGCAGCGGACCTTGTTATGGAAGATGGCAGCCCGGTAAATGGAAATATTACTATTACCGTTAAAGAAATGCTGCGGCAGGAAGATATGCTGAAAATGCAGGCGCCAACAACAAGCAATGGGGAGTTGTTGGAGTCGGGAGGTTCCTGGTTAATAGAAGCAAAAAGCGGTGAAAGGAAAGTCAATGTAAAAAATGGCCGCAGCTACGCAATCTCGTTGCCTGATACAAGATATAATGGTTACGATGTTTTTTATGGAAATAATGCCCTGGATTCTGCCATTGATTGGAGTTTAAGTGAGGGGAAAAATGAGTTCAGCATCGGCGTGTACAGTATGTCTGGTGTTGGAATAACTGGTCACCTCTTTAAAAGGCATTCTTTCTCTTCAGACGATAGAACAGATGCTTTAAGTGCCAGTTTTGTGAACCAGGCCTGGATAATTACACCTACAACTATTCAGAAATACTCCATCAGGAAAAAGAAATTATTGATACAAGGTAAAGAAAGAATGTTTGCTGAAGAACGGTACAAATCATCAGAAATTTACCTGGCTGAAATGGAAAAAAAGGATATTGATTTCCTTGAACGTTTTTCCCGTCAGTGTTCCGTAGTTGAGTACATCAGGGACAACAGGTTTGCTTCCAACACCGGGTATATTTTGGAAAATGAATGGCAGGGAAAATTCTACCAGGTGGTTATAGATTCAACATTATTGGCAGGAACGAGCAGGCTATTTCCCGATGGATTAAGAAAGTCATTTTCAAAAAGGGTAGAAGGTTTTATAAAGGCAGCTATAATGGCCTCTGGCCAACCCGCTTCGTTAGTAAACAATAAGCCTGTTGCGTATGTAACCACGTTTGGCTGGATAAATTGCGACAGGTTTTATAAATCGCCTGGGCCTAAAATGAATTATTATGCAAAGTTGTCAACCCCTAGTAAGCTTAGCGCTTTGCAACCATTTCTCCTGTTCAGGAATATCAAATCACTGCTTTCCGGCACGACGAGTAAAGGCCGCCTGCTTTTCTCAAAGATCCCTAAAGGAAACGAAGTAAAATGTATTGTGCTTGCGAGGGCAAATGATAAAACCCTTGTGGGAGCAACTGATTATTTTAAGCTTGGGTCGCCTGATGAACCAGCGATGGTAACCTTACAAGAAAAGACCGATGCAGAGATTAAAAAACTGCTTAATGAATTGTAGATTTTATCTTCAACCGTAGCAAATTTGTAATTATTTTGAATAAGGGCCAGAAAGTCGCCATGAAAACAGAACGTACAAGTGAGTGACACAACAGGCGATGCCATGATAATCCTGTCGCCCGGCTCATAAAAAATCTTGCTCAACACTTGTTCAATTCAATCAAATACTTACCTTTGCCGCCCCAAAAAGTTCTTTTTAGATAAGACTAATTGAATTTGGGAGTCCTTCGACAAGCTCAGGATGACATCCGGCGAGTAAGGACGTTTGAACCAATAAAATTGAAACAATGGCTAAAGAAATTTCAACTTACGTTAAGTTGCAGGTAAAAGGCGGCCAAGCCAACCCTGCACCGCCCGTAGGCCCTGCACTGGGTTCTAAAGGTGTGAACATCATGGAGTTCTGCAAACAGTTTAACGCCAGAACCCAGGACAAAATGGGAAAAATCCTCCCTGTTCTCCTCACAGTTTATACAGACAAGTCGTTCGACTTTGTTATCAAAACCGCTCCCGCTTCTATCCAGCTACTGGAAGCAGCTAAAGTTCAAAAAGGTTCCAAGGAAAGTAACCGCGCAAAAGTTGGTAAAGTTACCTGGGCACAGGTTGAGGCTATCGCCAAAGACAAAATGCCCGATCTTAACTGTTTTACCATTGAGAGTGCGATGAAAATGGTAGCCGGTACAGCCCGCAGTTTGGGCCTTACCATTGATGGCGCCGCTCCTTGGGAAAATTAATTAACACTAAACTTTTTGTACAATGGCAAAGCTTAATAAAAAAAGAAAAGTAGCGGAAGCGAAAATTGATAAAACAAAAATCTATTCTTTAAAAGATGCGTCTGCACTGGTGAAAGACATTAACACCACTAAGTTTGACGCTTCTGTTGACCTGCACATACGCCTGGGTGTTGACCCTAAGAAGGCCGACCAGCAGGTTCGTGGCACCGTAACTCTTCCCCACGGTACCGGTAAAACAAAACGCGTATTGGTTTTGTGCACCCCCGATAAAGAAGAATCTGCAAAAGCAGCTGGTGCTGACTTTGTGGGCCTGGATGAGTTCATTACCAAAATTGAAGGCGGCTGGACTGATGTAGACGTTATTGTGGCTACGCCTTCTGTAATGCCTAAAATTGGTAAACTGGGTAAAATATTGGGCCCCCGTAACCTGATGCCCAACCCCAAAACAGGTACTGTTACCAACGATGTGGCAGCCGCTGTTAACGAGGTAAAAGGTGGTAAAATTGCGTTTAAAGTTGATAAAGCCGGTATTGTACACGCTTCTATCGGCCGCGTATCTTTTGCCCCGGAAAAAATTGCCGCTAATGCGCATGAGTTAATTAACTCCATCATAAAACTGAAACCAGCTACCGCTAAAGGTGTTTACCTGAAAGGTTTAAGCATGGCCAGCAGCATGAGCCCCGGCATAGCCATCGAAACAAAATCATTAATGAACTAATCCTGGTGATCCCGCAAGGGAAGTGACCCGGGTTCTTAAAAGTTAGTTATGACTAAAGACCAGAAAAATGAAGTGATTGAAATTCTTAAAGAGAAATTCAACCAATATAACAACTTCTATGTTGCCAATACGGAAGCCCTTACAGTAGCACAGGTAGGTAAGCTGCGCCGTATTTGCTTTGATAAAAAAGTAGAAATGAAGGTGGCTAAAAACACCCTCATCCGCAAAGCCCTGGAATCAATTGATGAAAAAAGGTACGAAGGCGTTTACGAAAGCCTGAACGGTGTTACCGCCCTGCTTTTCAGCGAAAATGCAAAAGAGCCGGCTTTGATCATCAGTTCTTTTCGCAAAGATGCGAATACTGAAAAGCCCATCTTGAAAGCTGCTTACATAGACAGCGATGTATTTGTTGGCAACGACCAGTTGGAAACACTGAAATCTCTGAAAAGCAAGCAAGACCTTATCGGCGAGATCATTGGCTTACTGCAGTCTCCTGCAAAGAATGTTATCAGCGGCCTGAACGCTGGTGGCAAGCTGGCCAGCCTGGTAAAAGCGCTGGAAGAAAGAGGAGCCGAAGCTTAAGAAGAATAGCCATGAGTAATGAACTGTGGGCTGTGCGGGTATTACTCACAGCTTATAGCTAAAAGCTCGTAGCTTATAAAATAACCGGTCCAGCCTGAGGACTGATTTAAACAAGTTTTTTTAAACCTCCGCCGGAGCGCAGGCAATGAAGGCGGAAAAAATTTGAAAACAATGGCAGACTTAAAAGCATTTGCTGAACAACTGGTTAACTTAACAGTAAAAGAAGTTAACGAATTAGCTAAAATTTTGAAAGAAGAGTACGGCATCGAGCCGGCTGCTGCTGCAGTAGCTGTTAGCGCTGGTCCCGCTGCTGCTGCACCTGTTGCTGAAGAAAAAACCGCTTTCGACGTAATCCTGAAAAGTGGTGGCGCTAACAAACTGCAGGTAGTTAAGATTGTTAAAGATCTTACCGGCCTTGGTTTGAAAGAAGCTAAAGAACTGGTAGACGGTGCTCCTAAAGCAGTTAAAGAAGGCGTAGCTAAAGCTGAAGCCGACGACCTGGCTGCTAAACTGAAAGAAGCCGGTGCTGATGTAGAAATCAAATAATTCTTCTGAAGCTTAATAACCAAAGAACCTCATCCTGCAAAGGGTGGGGTTCTTTGGTTATGGGTGGATGCTTGGTAAATGGCAGGTGGTAGAGGCAGCCGGTTATAAAACCTCGCTTTTTACATCGTACATCTCACATCAAAAATCCAACATATCAAGGGTACTTCGTACTTCAACTTTCGTACTTGCTTTAGGGGGTGCCCCCAAGCTGCGCAAGGGGTCGGGCAGAACTGCGTTCGCAACCTTCGTCAAAGCAACATTTAGTTGCTTTTCCTTGCTTGTGCTGCAAGTCCTCGCCACTCGTTCCTCGTGGCTGTGGGCTTTCCGCTTCAATCCCTCACCCGAAAGTGTAACCTGCTGCTTTTTTGTAGAAAAGTGCAGGCTTAACAAGCTGCAAAGTCTTTTTAAAAACTGCAGTCAACTTCAACTTATAACTTTCCTACTTTGGAAGTGGCGCTGTCTTTAAAAAACTCATCCCCCGGCTTGCTGTTGGTATTTGAATGGCCCTGTTTTTTGAAGGCGATAGAAAAAGTGGCGCCTTTGCCTAATTCACTTGCTACATCTATATTGGCCTGGTGCAGGTTAAGAATGGTAAATACGGAAGAAAGGCCTAAGCCAAGGCCACTCTTTTTAAGTGTGGAAAAAGGTTCAAAAAGCCTGGGCATAAAATCTTTAGGTATGCCGCAGCCATTATCGGTTATTTCCAGGATGTAGCAATCCTCATCATTTTTAATGGTAATATCCAGAAGTTTGCCTTCGGTACCCTGCATAGCATCTACGGCGTTGATAATAAGATTACCCAGTGCAATCTTAAGCTTCTGCCTGTCAGCAAGTACCAACGGGGTGCCTGCATCGTAATGCCTGGTCACCTGTATGTTGTTCATGGCAAGGCTGTCCTGCGAAGCTGAAAGCGCTTCTTCCAGCAGTTCTTTTAAAGAGGCCAGCTCAAAATCGAAATTGGTTGATTTGGTGGAGTCAATAAGTTGGGAGATAAGGTGGTTAATACGGCCGGAGTTGCGGCGTATAATATCCAGCAACACTTTATCCTCTTCGTCGCTAACCTGCTGTATAAGGCTGTCTGCCGCAAGTTCTATATTGGTTAAAGGGTTACGTATTTCATGCCCCAGCATGCGTATCAGCTTTTCCGTTGCATCCATCTTCTGCATCTGCATGTTTACATTTTCCGCACGTTTTAATTCCGTAATGTCCCTTAAAATGCAGTGGTATAATTCCTGTTCCTCGTAATTTATCTTGGAGATGGTAAGCAGGCAAACCCTGTTACGTTGCCGTTCTGTTTTAACGTCTATTTCAAGGTTATTAATATGCTCATTGTTTTCCAGGGAGTGGTATAATGCACGTCCTGTTTTTCCTTCTTTTAAGAAATGATAAAGGTTATGTGTGGTTAGTGTTTCTTCATCCGTTTCAAAAAGCATGCAGGCCGCATTGTTTACTTCTCTCAAAAACAAAAACCGGTCTGCTATAAAGATGGCATCCGCGGATTTTTCAAACAGGCTGCGGTACTTGTTTTCGCTCTCCTTTATAGTTGCCACAGCCTTGCTCCTGTCAAGCGCATACCTTATGCAGCGTTCCAGTTTTTCGGCATTCAGTTCGGCTTTAACAAGGTAGTCTGTTGCGCCACGTTCCATTGCCTGTATATCCACGTTGCGGCTACCCTTACCGGTAAGAACGATAACCGGCGCATTGAACCCGAACTTGCGCATTTCTTCCAATAACTGAAGCGCCGTGCTTTCGCCCAGCCTGTAATCAACAAAATACAGGTCGTAGGCATTGTCGGCCATTTTAAACAGCGCTTTGGAGTAATCGTCGCACCATTCCACCAGCAGGCGTTCATCCCCGGTTTCGCGGATGTAATTGCTGAAAAGGAAAAAATCAATTTCATCATCTTCTACCAGTAATATCCTTATTTTGTTGTCCTGGCTCATGCTTGTAATTTTTCCGGTAAAAGAATATAAATAGTACAGCCATCTTCACCCGTTGAAACTGCCGTAATATACCCCTGGTGGTTCTCTGCTATCTTCCTGCAAATACTAAGCCCCAAACCAGCCCCGGGGTAGGCACTCTTGCCATTAAGCTTAACAAACGGGTTGAATATTTTTTCCTGCATTTCAGGGTTAAAACCAATGCCGTTGTCTTTTAAACTAACCCGGTGGTAGCGCTGCATTTCCGGGCCTGCTTTTACATTGTCTGAACTGATTTCTACAATACAATTGTCGCCGTTTTTTTTAAACTTAAACGCATTGTTAAGCAGGTTGATAAAAAGCAATTTCAACTGGCCAGGGATGCCCCTTACAACAGGCAGCATATTATTCATCCGTAACGTTATATGACTGCCGTTAGCGTTTAATTCATTTGCCGCTAGTTCGCTGATGATGGTATTAAGGTTGCAATCTTCAAAACTATTGATGGTATTGTGGGTATCGTATAATGAAGCTAAGCCTTTTGTAAGGGCCGACAGTTCTGCTGAAACTGTTTGTATGCGCTGCAGGTAGGCGGACAAATCTCCCTGCGGATGGTGTACAAGCCTGTCTGAAAGTGCTGATAATTTGCGTACAGGAGATTGCAGGTCGTGTAAGGCCAGGTCGAAAAACTCGTTTCTTTCATTGCTGTAAAACAAGGTAAGCTGCTGTAATAAACTGGCCAATGCTTTATGACCTGCAGTTTCATCCGCGGCATTAATAATTACAAGCAGCAGATCTACATTTATGCGGCGGGCATGCATAAACGGTGTATCGTATTCGTAAAATTCAAAACTCTGTGGCAGGCTGAAACTATAGGCCTGTCCATTTTTTAATTGCAGGCATTTATCCCATTCCGGTTGAATGGCAGACAGGAAAGATTCCGTGAAAGGATTTGCCCCCCCGGAATTGACCACTTTTTTGCCGGTTGTATTATACAAAAAAATGTGGCCTTCTACAGACAAGCCATCATGAATACTGGATATCGGTGTTTCAAAATGCATTAGGCCGCAGGTATATAATTAAATTGTAGGTTATGCTAAAATCATACCCATTTATTAAATTAGTTAAAATTCAAACAGATACGGCTTAAATTTTACGGAGGGTGGACAAATCAGCTATTGCAAAAGCTGGTCATATATCTTACTGCTTCCTGCAGCGATTTCATATCAGAAGGCTTTACCAGGTAATCGCTGGCACCAAGTTCAATACAATGTGTTTTGTAGGCATTAGAGCCGGATGTACTCCATACAACCTTGGGAATGGCCATATACCTTTTTTCATTGCTTAGCCATTTCAGTATTTCGCTGGCATTAAGGCCGGGCATGTTATAATCCAGGATTACCAGGCAGGGCAAACCTTCGTCAGGAAGCGAATCCAGGTATTCCAGCAGCTTTTTGCCATTGTCAATGTGAACGATCACGAATTTTTCATCCAGCGCTATTAACGCTTCTTCCAGCATTTCCTGGTCATCAATATCGTCTTCCCCGGAAAGAATCAGCTTGCTGCCCTGTGTTGCAGCGGATGGGTGAACATTCAGTGTGTTTTTCACAAAGCTGTTTTAAAGGATATGATTGTTATATATAAAACAGGTACAATGAGTGTACCATACTCAAAAGCATGAACCAATTACAATATTAGCAGATAACGCTGTTATTTCAAATAACCCCAAAAAGTGTTTATGGTGATTCAGCGGCGAGGCATACTGGCGGGGCTTTATTGTACCGGTACGGAAGGTGATATCTTCGCGTTGCTCCATAAAGATATACAGTACAAGTGAGTGACACAACCAAAGCTCAATAGTAGTAATGCACCCTGTCTCCAAAAAAAGAAAAGAAAAAAATAAAGGCGGGTAATGATCTTATTTGCCTTCGGCAACCATATCTGCAGAGTAATTTTTGGGCTCTTTTGAGCCGGAGCCAACGCGTTTGCGGTAGTTTTTAAACATGCTTTGCCATTGTATGCTAAGCACGCCGAAAATGCCTTCTTTTAAGATGCCCTTGTTCATCTTGCTAACGCCAACTTTTCTGTCAACAAATACAATGGGCACTTCAACAATCTTAAAGCCCAGTTTCCATGAAGCGAATTTCATTTCTATCTGGAAGGCGTAGCCTACAAAGGTTATTTCATCAAGATTAATGGTTTCCAGCACTTTTTTAGTGTAGCAAACAAAGCCGGCAGTAGGGTCGTTAACCGGCATCCAGGTGATAAGACGTGTATAAAAAGCACCGCCGCGGGAATAAATATGGCGGTCTGCAGGCCAGTTTTCTATTTTGCCACCAGGTACATAACGGCTGCCTACCGCAACATCGGCGCTGCCGTGTTTGCAGGCATGGTACAGGCGCTCCAGGTCGTTAGGGTTGTGAGAAAAATCGGCGTCCATTTCAAAAATATACTCATAGCCTTTTTCCAGCGCCCATTTAAAGCCGTGGATGTAGGCTGTGCCCAGGCCTTGTTTACCCTTTCTTTCTTCAAGAAACAATACGCCTGAGTAAGTTATCATCAGCTCTTTAACAATGGCGGCAGTGCCATCCGGACTGCCGTCATCAATTACAAGAATATGGTAATGTTTACGCAAAGAAAACACGGCCTTAATAATGGCAGCAATATTCTCTTTTTCGTTATAAGTAGGTATGATAACTAGTTTTTCCACTAAATTCTAACTTGCCCGGTTGCAAAAGTAATTTTTTACCCTTAGCAAAAACGTAAGATGCCTGATACCCGCAGTTAACCAAATTCTATTTATGGTTTCTTTAACAGCGTACGGTTAAGTATTTCGGTTAGCTTTTGCTTGGTATGCATGGCAAAATCCCCCTTCATCATCCAGTCGTAATACTGTGGCTCCTGCTTAAGCACATCTGTAACAGCCTTGCCTTTATGTTTGCCAAAATTAAAAGTTTCAACCCCGTTAACCTTTATAAAACGCCTTGCAAAGTCTACAAAATCGTCTTCGCCTGTAAACTTACAAATGCTTTCTACTGAGTTGCCTATGTTTTCATATTTTTCAATCTGCGCTTCCAGTACTTCCCAGGTGGCTGTGGCATCAACTTCAGCGCTGTGGGCCCCGTCCAGCACTTTGTTGCAGTAAAATTTATAAGCGGCGCTAAGGGTTCTTTGTTCCATCAGGTGAAAAACCTTTTGTACGTCTACCATCCTTCTGCCATCTGTATTAAAATCAAGGCCGGCACGCAAAAACTCTTCCACCAGCATAGGAATGTCAAAACGGTTGCTGTTGTAGCCGCCCAGGTCGCAGTTTTCCAGAAACTGTTTTATTTCGTTGGCTACCTGTTTAAAAGTAGGGGCGTCTTTTACCATTTCATCGGTAATGCCATGCACATCGCTGGATGTTTTGGGTATCGGCATTTGTGGGTTTACCAGCTTTCTCTTTACAACTTTTGAGCCATCGGCAAGTATTTTAACAATGGCTATCTCCACAATTTTGTCTGTGCCAATATTTACACCGGTAGTTTCCAGGTCTATAAAGGCAATCGGACGGGTTAACTGCAATTTCATTATTACTGCTATATTGATAAACGTTGCGAATGTAAAACAGATTTACCGGGATTGGCTAAGCTTTTTTCCCCACCATATTTTTTAAGCTGCAATCCATCCAGGGCAATTCAATATTCTTTTTTTACAGTTCATTACCACCGGCCTTTACCTGCTGCAGTTTAACCGGCAATTTTGCATACGCTAACAATTTATAAAAACCCTTTACAATAAAAAACATCATGAAAAGATTATCACTGCTGGCTTGGATAGCATTGTCCATCGCTTTTACAAGTTGCAAGAAAAACGCTGACGCCCCCGTAATTACCGATACGCCACGCACCGAAGTACCCGCGGAAATGCTTACGGCCGAGGGAAAATACTGGACAATCGGCACCATCTCCAGCGTATATTTTCACAACACAAGCTCCGGCGCTTATTACGACTACGTAAGAAACGGTGGCGGGGTAGTAGTGTTCTTTAAATTTAAACCCGGCGGTTATTTTGAAAACCTGGTGTATGTGGTAGCTAATAGTTACGGCACTTCTACCGAAACCTGGACTTCTATTGAAGGAACAGTTGAGTTTACCCAAAAGCAGGGTAAGGATGTGTTTATCACGCATGCCAATAAAGGCATTTACCGCATCAGGAAAAATGTAGAACAAAGCTCAAGGCCGGTGCCTGTTGCCGACTTGAAAGACCAGCATTCCAACACCTTTCTCTATGCTCCGTGGGAAAACGATGAAGACCCTAACAGAACCTACACGCTGATGCTTAACCTTGACTGGTACCCACAGGTTGACCTTAATGACCTAGACAATACCGTAAAACCTGAATGGGTAAACAAGTTTCACATAGAAGATTAGCCTGCGCAATCTTTCGAAAATAAGATGGCCTGTTTAATTTTCTAAGCAGGCCATCTTGTATTAAATAATGTAGCTTAATTCTGAAACAATACCATTACCTGTTTCAGGCGTTCTTTCAGGGCCTTCCTGTCAATAATAAAATCCAGGAAACCGTGGTCCAGCAAAAACTCGCTGCGCTGAAAGCCTTCCGGTAAATCTTTTTTAATGGTTTCTTTAATTACACGCGGCCCAGCAAAGCCAATAAGAGCGCCGGGCTCGGCAATGTTTAAATCTCCCAGCATACCAAAGCTTGCTGAAATACCACCAAATGTAGGATCTGTTAGCAGGGAAATATAAGGCAGGCCTGCGTCGCTCAATTGGGAAAGCTTGCCGCTTGTTTTGGCTAACTGCATAAGGCTAAAAGCGCTTTCCATCATACGGGCGCCGCCACTTTTGCTGATAACCATATATGGCAACTGGCGCTCTATGGCATAATCAACAGCGCGGCTGAATTTTTCGCCCATAACGCTGCCAAGAGATCCGCCTATAAACTCAAAATCCATACAGGCCACTACCATTTCGCTGCCCAGTATTTTACCCACGGCCACACGCATACTGTCTTTTAAATCTGTTTTGGCGTGTATTTCATCCAGCCTTTTTTGGTAGGGCTTTAAATCAGTAAAGCCCAAAAAGTCTTTGCTGCGTATGTTACTGAAAAGTTCAATGTATTCGTTGTTGTCAAACAGTATCTCGTAGTATTCATCGCTGCCAATGCGGTGGTGATAATTGCATTTAGGGCATACGAACAGGTTTTCTTTCAGCTCCGTAGTAGTGCATATATAATTACATTCCGGGCATTTGCTCCACAAGCCCTCCGGTGTTTCTTTTTTTTCCGCTGTAGAAGTGGTTATGCCTTTTCTGAAACGCTTATACCATTTTTCCCGTGCCTCTGCCGTAGCGCCGCTATCCGGTTCACGGTTTTCCGCATTGCCCGATAAATTTGTTTCAATATCCTCATCTTTTTTCATAACAGACTCATTAGGGATTGTTGAAGAAGGCAAAAATAAGGAGTTTGGTGCATTGCGTCTTTTTTTCGGTTGCTTTTCAGGTTTTCCTGCACAGCAGCGTTAAAATTGCCACTTATGCAAAATATCATTATACTGCTGTGTTTTTACAGCAGAAGAATTTAGATACCAGCCACATCGTTTTATGGCATCACCTGTTGCGTCGCAATCCTTTCATCGTTCTGTTCATTGTGCGGCTTTTCAGCCCGGGTAGGGTAGAGACGCAATGCATTGTGGAGACGCGATGCATTGCGTCTCTACCTTGTTCGTCGTTGAAATTCTATTGGTAAGACAGCCCTTCCTGTTTACTTTCTTCGTAGTGATAAGGATTAAATTCTTTTTCCAGGCACTCACAGTTAACCACCATTTTATTGCAGATGGTGTTGCCGTAAATACTTGCTACGGCTGCATCTGCTGCATCCCGCCCATTGGCTATTTTAACAAGGCCGTTAAGGGGAACAAGTTTGGTGGGGTCAAAGAATATCCAGTTGCCGCCAATGTACGCTTCAAAACAGGCATGAAAATCCTGCGGTACTAACTGGTAAGCATATCCTGTGTAATAACGGGCAGGTATGGAAAGTGCCCTGCACAATGCAATACCCAGGTGGGCAAAGTCGCGGCATACACCAGCCCTTTCCGTAATGGTATCTATGGCAGATGTGCTGGCATTGGTACTGCCACTCAGGTATTCTACATTGTTATAAATCCATTCTGTGATGGCCAGTACTTTTAGGTACAGGTTGTCAATATCTCCAAATTCTTTAAATGCCAGTTTTTGAATACGGTCGCTTTGGCAATAACGGCTGGGAAAGAGGTAAGGTATCACATCTGTATCCAGTTTATCAACCGGCACTTCATCGGAGTGGCGCTTTTCATCCAGGATGATATGCCGTGTATCCACGGTTGCCTGGTAATTGATGGAGAAAGTAGTGGGCTTTTTTATGCGTATTCTTATAAACCTCGCATCCCCCGTGGCGGAAATAAATTCTTCCACCGGGAGTTGCGGGTTTACTACAAGCGATTCTTCTATAACTTTTTGACTGGAAGCCTTGGATACCTGTATATTGAAAATAAAGGTGCTGGGCATCAGAACCTGGTATTCCAGCTCACTGGAAACTTTAAATTTCATGTTGGATGTATTGATGGTTACAAAGATTACATTTTGTTAAGGGCGGCTTCCATCCAGTCTTCGGGAATTTCGTCCAGCGATTTTCGCAACTTCTCTGCCCACAGGCGGGAAATATTTTCCAGGTCACTGTATTCGTAGCGGGTTTCTACCATGTTAAAGCTGTTCTTCTGGTATAGCACAACATCTATCGGGAATTCCACATCGTTAGAGCTTACCCTTGTTGAGTCAAAAGACAGGTAACCAGCCTTAAGCGCCTGCCGTATGGAAGTATTTTCATTAACAACCCGGTTAAGTATGGCTTTACCCTGGCCGGAGTTGCCGATAATTACATAAGGACAGCCCTGGTCCAGCTCCACCCAGTTGCCTTCGGAATAAAGAAGAAAGAGCTTGTGTTCCTCATCTTTCTTTAACTGCCCGCCTACAATGGCATTCAGGTTAAAACGGTAGCCGGATTTAAGGAGCGCTTCATTATCCTCATTGGCAACACGTTTTATCTGTTCGCCAAAAGCGTTAACAGCCATATACATTTTGTCGTATATAATACCACCGCTAACCAGTTCCTGGAAGTAATGCACCGCCTTATCCCTTACAGAGCGCAGGCCGCTGGTCATGATGAACAGGCTGGCCTGCCCATCCTGGTGTACAGATACTTTCTTTTTGATGGTAGTGCTTGTACCTGCGGATATACGGGTGTCGGAAATACCTACCAGCCCTTCTTTCAGCTTTATTCCTAAACAATAAGTCATATATGATGATTGGCAGTGTATGTTATGCCATTATCGTGCCTTAGATAAAAGGGGAAAAAAGTCGCCACAGCCAACGCTCATTGTACAAGGTAACTTAACACTTATACATTATTATAACACGGTTATTAAAAAAAACGCACACTTATTAAATGCTGGTATTGGTTGGCATTATTTAGTTGTTTATTTGTTGCCGTTGCTATCGCCTAAAGTACACAACTCCTGCAATCGGAGTTTAACAGACGCCATCGCCTGTATTTAAAATCATATCCTTGTTTTTGTAATCCCCGTCTGAATATACAATAGCAATAATGCTTTAAAATATTGCTGCATTTGTAATAGGGGTATGCTCTACCCTGTGTAAATGCAGTATTCTTCATCACCTTAAAAAAAATTACTATGAAAGCAAAATTTTATCCGGCTATGATCATCGCCCTGCTCATTATCGCAAAGGATGTTAACGCCCAGGCCAATCAAAATCTTTCCAACCTGGTGTCACCCGTGGCGGTGAATAAAAACTTATCGCCTTTTGTAAACAATGGAATAAACCTGGGTACCCCGGATAAGGCCTGGAAAGACATCTACCTGGGAAGTGCGTTGTACCTCAAACAAAAACTCGTCCTGCACCAGGTAGGAACTACCAATTTTTTTGTGGGACCATTAGCAGGTAAGCCATCACTAACAGGAAGCTATAATACAGGCGCCGGTTTTTCTGCGCTGTCGTCCCTTACAGGCGGTTTGGGTAATACGGCTTATGGAAATGAGGCCTTGTTCTCCAATACCGAGGGTTTGTATAACAGCGCCGTAGGGTACCGGGCACTATATGCTAATACTTATGGTGGTGAAAACACGGCTATGGGAGTAAATGCGCTTAAAAACAATGTTGGGGGTATGAGTAATTCGGCATTTGGTGCATCCACGTTATCCAGTAACACAGACGGAGAATTTAATACTGCTGTTGGATATTATTCCCTTTTTGACAACATTGGCTCCAACAATACAGCAGTAGGCACATGGTCGCTGGTGTCGAATACAGAGGGGCAAGGCAACACTGCCGTTGGCTCAAGTGCTTTATATCAAAACGGGCATGGGAACGATAACACAGGAATAGGCACCGGAGCGCTTGTTTTTAGTGCCCAGGGCAGTGCTAATACCGCTGTTGGGGCGCAGGCTTTGGCCTTTAACCCGGGCGGAAGCTATAATACAGCCGTTGGGTGCAATGCGATTGGGGAAAATGCCCTTGACTACGATGATGCACAACAATACAACACGGCCCTGGGGTATAACGCGGGGGGCAGTACGGGCAACAGGTCTTTTAATACTTTTATAGGCGCCCAATCATCCGCAAACATAGGTGGATTGCAAAATGTTACTGCCATTGGTTACAATAGCCGTGTAACGGCTAATGACCAGGTACGCATTGGCAACGATAATGTTACCAGTATTGGCGGTTTTGTTAACTGGAGCACCATATCAGACGGCCGGTATAAGAAGAATGTAAAAAGCAATGTGGTGGGCCTTGCCTTTATTAATAAACTTAATCCGGTAACGTATAGCCTGGACATGAATGGGCTTGATGACAAGATGACTGTAAAGCAACATCGTATTAATCTTAAAATCAAAAACTACACGTTTAGGCAAGCTGAAATAGCTGCAGAAGACCAGCGGGCCATGGCCGAAAAGGGGAAAATAGTTTACAGCGGCTTTGTAGCCCAGGATGTAGAAAAGGCCGCTAAGGAAACCGGTTACGAATTCAGCGGCGTGGATGCGCCTAAAAATGATAATGACCTGTATGGGTTGCGGTATGCCGAATTTGTGGTGCCGCTGGTAAAAGCCGTGCAGGAACTTTCCAAACAAAACGACAAACTTTCTGAGCAGGTTGACAAGCTGTTACAGCAAAATGAAGCCATGCAACAGGAAATAACTGCGTTGAAGGGCAAAGCTTTGCCAGTTGTCTTTTCAGGCGCCTCGTTGGAGCAAAACACGCCCAACCCTTTTAGCGGTAGTACCGTGATTAATTACAGCCTGCCTGAAAAATTTAATAAAGCTCAACTGGTTATTTATGACGCGGCCGGAAAGGCTATCCGGCAAATAAACCTGGCCAGTCAGCAAGGCAAGGGGAGAGTTACCCTAAATGCTGCAAATCTTGCTGCCGGTGCATACAGTTGCAGCCTGTTGATTGATGGCAATGTAGCAGCAACCAAACAAATGGTAATGGCTAAATGATAACACACAGCCAATGTACCCAGATCATATTATTGTCACCATCTGTCTTCAACTGTTATCAATTGTAATAACAACCTGTATTATTTAAAAAGCAAAGTATGAAAACAAAATTTTATCCGGCTATGATCATTGCACTGCTGGTTAACACAAAGGATATTAATGCCCAGGCCAATCAAAATCTTTCCAACCTGGTGTCACCCGTGGCGGTGAATAAAAATTTATCACCTTTTGTAAACAACGGGGTTGATATAGGTACAAGCACCAAAGCATGGAGAGACATTTACCTTGGTAACGCACTGTACCTCAAAGGTAAACTGACGTTACACCAGGTAGGGGCAAATAGTCTTTTTGTAGGCCCTTATTCCGGTTCAACGGTCTCAGGCATTTACAATTTAGGCATAGGATTTTATGCTCTCTCGTCTTGTACAACAGGCTCTACGAATACTGCTGTGGGATATAGTGCTTTAAAATCCAATGTTCATGGCTCTGGTAATTGCGCTTTCGGGCATTTGGCTCTTTCTTCTAATAATAATGGCGAAGGAAACACGGCAATCGGCGAAAATACGCTTGGATATAATATTGGCGGTGCATACAACACTGCTTTAGGTGGACATGCGCTCTCTTACAATAGCGGTGGCTCCCTTAATACAGCAAATGGTTATTTCGCTTTAAACCACAATAGAGACGGAAATTTTAATACAACCAGCGGCAGCTATTCACTTTTTTTTAATAATACCGGAAGTGGAAATACGGCTAATGGCTATGAAGCAATGTATGAAAATGAAAGTGGTTCTTATAATGTTGCTTTAGGACCCAATACGCTATATTCCAATAGAAGCGGCAACCATAACATTGCTATTGGTAAAGATGCATTATCCTCTAACCAATATCATTCAGGAAATATAGCGATCGGAACATCAGCACTAAAAGCATATGGAACAAAAGGATGGGCGTCGCCAGGTACGGAAAACGTTGCAATAGGTAATTTTGCCCTTGCTGCAAATATAAACGGTATAGCTAACACGGCTCTCGGAACCCAAGCTTTGCCGGTAAATATTGATGGAACTGCCAATACTGCTTTAGGTAGTTCAGCACTGTGGGCGAATACAGGAGGTGAGTTTAATACCGCTGTAGGGGTTTCGGCACTTGGGGAGAGTATAATGGGACATTATAATACAGCAACGGGTGTTCATGCGCTTGGTCTTAATAAAGGAGGCCATTTCAATACTGCAGTTGGTCATTTAACTCTTTTCTGGGATGAATTCGCAACATATAATACAGCAATAGGTGATTATGCCGGTACTAGTACTTACTTCGATCCTGCAATAAATAGCGATTGCAATACTTTTATTGGAGCTCTTTCATCAGCTGGTCAAACGGGATTATCCAATTCAACTGCTCTTGGCTTTAGGGCGTTAACAACTGCCAGCAACCAGGTTCGCATTGGAAATGAAGAAGTCACCAGCATTGGCGGCTATGTAAACTGGACAAACATTTCAGATGGCCGTTATAAGAAAAACGTTAAGGAAAATGTGTCCGGCCTTGATTTTATTAATAAACTAAAGCCGGTAACCTATAACCTTGATATCAGCGGTATTCATGCCCGCTTTGCTGCAAACCGGCCGGGAAAAGAAGTGTCTTCTCATGGCCGTATCAGCAAATTATTAGGGAAAGAGAAAATGGAGTTGGCTGAGAGAAAACTGTCAACAGAAGAGCGAAAAGCTATAGCCGAAAAAGAAAAAGTGCTGTACAGCGGCTTTGTAGCCCAGGATGTAGAAAAGGCCGCTAAGGAAACCGGTTACGAATTCAGCGGCGTGGATGCGCCTAAAAATGATAATGACCTGTATGGGTTGCGGTATGCCGAATTTGTGGTGCCGCTGGTAAAGGCGGTGCAGGAGCTATCTCAGCAGGTGGATAAACTTTCTAAACAGAACGAAGCGCTGCAGCAGGAAGTTGCAGCCTTAAAAAGCGGAAGAAACACGGATTTGTCCGCAGGCTTACCCGGCGCATCCCTGGAGCAAAACACGCCCAACCCTTCTAAAGGAAGTACTGTAATAAGCTACAGCCTGCCCCAGCGGTTTACAAAGGCCCAACTGGTTGTGTTGGATGCCGCGGGAAAGAGTATTAAACAAATAAACTTAGCCACACAGCAGGGGAGAGGTATGATAACACTCAATACTGCCAGCCTTGCATCCGGGGCTTACAGTTACTCGTTAATGGTTGATGGCAAATTAGTGGCAACTAAAAAAATGATTCTGCAGCAGTAGTATTGAATAGTTTGTTAATGGTAATTGCGTTAAAGGGATGGGTATCGTTACCCATCCCTTTTTAATACCCGCTTAAATGCCGCCCAATGAACCAGCCGTACAAGTGAGTGACACAACGAAGCCGCCATGAAAAACCGGGCCTCCACTCCCAAAAATCTACTCTTTCTTTTTGGCGGTAACATAGTACAGCAATTGAATATTGGCTGCTGTTACCAGCTTTTGCTGCTCACTGCTTAAACGCATGGTTTGCCATTGCGTAGTGGGTGTAAATTTTATGCCTGCATTGTTATTGTGCAGTACAACCGGCAGGTTAAACCCTTCAATACAATTGCTCCATTTATAGTGCATCTTTTTGCCGCCATTGGAAAAATAGTACTCTAAAACAGGTATAGATGTGTTGCGCAAATACTGGTCAAACACCTTGCTGAAATTAATGCCGCTTTGTTGGGAAATATAGTCTTCCACCTGTTTGGTATCTACAGTCTGGTGCCAGAAAGTTTTATTAAGGCCGCGCAGTATGTTCCTGAATTTTTCATCATCGTTAATAGCATGGCGCAGCGTGTGTATAAGATTAGCACCCTTGGGGTACATGTCGCCGCTGCCCTCGCGGTTAACGCCATACATGCCTATGATGGGCGTTTTATTTTGTATGCCTTTGCGCTGGCCATAATTGTACTCGTTGGCCGCGTCTTTACCGCTCTGGCATTCTGTAAAAAGGGTTTCGCTGTAATCGGTAAAACCTTCATGTACCCACATATCGGCAATATCGTTGCTGGTTATATTGTTGGCAAACCATTCGTGGCCGCTTTCGTGAATAATGATGTAATCCCACTTAAGCCCCCAGCCTGTGCCGGAAAGGTCTTTGCCCAGGTAACCATTCATAAACTTATTGCCATAAGCCACGGCGCTCTGGTGTTCCATGCCCAGGTGGGGCGATTCTACCAGCTTGTAGCTGTCCTCATAAAAAGGGTAGGGGCCAAACCAATGTTCAAAGCAGGTAAGCATAGGTTTTACCTGTGTAAATTGTTGTTTGGCTTTTTCAAGGTCTTCTTCCAGCACCCAGTAGCTTACATCAAGGTTGCCCAGTTCGCCGTTAAAAGTCTCCGTAAAGTTTACATATTTGCCTATGTAGGGTATAACATTGTAGCTGTTAATGGGGTTGGTAACCTGCCATGTATAAGTAGCCAGCCCGTTGTTTTTTACCGTGTTTACCAGGCGGCCATTGCCCACGGCAACCAGCGTATCAGGAACAGTTATGCTTAACACAGCGCCGCTATCGGGCTCATCGCTTTGGTGGTCTTTACAGGGGTACCAAACACTGGCCCCCAGGCCCTGGCAGGCAACACTCATCCATGGGTTGCCGGCGGCATCTTTTTTCCAAATCCAGCCGCCATCCCATGGTGGGTTAATGGCTTCTCTCGGTGTGCCGTGGTAGCTGATGCGCATGGTTCTGGGGCCGGGTTTTATTTTGTATTTGGCCAGCGTATCCCTTACATACACATGGCACACATTGCCCTGTTGTTTATAAGCCAGTGTGCCGTCTTCTCCATAAATGCTGTCTATAATAAGTGGCTGTTGCAAATCAATCTGCATAACATATACGCCACTGTCGTAATAGGTAATGGTATTTTTAGCGGTAATGCTTTTGGTGGTGTAATCGGGTTGCACCCATATATCGTACTTCAATACATTCCAGCGCAACCTTTCGGTGGTAATGGAGCCACGCAGTGTATCTTCATGGGCAAAAACGGTTTCATGGTTTAATATCTGGGATTGGCAGGCCGTTACGCTTGCCAGCGTTGCTAACAGCAGTAAATACTTCTTCATAAAATAAAAATAGGATATTCGGATATATGAATGATAAGAATGGGTGCAATTCAGCTTTTCGTGTAAATACAATCAACATTTTTTGGTGTCCGGCTGCATATCTATGTGGCATCGCCTGTTGCGTCGCACTACGTTCATCGGTAACAATTCTATTTAGCTTTTATCTAAGCGTAGTTTATGCCTTTCAGAAATATACCGGCATTACCACCCCGATAAGAAAAATGTGCAAGGCATTGGCATTGTGTGCTGTTTTGGCCTGCTGTGGCTGCAAAAATCATACTGCTTCAGGTGGAAAAGTTTTCAGTTATAACGAAACAACGGGTATTGCCACGTTAGACCCTGCTTTTGCCAAGAACCAGTCTGTTATGTGGGCGGTGCACCAATTGTACAATACACTTACAGAAGTAGATACAGGCCTTAATATTGTGCCATCGCTGGCAACGCATTGGGAAATAAGCCCCGACAGGCTTACCTACACCTTTTACCTGCGCACAGATGTTTACTTTCACAACAATGCGGCTTTCGCAGGCGGTAAAGGGCGCAGAATGGTAGCTGCGGATGTGGCTTACAGCCTTGGCCGCATCACAGATGCCAAAACTGCCAGCAGCGGCGCCTGGATATTCAATAACCGTATTGCCAATAAGGGCTTCGAGGTGTTAAACGATTCCGTTTTCCGTTTAAAGCTCGCCAGGCCTTTTCAGCCCATACTGGGTATACTCAGTATGCAGTATTGCAGCATTATTCCGCATGAGGTTGTAGAAAAATATGGAACTGACTTCCGCCGTAATCCCTGTGGCACCGGCCCATTTCAGTTCAAATTTTGGGAAGAGGGGCAGGCGCTGGTATTAGAAAAAAACACCGCTTACTGGCAAAAAAATGCACAGGGCAACAGGTTGCCGTTTATTGACGCGGTGAAGATTAGCTTCTTTGACAATAAGGCAACGGAGTTTCTCCAGTTCCGGCAGGGGCGGCTAAGTTTTATCAATGATATTGACGCGTCTTTTAAAGACGAAATACTCACTAAAAGAGGCTGTTTGCGCAAGGAATGGCAGGGTAAGTTAACGCTGCAAAAACATGCCTACTTAAATACTGAATACTTTGGCATATTGGTGGATGAATCCAACCGGCTGGTAAGCAATAGCCCGCTGCGAATAAAAGCCATCCGCCAGGCAATGAACTACGCTTTCGACAGGCGAAAGCTGATGATGTATATACGCAACTCTATTGGCATACCGGCCGAAAGCGGCATGGTGCCGGATGGGCTGCCTTCCATGAATGTGCAAATGGTAAAAGGCTACACTTATAATCCCTTAAAAGCAAAGCAATTGCTACAGGAGGCTGGTTTTGAAAACGGTAAAGGCCTTCCCGCAATTAAGCTGCTAACCATTCCTGTTTACGAGGATATTGCCAGTTTTTGCGCCAGGCAAATGGAAGAAGTGGGCATAAAAGTTCAGGTAGAAATAGTGCAGAAAGCATTGTTGCTGGAGCAAACCGCAAAGTCGCAGGCTTTGTTTTTTCGTGGTAGCTGGATTGCCGATTACCCCGATGCGGAAAACTACATGGCTATGTTTTACAGCAAAAATCCCGCACCGCCCAACTACACACGTTATAAGAATACAGAATTCGACAGATTGTATGAACAAGCCCTGGAAGAAACCAGCGATTCGCTCCGCTATAGTTTATACCGCCGTATGGACCAACTGGTAATCAACGATGCCCCGGTTATACCTGTGTGGTACGATCAATCCATTCACCTTTTACAGCCAACTGTAACCGGGCTGCAGGAAAATGCCTTAAACCTGCTGGAACTGCGAACCGTAAGGGTTCAATAAAAAAGGAGGCTGCAGGGCCTCCTCTTTATATAAGTTAATGTTTTAGCTTATCCTTAAACACTTTTTCAAATTTTTCCAGCTTGGGCTGAATTACATAGCGGCAATACATTTGGTTGGGGTTGCTGTTATAATAATTCTGGTGGTAGTTTTCCGCTGAATAAAATTTTGTATAAGGCTCCAGTGTGGTAACAATTGGGTCTTTGTAAGCGCCACTTTTATTAAGTTCATCTATGTAATGCTGTGCTTCTTCTTTTTGTTCTCCGTTATGGTAAAAAATAGCGCTGCGGTACTGTGTGCCCACATCGTTTCCCTGCCGGTTTAATGTGGTGGGGTCATGTGTTTTCCAAAAAACTTCCAGTAATTCGGCATAAGTTATTTTGCTGGGGTCGTATAAAACCTGGCAGCATTCCGCATGGCCGGTCCGGCCGCTGCAAACCTGTTCATAAGTGGGGTTGTCAACAGTTCCGCCGCTGTAGCCGCTGATAACTTTCGCCACGCCATCCAGGCGCTGAAAAACCGCTTCTGTACACCAGAAACAACCGGTGCCAAAGGTAGCGGTGTCCATTTCCGCTGTAAACGATGCCATGTATCTATCCTCCAATAAACTTTTTTTCTGATTGTTCTGTTCCACGCAGGAAGTGAGAGAGAGCAGCGCCGCGAATGCGCCGCTAAGCCAGGTGCCCATACATCTTAATTTTATCAGCATATACGCAAATAGCTAAGTTTAGTTTGTGTGGCAAGGTTAATTAACATTGTTGTAGCGAATGAGGGGGTTAGCCATACATCCGGCGGACAATATAAACACAATATCCGCAAAGGCCACATAAAACGGCACAAAGTTATGTAACGTGGCTGCTTGGCAGGGCAATGGCTGTATTGATTTTACCTTTTTTAACAATCCTGCATTATCTTCACTTCATTATCTTCGCCCCTTAAGAAATGAAGAAGCTTCACCTGCATATAAAAACAACCATTCTTTCAATAGTTGATTTTTTCTACCCGCCTTTCAGCCGGTTTATTCCACAGCAAACATTCCGTTATGCGGCTTGCGGGGGCACTAACACGGCGCTGGATATATGCCTGTTTTTTATATGTTATAATTACATCCTCAAAAAGCAGAACCTGAACCTGGGCGCATTTACCTTAAGCCCGCATATCGCATCTTTTTTTCTGTCCTTCTGCGTAACTTTTCCGTTTGGCTTTTACTTAAGCCGGTATGTAATTTTCCAGGAATCAGATTTAAAGGGGCGCATACAGTTGTTCCGCTATTTTGTGGTTATCATGGGTTGCATTTTCCTTAACTACGTTTTCCTCAAACTGTTTGTTGATCACCTGGGCTGGTACCCCACGCCATCCAAAATGCTTACTACAGTGTTTGTGGTTATTTTCAGTTATGTAAGCCAAACATATTTTTCCTTTCGTAAAACTGAAACGGGCGAATAAGGTTAAGTACGAAGTTTGAAATACGAAGCACTTTTTTGTGTAAGATGTTTGATGTTGTATCAATGCCGTTGAGTTAAGAAACGGATATCAGGTAGAGCTTGTCGAAACCGTTTTATGTCCCTTGCTTTTTACGCATCCCACTGTACATTGAGCAGCTTTTCAGCCCCGGGCAGTGTGCCGCGCTATAATAATAACCAATGCCGCACAACTGCCAACATTAAACTTTGAGCAAAAGAACATTGAACAATTGCAGCCTGCTGCCCATTGCCGCGTAAAGAACCAACCGTACAATCCATCATGCAATTTTAAGTGCACACAGGCCAATGAAGATGAAAGGTGCTGAAGCGAGCCTATAAAAACATGGTTTTTTGTTCTAATTTTGGGAACAAAAACAATGGCCTACAGGGCTGCTTTGTAATTTAAAATATAAAGGGACGGCACTCTTGTAATAAGACTTGACGTACAATCTGCCACGACTCTCCGGAGTACACAGGCATAGGCAACTCACTGTAAAAGGTGACATGGCTTGCAGAGGAAGAATCAATTATTTAAAATCCACGTATCCATTTATTGTTGTTTTAGCTGCTGCCAGAAAAAATCATTATTTTTTTGGAGATGATTATGTTTTGCTACCACAGTGGTTTTAGCAGGCTAAAGCCTTGCTAAAACCACAATCTTCAGAGGAAGAGTGCGACGCAAG
>NZ_VVIP01000006.1:0-3629 GCF_009650435.1 Foetidibacter luteolus
TGCCCCTGTTGCAAAACAGGCAAAATGATAACATTATTAAGCTTCGGCGCCAACGGCCCTCCCTGTGATATGATGGCTCAATGGAAAGCAGAACAGCAGAAAATAAATGGCTGATTATTTTTTCAAAGCGGGCCTTTGAAAGGGAACCCTATTGTACCTGGCGTACAAAAACAACCTTTACAGGCACAAAAAGAACAGTCTTTGCGTAGATAACCCTTCCTAAAAAGCGCAACCCAAATAAATAATGCTGACATCAACAACCCGGCAAGCCCGTCAGCATCTTTACAATGCAGACATTCGCTTCATTCAAAATCCATAACTAATTTGCACGGCTGCCAAAGCTTCCCCGCAATCCTGCGGGGCAGGCTAGTCAACATAGGCTTAAATCGAACCTCCGCTGCGCTCCGCTTCGTTTAAGCCCTATATGTTAGCTGCTTGTGGCTTTCTTTTCTCCATTCTCAAATCACTTTTTGTCCTTTGAGCAGTCCCAATATTAGATTTCCAATATATGTCAACTGTCCAGCAATAAAAAGAAATGTCACTATTTGAATTATATTGCCTACTAATTCGTGATTTTCTAAAATTGTTTGTGTCGGGTTAATCCCAACGTAAAGGGATGAAACAATTAACAGAGTTGAGGCAACAGTCGCAATAACGTGAACCCAGGTTGCTTTTGTTGAGTAAAGAAACTTCTTAGTCGCCAAATACAACAACCAAAAAGAAATCAGAAAGCAAGGGATTATCCAAACCATATTATCCAGGGGAACTCCGAACATTACGTTGTCTTGAAAGTCCACATTGGTAATAGGTCGCAAAGCAAGGACAAACAATAAAATGATTGTTGTCAAAAGAAGTAGAGCAAAGGGCTCTTTCCTAAAATTCAATGATGTTTGCATTTTTCTGAATTTTTAATTCCTAATCTAATTGCTTTTCGGTTTCGCCCCTATTATTCAATCCCTGTTACAGGTCAGGTTGTTTGTCAAGTAGTTCCCGCTCTACTTTATGTATTTGTTAAAACTATAAAAGCTTTTATTCCTCTCAAACTGTCTATCTATTGTTGAGGTGTCTGTCGCCATAGCTGCTAACGGGCACGGTTTGGCGATGTGGTGGTTCTTGAAAATCGTCAGCCCGTAACCGAAGCTAAATTTATAAATAAAAGTTGATTGTTTATTCCTTTGCTCGGTGTTATTCGTCGGCTGGAACTGAAGCCGATTAGCGAACAAAAAGTTGAACAGATATTCGTTGCCCCGCCATACTGCCAGACCGCCTGTTGGTGTCAGTTATGGTCATCTGCCGAAAGCCGTCTTTGCTTTTGTTACATATTCTTGTTGTCTCAAAGTTGTCGTTGTGTTTAGTTCCTTGTCATATAAGGTCGGCTTACCGTTGTAACGTGTAACTAATGTGTAAGCCAACAGTACTCCCCAGCCTTCCCAAAAGCACCGAACTTTATGACCGATTATATCATTGGCTGAAGTCGTTCCCGGTCCTCCGTCAATAACTATGTCAACTGACTTATCCTTGAAAATATCATCAATGTAAATTCTATTAATAGTAAGGTTTGGTACGTTAAAGCCCTCGTCGTATAGCTCTTTTAAGGTCTGGTAATACTTTCTTTTCAAATCAGCAAAGTCTGGAATCTTCTCTAAAATAATATCAGAATAAACGCCCCATTTCCATTCTTTATCCCACTGCCATCGTCCACTTTCAAGAGAGCAGGGATAGCCTTCATCTACAGCTTGTACTAACTCCGTTGTCTTTGCAAATATTAAAAATGCAATTTGCCCACCGTCCATATTACTGTAATTGTATTCATATTCAGGTTTGTTATCCTTTACAATCTGCTGCAAGCTTGGAAATACGGTTTCTAAGTCAACATAATCTCCTACAGAGCTTGTTCTGAATTCGTAAGATTTATCAATTATTTGATAAATAGAATAATACTGCTGTTTTGATTTGTCCTGTCCATCGCTAACAAATTTGTATTTAAACTCACCTAAATCCAGCATTTCCCTGACCAATTTTGTTAAGTCTGCTTGTCCATAAATACATTCAACATCAAAGCCGTAATCCTTAATGTTGTATTTCTTGCCTAATGAATCATGAAGCTTACTAATAGTCTTCCCAAATTTGTCTAAATTGCTGTATTTATCATCCAAAGTTGTTTTCTGTCCGCAAGAATTTAAAGTGAGGAGTATAGTTGCTATTATTGGCAGTTTTTTCATTAAGTAGTATGTCTTATTAGTTGCAGCCAACGGTACGGCTTGGCGATGTGGCGGTATTTGAAAATCGTCAGCCCATAACCGCTGCTGAATTTATAAATAAAAGTTCATTGTTTATTCTATTGCTCGGTGTTATTCGTCGGCTGAAACTGAAGCTGAATAGCGAACAAAAAGCTGAGAATCTATTCGTCGACCGCCATATTGCCAATGCATTGTTAGCAGCCCGTGCTGTTGTTGTTCGCCATTATTTTTCTTGAACTGTGTCTCGAGGCAAAATATATTTCCAAGACTTGCCGTTTCTTAAAACAAAAAAAGTGTCGTTGTTTTCCTTTTTAAATACAGAGTCTCCCATAACGATAAAACTTTCTGGATATTCTTTTAACCATAGCTTTGGTGTCCTTTCCATATGGTAAGTAAAGCCAAAATAGTTGTTTGAGTCCTTACCGAATTGGGCACCAAAGTAGTTTTTTCCTTCAACAATTCTTTTTACTGTTGCAGAAATTGGCGAGTCAATAGTCTTATTGTATTTATCGAATTCGTAATAAGTGCCACCAGTCTTAGGTAAGAGATTAACTACGGCAAAGAACAGTATTAAAAAGCCGACACTGGCTAGTGTCATGTCATTTATACTATGACGTATAATTTTGTATCTTTGCCATCCAAAAGGACTATGGTAAAGTATAAGGTTACACTGACACAACAAGAGAGGCTTGAATTACTCTCCATAACCAAAGGAGGTACACATACCTCCAAAAAAGTAATCCATGCATTGATTTTGCTGAACTGCGACGAGGGGGAATTTGCAGATAAAGTCAATAATGAAGACGTTGCCAAAGTGCTCAAAATCGGGATGCGGACAATAGACCGGGTAAAAAAGAGGTTTGTGGAAGAGGGTTTTGAGGCGGCGCTGGAAAACAGCCCGACTACGCGGGTGTATGAAAAGAAAGCGGACGGCGACATGGAGGCCCATTTAATTGCCTTAGCATGCAGCAAGGCCCCGGAGGGGTTTTCTAAGTGGTCATTGCGATTGCTTGCCGACAAGATGGTTGAATTAGAGTATGTTGATGATATTTCTTATGAAACCGTAAGGAGGGTTCTAAAAAAAACGAATTACAACCCTGGAAAGTGAAAGGTTGGGTAATCCTGCCGCTGAACAATGGCGACTTCGCAGCCAACATGGAACGTGTGCTTGACATATATAAAAGGCCATACGATAAAGATTGTCCGGTAGTATGCATGGACGAATCTCCGAAACAATTGATTAAAGAAACAAGGGGCGCTATTGAAATGATGCCGGGGTATGCTGCTAAAGAAGATTTTGAATATGAGCGTTGCGGAGTATCCCATCCAGCAAGTACATATTGGTAAAGAAAAACGCCGGATCTAATTTTACTGCTGCCAGTTGTGTGG
>NZ_VVIP01000006.1:3679-6609 GCF_009650435.1 Foetidibacter luteolus
TCGTCGCCCCCTGCTGACGCAAAACTGCCTGTTGTGTGCTGCTATTCGTCACTTGAGATAAAAGAATTCCTGAAAAACCCATTTGTCGCAGTTAATTGGAATGAGGTCAGTCTTGTACTTTTGCCTTGTTACCCAATCTGCAACTTGCTTTTTCCATAGTGGGTCATCTTTGTCACTCTTATTTATACTTGCAGATAGTAAGAAAATATCACAATGGCCTTTCCTGTCAATAGCTCCATAAACCATAATATAGAATTTGCAGCTATCGTAGTCTTTTACTTCGGTCTTGTTTAAACCTTTGATTAACTCAGTCCTAAACTTCCTTCCCGTAATCAAATCTGGAAACTGATAACCTTCTGGATATTTTATTTTATCGTACACCACCGATTTCAGTTGAGGAAGCTTTTTCAAGTCGAACCGCTTCGTCACAAATGATTTGTCTTTTCTTCCAATGATTTCAGTCTTGTTGGCGTCAATAAGTATTGCCTTATCATCTAAGGTCAACACAAATAGTGTGTCATTGTAAATAAACATATCATCATACCATAGAGTATGTGATGAAGTAAATTGAAGTTTTGACCTGTCGCTTATTAAGTCCTTTACAAAGTACTTCTTTGATTTTTTCCCATTCACATAAAATTCAATGAGCTCTTGGTCGTCAAAGTTATCATGTCCCCACATCCAATATCTTGTCGTGATAAGCGATTTACCGTTATTACTCAGAAAAGCTTGACGAGGCAGATAGTTGTCAATTTGATACAACCTCTTTTTTGTCTTAGCATCGTAAACAATCGTCTTCCCAAAATTTGTCTGGTCGTAGTTGTAGAATGGAATTGACTTATAGTAAAAGCTCTTGTTTTGTGAATAAAGGTCGTATTGGTAAGCTGGTCCTGGCAAGTCAGCTTTTGCAGTAAGGGTCGCTAAGACTAATATTATTGTAGTTAGGGTCTGTCTCATATAGTAGCACACAACGTTAAAGCATTGGCGATGTGGCGGTATTCTTTGTTCTGTCTGCCCGGTGCCGCTGCTGATTAACGATACAAAGCTCATTGTTTATTCAGCTGCTCGGTGTTATTCGTCTGCCGAAACCGAAGCTGAGTAGCGAACAAAAAGCTGAGAATATATTCGTCGCCCCGCCATATTGCCAATGCAATGTAAGCAGCCGTTTTATGTCAAAACCCAACTTTGTTTGTTAGGGAATAGTTCTTCCGTGTCAAACAAAATTTGTCCGCCATTCTTTGTTGAATAAATTGTCACTTTATTATTGTCAACGTCAAGGATTACACCTGCATATTGTCCTGACTTAATTACGAAAGTGTCACCCTGTATTTTGTCGTCTTGGAATTGCCCAACTTTTAAAGACTTAATTTTTTGTCCTACAAGTTTATTCAATGGGTCGTCATTTTTCAAATTACTCAAGCAACTCTCGCCGTATTCTGTCCCGTAATAATCCTCAAGGTCAGCAAGTGTCATATAGTTTAGCTCTGTTGTCTCGCTGTGAAAACCAAAACCGATAAAAAGTCCAGAATTATTGTCCAGCATAACAAAAATTGCAAGAGGAAAAGATAACGGTGGAAAATCTTCACCTGTGTCCAACCGCAAAACTTTGCTTATTTGTCTGCCTCTGAGTTGTTCAAATGTGTTCACGGTGTCTGTCCTAAAAATGGCTGCTTACGTTGAAGCATTGGCGATGTGGCGGTATTCTGTGTTCCGTCAGCCTGGAGCCGCTGCTGATTAAAGGTACAAAAGATCATTGTTTATTCTGCTGCTCGGTGTTATCCGTCTGCCGAAACCGAAGCCGATTAGCGAACAAAAAGCTGAGAATATATTCCTCGCCCCGCCATATTGCCAATGCAATGTTAGCAGCAGCTTTGTTAGGTACTTTTACTAAAGATAAAGTCTTGTCCAACAATATAAGAGCCTCCAAACAAAAATATCTTAAGTGTCTCGCCTTGCATTGTATTTTTTCCATCGAAATAAGAAGGCGAATAACCGCCGACCATTGAAGTCTTAATGCCGTTTCTGTTCAGGCATTCAGCATACTTTGTCAATAACTTCTTTGAGCCTTTTCCTAACGAACCGTTTGATGTTCGCAACAATACATAGAGTTGTTCACTTGGGTTTTGATATTTGCCAAATAATTCAAAGTCAATTTGGTTTAGTTCCGAAACAATTTTATATATGTCGGTACTTGAGCCATTAAAATATAACTCACTTTGAAAGTCAGAATATTGCCATAATAATGGATGGTCATCCGTTATAAGAATTGTCGTGTCAGTGATATAAAAAGTAAACGAAAGTTCGCTGGCTCTGTGTCCAATAATTTCAAGTGTCCAAGTTTGAGGCGGAGCGTCTGTTTCATGGACCGTTAAACCTATGAGAGGAGTCTCACCAGAATAGTCTGCTTTGTTTATTGATAGGTTTATGTCCTCCGCATCATAGTTGTCTAACAAGTATTGGATTTCTGCTGGTAACAATTTTTTTGAATTTAAACGAGATGTCTGTTAAAGTTGCTGCTAACGTATCCCAGCCAGCAAGTACATATTGGTAAAGAAAAACGCCGGATCTAATTTTACTGCTGCCAGTTGTGTGGCAGCAGTTCCTTTATTTTATTGATGGGATGGTCTGGCAAACGGGTGAGGATGTCTTTGAGCCACTCCCACGGGTTGATTTTATGAAGTTTGCAGGTGCCGAGTAACGAATAGATCATTGCACTTTCCTGTGCGGCATCGTGGCTGCCTGCAAAGAGATAATTTTTACGACCGATGGCTATGGGCCTAATACTATTTTCTACAGGGTTGTTGTCGATGCAAAGCATACCATTAGTAGTATAGATGCAAAGCTTCTTCCATCGCTCTATGCTGTAGGCAAGCGCTTTGCCTATGCTGCTTTTGGGCGTTACCTGCACATAAGATTCTTTCATCCATTTG